>CAJUDH010000001.1:0-247330 GCA_910584845.1 uncultured Lachnospiraceae bacterium
TTGCGGACAAACGGTTTTCAAGACCGCCTCGTTATGACCACTTCGATACCTCTCCTCAAATGCGCTTTTCTATTCTAATAGATAGTGCATATTTTGTCAAGCGGTTTTTTGTTTTTTATTTTTTGGCAACCGCCAGGAAAAATTGTGTTTCATTTTTTCTGTGGCGCAACAGTTATGTATTTTAGCACTCTTCTTTTTATCTGTCAATAGTTTTTTTCCATTTTTTTACATATTTTTACAAATAGGTGCTGCCTCCCCTTCGGGGCCCTATCATCCATGGGCCGCCGGCCCATGGCGGTGCCTTAACCCCCAACGTCAAGCAGTCTGCCGGGTGCCCCTATCATCCGCGGGCCGCCGGCCCATGGCGGTGCCGGCCGGGGTTCGGCCCTTAGGCCGCCCTGACGGCCAAACTTACCTTAACCGCTTCCTGAGCAGGGCTTCTGCCAATACCATATCTTCCGGCGTAGTTACTTTCAGGTTTTCATAACTCCCCAAAAGCAGCTTTACTTTATGTCCGGCTACCCCTTCCACCACCATAGCGTCGTCCGTAACCCCGGCTTGCAAAGATTCGTCTGCCATCAGCCGATCGTACGCCTGCCGCACCAAAGCATAGGAAAATGCCTGGGGGGTTTGAACCTGCCACAAACGGGCCCGGTCCGGCGTATTTGCCGCATACCCCCTGTCGTCTGCAACCTTAATGGTATCTTTTACCGGCATGCCTACCACACAAGCCTGGTGGTCAACGGCCCCCTGGATGGCCCGGCATATGATTTCTTGGGTCACCAGCGGCCGCGCCCCGTCATGGATCAGCACATAATCACATCCCTGCAGCGCCTGAAGGCCGGCATAGACGGAATGGTACCGTTCTTTTCCGCCTTCTGCCACTGCCACTGCCTTTTCCATGCCATAAGGCAGCAAAATTTCCCGCCGTGCGTATTCCTGTTCCCCGGCGCCCACTACCAGGACGGTTTCATCGACTGGGCTGCGCATAAAGGCTTCCAAAGAGTATACGATTAACGGTTTCCCTGCCAAAATCAAATATTGTTTCTGTACGGCGCTGTGCATACGCCTCCCCTGGCCCCCGGCCAAAACCACCGCCCCTACCCGATTTTGCCCCATACCCTTACCTTTCCCCCAGCTTTAAATTAGGGACGGCGTTTAAATCCCATCCGTGCCGGGTGCCTTTCTGGTATTCATAGTAAGCCGCCACGCCGATCATCGCCGCGTTATCCGTACAATAGACAGGGGAAGGGTAGTAAAAGCCCAGCCCGCATTCCTTGCAGGCCGCAGCCATGGCTGCCCGCAAGGCGGTATTGGAGGCCACGCCGCCGGCGATAGCCACTTTGCCGTGTCCATATTCTTTGGCTGCCAGGATAGTCCGGCTGACCAAAGCTTCCACCACCGCGTTTTGAAACGAAGCCGCCACATCGGGGACACAGATCTCATCCCCCGTCATTTTTGCATGGTTCACGTAGTTTAGCACGGCAGATTTAAGCCCGCTGAAGCTAAAATCATAAGGGGCCCCCGCCACTTTGGCACGGGGGAATTCCATCGCATGGGGATTCCCCATCCTGGCAGCCTTGTCCACTTTGGGGCCGCCGGGGTAACCAAGGCCCACGGCACGGGCCACTTTGTCAAAAGCCTCCCCCGCCGCGTCGTCCCGGGTCCTCCCGATAATTTCAAACTCCCCGTAGCCTTTTACAATCACCAGATGCGTATGGCCTCCGGACACGATCAAACACACGAACGGCGGCTCCAAATCTTTATGTTCGATAAAATTAGCCGCCACGTGCCCTTCTATATGGTGCACGCCGACCAGTGGCTTTTTCGCCCCGTAGGCAACGGCCTTGGCCTCTGCCACGCCTACCAGCAAAGCGCCCACCAGACCGGGCCCGTAAGTCACCCCTACGGCCGTAATGTCCGCCAAAGCAACCTTTGCATTTGCCAGGGCCTGGGTAATCACCGGATTGATCCTCTCCATGTGCTTGCGGGAGGCAATTTCCGGCACTACTCCGCCAAACTGTGTATGGAGCGCAATTTGGGAAGAAATGACATTGGACAAAACCTCTCTGCCGTTCTTGACCACAGAGGCCGCCGTCTCGTCGCAAGAACTCTCAATAGCCAATATTAACACGTCTTTCATTCCGCCCCGGCCTCCTCTTCGGCAAAAGCCAGCTCCGCCGTCCAGCCGTCCCTGGCTGCTTTGGCACGGGGAAAGGCCTTTCGCACCTTTTCCATAAATTCCTCCGGCCTGGTCAGGGACGGGCTGTAATGGGTAAGCCACATCTCCTTTGGCTGGGCCTTTTGGGCCAGCTGGGCCGCTTCATACATCGTCATATGCTTGTATTCCCTTGCTTTGGCTTCCTTGCCCTCTTCCCCGTACATGCCCTCACAGATCAGCAGGTCTGCGCCCCGGGCATACTCGGCAATCACCGGCACTGGCCGGGTATCCGTGCAATAAACCACTTTCAGCCCTTTCCGCTCCGGCCCCAGGACCATGTCAGGGGTATAGGTTACACCATCTACCTCCAGCGCTTCCCCCTTCTGCAGCCGGCTCCAGGCTTTCATCGGGACCTTCTGCCCCTTCGCCCGTTCCACGTCAAAACGGCCGGCCCGGGGAATGGAGACCGCATAGCCGTAACAAGCCACATTATGGTTTACGCGGAATGCGTCGATCACGTAGGGGCCGGTACGCAGCTGCTGCCGGCCCTCTTCCCATTCTATAAACCGCAGGGGGAAAGGCAGCTCCGGCGCAATACAGCGCAAAGCCGCCACCACCCGTTCCAGCCCTTTGGGGCCCGTCAAAACCACCGGCTCGGTCCGTTCCGCATTTCCCATGGTAAGTAAAAGCCCGGGCAGCCCGCTGATATGGTCTGCATGGTAATGGGTAAAGCAGATCACATCAATGGGCTTCGGGCTCCACCCCTTTTCCTTTAGGGCCACCTGCGTCCCTTCGCCACAGTCAATCAGCAGGCTGCTGCCTTCACACCGGGCCATCATGGAGGTCAGCCAACGGTACGGCAGGGGCATCATCCCCCCTGTCCCCAACAAACAAACATCCAACATATATGTGCCGCCCTTCTTCTCCGTAACGGTTTCTGCGGTCAAGAGTACGTTTGGGCATTCTGGCCCCTGCCCCCGCAACGGCGCCTACGGCATACGCGCCCTGCCTTGCGGTATATTGGGCCCGTTTTCCAACACGCTCCAGCCATTACCGTCTTCTATTTTCATGCGGCAATTGCCTTAATGCCCCGCACTTGATAGAATGATAGCACACTCCTTAAACGAATTCAACCTGTTCTTCCACATCCGGCTCCAGCCGGAACTGGTTCAGCAAATTGTCGTAACATTCCTCACACATGTCCCAATGGTGGACTTCACCGTCCTTTTCCGAAAAGAAATCCCATGCGTGGTGGACGGAAATCGCCCCTTCCCGGAGGACCCCGTTCTTTACCACCAGCTTTTTGCCGCAACAATTGCAGATTACCGCTTCCAGTTGACCGCCACTTTTGTATTTTTTCATCTTATTCTCGCCCTTTCTTCCTGTTTTTCTGAGTACTCTTTCCATAAGCCGCGCCCCGTCCTGCTTTTGAAGAAGGTGTACGCATACAAAGTCAAACGGGGCATCCGCCGTACCGGATACCCCTACATTATAAGACAAAATTCTGCATTTTTTAAGTGGAAAATGTTGTATATGGCCTGCCTGCTACCCTCTCCTCCACATGACAACCGCATCCTCCGCCGGGTTGTGGTAGTAGCCCTTACGCATGGCTTCTTCCGCAAAACCAAAGGATTTGTAGAGTTTTCTGGCGGCAAAGTTACTTTCGCGGACCTCCAAACTGACCGCATGTATTTGGTTCCTCCTGACATGTCCTACCATTGCTTCCATCAATTTTCTTCCCACTCCCATCCGGCGCTTTTCCGGCAGCACGGCGATCCGCTGGATTTCCCCTTCCCCTGCCAACAGGCGCAAAACGCAGTACCCCCAAATTTTTTCTTCCTGTTCAAACACTAAATAGACATCAAACCGGCTATGTAGCCCGGCCTCCAGCAAACCATAAGACCAGTTTTCCGTGAAGCAGGCCTTCTCCAGTTCTGCCACCTGCGCCAGGTCAGCGCCTTCCATCCGGCGGATCACCAGGCGCCTCCCGGCCCAAGGCTGTGCCCGGCCGCCAGTTCGCCGGTTTTCCCCTGCCGTAGGGCTTCCTCCAGCTCCCGTTCGGCCTGGGCTTTGCGCAAATAATTGGGCACATGGCTGGCGGCTGCCTCTATTTTCCCGCCGGCAAAATAAACCGCGCCCAAAGCAGCCACAGAAGCCGCCCTCTGCCGGTTGGACTGGGCAGGGGCATACTGGAAGGGGACGGCGATCCGCTCCCGGATCTGGGAATCATAAACGGCAACGCCGTCCCCCAGAAAGGCCACCGGTTCCCCCCGCCCGTTCAATTCTTCCACCAGCTGCCCCACATCCATGGCACAGGAGGCTTTCACCACCTCCAGTTCCCGCCGGTAATGATACAGGCCCGTATATACCTGGTTCCTCCTGGCATCCATCATAGGGCACAAAAGGCTGGCGGCCCCAAACAGATTGTATGCCATGGCATCCAGGGTAGGTACGTGGATTAGCGGCTTATCCAATGCCAAACCAAGCCCCTTAGCGGTAGCCGACCCGATCCGCAGCCCCGTAAAAGACCCTGGCCCCCCTGATACGGCGATGGCATCTACCAAACCCAAATCCAATTCCAGCATCTGCACCATCTGGTCTATCATGGGGAGCAGCGTTTGAGAATGGGTTTTCTTAAAATTCACCGTATATTCCGCCAAAACGGCCCCGTCCGCCACCAAAGCTACCGAAGCCACGAGGGACGAGCTCTCGATTCCCAATATTATCATGATCTCCTCCGTTTCCTGCCCTGAACGGCAGAAATTGCCAATGGCAGATATGGTTTTCCAAACGTCTGCCCCCTATCGGCAAGGGCCGACCAATATCCTGCGGTAATCAAACCCTCTGCTCAAATCCTTCTCGATCCGGATCCGGACCGCTTCCTTTGGCAAAAGGCCTTCAATCAAATCCGACCATTCTACCAGGCATACGCCGTCCCCGTAAAAGCAATCTTCGTACCCCACCTCTTCCATCTCCTCCAGGCTTCCGATCCGGTACACGTCAAAATGGTACAATGGCAGCCTTCCGTCTTCATACTGCTGCATAATGGTAAAAGTAGGGCTGTTTACCGGCCCCTCTATCCCCAGGCCGGAGGCAAAACCTTGGGCAAACACGGTCTTGCCCGCCCCCAAATCGCCGTCCAGTCCATATACCTGCCCCGGCTGCGCCTGCTGCCCCAAACAGTAAGCCAACCGGCTGGTTTCCAAAGGGCCGTTGGTTTCCCACACCGTCTTTTTATTTTCCCTGACGTCCATTTCCCCTGCTGTCCTCCCTTAAATCCCCCGGCGCCGTTCTTTAGGCAACTGTTCCCTCACCAGCTGGTAAAAGGCTTCTTCCTTCCCCGCCATCGCCTTTTTGGGCAGCAGGTAGGCGTGCACCCGGTCCATATACACCACTACCATGGTAGGTTTCCGGTCTATACGCCCCATCTGCGCCCAGGTAAATTTAGCCCCTTGCCCGTTCTGTTCCACCTCAAGCCCTTCCTTATCGAAAGACAGGTTCATAGGGGACTGGATTACAGGGGCTTTGGCCTGTTTCCTCACTTTACTGTAAAGGATCAGCGGCTGTAGCACCGTAAAAATCAGAAGGCAGCAGCACAGCAGCAGGCGGTTGCCATTGGTCAGGCTCCCCCACCGGATCACCAGCAAGGCAAAAGCCAACGCCGTAAAAATCAGGTTGAACGCCCCCATAAGGCCGGAATTGGCATGGTACATGGAAAATTGCCACAGCTCTTTTGTGGTCAGCTGCACTTGGAATTTGATTTTTTCTTTCATTCTTGACCCTTTCCTATAATTTCATGGTAAGCCCGATCCTTTTCTTTGCCACATCCACGCTAAGCACCTTCACTTCCACAATATCCCCTACGCCCACCGCTTCCATGGGATGTTTGATAAATTTATCCGAAATCTGGGAGATATGTACCAGCCCGTCCTGGTGGACCCCAATATCTACAAACGCGCCAAAATCAATGACGTTGCGTACCGTGCCCTTCAAGACCATCCCCGGCGTCAGGTCTTTCATCTCCAGCACGTCGGTCCGCAAAATCGGCCTGGGCATCTCTTCCCGGGGGTCCCGGGCCGGTTTTTCCAATTCCTTCACAATGTCTTTCAGCGTCATGTCTCCTATCCCCAATTCCTCTGCCAGCTTTTGGTAATCATGGACTTTTTTCCCCAGCCCTTTCAGGCCGCCCCCGGAAATATCATCCGGTCCATAGCCCAGCCTGGACAAAAGGGCCAGCGCCGCCCCATAGCTCTCCGGATGTACCGATGTGCCGTCCAAAGGGTTTGCCCCGCCGGAAATCCGCATAAACCCGGCACACTGCTCATATGCCTTAGGGCCCAGCTTAGCCACTTTCAGCAATTGCCTCCTGTCCGAAAACGCGCCGTTTTCCTCCCGGTAAACAACAATATTTTTAGCGATGGTTTTGGTAATGCCCGAAACATATTCCAACAAAGAAGCAGATGCCGTATTCAGGTCTACCCCTACTTTGTTGACACAATCCTCTACTACGCCCTGTAAAGCCCCGCTTAAATTTTTTTGGTTCATATCATGCTGGTACTGGCCTACGCCAATGGACTTGGGGTCTATTTTCACCAATTCCGCCAAGGGGTCTTGCAGGCGGCGGGCAATGGAAGCGGCGCTCCTCTGGCCCACGTCAAAATTTGGGAATTCTTCCGTAGCCAGCTTGCTGGCGGAATACACCGACGCCCCGGCCTCATTGACGATCACATATTGTACCGGTTCGGCAACCTCTTTCAGCAAATCTACAATCACCATTTCCGATTCCCGGGATGCTGTGCCGTTCCCCACGGAAATCAGGGAAATATGGTATTTTTTGATTAACGCTTTCAACGTTTCCTTAGAAGCCTCCACCTTGTTTTGCGGCGCGGTGGGATAAATCACCGTGGTGTCCAGCACCTTCCCCGTCTCGTCCACCACCGCCAGCTTACAGCCGGTCCGGAAAGCCGGATCCCACCCCAGCACAACTTTTCCGGCAATGGGGGGCTGCATTAAAAGCTGTTCCAAGTTTTTGCCAAATACTTTGATAGCCCCGGCCTCAGCCCTCTCTGTCAACTCCCCCCGGACCTCCCGCTCAATGGCCGGGGCGATCAGGCGGCTATAGCTGTCTGCCACTACCTCCTTTAATACTGGCGATGTATAAGGGTTTTCTTTTGTAACCGTCTGCTTTTCCAGGTAACGGAGGATGGCCTCCTCGGGGGCCTCCACCTTCACGGCCAGGACCTTTTCCTTTTCCCCCCGGTTCAATGCCAGGATCCGGTGGCCTGCTAAACGTTTTACCGGCTCCTCATAGTCATAATACATTTCATAAACCGACTGGGCTTTTTCGTCTTTAGCCAGGGAGCGGACCATCCCCTGTTCCATAGTGGCCTTCCGGATATAGGCACGGTACTGGGCATTGTCCGAAACCCGTTCTGCCAATATGTCTTTCGCCCCGGCGATAGCGTCCTCCACGGTGGCCACTTCCTTCTCTTCTGACACATAAGGCCCGGCCAGTCCTTCCAATGGCCCCTGCGCCTCTTGCAACGCAATCAAATCCGCCAGGGGCTCCAGCCCCCGCTCTTTGGCAATCATGGCCCGGGTCCTGCGTTTCGGCCGGAACGGGCGGTATAAATCGTCTACCGCCACCTGGGTCATGGCTTCCAAAATCTGCCGCTCCAGTTCCGGGGTTAATTTCCCCTGTTCCTGGATGGAAGAAAGCACCTGCCCTTTTTTCTCCTCCAAATTCCGCAGGTATTTCAGCCTTTCGTCCAGGTTCCGCAGCACCTCGTCGTCCAAGGCCCCCGTGGCCTCCTTCCGGTACCGGGCAATGAAGGGGATGGTGTTCCCCTCGTCGATAAGTTGTACGGCTGCTTCCGCCTGCTTATAGCCAATCTGCAATTCCTGATGCAATACTTTTATAATGTCCATATCATTCACCTGTCTTATTCCCTTTACGGTCCTGGCCCTTTCACCGCCGCCAGATTTTATACTTTCTTTCCGCCTGTATATTATAATTCATCTTACCCTCTCTTGGCAAGGGCACATACAGCCGAGAAAGGTAAATTTTAATCCTGCCGCGTTGCTTTCCGGCTGCGCATGGCCCATTTGCCCCGTCAGGCAAAACGGGGAGGAAAAGAAAACCTCTTGAGCGCCGGCCCATTTCGTGATACAATGGTAATTCAAAAGCAAGTTACCCCGGAGGAACGATTATGGAGCAAAATCATTTACAACCCCCTGACAGGAAAACCGCCTTTTTTTCCATGCTTAGCATCACGGCCGGCATTTTGGCCCTGTTTGCCTGCATGTCCCCGCCGTTACAGCTGTTATGCGGCGCTATGGCCCTGATGATGGCCTATATATCCAAAAACCGGCATTCCATGTCTGCGCCCGCCATTATCGGGTCGCTGATGGGCTTTTGGGGCATTTTCTGCAGTTTTCTTGTGCTGGGCCTTTATGTTATGACCATACGGATGTTGGACGACCCCAGCTACGTAGCTATGCACCGGGAATTTATGCGGCAGTACCAGGATCTGATAAACGCTTTCTCTTTCAAGTAGCCCCTGGCCCCTGCCCCTATCCCCCGATTATGGAGCCGGGGCTGCCGCATGCCAAAAGCCCGAAAACAATTTCCGTTTCCGAGCTTGGCGGCCTTCTTTCCTTTACCATGGATCCCCTGCCCTTTATTTAGCTGTTTTGGCGGCAGGGCTTATATTTCAGAGTTCTGTCCGGATCATCTGCCGGATCCCCTCTTCATTGAGGTTCCGGCAAGCCTGTTCCAATTTTATAGCCCTTTCTTTAAATTCCCTTTCGCTCATCTGTGGAGTGACCACGGCAAACTCGTCTGCGCCTTCCAGCACAATGGTTTCCCCTTTCCCTAGCATATCCTCGACCTGCCCCTTTTTGCCGGCGGCATCCCCGGCGACCCGGACGAAATAGCGGCAGTCAAAAGTATCCATGCCGGCCAGCGCCAGCCGTTGGCCGTTCCAGCCAATGGGCACGTTTTTGCCCTCATTCTGGGCCGCCTCAATCAAATCCGCCACCACGGCGCTGGCTGTGGGGAGTTTCCCCGCGCCGCTTCCGTAGTACATGGAGGTGCCCAGCTTGTCGCTTTTTACTAAAATGCCGTTATAGGCCCCGCCCACCCCATACAGGGGATGGTTTTTCCCAACCATCACCGGCGCTACCCAGGCATGGACAGCCTCCCCTTCCATGCGGCTGGTGCCAAAAAGCTTTATGGAAGCCCCCAGCTTCTTGGCATAGCGGAAATCCATATCCGTAACCGTTGTAACCCCTTCCGTATAAATATCCTGATAATCTACTTCTTTTCCGGTCACCAAGGAAGTTAAGATGGCAATCTTACGGCAAGTGTCGTACCCTTTTATATCCGCCTCCGGATCCTTCTCCGCATACCCTAATTCTTGGGCCTCCTTCAGCACATCCGAAAAGGAAGCCCCTTCTTTTTCCATTTTTGTCAAAATGTAATTCGTGGTTCCGTTGAGGATGCCTGTGATTTCCTGGATCTCCTCTCCCATCAAACAGCGGTACAACGTCCGGATAATCGGGATTCCGCCGCCCACGCTGGCCTCAAAAAAGAAATTGACCCCTTTTTCCCTTGCAAGGGCAAGCAGCTCCGTCCCGTGGGCCGCTACCAGGGCCTTATTCGAAGTGGCCACATGCTTGCCGGCGTTCAAACATGCTTTGACAAAGGGGTAGGCGGGGTTCAAACCTCCCATGGCCTCCACCACCAGCCTTACCTGTGGGTCTTTTTCAATCTTCTCAAAATCGTGGATGATCCGGTCTGCCACCGGGCTGTCCGGAAACTCCCGCAAATCCAACACATATTTCAGCGCAATCTCCTGCCCTGCGCCCTTGGCGACCTTTTCCCGGTTTCCTTCCAAAATTTCCGCCACGCCTGAGCCAATGGTGCCATAGCCCATAATTGCCGCATACATCATAATTTTCTCCTCCACTGTATTTCTTCATCCTTTTTCAACCATCCAAAAACCTTCGGCGCCAGATTTACGCTTTTTTACGTGAATGTATTTTGCCCGTCCGGCCCCGCTATCCCCGGGCAAGGATCTTTACATAGTGGATCCCCTGCCGGGCCTCCATCTCCGCTACCATCTCTGATATGTTCCCCGTATTGGCCCTGACCTCTACAGACAGCGTTAACGTAGCCACGCCGTTGACCGGGATGCTCTGATGGATCGTCAGGATATTGGCCTTATAGACAGCCACTACATGCAGCAAATCAGATAAAAGCCCCTGCTCGTCATTCATCTGAAGCACAAAAGTCACGGTCTTTCCCTTGGTATTGTCATAAAAGGGGAAAATGTCATCCTTATATTTGTAAAAGGAGCTGCGGCTGATCCCCACCCGTTCTGCCGCCTCCTGTACCGTGGCGGCTTGTTCCGATTCCAAAAGCTTTTTCGCTTCTACTACCTTTAGCAGCACCTCCGGCACTGCTTTCTGCTTCACCACAAAATATTTGGTCTTTTCCTCTGTCATAGCAAAATCTCTCCCCACGTTGTACGCACAGGATACACATTTGTATTCACGAGGAAGATATTAGCACAAAATCAGGCAGGGTGCAAGCATAAATTGCAGGCACCCTGCCTTCCTTTTGTTGCTGTCGTTTTATAGCAAGCCTTTTATCATGGCCGCTGCCTTCTAATCCTCGGACAAAGCCTTCCGGTCGGGGCAGCCCAGGCTTAGCCATTTCAGGTATGCGCTGATAAAACTGTCCAAACCGCCGTCCAGCACGCTGGCCACGTTGCCTGTTTCCTCGCCGGTCCGCAAATCTTTCACCATGGTGTAAGGCTGCAGCACATAAGAACGGATCTGGTTGCCCCAGCCGATTTCTTTTACGTCGCCCCGGATATCTGACAATTTTTCCGCGTTCTCTTGCTGTTTTAGCATGAAAAGTTTGGCCTTAAGCATCTGCATGGCCTTGTCTTTATTCTGGAACTGGGAACGCTCGTTTTGGCACTGTACCACAATCCCCGTCGGGATATGGGTAATCCGCACTGCCGAGGAGGTTTTATTAATATGCTGGCCACCGGCGCCGCTGGAGCGGTATGTGTCCACCCGCAAGTCTTCCTGGTTGATTTCCACGTCCAAATCTTCCTCAATATCCGGCATTACATCACAGGATACAAAAGAAGTCTGCCGTTTGCCTGCCGCGTTAAAGGGGGAAATGCGTACCAGCCGGTGTACACCCCTCTCGGATTTCAGGTATCCAAAAGCATTCTCCCCGTTGATCTGGATTGTCACCGATTTGATCCCCGCCTCGTCGCCATCCAAAAAGTCCAGGACTTCCGACTTATACCCCATTTTATCCGCCCACCGGCAATACATGCGGTAAAGCATGCTGCACCAGTCGCAGGATTCCGTGCCGCCAGCCCCGGCGTTAAGGCGCAAAATGGCGTTACATTTGTCATACTCGCCAGAAAGCAGGGTTGCCATACGCAGCTTTTCCAGGCTGGCCTCAAACTTCTGGAGCATCTCTTCGATCTCGGGGATCAGGGAAGCGTCGTTTTCCTCGTTCCCCATCTCAATCATGACCTGAATATCTTCATATTCCTGTTCCAGGCCTTGATATAATTCCACGGTGTCTTTCAGGTTCTTGGCTTCCTGCACCAGCCTGGCAGCCTTCTCCGCATCTTCCCAGAACCCGGGCTCTTCCATGGATTTGTCTAGCTCGTCAATCCTCCTGACCTTGTTGTCCAGGTCAAAGTGAATCCCTCACTTCCACTAATGGTTTTTGAAACGTAGATAATTCATACTTATACTGGTCCAGTTCTACCACCGTGTCACCCTCTTCCTTATATTAAATTTTATAAATACCGATTCCTTCCCTTACTTAGATCCGCTTCCGCCCGCAGCACTGCTTAAATTTCTTTCCGCTTCCGCAGGGGCAGGGGGAATTGGGGTATATTTTTTGGACTTCCCGGCGTTTCGGCGCCTGCACCGAAGACAGGTCCTTGTTGGTGCCGGTTACTTTGGCGGCCGGTTCCCGCTCCACTTTCTGCTCTACCCGCACATGCATCAAAATCCGCACGGTTTCTTCCGTAATCGCCGCCGTCATGGCGTCGAACATCTCGAAAGCGTTCATCTTATACTCAACCACCGGATCCCTTTGCCCGTAAGCCTGCAGGCCGATCCCCTGCCGCAGCTGATCCATATCGTCAATATGGCTCATCCACTTATTGTCAATGACTTTCAGGAGGATAACCCTTTCGATCTCGCGGATATGTTCCGCATCCGGGAATTCGGCTTCTTTTGCCTCATACAGTTTGATTGCCTCTTCTTTGAGCATATGGATCAGCTCATTCTTCTTTTTCACCGGATGGTTTTCCAACGTAATCTGCCCCAAAGGCACCACCGGCAACAGCAAGGCGTTCAGCCCGGCAAGATCCCAGTCCTCCGGGTTCTGTTCGTCGGAAATGGACATGTCTACGGAGTTTTCCACAATATCCGTAATCATTTTCAGGATCAGCTCCCGCATGTTTCCCCCGTCCAGGACTTTGCGGCGTTCGGAATAGATGATCTCCCTCTGTTCGTTGTTGACCTCGTCATATTTTAGCAGGTTCTCGCGGATACCGTAGTTATTGTTCTCTATTTTCATCTGGGCTTTCTCAATGGCATTGGAAAGCATCTTGTGTTCAATCTGCTCGCCCTCCGGTACGCCCAGGGCCGTAAACATATTCATCAGCCGTTCGGAGCCAAACAGCCGCATCAAATCATCTTCCAAGGAAATATAGAAGCGGGACTCCCCCGGATCCCCCTGGCGCCCGGAACGGCCGCGGAGCTGATTGTCAATCCGGCGCGCCTCATGGCGTTCCGTGCCGATAATCCGCAGCCCGCCCAAAGCCCTTGACTCCTCGTCCAGCTTAATATCCGTACCACGGCCGGCCATATTGGTGGCAATGGTTACGGCGCCGTGTACGCCGGCGTCGGCAACAATCTCCGCTTCCAGTTCATGGTACTTGGCATTGAGCACTTTGTGGGGTACGCCTTGCCGGTTTAACATCTTGCTAAGCATTTCCGAAGTCTCAATGGTAATCGTGCCCACCAGTACGGGCTGCCCTTTCTCATGGGCTTCGATTACCTCGTCCACCACGGCTTTAAATTTTTCTTTTTTCGTTTTGTAAACCGCATCCTCATGGTCGATACGGACGACCGGTTTATTGGTGGGGATGGCGATGGCATCCATTCCGTAAGTATTGCGGAACTCCTTCTCTTCTGTCAGGGCCGTGCCGGTCATGCCGGATTTTTTGCGGAATTTGTTAAAAAAGTTCTGGAACGTAATGGTAGCCAGCGTCCGGCTCTCCCTGCGGACATTGACATGCTCCTTGGCCTCAATTGCCTGGTGGAGGCCGTCGGAGTACCGTCTCCCCGGCATAATGCGCCCGGTAAACTCATCAACAATCAAAACCTCGTCGTCTTTCACCACGTAATCCTTATCCCGGAACATCAGGTAATTGGCCCGCAGGGCCAAGATTATATTGTGCTGGATCTCCAGGTTTTCCGGGTCGGCCAGGTTGTCGATATGGAAGAACTCCTCCACCTTCCGGACGCCGTCTTCCGTCAGGTTCACCACTTTGTCCTTCTCATTGACGACAAAATCCCCCGTCTCCTCAATATCTTCCCCCATGATAGCATTCATCTTGGTAAATTCTCCGGAAGCTTCCCCCCTTACCAGCTGGTGGACCAGCATATCGCATACTTCATACAGCTTGGTGGACTTCCCGCTCTGGCCGGAAATAATCAAGGGGGTCCTTGCTTCGTCTATGAGGACCGAATCCACCTCGTCAATAATGGCATAATCCAGGTCCCGTAACACCATCTGCTCTTTATAGATGGCCATGTTATCCCTTAAATAATCAAACCCCAACTCGTTGTTGGTCACATAGGTAATATCGCAATTGTAAGCGGCCTTCCTCTCTTCCGAGGTCATAGGGTTCAGCACGACGCCTACGGTCAGGCCCAAAAATTCATGGATCTGCCCCATCCACTCCGCGTCACGTTTTGCCAGGTAGTCATTGACCGTAACGATGTGGACACCTTTTCCGGCCAAAGCGTTGAGGTATGCCGGCGCGGTAGATACCAGGGTTTTCCCTTCCCCTGTCTTCATCTCGGCGATACGGCCCTGATGCAGCACCACGCCCCCGATCAGCTGCACCGGAAAATGCTCCATATTCAAAGTCCGCCGGGCCGCTTCCCTGACCGTGGCGAAAGCCTCGGGCAAAATATCGTCCAGGGTCTCCCCCTGCGCCAGCCTCTCCTTGAAGACGCGGGTATTGTCACGCAGCTCTTCGTCGGTCTTCTTCATCATATCCGGCCGCATGGCTTCAATCTTTTCCACGATGGGATAGATCATTTTTAACTCACGTTCGCTGTGGGTGCCAAATATCTTTTCTATGAGATTCATCCTTTTCTCTCCTATCTCATTTTCTCTTCTCTATCGTCTTCTTCTAAGGTCAATCTTATACATTGTAGCACTAACCTAAAATTTATTCAACTTTTTCCTCCCTGTTCACAAAAAATTAATTTTCCTGCCCTGCCCCTGGCTGCAACGGACGCTTTCTTTCTGCCTGTTGGCCTACGGGTCCTTTGCCTTTCGAAGATAACATAAAAATACAACTTATGGTCAACCGGGCAAATTGCACAAAATTTATGTTCGTTTTTATGCTTATCCACATTATCCACATTTTCTTTGTGGGTTATTCTCCATTTTTATCCACACCTATACTTGTCCTATTTAAGCCAAAATCGAGTTATGCACCAAGTTATCCACATTATCCACATATCCCCTTCCTTCCTGCCCTTCCACCAAACCCGCCCCTGTCCCCAGTGCCGGATTTGTATACTTGTCATAAATTTAATAATCCCGGAAAAAAATGTGGCCAAAAGCCTTGACTTGCGCTTTCCCTTCCGGTTCACACATCGCCCCTAAGAAAGACACCCAAAAGTAACTTTATCTCAACAATTGTCACAACAATTTCCCTTTTTTCATTGAATTTATTAAACATATGTGATATAATTATCCTATCTCAAAAGAAGGAGCTGATGATTATGCGTTATACGATTACAGGAAGGAACATCAACATCACACCTGCGCTCAGAGAGGCCGTAGAAGAAAAAATCGGAAAACTGGACCGCTATTTCAACCCCAATACGGAAGTGATTGTCACCTTGAGCGTGCAGAAGGACAAACAGAACATCGAAGTAACCATTCCAGTCAAAGGCAGCATCATCCGCGCAGAAGAATCCAGCAACGACATGTATGTCTCCATTGATTTAGTAGAGGAGGTTATCGAACGCCAGCTTAAGAAATATAAAAATAAGCTCATTGATAAAAAACAATCTGCCCTTGCGTTTTCCGACTTTTTTATGAACGAGGAAGTAGAGCCGGAAGACGAAATCCGCATCGTTAAGACCAAACGGTTCGGCATCAAACCTATGGACCCGGAAGAAGCCTGCGTCCAGATGGAGCTGTTGGGCCATAGCTTTTATGTATTCCTAAACGCCGACACGGAAGAAGTCAACGTAGTTTATAAACGGAAAGGCAATTCTTACGGGTTGATTGAACCGGAATTTTAATACCAAAATACCCGCAGTATAAAAGGGCCCTTGCATGGCCACGGACCTGGCCATGCAAGGGCCCTCTTGCGCGGTGTTCAAACCAGCTTTTTCAGCCACCGGAACCCTTCCCGCTCCGCCAGCCACGTCATACTCCAGGCAAACAGAAGCAGAGGCACCATAATGGACACCGTAACCCCTTTCTTTGTATGGGGGAGCGGGTTCCATCTGGAAGTCCAGCTAAACAGGTAAAAGAAATAGAAATGGGACAAATAGATCCACTGGCTCATACCCCGCAGCCGCAGGCATAGGCCGTGGCGCCCCCCTTTTACCGCCGATGCCGCCGCAAACAGGAAAAACGCCGCCGGGGCGGAAGTAAATACCATATTGGTATTGCTGCAACGGATCACCTCCACAAGCATCCCTGCAGTAAATGCCATAAATCCGGCCGCTGCCGGCCAAAATGGCATTTGACGGCCGGATTTGGCAAACCAGAGGCCCAGGCAGACAAAAAAGCTCCCGTAAAACACGCCGTTGCGTACCGTAAGGAAATACTTTCCGTAGAGGCGGAGTAAATCCTGGAGCTTCATGGGCAGCTGTTGGTTAAAATACCAGTTGTCGCAGATACATCCCACTATAAATAGCAGGCCGGTCGCGATCAGCAGCTGCCACACCTTTACCCCCTTGGCATAGGCAAACCACACCAGCAGGCAGGCAGCCAAAAGCGCCGGGAGGTACCAAAGCTGCACGGTTGTGCTGCTGAAAAAGAAAGACTGCACATAAAACAGGATCCCCCTGGCCACATCCCGGTTCCCGTGGTACCACTGGTATAAATCAAGGGGCAGATAAATCAGCGACCATATCAGGTACAGCCGCAATATCCGGCCGCAATATCGAAAGACGGCTTCCCACCCCTCCTTTACCCGCCCCCTGTCCGTTTTCCTGAACAGGAAAAAACCTGCAATGATAAAAAATACCGGAACCCCCAAGTTGGAAAGCCATGCGCCGACCACGATCCGCCATTTGCTTTCCGCCGGGTAAAAAACTTGAATCATGTGGCGGGCCGCAATCAGTATGGCCATAGCCGCCTTTACCACATCCAGCCCGTCATATTGCCTTTTTTCCACCATAGTCCACCCCTTTTAATCCAAAAACGTTACAGCCTTGCATGGGGTCCGGTAATTGTACGGCGAAATAATAATGCCCGTTGTGGCATTGCTGGCATGGATCACCTGCCCGCCGCCTATGTATAACGCCACATGGTTGATATAATCCCCGCTGGCATAAAACAAAAGGTCCCCCGGCTGGGCGGACTCCACCGGGATCCCTTTCCCGCGCTCCGCCTGGTCCCGGGAACTGCGCCCCGTTTCAATGTCAAAATGGGCGTAGACCCCTTGAGTAAAGCCCGAACAGTCTGCCCCGTTTGTCAGGCTTGTCCCCCCATAGACATAGGGGCAGCCCAAAAACTGCTTCGCATAGGCTACAATAGCAGCCCTGGTAGCCGACACCACCTCTGCCGACCTTACCATGTCCCCCCCGGGGCCGGAAAGGGGGCCTTGGGGCGAAGCAGGGGAAGGGGCTTTTGCCAAAACGGGCGCCGACGTCTGGGGGGAAGACCCGCCTTTATTGGGGTGGGCCTCAATATACGTTTCCTGGGGAGGTTGCCCCCCTTGCCAGGCCGGGTCTGCCGCGCCCTGCCTGGCCTGTTCTAAGGCAGCCATAGCAGCCATGGCCTCCTGTTTGCGGCTGGCCTCTTCTGCCATCTTTTGCTGTTCCTCTTCCAAAGATACGGCCTGGTCAAACTCCACCTGGGTTTTACAATATTCCTTTGCCACATAGCCCGTTAAATCCGCGTCTACTTCTACTTTATAAAAAATCCCTTCTTCCCCCTGTACCACATACCGCTCTTCCTGGGAAAGCAGGGTCAGTACTTTACTGTTTAAATCCGGCCGCTCCCGAAGGCGCAGGCTTTCCGTGTCCACGGTTAAAAACTCCCTTCCAATGGATTGGGCCAGCTTTTGCGCCTCCCCTCCGGTAATAAAATATTGTGCCTTAATATAACCGGTCACCGTGCCGGACCGGATCCGGTACCAGGTTCCGCCTTCGCCTTCCACAGCCTCCTGGATCTCTGCCGCACAATGGTTGTAAACCTTGCCTACAACCTTGCTGGAAGTATTGGCCTGTTCCCGGATATTCACATAGCCTTCCACCTGGGAGACTGCGATGTGGGAGTAATCTTCCTTCGCCGTCACCCTAGCCGCCGGGTTCGGGGATTTCCCCACATTTGCGTAAGCCGCCACACTGTAGCACAGGCCTATGCACAGGCAGCCTGCCATCCGTATACCCCAAGCTTTTTTCATCTGCGCACGCCCCCTTAGTATTTTGCCAGATAGCGCTCCGCGCTGGTTACTGCATTGGCGCCGTCTGCCGCCGCAGTCACGATCTGCCTTAACTGTTTCGTCCGGATATCCCCCGCCGCATACACGCCCGGTATTTCCGTTTCCCCATCCTCCCCCGCCTGGATATATCCGTGTTCCAGCTTAAGGAGCCCCTGGAAAGGGCCGGTATTGGGCGAAATACCTACAGCAATAAATACGCCGTCTACTTCCAGTTGGGACAAAGCCCCGGTTTTCACATTTTTTAAGGCCAGCCCGTTTACTTTTTCCCCTCCCAGGATCCCCTCCACCACCGTGTCCCATACCATTGTCACATTTTTTAAGGCAAAGGCTTTTTCCTGCAAAGATTTAGCCCCCCGCAGGGTGTCCCTCCGGTGGATCAAATAGACGTGGCTGCACATCCTGGCCAGGAAAATAGCATCTTCTAAAGCTACGTCCCCACCGCCTACCACTGCCGTTACCTTTTTCTTAAAAAACGCGCCGTCGCATGTGGCGCAATAGCTGATCCCCCGGCCGGCCAATTCCTGCTCCCCTGCCACCCCCAGCTTACGGTGTGTGGCGCCGGCAGCAATAATTACGGTTTTCGCCAAATAGGAACCCTTTTTGCCTACCACTTTCTTCCATATCAGCCGGCCATTTCCATGCTGGCCTTTAAAATTTCCGCCATCAGCCACAGGAGGGCCCTCTTCGATGCCGGCCAAATCCCCCTCTTCCGGGCCGGTGCCGGAAAACAGGACTTCCGCAGCCTGCAGCCGGTCTGCTTCTGCCCCCTGCACCCCTTCGCCCATACGCCCCCCGTCGTCTTCCTCCGCATCCCCCTCTTCTCGGTTTGCCAATTCCACACACAAGACCTCATCCTCTGCGAACACAGCTTCCAGGCCCTCTGCATGCTGGCGGAATTTACTCCCCAGGTCAAAGCCGTTTATCCCCGGCAGCCCCGGGTAGTTGTCTACCTCATAAGTATTCAATACCTGGCCGCCGCTCATCATCTCTTTTTCCAACACCAAAGTATCCAGTTTTGCCCGCTGGGCATAAATTGCCGCCGCCAGCCCTGCCGGGCCAGATCCGATAATAATCAAGTCATATCCTTTTGCCATATCCGCACCCCATTCTTTTCAAACCGCTGGTATACTGCTTCCCGGCTTTTTTGCCGGGAAAAAGTGCCGTTGCAGGTTTTGCGCAACGGTTCCCGGGCCTTGCCCAAAACCGCCACGCTTTTCATGCCAACCTGCTAATTGTTTTAGTATAACATATCTTTTTTTAAAGATACACCACATTCTAAAAATCGTAATGGTTTTTTAAGCTTTGATCCCTGCCTTACCAATTCCCCTTCTTGCGTTTTCCGGCTTTCTTTCCTGCCTTTTTACCGGCTTTTTTTGCCTTCCCGCTGCCGTTTTGATACCATTCGCCCCCAGATTGGCCAGGTTTTACCCCTTGCGCCTTCCCGGGCCCTTCCCCTATGCTGCCCTTCCTCCGTGTTACCTCCCAAGGGATCAGGGCCCCTTCCTCATTGGTTTCCAGGCACATCTGCCCTTCAAACATGCTTCCGTCCTGGGTCATCCAATACAGGCCGCCCCGCCACTGTACCCACTGGTTCCAAGCCATAGCCCCATTGGTATTTAAATAGTACCATTTTCCGTCTCCCCCTGTTTTCCAATTGTCATGCACCATCATGCCGGCCCCGTCAAACCAATACCAGTCCCCGCCGTCTTCATACCAGTCGTTGCGGACGGGTTCCCCCGTATTCCCCAGGTAAAAACGCCATCCACCGTCTTCTTCCATCCACCCGGACTTCACTTCCGGAACCGGTTCGACCAGGTTATAATACAATGCGATGGTATCTGCCTCCGCTTTGGCCAGCCGCTCTAAATTGTTATCGTCCAGCAGCCACTGGACAATCTGCCAGTTGGTATGGAAAGAATGTTCCAAAATCAGCCCTGGCGTCCCCACCGCCGTGGCTCCGCGCAACACGCCGTAGTAATCCCCATGCTGACCCCGCCTATGCTCAATCCTGGCCTGCTGCCGGGTTCCCATAACCCGCTCCACACATTGGGCCAAAGCCATGCCAATACCGTCCGCGCTGCCGTTGATCGCACAATAGGCCGCCGGGTAATCCACCGAATTGTCTACCCCTGCCCCCACAGCATTGGTATGGTCAGAAATAAACAATGTACAGCCCCGGGAAGCCGCGCCCCGGTCATAAAGCCCCCGGTCTTTGTTCAAATCCGGGCGGGTGGTAACCACCTCAACCCCATAAGCCTCCAGGTATTTCTTTTGCATTAAATGCAGCTTCCAGGTTAATTCCGATTCATAATAACGGCTGTCCGCCGGGCTTAAGTTATACTTGCCGTAATGTCCGGCATCAATGCATATTTTCATAGGTTCTGCCCCCTATGTTTTTCTTTTTATCCTATGTAAAAAACAGCAAAAAAAGAAGAAAAAATGCCTGCCCCGCCGATAAACGGGACAGGCATTGCCTGTGAAAGCCCAAAACGAATCTTTATTGAATTATAATCGCCTGTGACAAATGCCGGGGCGTGTCTGCGTCCAACCCTTTCTGCGCCGCAATGTAATACCCCATCAGCTGGCCGATAAACCCGATCATAGCCGCATTTTGCAAACTGTCGTATCCGAAAGGCATATCCAGGACATAATCCATGCCGTCAAAGTTTTTCGAGGCATCGTTCCCTATTGCCAGTACCACCGCCCCGTACCCTTTCATCTGGGCCAACAGTTTGGCATCCCCTTCTACGGTTTCCTCATTGCCCAGCAAAATGACCAGCGTCTTTTCATCCACCAGGCTCATAGGGCCGTGGCGGTATTCCAGACTGTAGTATGCCTCGGAATTAGCCAGCCCCATCTCTTTCATTTTGTTCATGCATTCATTGGCAATCCCGTAATTGACCCCTTGCCCCAAAGTGATAAAAAGGTTTAATTCCGGATGGCCTTTTACTATTTTTTCCGCCATGGCGTCCGCAGCCCGCAAAAACTCCTCTGACTGGGCCCCATAGCCTTCCATCTCCTGGATCTTCCCCTTTTTCCCGCCGGCATAAAAGGCCAGAACCACGGCAAGGTAAACCATGCTGGTGAAAGACCGGGTCATAATCACGCTCTCTTCTGCCGTATCCGGCGACAAGACCATATAATCATTGTAAGCCCGGCTGTCCGGGTCGCAGGTTATGGACAAGCTTTTTACCCCGGCAAACCCCCGCACCTTGTCGATAGCCATCCTCACTTCTGTGGTATAGCTTTTCCGGGTGATGGGTACCACCAGCACTTTCCTCCCTTTCCCCACATACACCTCAGGGAAATAGTAAAGCTCCGAACAGCACATGCCCTTGGCCGGTATGGCAGTGCAGCTGCCAAAGGCATGGGCCGCTGCTTGCGCCAGGTACAAAGACGTACCGCATCCGGTAAATATCACCTCGTCGTAATCTTCGGCAAACACCTGGTCCAACACGGCATAAATATCCTCCAAATGGTCGTTGACCGCCTGGAATGAAACCGGCTGCCCGTAAATCTCCTTATAGGTAAGTTCACTGTATTTCATCGTCTACCCTCTTTCTATGCAGCCATAGAAAGCCCCTTTCTTTTTGGTTTCCCCTTTTGGGCGCCCCTATACCTGCTTTTTGCTGCCAAACATCCCGTTACACTTTCCCTTGTGAGCCGGCCAAAAGGATGATTTTCCTTACGTCCTCCTGGAGCTTTTCATTGGCAAACCGGGATAACTTCCAGGAATGCCCCTGATGGTCTAAGGCCCGCATCCCCTCTTCCAAATGTTCCACATATTTGTACCGGATCTCTGTGCCAAAGTTAATTTTTGCCACGCCCAGCCCAATGGCTTCTTTGATAATCTCTTCCTTCATCCCCGTACAGCCATGGAGGACCAGGGGGATGTCCGTAAACTTGCGCACTGCCTCTAAGACTTCCAGATGGATGTCTGGCTCCCCTTTATAATACCCGTGGGCGTTTCCAATCCCGATCGCCAGGGAATCCGGCGTGCACAAGGCCAGAAAACGGCGAACTTCTTCCGGATCCACAATATTTCTATTTTCCATGACGGCCCCCAGGTTGTCAAGGCGCAGCAGCTCCCCGACCTCCGCCTCTACCGGGACGTCAAAACACTGGGCTACTTTCAGGACTTCATTGGCCATGGCTGCGTTTTCCTCTATCGGCTTGGCAGAACCGTCAATCATCAGGGAAGTAAAACCCAGTTTCAATGCTTCCATACAAATACCAAAGCCGTCTCCGTGGTCCAGATGGATGGCTACCGGGACTGACACTTTCTGGGCGCACCATCTGCACACCTGCACGAACCAGTCATGTCCCGAGTAGCCGCCGGTGGCCACATAGTGGGCCAACATAACCGGGGACCTCAAATCCTCCGCTGCTTTGCATACGGCCCAGATAATATCATAATTCCCGCCTTGGGTATTGATGGCCGGAACTGCATATCCTTTTGACGCTGCATCCAGCAGCATCTTTTTACTTGTCACTAACATCCTTTTCCCCCTTATTTCCAAGTGTACCCGTTGGATTATCCTTTTACCGCACCGGCAACCAGGCCTTTTACCATATGTTTCTGGAAGAAGAAAAACAAAAACAGGATCGGAAGGATCCCCACCACCGAAATGGTGTTGACTTTGGACCAGTCATAGGACAATTCCCCCAGGTACCGCAACGCCACGCCGGCAGACAGCGTCCTTAGGCCGTCATTTTGAATCAAAGTAACCGCATGGAGGTAATCGTCCCAAGTCATCAAAAAGGCATAAATCCCTACCGCAACCATACCTGCTTTGACCAACGGCATAACAATCAAAAACAAAGTCTGGAACCGCCCTGCCCCGTCCACAATCGCCGCTTCTTCCAGCTCCCTGGGGATCCCGTCAAAGAAGCTGGCCATCAATGTAATGGTAAAAGGCAGCATGGCGGCTGTTAGCGCCAGGATCAGCCCGGTACGGGTATTGATCAAGCTGGCCTTCCCCAGCAAATCATACAAGGAAATCATGCGGCTTACAATGGGGAACATTTGCGCCGACAGGAAGGCCGCTACAATCCATTGGTTCCAGCGGATTTTAAACCGGGATAAGGCGTATCCTGACATAATGGCCAATATCAGGGTAATCCCGGCTGTAACCCCACAGGCTAAGCTGTGCAGATTTTGTGATTTCGCCTTTTTGCAGCAATGGTCCAACATGATTTCTTCTATCCTTTACAATCCCCGCCGTATTTCAACAGCCTTCCCGCATGGTGCCGCCGGGTCCGTCCGGATACCGGCTGTTATGGTTCATCGGATTTACCATTTTTATCCCACAGGAAAATAAAAAACATGCCAAACCAAATCCTCCCTATACACCGATGTAGGTTCTTCCCTGTGTATACACTCGAGTGTATCATTGTAAAAAGAAAATGGCTTTCAACCTTTGCGCCGAAATGGCTCCGCCGTAAAGCTATGCGGACGCCATATCCTTTTGTGCATCTGCCTACTGGCAACAGCCCCGATGCAAACAGCTGTTAAAGCCATTAACTTTTTGTACTGTCTCTCTGGATTAATGTAGTTTCAAAATCAACATGGTCGGGCTGCCTCCCATCCATCATCTGGACCAGCATATCAATCGCCGTCTTGGCAATCCTTTTCCGGTCCATGCTTATGGTAGAAAGCTTCGGCGTACACAGGCGGCTAATGCTGGAATCATCAAACCCAATCACCTGAACCTGTTTTGGCACTTTCAGCCCGGCCTGCACCGCCGCTGTCATGGCAATGCAGGCAATCATATCGTTCCTTCCGAAAATACCGTCTACCAAGGAACCTGTCCGAAGCCGGCGCTTTACTTCCTCGCTTAGTTCTTCCTCGTTACGGCAACCGCTGATAACGCTTTTAGGGCCGATCCTAAAACCGTTTTCTTCCATCTCGTCCACGAAGCCGCTAAAACGCATGTCATCCGGCGGGCTTGCATGCCCCCTGGCGCTGATCCGGTCCACATAGATAATATTTTGGCATCCCTTTCCGATCAGGAAACGCACAGCCTCCCTGGCCCCTGTATAAAGGCCCGTACCTAAATAAGCCACCCGCTCCAAAGGCCTTTGATGGCGAAGCCGCCGAAAAACCACCACCGGGATCCCTGCCTGGCCAAACTGCTCCACATACTCCTCCGGAAAGCTGGCCGAACTGACAATAATGCCGTCAAACTGCCGGCTGATTACCTGTGATACAAACTCCGGGCTGTTCCGGTTGGCGCACAGGGAAATCAGGTAACCGGACTCATAGGCATACTGGTCCATCTCGCTGACAATACTGCTAAAATACTCATTGGTAATATGGTCTGCAATAAAAATAATCTGGTTGCTGTGCTTTCCCTTCAAAGCCCGGGCCAGGTTGTTGGGGCGGTAATTTAAAATCCGGATGGCTTCCTCTACCCGCTGGCGTTTCTCTTTCGCCACATAACGGTTGTTATTGGTCACATAAGAGACGATCGTCTCGCTGACACCTGCCAGTTTTGCTACGTCGGCCCTCGTCACCCGCTCTCTGCTCTCCCCCATATCCCAGGCTCCCTTGTCTTGTTATACACTCGTATGTACTAGGTAAATAGTACAACACTATATCAATTTTGTCAATATGCTTTGGCAATTTTTCTGATATAATTCTTCATGAATGGATTTATCCTTGTCCAAAAGGATCCCCTAAGGATAAAAGGAAAGAAACGGTTTATTTAAATTATGTTAATTTTTGCTTCTTATAAGGGGAATTGTTAGTAAGTGATGTTTATATTCCATTGTTTTCTGTTTATATTTATTATAACTATCTTATATTAGTTATTAATGCCAGCTTTCCCATGCCCTCCCCCAAAACTGTTTCCTTTGTCGCTAATTCGTTTAAAAATGAACACCCTATAAAAATCATTCCGGATACAGAAAATTAAATATAAGGTAGAGGCACAAGCCCTGCCATTTGCGGCGGCAAAAGGCCTTGTTTTCCATATAAAACAAATAAAACCTGTTGAAAAACTTGAAATTGGACTTCATGCTTGTTATAATTCCCCTTATAAGAAACAAATGATTTCTGGTATTTCACAGGCGCCTCAAAGTGTATTTGAACATTGCTATTCGCCCTATATGCATAATATATTGTGATGAGTTGGCCCGGATGCGGATAGCGTAGCCGGCGGTTCCAGCCGGATGAGGGCAAAACATACCACAAACGAGGCATGCAGGCGGCAAGGTTAAACTTTTAAATACGCTTTAAGGGACGGCGCCGAGAAAACCGGCACAAGCCAAACAGGATCTACAAGGAAGTAGATAGCAGGTAAGCAAGACATTTTGCCTCTGTGGCGCCCATTTCCATTTATCAGGCAGACAGGGCACTCCTGATAATGGTTCTATCTGTGCCGCCGGCCACCATTTGGCTATTCCAGGGATTTTTTGTATCAGAAAGGGAGGGTATTTATGGACAATACGGAAAAAAGGCCGCCAGGCCCCCTTCCCGCAACCAGGCGCCATCACTGGCTGCGGGGGTAAGCCCGCCACGAATTACATGGGCATGCAGATGGGCAAAATCATCGGCAAACCGGAGGAAACCCCGGGACGCAAAGCCATAGGGACTAAGGCATTTTAAATTGCTATGTCAGCCTGGTTGCTAATTATAAAGGCAAACCTTCCGAAAGGGAGGGACGCAAAGCCAGAGGGCTACCGTGCAGTTTTATGCGCCATGCCGGCTCAGCCACTAATTATAATTAGCAAACCATCGGAAACGATGGGACGCAAAGCTATGGGGGCTAAGGTTCTGCAAATGTAGCACTACGCCAGCCCGGCCGCCGGAGTCTTTGCATCCGACTTCTAGCAAAGAAAGGAAAGCATAAAAAAGGTATGAAAAAAATCAAAAAACATTTAGCCAGGCGGAGTTTTGCCCTGTTCCTCGCCCTGGCAGTTAGCATGAATCTGTTATCCCTGACTGCATTTGCCGGCGACCTGGCTACCGACGGTGTTGAAAGCACCGGTTCCGGAAGCGAAAGCAATGGAAGCCCTACTGACAACGAAAGCAGCAGCACCAGCGACGAGGGCAGCGCCAGTTCTTCTGGCAGCGAAAGCGGCACCACCGGCGACGAGGGCAGTGCCGGTTCTTCCGGCAGCGAAAGCGGCACCACCGGCGACGAGGGAAACGCCGGTTCTTCTGACAGTGTAGGCGAGGATAATAGTGGCACCGCTTCCGGCAATACAGACAATAGCAGTGGCAACAGTAGTGACGGAACAGACAGCGGCCACGGCAGCAACAGCGGCGACGCAGACGGCGGCCACGGCAGCAGTAACGATAACGTGGACGAAGGCAACGGCAGCTTAGACGACAACAACCATAATTTTGACGATGCCTCCGGCAACGGCAATTCTGACAGCCAGGATAACGGCAGCGGTAACGATAACGCGGACAGCGGTAACGATAACGCGGACGAAGGCAATGGCAGCCAGGACGGCACCAACGATGACAGCGATCCGGAAGACGGCTCGGACGAAGGCGATTCGCAAGGCAGCAGCCAAGACCAATCGGATGAGGGTACCGGCTCCGAAGGCAACAATGCAACGGAAGGCTCAGATTCCGTGGAAACCCCGGATCAAGCAGAAGACAACGGCCAAACCGGGGATCCGGGCACAGAAGAAGGCGACAGCCCGGTGGATACCGAAGGCGAAATCGGGGATTCCGGTGAAACCCAAGGTTCCGATAGCATGCAGGACCCCGGCCAAACCCAAAATCCGGATACCCCTTCGGATTCCGTTGGCGGATCCGGCAGCGCCGGCAGTACCCAAAATTCCGGCACCCATGAAAGGCCAGAAGAAGAGGCCGATGAGGACGAACAGGCAATCCAGGCCGTTTTGGATGCCGTCAAAGCCATCCTCAGCAATTACCAAAACGGTGTTTACTCCACGGATGAAGAAATGGGCGCAGACGCAGACGAAATCAATGCCATGTTAGATGAATTAGGCGATGATTACATTTATACGGATGAGCTCATCAAGGCGTTGGGGCAGCTGGAAGAAATCATAGGGCTGGGCGTACAGACATTGGAAGCCACGGATGGGGAGTGTACTTGCGAGTACATGTGCACCTGGTTTTGGGGTTCGTACATCAACATTAATGAAGAATGCCCGGTTTGCAGCCATGCTACCGAAGAACAGCTGGATCCATACACCTATGACCCAAAACATCCGGAAAATTTCCTGTGCCAGGGCCAACAGCCTACGATTCCCGGCAAAGACCCGGAATGTACCCATAATGCGGTTATGTCCGGCGGAAGCCTTTGGGAAAGCTGGTTCCCGGGCGGCGGCAGCGAAGACTTGATCCCCGCCACCCACGAATATCCTGCTACCGATAAGGAAGCCATCGAGTGCATGAATTGCGGCGCAAAATGGCTGTGGTCTTTTGACCCGGATTCCGAAATCGACCCTGACAGCCACTATTTTGGCAATAATAAAGCGGAAATCGTAAAAGAAGCCACCTGTTCGGAAGACGGCCTTATGGTTCAAAACTGCCTGCTCTGCGGCGATGTGGAAACCGTCATCAAAGGCGGCCACAAAAAACCGGAAGACGAAGGCCAGATCCAAATAACCCCCGCGGGATGCCAGGATGGCGAAATCCGGTATTCCTGTGAAATTTGCGGGGAAGAGGTGTCAGAAGCCATACCCGGCCACCACACCTTCCCAACCGGCCACGGCCTGCCTGCCTCTGAAACAGGCGTGTGTACCGAATGCGGGGCAACTGTATATGAAATCCATACTTATGAAGACGGGGCGACCCCCAGCGGCCATAGTTATGGAACCCAATATTGCGCAAGCGTCCTGGCTGAAGCAGACGGAACCGTATATGGCATAGATAAGGACGGCAGCCGTCTGGACGGCGACAGCTTTGCCATAGTCATCAACCATGCCCTCATGGGCAAAAACAAATCCGTCACAGACGAAAACGGAAACACGGTTATGACCCGTGTGGCAGGTTACCGGAACATGGATGACGAACAGGCAGAGATTTATGAAATCGGTGCCCTCGTCCCTTATGAGGCTGTCCTTGACATGGCGTACCCCAATGGGGGCTGGAACCACTATTACTCTGCCAATGACCATAGGACGATTTACCTGGAGGCCATCCGGGAAACGGTACGCGATGATTTTGAAGTCGCCCTCGTCCCCTATGACCCCGGCCTTTCCACCCCGGACCCCTCATTACGTGCCCACATTGCGGACACTTCCCACAGCGTTACCGTAGAAAGTATATACAATGAAGCAGAGACTTCCTGCACCATCACCTATACCATTCCGGAAGGATATGAGGGGGATACGGTGAGCATAAACGCAACAAAAGATATTATGGCAGCTTACGCCCATCTGCAAGATACCAACAACGGGCTACAGCCAGGCGATACCCTAGGGCCGGTATTTATTGAGGTTGTCAACAAATCCGGGAAGGACTTCTCCTATGAAGACAACAGTTTTGTGCTTCAAAGCCCCAGCCATGCGGGAAAAGAGCCCTATGTTTTACCTATTTACACTTTTGACGGCACAACCCCGCCGGAAGCGTCTGTCCCGTCCCGGGTCAGCAACGGCGCATTACGGCACTTGTACGGCGTAGATACGGATCTGGGTGATGAAGATTTACAAGATGACGTACTGGCAGAAAAATTAATTGCCAAAGGCTATGAAAATGGCGTGGCCGACCTTCATCAATACTATCTGGACTATTACAACCACTTCTTTGGCAGCCAATACCAGGCACAATGGAGCAATCTGGCCCAGGTTCCCTGCAGCCTGCTAATCGAGCGGAACGAAGGCATTTTCGGCGGGCACTCTTCTACTGCGGGCCTGAAAGAAACCAACCCGGAAGTTGCCGGCGTAGGCTACAGCTACATGTACACACGGCTTCTTAGCGTGATCACCGGCGACCAGGAAAACAGGAAAGACCCGCAAGGGGAATATGCCGTCGGCAACCATATGAAGGACAACGCTTCCTATTATGACGGCAATGCCAACTATGTATGGGGCACGCTGGCCTCTGGCGGTTCCGGTAAGCTGGCCGGCATGAGCCTTTATGTCAATGGGGAAGCCAACGATTTCTACCAGCAAACCGCATGGGGCATTGAAGTCGGCTTCCGGATGGGAAATACCCCAAAACCTGATACGCCAGAAGAACCCAAAGACCCGGAAGAGCCTAAAGACCCGGAAGAACCCAAAGACCCGGAAGGGCCTAAAGACCCGGAAGAACCCAAAGACCCGGAAGGGCCTAAGGATCCGGAAAAACCCGTAACTCCAAACCAGCCAAGCACTACTGGCGGTGGTTCTGGTGGCGGTTCCGGCGGCGGCAACACTCCCAGCACCATACCTCCGGAAAATGTACCCTTAGCAAATATACCGGATGAAAACGTACCGTTAGCGGATATACCGGATGACGAAGTGCCTTTGGCCAATATTTTTGACGAAAATGTGCCTTTGGCTTCCCTTCCGAAAACCGGCGACGAGAGCCAAACAACCCTCTGGGCCATGTTGTGCCTGCTTTCCATGGGGGCTATGGCCACGTTGTTTGCCCGCAAAAAACGCGAAGAACCATAATTTTTTATGATACCGTCCGAATAATGGGATTTAAACCGAAAAGGGCAGTTAATTAACGATGTTTTGCCCTTTAAACCTAAAAACAGCCCCATGGGATTCAAGGGTTTTCAGAACCCTGAATCTCCATGGGACTGTTTTTTCAATCGCCCTTCCTTCTGTGGGCAAGGCACGCCCCATATTATGCCGGTGGACCCCGGCGCCCTTTTATAGCCGGCGCTGCACCGAAAAACAAAAGCATGGGGCAAAAAGGGGTTGAGGCCGGATCGCCTGCAAAACAGGTATGCCTGCGAAAGCCTGCTTCCCCAAACCTATCCCCCATCATTCATCTGCCCTCTAACTTCAGAACCTTTCTTAAATATTTGCCCCCTCTTTGTTCCACCACTTGATAAGACACATACGCGCAGCCAACTGTCAAAGCCAAACATGGCACAAACGCAAAGATTTGAACCGCCATATTGCCTTGGGGAACTACCGCTTTATAGGCCGCCGTGGTAAAATATTCAATCAAATAGAGGGAATAGGTCATTCCGCCCAAAGCAACCGCTTTTTTATTGAAATGTATCCCATTACCGGCAACCATCATCGTGCAAAAAAAGAAAAACGCCGGTATCCCCAACCGGAAACAGCGGGGGACCTGGCTCTCGGGAGAATCAAAAAACATAGCAATAAAACAAAATAGCCCCGCCAGGAAACATCCCGCCTTAACCTTGCTGTTTTTCCCATATATTTCCAAAGCTCTTATGATGTAAAACGCAAAAATCCCCCATGAAAATTCCAATAGGAAAGAATCCGTATAATAGTTTAACAGGAGATTAGGAAATTCAACCTCCATACCGGCTATGGCCATCCCCCATAACATAGACGCAGCAAGGAAGCCACGCCATTTATGGCTTATATGGACCGCACAAAAAAAGACAAGGTAAAACATCACCTCATAATTTAAGGTCCAGCCCAACCCTAAAATCGGCGTATTATAACCTTTTCCGTTGACAAATGGAATAAACAGCATGGATTTTATCAAATATTCCGGCTTTGCCTCGCTCATAATGGATAATTGAGGCAAAACCGAAATAATACCATAATTTAAAATCGTCATAAGCCAATACAAAGGCAAAATACGGATCATCCTCTTTAATAGGAAGTTTTTCTGTGACGATACTTTTTCAGTAGAATACATGATAATATATCCGCTGATTACACTAAATATGTCCACGCCGAAATATCCCCGGTCCCCTATGAGGTTGGCATGAAACAGGACAACCAGCATCGCCCCGGCAAGACGCATGACCTGGATCACTTCTATCGGTTTCCCTTTCTCCCCCATGCCTTTTTCCTCCTCCCTGCACTTCATGATTGCCATTAAGGTTTTCGTCCTATTTATTATAGCATATTATCCCACGTAGGCAAGATGGCACACACCCAATCATCATCTTTTGGCGGCTGGCGGCGTTACCTCCAATCCGCGTACATCCCGTACGCTTCACTATGCTGCCTTGCCGGCCATCAAAATCCGGCATTGGGGGCCAAAAGAATTTTGTGCCACAAATCTGCGGTTTTGCAAGGCACGGCCCTTTTCCTATCAGCCATTTTCCGCTCCCGCCGGATAGCCGGATATACCAATGGTATCCCCTACAGCTCAATCACCGGAATGGACAGCAAATGGCACAATGCTTTCATCTCTTCTGCCACATCTTCCCAAACCAGGCTATAATGATGGGCAACCCCCTCTTCCATAATCCGGTCAATGACCTCCCTTACCGGGCGCCCCACCTGAACCCCGGCCATGATCCCCCGGGTGTACCGGTCCATGTCCACGGCTTCCCCCCGCATTAGGAACAATTTGTACTGGCCGCCCAGGTTGCAGAACCTGGCTATGGTTACTTTCCCTGGCTTTAAAGCCCCCCAGAAGGCAGTGCCCTGCCCTGCCAGCGGATGGTTCCGAAGAAGCAGCTCATATTTGGGGTTGGCCAAAGAGGGGGCGCCATTGCCGCAATGCCAAAAAGCCATTATATTTCTTTCTTCGTCAATATGGATCATATCCGTAATAAACGTCGGGAGCCCGGTTATGTAATACTGGACCATCTGCGTCAATTCCGCGTCCACATCCCCTTCACATCCGATAAGGATCCCCTCGTCAGCCAGCCGGCCCAGTACCGCGCAGGGGGTGGTATGGAGGTTCCCCATTTCCGGCCAGCATTTAATCACTCCAAAATCATACCTCTGGGCCTCCATCACTTGCTTCAGGGCAAGGTAAAGCCGCGAATGGTTCTCCAGATGCCCATCCGGCAACGTATCCATATTGTAGGCGGCCTCCATTTTTTTCTCGTCGGCCTGGTATTCTTCCGCCGGCAAATCCGCCATCCGGTCAAACACCACCTTTAAATCCGTTTCTTCGATTTTTACGCCAAAGGTTTTCCGGATCAAACCCTCGTCAAAGGCGCAATTATAAAACGCCGTAGGGCGGTACCCCAAAAGCCCCAGCGTAGAATGGCGCATGGCTTTTGCCACATGGTAGGCCATAACCAGCCCCCGGACCTTGCCTGCCGCACGGCTGTCCTCTTTGCTCCCATATACGGTATGGCACACCATCCCTAACCGGTGCAGGGCAGCCGAATTCATAGTCATGGAGCAGAGGGCGTTGGCATACAACCTGGTGTTTTTTTCGAAGGGAAGCTCATATGGGGCCCATAAAATAATGGGCGCCCCCAGCATCTCCGCCAAAAAGGCCGCCACATCGTCACCGGTAAAAGCGCCGTAAACCAGGACAACCAGATCCACCCCTGCCACTTTGAATTCCTGGACGGTAGCCTCCAACGTATCCGGGCTACAGGCAATCTGGCTTGCCCTTACCACGTTGGCTTGCGGAAAATTTTCCTCAAGCCAGCAGCCATATTCTTCGTTCCTTTGTTCCGGCAATTCCCTGGGCCACCTTCCGGAATAAGTGGCCACAAATCCAAGATTTAATTGTGTTTTCATGAAGCCCTCCTTTTTATAATAAAATCGCATAATTTACCCTATATAAACTCGAGTGTATATAGTATATGTTACCATATAATCTTTGTTTGTCAAGAAACTTGTGGCCCTTATAACAAAATCCCTGCTGTTTTCAGCAAAACGCCTAAAACCAACGTCATGGCCACCAGGCTATGTGTGCCCCACTTCCTCTTCCGGATCAGGTAAAACAGTATCCCCATATAGGCAACCGGCAAAGCCCCGGGGAGCAGCATATCCAAAAAGCCTTGTACCTCCAATACCTCCCCCTGAACCCCGGCCAAAGCCAAATCCAGCCGGAGGTCCACACAATTGGCCGCCAGCCCGGCAATTACTGCTGCGCCAACCATACGCGCCGCCCCGGACAAGGGGTCCATGCTGCCCTTCAGCCTTTCCGCCAGGGACGCCCCCAGCCGATACCCAACCTTCTCACTGGATAACTTCATGGCCAAAAGCAGCCCGTTCATCCCCAACAAAAACACCACAGGCCCCAAAATCAGCCCTTCCTGGGCCATGGCCGCCCCTATGGTGGAAAAAACCGGCGCCAGGCAAAACTGCACCAGGGAATCACCGACTCCCGCCAGGGGGCCCATAAGGGCCAGGCGGATGTCCCGGGTACCCCTGCCGGGGATCCCCCGGTTCAAGGCCGCCAGGTGGATGCTGGTAAGTATGGGAAGAAAATTAGGGTTCACGCTGCAATACCCCATGCTGTCTTTCAATTCCCGGCGCAGCTGCGCTTCATTGGCACAGATACGGCAAAAAGCCGGAAACATAATGTTGGCATAAGACAGCCCTTCATAATTTCCATAATTGTAGCCGTTCTGCAGGAAATATGCCCGCAGCGCCGTCTTCTTGGACAGCCTGCGCAGTTCCGGTTCCGGGATCCTTGGCCCACCTAATCTTTCCCGGCCAAAGCTTTCTGCCCCAAAGCTTTCATCTACCCGGCTTTTGTCGTCCGGCTTTCCCCTTTGCCCCTCCCCCCGGTTCCCATCCTCTTCGCCCCTTTTTCCGGCCCCTCCGCTATGGGCCGTTTCCCATAGGCAATCCAGGACAACGCCGCCGAAGCCAAAGCCACTGCCAGGACCGGCAACTTCAGGTAAGCTGCCATCACATACCCCAGGGCCAAAAAAGGAATGGTGTCCCACCTTACCATTGCACTTAAGATCACGGCAAACCCTACGGCCGGCAGTATTTTCCCCGCGGTCCCCAACCCCTCTGTCAGCCATTGGGGGATAGCCCCAACCAGGCGTTCCAGGCCTTTCACCTGGAACGCAGCCCCAAAGCCAAGGATAAAGCCCATAGCCACAAACATCAGAAGGGTCCCGTTTGCCAGAAGCCGGAACCGCCTATAATTCCCCTTTTCCACTTCCTGCTCCGCCCTGGCGGCAAAACCGGTGGAAACCGTGTAAATCCCCGTTATAAATAACTGGATGATAACTGCAAAAGGGAAAGACAGCGCCAACGCGGCCTCCAAAGACATGCCCTTTCCTTTCATGGTAATGGCAATGATTGTGCCGACAATCCCCGGGCCTGCGGGTTAGGGGGCACGGACCCCCCCGAGGATACCCCAAAGCCTAAAAATGCCATCTCCCCTGCCGCACCCATGAGAAGCCCGGCCTTTAAATCCCCCAGGATCATACCCACCCCCGCCGCCATCACCAGGCACCGGGTTAAATATGTGCCTGTCAGCATCCCTGTAAGGCAAACCCCCGTCCATATCCCGATTAAGCAACATTGCAGCAGGCTAATCTCCATAGTAAGCCCTCCTTATCTGTTTTCCGTCCGCTGTATCGCATTGTTGGCTGCACCCGCCGCAAGGCCGCCTAAATCCCCGCCATCCATACTTAGCCTAATCTTCTTCCACATTATGGCGCAACATGGCAAACATGCTCCTTTTATATGCTTCCACCCCTTCCTGGCCGAAAGGATCCACCCCCATAAGTTCGCCGGAAACCGCGCAGGAAACCATAAAGTAGTAAAACAGTTCCCCAAAAGCCTGTTCCGAAATTTCATCCACCTGAAAACGCAGGCAAGGGACTCCGCCTTGCCTGTGGGCATTCCAGGTAGCTGCCTCCGCTACCTTGTTCATCCGGCCAAAATCCATGCCGTCCAGGTAATCAAAACCGTCGCCATAGCCAGGGCATGGCTCAATGGGCAAAGAAGCGCCGCCGTCTTGGACGGTCAAAAACGTCTCGATCAGGTTCCGCCTGCCATCCTGCATATACTGGCCCAGGGAATGCAGATCCTCGGAATAAATGGCCGCCGCCGGGAAAATGCCTTTTTTCTCTTTTCCTTCACCTTCCCCAAACAGCTGCATCCACCATTTCTCTAAAAATCCGAACCGAGGTTCAAAAGATGCCATTACCTCAATATCATAGCCCTTGCCGTACAGCAGGTTCCGCACGGAGGCATAGATAACCGCCGGGCTGGCTTCCGGACGGTTTTGGCATTCCCCCCTTGCCGACTCCATCCCTTCCAGGTAAGCCCCTATGTCCAGCCCCGCTACTGCCAGGGGGAAAAGGGCCACCGGGGTAAAAGCGGAATACCGCCCGCCCACGGCCACCGGAAATTGCAAAAAAAGGTACCCCTCCCGTCTGGCAATCCCTTCCAGGCGGGATCCGGCGGTCCCCGTCACCACAATCCTTTTGGCCATTTCTTTCGGGCTGTAGCGTTTTCCCATCCACTGCCGCAAAATCCGAAAATGGCTTCCGGGTTCCAAAGTCTCAAAATTCTTGGCAATCACGTTGATGTAAACGCTCTTCCCTTCCATGGCCTTTAAAACCTCATAAACGGAATAGGGCGACAAAGTGTTCCCTAAATATAAAACCTCCGGCCCCGGCCGCCCTTTCATGGCCTCTATCACCGCCCTGGCGGCCTGGTTGGAACCTCCCACACCAACCAGGACGAACACCTGGGCCTCTTTGCGGATTTCTTCCGCTTTCTTCCGGATTTCATCCAGTTGCACGGCTGACCCTTCAGAGGTGCGCCATCCCAGGACCTGCCCCGGATCCTCCCGCCGATAGAGCCCCCGGCAAATTTCCGCGGCCCGGGCTTTACGCCCTTCCAGCTCTTCCTGGCCCAAAAAGCCTTCCATATCCCCCAATTCCAAAATAACCCCCATTACTTTGAACCCCCTTTCTAGGAAGCCGCTATTTTAAAAAGGCCCCGGCAGGAATCCCCGCCCAAGGCCTTAAAAAAACGGCTTTAAACCGCCCCATGGCTGAACTGGATCATATTATAGGCACAAATCAGCATAATAGCCACCATCAGCCCTACAAACAGCCGGTTGACCATGTCCCCGTCCATCTTCTTATTGACCATACGCCCTGCCATGCCCCCCAGGATCCCCCCTCCGACCATTAAAGCCAGGGAATCAAGGCAAAACTCCGGCACCGTCCTTGTGGCCAGGGTATTTAACAGGCTGGTCATCTGGGAAAATAAAATAATGTATAAAGAATTTTGGGCCGCCGTCTTGGTATCCATAGAGAAAAAATAAAACAGCACCACCAGGTTTATAGGGCCTCCGCCAATCCCTAAAAAGGAAGAGCAAATACCCAAAGCCAAGCCAATGGCGACACAGGCAGGAAGGGAAGTAACCCGGTGGGTTTTAACTTTATCCTTGTTCAGGGTATACACCATGGTGCCAAAAGTGATAACCAGCAGGCAAGCCGCCTGGACCGCACCCACTTTGTCTTTATTGGGGAACAGGCCGGACAGATACTGGAACATCATCTTGCCTGCCACACCGCCGATGGCAGCCCCTACCGCCAGGGGGGTACCGGTCCTCATGTCTACCCGGGACTCCCGGCTCCGTTTGGCCTTGATCACGGAGTAGCAGGACATGGACAGCACCGTACAGCCGGAAAGGAAGCTGATGGCTGCCACGCTGAACACGCCAAGCGCGTCCAGCAGCGGTTTGATCAGCACACCGCCTCCGATCCCGCAGATTGCGCCGACTACCGATGCGCCGAAGCTGACGGCCAAAAAAATTAAATTATATAAAAAATACCCATCCACGCCCCCGCCCTCCTCTTCGGCTTCTCATTCGCGCAAATTTTATATCACATTCCTTTTATTCTTTCATCATCAGATGCACGGCGCCTAATTTGAACGTCTGGGGCAAAGCCAGGATATTGGGGTTGGGGCCTACCACCTTCTTTTTGGCGTCCTCTAAGGCTTCCTCAATGGTAGCCCGGGTCTTCAGCCCCATCCCCCTGGCATACCCCGGTTCCTGGGCCCCGCACAGGTATATGGCAGACGTATTCATCTCCGCAATATGGGCACAGCTAATCATAGAAAATCCATGGAACGGATGGAACGCGTTGCCATAACGGTACTGGCGGATATACTCTTCATTGGTGGCAAAGTATTCCCCATACCGGTTCATATCCGGCAAAGTATTCATGTAATCTTTCTGGAACATTTCATACATTGCCCGGGTATACGGCCACAGCTCGTCATGGAAATATCCGTTGCAAATGGAAGCGCAGATAATCACGCATTGATCGCTCATAATCCGTTTATGGCGGATAACCTGGGCAGAAATGGCCTGCATCAACATTATGGGGTTGGTGCCCATACCCTCCCCATAATGGAAAAACTGGGGCATGCCAAAAATCATCACGTCATATTTTTTCTCCGCCCAGGGTACGTAAGTCCGCTTGTCCGCCATGACCCAGGAATGAGGCTGCATAACCTTGGCATAGCCGCTGTTGATTTCAATTTGGCGGGAACGGGTATCCAATACGGCGTCACAACAGAAAAATTTCTTCCCCATGCATTCTTCCATATGCTGGCCGATCTCGTCAAACTTCGTCCTCATCAGGGAGGTGCCGCTTACCGGCGTAAAATCTTTGCGGTGCATCACCTCCGGCACATGGTGGGACGCAATGGAACGCCAATGGGTAATGCCCGTGGCGCAATGTTTGTAGCCGCCGGAGTAGCCGCCGTAAGGGTTGCCCTGGGTATGGCCGATCAAAATGGCAACGTCACTGTCATAAACATATTTATTCATCAAAACCGGGTCGCCCCGTTTTGTGGTGCCCAAGTCTACCAGATGGCTGTAGTCCTCACTGTCATGGTTTAAAATCTGATGGGTATGCCAAAACTCTTGAAACAGTTCTTCCCCCAATACCCCGCGGATCTCCTGTACCGTGTTCTTCCGGTGGAGCCCATTGGAACAGATCAGCAAAATATCTTTCTTCTCTACCCCCGCATCGTATAATTCCTGCAAAATCAATTGAATGGAAATTTTCCGGTGGGAAGTCGGCTGTTCCCCCCCCTTCACCCGGTCAGGGAATATAATCGTAACCTTAGACCCTTTGTGGGCCAGCCGGGACAAAGGTTCCATCCCCATGGGGTTGCGGATGGACTCCAACGTTTTTGCCTCCAGCTGGCTTTCCGGGATACATGGCGGATCCGCCACAGTCTCGCCGGGGATAAAAATATCGGTAGAGTCCGGAAGTTCTGCCGTCATCATCCCCTGCCCATATTCAAACGATACTTTCATGGATTACCTCTCCTTCTTTCTTCACGCATGTTCCATATAAATGCGGATAATTTCCAAATATTCCTCCGGGTAAAACCCGATCTCCCCCTGGAACCGGGTCAATGCAATCAGCCCCCCGTCCATAACCGGGATAGACGCCAGCATCTGCGCGTTATCTGCCTTCAGGCCTCCGCCATACACCACATCCATGCCGCCGGTCACCTCTTTTATGAAGCAGCCTATTTTCGTTATATACTCGGAATCCGGCGGGGTTTTTCCCGGCCCGATGGCCCAGACAGGCTCATAGGCGATTACCACTTTCGCCTTGTCCACCCCAAAAAGCCCTGCCTCAAGCTGCCCCCTTAGCACTTCCTGCCACCGGGGCTGCTCTTCCATAGACTCGCCGATACAGTACAGCACCTGAAGCCCGCTTTCCACAGCTTTTAAAATTTCCCGGTTTAGCAGGCGGTTTACCGCCGGCACGTCGGCCACACCTGCCTCCGCCAAAATCCCCGCCAGATTCTTCCTCTCCTCACAATGGCCGATTATGGTGGTGGTGCACCCTATGGCTTTTACCGCATTGGCCGTGCGGCTGGTAGTAAAAGCGCCGAAATTGCCCCCTACCGCCGTATCCTCCCGGTGCACGCCCTGGCATCCAATCTGTAAAGGGCTGTCCTCACACAGGGCTTCCACTGCCGGAATCAGATGGGCTTCCGGAAAATACATGGCGAACTCCACTTTATCCCGCCCATACTCCTTTAACGCTTCTTGGGTCTGGCCCACAATGCTGCCCGCCCACTTTTCAATCGGTGCAATCCCGTTAACCCCGCCAAGGGCCTTGGGAATATCAAACCGTTTTAAATTCAAATAAATATGTTTCATCTTTATCCCCCATCTGCCTATTCCGGTACATCCTCCCTGTTATTTGCGCCATTGTTTTCCTGTTCATACAATTCCTGAAAATCCATGTACTCCCATGTCCTTTCCCCGATCAAGGGCCGGCACCATTTCACAAATGCCTCGGTTACGTCGTTCCCCCGTTGGTTTATGTATTCCTCCGGAAGGATCCGTTCATAGAGCATCACTTCTTTAATAGGGATCATACGGATCTGCATCCGGTAAGGGCTATCCGCCGCCTCGTCCCGGATAAACCCAACCATCACGCCGCTTTGGCCTCCCATAGCGGCCCTTAAAGCCTCCCGGCCTGCCAGCACGGCCTCTTCCCGGTCCACCGGGGACTGGAGGGCTACGGACGCCCTTCCGCATATGCCAGGTTTTTCGCTCCTTGCCTTGACCCCCAGCTTCCGGATAACCAAATTGGCCAAATAGGCGCTGACGTCCCCGTAATAAACGGACCTGCCGCTGGTAAATATAGGCGGGACAATCGGCTTTCCTTCCTCGTCCTTCAACCCTTCGCTAACTACCACCACCACGCCGCCTTTTTCCTCGTAGAGCTTTTTAACGTCTTCCAGGAATTCCTCTTCATGAAACGGCCTTTCGGGCAGGTAAATCAAATGGGGGGCATCCCCCGGCTTCTTCCGCGCCAACGCCGACGCTGCGGTAATCCATCCGGCGTTGCGCCCCATAGCCTCCATTACGCATACATGGATGGGAAGGCCTTTCACGTCCATGCCTACTTCCGCCGTAGTTTCTGCCATATACCGGGCAGCGCTTGCAAACCCTGGGGTATGGTCCGTAATAGCAATATCGTTGTCTATGGTTTTGGGGATCCCTACCACAAAAATCCCTGCACCTTTACAAGCTTCATAAACCTTCCCACAGGTATCCATGGTGCCGTTTCCGCCGTTAAACAGCACATATTTTATTTGATGCTTTTGGAAAATGCCCACCATGGCCTTATAATCATCCGCTTCCAAAGCATACCGGGAAGAACCGATGGCCGTGGACGGCGTAGCCAGCAAAAGCCTCAATTTCTCCCGGGGATATTTCATCAAGTCCAGGAAACGCTCCTTTAGGATGGCCTCGCTCCCCCCGATCGCCCCGTACACGCACCCGATCTTCCCGCTGGCCCTTGCTTCCTCAATCACCCCGTAAAGGGAAGCGTTAATCACCGCAGTCGGCCCCCCGCCGTGTACTACCAATACATTTTCAGCCAAACCATGCCTCCTCTCCCGGAGCGGCCGCGCGCCCCGTATCGCCTTGCACCTATTCTACCACGTTTCCCCCAATTTTTGCGTAATTTTTACTCAAACGTTTGTTTTTAAAAATATTGGTATGGGGGCTCGCTTGCTCCAAAATAGCACAGGCTTTTTCAAAAATTTCAAGGATCATGTTTTCCTGCTGCATCCTGGCCAACTTTTCACGTTCTTGTTCCGCCCCTCCCGCGGGGAGGGATTCCATAGAATGGCGGCGGATATTTCCAATATCAATTTTCGTCCCGTTAAAAATGTAAGTATTTACCTGCTCCCCCGGCAACGTAGTGCACCAGTCCAAAAAATCAATGCACCGGGAATAGGAATCTATCATATTTCTAAGCTGCGAAAACACATGCGCCGGCAGCTGCCACTCCTTTTCTTCCCGTTTCACTCCCCTGCAGTATTCCGTATAAACAAGGAGCCCGTCCCCGTCTACCATTACCGACCGCCCGATTTGGCCCATACCCGGCCATCCCCCTGCAGGTTCCAATGCCCAGCCATAAACAATATCCGAAAACTCCTGGTTTTCCTTGCCGTCCAAATAGCTGATAAAGTGCCGGTTTAATTCCCGGTTGTACTTCGCGTAATCATATACCTCAAACAAGTCCCATTCATATATCCCGTCCGTAAAATACAAATTCGGCGAACTGAACACTTCCCGGGTACATATATCTATCACGGGCTCGTTTTTATATCCGTAGGACTGGAAGCTGTTTAAATAGGCTAAAACCCTTTTTTGCCCACAGCCGCCACATCCTTTTTCCAACAGGTCTTTCTTTTCCTGCTCACTCATATCCACAGGCTTGTTCCGGCATGAAAGGCTTCCCCTTGCGCCTTCGCGCCGCCTCCCCCCCTTTAGGGCACCCCATATATTGGCAAACAAGCTTCTGCGGCCTACATCCCTCTTCCGGTCAGCAATATCAGCGGATTCTTCCTCGCGGTGCAAGTTTTTCATTGTGTCAACATACTTGTAAAACGAGCTGTCCATGATACGCTTCCTTTCCATAAACAGTAATTCCATATTGAAATTCCCCTACTCATCCACAAACACTGTTTTCCCTTTTACAATTGTCCTACATACCTTACACTTGTCATCCAGCACCGCCAGGTTTGCTTCCTTCCCCTCATCAATCGACCCAACCTGGCCATAAACCCCCATAAGCTTAGCCGGGTTTTCTGTCAAAAGGGGGATTACCTCCTCCAATGGCTTCCCTGTAAATTCCAGCAGATTTAGCAGCGCCTGGCCGGTTGTCAACGTACTCCCGGCCCGGCCGCCGCCTGACGCCAGCTTGGCGTCCCCGTCTACCACTACCACGTCGTTTACCCCAAGTTTATAGTTGCCATCCGCAAGGCCGGCCGCCATAATCGAGTCTGTGACCGCAACCACCCGGTCCATACCCTTGGTTTTTAAAATCAAACGGACAGTCCCCGGGTGGAGGTGCCTGCCATCGCTGATCACTTCACAATATACCTCGTCGTCTTCCAGCACCGCCCCCCAGATCGCCGGGGCGTGCTGGTGCAGCAGCTTCATGGCATTCCCTGTATGGGTGGAGGCCATGGCCCCCTTGGCAATGGCTTCCCTCGCCGTTCCATAGTCCGCCCCCGAATGCCCGATCGCCACTACCATACCCAGCTTTCGGATCTCCGGGATAAAATCCACCATCCCTTCCAGTTCCGGGGAAACCGTAATATAGCGTATATCCCCGCCTGCTGCCTGCTGGTACTCTTTCAGCAGCTCCAAATTTGGTTTTTTCTGCAGCAGGTGCTCCGGCATAGCCCCCTTGTATTCCGAAGCCAAAAACGGCCCTTCCAGATGGATCCCCAAAAGCTGCGCCCCTTGGTGCCCCATTTCCTTCCAGCGGTTATATTGCTCCATACACCAAAGCGTCTGCTCCCGGGTATCGGTCAATACCGACGCCAACCATCCCGTCGTGCCCTGGCTGGCCTGAAAACGGCAGATTTCTTCCAAACCTTTTGCATCTGCACCGTTTACGTCAACACCTGCCCCGCCATGGGTATGCACGTCCAAAAAGCCAGGGACCACCCTTTTTCCGTCCAGCTCCACCAGGCAGGCGCCTTCCGCCCCTATCTCCTTCCCGATTTCAATAATGGCCGAATCCTCTATCAGAATATCCCGGACAATAAAACTGTGGTTCCGGTATACGTTTCCGCCTTTTAATAATGTCCTCATTCTGCTTTTTCTCCTTCCCTCCATCGGCCCCCGTCATGCCCCTAATCCAGCCGTGCCACAAAATCAGTAAACGTTATGGTAATATCCGGGTGGCTTTGCAGCAGGCTTACCGGGAACATGGCCGTAGCCTGGCCGTACCCGGCCCTGCGCACCACTGCCCGGTGCCAGTTGCGGAAACATCCCAGGCGGATTTTCCTTGCATGGGCGATCTCGTTCATCCCAATGGTCACGCAATAATGTGGCATATCCTCCAGGGCGCCCTGGAAGTCGCCGATAGCGTTGGCTGCCCGGGTTTCCGGGCTAATGGCCAATACCCGGGTCTTCTGGGCCAGAAATTCCGCTCCGCTTAACGAACCGTCCGCTTCGTTAAAAGCCACATGGCCGTTGATCCCGATCCCTCCGAATGCTACATCCACCCCGCCCAGCCGGTCAATCAGTTCCGGGACATATTCCACCTGGTTCGGGTCCGGGAACACCCGTTGATCCGGCGGCATCGCCAATTCCGGCCGGATCCGGGAATATACCGCCCGCTCCATAAACCCCCGGAAGCTGAGGGGATGGTCCATGGGCAGCCACTGCCGGCTGTCATCCAGGTATTCATCCATATTGATGAACCAAACGTTTTCCAGGCTGACCCCTTTTTCATTCACCTCCTCAACGAAAAACGGGTACTGCCCAACCGGCCCCACCGGGCAAATGAACACGGTTTTCTCCCCCCTTGCGTTATGGTTCCGGATCTCCTGTACCATCTGGCCGGCCATCTGCCGGAATACGGCCTGGTCATTTTCCAGGCAATACAGCGGCATTTTCGGTGCCGCCAAAAGCTGGCTTTTGTCATAGCTATAATATTCATGCCTCATATGCTTTCCTCCGTTTCCCGCCCCATACACAGAAAACCCTTTTACCGGAAGAGGTGGGAAATATTTAATTCTTGAATCATCACCACAATCTCCTTGGTCCTTGCACAGCCAAACTTCCTTAGCAATCCTTTGATCTGGGTCTTAACCGTAATCATTTCCACGCACCGGATCTGGGCAATCTCCCTGACCTTTTTCCCTTCCAGCAGAAGCTTCACCAGCTCCCTCTCTGCCGTCGTCAGCTGAGACACGTTATTGATAAAAAACATCAGGCTCTTTTCCGAACGCTGCAGACGGCTGTATTCCCTCATCACCGTTTCCTGGATCCGGGCCTCCATTACCGGTTTGCCTGCATAAGCGTTCCGTATATGGTTTAAAAGCTCTTCCTCGGAACATCCTTTCACCACATAATCTACCGCCCCTGTCCCCATGGCGGCAATGATGACGGAATTTGTCTCATGGACGGTCAAAAAAACCACTTTCTGCTCCGGGTTCCTCTCCCGGATCTGTTCCGTCGCGACAATGCCCGCATTTACCGTCTCCATCTCGATGTCCATCAAAATAATATCGGCCTGCTCTTTCCTGGCATGTTCCACGGCCGCCTGGCCGCTGGACACCTGCCATGCCACCTCCATGTCCCCCTGCCGCCCTATCAGCTCACACAAATCCTCTCGGATCAGGTCAAAATCCTCTACAACTGCCACTTGGATCATTTTATATCTCTCTTTCTTGCTGGCAATAACCATTCAAAACTTTTGTTATTACCACTGCCTGCCATCCGCCGCCATGGGCTATGGATGGCAACCCTCACTCCGCCTCTGCCTGTCGGCTTATCCTCAGCCTTTTCCGGATTAGCTTTCTTGGCTCATAACGGGGAATCATTACGAAAAAACTGGTCCCTTCTCCCGGCTCGCTTTCCAGCCGCAGGCTTCCCAGATGGCTTTTCACGATCTCCCTCACATAATACAGCCCCATGCCCCAATTAAAATTCGTGTTTTTACTGGTATAAAAAGGGTCGTATATCTTCCTTTGCTCTTGTTTTGGTATCCCCCCTCCGTTGTCGCGTACCTCAAACCCTAGGTACACCCGCTGGCAATAAACCGCCAGCTCCAAAACCTCTTCTGCCTTTTCCGAAGCAAGAAACGCTTCGTGGGCGTTGATAAGAAGGTTATATAAGGCCTCGCTCAAGTGCTTTCCATCCGCCAGCAGCGACTCCCCCATATCCCCGGAAACCCTTACCGGCACCCCCTGGTATTTCTTGTGGAACAGTTCCAGCGTGGAATCCACGATTTGCTGTGCCGTCATGGGGCACAGGGAGATATAATTCAGTTTAGTGCTTTTATACAGTTCTTCCATGCGGTCCAACATGCTTTCATTCGCTTCGTCCAACATGCCGGCATATTGGGCCAGCTTCTCATAATCCGCCCCGCCCCCGGCCAACTCCCTTTTTATTTTTTTGTACAAAACCCGGTTGGCCAAAAGCTGGTTTTTAATGCTGTGGACAAACACGGACACCCCCATGCTGGCCGTATCGAATTTCCTTTGGATACTCATGTCTTCCCGGCTTTCCTGCCAATCCGTCACCGTATAGTTTTTCAGGTTCCAAACCCCGAAAAGCACCGACAGCAAAGTGAACAGGGAAAATCCATACCACCCTGCCACCCCCATCAGGGAATTGGTATAAAGCCTGCCGCTGAAACGCATATATTCCACGGAATAGATCTGGTATACCTGAATCGGGTCCTGGCCCCCATAGACCACGTATTGGCCGGCTACACTAAGGATAAAAATCATAATGTACCGGAACTGCTTTTTATAGTAGGGGATGGTAATATCCATATATTCATATACAATCAGGAAAGCCGCCACGGCTACATAAGCATAAATCCAGGCCACGGACACCTTCATTAAAACCATCTGCAAAGCAAAACGGCTTTTCACCAGCCGGAAGAATACTTCGGGATAATATGCCGCCAGGCTTAATGCCGGCAGGAGGAAAATGGCCCATCTGCTTTTTTGAAACCGCCTTACCGCCGGGATCAGGCTATAATGGATAGCGATTAGCAAAAGGAACGGCGGGAACAAGTAACGGCCAACGGCAATCATATACCCTAGTTTACGAAGGGGAAAAACGCGGTAGGAGAGCCACTGTTGTATCTGCGTGCCTAAAAACAAAAACCGTTTCTGTTCCGGCGACAAACCTCCTGTTTTTGCCAAATAAATGGTAATGCCCACAAACATGCAGATAAAACTGAAGCAAAGGCCCAACAAATACACGGCCAGCCGGTCCCTTTTCAGAAAAAATAGCGCCATAGACGAAACGGTAAGAAACAGCATCACAACCAATAGCATAATTTTCCCCCCATTCAGATAAACCAAACGGGAGGGGCTTATGGCTGCCCCTCCTGCGTGACTGCGCCTGCCTTGCCCGTATCCCACAAAGCAGCAACTGTTTTATGTTATTGATTATTTGCCTCGTATGCCTCCTTCATTACGTCAAACAGCACGTAATTATTAACATCTACTTCCTCCGTCAAACGGCCCCCGTCGATAAATACTTTTTGCTGGTTTTGGTAGTATTTTTCAATGGTACCGTCTTCCAGGCCCTTGCCCAAAAATTCACTGGTAATCCCCCAGTTCCCTTCACCCACGCAGGCTACCATAGTCGCCTCGTCCACTTCACATTGTTTCGCCACAAGTTTGGCTACTTCTTCAATATTTTCTGCCCGGTAATCCGCCGCTTTCTGCAGGGCACGGGAGAAACGGACCAGCAGGCCATGGTTCTCATCCGCATACTTTTGGGTAGTAATAAAACTGGAAGGGAACGTTACTTCATTCACATAGTCCTGGTTGGTAGCCAGCCACACGGCCTTGTCGCCCAAAGCCTCGGCAATGGTGGCCGTGCCGGGGGACCAGGTGGCACAGGCATCTACATTGCCGCTGATCATTGCCGTCACGATGCCGTTGGCATCCATCTCCACCACTTCCACGTCGGCAGCGGTCATCCCTTCCTTCTGCAGGGCCAGGTTCAGGATAATCTCGGCGGAAGTGCCGCTGGTAGCCGCTAATGTTTTCCCTTTTAAATCAGCGATGGTATTGATCCCTTTGTCCTTGTTTCCAATCACCGCATCTGCCAGGCTGGTACAGTCGATCTGGAAAATAAGGGCCTCCCCCTCTGCGCACAGCGCATGGGCGCCGTGGCCGATCTGGGAAATATCAATGTCGCCGGAAGCCATGGCCGCGATCTCTGCAGGGCCCCCCTGGAATTCTACCATCTCCACCGTCAGGCCCATCTCTTCAAAATAACCTTTCTCCCGTGCGGTAACGGCCAACGACGCACTTCCCATATTTGGCATATATGCCACCCGGACGGTTGCCGGCTCAAAGCTTTCCCCGGCGTCCGCCGATTCCCCTTCTGCCGGTTTGCTTTCCTCTGCCTCTTTGCTTTCGGCCTGGGTTGGCGCGGGGGCTGCCGTAGTCTCCGTAGGCGCCGAACCGCCGCAGCCTGCCAACAGGCAAGCGGCCATAGCCGATACAAGCAACATGCTCATTGTTTTTTTCATGGTAATCCTCCTTTTTCCTTTTATGAACCAGCGGAGTGCCTTTGTGTCTGGCTTTGCGGGATGATTTTTGTCCGGCGGGCCTCTATTTACCCGGCGTAGGCGGGACATGCGCCCGTTAAAATTGTGTGCCCGTAACGGGAAATCTGCCGCAAAGGCAGGTACAAAAGGGATTCCGTGAGTGCATCAATACCTGCTTTTCCTGCAATGCGTGGTTTTGCCGGCCTGCCTCCTGCCGCCTACTTACGCACTTCCAGATATTCCTGGTATACCTCCCCCCAAATAAAGCTCTTCAAATCCAGGAACGGAAGCTCCATCTTCATCTCCTGCGTCCGGGGATAGGGAAGGTTAATATCCACAATTTTTTTAATCCTCCCGGGCCTTGCGCTCATTATGATAACTTTGGTCGCCAGGATTACTGCCTCTTCCACGTCATGGGTAATAAAGAAGCATGTCTTTTTCTGTTCCTGCCAGGTTTTAATCAGTTCCGACTGGAGCTGCGTCCTGGTCTGGGCGTCCAACGCGCCGAAAGGCTCGTCCATCAAAAGCACCTGGGGGTTTACCGCGTAAGCCCTGGCGATAGCCACCCTCTGTTTCATGCCGCCGGACAATTCTTTCGGGTAAGAATCGGCGAATTGTTCCAAATCCACCATTTTCAGGTACTTCATCGCCGTTTCCCTGGATTCCCCGTCGCCCATCCCTTTCAGCTTTAGCCCAAACTGGACGTTCTTTAATACGGTCAGCCATGGGAACAGGGCGTATTGCTGAAACACGACCCCCCGCTCCGGCCCCGGCCCCTTGACTTCCTTGCCGTCCACATATACGGCGCCGGAAGTAGGCTCCAACAGGCCGGCAATGATGTTGAGCAACGTAGATTTGCCACAGCCGGACGGCCCCACCACACAGACAAATTCATTCTCCATGATGTCATGGCTAACCCCGTTGAGGGCTACCATATCCCCGTTCCGCCCGCTGTATATTTTCTCCACTTTGTCGATCTTTACTTTTACTGTACCGTTTCCTGCCATCCCGTCAGCTTCCTTTCCAAGAATTTAACCAACTGTTCCATGAGCATTCCGATAATTCCGATGATCAGGATGCCTAAAAGCACCGTTGCCATGTCATAATACCCCTGGGCCTTCTGGATCATCATGCCAAGCCCTTTGGAGGCCCCGGTCAGTTCTGCGGCCACCAATGTGGTAAGGGATGCGGATAGCCCCAGCCTTGCGCCCACCAGGATGAACGGTGTGGAAGCCGGGATCACCACCTTAAAAAAGATATCCTTGTCCGTAGCCCCAAGCACCCGGGCCGCCTTGATCAAGGTTACGTCCACATTGCACACGCCTTGGTAAATCGTGACCACCAAAACCAGGAAAGAGGCAATAAAAATAACGATCACTTTCGCCTTCTCGCCGACCCCGGCCCCTGTGATCACAAGCGGGATATAGGCCAGTGGCGGGATGTTCCGGACAAATTGGATCCACGGCGCCACCAGGTTCCTGAAAGGCGCGTACCATCCCATGAGGAACGCAATGGGGATGGAAACCACAAACCCCAAAGAAAAGCCCGCAATCACCCGGAACAGGCTGATGTAGATATGAGGCCACAACGTCCCGTCGGCTACTTTGGCGACTAATTTGGAAAACACCTCCCAAGGCTCGGCGAAAACCACCCCGCCCGCCTCGGTAGAAGCGATAAGGACCCATACCAGAAAAGCCGCAGCCAGGGACAACACTATCCAGGCGCTGTCGGGAATCTGCGCCCAAAAAGGTTTTTTCTTTCTTCCCGTGTCCATGAATAACCTCCTTACTTTTGTTTTTGCCCTTTTTGCCTTTACCTAAGGCCAAAATTGCCCTTATTATGATTATGGGTTCAGTTTATCGTTTCCAAATACGAAAAAACAGTATGAAAAATTTTCATACCCGGAAAAAATAATTATCGCATACTCTAATCTTACCGTTATCCTTGTAGAAAAACAAGTAAAAGTTTTACTTATTTTACACAAACGTTTGACTATATTTTTATAGTAATTTTACCCCTCTTTGTTATACAATAAGGAAAAAGATACAAAAGAATAAGAAAGGTGGGATTTCCATGACGTTACGAGAGATCGCCGCAGAAGCCGGAGTGTCTATCTCTACGGTTTCGCGGGTCATTAACAAAAGCGGCAAATGCCCGGCCAGCCAGGAAGTCCAAGACCGGATCTGGGAAATTGTGCGCCGGACCGGATACACGCCTAACAGCTCCGCCCGGCAGCTGAAGATGGGCGGCCCCCAGGCCGGCAGCCGCCCCTCCCGCTCCATTGCCTGCCTGTTTGCCCGCATCTGCGACAAAGAAACCGACAGTTTTTTCACGCCCCTTATGCGGAGTATCGAAAAAGAAGCGTTCCGGTACAATTACACGTTAAAGTACACCTTCACCGCCTTCGACATTAACCATCCCGGCACTTTCCGCCTTATCTCCGACAACCACGTGGACGGGGTTGCCGTGTTGGGCCGTTGTGACAAACAATTACTCAAATTCCTGAAACAGTATTTCCCCTGCGTGGCCTATGCCGGGCTAAACAACCTGGACGCCAAATATGACCAGGTCATCTGCGACGGCCGGGAAATCGGCATTACCGCCATGAACCACCTGATCCAGTTAGGCCACAGCCGGATCGCCTATGTGGGGGAAACGGAAAACGAGGACCGCTACCGGGGCTACTGCGCAGCCTTAAGCGCCTCCCGGATCCCCTTTTGCAAAGACCTGGTTGCCAACGTATCCCTGTCCTCGGAAGGCGGGTACCGGGGGGCACGGGCCCTTCTGAAAAAAAATTGCGGAGCCACCGCCTTTTTCTGCCCCAACGACGCCACTGCCATCGGCGTCATGCGCGCCGTCCAGGAACAGGGGATGCTAATCCCCGGCCACGTTTCCCTTATCAGCATTGACGACATCGACATGGCCCAATACCTGACCCCCATGCTGACTACCGTCCATATCCCTGTCGATGAAATGGGCCAGATGACCGCCAAAATACTAATCGACCGGATCGAGGGCGGGCATACGCTGCCCATGAAGATCCACCTGCCCTACTATATCGCCAACAGGGAAAGCTGCGGCCCTTGCCGCCCGGTCCCATAGCCAAAAAAGGAGGCCTCCTATGACAAAAAAAGTAGTTTTGGTTACCGGTTCTTCCCGGGGCATCGGGAAAGCCATCGCCGTTAAGTTTGCCCGGGAAGGATACCACGTAATCCTTAACTGCGCCCGCCGGGAACGGGAGCTTCTCTGCACAAAAAAGGAAATCGAACGGCTCCACGCTTCTTCCTGCCTGTCATTTCTGGGCGATATGGGGGATTTTCCCACTTGTAAAAAATTATTTTCACAAATCCGCCAGCAATACCAGTCCCTGGATGTGCTGGTCAACAACGCCGGCATTTCCTACATGGGCCTGCTGCAGGACATGGAGCCGCAGGAATGGGAGGCGGTCATCCGCACCAACCTTACCTCCGCCTTTCACTGCTGCAAATTGGCTGTCCCCATGATGCTGTCCGCCGGGCGGGGCAAAATCATCAACATTTCCTCCGTCTGGGGCCTGGTAGGCTCTTCCTGTGAAGTGGCCTATTCCGCTTCCAAAGGAGGGCTTAACGCCTTTACCCTGGCCCTGGCCAAAGAACTGGCCCCCAGCAATATCCAGGTCAACGCCGTTGCATGCGGGGCCATCGACACGGAGATGAACCAATGGATGGATGAGGAAGAACAGGCAAACCTATCCGCCCAAATCCCTGCCGGGCGCATGGGGCGGGCAGAGGAAGTTGCGCAGCTGGTCTATGGGCTTAGCTCCCAGGCATCCTATCTGACCGGGCAGGTCGTCAAATTGGACGGGGGATGGGTTTAGCTGAAGTAAAACCGTCAAAACTTCCGGATCCGGTCTTCCCCGTCGCCTGTATTTTCGATCTTACGCACCACCACATAGTAGCCGTATGTATCATTGGTTTTTACCAGGATCCGGTCCCCCACCTTTTTGTGTAAGATGGCTTTCCCTAACGGCGATTCCGTGCTGATCATGTTGTGCATGGAATTGCCCCGGATGCTGGTTACCAGTTTATATACTTCTTCTTCCCCGTCGTCCTCCATATATAAAGTTACCGTGTTATTCAGCCCCACCTCGTCGTCCCTGGATTCATCTGAAATAATGACCGCATGTTTCAGCATATTTTCCAGATACCGGATCCGGCTTTCATTCTGGTTCTTTTCCCTCTTGGCCGCATGGTATTCAAAATTTTCACTTAGGTCCCCATGGGCCCTGGCCTCCTTCACTGCGTCCAGGCATTCTTTTCGTACTACCAATTTCCGGTGCTCGATCTCTTCTTCAATCTTTTCAACATCGCTTTTTGTCAGTTTTTCACCCATTTTATTCCGCCTTTCTTTTTATAGGGCAGTACATCCGTGAAACATCCCTGCGTCATGGTTTTTGCCCCTTTCCTTATATCATATCCCCGTACCCTTCATTTTTCAAGGGGGAAACGCCGGCGCCCAGCTATGCCCCGTTTAGGCCAGCCGTTACCTTCCATTTTTTGGAAGGAAAAATATCCAGATAAAGGCAAATACTGTATAGTGTGGTTTTTCGGCACACTTTCGAAAAAAGGAGGCAACCGCCTATGAAATCATCTGTTAAAAAATCTGCTTTCTTTAGCGCACTGGCCCTGGCCAGCGTGTTGCTTGCCGGATGTTCCGGCCCGGCCCGGCACCGGATCGTCCGGATTGGCCATAACCAGTCTACCAGCCATCCCACCCATATTGCCTTAACTGCCTTCCAGGATTTTATCAACGAAAACTTGGGGGAAAATTTTACGGTGGAAGTCTACCCCAGCGAATTGTTAGGTTCCCAGACCGACATGGTCCAGCTGACCCAGACCGGCGCCATAGATTTTTGCATCGCCAGCAACGCGATCCTGGAAACCTTTGGCCGCAATTATGAAATTTTCAACCTGCCTTACCTGTTTGTTAATGCCGACGCTTACCACCTTTCCATGGATGACCCGGCTGTAACGGGCCCCATTTTTTCCTCCACAGAAAAAGCAGGGTTTACCGCCGTCACCTGGCTGGATGCTGGCACCCGGAACTTTTATACGGTAAAAAAACCCATTGAAAGCCCGGCAGATTTAAAAGGCTTGAAAATACGGGTGCAGCAATCCCCCACAAACATCGAGATGATGCGGCTTTTGGGCGGGTCGGCCACCCCCATGGGCTTTGGGGAAGTTTACACGGCACTCCAATCCAACATTATAGACGGGGCCGAAAACAATGAAATGGCCTTGACGGACAACGGCCACGGAGACGTATGTAAATACTACTCTTACGACATGCACCAGATGGTCCCCGACATCCTGATTGGCAACCTGGCCTTCCTTGAAGGGCTGGACGAAGAAGAGCGGGCGGTCTTTGAAGAAGGCTTCCGGCTGGTGAACCAGGTCCAGAGGAGAGAATGGGTAAAAGCTGTGGAAGCCGCCAAAGAAAAAGCCGCCACCCAGCAGCAGGTACAATTTTTATATCCGGATCAAGCCCCCTTCGTGGCCGCATGTATGCCCCTCCACCAGTCCGTATTACAAGGCAACCCCGCCCTGCAGCCTATTTATGACGCAGTACAGGGCTACAATAAGCAATGTCAGCCCTAGATCCATACAACAAGGAGGATTCCATGAATCAGATTAGAACCTGTTTGAATCAAATATTAAAAGGTATGGCAGGCGCCAGCTTCCTGGCCATGGTCATATTGACCTGCTGGCAGGTATTTACCCGGTATCTGTTGAAAAACCCTTCTTCCTGGTCGGAAGAGCTGGTGTCTTACTTGTTTGCCTGGATGGCCCTTCTGGGGTCGTCCCTAGTGGCTGGCGAACGGGGCCATATGAATATCCCCATTGTAGTTGACCGCGTGGGGCCCGGCGCAAAAAAAGCCCTGGCTATTTTTGCCGAACTCACTGCCTGCCTGTTTTCCCTTGTGATCCTGGTGTTTGGCGGAATCCAGATAACCAGCCTGGCCATGGGGCAAACCACCTCTTCCTTGGGGATTGCCGTGGGCATTTTCTATGTTGTGCTCCCTTTAAGCGGCATATTAAATATAATTTACACCCTCTTTAATATGGTGGACATAGCAAAAGGCCCGGCCTGCCTGGAAAACAAAGGCGAACAAACAAAAGCGGCCCTTGGGGCCGGAAAGGGGGCGTGACATGGCAATACAAGCATTATGGATTATCCTGGCCGTATTGGCAGCCTTATTGGCCATCGGGGTGCCCATCTCCTATGCCATCGGAATCTCTTCCCTGGCCGCCATCCTTCCGGTTATGCCCCTGGATGTATCCGTCCTGACTGCTGCCCAACGGACTTTCGTGGGTATGAGCAAATTCACTTTAACTGCCATACCCTTTTTCATCCTGGCCGGGAATTTGATGAACCAAGGGGGCATCGCCCGGCGGCTGGTAGATTTCGTATTGGCGTTATTGGGGAAGCTTCCCGGGGCCCTGCTGGTGGCTAATGTAGGGGCAAATGCCTTGTTCGGGGCCATCTCCGGCTCCGCATCGGCGGCCGCCGCCGCGGTGGGGAGCATGGTGCGGGAAGGGGAAGAAGAACAAGGCTATGACCCTGCGCTCTGCGCTGCCACCAACGGCGCTTCTGCCCCGTCGGGGCTCCTTATCCCCCCGTCCAATGCATTGATTACCTATTCCCTGGTCTCCGGGGGCACATCCGTGGCCGCCTTGTTCCTGGCAGGATACCTGCCTGGCCTGATTTGGGCCCTGTGCTGCATCCTGGTCGCCATGGCCCTGGCAAAAAAGAACGGGTATGGCAGTATGGCGCCAAACGCAGGGGCATCCAGCCTGTTGTCCGCCACATTGCAGGCAATCCCTTCCCTGTCTTTAATCTTGGTCGTCATCGGCGGCATTGTCGCCGGCATGTTCACCGCCACGGAAGGGTCGGCCATCGCCGTGGCGTATGCGCTCATCCTGGGGGTTTGTTACCGGAACATTACATGGAAATCCTTTTGGGCCATTGTAGTGGACAGTGCAAAAATGAGCGGTATGATCGTCTTCCTCATCGGCGTGTCCAACATTATGGGGTGGGTCATGGCCTTTACCCAGATCCCCCAGGCCATCGCCCAAGGCTTATTAGGCTTAACCAGCAACCCGGTCCTGATTTTATTAATCATGAACCTGATCCTCCTGATAGCCGGTACCTTTATGGATGTAACCCCGGCGATCCTGATCTTTACCCCACTGTTTCTACCCGTGGTTAAAACCTTTGGCATGAGCCCGGTGCAATTTGGCCTGATCTTGGTCTACAACCTGTGTATTGGCAACATTACGCCGCCGGTAGGCAACACGCTGTTCGTCTCCATTAAGGTTGGGAAAACCTCCCTTGCTAAAGTCATGCCCTATATGTTGATGTACTATGCAGCAATCCTGGCCGGGCTATTGCTGGTAACTTATGTACCAATGGTAAGCCTTTGGCTCCCTATGCTGGCCGGGATGGTTTAACCAGAGTAGGGGGCCGGACAGGCGCTTAAACCCGGATCGGCTTGGGGCCTCTCCTTAAAAGCCAGAAAACGAGGCGGCTGCAAAAACGGAAATCCACAATATAAGGTAAATGTACCAACGGCACTGCCATAATTTGTGGAATCCGCTATCTTGCAACCGCCTCGTTTTAACGTCCCTGTTACCGGGGCCAAAACGTTTTCAGGGATTTTTAATCCCCCAATACATTCATAATCCTCACCGGGGTCCGGTAATACATGTCGGATTCGGTTATCCCCACCCTTTCGTTGGAGGCATGGACTACACGGCCGTTCCCGGCATAAATGGCCACATGGTTGACCGATCTTCCGTTGCTGTAAAAAACCAGGTCACCCGGCCTGGCGTCCTCTGGCGAAACCGCCCGGCCCTGGGTAGACTGCTCGGCCGCTGTCCGGTTCAGGTATACGTCAGCCGTGTGGCCTAATATGTATCTGGTAAACCCGGAACAGTCCACCCCTGTATGCGGGTCGTTTCCGCCATAGACATAGGCATTGCCAATATATTGGCGGGCGTTGCTCACAATGGCCACCCTTAAAGCTTGTTTCTGCGCCTTTTCTGCCGCCACTGCCTCTTTCTTGTCTTCAATCAAAGTCAAATAACGGTCATATTCGCCAGTTTTTTCCGAAAGGCTGTTTTGCAGGAAACTTAGCTCTGCCTGTATGGCCCGGAAGCTGGCTGTGTTTTCCGCATAAACCCTGGGAAGCGCGGTAGAAGCGATGCGCACGCCCCCTGTGCCTTTTGCCGTGGTGGAGGCGCCTTGCCTCAAAGCGCTTTCTTCCCCTTCCGGCCCCGGATCTCCATTATCATCCTCCGTGAGTATATCTTGCATTTTCAACTCCTGCCGGATCTGGTCCTCCCTCTCTACCAGCTCTTCCAATTCTTTGATCGTATTTCTGGTCCTCTGTTCCAGTTCCTGGAGCTCCTGTGCCTGAACCTCCCTGGCCTGCCGTAGATTTTCATTTTCCTCGTCTGCCAGCTGCTTTTGCTGTGTCAACAATTCCCACTCCTGTTCCAGCATCTCCTTTTCTTTTTGGACTTGTGCCAATTGATGGCGGGATCCGGCAAAAAACAGGCAGGCGCCGGACAACGCCAAAATAGCCAGGAAAACAAGCCCGAAAGTCCAGACAGGGGTTTTAAAATGTATCGGCTTTTTCTGTGAGTGCGGAAGCAGCATGACCGTATAATTTAAGGAAATACGTTCTTTTTTAAATTTTTTCCATTCCATCTATATAAGGATCTCCTTTTCCGCTGCGCTGCCGTCAAAAGTCAACATTAAGATTTCTTGTTTTTTTCTGCCGGGCTTGGTTTGGCTTCCGAAGCCCCCCGCTTGGCCCCGGAAGCCTCCGGGCCGGATTTGGCTGCCTCCTGCCTGTCCGCAGGGGGAGCCTGCTTCGTTGCGGCTGCCTCCCCGGCGGCTTTTCCCTCTATGGGCTGGCCTTTATCTGGCGCCAGGGTAGCCGTGTTGAATTTATCCAAATCCTCCTTTTCCACTGCCACTTCCATGCTGCAATTGCCCTTAAAAGAAGCGCCCTCATCAATTACCAAAGTCTTAGTGAACAAATCGCCCAAAACACGGCCTGTCTCAGTAAGCTCAATCCGGCGCACTGCCCTAAGGTTGCCATATACCGTCCCGGCTACCAGGATCTCAACGGCGTTAATGTCCCCTTTTACCACGCCATGCTCCCCGACGATGACCGAACTTTCCGAAAGGATCTCCCCCCGCAGCAAACCGTCAATCCTTGTTGAATCCGAAGCAGAAAGAACCCCTTCAATTTTAGAATTTTCGCCAATAATCGTATTAATAATCCCGGTAGCCTCACTCTTCTTTTTCGAATTAAACATATATATTCCTCCCTTAGCCAAATTTCTATTCTATAAACTGATTTAACATTTTATCTATTTTAATACTTTTTGAATAAAAAAACAATACAAATTAACACTTTTGTAAAATTTGGCGATTTATGTCGAATCAGGAACTGGCACAATTACAGGCATTGGGAAAGCAATTTTCAGGCATCCCCTAAAAATATGCCTGCGGTTTCCCCGCACCCCTGTGCGTGATTTTGGGAAAGCATTTATCAGGCATACTTCAAAATACCATGACAGGAAAGGGAGATTGGTGTATAATGGAAACCACTTGCAGGATCTGCAAAGGAGCAAGGCAAAGGAGGACCCCTATGAAAAAATGGGAGAAATTTGTGTTTTCGTTGACAATCGCTGTTTCCCTTATTTCCCTGCCCGCTTTCGGCGCTATGCGGGCAGCCAGCCAGCCGGTTATGGATGGGACGGAACGGGAATGGGTTAACATGGGCCAAGGGCCGGGAGAAGCCGTTTGGGTAGAAGATCCAAACGGGCCGGACCCCCAAGGCCCCCCTGCCTTCGACGAAGGAGGTGCCCCCACAGGGGAAGAAGCCCCTGCCCCTTCTCCGGTCATTGAGGCCGGGGAAAGCCGCCAGGAAGAAGCTATGCAGGCCGGGGAAGAAAACCGGTTGGCAGAAGAAGCCGCCAGGCAGGCAGAAGAAGCACGGTTGGCAGAGGAAGCCGCCAGGCAGGCAGAAGAAGCACGGTTGGCAGAGGAAGCTGCCAGGCAGGCAGAAGAAGCACGGTTGGCAGAGGAAGCTGCCAGGCAGGCAGAAGAAGCACGGTTAGCACAGGAAGCTGCCAGACAGGCAGAGGAAGCCCGGTTGGCCGGAGGCCGGCAGGTCGACCCTTCCCGCCCTATGGTGGCGCTGACCTTTGACGACGGCCCCCAGCCATCCGTAGGGAACCGCATTATGGACTGCCTCGCACAGTATGGGGGAAAGGCCACCTTTTTCCTGGTGGGAGACCGGGTGGCCCCATATGCATCCGAAGTACAGCGGATGGTAGCCGAAGGGCATGAAGTCGCCAACCACAGCATGAACCACAAATATTTGCAAAAACTGGGGGCCGCACAGATCCAGGCCCAAGTAGCCTTATGCAATGATGCGATTGAAGCGGCCTGTGGCGTGCGCCCCAAAATCATGCGCCTTCCGGGCGGAAACCATAATGCCACGGTCCGCGCCAATACCCATATGCCCATGATCCAGTGGAATATCGACACGTTGGACTGGAAAACCAAAAACGCCCAAAAAACCATCCAATCCGTATTGGGCCGCGTAAAAGACGGCGATGTGGTACTGATGCATGAGCTGTACAGCCAAACCGGCGACGCCGCACTGCAGCTTATCCCGGAACTGGTAAACCGCGGATACCAATTAGTGACGGTCAGTGAAATGGCAGCCGCCAAAGGCTATCCCCTGGTGGCCGGGAATTTATATTCCTCATTCCCCTAAAGAACAAAGAGTCCGATAAACCGGACCCTTGCGCCGGAGCGCGTCTACGTCAGCAGACTTTCCCTTAAGCGCGAAGTGCGCATCCCCTGGAGGGGGGTTGCTTTATAGGGCACAATTTCCTATAAAGTAAAAAGAATCCTGCTGCGCAGGACCCCGCCTGCAGCGGACCACTTTCACGGCGGGATCCCACTCCGCCGCAATGCGGTCCTGCCGGAAGGCTTTTGTCCTATAGGGCAAACTTTCCTACCGAATAAAAAAGATCCTGCCCTGCAGGATCTTTTTTCCCCGCTACATAAACGGCAGGATCCGTTCCCCCCCTAATTCTTTTACTTCCTCTTCTTGATGTGTAGCTACCACCAACAGCCTTCCCCCTATTTTCCGTTTTACATAGCCTATTACCTGGCGTCGGGTCTCTTCATCCAGCCCGGTAAACGGCTCATCCATTAAAATGCCGCAGGAAGGCGCCAGCAGGCTGCGGGCGATGGCCACCCTCCTCCTCATGCCGCCGCTAAGGGTGCTCACCGGGCGGGCAACCGATTCCAAAGGCAGCAGGCAAGACAGTTCCCTGGCGATTTCTTCCCGGCCCATGGCCTTCCCCACCACCAACGATACGTTTTCCAGGGGGGAAAAGGATTCGCACAGCCGGTCTTCCTGAAAAACGGCAGTCAACCGGCCCTTTGGCATGGGGCGGTAACAAATGGTGCCTTCGTCAGGCTTTTCCAAACCCAGCAAAATCCGGAACAGGGTTGTCTTCCCTATGCCGGAAGCCCCCATCAGGCAATAGGCCCGCCCTGATACTAAAGTCAAATCCAACCCGTCCCACAGGGGAAGGCCCCCGTAGGATTTGGACAGGTTGCGTATAACTAACTGAAACGGAAGCACCATCGAGCCCCTTTCTCCAAAAAAAGCAGGAAAATTTTTTCAAAAAAACCGCTGGCCAGGATAATGACCAAAGTCCACGCAAACAAATCGGCGGTGCTTAGATAAATTTTTGCCATATACAAATGTTCCCCTATGGTATGGGACGGCACCCCGATCACCTCTGCCGCTATGCCGGACTTCCACCCCATGCCCAGCGCCACGCGGCATCCGCTTATGAGATAAGGCAGGAGGGATGGGACAAAAATACAGCGCAGCTTCCCGGCCGGCCCCACGGAAAATACCTGCGCCATCTCCAGCAGTTTTTTATCCGCACTCTCCAGGCCGGCAATGGTATTCACATATAAGACGGGGAAGACGACAAGGAAGGAAATTAAGGTTGCCAGATTTTTCGATCCGGCCCAAATCAGGGCGAGGATGACAAAAGAAGCCACCGGCACCGATTTCATCAGCAAAATAACCGGGGCCAAAAACTCCCGCAGCACCCCGAACCGGTAGGCCAGGCCCCCGGCAACAACCCCAAAGGCAAAAGCCGCCGAAAAACCCAGGCTGATTTTACCGAGGGACCCCCCTACCGACAGCCAAAACGCCCCCGTAGGGACCAGGGCAAAAAAAGAACGCGCCACATCCCAGGGCCCTACGAAAACGATGGCATTGTCAATCGTCCAATCGGCAATCTGCCACATAACCACCCAAAACAGTAAAATCCCGGCTTTCCGTAATTCTGGCCCTTTGGACATAGCCGCTCCTTCCCCGCCGCCCTTCAACCGCTGGGCGACGGCAATTTTTCTTTTTACAGGCACTTTTATAAACAGAAGGCTTCCGGCGCATATTAAGGCATATAGTAAAAATCATCCCCCGGCAGCGCACCGCCTACAGAAGCCGGCTCCTGGTCAAACAGGACCTGCAGGTAGCCGCGCAGGGCAGACTCCATATCTTCTCCGGTTAAACAAGTAATATTGCAATAAGGCAACGCCTTTTGGGCAACCGACGCTTTCTCGATAATCCCCAGCCCGGCAATCAGCTGGGCCGCCTCTGCCGGGTTGGAATCCGTAAATTCTGCAGAAACCCGGTGGTCTTCCAAAAACAAGGCAACAGCCTCTGGGTTTTCCTCTAAAAACGGCTTCCTGACAACGGTTACCCCTGTTACCAGACGGCTTTTTTCCCCGTCTTGTACCTTTTCCCATTCCTCGGTCAAATCCAACACGATTTTCAGCGCCTCATTCTGTGCACAGGCCGCAGTCACAAAAGGCTGGGGAAGCAGGCCCACGGCGTCCGGCTGCCCTTTCAATATGGCGGCAACCTCTGCGGGCTCTGACTTAAATTCCAGCGTCAAATCATCTTCCGTCATGCCGTTGGCCGACAGCAGGTAACGGAACACATAATCCGGGGTAGTGCCTTTTCCTGTCATATAAAGGGTACGCCCTTTCAGGTCGGCAATCCCTTGAATGGAGCTGTCGGAAGCCACAATGTCCAACACACCTAAAGTATTAATGTCAATTACGGCAATATCCCCTTGGGTTTTATTGTACAGCACACTGGCCACATTGGCCGGAAGCAGGGCAACGTCCAAATCGCCGGCCGCCACTTTGGCCAAAAGTTCGTCCGCAGCCGTAACCATTGTAAATTCATACTGGTTGTCCGTCTTCCCTTGGCTTGCCTGGTCCATCAGGTACACCAGGCCCATGGACGTCGGCCCTTTCAGCGAACCCACCCGTAAGGCAGCCGCCCCCATAGCCCCCTCCCCGTCTTGCGAATCCGCCGGCGCTGCAGAAGAATCGGCCGTTTCCTCCCCGGAAGGATCTGGCGACGTTTCTCCCTGCGCCGTTGAAGGCGCGGCCAAAGAGGTGTCCCCGGCAGCTTTCGGGCCGGAAGAGCACCCTGCCAGTGCGCCAGCCATTACCATAGCCAATAAAACAGATACTGCTTTTTTCATGATTTTTCATCCTCCTTTTCTGCCTGCGCCCTTCCCTTATTGCCTAGCGGGCCGTTCCCGGGCAGCCGCCCCAAGGGGCCTGCCGCGGGGTTAGGCCTAAGAACCGCCTTCCGGCAAGCAGCCAAAACGGGCTTTCCGAAACGCCCTGGCACAGGCGCATCCATTATAGCACAAACCAAAATATGTGAAAAGGGAGGAATCCCGATCCTATATAGAAATGACACGCCAGGCATTTATCCCTGCCGGTCCAACCGCAGATACGCCAGCCAATATGCCACGCCCACCAGCAAAGACCCTCCCACTACGTTGCCCAAAGTTACCGGAACCAGGTTCTTGAAAAAGAAGCTCCCCCAGGTAAGGCCGTTTCCCGCCCCGTCGGCAAGCATAGCCGAAGTAACCGGATCCGCCATAGCAAAAATCCCTACCGGGCAATAAAACATATTGGCAATGCTGTGTTCAAACCCGCAGACCACAAATACTACAATGGGGTAAAACAAGGCGGTTACTTTGCCCGCCACATCCCTGGCGGCAAAGCTTACCCAGACTGCCAGGCAAACCAACATATTACAAAGGACCCCTTTCAAAAAAGCGTCCCAAAAAGGCATGGAAACTTTAGCCTGGGCGGCCTGGACCGAAGCCGCCGCCAAAGCCCCTTCAAAAAGGCATAGCTGGTGGCTCCTTACCACCATCCAGGCGATAAAGACACTTCCTGCCAGGTTCCCCAGGTAGACAATCCCCCAATTCCTCATCATGGCCCTGACGGAAAGTTCCTTTTCCAAGACAGGGATCACCAGCAGGCAGTTGCCGGTAAACAGCTCACTCCCCGCCAAAAGCACCAGAGTAAGCCCTGCCGGAAAAATGCAGGCCCCCACCAGCTTCCCTGCCGAACCGCCTATGGTACAGGAAGCCGTGGAAGCCCCGCTTCCCGCCAGCGCAATGAACATCCCGGCCATGGCAGCCAGCAAAAATGTCTTACCCGCCCCCATGGCAGCCTTTTTCTTTCCCGCCTCAATATAATTCTTTGCAACCTCTCCTGGTAAATTCATCGTATTAAGACCTCGCCCAACAATGCATCCAACACCCCTTGGATACTTTTTTCCCGCACGCCAAGCGTCAGCTTTGGTTCGTGGATGTGCTCCAGGTAATGGGCGTCGGAATTGCTGATAATCACGCAGTTGTCCAAATAAGGGTTGCCCCTTCGCACCTCATGCAGCTTTTTTAAATCTTTTAGTTCTGCTGTTTTAAACTTGCTGTCCGGCGGCACAAACCCTAGGTTGGCGATCAGGCTGTTGGCGTCCTTTTCCACATGGGCCGGAAACATGGCCCCCTCATAAGAACGTACCAGGCCCCACAGCCGGTCAAAGGAAATGTCCACGCTGCTGATAAGCAAATACGGTTCCGTCCCTATTTCCCGGTCTTCCTCGTCCATCAGCTGCTGCCTGCCGAAAATCTCCTCTTTGTTGGGGAATTTCATCAGCCTCTCATATACATAGTCGTCGAAAGCCAATGCCTGTTCCAGTGACGGGAACAGGCAAACTGCGTGGACTTCCTCGGAAGTGTTGATCTCCATGCCGGGTATGGCCAGCACCCCGAACTGCTGTGCCAGTTTCATGACCGCCGGGCAGTTCCGGCAAGAATTGTGGTCCGTCACGGCAATTACGTCAAGCCCTTTAATAGCCGCCATGCCCACGATATTCCCCGGTGTCATATCGTCATCCCCGCATGGGGAAAGGCAGGAATGGATATGAAGGTCATAAGTCAGGCTAATCATGCTTGGGCGTTTCCGGAAGGGCCTTTAAGGGCCTGGTACACGTTTAGCGCCGCCTCAAAAATAGGCAGATCCGTCCCCATGACCGTGATCCCCTGGCCCTTGGCCTTCTTCATGGCAGCCTCGTCCAGCGTGGCGCCTTCTGCCATTATAATACAGGCCGCATCGGCCAGGGCAGCCACAGCCAACGTGTTCATGTTCCCCATTACCGTGACCCACGCGCAGCCGGCAGGCGCCCTGCCCATGGCAATGCTAAGCAAATCGCAGCAGAACACGGTGGAAATCTCCCGGGACCGTTCTTCCCCCTCGTTTACTATGGCAAACATCCCGCTATCCACCAACCCCTGAATGGTCATATTTTTTCCCCCTCGTCCTCCTGATTATCCAGCGATGACATTTCATCCGATATCCTCTGGATATATTCTTTTAAAATCCGTAGCATCTGCTCTTCTTCCCGGTCGCCCATATGCATGTCGTCCGCCAAGGCGGACACTTCTTCCGACAGCCGGTGCAGGCTGTCCCGGAGATAGTACACACAATCCTTTTCACTGGCCTGCCCCCGAACGATGTCCTCCGCCAATGCTTTACAGGTAGGCGCGCCGCAAGAGCCGCAGTCCAGGCCCGGCAGCTTTTTGCACAGCCGCTCCACCTGCCCCAGGCGGGCGAAGCTTTCCATAAGGTTCTCCCCCAGGTTAAAGACCGGCTCATATTGCACCCCTGTAGTCCAGGGCACCGCCCTTTCTGCGTTTTCCTGCATATCCATATGGCTGCGGGCAACCGGCATATATTTGCGCAGCCGTTTTAATTTCACTTCCGCAACGTAAGGGTTCTCCACGGTCAGCACGCCGCCCACACAGCCGCCGTTGCAGGCGTTCAGCTCTACAAACTTCAGTGTGGCGAACTTCTGGTCTTCCAGATCCTCCAACACCCGGATTACGTTCTCTATCCCGTCTGCCGCCAGGTAATTATCCGTAAACAGGCCGCTGGCTTCCCCGCCGCTCCGGCCCCAGCTAACCCCGATTTTTCCGGAGGCAATCAAATCTTCCCGCCCCTCCCCCACCGCGTTCATGTGGGATAGCAGCTGCGGGTACACGTCCTTGATCGCCAGCACGTGGTCCACCTGGCTTTTTTCCGTACCCAAAGGCGCCTTTGCATAGGTCACTTTGGAAGGGCATGGGGAAATAAAGAAAATCCCCACCTCTTCCCTTTGATACCCGGTTTCCTCCATGGCCATCTGCGCCGCCAACATGGCCGCCACCTCCACCGGGGGGTTTAACGGGAGCAGGTGGGAAATCAAATTGGGGAACCGCACCCGGATCAGCCGTACTACCGACGGGCAGGCCGTGCTGATGATCGGCAGGTTGTCCCCGTGGTTTGCTAAGTATTCCCTGGTGGCCTCCGACACCAGCTCTGCCGCCGCACTGACCTCAAACACTTGGTCAAATCCCATGAGGAGCAGCGCGTTTAACACAATGTTTACATCGTCCAGGTTGTTAAATTGCCCATAAAGGGAGGGCGCGGGCAGCGCTACCGTATAGCGGTATTTTTTCATCATGTCCATCTTGTCATAAGTGGCAAGTTTCGCATGATGGGGGCAAACCCGGATACATTCTCCACAGTCAATGCAAAATTTGGCATTAATCTGCGCTTTCCCGTTCCGGACCCGGATTGCCTGGGTCGGGCAGCGTTTGATGCAATTAATGCAGCCTTTGCACAAATCCTGGTCCAAGCGTACCGAATGGTAAAACTTATCCATACTATCCGCCTTTCTCTACCGATGTCCTTTTGGGACTTTTGCAGCCGCCGGCCCTTCCGGCGGCCACGGGCTTTTCCCTACAGTTTCACCACCATGGTGATGGTGGTCCCTACTCCGATTACCGTGTCAATATCCATTTCATCCGTATATTTCTTCATGTTGGGCAGGCCCATGCCGGCCCCAAACCCTAAGTTGCGTACCTCGTCCGGCGCGGTGGAATACCCTGCCTTCATGGCTTTTTCCACGTCCGGGATCCCCGGCCCCACATCAGCCAGGACCATCTTGATCTGTACCGGGGTGATTTCTACCGTAATCCCGCCGCCTTTGGCATGGATTACCATGTTAATCTCCCCCTCGTACATGGCAATGGCCACTTTACGGACGGCCTCCGGGCTGATCCCCAATTGCTTTAGCTTCCCTTTTACGTCGCTGCTGGCTTCCCCTGCCCTGGTAAAGTCGTCTGGGGAAATCTCATAATTCAATACAATCGCGTCGCCCATCAAACAGCCCCTCCATGCAGCCCTGCCTGATACAGCATGCCACAGGAAGAAAACATCCGGTGCCCGGTTTCCATCACAATAATATCCCGCTCCTTGGCCATCTGGATAATCGTTTCGTCCGGTTTCTTCCCCCTGACAAAAATCAGGCACACAATGTCCAAAAGTTCCGCCGTGCGGATCACCTGCGGGTTACAAAGGCCGGTCAGCAAAACGGAATGGTCTTTGGAAAACGCCAACACGTCGCTCATCATGTCCGACCCGCAGGCGCTGCTCACAATCCGGTCTAAAAATTCTTCCCCTGTCAGCACCCGCGCCCCTAATATGTTTTGTACATCCCTTACCGTCATAACTCTTGCCCTCCTTAATCGTAGTCCCAACGCCGTTGCCGCCGCTGTCCGGCAGCCTTTTGATTTCAAAATCCATATATTTAGAATACCATTGAAGCATCCAATAATCAACTGATTTTCGTATAAATTAACATAAGCCAAGGGCGTTTTGTTACAAATATATCTTTACTGCATAATCTTTACTATGGATTTTTTATCATTTCCATGTTAGAATAACCATATGTTTGATAATCGCAAACCGCATTACTTAAAAGGAGGATAAGATATGGCTTGCAAAAAAGAAGGCGTTCCCTTTGTTGGGACCCCGGAGCAGGAAGCTGCCCTGAAAAAAGTCATAGCCGAACTAAAAGACACCAAGGGCGCCTTAATGCCAATCATGCAGCAGGCACAGGAGATTTACGGCTATCTCCCCATTGAGGTCCAAACCATGATCTCCGACGAGACCGGCATCCCATTGGAAAAGATTTACGGCATCGCTACTTTTTATGCCCAGTTCGCCCTTCAGCCAAAGGGCCGGTATCAGATTTCCGTGTGCCTTGGCACCGCATGTTATGTAAAAGGGTCTGCCGCTATTTTCAGCAAATTGGAAGAACTTTTAGGCATTACCAACGGGCAATGCACCCCCGATGGCAAGTTCTCCCTGGACTCCTGCCGTTGCGTAGGCGCCTGCGGGCTTGCGCCTGTCATGATGATCAATGACGAAGTGTATGGGCGGCTGGTGCCGGAAGACATCCCCGGCATCCTGGCAAAATACCAATAAGTGCCTATGATGACTGAAATTTCCTTAAACGTCCTGGACGTGGCGGAAAATTCCACCCGCGCGGGCGCGTCCCTCGTCCGGATTACCATAGAGGCAGACTCCGAAGCCGACCGCCTTACCATCGTCATCGCCGACGACGGCTGCGGCATGTCCGAAGAGCAGGTGGCAAAAGTGGTTGACCCCTTTTACACCAGCAGGACTACCCGCAAGGTAGGATTGGGCGTCCCTTTTTTCAAATATGCGGCAGAGGCCACCGGCGGTTCTTTTTCCATCCAGTCCCAGCCACAAGTGGGGACCACCGTCACGGCGGTTTTTGTCTTGTCCCACATTGACCGTATGCCTTTGGGGGACATTACCAGCACCATACATACCTTGGTTGTTTACCATCCGGAAACGGATTTCGTTTACTGTTACCGCTACGATGGCCGTTCCTTTACCTTGGATACCCGGGAATTCCGGCAGGTGCTGGACGGAGTGCCTTTTGACACGCCGGAAATTTCCGATTACATCAAAGAATATTTAACGGAAAACAAACAGGAAACCGACGGCGGTGCCCTTTACTGACCTGCGCCGCCATAAAGAAGGTTTCCCCCGAACCAACCAAGCCAATCCCCCGCAGCAAACTGACGGGGCGTCCCATTTGCAGCGCAGCAAGCTGCGGGGTATCCGGCCCCGCGGCAGTGGCAAAATATGCAAACGGGCATGCCCGTTTGGCTCGTTGCCCACGGGGATTCACATGTCTGAACCGTTACCATGCAGATATCATCATGAATGGAGGATACCATGAAAAGTCTTGAAGAACTGAGAGCTATACGCAGCAAGATGCAAGGCCAAGTGGGCTTGCGGGCAGAAGACAGCAACCATACCCGAGTCGTGGTCGGCATGGCCACCTGCGGGATTGCCAGCGGTGCCAGGCCCGTGCTGAACACCCTTTCCACCCTGGTCCAGGAAAAGGGCCTTACGGGAAAAGTTGCCGTTACCCAAACCGGCTGTATCGGGCTGTGCCAATATGAACCCATTGTAGAAGTGATGGAGCCGGGCCAACCGAAGGTCACTTACATCAAGATGAACCCCGATAAAGCTGCTGAAGTGGTAGAGCGCCACCTGATCGGAGGGCACGTGGTTGAGGACTACACATTGAATTCAGCAGACATAAAATAAGGAGGACAAAAATGTATCGTTCACATGTATTGGTTTGCGGCGGAACAGGATGTACTTCCTCCGGCAGCCATCAAATAATGGAAACCCTGAAGGCAGAAATCGAAAAGGCAGACCTGCAGGATGAAGTATCCGTCGTACAGACCGGCTGCCACGGCCTCTGCGCATTAGGACCGATTATGATCATTTACCCGGACGCCAGCTTCTATTCAATGGTCAAGGCAGAAGATATCCCTGAGATTGTATCCGAACATCTGTTAAAAGGGCGGGTCGTTACCCGGCTCCTGTACCAGGAGACTGTGACCAAGGCCGGCGTAAAGGCCCTGGTGGACACGGACTTTTACAAAAAACAGCACCGGATCGCCCTGCGCAACTGCGGCGTGATCAATCCGGAAGTAATCGAAGAATACATCGGCACCGGCGGCTACGAAGCCCTGGGCAAAGTTTTGACGGAAATGACCCCCGATGACGTAATCAAATGCCTGATAGATTCCGGGCTGCGGGGAAGGGGCGGCGGCGGATTCCCCACCGGCCTTAAATGGAAACTGGCCAAACAAAACGACGCAGACCAGAAATATGTCTGCTGTAACGCTGACGAAGGCGACCCCGGCGCGTTTATGGACCGTTCCGTCCTGGAGGGCGACCCCCATGCGGTGCTGGAAGCCATGGCGATTGCCGGCTACGCCATCGGGGCCAACCAGGGGTACATATATGTCCGCGCCGAGTACCCCATCGCCGTGGAACGCTTGAAGATTGCCATTAGCCAGGCACGGGAGATGGAACTTCTGGGCAAAGACATTTTTGGCACTGGTTTTGATTTTGATATAGACCTGCGTCTGGGGGCAGGGGCTTTTGTCTGCGGCGAAGAGACGGCGCTGATGCACTCCATCGAGGGCAACCGGGGCGAACCCAAGCCCAGGCCGCCGTTCCCGGCTCAAAAAGGCCTCTTCGGCAAGCCCACCATTTTAAACAACGTAGAAACGTATGCCAATATCCCCCAGATTATTTTAAACGGTCCGGAATGGTTCGCTTCCATGGGCACGGAGAAATCCAAAGGCACCAAGGTCTTTGCCCTGGGCGGCAAGATCCACAATACGGGCCTGGTGGAAATCCCCATGGGTACTACCCTGCGGGAAGTCATCGAGGAAATCGGCGGCGGCATCCCCAACGGCAAGAAATTCAAAGCGGCCCAGACCGGCGGCCCGTCCGGCGGATGTATCCCCTACGAACATTTTGACATCCCAATCGACTATGACAACCTGCTTTCCATCGGTTCCATGATGGGTTCCGGCGGCCTGATCGTCATGGACGAGGACGACTGTATGGTAGATATTGCCAAGTTCTTCCTGGAGTTCACTGTCGAGGAATCCTGCGGCAAATGTACGCCCTGCCGCGTGGGCACCAAGCGCCTGCTGGAGATGCTTACCAAGATCACCAAAGGCCAGGCTACCATGGAAGACCTGGAAAAGCTGGAAGAGCTCTGCTATTATATCAAAGAAAACTCTGCCTGCGCCTTGGGCCAGACCGCACCCAACCCGGTGCTGTCCACCCTCCGCTATTTCCGCAGCGAGTATGAAGCACACATCAAAGACAAGAAATGTCCCGCTGGTGTTTGTAAAGCCCTCCTCTCCTACCACATCGACACGGATAAATGCCGCGGCTGTACCTTGTGCGCCCGGAACTGCCCGAACAATGCCATTAGCGGCACGGTCAGGAACCCCCACATCATTGATCAGGAAAAATGTATCAAGTGCGGTGCCTGTATGGAGAAATGTAAATTCGGCGCAATCTACAAACAGTAACGGAGGAGAATGGATATGGAGAATATTACAATTAAAATTAACGGCATAGAAGTTAGCGCTCCAAAAGGTTCCACCATATTGGAAGCGGCTCGGCTGGCTCATATCGAGATCCCCACGCTCTGCTACTTAAAGGAAATCAACGAGATCGCCGCCTGCCGGATGTGCGTGGTGGAAGTGAAAGGCGCAAGAAGCCTGGTGGCTGCCTGCGTCTACCCCATCAACGAAAATATGGAAGTTTGGACCAACACCCCCAAGGTACTGGACTCCCGCAGAAAAACCTTACAGCTGATTTTATCCAACCACGACCGCAAATGCTTATCCTGCGTGCGCAGCGGAAACTGCGAACTGCAGCAGCTGTGTAAAGAACTGGGCGTGGAGGACGAAGGCAAATACGACGGCGACCGCACCCCGTCCTGCATTGACGGCAGCGCCGCCCATATGCTCCGGGACAACAGCAAGTGCATACTGTGCCGCCGCTGTTCCGCCGTTTGCGAAAAAGTCCAGGGGATCGGCGTTATCGGGGCCAACAAGAGGGGCTTTTCCACTTACATCGGTTCTGCCTTTGATATGGGGCTGGGCGAGACCAGCTGTGTATCCTGCGGCCAGTGTATCGCCGTGTGCCCCACAGGCGCGCTGCAGGAGAAATCCCAGATCGACGACGTATTGGCAGCCATCGCCGACCCGTCCAAACATGTGATCGTACAGACCGCGCCGGCAGTCCGCGCCGGCCTGGGCGAAGAATTCGGCTATCCCATCGGTACCAACGTGGAAGGGAAAATGGCAGCCGCCCTGCGCCGCATCGGCTTTGACAAGGTGTTCGATACGGATTTCAGCGCCGATTTAACCATTATGGAAGAAGCCAACGAGTTTATCGACCGGGTGCAGAACAAGGGCGTGCTTCCGCTGATTACCTCCTGCTCCCCAGGATGGATCAAATATTGTGAGCATTATTTCCCGGACATGACCGAAAACCTGTCCAGCTGTAAATCCCCGCAGCAAATGTTCGGCGCCATCGCCAAATCTTACTATGCGGAGAAAATGGGCCTGAAACCGGAAGATATTGTTTCCGTTTCCATTATGCCCTGTACGGCGAAGAAATTCGAAATCGGGCGCCCCGACCAGGCTGCCAACGGCGTGCCGGACGTGGATATTTCCCTGACCACCCGGGAACTGGCCCGGATGATCAAAAAAGTCGGCATCCGTTTCCGGGAACTGCCGGACGAAAGTTTTGACGCCCCCCTGGGCCTGGGTACCGGCGCAGCCGTGATCTTTGGGGCTACCGGCGGCGTTATGGAAGCCGCCCTGCGTACCGCAGTGGAGACCCTGACCGGGGAAGAACTCGCCAGCCTGGACTTCACCGAAGTCCGCGGCATTGCCGGCATTAAAGAAGCCTCTTATAACGTGGCCGGCATGGAAGTGAAAGTCGCCGTGGCCTCCGGCCTAGGCAACGCCAGGCAGCTTTTGGAAAAGGTGAAATCCGGCGAAGCCAATTACCACTTTATTGAGATTATGGGGTGCCCCGGCGGCTGCGTCAACGGCGGCGGCCAGCCCCAGCAGCCCGGCTATGTCCGCAATACCGTGGATATCCGCAGCCTGCGGGCCAAAGTGCTTTATGACTCCGACAAAAACAACCCCATCCGGAAATCCCACGAGAATCCGGCTATCAAGGAGCTCTATGAGACCTACCTGGGCAAACCCGGCAGCCATAAAGCCCACCATCTGCTGCACACCACATATGTGAAGCGGAAAGTAAATGAGGTTTAAGGTACACTTGCCACACCAAACCCTTAGGGCGGCAGCTGCAAAAGCCGCCCCCTAAGAGATCCATAAGGAAATTTGAAATAGGGGGTCAGCCGGCCATTATGGCAGATGATTGGCTGACCCCCTATTTTAGGTAATAAACAAGCGGGGTTTCACTCTCATCTGTAAATTTATGCCTCAAAAAATTCTCTGATGGTGGGGTAGATGCTACGTTAAATGACAGCAAAAGCCGATGGCGTAAACGGGAAATATCCGGTTCCAATATCACCTGGATGGATCCTTAACAATGCATGTGAAAAGCGAGACAATGATTTTAAGGAAATTGTCCATATGTTGTCCCCTGACAAAAAACCAGAATTTCAGGCCGTCGGAACAACAAGCGCGGACAGGCAAGCAGTCCCGGACACCGAAAAAGACAGCACATTCCAGCGCCACTATGCGTATGTTCCTGCTGCTATCTGTCCGCAATCCGTTGTCAATTGACAGCAACTGCCAGCAAATGAATACATAATATAAAACCACATACAATAACCAAGAAAGGAAGTGTTACTATGCCACCAGTAGTACAGCCACAGCCAGAAGCAACCACTCTGGAGCAGTATGAGGCTCTACCGGAAAATATCCGGGCAGAAGTTTTCGATGGACGGATCTATTATATGGCCAGCCCATCACAAGAACACCAGACAATTTCCATGGAACTTTCGACCATGCTTAACGCTTATCTCAAAAGCAAAAAGGGGCCATGCCGGGTGTTCCATGCTCCATTTGATGTAAAATTGAATGACGCTCCCCTCACCATTGTTCAGCCTGATCTCATGATTGTATGCGATAAAAACAAATTGGACGGAAAGCGTTGTAATGGCGCTCCCGATTTCATCATTGAGATTGTCTCCCCTGGCAATCCGACAGATGATTATATCCGGAAGGCATACTACTATGAATCTTCTGGTGTCCGTGAATACTGGATCGTGGATCCCCGCCGCAAAACAGTGACCGTCAACTATTTTGAGAAAAACATGCTCAACATCCAGTATTCTTTTGATTCCACAATTAAGGTTAATATCTATGATGATCTGCTTATCAACTTCCCCGAGATTGCTGATCTGCTGAACATTTAGTCAAAAGAAAAAGGGCTATCAGGAAATGATAGATTGCCCTACACAGGAGCAGGTGTGATCCATACGGATCACACCTGCTCCTGCAATTTATCCATGAAAAAGAAAAAAGATGGCTAATAACAACCATCTTTTCTCTGTTCCATGTTATAATGGAACTATACTCAAACAAGATTATTATAACGACTTTTTTGATATTGGCCAACAAAAATCAATGACTTTAAGGGAAGAAACTGAAATGCGGAATCCTGGATGCGTTGAACCATCGGTTTATGCACCGCATTCAAAATGAAGGGTTTATTACGCTGAAAGGACTCTATCCCTTGTTTTTATACCTAATTACCGAAACACATATTCCTCCAGCCGCCCAAATGCCTCCTTCACCCGGGAAAGGGGCATTGCCAAGTTCATGCGGATGGAATTTTCGCCGTGGAAAACGCGGCCGTCCTGCCAGGCCACCCCTACGTCCCATCCTGCCTTCTCCAGCTCGTCTATGGTTTTCCCATGTTTTTGGAGCCACTGGGTACAATCCAGGAACAGCATATACGTCCCTTCCGGCTTTGCCACCTGCACCCCCTCGAAATGGCTGGCAATAAAATCGCAGGCATAATCCACATTTCCGCTTAGCACCTGGCACAACTCGTCCACCCATTGGTGGCCTTCCTCCGAATAAGCGCCGATCAGGGCATGCATACTCAACACATTCATGGAATTGTAATGGGATTTCCCGGACTGGGCCTCGACCCGGTCCCGCAAATAAGCATTGTAAACAATCCGGTAAGACCCCACAAGCCCTGCCAGGTTAAACGTTTTGGAAGGCGCATACAAACCCACCGTCCGGTTTCTTGCATCTTCGCTGACCATCTGCATGGGGATGTGGCGGTTGCCGTTGAGGATAATGTCCGACCAGATTTCATCGGAAACCACCACGCACCCGTTGTCCCGGTAAACCTCCATGGCCCTCTCTAATTCCCACCGTTCCCAGACACGGCCACAAGGGTTATGGGGATTGGAAAACACGGCTAAATGAATTTTGTCCGCTTTTAGTTTGGCATCCATGTCCTCATAATCCATGCGCCATACCCCGTTCCCGTCCAATTTCAGGGGGCTGTGGACAATCTTTCTCCCACAGTTGGAAATACATTTGGTAAATCCGATATAGGTGGGGCTGTGGAGCAGCACAGCGTCCCCGGGCGCGGAAAACGCCTCCAAAACCGACACAACCCCGCCCAGCACCCCATTTTCGTACCCAATGCACTCCCGGGCCAGTCCGGCAACCCCGTTCCGCCTTTCCTGCCAGTTGATAATAGCGTCGAAATAATCCCGGGACGGATGAAAATAGCCGTAGGCCCCATGCTGGGCCCGCCGGATAATTGCCTCAGGTACGGTGGGGACAGTCAGGAAATTCATGTCCGCAACCCACATGGGGATTATGTCAAAACCTTCTTTTGGCGGCTGGGGCGCAGAACCTCCCAGCCCAAGCCCGTCTACGGCCATGGCATCTTTCCCATGGCGGTCAATGATCGAAGTAAAATCGTATTTCAAGGGAACTTCTCCTTTCTCTGCCAGTGCGCCATAACATCTTCACAAAGGAAAACCGAAACGCACATTATCCGTGTACCGGCGCACCCGGGACAATGAAAAACGAATACACAATATCCTTCCCGGCATCGATATGGTAAGCTTCTTCCACATCACTCCCCCAACTGTCAATCCCGCCCACGCCCCGGACGGCCCCCAGAATGCAGGCCACAGTCCTCCTGGCCCTGGGGAGCTCTTCCTGATGGGTGGCATTTTCCAGTTCCTCTGCCGTATAAGGCAGGCAGGTAAAGGCAAAGGGCTCGCCGTCCTTTTCAAAAGTCAGGGAACCGCCGTCCCCTCCGCCGATCGGGTAGGCATCCGTCTTTGGGCCATTGGCCAGCGACGAAAGCCGCCGGACCGTAAGCCATTCCGTATCCATATGCATGCCGCATTCCTGGGGCACCAGGTAAGGCGTCACGGGCAGGCCTGAAACCTCGTATATGCCTTTCACGCCGCCGGCCTTCCGGTCCGGGTAAGTTTCCCCGGACAAACCGCAATACGTATAGCCTTCTGCTTTCGTCGGCATAATAAACCGCATGCCAAACACCGGAAGCTGGGGCAGCCCTTCCTTGCCATAATAATGCACGTCCACGCCAATGCGCCCGGTTGGTTCCACTTTATAAGACACGCCCACTTCCGTCTCCGGCACGGTAGCTGTCCGGTAAGTATAGGAAACCGTCAGGGTTTTTGCCTCCACCTCCCCCCCGAACCGGTTATTCCCCGGAGGCAGAAAATCTTTAACTTCCTCTCCGTCCAAAAATATGCGGATCTCCTTTGTCTGGATAAACAGGTCCGCCCCCATCCACATGGCCGACCGGAAAGGGAAGCCGCATCCCCGGTCATTATCCGTTACGGCCCGCCAAAAAGTGGGCTTCGGGGCGCGGTAAAGCCATTCCCGCCCGTTGGCTACCAAAGACTCCATGCCCCCGGCAGCATAGGAAAACAAATATTCAAACCCTTCGCCATGCACCCCCAGCACCACGTCCCCAAACACTACCCCCATGGGGCCGGCATTGTCCACGGCGCCCTTTTGCTTATTCGTACAATCCATAGTAATACCTCACCTCCTGCATTGCCGGTTTCGGCTCCCGGTTGGCGAACACAATGCCGTTGCCGGAAAATTCATAATCGGAAGGGCGGTCATCAAAATCACCGCCGTAGCGGAGCGCCTCTTCCCCCGTAACCGGGTCTTTCACGTATAGGGCCTGGTCAATAAAATCCCAGATAAAGCCGCCCTGGTATTTCTCATATTGGTCCAAAAGATCCATATAAGATTTCATCCCGCCCAGGGAATTCCCCATATCATGCATATATTCACAGAGCACAAACGGCTTCTTCCCTATTTCGTCCAGATATTTTTTTACTTCCCACGGCGGCGCGTACATCTGGCTTTCCATGTGGGAAATCACCGGTTCATAAGCCCGGTTGCGGCATACGCCTTCATAATGGACCAAACGCCCGTCATCTTTTCCCTTTAAATATTCCTGCATGGCCTGGATATTGCCCCCGGCAAAAGATTCATTGCCCAAAGACCAGAACAATATAGATACATGGTTTTTAAACGTCTCAAAATTAGTCCGCATCCGGTCCAACACCGCCTCTTTCCATTGGGGGATACTGCCGGGGACATTCCAGCTAGGCTCTACGTTCCCCATTTTCTGCCAGGAACCATGGCTTTCCAAATTGGTTTCCGCCATCATATAAATACCCTGCCGGTCGCACATCCCATACCAGGGGATCTGGTTCGGGTAATGGCAGGTGCGCACGCTGTTAATATGGTTTTCCCGGAAACACGCCATATCTTTTTCCATATCTTCTTGGGTAATCACCCGCCCTGTCCGGGCATTCCATTCATGCCGGTTTACCCCGTTGATAATCAGGCGCTTTCCGTTAAGCTTCATAACCCCCTGATCCAGGGCTATCCTGCGAAACCCTACCGGATAAACAACCATCTCTTTCAGGGAACCGTCCCCCCCTAAAAGGCGGATTTCCAATCGGTACAGGTAAGGGTCCTTATGGTTCCACACGCGGACGTTCGGCAATTCTACCGGCCCTATCCCCATGTGCCCTGCCGCCGAAGGCGCCGCCTCCCACAGGGCTTCCCCCTGGGCGTCCTTTAACAAAACCGACACCTGGTATCCTTCCACACAAGCGCCTGGCTCCCCATCCGCCGATAACTTCAGCTCCAGGCTAAAGCTTCCCGACTCCCCGTCTTCCTGAAGCACCGGTTTTGCCCACATATCCTCCACATGGATTTCCGGCTTGGCATATAAAACCACATTCCGGAAAATTCCGGAAAAACGGAAAAAATCCTGGTCTTCCAGATACGCCGCCGTAGACCGCTTATGGACTTCCACCGCCAATAAGTTCCCCGTTTCCCGGATATAAGGGGTCAGGTCAAAATCCGACGGGGTGAAACTGTCTTCCCCATACCCGACAAATTCCCCGTTAAGCCAAACATACATGGCCTGTTCCACCCCTTCAAAAGAAATGCAGACCCGTTTTCCACGCAGCGCCTCCTCCAGGTCAAAAACCAGCCGGTAAGAACCTACCGGATTGTATTCTGCCTGGGAAAATTGGCCGGGCTGGGATCCCAGGCCTTCCAGGGAATAGGCCGGCCTGCGGTATTTGTGGCCCTCCCAGGGATACATGGTATTAATATAATGGATCCGGTCATATCCGGCCAGTTCCATATGGCCCGGCACCTGTATGGCGCCAAAGGCCGACGCGTCATAATCCTCCCGGTAAAAGCCTTCCGGCCTCATGGCGGCATTTTTTGACCAGAAAAACGACCACTCCCCGTTTAAGGACTGGTACAAGGTTTTCCGGCCTTCCCGGCAAGATGTTTCCGAGTCAAAAAACTCATGGTCAGAATGGGCGGGGAGCATCCCTACACGGAACACTTCCGGGTCGTCCAGCCAGCCCAATTCTGGTTTTAATTCACGATTCATGACAGCCCTCCTTAATGGATGGATGATTGCTTCTGCCCGGATTTCCCCTCCCCTGTAAAGGCCCTTGCAAGGGTACATACGGTGTGCATTGGCACCGGCCCTTTACAGGCGGGCGCAGACCGGCGCAGGCCTCATCCTTTCCCAAATTATACCATAACCGGGCCAAATATGAAAGGCTTTACCATGGGTGCAATGCAATACATAGGCTTTTTGGGCGATAGCCCTACCCCTTTTCGATAGGGTGCCATAAAAACACAAAAAGTTACCGGCAAAATCCATGTGGCCGCAACAGAAAGAAACCCTGTTGCCAACCGCCCTTATTTTATATATTTTTTTAGCTTCTTGGCAACGGCCTGAATATCAATGGGTTTTGCCAAATGGTCATTCATTCCACACTCTAAACATTTTTGTATATCTTCCGAAAAAGCATCGGCAGTCATGGCAATAATGGGAATCCCCACGTCCTCCCGGTCCATTTCCCGGATCGCCCTGGTCGCTTCGTATCCGTCCATCAAAGGCATCCGTACGTCCATAATGATCGCATCATAATATCCGGCCGGGGATTCCTGAAATTTTGCAACGCAAATCTGCCCGTTTTCGGCCCAGTCCAATTCCATTTCAAGGACAGAGAGCAGCTCCCTTGCCACTTCCCAGTTCAATTCGTTGTCCTCTGCCAAAAGGATATGCTTTCCCCGAAGCGCCAGGTCCGGCGCTTTTTCGGCATTGGCATCCTCTTCAACGGCAGTACCGGCAAATACTTTCAAGGCGTCAAACAAAGTGGACGGGAACATGGGTTTGGAAACAAACCCAGAAATCCCCGCTTCCCTTGCTTTTGCTTCCACCCCGCTCCAATCGCAGGCGGATAGAAGTAAAGCCGGGCCGTCTTCCCCATAGTTCAGCCGGATTTTCCGGGCAGCCTCAACCCCATTCATGCCCGGCAGTTTCCAGCCCAAAAGGATCATCTGATACATATTATTCTGGCCATGGCGTTCGGCAATCAATTCCATTGCCCGTTCGGCGCTCAGGCACCATTCCGGGCAGATCCCCATCGACTTTAAGGAATGGGCCGTATTGATACATAACCGCTCGTCGCCGTCCACTACCAGCACATTCCAGCCGGGAAGCGGCAGTTTTTCCTTCTGCCCTGCTGCCTTGGCTAGGTCAAGGGTAACATGGAACTCACTGCCTTGGCCCTGCTCGCTCCGGACGGAAATGGTCCCTCCCATGGCATCTACAATATACTTGGTTATCGCCATCCCCAAACCAGACCCCTCTGTTTTCTGCACGCGGGTGTTGTCCTCCCGGCTAAAGGAGTCAAAGATTACCTTTTGGTACTCCTTTGACATACCAATCCCCGTATCGCTCACCATAAAATGGGTACGGACGCAGGAACTATCCTCTGGCAACGCTTCCTGATATACCGATACTTGGACAGAGCCGTTTTCCGGCGTAAATTTGGCGGCATTCCCCAGCAAATTAATCAACACTTGATTCAGCCGCACACTGTCGCAGTACACATCTTCCGAAAGGATTTCGTAAACGGCCGCGTTGAACTGTTGGTTTTTTGCCTTCACCTGCGGCTGCATAATATTAACAATGCTGTCCATCACTTCCCTTAGGGACACAGGCTCCACATTCAGCGTCATTTTTCCGCTTTCGATCTTTGATATATCCAATACGTCGTTGATCAGGCCCAGCAGATGCTTACTGGATAGCGCGATTTTACGCAGATATTCCTGAACCTGTTCCTGGTTGTGGGTATTGGCGGCTAAGGACGTCATACCGATGATAGCATTCATGGGGGTGCGTATGTCATGGCTCATGCTGGATAAGAACTCTTGTTTTGCCGCATTGGCACGTTCCGCCTCTTTCCTTGCCTCATCCATTTCTGTATTCATGCGCTTCAATTCAGATACCTGGTTTTTGTATACCCCTAAATACTGGAAGAATATGTAGAAGAGCATGGCGGTTACAGCAAAAGAAGCGGCATAAACGATGATAAGCCACTGGCTTCCCATACCTGAAATTGCGTGGTCCAGCCCGTCAAAAGGAAGGACCGTCACCAGATACCAGTCACAATAGGGCAAGGAGATGCAATAGAGGTGGCGGCGCGATTTTCCGTTTTTCAAGATAGCGGAATAGTCTTCGTTTGCATTCATGGCATCGGTCAGCTGCCCGATGTAGAAAGCTGCTTCCTCGTTGTTCCCGCCAAAAATATGGTTCAGCCTCTCAAAATAATTTTCGTGGATATCGCCCCCGTTCCGTACAACATAGCTGCCATCTTTGCGTATGACAAAAGAATCAATCAGCGTACTGCCAGAATCAAGGAAAAGGACCTCGCCCATGTACTTGGTAGAAAGCCCTACGACAATGGCAAGGCTGCTGCTTCCGTCGGACATCGGATATTCACAAGGGACACCAAATAAAATGACGCCGTCCCCATTCCCGTCGAAAGCAGATGCTGCTTTGCGTTCCCCGTTTTTCAAACTCTCCAAAAACGGTTCCGGATGGTTCAGCGTAACAGGGCCGCCATAAATCATTTCCGTTTTGCCGTCGGACGAATATAAGGCAGCGCATAAGAAATGCCTTGCCTTTGCGGCATACTCGATCTCTTCCTTGGACCCGTAGCCGGAATGCCCTCCGTCTGTTGCAATGTGCGCGATTGATTCTGCCATCGTCAGGCGGAGGTCAATAATGGTTTCAAAGTGTAACGAGGCCTGTTCATTCATTCCGGCCATATAAGTAGTGCCTATATCCTCAATTGTGTTTTCGCTCATGTTATTAATGGATATTCCCAGGAACAAAAACACGAAAATATTTATGCAAATAATCACTGCTATGCTGATTTTTAAAGAACGTGGCGAAGCCAAGTTTTTCATGCTCTTTTCCATCTCCATTCTTTCGGCTTTCATCTGGGTGCAAGTAAAAGGGTCGGCCATGCCCACGGGGCAATCCCAGGCACAACGCCCAAAGGCCAGCCTTTCTGTCACGTTTGCCAGCGCCTCAACCGGCTCATAGCCCTGAACATTTTTTTGATGTCCACCGGCTTCGCCAAATGTTCATTCATCCCGGCATCTTTTGCCAGTGCGATATCCTCTTCAAATGTGTTGGCTGACAATGCTATAATGGGCACGGCTTTTGCGTCTTCGCGGTCCATGCCGCGAATCACACGGGCTGCCTCATATCCGCTCATAACCGGCATCATTAAATCCATGAGCACACAGTCAAACGCCCACGGGGAGGAGGACGCAAAGGCATCCACGGCAGCTTTTCCGTCATTGGCGGTCACGACTTGCGCGCCTGCCTCCTGCAGCATAAACTCCACGATTTCACAGTTGATCTCGTTGTCCTCTACCAGAAGGACGCGCATCCCGGCTATATTGCCCCGCAAATTCTGCTCCTCATCTACGGGCTGTGCATGCCACTCCCCGTCCACCCGAATGGGCAGCATAATTTTGATTATGCTCCCCTTGCCGATTTGGCTGTCTACCTCAATGTCCCCCTTCATCTGGTCTACCAGTTTCTTCACGATGGACATGCCAAGCCCGACGCCATTATAGTTGGTCCTTGCATCTTGATGTTCCTGGGTAAACGGCTCAAAAATGTGCTCCTTAAAATCTGCTCCTATGCCGATTCCGGTATCTTCGACCACAAACCGGTAGTTTGCGACCCCGTCCTGGCAGGCCACCTCCTCTGCCCGGACAAATACCGACCCGTGGGGGCGGTTATATTTGAGGCCGTTGTCTATGACATTCATCAGGATCTGCTTCAAGTGCAGCGGATTTCCAATCACCCTGCTATGCTGCAGGCCGGCTTCCTCCAGCTCCAGGTGGATCCCCCCTTCCTCTGCCTGGACGGACAAGATCGTGATGCATTCTTCCAATATGCCACAAAGGTCAAACGGCTCTTCCACCGCCGGCCTTCCGATCTCCAGCTTGCTGACCAAAAGGACATCGTTTACCAAAGACAGCAGATGTTCTGTTGAGATACGGATCTTCTGCCTGCACTCCCTTTGCCGTTTTGGATCGCCTTGGCTTTTCTCCAGGATGCCCAGCATCCCCAAAATGCCGTTAATGGGCGTGCGCAGGTCGTGGGACATATGGGACAGGAATTCGCTTTTTGCCGAATTTGCCCACCTTACCCGCTCTAACAGCTCCATGATAGACTGCTCCTGTTTCTTCCTCGTCATCATGGTCTCTGTAATGTCCTGATGGTATCCGTTCAGGCAGGCTCCCGGTTTTTTAAATGTTTTATCCGGCACGCCGCCGCAGCGGACATAAATTTTCCCTAGGTACGGATGGTTCCAGGGGTAAATCACTTCGGAACGCCCGGTCTCCAATATCTCTTGCACCGCATCCTGCACCATCTCCACATAGTCCGGCTCAATATTTTCAAACCAACGCCGGTAGCACTCTTCCGGCCCGGTCTCATCCGATACCCCCAGGAGGATCCGCATAGTCCGGTCCGCATACATCCTCGGCTGGCAGCCCTCTTCCAGTTCGATGGTCCAGATACCGGTTTTAGCCCCCTCCAGGATGTCTTCCAGGCTCTGCCTTGCCTCCAGCTTGTATTTCTCTTCTTGTTCCACCACGGCATTGACATCACGCTGGGCAAAAATCGCGCAGTGCTCAGCCTCGGTTTTCTCTGTGGCGGAAAAATGCAGCTCCAGATGTTTTAACCCGAAGGAACCGTCTTTTACCTGGTATCGTACAGAGAACTTTTTCTTTGTCCGAAGCTGCGCGAGCACATAATCTTTTCTCGTCAAATCCCGGAGCCGTTCCCGGTCCCGGGAAACCACATGTTTGGAAATGTACCGCTCCATAGCTGCCTGATAGCCGCCCCTAAAATGGACAGCCCAGTCCATCCCTATCTGTTCGCTGTCCCGGTAGACTTCGCATTCTCCTGTGTCAAGGTTCACCTGATAGATGCCCAGATAGTCCACACTGAGGGCATGGAGGACGTTATAGCTGCGCTTTTGAAGTTCCCGGAACAAGTTGCGCCGTTTCAAGGAAGATACGATAAAGTATGCCGCAGTCTGGAGCATATTTGACGCATATTCCAGTGACTTCACAGGGGGATTGTCCACGCCGTAAAATCCGATAATCTTTTTTCCGTCATAAAGGGGGACTACCACAAGGGAATGGACATTCTGCCGCTTTAGGTTATCATACTGGAGGGGGTCAGTCTCCTGGATATCTTCCAGGCTCCCAATAACGATATGTTTGCCGATGCTAAACTTCCGGTACCAGCTTGCGCACACCTCTGGCGGGACATTTTGAAGGTTCTCCTTTTCCGGCTCCACCCCGTCGGCCACCCACTCGTAAGTATTGTCATCACCGCCGGACCCGTTCTGTTCAAATATATAGGTACGTTCCCCGTTCAGCGCTTTTCCCAGGTGCTCCAACAGCACCTCCAGAGACTGGTCCGGAGTCTCCTCCAGCAGGGCAACACGAAGGCCCTCGTTGATGACGGCTTCCAAGTTCTGGACACTTTGCATACTACAGTGCTGCCCATGGCCCTTGATGGCCATCCCCCCTTCACCGGCCCGTTCAAAAAGTCCTGTTGAATCATTCATACTCCCACCCTCCATAAAAGCCGGTTTCCGGCCATAGTCACCATAACCCGATCCCCGAAAAAAGCCCCTCTCCAGAAAACCCTGTTTTGGAATATTGGTTTACTTCCGCTTTATCCCCGTAGTTCCCCCGCAAAAATCAGAAAAGCTTGTGTCATAATACCATATGCCCCCAATCACGTCAATATAAAAGGTGATTATTGATGCTTTTCAGCTTTTAGGGTTAGGCGACGCAGGGGCCTGGCCATTTTTCCGCCTCGCCGCAGGCGGCAATGCCCCTGCCGCCGGGCCGCCCCCTAAGCTGTTTTGCATGGCAGGCAGGGTACAAGGGCCCAAGGTTTTTCTTCTTTATTTTAACACTTCTATTTTAGGACTTCTATAATTTTTTACTAAAATTGACAAATTTATCATTGGACAGTACAATACAAAGGGCAGGCTTACGCCATAAAAGCCTTATCTTTTCTAAATAATCTAACAACAGAAAGGGATACTCATGAAAACATGTCATTTTTGCGGAAAAAAAATACCGGATGACGCCGCATTCTGCCGATATTGCGGAAATCCGCAGGAAACCTCCGCCGCATGGGAAGGCCCCCCGGCGGGACAGCCGCCAAGCCCTCTAAAAGACGGCGCCGTATGCCCCAACTGTGGCACTGTCAACGATGAAGAAAACCAGTTTTGCCGAAAATGCGGGGCCTCCCTGGACATACCCCATCCAACATATCCGGATGCCGCTGCCTCCGGACCCTATCAAAGGGACGCCTACGGCAACTATGCTCCAGAAAACAAGGAGCCAAATGGCGGGGCTTTGGAATCTGCCCCCTTCAGGAATCAAGCCCCAAATAACGGTATGCCAGAAGCCGCGCCGCCGAAAAAATCCAAAAAATGGCTGTGGGGCGGCCTGGCGCTGGCCTCCTTATTCCTTCTCATCACCACAGGGGCGTTATTCGCTTTCCTTCACCTGAAAGGCGGAAAAAAAGGGTTCGACCTGTCAAAAGCAGAACTGGTGGAAAACTATGTAAACCAGGCAGGGGACGGGACCGTCGACCTGGCCGCCCGGGACCGCCAGCCTGCTGCCCGCAACCTGGCCGCCCGGTGGGACAGCCAGACGTTTTATTGGTTGGAGGATGTAGGCCAAGAAGATGACAACCATATTGCCGACTGTGTCCTCACCCGTATGGAATTAAGCCGGCAAGACAACGGTAAAATTTTGGAATATGAAGTTTACCGCGACCCGGATACAGACGAAATATACAAGATTGTTTCCATAGAAACCATGGAAGACAAAAGCCTGGAGCTGTCCGACTATTATTATCAGGATGGAAAACCCAATTTTGTATTCCGCCGCAGCGACAGTGTTTACACCCCTTCCTATGCGTCCATTGACAAAGTGGGGGAACGGTATTATTTTTCCGATGGCCAAATGGTGAAATGGCGCTGGATCTACGAGCCTTCCGTGGTGAAACAATGGATCCTGGAACCGGAGGACACTTGGTACACCCAATGGGCCTATGGGGAGATTTCCGACGGGGAGCGTGCCGAATATGACGAAAAGGAACTGCAGGTCTACAATGAAGCCTGCCATACCTATGAAGCCGTCATGGCCAACCCCAAAGTAACGCTTATAGAAGGGCGGGTAGTCGACGAGGAAGGGGACCCGCTGGAGGGCGTGGAAGTAGGCATTGGAACCATAGAGGCAAAAGAAAGCAAAGGCGGGCAAACCGGTTCCGGGGAAGAAGCCCCTGCCGAAATGCTGGATCCGGCAATCAAGCTGGTTACCGATAAAAACGGCCGTTATGCTTGGGCTGTGGACGATGCCCAGGCAAGGTACTTTTTGGTTTTCCAAAAGGACGGCCGGATACCGGCCCTGATGGAACCGGCCCTAATACCAGAGGCCTTTTCCCAGGCCCCCCAAGACGACCTGACTTTGTTGGCCCAACAAGACGAGAAAACGGTTCCGGTAACATTCCTGGCTTATAAGGCCGGGCTGCAAGGCGAGGATGAAGCCCAGGAGGCAGAAGAAACGGAAACTCCCCCGTTGGCGGATGCCTCCGTTACCGTTTATGAGGGGGTCAACCTTTCCGCGAACGGGCCGGCAGCCCAAGGCTCCACCAATGGTGAGGGCAGGCTTTCCCTGGACCTGCCCCCCGGCGTCTATACGGCAGAAGTCCGGAAAGAAGGATTCACAACGGCAAAACAAATATTCGTTGCCGGCGGCGAGGAAAATAATTTGCCCATCTACATCATGGAAGAGGAAAAAGAAGCCCCGGACAGCGACGATGTATGGAGCATCTTGTTACAGTGGGAAGCCCCGGACGGCACCCCCCTGGACCTGGACAGTTCCCTCTTTACCCCTGACAAAGCGGAAATGGGTGACCGGAATTGCGTCAACACCTTAAACCGCAGCGATAACGCAGGCGCCCGTCTTTTATACGACGGCCAAGGGAAAAACCCCTATGAATCCATTACCCTTACTGCCCCGAAAAAAGGCAGCTACAAATATTATGTCACCAATTACACCGATATCCTGGCCGGGGCCCCCTCCACCAGCCGTATGGCAGATTCCCACGCCAAAGTAACCCTGTGCCGGAACGGGTCACCCGTGAAAACCTTTACTGTGCCAAACAAGGAAGGGACTGTATGGGAGGTGTTCGAGCTAAGGAACCGGCAGGTGGTACCCATTCAGGAGGTATACGGCAACGCCCAGGGGAAAAGCTGGTGGACACAAGACAAACAGATGGCACGGATTACCGAGGACCATATCCGGGCCAGCTGGATCCAGTCTGACGGGGAATGGCTGTATTTCGCCAACAGCGCAGACGATAACAAGCTATATTACTGCCGGAAAGACGGAAGTGAATTGACCAAATTCTGTGATGACCGACTGGTAAGCAACCATATTCTATTGCTGGACAACCAGATTTATTATGCCCAGTTTGATGGATTTGGCTACCTGTCCAGAATCAACACCGACGGAACCGGCCATGAAATATTAACCGGCCAAATGGACCTCGCCGAAGGGGAAAACCCTTTGGAAATCAGAGGCTACAAAGACGGCATCCTCTATTATTACCATTCCCCGGAGACGATCGGAGGGATCGGCCAGCTTTCCCTCAACGGCAAAGGGGAGGCGGCTATGGAAAATAGCCCCCAAAGTGTTGTATCTGCAGGCAGCTACCTGTATTATGTAAGCACAGACCACTCTATCGGCTTAAACAATTATTCTTTCTACCGGCAAAAAGCGGACGGCAGTGAAAGGGAGTGTTTGCAGGCCGATGCCAGTTGGTGGTATGGTGCGGATTGGACCATTTACAAAGGGTGGATCTACTATACCCGTAACGGGAGCAACGAAATCCGGTGCATGAGGTTAGACGGCAGTGGCGACATGTCCCTGGCATCCAACGCGCAGGAATGGTCCAATGAAGTCATCGTTCAAGACGACTACTGTTATTATATCGGAAACGACAATCAAATCTACCGTGTAAACGTGAACAATGGCAGGCAAACCCCATTAATATCCGGAAATAAGCTGGCCATCCTTGACGGCGAAATTTACACTACGGATTCCGCTTCCCGGTGGTCCCCCATTTTAGCCTGCAGCAAAGACGGCGGAAACCAAAGGCCACTGTATGATACCAGCTCCTCCAGAAAAGCCGGCGCTATGAAAGCCTATGCCCAGCTTTTGGATGGATATGTACCCACCGCCCTTTTCGGCAACCCGGAAAAGCTTGGCTATATTCGGTTTGCCTGTGAGGATATTGACGGAGACGGCATCAACGAATTGTTTATAGAAATTCCCACTATGGGCTATCCAAACCTCTGTTTGGACTATTTCCGGTATGAAGATTCCCTTAAGAAAATTTGGGATGGGAAAGAAGGCGGATCGCCTGTGGCGATTAATATGAACAAAGGGGAAATGGCCGTTTACTATGCCACCAGAAACGATTATATCGACCGTTACCGCATTGACGGCACCTTAATAGAATACCTGGCCTTTTATCCGAGTCAGGCCCCGGACTCCGAAGCGGAATTGGCGGCCCTTCAAAAAGCTTACAATACTTATATCAAACCTTACCCGCAACTGCATTTTGTTGACAACACCTCTGCGAACCGCCAGCAATACCTGATAAACGGCACAGGTACCGGTTGGGAGTATGAATAGCTTTTGATTCGTCCTGGCATATGTTGCCTTCCTCCAATAAGGAATCCGAAGAAACGGCCTGTTCTGTAACACATAATCAAAAAGCCCCATTTTTTCCCGAAAAGGAAATGGGGCTTTTTGATTCAAGTGTTGATGCCATAATACGCTTCCGGAAACAAAATTTTACCTGTAACGGCTCAATGCCGGTGCATGGCCACCTGGTCCGCCCCTACTTTTTTCAGATTTTCATGCACTTGCCTGCCGTCGGCCTGGCCAATCAAAGTATCCCTGGCCTTCTTTGCCTCTGTCTCGCTCTTATGCTTGCTGGGGCCGCCTACACAGCCGCCTACGCATACCATACCTTCCACAAAATCTGCCGGCAGCTTGCCGACCTTCATTAACAGCAGCGCCTTCTTGCACTCGGCAGCGCCGTTGCACTTCATCACATTAGGGGCAATCTCTTCATTCATCTCCTTAAAACATTGCACCACGGCAGCAGTCACACCGCCCGAATTGCCGAACCGTTTGCCATATACCGAGCTTTCCTGGTAGGTATTTTCCTCTGGTTCCAGTTCTACCCCCTTGGCCCGCATCATAGCCCGGATTTCTCCGAAAGTCATGGCATAATCTGCGTTGTCGCTGATATTCAGGTCAAGGGTTTCACTCTTTTTGGCAATACACGGACCGATAAAAACCGTCACCGTATCCGGATCCTTCTCCTTGAGCATACGGGAAACCGCACACATTGGGGACACGGTAGTGGACATATTGTCCAAAAGCGTGGGGAAATGCTGTTTAATCATATTTACAAAAGCCGGGCAGCAGGAAGTGGTCATTTTCTTCCCTTCTTTGTAGGCCTCTGCCCACTCGGCCGCCTCCGCCGCCGCAGTCATATCGCCGCCCAAGCCTACTTCGACCATGTCGGCAAAACCGATTTTCTTCAAAGCTGTTTTCCAGCTGGCCATGCTGACATCCGCGCCGAACTGGCCTTCCGTAGCCGGCGCCACCATGGCTACCACTTTCTTGCCTGCGTTAATCAAACGGATTACGTCCACCATAAAGGTCTTGGTGCCAATGGCGCCAAAGGGGCAGCTATGGATGCAGGCGCCGCATTGGATGCACTTCTTTTCATCAATCACGCAAATGCCGTATTCGTCATAAGTGATGGCGTCTACCGGGCATACCTTTTTACAGGGCCTCTCCAAATGGGCAATGGCACTGTAGGGGCATGCCTGGGCGCATTTTCCGCATTCCCTGCACTTGGAAGGGTCAATATGGGCACGGCTGTCACCGATCTCAATGGCGCCGAAATTACAGGAATTTTGACACGCTTTCCCCATACATTTCCGGCAGTTGTCTGTCACCACATAAGAAGCAATGGGGCACTCCTCGCAGGCCGCATTGATTACCTGCACCACGTTTAAGGAATCCTTCCCTACCGGGCATTTGCCCTCTGCCAGGCGGACCCGTTGCTTTATGATCTCCCGCTCTTTATAGATACAGCAGCGGAACTGGGCCTGGGGGCCGGGGAACATCTGATAGGGAAGCTCATCCCGCTTTTCCTCCAAAGTCCCCTCCCATGCCAGCTTCGCCACTTCACAAAGGACGTCATGTTTTACCTTCAAAATTGTTGCGTCATTTGTTACCATGAAATTTTCCTCCTCTTTTCCTTCATGTGCTCCCGGAACCTCTTTCTGTCCGCTTCGAACCTTTTATGCCGCGGCCTTTCGGGAAACGCAAACTACGCTTCGCTCCTTTTGCGTTGCGCCCTTCTCCTCCGCTTCGCTGCGGCCTTTCGGGAAACGCAAACTACGCTTCGCTCCTTTTGCGTTGCGCCCTTCTCCTCCGCTTCGCTGCGGAGAAGGGCTTAATAGTAAGTGACTACTACCTTTTTTCCCATTTCTTCTACGGTATGTTTTAATTGTTCGACTAAATTCTGCCGGATCCCCAAATCAAATGGCAGGCCTGGATTCTGGTATGCGCTGTTGATGGCTTTTCCTACATACATATGCAGCTCTGTGCAGTCTTCAATCAACATTTTCGCCACCATAGAAGCGCCGTTTGGCTTATCCAGCTCCAGGAAAAAGTCTTCGGAAACCGTTTCCTTTTTCACATACCGTTTCAATAATTGGATCACCCGGTTTAAGGTCAACACCCCTTCGGTTACCAGGTCAATGCCGTCCATATAGGCGATAGGCGGGATTTCCGGGTCGACATAATCCAAAGACACGTCCAACCGGCGTTTCAGCACCCGGGAAACAATGGTGGCGCTGGTGCCGCCGCATACGATCCGCCGGGTTTCGTCCCCGCCCCCCATCCAGCTGTTGACCATCTCTGAATCCCGGGAAGCATCCTGGGCAGGGCCGGTCATCAGATGGACCGGCTTGGCATTGATCACACGCATACAGGCCACCGTAGTATCGTCGCCTGGCCGGTACTCATAAAGCTCGTCACAAGCCTGGCAGATCGCAGAGGCCAGGCGCATGGCAGATATTGTCAGGGGGTACTGTTTCACTGCATAGGCGGCAATGTCCTCCCACACCCATCCGAAATTCAAAAGGCTTCCTACACCGGCATGGATGGTCCCGTCGCTCATAAGGATCAGGGCGTCCCCCTTTTGGACGGTAAAACGGTATTCGTTGATCTTCTTGCCTTTTACTTCCCGGATATTCCGGGGGATCTCCATTAATTTCCCGTTGCGGATAAAAATACATCCTGGATTGTCAAACTCAACCAGATATGCCTCCCCGCTGTAAAACACCTGTAAAATACTGAATGTGGCGTAGGCTACCTGCCTTACCTGGCAAATAGGGAGGGTTTCCGTGATGGTTTCCACACATTCTTCCAACGTGGCCCCGTTAAGGAACATGGTGCCCAAAATTTTAGAAGTCAAAGTGGCAAGGATATTGGCCTTTACCCCGCTGCCCATGCCGTCGGCAAGGATCATGATGTGGGAATCCTCCGTCTGCAGGATTTCCACCTTGTCGCCGCATAATATTTCGGTAAATTTATTCAGGCTTTTATAAGCAACATCTACGGTAACTCCCATTTATACACCTCCGTCTTCGCCGCCCTCCAACAGAGAATGGCACAGCTTTGTCAAGGTGGTCTTGGTTTCCGCCGTGGTTTCCCCCAGAAGCCCTGCAATCTCCTGGGCCACCATCATCTGCTTATGGATAACCTTTTGGGCCAGGTCTATGGTATCTAGCTTCTTTTCATAATCAACCCGCAGCTGCTCTTCCTGCTGCGTAATATCAATAAACGTAGCCAGCACCGCATTTTCTTTCTCTATATAAACGATGTTTTGAAGTGTATCCAAATGGTATTCCGGATAAGACACCTTTTTCCCGTGGATATTCTGATGAGTGTCAAACACCCATTGGAAATCTACCGGGTCAATGAATTCATACAAATACATTTTCAATGCCTCTGACCGGGTCCTGCCAAAATATTTCTCTCCAACGGCGGAGTATTCCAAAATCTTCATATCTTCGTCCACTAGGAGCACTACGTTTGGCGAAGTTTCCAGCACCAGGTTGGACAAGGATTCCGACTGCTCGTACATAAAGGGGATACACATATTAAGCTCTGCCTTTTTCTGGAACACGGCAATGGCTTTTTCCCGGCAAGTAGGATAGCCGCAAGCGCCACAATTTAATTCGTTTTCCGGCTTGCTCTTTCCGGTTTGGGAGAGGATCTCCCGGATCTGGGCCTCTGTGGGGACCGGATCCTTGGGGGAACGGTCCTGGAAAGTTTTCTGCAGGGAAATGGTTTCCAGCACCGGCCGGGTCTCTTCTTCCGGTACCGGGTCTTGGGGTATGGCCTGCTCCATGTCCAATTTAACCTTAAAACGGGAAATAGCCTTGTCATTGACGGTCGGGCCCTTAATGCAGCCGCCATAGCACATATTCATCTCGATAAAACAGCCTTTGATTTCCCCGCGGAGGATGCTGTCGCATAGTTCCATGCAGTTTTTCTCGCCATGGATATAAAATTTCTGATAATTGTCCACCTGTTTCTGCGTCGTCAAAACCGAATGGATCACGCCGCTGCTTACCGGATAAAGGCGGTTTATCTTGGGGTCTTTGCAAAATGGCATGTCTTCACAGTCTTCAATATTGATGTCTTCGCTTTGCAGCCAAAAATTAATATCGTTAAAGTTCAATACTCCATCTATGTATCCCGAATGCCGTTCGTCCTGGGCTTCTGCCTTTTTTGCGATGCAGGGGCCCAAAAATACGACTTTCACATCTTTCCCTAATTCTTGTTTCAGCAGCATCCCATGGGCAATCATGGGAGATACCACCGGCGCCAGGCTGGAGATGAGCTGAGGGTAATATTTCTCAATCAAATCATTGGCGCTGGGGCAACAAGTGGTAATAATATTTTCCATCTGCCCTTCCGCCAGCAGCCGGGCATATTCTGCCGTCACCAGCGCTGCGCCTTCGGAGGTCTCCCTTACATCACTAAATCCAAGCTTCAGCAGGGCGGCACGGACCTGGCCAATCGTATGGTATTTCAACAACCCCATATAGGCCGGGGCAAGGGACACCACCACTTTCTCCCCTCTGGCTATGTAGCTTTTTACCTTGCCCAGGTCGCTAACCAGGGTTTTGGCTGACTGGGGGCAGATTTGCAGGCAGCGTCCGCATAGCACGCAGTTTTCCGGCATAATCTCTGCACGCCCGTTTTTCACCATAATGGCCTTGACTTCGCAGTTTCGTACGCATTTATAGCAGTGCCGGCATTTGGTTGCTTTAAAATCAATGATTGCTGCCATATTATAGCCTCCCCATGATTTCCTTTTCAAAGAAAGATTCGGTGTTTTCTGGTGATAAGGAGAATAATTCGCCGTCTACGGTAACGCAGACGCCGTTCACACAATTGCCGCTGCAGAATGCGCCGTTTAAATCTACTTTGTCGGCTACGTTATTGGTCCTCACTAATTGCTGCATTTTTTGGATGATTTCTTTTGAACCTCTTAAATGGCATGCACTTCCAATACAAATCGTCACTTTCATGGCTTCCCTCCGAATGAAATATTTTCTCTATTACATCGCCAGGCAAATAAGCGGCCCAAACACGCACATGTTTTTTCGAGTGTGCAGGTCAAAAAACGCTGGCACAACGGTGCCGCCCTAAGGCTTTCTGACCTGTGCACTCGGGAAAACAGGCAAGTAGCTGGGATGTTATCCGCGGTACGATGTATTCCGTTGTGGGGCAGTGGGGGCATGGCTGACGGGATGCTTCCCCCGCCCGGCAGGTTTGCCGGTTTGCGGCCGGGGCTGCCAGGAAATGCCGGCAGGCCTGCCGGCATACAGCTTGCCCTAAGACGCCCGGTTTTACTCCACAGTGTGCCTCGCCTGCGCTGTGCTCCGGTCCGGCCGCGGTCTTCCCCTATAGAAAAAGGCAGAAGCTGCTTTGCCTTTGTGCAAGCACAACACAGGGCTGCTTTTGCCTTTTTCCGCACTGTCCACTGCCTACGTGAACATTATCTCACATTGATATTTCATTATCAATTGTTTTTTCGCCTTTAAATAAGGATTTTTGTCCCATTTTTGTATTTTCTTCCTATCCTTTCCCTGTATGCTGCCCCTCCCTGCCTTCCCCTCCCCCGGCTACCCCTCCTTCCCGCCTCTTTTCCGTTTCCCGCCCCTTTTCCGCCTGTCACAGCCGTCCTCTTTTCTGTAGCCTTCCGAATATCCATACCAGCATGACTACGGCTATTACGGCAAGAACCAGTTCCGCGGCTGTTTGGGCGTAGGCCAGGCCATATAGGGGGAAGAAGTAGTTTAATACGTAAAGGGCCGGGATCTCTAATGCTATTTTCCTTAGAACCGCAAAAACCAGGGCTGCTTTCCCCAGGCCGATGGCCTGGAATACGCCTACTGCCAGGAAATCAGTACAGAGGAACAGCATCCCCAGGCAAAAGCCTTGCAAGAAATTAGCGCCATATGTGATGATTGCTTCATTTTTCATAAACGCGCCGATTAACGTTTCTGCCCCGAAATAATAAGATAAGGTAACCAGCAGCATAAAAGGCAGCAATATTTTTGCCACAAAAAGGACGCTTTCTTTCATCCGTTTAAAGTTCCCGCTGGCATAATTATAGCTGATCAATGGCATAATCCCCTGGGAAAACCCTAACGCTACTTGTATCGGCACCATGTTAATCTTTTGGGCGATCCCCATAGCCGCTACCGCGTCTGCCCCGTAAACAGAAGTAAAATTGTTCAGCAACGTCATTCCGGTCACGTTTAACAGGTTCTGGATGGACGCGGGGACCCCTACCCCGCAAACCCCCAGCACAATCGCTTTCTCCAGGCTTAATTTATGCGGCAGTATGCAGACGCATGTGGTTTTTCTTGTTTTATACAATAGCACAAAGAAATACAGGCAAGCCACACAGTTGGAAAGGAACGTGGCCAGCCCGGCCCCCGCTGCCCCCATATTTAGCCCTTGGGGAAGGATAAAAATAGGATCTAAGATAATATTTAAAATACACCCGCTCATGGTCCCCACACTGGCATGGAACGCCGCGCCTTCTGACCGCACCATATAAGCCAGCACCACATTCAGGATTGCCGGGGCCGCCCCGCAAACCACCGTCCACCGCAAATACTGGGCGGTGGACGCCATGGTTTTTGTATCCGCCCCCAGCACTACTAAAAGAGGCTGCTGAAAGGCCAGGCACAGGGCGGAAAAGGCAATGCCGCAAAGCAATGCACAATAAAAGCCAAAAGCCGAGCTGCGGCGTACCGTCTCATAGTCATGGCTCCCCAGCGCCCGGCTCATCATACTGGAGCTCCCAACGCCAAACAGGTTATTTACAGCATTAAACGCCAAAAGCACCGGAGCCGCCAAAGCCACCGCCGCATTCTGGACCGGGTCATTTAAAATCCCCACAAAATACGTATCTGCCATATTATAAATCACCATAACCAACGAACTTAATATGGTTGGTACCGTCAGCCGCGCTACGGCTGCAGGAATAGGCATTTTTTCAAATAAATCTATATTTTGATGTTCTTCCATTTTTCCCCTCCTTGTTTTTTCTAATGATAGATTCTATCATGTTACGCCGGAGAAAACAAGATTACGGGTATTATAATCCCCTGCCGTTTTCTTTCCGAAAGGCCTTGAAATATTTTCCATTAACGTATATAATATACAGTATACAATATTCAGTATTTTGTATCTATTAATCCGCCGGCTAAAGCCGGCGCCATGTTAGGGAAAGCGGTTTCGCCATCTATTCTGCCTGATTTCATAATATGTTTTTGCCGGATAGGTTTCGGGAACGCTTATAATAATAAAGGAGTGAACCGCTTATGATCAAGCATCTTGGGCTGAAAGCTTATGGAAAAATCAACCTGGGGCTGGATGTCCTGCGCAAACGGGAAGACGGATACCATGAGGTGCGTATGATTATGCAAACCGTAGGCATATTTGACCGGATTGAATTAAGCTTGGAAGAAGAACCGGGCATCCGGGTAGAAACCAACCTGTTCTATCTTCCCACCAACGAAAACAATTTGGTATACCAGGCCGCCCGTATGCTTATGGATGAGTTTTGCATTCCCGACGGTGTGTCGATCCGGCTGCGGAAATTCATCCCTGTATCCGCAGGCATGGCAGGGGGCAGTTCCGACGCCGCTGCCGTACTTTTTGGCATAAACAAAATGTTCCGGCTGGGCCTGACCACCAGCCAGCTGATGGAACGGGGCGTGAAAATCGGCGCGGATGTCCCTTACTGTATTTTGCGTGGCACAGCCCTGTCAGAAGGCATTGGCGAAATCCTTACGCCCCTCCCGCCGGCCCCCCAATGCCAAATCCTCATCGCCAAACCTGGGGTCAACGTCTCCACCCGTTCTGTCTACACCAGCCTCCATGCCGACCGGTTGAAACCGGAACAGCATCCCGATATTGACGGTATTATAAAAGGGATCCAAGAACAGGATATTTACCAGATTGCCGGTAAAATGGGAAACCTGTTGGAAACGGTCACCATCCGGGAATACCCCGTAATCCAGGAAATCAAAGAAAAAATGTTGGAACTTGGCGCCATCGGCTCTTTGATGAGCGGCAGCGGCCCCACTGTATTCGGCCTTTTCACCAATGCGGACGCCGCCCGGCAGGCCTTCGAAAATATGCGCTACGGCGCCGCTTCAAACCTGGCAAAGCAAATCTACCTGACCAGTTTCTATAATGCCAAAACCAGCGCGCCGGAATGTGTTTAATCCAGTATAAACAGGCAAAGGAGAACAGCCATGATCCACGAATTAAAGGTCAACATGAATGAGTACCTGCCTTTGCGGGATGTGGTATTCAACACCCTGCGCCAGGCGATTTTAAAAGGGGAGCTGGAACCGGGGGAACGCCTGATGGAAATACAGCTGGCCGACCGCCTGGGGGTCAGCCGCACCCCCATCCGGGAAGCCATCCGGAAATTAGAGTTGGAAGGCCTTGTCCTGATGATCCCCCGGAAAGGCGCGGAAGTCGCCAAAATATCCGAAAAAAATTTGCGGGACGTACTGGAAGTGCGCAGGTCATTGGAAGAATTGGCAACGGAACTGGCTTGCCAAAGGATGTCGCCGGAAGACCTCCAGGAACTGGAAGCCGCCCAGGACGAATTCCGGCAGGCTATCCAGGAAGGGGATTTCATGAAAATCGCAGAAAGTGACGAACATTATCACGACGTTATCTACCAGGGCACCGGCAATACCCGGCTGGTTCAAATTTTAAATAATCTGCAGGAACAAATGTACCGGTACCGCCTGGAATATATCAAAGATACCGCAAAACATCAAATCCTGCTGGTAGAACACGACCATATTTTGCGGGCGTTAAAAGAATGCCGGGTAACGGAAGCCAAAGCCGCCATGCGGGAACATATCGACAACCAGGAAATCACCGTATCCCGCAATATCAAAGAGCAGCAATAAAAATAAAATATGCCCCCTTAAAAAGCGGCAAAGCCTTAGCCTTTCCTGCTTTTTAAAGGGGCATACCGCTATATAAGGGGCTGCTCTGGTTCCGGCAATTCGGTTTCCTCCGGTTCCTCTTCCTTTGGCATGTATTTATCAAATACCCCCACAATAGCGAAAGAATTGATAAACGCCACCAAAGGGAATCCGAACAGGAACAATATCGGCTGCAAAATGGGCAAGAAAAACAACGCCACCAAAGGCAATGCAATATCAATCCCGATTAACCCTAAAGAATGGAAACAATGGCGCACGGACACAAAAAACGCATTTAAAAAAGTCCTTTTTACCGAATTATAAAAACGGGCCTGCAGCGGAAAAATAAACAATGCGATAAACAGGTAAATCAAAGCAAACGCGCCAAATATGGCAACCATAACCGTACGGAACGCAGACGCCCCCGTACGCAGCATCAGGAAAAAATACAAATCAAAACCAATAAGCAGCCCGGCAACCAGCAATATCAGCCAAATCACAGTTGCCTGCTTAAAGTTCTCTTTAAATGACCGAAAAAAAGAACGTACCGTGGGGCCCTCCTCATCCCTTACCAGCTTCAGCGTCACATAATACACGGCTGTAGTAGACGCGCCAATGGTGACAATAGGGATGCTGCATAAGGTCCAAAGGATGTTGAGCAGCAATATATCACAAAACTTCCCCATAAACCGCCAAACCGGATTATCATAATTAAAAATATTTGAAAGCATTGGCTTTTCCTCCTTGCATTTTCATTATAGCGAATTTTGTTGAAAAATGCAATTTACTTTACAGGTTTTAAGTAAATTTCCGGAAAATTCAAATTGCTGAATTTTTTATTTTTTGCCCAATACCGCCCTGTCTTGTGGTATACTTTAAGGGGCGGGGATCCGTTCCATCCAGGATCCGGAATGTACGGAAAGCCACCTCCCGCCAGATATGCCATAACTTTCCGAAGAAAGGACCGATTTCCATGAAAATAACCGTAGAATCCATGCAGCAGCAAGGGCACCCCAAAGAGCCTGAACCCCAAAAAGGACCGGCCCCCCAACGGGGTGAACTGGAAAAATTAAAATCCATGAGTTGGAAAGGCCGGGCCTGGTATATCTGGGCTTATTACAAGGTGCACATGTTCCTGGCCATTATGGCAATCTTGTTGATCCATGTGGCAATCACCTCCCTGTACCGCCGCACTTTTGACACGGCCATGCATTGTATCATTATCAATAGCCGTGGGTCCGAAGTAGACTTAAGCCTGTTAGACGAAGACTTTGCCCAATATCTGAACTTAGGGAAAAAACAGCTGGTCACCGCGGAAACTTCATACATTGCCTATGGGGACGATGCCAATGAACTTAGCTATGCTACCATGGCAAAAATATCCGCCTTGGTCTTTTCCAAAGACTTGGACGTTATCATCGGGGACGCGGCTACCATTGACCATTTTGCATCCCTCAATGGCTACATTGACCTGGAAACCGGCCTCTCCCCGGAACTGCTGCCTTTGGTACAAGGCCGGCTTTTTTATGCCCCCGGCGAAGATATGGTCCAGCGGGCCTATGCCATCGACATCAGCAACACAGATTTCGCCGCAAAGGCCCACTTGGGGCAAACACCTCCGTTGTTGGGCATCATCAGCAATTCCCAGAGAAGAGAATATACGGATGCCCTGATCCGTTATATTTTTGCCCCATAACCCGAAAGCCCAGTTTATCCAAAAGCCGTGCGGAAGCAGTATTGGCTGCTTCCACCATGGCATAAACCGGGCATGCGTATTCCCGCCCCACATAGTCCAGAATGATACGGCATGCTTCCGTAGCATATCCCTGGCGGCGGTATGGCGTAAACACATGGTAAGCCAGCATCAGCCCATCTATGCCGGCCTCTGCGGCCGTCACCCCGGCTTTCCCCAAAATTTTTCCGTCTTCTTTCCTCACCACAGCCCACAGCCCATACTCATAAAACCCATATTGCCCGTGGATATAGGCCTCCAGCTTTTCCCTGCGGTAAAAGACAGCGTCTGCCTCCCCGTCTTCCGGCTCCGGCGGGACTTGCCCAACGTCCTCCAAAGCAAATTCCCGAACCAGTAGCCGCCCCGACTCCCCGATGGTCCATGGCAGCCCCCGTTCCCTCCTTACTACCTTCTCCAAATAAGCGTCATCCGCCGCCTCTATCGCTTCCACCAAATACCTGGCAGCAGAAAGGCACAAATCCCCGTCCTTGGAAAGCAAACCGACAACGGCCCTCCCTGCCGCTTTCGCAGCAAGAAGGGCCTCCTGCCTGTCCGATATTACCACCGGATAGGCAGCTTCCCCTATCCGGATTTCCCGTTCCCAAATCATAGGACCTCTGGTTCCTCATACTCCTGCCCGAAAGTATCCACGGCAATATTCCCGATCCGCTGCGGCTTTAAAGGTTTATCGCCAAAACCTGTGCGGGCCTTGGCAATTTTGTCCACCACATCCATGCCTTCCACTACCTTGCCAAAGGACGCATACATACCGTCCAGGCCTGGTACGTCCTTATGCATAATAAAGAACTGGGATCCTGCCGAATCCGGATGTGAGGTGCGCGCCATGGAAAGTACGCCCTCGGTATGTTTCAGCGGGTTGGGGAATCCGTTTTGGCTAAATTCCCCTTTGATGCAATACCCGGGGCCGCCGGTTCCATTCCCTTCCGGGCAGCCGCCCTGAATCATAAAATCTTCAATAACCCGATGGAAAATCAGCCCGTCATAATATCCCTTTTTCACCAGGCTGATAAAATTCCTTACTGTGTTAGGCGCCGTTTCCGGGTACAATTCCGCCCGGATTACGCTTCCGTCTTCCATAGTAATGGTAATTTCTGGACTTTGCATATTGGTTCCCTCCGTCTTAGAGGCTTTGGCTATTCCGCCATGTCGCCTTCTTCTTTTTCATTCTTCCTATCTTCTTCCACTTCCAGCACATCTTCATAAAATTGATCCAATTCTTCCTCAGTGGGGAATACTGCCATATACATTTGGTTCCCCATGGCGCCGGACAGCACATCCGGGAGGCGCTCCACCATCTTCATGTTGCCGCCATATTTCCTCATAATATCATCATGCCCATAAATAAAATTCTTTCCGTCACGGCGGCCGGCAAAAGCACAGAAGGCATGGTCCCCTACCGGCATGGTGGAATGGTCAAAGGCAATCATATCCGCCCATATTTTATACACGTTGGTGCTGTGGGCAAAATTAATCATATCCGGGGTAAAGCCTCCACAAGGGCGCATATTCACTTCCAGCGCCACCACATCCCCCTTTTTGCCCAGGCCCTTCTGGTCTCTGGTAAGGCGGAAAAATTCAAAATGGATAAACCGGCTCTTTACGCCAAAGCTTTTCACTGCAGCCCGCCCTGCAGCCCGGGTGTCCTCCGGCAGCTCCTTCAGGATATAATAAATGGAATTATCTAAATGATTCACAATATCCATAATGGAAATCGGCGTAATATTGCCCGTCTCGAACATGGGCTTTCCATGGGAATCAATAATGGCATCGTAGGAATTGACCTCCGCATATACATATTCTTCCATGATGTACGGTATATGCTTCATTTTCTGGCCATGGAACCATTTCATCTGCTGGTCGTCCTCAATTTTCCAAGTATCCGACGCGCCTACGCCGTTGTCCGGCTTGGCCACTACCGGATAGCCCACCCTGGCCGCAAAATCCAGGCACCCTTTCAAATCCCCCACCATATGGTATTGGGCCGTAGGGATGCCTGCCTTGGCATAATATTCTTTCATCTTAGATTTAAACTTAATCCGTGGGATGTCTTTTACCTGAAAACCGCTTTTAATATTAAAATCCGTCCTAAGCCGGGCATCCCGCTCCAGCCAATACTCATTATTCGACTCCAGCCAGTGGATACGGCCATATTTAAAGGCAAAAAATGCTACCGCCCGATAAACTTCATCCTCATTTTCCAGGCTGCTGACCTTATAATATTCGGTCAGGCTGCCTTTTAATTCCTCTGTCAGCTCATGGTAAGGCTGATCCCCGATCCCCAGCACATTCATCCCGTTTGCTTTCAGCTCATGGCAAAAATGCCAATAATTGGTAGGAAAATTCGGAGAGATAAAAATAACGTTTTTCATCGTCCATCCTTTCGTTGATGTGTTTTCCGGCTATCCGGGCACATCACAGCAAATATGGCAGGAAATAAACCACCTGTTTAAACCACCAGGGCCAGTCATGGGAACAGTCAAACCCCCAATAGTCCACCCAGGCATGGATCCCCTTACGGTCAAGCACTTCCTGCAGCCGGCGGGTGGAATCGGGGATCTCCCATGGCCCCTGCCCCACACAAATCACCGCTTTGTTTTGATTGTAATGGTCGATGTAGGGATGGTCCTGTGCCATATTGGGCAAATAGTGCAGAGGGGAATTAAAATACAGCAACCCGTCCATGTACCCCCCGAAACCATAATCCGCCGTGTAAATGCCGCTTAAGGCCAAAAGGCGGTCAAATATCTCCGGGAAGCGGAAATACAGGTTAGCCGCATGGGTAGCCCCCAAACTGCTGCCGAAAACCAATATGCCAGGTTCCCCGTCCCAACCGTTGCGCTCGTTAGCCCTTGCACGCATAAACGGCGCCATCTCGTCGACTATGTAGTGGATCCACTGGTCGTAACGCCAGCTGCGCCAGCCGGCATGGCCAAACTTATTGGACCAGGTTTCTTTGTCTATTGTGTCAATGGAAAACACCATAACCTGCCCGGAATCAATCCAAGGCGCCCATACATCTACCATTTTAAAATTTTCAAAATCGTAAAACCGGCCGTCTTGACAGGGGATATATAAAACCGGCCGGCCGGCGTGGCCGTAAACCTTGCATTCCATATCCCGCTCCAGCGCCGGGCTGTACTGTTTATAATATTGCACTTCCATGTCCTACTCCATTCCCGCCGGTACCGGCGAATATATTTGATTGCAACGGCCCGGGGGCCTTCCTATTTCCTATGCTATTTTCAGGCTTTCCGGCGGCCGGCAGGTCCCCAGCCATAAAGCAGCGTGCCCATAAAGAAAGGGATCTGCCTCTCCCAGCTGGCCTCGCAATGAGTCCCTCCGGGTATAATCCGGCTTTCCACCAATACTTTTTTCTCCATCAGCAGGGAAGTAATGTTGGCATATTGATGCAGCATATTGGAATGGTTGGATAATTCCCCGGAACCGTAATCCATATATACCACCGTATCCGAGTTCAGCCTGGCCCCCTGGATCATCTGCTCAATCCTGCGCCGCGCCAGCCACACAGACGGGGAAAGCGCCGCTGCCCTGGAAAACACCCGGTTATATTCCAACACGGCATAAAGGCTCATCAGCCCCCCCATGGAACTTCCGGCAATAAAAGTGTTTTTCCGCCCCGGCAAAGTCCGGTATTTCTTGTCAATCCTGGGCTTAAAGGTATTCACCATCCACTCCATGGTCGCCTTCCCCCGCCCATGGATCTCGCCGATCCCCCTCTCCCGAAAATCAAACGGGGAATATTCGCTGATACGCCCCTGGCCTGGGTCCGGGCTATGGTTACACTCCACGGCTGCAATAATCATCGGTGTCTTTGTCTCATCCATGTATTCCTTCATCCCCCAGCTCTTGCCATAGGTAGCGTCCTCGTCAAAGAATACATTATGGCCGTCAAACATGTACAGCACCGGATAGCGCGTCTTCGAATCCAAAAAATAAGATTCCGGCAGATAGATATAAGCATACCGCATGTCACCCCCTGTCAATTCCGGAATCGTGACCTTCCATTTATCTACCATAATAACGAACAGCCCCTTCCTTTCCCTTTCTTAGGGCGCACCGAAAACAACCGCAGCGCACGCCCAAAAAGCAGATTTGCAAAATGCTTCCTGTCAAGCTTTGTTCCTTAATATATCATAAAAAGGCCCAAATGGCAAGAGTGACAAAAATCGCACGTTCACTTTCTGTTCATAAATCATTCAAAAACCTTTTACATAATCATCATGATTTCTTCATGATTCCTGCGTATACTATATCTTGTAAGCAACCATGAATGCCGTTAAATGTGAGATGCTTATAAGATTTTTTTCATAATACTCGAGCTGGTGATTAAAGTTATCAGCTCTCCTCCCTTTTTTAACCTCTTATAAATTGTAGTTTGAAAAAGCCCCTCCGCCCGGAGGGGTTTTTCCTTTTCCCGGGCCTTTCTGCCGGCCTGCCGGATAGCGGCGCCCGGCCTACCGGATGCAGATGTATACCATATACCCACCATACATCCCCAACATAGCCAAACCTTCCTGCCGGCTGATCTGGCCCTTGGTCCAGCACAGGGCAAAGGCGATTACGCTGAAAACCAGCAAACAAGCGCCGTCGATTACCGCGAACCGGTTCACCGCTATGGGCTTGACTGCCGCCGATAAAGCCAGGACCATCAGGATGTTGAAAAGGTTGGAGCCGATCACGTTGCCCAGGGCCATGCCGTTTTCCCCTTTTCGGGATGCCACCACGGAAGTGACCAGCTCGGGGAGGGAGGTTCCCATGGCTACTATCGTCAAGCCTACCAAAGTCTGGCTTAACCCAAAATCCAAGGCAATTTCACTGGCGCAGCCCACTACCAGGTCGCCGCCCCAGACAATGGCGGCCAGGCCCCCCACCCCGTACACAAGGCATTGGACAGGCTTGAGCATCTTTACCTCTTCTTCTTCCGACGCCTGGACCCGGTTCACAAGGGCGTCCCTTATGGTCATCCCCAGAAACGCCGCAAACAGCCCCAACAGGGCCAGTGCTTCCAGACGGCTTAAATAGAAGTCGCAAAATATCATAAGCAGCAAAAGGGCCGCCACAAAAATAGAGGCAACAAAGTCCCAGCGCAGGCGTACCCGGAAGGCATGGATAGCGCCACAGGCCCCCAGCACCATCAGCAGGTTAAAAATATTGGAACCAATCACATTGCTCACGGCAATTTCATTATTTCCGGCCAGGGAAGCCGTAGTGCTCACTGCCAGCTCCGGCGCGCTGGTCCCAAACGCCACGATTGTCAGCCCGATAATGATGCTGGGCACCCGCAGCCGCCTGGCAATTGAAGAACTGGCCTCTACAAAAAAGTCTGCGCCTTTAATCAATAACACAAATCCCAACGCCAGCATGACATACACCATAATTTTCATCTTTCCTCCATTCTTTGCGCGTTCCGCCGCGCAAGCCACATCCATTTTAGGGCAACATAAATTTTCTTGCCGTTTCAGGCCGGCCACCCAAGGCGGCAGCCTGCCCAAAAGGCTTTCGGGCCAAAGAAGGGTGCTTGTTAAGGCGTTTAACCGCACTCCCCTGCGCCTTGCGCCGGGCACATTTGCAGTTTTCCAGGCATGAAAATCCGGTTATTTTCGTGTTACATAAAAATAAGCGGGACTTTTGCCATATCAAAAGATATGACAAAAGTCTCGCTTATTATATGCATACCGGGCTGTCCCTAATCCAACGGAAAACAACAGCCGTGATGACGATATTACATAACACCGTATACGTGCAAGCTACTCCCTCTTATCAGGTTTATTATACCCATTGCCCCCCTTTTTGTCAATCGTTTTTATTTGAGGATATTTAACCTGCCCAGACAAAAAAAGCAAAGCGGCCAGATTCGGGTACGCCATCATACCATTCCACATGTCTGACATCATCCATACCGTTTCCAGCCGGCATAGGCACCCGGCAAAAACGGCAAACAGATAAAGCGCCGTATAAACCCGGTCCCCCCCTTTCCCCGTCAGGCGCCCGCGTCGCAGCCGCCTGGCCAGATAGTGAAAGGTCTGCCTCCCCAGATAATACCAGGCAATCACCGTGGCAAAAGCAAACACTGCCATGGAACCGGAAACCAGGGCTTCCCCCAGCCCCCCCAGGCGGGCATGGAAACAGGCGGCAGTCAGGGCAGCCCCGTTTTCGCCGGACAATAGAAGGCCCCTGCCTCCCCCGTCAAACCCCACGCACAAAATTACCAAGGCCGTCAATGTGCAGACTACAATGGTATCCACAAACACTTCAAACATAGCCCACATCCCCTGTTGCTCCGGCGACGTATCTTCCGCCGCGCCATGAAGCACCGCCAGGCTCCCCAGCCCCGCCTCATTGGAAAACACGCCCCGGGACAGCCCGTAGCGCACGCTCCGGCTTAAAAGCCAGCCTGAAACCCCCCCTCCTACAGACTGGATTCGGAAGGCATCCCGGAACACGGCAGATATTACTGCCGGCAGCCGTTCCCAATAGGAAAGGATAACCATTAGGGAAAATACAATATAAATACCGGCAGACAAAGGCACCATTTTTTCCGATACCCGGGAAATACGCCCAATCCCCCCGGAAATCACCGCCCCTGTCAAAACCGTCACCAAAAGGGCGCTGCCGGCCGGCGGGAGGCCTACCGAAAAGTGCAATGTCTCGCTGATGGAGTTTGACTGTACCATACTTCCCATCCCGAAAGAGGCCAGGACAGCAAACCACGCATACAGCGCCCCTAACCTCCTGCATCCCAGGCCCCGGTCCATATATACCATAGGGCCGCACATCCAGTGGCCGTCCTCCCCCCGATAGCGGAAGCGCTGCCCCAGGCTGGTTTCCCCATAGGCTGTCATCATGCCAATGGCTGCCGATACCCACATCCAAAATAGCGCCCCGGGCCCGCCGGCAGTCAAAGCCGTGGCCACCCCTACAATATTCCCGGTGCCAATGGTGGCGGCCAAAGCGGTACATGCCGATTGAAATTGGGTAATCTCCTTACCTTTCGCCCCCTCCCTCCCTTTCCATAAGCTCCCAGCCGTACATCCCCACCAGCATGCCAAGCCACGGAACTGGAAAAATCCGGATTTTATAGAAAACCATATCCCTACCCCCAGGAAAAGGGCCAATGTCCAAGGCCCCCAAATAAGGAAATGGATCGTTTCCGCAATGTGCATTTGCCATGACCACCTTTTTTCTTTTATGTTTATGTCTGGCAATAGGCAATCTATTCCCTTTTATCCCTCGCAATTTCTCCGCTAATATGTTATGATAAAGAATGTCTTCCCGGAATTTTCCCGGCACCTGTAGAGGTATCCCTTATTAACATTTGCAAAAATCTTTTAATAAAACACCGGCCTTAAAGGCAGATGCGGGAAAGGTTCCATGAATACATTAGATTAATAAAGGGGGAATCGCCATGCCTGGCTTTACTACGCATTATATCCTGGGTATGAAAGCTTACAATGACCTGCCTAACTGCCAGCTCAAACGTGTCATCGCCAAATACCGCTGGCTCTATCAGCTGGGGCTGCAGGGGCCGGACATGTTTTTTTACAACATCCCGGTATTAAGGCACCGGGACTACCGGAATGTCGCTTCTTATATGCATGAACACCATATCCAGGACTTTTTTACTACTTGCCTGCGCAACCTCAACGAAATCCCTTCCCGTCAGCAGCAGGAACAAGGGCTTGCCTATTTTTGCGGTTACCTTTGCCATTATATTGGGGATTCCATCTGCCACCCCTATGTGTACGGGCGGATCGGGTACAACGCCAAATCCCCTACTGCCCAGGCCCACGGTATGCATGCGGCATTGGAAAACGACATTGACGCATTGCTGCTGCAAAAATATAAAAAGAAAAAGCCGTCCCAGTTCAACCAGGCGGCAACCATATGTTTAAACGGCATGGAAACCCAGTTCATCTCCCGTTTCCTGTCCAAATGCATCAACGAAACTTATTACCCAATCACATTTTATAACAATTTTCAGGTGACGCCACAGATGGTCCACCGCTCTATCTGGGCCATGCGTTTTGGCTGCCGCACCCTGGCAGACCCGTCCGGCCGGAAAAGCAGCAGCATTGCTTTTGTGGAAAACCTTTTCCTGAAAAACCCGGTAGCTTCCACCAAACTGATCACCGACAAGGTTTCTAACCCCCGGGCCTGCCTGAATTTAAACCATGAAACCTGGTGCAACCCCTGGGACCGCAGGCTGGCTTCCAAAGCCTCTTTCCCTGACTTGTTTTATCAATGCCTGCTCAAATGCAGCAATGTATATGCCATCCTCAACACCCTTGTCGCCCATGGGCAAACCTTTAGGAAGGTCAACCTGTCCCGCCTGCTGGACGAACTGGGGAGCTATTCCTATCACAGCGGCCTGACAGTCACGGATTGACCGGAATATGAATCGCCTCGCCCAAGGCCCGCAGCGCCAAAGGCGGCGTTTCCGGCGCCCTTTTATTATCAACCATAAAGGAAAGCAATAAAAAACGGTGCCTTTTACAGACACCGTTTTAAAATTGCCAAAGCCTGCCACAGCCTTTGCCGCCTCGCCTGATCCATTTGTTCCAGGTTATCCACCATCACTGCCAGCTCCAAATCAGCCGCGCTTTGCATTTTCAGCGACTCTTCTATCGGGTTGCCCGCTTCCCCGTTCGCATGGTAGCCAAGCACGCAATCCGTAGATACATGAAAATAGTCCGCAAGGTTCATCAGCACATCCACCTGGATTTTGCTCCTGTCCCGCTCCATCCGGCTGATAACCTGTTGCGATAAACCAATCTCTTCGCCTAATACTTTTTGCGAAATGTTCCTTTGTTTCCGCAATTGTTTGATGTTGCTCCTCATGATTGATGTTGCTCCTCATAATAGTAAATTCCTCTGGCTACTATTATTTTAGCAAACTAAAGTGCTGCATTGACTTATATATAAAGTTTTTTTACTCACTATAGTTGTTTTAGGAGCAACCTATCAGCCGGCAATCCAACGCTTTTGCTATTGGATTACCTGATCCCCGTCTTTCGTACAATAATGCCTCTGCACGTTTAACCGGCTCATCCAACCCTTGGTCTCCGAGATGCGGTAACGGTTTCCTGCATTATTCCAGAGCCAATCCGGGGAAGGCCACAGGCAAATACTGGGGTTAATGGCTTGGTAAACTTCTTCCCCCACCCCGTTTTGCCCATGATGGGCCATCTGGACAATGTCCGACTTCAAAGCCTCCGCCCCGGCATCGGCCAATAGCCGTTTGCCGCCATCCTCCCCCATGTCGCCCAGGAACAAAATGGATTTTCCGTTTACCGTCAATTTGTAGACGATGCCCGCATTGTTCCCTTTGTCGCTGCTCAATTCGTACCGGTCATTCATCACCTGGACCGTCACGTCATCCACCTGGATAGCCTGCCCTTTGCCCACCGTGTGCAGCATCCCTTCCGGCAAACCGGAAAACGTGCCGATGATCGCATGGGCCATGGTTTGCTCGGAGGGGTCATGTACGGTGTACCACTCCGGCGCCGCAAAGGAATAGTAAATGCCGTCAATCTGGATCCCTGACTGGATCCCCGCCGCCTCATCCTGCAAAATGCGGTACAACGCCCCCACATGGTCCCCATGGGGATGGGTGATCAGCCATGCGGCCACATGGCCCCCTTTTGCCTGGATCTGGCTACGCAGATATTCCCCGTCGCCCCCCAGGCCTCCGTCTACGACAATCAGGCTTCCCTGGCGCGTCTGCAACATGGCTGACAGCATCTGGCTTTCGCCCTGGGAATGGAACATGGTCAAAGTGGCACCGCCCAGGATCGGATCCTGGGGAAACCCGCCTTTCTCCCCTTCGGTGACAATATCCACGTTTTCAGACGGCCCTTGCCCGCGGCGGGAACCGCTTTGCCCCGCCACGATGGTGTTGCTTCTTGTTTCCTGTGAAGGGTCCCCTTGACCGCCGGCCGCCTCGCCCCCCGCCTGGCCTTGTCCGGGCGGTTGAAGCCGGGCGACTTCCTGCGCCGCATATTCCGTCAGGTAAAAACCGCCCTTTTTTACAGGAAGCCCTCCGGGCCCTTCATCCGTTTGTGCAGGGCTGCCGCTTGTCACGGCCGCCGCCAGCAAGCCGGCTACCAGCATGCCGCTAAACCAACGCTTTTCAAATTTCTGCCTCATAAATATGCCCCTCTCTGATGATTCGTCCGCCTGCTATTTTACCAGAGAAAAAATTCTTTGAACAGGGGGTTTGAAGAATCGTCAGAAAATCTTTATATTTATTTCGTACTTTTTCCGTATGCCGCCGTACTGCTTATGTTACGGGCCTTTTGCCCCCATTGCCCTACCCGCCGAGGCCATCCCCAAGCGGCCCTTTTGTATCCGGCCGGATCCCCCCAAGTTTTTTCGCACTACAAAAGGCCCAGAAGAAAATTTCTTCCGGGCCTTCCTTAATGATTATTATTTAATATATCCTGCTGCCCAATTGACAATGTGGGTTCCGTCTGCCGCCCTGGGGTCATTCTTCAGGGTATAGATCCAAGACCAGTGGTTGCTGTATTGCACCTCGGTCATCACGCCGTCCCAATCATAGTCTTCGGCAAACCTTAACTTGCCGTCCTCGGTGGTATCGTAAAGGGAAAGTTTGTACTTATTGTCTGCCGTTTCATAGGTGGTCATATCTGAATTCTGCGGCAGTTCCTGTTTGATCTTGCTTTGGCTGGTCTGCTGTCCGCTGGTCAGGATGTTAAACATGCGTACAGAACAGTCATCCGTCGCCACGCTGCTGTCCGTTGCACCCTGTACCAGCCAAATTGCCGTGTCAGACTCTTTAATAGAAGCCAGCTCTTCGTCGGTGGGGGTCTCGCCGCCGCGGGCAGTCGCTACATCCAGGGCCGGGCAATTGATCATGGCCACGGCAAACATGTCCGGATAAGCAATCAGCATCCTTGTAGTCATGTAACCGCCTGCAGAACAGCCGGAAACAGCAACTTTTTGGGGATCCACGCCGTATTTTCGGATCACGTCATTGATTTCGTCCGCCGCTTTCTGAAGCAGCCCGTCCCTCTGGGCATAATACCAGGTATCGGGGGCCTGGAACGACATCACATGGGCTTTGCCGAAAATCTCCTGGAATTCGTCGGAAGCCCAGGCAACGGTACCCCTGTTGGCCAGCATCTGTGCTACATTGTTGCCGGAAGACAACAGGTCGCCTTCGCCGTTTCCATGGAACCAGACAACCAGCCTGTCCACGCCCTCGCCTGCATTATAGAACTGGTAATTGATCCCTCCGGGGACTTTTACGGATTCAAATTTTGCGGTCTCCGGGTCAACCACCGTGTTGTTGCAGGTAAATACTGCCATATGCTCTTCGTCCAGGATCCTGCCGTCCGGCGACATTAACGTAAAGGGCTTGTTTTGGGTAATGGTGTAAGTCAGCGTAGCCGGATAGTTCCGAAGGCCGGTGGTGTAGGCAAGGGTCGCCCCTTGTGACGCGTCCAGGCGCAGGCTCACCCATTGCCCTGCCGTCTCAACCTGTAAAACCTTACGGTCAATGTCATAATCCCCGTTGCTCTCTAAACCGGTACCTTCCAGGAAGCCTTTTACCGTAGCCGTGGCATGGATTGTAAAGGTATCCTCGTCAATGTTGGCTGCCCGTTTGTCCTCTCCTAAGGCAATTACCACCTCATTGACTACTTCACCGGCATCTGTCACTTTGGCATGCAGCTGGCATGTATAGGTAGCCTTTGCCTCTTCGGCCGCTTCCGAACGGATGGGGCTAAAACCGGCCGCCATAGACACTGCCATGGTACAAGCCAGCAACATTGATACTACTTTTCGCTTCATGTTAATTCCTCCTTATGTATTTGGGCAGCTAACCCTATAGTGGTTTAATTATACCATTTTCAACCAATCTTTTCAACTTATTTTAGGCAATTTGTATGGATAAAAACATCATCCCCAAATTCCCCTTGGTAAAAATAGTATGTTTCCCCATTGTTTTAGCCCGCCTTTGCCAATTTGGCAAAAAGCGGGCCGCTATTATGGAAAAGCCCTTCCCGGCTGTTATTGCCGGCTTTATTCGTCGCTGTCAAACTCCTCTTCCAGCCGTTTGGCCCTTTTCTTTTCGGATAAGGCCAAAAGCGTCCGGGTGACCTGATATGCCGCTAAAAAGGAAACCAGGTAAACAGCCGCCGATTTCCAGTCCTGGCTTTTATTCAGGGTCCAATAGGCGGCAATGGCTGTCAGCAGCCCAAGCCGGATAAGCCACACCTGCCTGTTCCTTTTGCCTTTTGCCGGCAGGAAAGACATCTTTAACTGCCGGGAACGGATCTGAAAATATACCGGCGCCCCTATTATGACCAGGTATTCCGCGCTGCACTGCCCTAACCCCATATGAAATGCCAGGCATTTCACCAGCAGGGACCCTACGGCCAAGTAATACATGCCCCTCCCCATTTCACTCCAAATTTTTTGCTGGCCTAGGTAAATCCTCTCATCCATCATCCTGCCTCCTCTTCCCAAAATAATTGATCCAACGTCCGGTCCAAAACTTTACAAATCGCCAGGCACAACTTTAATGTGGGGTTATACTTCCCTGCCTCAATCATCCCGATGGTCTGCCGGGTAACCCCCACCAGGTTGGCCAGATCCTCCTGGGACAAATCTTTGCCAACCCGTGCTGCCTTCAGCTTCAGGTTCTTCAATTCACCACCACCTTTCCGCTTCAAGGAAATCATATCATATTTATTACATAATGTCAATTATATTTTACAAATTGTCATCTGTAAACTGCTTGTCCACCATTTTCCATCCCCCCTGGGGTGCGCCTTCCCTTAATTGTTTTAGGGGGCAAACACCGGCAAAAAATCAGGGAAGGCCCCCTGTGGGCCTTCCCCTTTATCTTCCCTATTTTCCCTACCCTTCCCGGCTTTCCTGATTTTCCTGATTTTCCAGCATTGTTGTCTCATATTTTTCTAAAATCACCCGCTGAATCATATCTCTCGTTTCCGAATTAATCGGATGGGCAATATCCCGGTACTCACCGTCCGCAGCTTTCCTGCTCGGCATGGCGATAAACAATCCCTTTTCTCCTTCAATCACTTTGATGTCATGAATCACAAACTCGTTGTCAAGGGTAATCGAGACGATTGCCTTCATTTTCCCTTCTTTTTCAATCCTTCTGACTCTTACATCCGTAATTTGCATGCTCATAGCCCCTTCCTTTTACAATGCGTACCTTTCATTTTTTTCAACCACAATCCTCACATCCTCAGGTGTGCCAATATAGGTTGTATTGGCACGGATGGTATCGCGGCTTTCCACAATGCAATTCTCAATGACTGTATTATCGCCGATGTAAACGTCATTCAAAATAATGGAATTTCTAATCACGCAGTTGTTGCCCACATATGCCTTCTTAAACAGAATGGAATTCTCAACCGTGCCATTGATGATACAGCCGCTGGAAATCAAGCTGTTTCTCACTGACGCGCCTGGATTGTACTTCGCCGGTGGCAAATCGTCCACCTTGGAATAAATATCTGGATATTCTTTAAAGAAATAGTTGCGCACCTCCGGTTTCAAAAAGTCCATATTTGTCCGGTAATAAGAATCCACGGAAGCAATGTTGCTCCAATAAGTATCCATCTTATATGCGAATATCCTTTTCAGGTTCTTGTAGCGGACCAGGATGTCCCGTACAAAGTCTACCCGGTCCTCTGCAGCACACCGCTCGATCAGCTCAATCAGCTGGCGCCGCCGGATCACATAAATCCCGCAGGAGACCATGTTGGAAATGGCCATAACCGGCTTTTCCTCGAACTCCACGATCCGCCCGTCGCCATTGATGGACACGCCGCCGAAGCGGGTGGCGTCCTCGCCCCGGGGAAGTTCCTTGCACACCACGGTGATATCCGCCTTTTTCTCAATGTGGTACTCCAGCACCTTGTTGTAGTCCAATTTGTAAACGCCGTCGCCGGAAGCGATCACCACATAAGGTTCATGGCTGTTCTTCAAAAACGCCAGGTTCTGGTACAGCGCGTCTGCCGTCCCCCTGTACCAGTCGCTGTTTTCCGCTGTAATCGTAGGCGTAAACACGTACAGCCCGCCTTGTTTCCTACCAAAATCCCACCACTTAGAAGAGCTTAGGTGCTCGTTTAAAGAACGGGAATTGTACTGGGTAAATACTGCTACTTGCTGGATATGGGAATTGCTCATGTTGCTTAACACAAAATCAATGCCGCGGAAGCTTCCGGCAACCGGCATGGCTGCTATAGCCCGCTTGTTTGACAACTCCCTCATCCTCTTGCTGTTTCCGCCCGCCAAGACAATACCAATCGCCCTCATCGCACATCACCTGCCTTTATCACGGATTCTCCGCTTGCCAGAACCCCGGCCGGGTAATCCTCTTCGGCCGTGACGCCGGAAATCGCAGTGTTTTTTCCAACCTTTACATTATCCGGGATGACGCTGTGCTCCCCAATGGTGACAAGGTCGAACTGGTATACCTTGGGGTCATAACGGTTGGGCGCATACTCGCCAACGCCCAGCCAGGCCCCTGCCCCAATCACCGATTCCTCCGCCACAATGGCTTTCGTCACCTTTGCCCCCTCGCCAATTACGCAGTCCCTCATGATGATGGAGTCCCGGACAACGGCGCCTGCCCGTATCACGACCCCGGCTCCAATCACAGAACTATGGACCTCTCCGAAAACTTCCGTGCCTTCACCGACAATGCTTTTGTCTATGACCGCGTTCTCCGCCACGTATTGGGGAGGGATAATGTCGCTTTTGGTATAAACCTTCCAATATTCTTCATACAAGTTAAACTCCGGAATGATGTCGATAAGCTCCATGTTAGCCTCCCAATAAGAGCCCAGGGTGCCCACGTCCTTCCAGTAGCCGTTATATTCATATGCAAAAATCCTTTTTCCGCCTTCATGGCAGTAAGGGATCACGTGCTTGCCAAAATCGCAGCCCGGTTCACGGGACAAACGGATCAAGGCTTCCCTTAGTACCGGCCAGCTAAATATGTAGATGCCCATAGAAGCCAAATTGCCCTTTGGGTTGGCCGGTTTTTCTTCAAATTCGGTAATGCGCCCGGATTCATCCGTAACCACAATGCCAAAACGGCCTGCCTCCTCAATCGGCACCGGCATGGCGGCAATGGTGACATCTGCATGATTTGCCTTGTGGTATTCTAGCATTACCTCATAATCCATTTTATAAATATGGTCGCCAGATAAGATTAGTACATAGTCCGGATGGTAGGTTTCCATAAACTCCAGGTTCTGAAATATCGCGTTGGCCGTCCCTGTGTACCAGTCGCTGCCCACACTCTTTTCATAGGGCGGTAAAATGGTAACCCCGCCCACATTGCGGTCCAAATCCCAGGGAATGCCAATCCCTATATGGGTATTCAGCCGAAGCGGCTGGTATTGGGTCAATACCCCCACCGTGTCTACGCCTGAATTAATGCAATTGCTCAAAGGAAAGTCGATAATCCGGTACTTCCCTCCAAAGGATACCGCCGGTTTTGCCACCTTTTGGGTTAATACGCCAAGGCGGCTGCCTTGGCCTCCGGCCAAAAGCATGGCAATCATTTCTTTCTTAATCACGCTATCACCCCGCTGTTAAATTTTTCTACGCAGCGCTGCTGGGTTTTGCTTTGTCTGTTATGTGAGTTTATGTTGAGTCCGAAAACCTCGCCGAATCTTCCTAGTACCGTATACCGGCTCCGCTTGTGGAAAATATCCGCACTGCTTATTACATTTTCATTATAACATACATTTCTAAAATAGTGAATAAATTTTATAATAATCTTTGTGTTTTTCGTGCATTTTCCGACATTTTTTATAGGATTTCGTTTTTTTATATTTTTCGCTTCCCCTTGAATCCTTATGCAAAATAAAGTATAATGCCCCTATAGTATGTTTTAAAATGCTTTTTGGGAAGTTAGGCGTAAATCCCCCTGCGCAGCAGTTCAATAAGCTTTCCGGGACGCTTTAAAACCCGGGCGGCTCAAAGCGGGGAAGCGGCTGGCAAAACCATCAAAATAAAAAGGAGAACGATTATGAATCTGGTTACCGTAAGAGAATTATACAAAAACAGGGGGCGCTATCTGGACCAGGAGGTTTCCATAGGGGGTTGGGTGCGCAGTATCCGCGACTCCAAATCCTTTGGCTTCATCGTAGTCAGCGACGGTAGCTACTTTGAACCCTTACAGGTCGTCTACCATGACACATTAAGCAATTTTGGCGAAATCAGCAAACTCAACGTAGGGGCCGCCATCCTGGTCAAAGGCACCCTGGTGGCTACGCCGCAGGCCAAACAGCCTTTTGAGGTCCAGGCCGCCCAAGTCACGGTAGAAGGCGCTTCCGCCCCTGACTACCCCCTGCAGAAAAAGCGCCACTCCATGGAATACCTGCGCACTATCACCCATCTGCGGGCACGGACCAACACGTTCCAGGCCGTGTTCCGGGTGCGTTCCCTCATTGCCTACGCCATCCACCAGTTTTTCCAGGAACGGGATTTTGTCTATGTGCACACCCCGCTGATCACAGGCAGCGATTGTGAAGGCGCAGGGGAAATGTTCCAGGTAACCACCCTGGACCTGGCGGCCCCCCCTAAAAACCCGGACGGCTCCATCGACTATTCCCTGGACTTTTTCGGGAAAACCACCAACCTGACTGTCAGCGGCCAGCTCAATGTGGAAACATACGCCATGGCTTTCCGCAACGTATATACCTTCGGCCCCACGTTCCGGGCGGAAAACTCCAATACCACCCGCCATGCGGCCGAATTTTGGATGATCGAGCCGGAGATCGCATTTGCCGACCTGGAAGACGACATGGCCTTGGCAGAGGACATGCTCAAGCATATTATCCGTTATGTGCTGGAACATGCCCCGGAGGAGATGGCTTTCTTCAACAGTTTCATTGACAAAGGCCTTTTGGAGCGTTTAAACGGCGTGCTCCATTCCCAATTTGCCCATGTCACTTATACCGAAGCCATAGGGCTCCTGGAAAAAAACAATAGCCAATTTGACTATAAAGTGTCCTGGGGCTGCGACCTGCAGACAGAACATGAGCGTTACCTGACCGAACAAGTCTTTAAACGTCCGGTTTTCGTTACCGACTACCCCAAGGAAATCAAAGCTTTTTATATGAAGCTGAACCCGGACAACCGGACTGTGGCCGCCATGGACTGCCTGGTCCCCGGCATCGGGGAAATCATCGGAGGAAGCCAGAGGGAAGACGATTATGGCAAGCTGCTGGCCCGTATGCGGGAAATGGGCCTGAATGAGGAGGAGTACGGCTTCTATCTGGACCTGCGCAAATATGGCTCCAACCGCCACGCCGGCTTTGGCTTAGGCTTTGAACGCTGCGTCATGTACCTGACCGGCATGGGCAATATCCGCGACGTAATCCCCTTCCCGCGGACGGTAAACAACTGCGAATTATAAGGAGACTTTCATGAAATTCATCCACACCGCCGACATCCACTGGGGCATGAACCCTGACCGCGACAAGCCCTGGAGCCGCGACCGGGCCCAGGCTATCAAAGACACCTTTGCGGAAGCCGTCCGCCAGGCCAAAGCCCGGGACGTGGATTTTCTTTTTATCGCCGGCGATTTGTTCCACCGCCAGCCTTTGTTGCGGGACCTGAAAGAATTGAATTACCTTTTCTCCACCATCCCCGGCGTCCAGGTAGTGGTCATCTCCGGCAACCATGACCGGATCCGCCCCAACTCCGCTTTAAAAAGTTTCCAATGGCGCCCCAACGTAACCTGGATCATGGAAGAAAAGCTGACCACGGTGGTTTACGAAGAAAAAAATGTGGACGTAACCGGTTTCAGCTACCACACGGCGGAAATCCGGGAGGAGCGCCTGTCGGGCATCCGCCCCCCGGACGCGCCCCGGATCCATATTTTGCTGGCCCACGGCGGTGACGACACCCATCTGCCTATCAACAAAAATAAGCTGTCCCAATCCGGTTTTTCCTATGCGGCCCTGGGCCACATCCACAAACCGGAAATCGGGGCGGATAACCGGTATGCCTACCCCGGTTCTTTGGAACCTCTTGACAAGACGGAAACCGGCCGCCATGGAATTATCTTAGGGGAGGCCGACCCTTCCACCGGCCAGGTCACCCGCCTGGAATTCCTGCCTTTGTCCCAGGCCCGTTATATCCCGCTGATCGTCCATGTGACCACCGCCACTACCAACGGGGAGCTAAGCGCCCGCATTATGGACGAAATCAACAAACGGGGCAGCGAACACATTTACCGTTTCCGCATCCGGGGCAAACGGGACCCCGATATTACCTTTGACCTTAGCCCCTTGGCACAGCGGATGCAAATCATTGAACTGATTGACGAGTCGGAGCCTCAGTACGATTTCAGCCGCCTGTTTGCCCAGCATCCAGGGGACATGATCGGCTTTTATATCCGCGCCCTTCAAAAAGACGAGATGAGCCAGATAGAAAAAAAGGCCCTCTACTATGGTATCGACGCGCTGCTCTCCACCATGGACGAGCGGACATGACAGCCATGGCAAAAGGTTCAAAAGAATGGGATTGTTATCTGGCAAAGAATGGAGGAAAGGATGAAATTACTGGATTTACACATAGATGGATTTGGTAAATTCCACAATCGGGACGTGAGTTTTTCCGACGGCTTAAATATTATATACGGCAAAAACGAAGCCGGCAAATCCACCATCCACAGCTTTGTCCGCTGTATGCTGTTTGGCCTGGAGCGGGGGCGGGGGCGGGCCTCGAAAAACGATACTTACTCCCATTACGAGCCGTGGGACAACAAAGCGGTGTATGGGGGGCGGATGCGGGTGGAGCAGGAAGGCTTTGTATACCGGATTGAACGCAATTTTCAAAAAAACAGCAAGTCCCTGGCTATAATCAATGAAACCTTGGGCAAGCAGGTAGAGCCCTCCAAGGCATTCCTGGACCAGCTTCTGTGTGGTTTAAGCGAAACCACCTATGCCAACACCATCAGCATCGGCCAGCTAAAAAGCGTTACGGATAGCGGCATGGTTTCCGAACTGCGCAACTTCATCGCCAACATGAATACCACCGGGAATATGTCCCTGAACGTTACCAGGGCCACTTCCCACCTAAGGAACCGCCGGAAAGATTTCGACCGGCTTTTGAACCCGGATGCCGCCAAAAATTATACGGCCTTGTTGGGGGAAATCCGCAGCCTGGAGCAGGACATTGCCGCACCGGAATACGAAAACCTGCTGCTTCCTTATCAGAATAAAAGGGCGGAAGCCCAAAACCAGATCGCCCAAAAGCAAGAAGAACGGGGCAGGCTCCTGCAAAAAATCGCCGCGGGCCGCCAGGCCCTGGACGCCGCACAATTTACCGACGAAGATTCTGTAGCCAAATACCGGGACGACACCAAAAACACCTATGATTTTTACCAGGCGGCCAAAAGCGCCTGCCAGAAAAAATCCCGCCCGGTATTGGCGGCAATGTCCCTGGCCTGGTCCTTATTGCTGGGCGCCGTTGCCATAGCCATGGCGGTGCAGCAATACCGGCACGCTTCGGCTATGGCACGCTTTTTGCCTTCCCCCCAAAGCGGTCCCGGCGTCGCCGCTGCTTTATCCCAAGCCGATTATACGTTGCCGCTGGTTATCCTTTGCGGGATCCTCTCCCTCCTGTTTGCGGCAGTAGGGGCATTGTTGATTTTTGCCGGAAAACGTGGCCGGAAAGACTTGGCTTACACCGGCAAATTGTTGCAGGAAGTCTTTTCCCGCCACCTAGGCGACGGCGCCATCACCGACAACGCCTTGGAAGCCTTCCTTGGGCGGATGGAGGAATACATCCGTTTAAGCCAGGTAATGGCCCGCTCCCATGCCTCCCTGGACAAACAGGCAAAGGAAATCGACGCCCTCAAAGAACAGGTTGCTGCCCATGATGAAGCCATTTCCCGTCAGCAAAAAAGCCAGTGGGAACTGGAAAAAAAATTGGACCGCCTTGCCCAATACAAAGATCAGGTAGAAGCCCTGAAACAGGTTTTGGAGGAAAACGACCGGATCCGGGAAGAAATTGCCGCCATTGACTTGGCGCTGGATACCATGACCGAACTGTCTTCCAGCATCCGCGGATCTTTTGGCCTCTATCTGAATAAAACTGCTTCTGACATGATCGGCGAGATTACCGGCGGTGTTTATGACAGCCTAAGCGTGGACGAAAACCTGAACCTGTTTATGAATACCCGCACCAAACTGGTGCCCGTGGGCCAAATCAGCAGCGGCGCCATGGATCAGGTCTATCTGGCTTTGCGCCTGGCCGCCGCCAAGCTGGTGCAATCCGGCCACGACCAGATGCCCCTGATCTTTGACGACAGTTTTGTACAATACGATGACGACCGGCTGCGGGCAACGCTAAAATGGCTCTCCCAGTCTTACAGCGACCAGATCATTTTATTTACCTGCCATCAGCGGGAAGCCCAAATGATGACAGCCAACCAGATCCCCTACCATATGATTACCATTTAAAAAACCCCTGATGGGGAAGCGGCAAGAGCCTTTGCTTCCTTCATCAGGGGTTTTAAAGCCCGATCCCTTGGGGCGGGCATACGCGTTTTAGAAATCCTCCTCAATGCGCCTCCATGCCGCTTCCACGCTAAAGTGGGCCCGCACGTAAGCCTGGGTCCGCCGGCACAAATCCCTGCAGGCGCCACAGTCCTGATACAGCCCTACTACCGCGTCTGCAAATGTCTCCGCCTCATCCTCTACCAGCAGCACATCCTCTACTTGAGGGATCCCCTCTGCCCCAATAGCTGTGGTGACAATAGGCGCCCCATAATAGATGGCTTCCACCACTTTCCCTTTTACGCCGGCCCCGTACCGGAGCGGGACCACCACAACCCTGCATTCCCCGTACAGCCGCGACAGTTCCTCTTCCGGCACAAACCCTTTCACCACAATCCCGTTCCCCGGCTGCTCCAACGCCTGAATTTCTTCTGTGACTTTAGAACCTACCACAATAAATTCCGGCGGCACGGCGCCGGATGCCTCCATTTTCCGGCGGACATGGGGGTAGACTTCCCTGGCAAACCACAGGACTGCATCCGCATTGGGCGGATGGGCAAACCCCCCTACAAACAGCAGGCCCTCCCGGAGGGAAAAGTCTTCCTGGATATGGGAAAGGAATTGGTCAAACACATATGCCGTAATGTCCTTCACCGCAATGGCCGGGTCAATGGCTTTGATGGCGTCCCTCTCCACATATGACGGGTAATAGGACACCGCGGCCTTTTCCATCAAAGACAGTTCCACCGCCTTCCAATACTCGGCGTCTTCCTTTTTCTTAGGATCCCCTGTCAGTTCATACTCCCGCCCCTCCCGCAGGAAATGGAGGTCATGCCCATAATATATGATTTTAATATCCGTGTTGTCCAAGATATAATCCACATATTTGGAAGCGATATGGGGGCGGTTCAAATAAGCTACGGCAATGTCATCCCCATGGTCCCGCAGCCAGCCCCAAATCTTCGTCTGATATTCTGCCCCGTATAAAACCTCAATGCCCATCTGCTGCAGCGTAGTGGAATATGGCTCCTCATGCTGGAAATTATCCCCCAAAAATTTTACCACATAGCCTTTTTCCAAAAACATTTTCAAATACTGGAACGTGGTCTTAGAACCGGCATCCTTATCGTACGTAGGCACATAATGGTCTACCACCAGGATAATCTTTTTCCCCATGCTGCGCTCCCGGGCCCGGAAAGGGTCCGGGTTTCCATTGTTCAGGCACTGGCCGGCCAGCTCTGCCTTCCATTTCTCTTTCAGCTTCTCATTGTTGGCTATCTGGTAACGCTTAAGCCCTGTCCCCTCCACGTCCGTCCCATTGGAAACCCCCTCGAAATGGACCACCTTGGAAAGGGGTTGGTATACCACCCGGTAGCCGGCTTTGCGCACTGCAAAAGCCAGGTCAGAATCCTCGCAGTAAGCCGGCGCAAAGCGGTCGTCAAAACCGCCGACCTGCTCCCACAGCTGTTTCGGCAATAAAATAGCGGCCCCGGAAATGTAATCCACATCTTTTACATAATTGTATTCCGGCTTGTCCGGGTCATCCAGACGGCCGTAATTCCACCCGGAACCGTCGCTCCAGATGATCCCCCCCGCCTCCTGCAGCCGCCCGTCCGGATATACCAGCTTGGAGCCCACCATGCCGATGGACGGGTCAGACTCAATCAAATCCACCAGGGTACGAAGCCACCCCTTTGTTACTTGGGTATCGTTGTTCAAAAACATTATATACTTGCCCCGGGCATGTTTCGCCGCCTGGTTGCAGTTGCGCAAAAACCCCTGGTTCTTCTCATTACGGCAAATAACCAGCCCTTCTGCATAGTCAGGCAGATGGGAGGTTGCATCGGTAGAAACATCGTCGGCAATCAAAACCTCATAGCTGACGTCATTGGTAAATTCCTGGATGGACCAGAGGCAGGCATAGGTATAGCCCACCTGATTGTAAACCGGGACCACAATGGACACCTCGGGGGTTTCGGCATGGGCAAAATGAAGTTTGCCATGTTGAAGGTAAATATCCCCGATCTGAAAATCCCCGTCCCTTAAATTCCGCCCTTCTGCCGTGGCATACTTTTTAAAAGAGCGGAAAGGATGGAGGGCATATTCTTTTTTATATTTCAGGCGTTTCCTCTCCAGGGAATCCGGCGGATATTTTTTGTTGACCCAATCCCCCAGCTTCCGCCTCGCTTTGAAAAGCAAAGCCTCGTGGCGGTCCAGGTAAGCCAAGGTTTTGGCCATCTCCCCCGTTTCATGGCGTAAATCCTGGATTATCATTTCCAAATTGGCCACGTGGTTATTGGTAAGCCGCTGTACTTCCGTTATTTTATGGATGGCCACATCCTTTTCCTGGGCCAAAAGCTTCATCTGGGCAACCCTTTCCCGGGCCCGGGCCAAATCATTTTCTTTTTGGCGGATTTCCACCACCCCCAGGGAATGCACCATATAGTTGCCCAAATACCGCCGCTGGTTTTCTCCATGCACATAATCCTGGAAACTGCTTTCCATCTTTTCATATACCTGCACCATCTTTGGCGTAATGCCAAAAGCAGCCATAACTTCGTCCAGCTGTACCTGCTTCATCAAGCTTCCGTACTGTTCGTAGAAATAAAAGAGGATACGGTATATTACAAAATGCTCCGGTATGGGGAAAGTGAAAACCCACTCATAATCCAGGCAATAGTCGCCGTCTTTTGTGGCCAGGATATTTTCCAGCAAAATATCAATATTTGAGACGGCCAAGGCCGTATCCCCTTCCAGCAGCTCCAGCTCCTGAGGGGGCACGCCCTCCCCAAACACCTGGAGGAATTGGCCTGTCTGCCGAAACGGGGCCCTTCCTTCCGGCTCCATAGCATAAATCCTATCTATGGCAATGGCAAGGATGTCCAATGGCATCTTCCCGCCATTGAGTTCCTCCCCCAGCCTTTCGGCCCAAGTGCACCCTACCAGATAAGGAAAGATTACCTTCTTTTTATCTTCCTGGTAAATCGGCATGGCTACCTTAAGGAACCGGTGCTGCCGGGACAGCTGGCGGTATTTCCCTTCAAAAGACCAGATATGTTCCAGCCCTTCCTCGTCAAGGGCCGCCTTCTCTACATACAGGCTGCCTGGCGTGGATGCCCCGCCTTTTTCCCGGCAAATGCAGGTTTTAATCTGGAACTGCCCTCTCCTGGTTTTATTGTACTTGATATAGATCCGTTGGTTTTGTTTTTCTGGCGGTTTTGGCACCTCGCTCCAGAATACCAGGTAGGAATTGGCATACAAGTCAAACAATCCGTCCTCACAAACCAGGTCAAACCCCTGCCCCATATCCATCATATGGTAACGGGGAAAGTCATAAGCCGGGATCACCCGGGTCAAATCCCCCTTTTTGGGTAAATATTGGTCGGAATAAATCTGCATCGGCGTCCGGTAATCCGGCATAGGATAATAAAAATGCAAATCCCCCCCGCCCAGCAATGTTTGTATCTGCTTTTTGGACAAAGCATCTGCTTCCCGGCCGGACCCCGCCCAATATTTCATACCCAACGCATTGGGCGCTGCCAAAATCAGCGTCCCCCCGGCTTTAAGCAGGGATTTGGCCGCCAGTAAATTCTCTCTGTAAGGCGCTTTTAGGGTACCTGCCGCAACTACATAGTCATATTTGGGGTCCTCTTGGCCGTTCCAGGCATAAGGGATCAAGGAATCCCGGACATAAGCCACATTCCCCGCCTCCGGATAACGCAGTTTCACGGTCTCTATGGCATCTTCATCGGGGTCCAATACGGTTACCTGGGCCACCCTACTCAAAAACAGCCCGGTCATGGCCCCATAATCCGCGCCAATCTGCAAAAGGCTGGCATTGGGGTCGAAATCATACCATTCCAAAAGCAGCTCCCTCTGTTGGGAAAGGGCATACAAATAATCCAGCCGGACGTTGTCTGCCAGTGCCTGCTGGGTGTCCCCGCCAGACAAACGTAAAATTTTTTGGATTTCTTTATCTATTTTTTTCATTCTCATTTCCTCGCCTGCAGCCTTCCGATACTTTTACGGTTTTGTTTATCTTGGGGAAAGCCCATCCCCTGAAGAATCATCCATCCGGTTGGCCGGCTTGTATTCTGCCTCCACCTGGGACTCCATATCATACACCCCTACCGTGTTTTTGTTGGAAATCACCGTAATGTTTGCCACGTCGTACAGCCGGTGGTAGACGGTATGTTCCCCCTGCTCAAATCCGGTGCAGCTCATAGAAAGCAAGTACTCGCCGCCCTGCAGCGTCATTTTCTGCCGAAAAGCCACCTCGTATTCGTCCCCTGCTTTCACCGGCTTAATTTCCGCCCCTTCGAACATGGTATTGGTCCCGGACAAATCCGTACCTTTTTTATCCTTTATGGTATAAGTAAAAATAGGGGCTTGAAGGTCGGCATAAAACCGGATTTTTTCCCGGATGGTAAAATACTCCCCTTTCAGCAGCAGGTTAGTCAGGTTCCCCCTCTCGTCGAACATGCCTAAATCATAAATCTCCGCCCGCTTATCCCCATATTCTGTCCGGTTTGCGTTAATGGTAATATGCTCTTTCATGAATCCTTGATGTCCCCCCCCGGCTAAAGGGGAGGCTTTCCGGCTGCCCGGCCCGGCCCCCCCATCGGGGCCCGGGCCTTCCAAATCTTCGCCGGCGGAAACCATCCCGCCGGAAAAATCATTCATCTTGGCCAGCTCTTCATCCAAATCATCCATTTGGTTGGCCAAAATCTTCTTATATAAATCGACCATCCTCCCGGGCTCCCCCTCGGCCACAAATTCCCCCCGGTTCAGCAGCACTACCCGGTCGCAGTATTTAATCACGCTCCCCATATCATGGGTCACCATAAGGATTGTCGTGCCGTTTTGGCGGATTTCCTCCATCCTCCGGTAACATTTGGACTGGAAAAAAACATCACCTACAGAGAGGGCTTCGTCCACAATCAAAATCTCAGGCTCCACGTTGATTGCCAGCGCAAAAGCCAACCGCACAAACATACCGCTGGAATAGGTTTTCACCGGCTGATATACAAAATCCCCAATATCGGCAAAGTCCAAAATATCCTGCAGCTTCGCTTCCATCTCTTTCCGCGAAAACCCCATCATGGAACCGTTCATATAAATATTTTCGATCCCCGTATAGTCCATATTGAATCCGGCCCCCAGCTCCAGCAAGGCCGAAATCACCCCTTCCACCTGTACGGTGCCCGCCGTAGGGGTCAGCACTCCGGTAATGATTTTTAAAATGGTAGACTTCCCGGAACCGTTGGTTCCGATAATCCCCATGGTTTCCCCTTTTTTCACCTTGAAAGAAATATGGTTCAATGCAAAGAAATCTTTATGGTAATTCTTGTGGGTGATGCTTAGGGATTCTTTTAACCGGTCAATGGGCCTGTCATATAAACGGTATACTTTGCTTACCTCTTCTACTTGGACGGCATATTCTGCATTTTTCTCTGTGGGCATGGCTCTCCTCTCACTTCTGTTTCTCATAGCCATACATTATAACATCAAATGGAAGGGGTTTCAAGCCCTTCCATTTGATGTTATAATGTATGGCCCTATTTTTCGCCGGCTTTGTCCTGCCTTGGAGGCAACACCCAAGAAAAGCTGCCAACGGCAGCTTTCCCTGATCTTAGCTATTGGATGGAAACCACCTGATAATCCTGGTCTTCCACGGTTTTTTTCAACACTTCATCCGCCACCGGCGCGTTTAACGTGACCACGGCCGTCCCCGCCTCATGGCTCACTGCCGCTTCCTTTACCTCGGCCAGGGCCTCCAGGCACTTTTTCACCCGGGCCTCGCAATGCCCACACATCATCCCTTCAATTTTCATGGTTTTTTCCATCACATGTTCCTCCTTCATTTGGCTTTTCTTTCTTTTTTTGTCTTTCTTGCCATCATGCATATTAAACCAGTTTAGCCGCAGCGCGTTGCTCACCACACAAAAGCTGGACAAGCTCATGGCTGCCGCGCCAAACATGGGGTTTAACTTCCATCCGAATATAGGATACCACAAACCGGCGGCCAGGGGAATACCTACCACATTATAAAAGAAAGCCCAAAACAGGTTCTCATGGATATTCCTAAGGGTTGCCCGGCTTAAACGGATCGCCGCCGGCACATCGCTAAGCCTGCTTTTCATCAAAACCACGTCAGCCGCGTCAATGGCAATGTCGGTGCCTGCCCCGATAGCGATACCCACGTCGGCCCGGGTCAATGCGGGCGCGTCGTTGATCCCGTCCCCTACCATAGCCACCTTGCCTTTTCCTTTCAGGGAACGGACTACACTCTCCTTGCCGTCCGGTAGCACCCCTGCAACTACCTGGTCAACGCCTGCCAAAGCCCCGATGGCCTTTGCCGTCCGTTCGTTATCCCCGGTCAGCATCACTACCCGGATCCCCATGTTTTGCAGCTCTTTTACCGCTTGTGGGCTGTCTTCCTTGATCACGTCGGCCACCGCAATAATCCCCATCAAATCTTGGCCCCGGCTAAAAAACAAGGGGGTTTTCCCTTCCTCCGCCAGCCGTTCCGACTGCGCCTTCATTTCTTCCGGTATTTGTACCTGGCCGCTGATAAAGGTAAAATTCCCCCCTTTAAGCGCTGTTTCCCGGAGCATGGCCGACAGGCCGTTTCCCGGCAATGCTTGGAACTGTGTAACCTCCTGGGCCGAAAGCCCTTCCTCCTCAGCTTTTTGCCATATGGCCCTGGCCAGGGGATGTTCGCTCTTTTTCTCCAGGGAATAGGCCTCCTGCAGCAGCTCCCTTTCCCCAATGCCCTCCATGGGTATAATGTCGGTCACCTTCGGCTCCCCGCTGGTAATGGTCCCTGTCTTGTCCAGGGCCACGATGTCGGTTTTTCCGGCTTCCTCCAGGGATACTGCCGTTTTAAACATAATACCGTTTTTGGCCCCCATGCCGTTGCCAACCATAATGGCAACCGGCGTGGCCAGGCCCAAAGCACAGGGGCAGCTAATAACCAATACGGAAATCCCCCGCGCCAGGGCAAAGCCCACAGGCTCGCCGGCCACCAGCCATCCCAGGATGGTAATTACCGCAATCCCGATTACCACCGGCACAAAAACGCCGGACACCCGGTCCGCCACTTTGGCAATGGGCGCTTTCGTAGCCGCCGCGTCGCTGACCATCTGAATAATCTGGGATAAAGTGGTATCTTCCCCCACCCGGGTTGCCTGGCACCGGATAAACCCAGACTGGTTCACTGTAGCAGCAGAAACAGGATCCCCGGCCTCTTTGTCTACTGGGATACTCTCGCCGGTCAGCGCCGACTCGTTGACCGCGCTGCTCCCCTCCAGCACCACGCCATCCACAGGGATATTTTCCCCGGGGCGCACCACAAAGATGTCCCCTTTTTGCACCTGGCCTATGGATACTTCCACCTCGACGTTGTCCCGCACCACGGTAGCCGTCTTGGGCGCAAGTTTCATCAGGCTTTTTAAAGCATCCGTTGTCTTTCCCTTAGACCTGGCCTCCAGCATTTTCCCCACAGTGATCAGCGTTACGATCATAGCGGCTGACTCAAAATAGAATTCATGCATATAAGCCATAACCCCGGCCATGTCCCCCTTTGCCTGGGCGTCTGTCATGGCAAACAAAGCATAGGTGCTATAGACAAATGAAGCGCCGGCACCCAGGGCCACCAGCGTATCCATATTCGGCGCCCGGTTCAAAAGGCCTTTGAACCCACTGATAAAAAACTTCTGGTTGATTACCATAATCATGGTAGTCAGCAGCAGTTGCAGCAGCCCCGCTGCCACATGGTTATGTGCAAAAAAGCCCGGCACCGGCCATCCCCACATCATATTCCCCATGGAAAAATACATAAGCACGACCAAAAATCCCAGTGAAGAAAAAAGGCGCTTCCTCATCATCGGGGTTTCCCTGTCCTTTAGCAAATCTTCTCCTGCCATGGCAGCTGCCCCCTCTGCCTTCTGGCTACCGCCCTTATCACCGCCTTTTCTAAAAGCCCCGTACCCGGCCTGTTCCACTGCCTGGATAACCGCTTCCGGCGATGCCGTGCCTTCCACCCCCATGGAATTGGTCAGGAGGCTCACGGAACAAGCCGCCACCCCCTCCACTTTCGCCACTGCCTTTTCCACCCTGCTGCTACAGGCAGCACAGCTCATGCCTGTCACGGTATATTGTTCCATAATCGGCCCCTCCTTTCTTTTTTGCCCATCCGCCGGCCATAGGTCTGCCGCATACTTTTTATACCGATAGGCCCGGCCCCTTTTATGCCGGAAACACAATTTTACTTCATCAGTTTTTGTAATGTAACCACCAATTCATCCAAGGTTTCTTCTTTCCCGTCCCGAATATCCCTCGCCACGCATGTCCGGATATGGTCTGCCAGAAGAACCTTATTAAAACTGTTAAGCGCCGCATTCACCGCTGCCACTTGAATCAAAATATCCGTACAATATGCGTCCTTTTCCACCATCCCTTTGATCCCCCGCACTTGCCCCTCGATCCGGTTCAACCGGTGGATCAAGTCTTGATATTCCTTGCCGGTACGCTCTTTGCTTTTATGGCTGCAGCACCCTGCCTCTGCAAAACCCTTTTCCCCTTCCATTCCAAATCCCCCTTCCCGATCTATGTATCCTCTAAATCCCTTTAAAAATTGCTTTCCGGAAAATGTGCGTTACAAATGCCCGCTTTTATTATCCCTCGCCTTTTTTCCCCTATTCCTCGGATGTTTATTATTATATACCCTACGGGGGTATATTGCAAGCATTTTTCTGCTATTTTCATTCTTTTTTCATAATGGCAGGGCTGGCTATAGGCAAACAAAAAGCGGAAGGCCAAACAGGCCCTCCGCTTTTCGCCCCCATACCCGGGAGCTATCTTTTGTATTACCCTTTGTTTTATCAGGTATTTTCATACACCGGATCCAGCACCGCCAAATCATAACGCCTGCTGGAATGGGAAAACGCCGCCAACACCCAAAAATAAGTGTTCCTTGTCCCCGGGGAAGCCACCGTGGGATGGTAGCCTGCCGGTGCCAGTATCATGCTGCCGCTTTGCACCGTATGGGTGACAATGTCTTCCACCTGGCCGCTCTTTAAGTAGCTGACATGGAACCCGAAGTGTGGCGCATCCATGTCAAAATAGCAATATACTTCTTCCAGGTCATTTTCATGTTGGTGCGGCGGCCAGCTGGTCCAGGCCCCGTTGCCGCCCCAAGTCAGCCCGCACAACAGCCGGGAGGCCTCTACCTGGGGGTTCAACGTAAAGAACACTTCTCTTTGCCCTACCCCATGGCCATGGATCTGATGGACGTCCCCCAAAGGCAGATCCTTCTCAAATTTCCGGAAAAACGGCTTTCCGTATCCTTCGCAAGTTGCGGCGCCAATATAGAAAATACAATTTTCCTCTGCCTGTATTTCTACGGCAACGCCCCCATTAATATAGAAAGAATCCAACGCCTCCATGCCTTCCCGGAAAGCATCACAGGAAACCTTTGCCTTTCCTTTGACCAAAACCGGGTTCATCTCCAGCGCCCCCGATTCCAGGGTATAGGCAGATCCTGCATTCAGGTTTAAACGGTAAATATGTACGGCTTTACAGTCTTGTACCCCCGGCACAATACATTTATGGAACCCTTCTGCCTCGGGAGAGGTGATGCCCCACCCCTCCATCCTCTTTCTGTTTTCTACATTTCCAATCATGATTCCCTCCATCTGCACAGGCGCCCGGCCTGTGCCAGTCTATACCGCTTTTTGCTCTGTTGCGGCATGGGCTTTTGCCTGCCGGTAATTTCCATATACGATCACCGCCAACAAAGCAATGCCAATTACATCTGTGACCGTCTCCGGAACGATAGACAAGAACGCGCAGCCCAGCAGCAAAGCCCTGGTTACCTTATTGAGAGGCGCAAACATAAATCCCGCAATAGACGCCGCCAAAGCATATACGCCCAAGAACAGGGTAACCGAACTGGTCACCGTGTTAATAACAGGGCCCTGAAGCAAAACAGCCGGCTCATAGGCAAATACGAAAGGCACAATAAATGCTACGGAAGCGTAGATGAAACCTGTCCACCCGGTCTTCCAGGAATCCGCCCCCGCGATCCCCGCAGCCGTAAAGGACGCCAGGCAGACAGGGGGCGTAATCTGTGCCATCACGCCAAAGTAGAAGCAAAACATATGGCATACCAATAGCGGAAGCCCCAACTTAACCAAAACCGGGACAAACAATACCACGGCAATCAGGTAAGCCGCCACCGTCGGCAGGGCCATCCCCAGCAACATGCAGCCCAGCATGGTAATCAGCAAGGCAAGGAGCAGGCTGGATCCGCCTACGGTTGCAATTACGCCGGAAAACTTATTGGCGAGCCCAGACTGTACCACCGTACCGATAATGATTCCGCATGCCGCCACCGGGACCGCCACATTGGCGCACTGCTTGATCCCGTCAATAAACGCTTCAAAAAGCTCTTTCAAATTCAAACGGTTCTTGTTAAAGATATTCAGCACCAGGATAATCACCGTAGCCACCAAAGCAGATGAGCGCAGGGATTTGCCTGTGAGCACCATATACACCAGCACCAGCGCCGGCAGCAGCAAATACAAGCGGCCCAATATGGGGTTTACCTTAAAGGTCAGCTCGTCTGCACTTACGTCTGTGCCGATATGTTTCCATGTATTGGCCCTGGCCAAAAAGCCTACCAGCAAAAATACCGAAGCGAAATAAGCAATGGCAGGGATTGCTGCCGAAAGGGCAATCTGCCCATACTGGACGCCCAGCAATTCAGCCATGATAAAAGCGCCGACGCCCATAATAGGGGGCATGATCTGGCCGCCCGTAGAGGCTACCGATTCAATGGCGCCTGCCTGCTCCGGCGTATATCCCGCTTTTTTCATCATCGGGATCGTCATGACGCCGGTTGTGGACACATTGGCCACGGCAGAACCAGAGATCATCCCCATAAGCCCGGATGAAAGCACCGCCGCCTTTGCCGGGCCGCCTGTTTTCGGGTTGCTAAACTTCATTCCGATGTCAATCAAAACCTGGCCGCCCCCGCAAGCCGCAAAAAGGGAGCCAAAAATCATAAAGTAGAAAATATAGCTGGCCGTAGTGGAAAGGGGCGTGCCATAAATCCCCTGGGAGGTCAATGTCATGATCTCCGTAAACTGTTTCAGGTTAAAACCGGAAAACTTGGTAAACCCCGGGCAGTATTTGCCTAAAAAACAATAGGCGATAAACACCATGACAAAAATCAGAAGGTTCATCCCGATCACCCGGCGTACCGCCTCCAGCAGCAGGACCATAATGATGAACATGGCCACCTTATCTGCCCCCAGCACAGGTTCTATATAGGGGATACGGCTGATAATCCGAAGCTGTTCCACAAAGGAGTACCAGATCACCCAGCCAAATACCGGAAAAGTCAAAAAATCAATGACCCTAAGCCAGGGATACTTGCCACTCCCCGGGAACGGCTTGTTTATAAAAACAATGGCCAAGGCAAAGCACAGGAAAATCGGGCTCAGCGTCATGGGGTGCATCGGCTGTACAAAGGTAAAATATAACTGGACAAGCATCCAGAGAGATGCCAAAATCCCCAGCGTTATATTGGAAACCCGTTTCAATCGGTCTTCAAAGCTCATACTTGCCTCCCTTTTATTGCATCAACCCTGCGTCTTTATAGTAAGCAGCCGCACCGGGATGAAGTTCAATACCTGTCATCTCAATCTTCCAGGCCACTTCCGGGTCAAAGCTTTCCATAGCCGGAACCAGTTCCACAATCTGCCCTTTTTGTTCGCAGATCCCTTTCGTCATGGCATAAACCACATCATCGGGGACATCTTTACGGACCAGGACGGTCTCACAGCCACATATGGTCTCAATGGGTTCCGTCTGGCCGTTCCAGCTGTTGGCCGGCATGGTCATGGAATTGTACCCTTTTTCGTTCATCTTTTTCCGGGTCTCTTCCCCTAGTTCAATTACATGCATGGTAGAAGTCATGCAAAGCTCTGTAAATGCCGGCTGGCCGATGGAAACCACATCAATGGAAACATCTGCAGAACCCTCTTTCAGCATGTCTGTCATCTGGCTGGGGGCGATATGGTAGGAAGCCCCGCCCCAGGAATCAATGTCGTCCCAGGTAATCCCAAAGCAATCCAGAAGGTCATTGGCGCCATCCATGCCAAAAGAGCCTGGGGCTTTCGTCACAATCCGTACCGGATGCTTAGCCTCAAACACTTCTTCCAGGGTAGTGAAACCTGTGCTTTGCACAAAAGCATCCGTAAACATGATGGTCCCCCAGGTAATGTCCGTACCACCGCAAACGGCGGCTACGTTCTGAAGGGGGGCACGGCCTTCTCCATAAGTACCTTCCGCCAGCCTCTTGCCCGGCACATTGGACCCGCTGGCAAACGCACACTGGTTTTCTTCCAATAACAAAGCGCCTGCCGCACCGCCAGTAGAAATCGGCTGTATCTCAATGGTGTTATCCCCCAAGGTACCCTTTCCCAAAACTTCTACGATCGCCGCCATGCGGGAATACACAGTGGTATCTACCCCTTGGGTAGCCAGGATGAAATTCTGTTTGGAGGTGGTCAGCGCCATGCTTCCAGGCCCTTCCTGTGCCTCCGTCTCACCGGCGCCGCCTGCCGCGGCCGTGGTTGCAGCCGTCGTGGATTCTGCCGGCTGCCCTGACCCGCCGCAACCAGCCAAGCTAACCGCCATTGCAGCAACCGTCAACAACGCCGCCATCCTCTTGCTCTTTTTCATTTTGATTTCCTCCTTTAATCTTGTATATATAAGTTAGTTTGTTCTTAATTTTATAGCGCCTCTTTAACCGGTTATTTTTAACATCCCATCTAACGCAGTTTTATAAGTATCCCGCCCGAATCCGCATACCAGGCCCCGGCAGACTGGCGCAAGCACAGACTTGTTCTCCGGCTTCCTGTAAAAGTTGGCCAAATGTACTTCAATGCAAGGTATGGGCATGGCATCAATGGCTTCTTTTATGCCAATACTATAGTGCCCAAAAGACCCAGGGTTCATAATCACCCCGTCATACTGGCCCATGGCTTCATGAAGGATGTTAATCACTTCACCTTCCACGTTACTTTGGAAAAGGGATACCTGGACACCCATTTCTTTTCCGTATTCCACCAGCTCCCCCATAAGGATATCCAGCGTATCCGCCCCGAAAGCGCCCGGATCCCGCTTCCCCAGCAAATCCATGTTGGCACCATTGACAACCAGTACCTTCTTTTCTCCCATTGTTTTTCCTCCTGTTAAACAACAAACAAAGTATTTATTTGATTTCGAAAATAAATATTTTTATTAGCCATCTATTTTTCTAAAATTTATTTTACAACATTTATATCAAAAAGTCAAATACAAGTTTATTTTTATGCAATACTAATATATAATCAGATTTTTTATGTGTAAAGTGCTAAATTTATTTTTTATATAAATAAATATTTTTTTGTTTATTCTGTAACAATCTATTATTTTTGTCTTTTTTCGTTCATAAAGGGCCTTGCCCCTTAAAGCCGCCTCATACTGCGGGCCGCGAAAGCGGCCCAATTATTTTTAGCTACCGCGTGGTTTTGGCTGGGTTTGACAAGCCGCACAATCCCATAAAGCAAAAAAAGATCCTGCTTTGCAGGACCTTTTTCTATTTTTCCGTTTCCTTCTCACCCCTTATACTGTTGAGGTAATTGTATAACTTAAATTTTGAAATCCCCAAAAAGTCACACACCCGGTCTCCGGACTTGGTAATGAGGAATGCCCCTTTTTCGTCCAAATACCGGAGCACACTTTCCTTTTCCTCTTTTGTCATCTTATCCACGTCTTGCCCCACCATGGCAACCGCCTGGTTCATCAGCTTAGTCAACAGTTCGTTTACATCTGTAAATATGGTGGATTCCGGAATCTGGTCGCTCTTTGAGGAATCGTACATATTAAAATTCCTCAGATACTCTTCACACCGGACTAAGTCCGATATATCCGTATTCACGCAAATGGAACCAACGATCGAACCGTCATTGCCTTTAAAGAACACCGTAGAAGTGCGGATGATTTTCCCGTCCCGGGTATGGAACACCCGGTTATACCGGCTTCCGTCCTTCACTGTCCCAGACAGGACTTCTATCCCCCAATCCCCACCCGGATCCCCTACCCGCCTCCCCGACAGGTATCCGTTGCGTATGTCTGCAATCGTATTTCCGTAATCCTTTTTTAAATCATGCAGGACGATTTCGCTTTTCGTCCCCAGGTGCTGCTCCAACAGGTTTAGATATTGCTGAAACATATCCCAATTATCGTAAACACTCTCCATACTTTCCTCCATCCCTTGCATTTTTCTAAATGCGCCTTTCCACCATCATATAATATTTTTTTTATTCTGTAAAGCTTCCTTCAAAAAATCCTTTCGGTTTTATTCATTTTTCTTGATTATTGGTCTATTTTTTTCTACTTTTCGTTGTTTTGTATAAATTTTATTAATATTTTTAGGAAATAATTCTATATACATCAAAAAAATAATAATATATAATGGGATTATCAAAAAAATAATTTGTTTCATCCTACACATTTTGAGAAACAATCATAACAATTGGAGGTCTGATTATGGCAGCAAAAAGAAAAATCATGGTACCTTATCCCGTCTTAAAAGAAGGGTTGACTGAATTATTTGAACGTTATGAAGTTTATTATCCGAACCGGATCGTCCCCAGGCAGGAAATCCTCGATGTCCTCCCCCAGTACGATGCCCTGATTTCCTGTGGTTTCCTGGCCAATGCCGAAGCCATCGAACATATGGATAACGTAAAAGTCATGAGTACTTATGGCGTGGGTTATGACAATGTAGACCTGAAAAAAATGAACGAGAAAGGCATCCTGGTCTGCAACCTGCCAGACATCGTCACGGAATCCACCGCCGAATTTGCCATGGGCCTGATGTTAGGCCTGATGCGGCGCATTCCGGAAACGGACCACAAACTGCGGTTAATCCCCGACCTGCGCTGGGGGCCCATTGCCAATCTGGGCCACGGCCTTAACGGAAAGAAACTGGGCATTATCGGCATGGGACGGATTGGACGGGCCGTAGCACGCAGGGCAAAGCCATTTTTGATGGATATTTCCTACCATAACCGCCATCAGCTTCCGCCGGAAGTAGAAGCTGAATACGATGCCACTTATGTCCCCTCCTTTGAACAGATTTTAAAAGAATCCGACGTAATTGTCGTGAACCTGCCTTTGACCCCGGAAACCCGGCACAAATTCAACCTTGCCCAATTTGAAATGATGAAACGTTCCGCCTACTTTATCAACGTAGGCCGCGGCCCCATTGTCAACGAACCTGACCTGATCGAGGCTTTGGAAAAAGGCCTTATTGCCGGTGCCGGCTTGGATGTGTTTGAACATGAGCCCAACATCCCTAACGCTTTCAAAGGGATGCCCAACGTAGTCCTGGGGGCCCACATGGCCACAGCCACCGTGGAAACAAGGACGGAAATGGTCCGCCTGGCCTGCAAGAACATTATCGACTATTTGGAATACGGAAAACACCCGAACCTGGTCAACCCGGAAGCATTGGAAAACCGGCGGCCATTATAAAAACGCATACCTTGTGGCTTTATCCGCAGCGCCAACTGCCTTATAGGGGCCCATTGCCCTACGTTTTTGGCGCCCTCAAAAACGCCGCCGCGCCAAACAGAACCATTGGCACGGCGGCGTTTTGGGCCTATAGCAGCCATCCCCCCAGCAATACCGCAAAAGGGATCGTCAGCAACGACAACAACGTAGAAACGGTAAACAGCTCAGAAGCATAATTGCTGTCTTTATTATATTGAAGGGCAAACATAGTCCCCATGGCGGCTGTCGGGCAGGAAATAGCTACCAGCACCGTCAGGCGGTAAATCCGTTCTACAGGGATCCATGACAGCAGTAGTACACTGGCCAAAGGGATCAAAATCAGTTTCATAAAGCAGACCCCATAAGTCCGGCCTTTTTTCATAGCCCCCAGCAGGTTGCTTTCCGCCAGATTACATCCTGCAATCAGCATGGCCAAAGCCGTATTCATATCCCCCATCATCTTAATAGGGTTAACTACCATATCCGGAAGCCGCACCCGGAACAAAAAGCATACAACCCCTAACCCGATGGCGATGGTCGCCGGCTGGAAGAAATTTTTTAAAACCCCTTTCCCGTCCATGATGCCGCACATCAAGGAAAGGCCATGGGACCAGACGATCAAGTTAAACGCCGTAATATAGGCCGTGAGGTAAAACACCCCTTCTGTGCCTAAAATCCCGTTGACCAGCGGAATCCCCATAAACCCCGCATTGGAATAGATGGCGGAAAACCGCTCGATGGCCATGTCGCCCCCCTTCCCTGGCCGGATCAGCGCCTTTGCCAGCAATATCACCCAAACAAAGCTTGCTAGGGAAATAAAAAAGGTAATAATCAGCCCCTTTAAACGCTCCGGCTGGTAGTCAATCTGATATGCCATAAAAATCATAGCCGGAGTCACAATTTTAAGCAAAATCCCCGACAGCTTTTTATTGGCATTGCTGTCAATAATCTTCCATCGGAATGCCATCACCCCAACCAGGATAATCAAAAACATCTCCGCAATCTTTTCTACTGCAATAAATGCCAAATCCATTCCTTGTGCCTTTCCTCCCTCTTTATCTTCCGTCCCCTTACTTTACCTCTCTTCTTTCCAGAAGTCAAGCGAAAGCGCCTTTCCGGCCGGTACCAAAAAGGCGGCTTCCACTATTTTTCATAAATCCCCCTTTTCCTTTTTACGCTGACATGGTAAAATCATAGAAGATTCCATAATGAGGAGGATGTCCCATTGAACCCCAAGATAAGTTACCTGCTCTGCTGCTGCTTCATCGCCTGTCAGCTCTTTTCCCTGACTGCCCATGCCGAGCCGCCGGCCTGGCCTTCCAATGTGGGCATCGGTGCGGAGGCCGGAGTTGTAATGGATGCGGATTCCGGAACATTGCTTTTTGAGAAGAACGGCACCGGCGCATACCCGCCCGCCAGCATCACCAAGCTGATGACCGCCTTAATTGTGCTGGAGCATTGCAGCCTAAACGATACCGTAACCTATTCCGAAACTGCCATGAACAGCGTCGAAGCCGACAGCGGAAATAAATTCAGTTTGCAGGCAGGGGATCAAATGTCCGTGGAGGACTGCCTACATGCCATGCTCCTGGTTTCAGTCAACCAGTCTGCCAACGCATTGGCCGAACACACTGCCGGCAGCATCCCTGCTTTTGTTGAAATGATGAATGAAAAAGCCGCCGAACTGGGCTGCTCCGACAAAACCCATTTTGACAACCCTTCCGGTTTAAACGGGGAGACCCAGCAAGTAACCGCCTGCGACATGGCCCTCATCGCCCAGGCGGCTTTTGCCAACGAAGATTTGCTAAGGATCAGTTCTTCCTTGTCCTATCGGATCCCCTCTACCATTTATTACCCGGACGGTTTTTCTTTCCGGCAGGAACATAAGCTGGTCGTCACCGACGACCCTAACAACCAGCTTTATTACCCTCCGGCTATGGCCGGCAAAACCGGTTACCTGCGCAAGGCAGGCAACACCCTGGTCACTTATGCGCAAAAGGACGGAAAACGGCTGATTTCCGTAGTCCTGAAGGGAAGCCCCTCCCCCCAGTATTTCCTTGACGGCAAAGGCCTGCTGGAATTCGGCTTCCAATCTTTTCAAAACTTGTCCATCTCCCAGCAGGAATCCCGCTATGTTACCGGCAACGAGTCCATAGAATTAAACGGGAATACATACCTGGCCGCCGATTTGATGGTAGAACCCGGACCTGTGGTCACCTTACCGGCAGGCGCTTCTTTTGGGGACGCTGCCTTGGCCCTAGAACCGTTACCGGAAAATGCCCCTGCCAATGCGGTAGCCGTACTGAGCTATACCTATCAGGGCCATCCCGTCGGCAAGGCATTCCTCCTGTCCAAGGGAACCCCGGTTTCCATTGACCCATCGTCCCCGGAAGACGCTTCCAAAACGGGAAGCGGCCAGGGGGCCGGCCTGTCTGACGGCAACGGGCAGGCCGAGGCCGGTTTCCCCTTACCCGCCCTCATAGCCGTTGCCCTAGCCATTTTTGCCGTCGCCTTCATGGCCATGTCCATCACATGGATTGCCTATTCGCGCAGAAAAGAAGCCCGGGATTTGGCCAGGCGGCGGGAAATGCGCCGCAGGCGCCTTCGGGCTTCCGGTGAAGAAGCTGAATTTGAACGGTTAATGGAATTGCGCAGGAAAAGGGGTGATCCACCTTAACCGGAAAACCATGGGGGCACCCGCTGCCCACCGCCACAAGGCGGCTGGCGGCGGGTGCCCCCGTCCCCTCTAAAAATAAGTAAGATCCCCCTTTCCCTATCATGGCTTTTCATACGTCAATGCGGCATAGGCATCTACCACGCCGCCGGATACCAGCTTCCCCTCAAGGCCCTCAAGCTTCCTGGCCGAATCCATTAAAATGGTTTTCACGTCCTGCAATCCAATATCCGTCCGGTAAGAATACAATAACGCCGCCACCCCGGTAACCATAGGGGCGGACATGGAAGTACCTGTCATAAACCCATAGCCGTTATCGGTTATGGTGCTGACAATGTAGGTGCCCGGCGCCGCAATATCTATGGTATTGCCACTGTAATTGGAGCTTTTCGCCAAATTTCCGTCAAACATCAAATTAGCCACGGAAATGGCATTATCCAGCTGGAAGCAAGCCGGGTAATCCGGATATTCATCCACATTGCAGCCCCGGCCATAACGGTCCCCATTGCCTGCCGAAATCACAAACAGCATGTGGGAATCCTTCATCACCTGCTCCAGGCGGGGATAATACGTTTCCGTGCCAAAGCTTAGATTGCAGATGGAAGCACCGTTGGCCTGTGCATAAAGGATCGCGTCAATAACGGCCTGTTCTTCCCCAATCCCCTGGGAGGTGCCCAAAACTTTCAGCGGCATAATCTTAATATACTGGTTGTCGGCAATCCCCGCAATCCCCATGGACTTGCGCGTTGCGGCAATCGTCCCCGCTGCGTGGGTTCCGTGGTCGTCCTCTTTCCCTACATAAACCTGGTTATTGTTACTGAAAAAATTCCAGCCGTTTACGTCGTCCACATATCCGTTGCCGTCATTGTCAATGCCGTCCCCGGGGATTTCATCCTCGTTGGCCCAAATCGCGTCCTTCAGCTCCGGATGGGTAATATCAACCCCCGTATCAATCACCGCTACAATAACCGGGCGGTGGGGCCCTGTGCTGGCATCGTACAGCTCCCACGCCGGCAGCACATTGATGTCAATCCCTTTTACGGAATCCGTAGTCTCCAGCTCATAAGCCCCCGGCCCCTCCACCGGCGCCGGGATCTTTAAGGCGTTGGCCAAGTCTATGGTGGTTGCCAACACCGGGTCGCTGCTGCGAAAACGGTTTACTACCTCCTGGTATTGCAGCTCCCCGTCGTTTTTTAAGCCCCATTGGTATTTGGCATATGGATCCCCTGAAGAAAGGTTTTCCTCCCCCGGGCCATACACATGGGCGCTAAATCCGCCGCCCTCTTCTGCCGCCGCCGTAAATGCCTGGCCCATGGCCAGGGCCCCGCTAAACAAAAGAATCATGCCCATCCTGAATATCCTCATCCTATTACATACTCCTTATCTTCCTTGGTCCATCGCCCGCAGCCATACGTCTATCCTTGCCAAATAACAGTATTTGGCGGTTGAAAACAAGTATACCACACATTTTACCGTAGCGATATGAAAAATATGTGAAATTTAACTTACGTTTTTCCATAAAAACCAAATGGGGAAAAGAAAAAGAGCCACTCCCCAGAATGGCTCCCGAAAGCTTATTCATCCTCCTTGCTGCATATAGCCAGCCGGTGCTGGTATTTCTCTCTTGTGGCCAAACCGCCCCGGATATGGCGCTCGGATTTATTGACGTCAAGTACGATACGGGTTTTGGCTGCTAAGGAAGGGTTAATGTGCTCCAAACGCTCCGTTACGTCTTTATGAACCGTAGATTTGCTAATCCCAAACCGCTTTGCCGTCTGCCGAACCGTTGCATTGTGGTCTATTATGTAATTGGCGATGGCCACTGCCCGCTCTTCGATATAATCCTTCATGGTTTAACCCTTGAGAATGTTTTTTACATCTTATGCAGGCATAATTTTCATTATGAATCCTATAGCGATTCTTTCCTATCGAAAAAACATCCGCTTATGGAACCCTCCTTTCCATAAGCGGATGCTTCCTTATGAACCATGGGCCGTCTCCCATTCTTCCATTTTCCTTTGTACTTGCGGGGATATAAGCTGGGGGCCCAAATAGTCCGAAAGCCCCATCCCCGTTTCTGTCAATGACAGAAACACCTCCCTGCCTTCCGGATCCCCCTCTTTCTCTTCCACAAGCCCCTGCCCTTCCCATTTCTCTAACAAGGGAAAATCTTTTTTCGCCTGGGATCCGAAATGTTTTTCATACCGCCTTTCGCTAAGCCCCGGATAAAGCAGCAGGTGCCGGATCACATAACGCCGTTTTAGTTCTTCATCCGACAGCAAGATCCCATGGGTAATGGCCAGGAAATCTTCCGTGTTTTCAAACTCCCGCAGCCGGGCCACACACCCTGCCTGGGTGACTTCATAGGGGGTGCAGAAATGGAGGTTCCCTACATAGCTTCTCCCTCCGCAGCCCAAAGCCAGGGATGTGCCAAACCCACACTCGGAAAAAAGGCGCCCCCCACGGCCGGCTACAAACCGCCTCATTGAATCCTGGCGGTAGCCTGCCGACCGCAAAAAACAGGAAGCTTCCTGATATTGGCGGAACGCCAGGCCGGGGTTCAGCACCAGGCCGTCGTCCAAAGCTTTTACCAATTTCGCCCCATGCTTTACGTACAACGGGTAAAGGAACACTTCATCCGGCTGATAGGACAATGCCTCCTTCAGGGAAGCAAGCAAGCTGTCCACGGTCTGCCCTGGTATTCCATATATAAAGTCCACATTGACGCAGGCAAAATCAAATGACATAAGCAAATCCAGCGCCTCCCTGGCCTTCTCGGCCCGGTGGCGGCGCCCCAATGCAGCCAGTTCCTGATCCGAAAAGCTTTGTATCCCCATGCTGACCCGGGTAACGCCTGCCCGCTTTAAGGCGGCCAGTTTTTCCTTTTCGGTCTGATTCGGGGCAGTCTCAACCACCACCACCCGGTCCGGCCGGAAGCGGAAACGGGAAAAAACCTGGTCAAAGGCCCATTCCAACTGCCCCACTGTAAGTAAAAGAGGCGTCCCGCCTCCGATGGTAAAATCCGAGAACTCCGTATGGCAGCCGGCCAGCCCCTGATACTGGCGGATTTGGCGGCCTACCGCTTCCAGATACTGGTTTGCCCCTTCTTCCCCCTGCCCGGTAACGGAAAAAAGGTTGCAATATCCGCATTTGGTCTGGCAAAAGGGGATATGCAGGTAAAGGCCCCGCCCCTTCCCTTTCAGCAAAGGGGCATAGTCATTCCATGAAATCCCGGACAAAGGGCCGTAGGCCGTTTTATGGGGGTAGCTATACATATATTGCCTGTAAGGGTTTATTATTGTTTTCATAATATAAAATGTTTATAAGGGATGGTATCCACCACAGGGTGATGGATCCCGTGGAACTGGCATCCATCCTCCCCGTAACAGGTTCCATGGTCTGAACAGCAAATAACGAAGGCCCCGCCCCGCCTTTCTTTCCACCCTTCAAACAGCCGCCCCAACTGGGCGTCTGCGTAGCGCAATGCCGCCCTGTGGCTGGCCAGGCTATCCCCCCTGGCCCCTTCCAGATAAAAATAGTTGGGATAATGGATGGCATCCACATTAAGGTAAAGAAAAATATGCGTTTCCTGGCTGGAGGCAGAAAGTTTCCTTAAAATAAAGTCTACCTGGTTACGGGTGCTGTCTTTCACGGTACAGGCAAAAGAAGGGTTCCAATAGCTTTTTTGAAAAAAACCGGGAAACACTTTCCCCAAATCCGTCCGCTTGTCAAAAAAGCTGACGCCCCCTACGCACCAGGTCTCATAGCCAACCTGCTCCAGGCCTTCCATAATCGTACTGCCGGAAAAGCCAAAAGACCCTTCCGGAGGCTTTTTCCCCATACCGACCTGCCTGGGGAAAAACAGCATTTCCCGGTCTGCCAGGCTTTTTGCCTCAAAACCACAAGGCAAAAAACCGGCAAACATGGCATGGTGGGACGGATATGTAAAATTCCCCGGAGCCTGGCGTTTTTCCCAGGGGCCATATTGGTTCAACACCGGCGTCGCCCCTGCTGCTGCTTCCTGAACCGCTGCATCATACCGCAAAGTATCCAGGCAGACCAGCAAAATATCCTGGACCCCTACAATCCGGTTCATGTCTACGGAAGCTTTCTTATGCCCTTGGGAAGAGGAAAACAGATGATATGGCACCTCTTTATCCGCCGCCCGCCCTACACTGTCATTCATTTGAACCCTATCCCTTTCTTTTCTAAATTACATTTGCCTTCCTCGATCCATCTTCGTATCATATCCGCCTGGTGGCGGTAAATAAGGTTTTCATGGTAAATATCTTGATACAGCAAATCGCCCTGGGCGTTCATTTCGATAATCCGGGGGGTTCGGCTGCCTTTTTCCAGCAAAATGTCGATCCCCGCGCTCCTTAGCCCGGAAAAACATGCCATAGCTTTTTGGCACAAAGCAGAAACCGATGCCCATACCTCTTCCGGCAAATTCAGGCGGGATGCCTCCATAGGATGATTGTTTAAATGAAGGTTGGTAATAGGGCCCCGGGACAGCCTTGCCAACAAGAAATCCAGGCGGCCGTCCTGCACCACTGCCCTTAAATCATAAGGGTTCCCCTGATATTCCGCCTTGGCATACCAACGTTCTATTATGCACCTCAACTGCAAAATCCGGCCCAAAAGGGAAACCACTTCATCCTTTTTTGTAAAACACCGAAGTTTCTTTGTGTTGGCAAGCCCGCCGCCGGGAGTTTCCATGGCACAAGTATACAACGCCATCCGCCCCGTTTTCGGCTGCCACCTAAACGCCGCTACGCCGGCGGCGCCGGAGCCGTACAGCGGTTTCATAAAGATTTGATGCATGTGGCGTTTTTCCATGGCCTCCAGAAGCCGCTCCACTTTCCCCTCCCCTAAAGGCGGGGAAGGCAACGCATAGCCCACCCGCTTCCCACGGCCGGTGGAAGCAAGGTTTTCGTCAAAAGCCGTCCCCCCCCTAAAAGTAACAATGCTTTCGCCCGCCCCCCCTTCCAGGCACTCCGTAACCGGCAGCCCTGCCCGGGCCAAAGTTTCCTTGCATCCCCTTTTATCCAGCAAAGCCCGGATCGCATCCGGATGGTTTAAAAACTCCCAATTATCCGCCTGGGCCATAGAAGCCAGCAAAGCCAGCCGGTGTTGGTAGCCCCGGGTTAAATCCTCCAATTCGTCCAACGAACTGCTGTGCCACAAAGGGGGGTCAATTTTAATAAACTTCCTGGCGCCGTCCGGCTGGGGAAGGCAGTGGGGCCACCCCTCCCAATCCAGCAGCCCTGCGACAGCCAAAAGCGCCCCTTCCCCGCCGCGTCCCTCTGGCAGCAGGGCGGGCAGCCCAGCCTGCTGTGCCGCCCGCCCTAGATATAAGGTCCGTTTTGTGCCCGGGTTTCCAAGGAGGAATACTTGGCTCATTCCGTCAGCATGGCGTACCGGTATACTTCGCCTTGGTAGTGGTCCGCCTTATTGCGGCCAGAAACGTCGGCCTCCAGGGGCAGCCCTTCCAACTGTTTCATCATGCCCTCTGACAGGAAATGATAATGCACGTCCAGCTTCTTGATATTAGGGAACCGGGGAAGGGCTTCTAAAAGCAATTGGCCGCCTACATCCGATAAGGTTCCGCAGGACAAGTCCAGGGTATGGATTTGCCCCATAAACTTGCTTTCCAAAACCACTTTTGTCAGCTCATCCTGTATCTCGCTGTCCACAATCCCCAAATACTCCAGCTTCGGGAAACAGGCGCCTGCCAAAAGCCGGCGAACCGTGTCCTCGTTGCCGTCAAACCCATAATTATCGCTGCCCATATACAAAAGCAGCTTTTTCAAATTGGGGAGTTGGGCCTTTTCTATCTCCTGAATCACATCCGAAGGCAGGCCGCCGCAAATAATGGTCAACGATTCCAGGTTTTCATGGCAGATTTGCCCCAACGTCAAATCTTCGCTGCCTTTAATCGTTAATTCTTTCAGCTGCGGCATGGCCGCCCATATTTTACTGTAATCCCCCTGCAAAATCCAGGAAACTTCACATTCCTCAAAATCCATGTCGCCCACGAACAATTTCTCCACATGGGAAAACCGTTCTGCAGCCTCTACAATGCCGTCCAGGATTTTCTGGCAGCTCTCCTCATAAGCGCTGCCCCAATTTCCAATGGCCACTTCCGTCACCTGGGGAAATTCCGGATCCGCCAAAATATCCTCTACCATGGTGGCCGCCCCCCGGCCTGCCTCATACTCATCGTAATTATAAGAATATGTCTTTGTCATTTTCGATACCTCACATTTTGGAGTACCCAAAAGCATTTACCAGTGCGTCCAGCTTTTGCCCCTGCCTGCACATGGGGCACTCCCGATAATCATAGTTCACATAGTTAGGCACGTCCTTTTTGCCAAATACCGAATGGACCGGAACGCCCCCTACCTGGTCCACTGCGCTGAACACAGCGGACACGCCCTGCATGTTCCCGCCATAATACTGGACGCTCTCAATAGCCTTGATGGCTGAGAACCCCGTGGTTACCATGGCAACAAGGATAATCACATTTTTGCCCTTAATCATGGGGATCGTATTGTCCCGGAAAATGATTTGGCTGTTATTATTGAATTCCGGGCGCACAATATAGATGGTCTTGTGCATGTTTTTTGAAAGGACCCCGCTCCGGGTAAGTTCTTCCGATAAAAACGCCCCGATCACCTCCGTGCCTTCCATACAGACGATGGTATCCACTACCATCCCATACAGATAAGCCCCCACCATCCCTTTCGCCACATCCTGGGCTTCGCTGGCCCTGGTCTTTAAGGTAGTCATATCCAAATAATAATTGATATGGGAATGGTTCGTCGCAAAATGCCCCGGCGTTATCTTCAGCGCCGCGTTTGTCCCTGCCGTGTGGATCTTCGTATACCTTGTCTCCATAGTTAAACCCCCTTTACATGCATATTAACAACATTTATTATACCGAAAACCAAAGGGTTGCACAAGCTGCTTTTCTATATTATTCCATAAAAAACCGAACCCGCCCTTCCCCCATTCCCCTCCCTGCTTCCCGCAAGTGCCCCCCATGGCATACACGCCAATGAAAATTGCCGGCCGGAAACAGTTGCACAAACCACCTGCAATCAATTAAAATAGAGATAACCTGTTACTTGTTATCACTTGAATACAGCCGGCCGGAGGGTTTTATGGATAAAATGACGCCCAAGCAGCGTAGCCGCACCATGAGCCACATCAAAAGCACGGATACAAAAATCGAAATCCTTTTACGCAAAGCTTTATGGCACAGGGGTTACCGCTACCGGAAAAATTACAAAGCTTTGCCTGGTTCCCCGGACATTGCCCTTACCAAATATAAAATCGCCATTTTCTGCGACAGTGAATTTTTCCATGGCTATAATTGGGAAATCAAAAAACAGAGGCTAGGGAACAACAAAGAATACTGGATTAAAAAAATCGAGCGCAATATGGCGAGGGACCGGGAGGCAGATTTGAAATTAATAGCCATGGGCTGGGTGCCCATCCATTTCTGGGGGCAGGATATTTTAAAAAATGTCCAGGAATGCATAAGGGCCGTTGACGACCTGCGATTTGAGTTGCAAATGGGGCCCTTTGATGATACAATGGTTTGAAAGACGGGCTGTTTTTAAACATAACCTATATTTTTATATTGTCAAATTACTCTCTGTAGATCAAGGGGCACTTGGCTCTGACTAAGGCGCCCCCTTATCCGCTGAGGGTAATTATTGGTTTTATCAAGGAATGCCCCTTTGGCTATATCCAGGCAGGCAAAGGGGATCCTTTTGTCCCCCTGGCAGGGGAAATCTTACGGAGGGCTTAAATGAACATTTTACGATATAGGCATAACGACCAAAACCGGGATGTCATTTCACTTTTTTCCGGCGCCATGGGGCTTGACATCGGTCTGGAACAAGCAGGGCTCCATGTGGTAGCCGGACAGGATTTCGACCCTTCCTGCGTAGCGACCATGGATGCAAACGGGCAAAATGTATTAGGCGGCGATATCCGTAATATTGAACCCCAGCAATTGCTGGACCTGTGCCGCCTTTCTCCCGGGGAGCCTTTTTTAATTTGCGGCGGCCCGCCCTGCCAGCCGTTTTCAACGGCAGGAAAACGTTTAGGGATCAATGACCCCCGGGGCAGTTTATTTATGGACTTCATCCGGATGATTGATTTCATACGCCCCAGGTTCTTTATCATGGAAAACGTAAAAGGGATCGTATCCGCCCCCCTCAAACAAGTCCCCCTTTCCCAGCGGGATAAAGGGGATCCGGAGCAAAAATTGGGGACCGTGCTTGACGTAATCCTGTCCGAATTTAGAAAATTAGGCTATAAAACCGTTTATGGGATCTTAGACGCCGTCAACTACGGTGTCCCCCAATTCCGCGAGCGGTTTGTGTTAATCGGGAGCAGGGATAATGAAAATATTTTCCTGCCCATCCCTACCCATTTTCAAATGCACCAGGAGGAGGCTTACCGTTGGCGCACGCTTAAAGACGCGATTTATGATTTGGAGCACGACTGCGGCGAATATGCTTCGTTCAGTGACGACCGCCTGAAATTTTTGAAATTGGTGCCGGAAGGGGGGAACTGGCGCAGCCTTCCGCCGGAACTGATCCCCCAAGCCATGGGCGGCGCTTACGAATCCGGAGGGGGGAAAGTCGGCTTTTACCGGAGGCTTTCTTTCCACCAGCCTTCCCCTACCCTGGTTACATCCCCTGTCCAAAAAGCAACCATGATGTGCCACCCCACACAGGACCGGCCCCTTAGCCTTCGGGAATATGCCCGTATCCAGCAATTTCCGGACCACTGGGCTTTTATGGGGACAACCGCTTCCAAATACAGGCAAATCGGCAATGCCGTCCCGGTAGGTTTGGCTGTTGCATTGGGGAAATCCATTATTGCCGTCGCCGACAACAATGCGTCCATTGAAACCAAACGTTTCCGTGGAACCGATATCCATAACCGGATCAAATCTGCTATTGAGTTAGGAGGGGATTACATTGGCAAATAAAACCTATGATGAACAGGCAGTCATTGAGGCCATCGCCCAGGCCCTGGACACCTTTTATGAAAACCTCATCCGTAAAATAGACGACCTGAATATCAATAAAGTCATGAAACGCAAAAACCCCTATTTGTACCGCGCCAAGGCCATGCAAAGCGCCTCGGACATTGTGGATTCCGTCCTGACCGCCTTTGTCAGCTCCAGTGAGGAAACCATCTTCGGCAATTGCTTTTTTGAACCCATTGCCATAGCTGCCAGCAATGGCAATAAAGCATTGGCTGAAGGCATAGACATTATGATCCAAGATAAAGAAACCAACACCATATCTGCTTTTGCCGTCAAAAGCGGCCCTTCCGTATTCAATGCCGACAGCAAAAAAAGGCAGGAACAGAATTTTATGGCTGCGGCAAAGCTGGCGCAACAGGCCAAAGCCCGTTACGAAGCCTTTATCGGATACTGCTATGGCAAGAAAAAAGATTCCGGACGCGGCAAGCCTAAAATATATCAGGAGCTTGCCGGAAAAGATTTCTGGTGGAAAATCACCGGCGAAGAAGATTTTTACATTCAGTTAATGGAATATATGGGGGATTTGCCGGAAACATATGTGGCACGTTTCCAGGAAAGCTACACAAAAGCCTCCAACCGGTTGGTACGTGAATTTTCAAACAATTTTTGCCGGGAAGACGGCGGCATTGATTGGGAAAAACTGATCCGTTTTAATTCCGGGGAATAAAAACGCTTGCCCAAAGGCAGGTTAAGCCGGAATAAATGGCTGTAGCGGGGGCATATCTTAACCAATATTTTATTCCACATCGGGGCAGGGGCGGTTAGCCCCTGCCCAATACCTTGTTGGCAGCGCCGTTTCCCTTCCTGCTTAACGTTCCTTTTCCCCACCTAAATTTCCGGTCTCTTCCACAATATAAATAGGCCTGTCTTTCAGTTCACTAAACAATACGGCGATATATTCCCCGATAATACCCACAATTAAAAACAACACGGCGAACATAAAGCAGTTGAGGATCACAATGGTGGTGTAGCCGCTGGGGGCCCCTTGGCGGGTACACAACGTATAGGCCATAACTGCCATGCCCATCAAAGCCGCAAAAGCCCCTGCATAAATCCCTAATTTTAAAGGCAGGTTAGAAAAGCACATAATCGTATTCATGGAAAATGCAAACAGCTTGCGGATACTGTATTTACTCTCACCTGCCACCCGGTTGTGGGCTTCATAAGAAATGGTGGTTTTCCGAAAGCCAATGTTCTGTACATATCCCCGTAAAAACCGGACTCTTTCCCGGTAATTACGCTTAAGAACTTCTGCCGCCTGCCGGGAGACCACAAAAAAGTCCGACGCGTTCGCCTCAAACTTTACATCTGACAATGTGTTAATCAATTGATAAAACGCCAAAGACGTAATGTTTTTTATAATGCCGGCGGATTGGTTGCGGGTGCGCACCATATTGATGACCCCGTAACCCTGCTCCAGCTTTTCCACGATCTTGGGCAGGCATTCCGGCGGGTGCTGTAAATCTGCGTCCATGCAAACAATAGCATCCCCCGCCGCATAGTCGATCCCGGCGATCATGGCCGCCTCATGGCCAAAATTGCGGGAAAACCCCACCAGCTTCACTTTGCTGTCCAGAAGCAGCAGCTGCCGCAAAACTTCCAGGCTTCCGTCTATGCTCCCGTCGTTGACAAACAGAAGTTCGTAATCCCAGGAAAGCCCCTCCAAAACAGGCTTGACGGACCGGTAAAACATAGGCAACGCCAGTTCTTCGTTATACACGGAGACTACCACGGATAATTTTTTCATTGTCTTCTCCTTGCCCTGTTACACCCGGATTTCTATGCTGGAATGGGAGGGCACCCGCTTCTCTTTTGGAGGCAACGTCATATAATCTCCGTAAATCTGGGTCAGTACCTCATGCCAATTGCCCGGGGCCATTAGCTTGGTATCACAAAAAGCCAGGTCTTTCACCCGTTCACACCAATCCCGCTGCAACGTCACCTGCAAAAAATCCGGCTGATAATTGCTGTAATAACGCAGGTTGCTGGGGCGTTTCCGATCTTTTAACGCCACTGCCCTTTGTAAGGCAAACAATACCTTCATAGGGACAAAGCGCCCCACAACAGACAAGCCGCCCACCGCCAGCTTGTGGAACCGGCTGTACCCGTGGAAATCCAGGCTGTAACGGTGGCCCATAGCCATGCCATAGATGGTTTTATGGAGCAGCAAAGTCGCAGCGGCAGATATTTTGTTTTCCGGCAACACGTCTATGGTAAACAAATCCACCCACAGATGGTTTAACTTACCTCCATAAAAACGCATTTTAGGCGAATTTTTATGGACACGGCTGTTTTTGTAAATAATCCGTGCGGTAAAATCATAAAACCCACGCCCCCCCTGAAATTCCTGGGGCATAATAAGCTCCATGGAATCCGGAAGTTCCCGCTTGGCCACTTTGAGGAAAGCTTCATAATTCTTTCTGGTAAAGGCCACGTCGGCGTCGTCATCCCAGGGGATAAACCCCTGATGGCGGACAGCGCCAAGCAAAGTCCCGGAATCCAGCAGATATTGGATTTTATATTTACGGCAAATCCGGTCAACTTCTTTCAAAATCTTCAAATTCACTTCATGGGCTTTTTCCAGGCCATATTCCATAAAATCATCCCCCTTATATAACTACAGCGCCTCGTGGATAGCCTGTGCCATATAATCTACCATCTCATCCGTCATCCCCGGATACACCCCTACCCAAAAGGTATCCCTCATAATCCGGTCTGCCACATGTAAATCCCCCACTACCCGATAGCCCCCCTGGCCGCGCATCTGGTCAAAACAAGGATGGCGGGTAAGGTTTCCGGCAAAGAGCATACGGGTCTGCACCCCCTTGCCTTCTATATACCGTACCACTTTATTGCGTTCTACCCCTTCTTTGCAGGTAATCAGAAAACCAAACCAGCTGGGCCGGGAATTGGGGCAGGGCTCCGGCAAGATCAACCGGCCTGCAAGGTCTTCCAGAGCCGCCCGCAGCCGGTCAAAATTATGCCGCCTACGTTCCACAAAGCCCGGGAATTTATCCAGCTGGGCACAACCGATGGCCGCCTGCATATCGGTCGCCTTTAAATTATAGCCGAAATGGGAATATACATATTTGTGGTCATACCCCGGCGGCAGCTCCCCATACTGGCGGTCAAACCGATGGCCGCAAGTATCGTCTTTGCCCGAAGGGCAAGAACAGTCCCGGCCCCAGTCCCGGAAAGAACGGATGATCTTATGCAGCAGAGGGTTGTCGGTGTACACTGCCCCCCCTTCTCCCATAGTCATGTGGTGGGGCGGATAAAAACTGGATGTGCCAATATCCCCGATGGTGCCGGTAAGCCGTTCTTGCCCATCCCACAGGTACCGGCTGCCTAAAGCGTCGCAATTATCTTCAATCAGCCAAAGCCCGTGGCGGTCACAAAACCCTTTTACTGCCTTTAGGTCAAACGGGTTGCCCAAGGTATGGGCCAACATCACTGCCTTGGTCTTAGGGGAAAGGGCCTCTTCCAGCTGGCCTACATCCACGTTATATTGAGGTATGGCCACATCCACAAATACGGGCACGGCCCCATACTGGATCATAGGCGCCACCGTGGTAGGGAAACCGGCAGCTACCGTGATCACCTCATCCCCCCGGCCAATTTGCCTTTCCCCCAGCAAAGGAGAAGTCAGCGCCATAAATGCATTTAAATTGGCTGAGGAACCGGAATTTACCAAAGAACAGTACCGCACGCCCAAGTATTCTGCCAGCTTTTGTTCAAACTGTGCCGTATAACGGCCAGAAGTCAGCCAAAATTCCAACGCGCTGTCCACCAGGTTTTTCATCTCCTGCGCATCGTACACCCTCGACGCATAAGGGATCCGGTCCCCGGGCTCATATGGCTTTTTATTCTTTATATGGTAAGCCTGGCAGTACCCCTCCACCAAGTCCAAAATTTCCTGCCGGGCCTGCTGTTGTGTTTTCTCCATAGCTTTCATCTCCTCCATATCAATATTCTTCTATCTGCCTGTCCATCACCCCACACACGTCCTGTCCGTCCAGATAAGCCTTGGACCATTCTACCGTCTTCTCCAAGGCTGTACGGATATTCCATCTGGGGCGCCAGCCGAAAACCTTTTTCAGCCGGGAACAGTCCAGCTTCAGACAGTTGGCTTCATGGGGCCCGCCATCATGGCGGTTGACCCAGCAGGCCCCCTCCCCCCACAGCCGGCAGAACATATCTGCCAGCTCCCCGGCCGTCACACAGTCCGCGTCGTCCGGCCCTACATTGTAATATCCCTGAAACGTCAAGTCTTCATACTGGCGCTGCGCAATCTCCAAATAAACGAACAACGGTTCCAGCACATGTTGAAAAGGGCGCACAGAATAGGGGTTCCGCACCACGATTTCCTTTCCTGCCGCCATGGCGCGCACACAGTCCGGAATAATCCGGTCATTGGCAAAATCCCCTCCTCCGATGACGTTTCCGGCACGGGCTGTGGAAATCGCGCAACGCCCGTCCGAAAAAAAGGATTTTTGATAGCTGTGGGTGACCAGCTCCGAACAGGATTTGCTGTTGGAATAAGGGTCATAGCCGTCCAAGGGGTCCGTTTCCCGATAGCCATATTCCCACTCCCGGTTTTCATATACCTTATCTGTGGTCACATTCAGCACGGACCGGACGCAGGAAAACCGGCGGACACATTCTAACAGGTTTACTGTGCCCATTACATTGGTCTCATAAGTGTAGGCCGGGTTCACATAAGAGTCTCTCACAATGGGCTGGGCTGCTAAATGGACCACGATTTCCGGCTTTACTTTTGTAAAAACATGTTCCAGATGCCCCAAGTCCCGAATGTCCCCGGTTTCCGGATCCATAGCTCTGTCCAGGCCTGCAATCCGGTATAGCGCCGGGTCTGTCGGCGGCTCCAAAGAATATCCGTACACAGAAGCGCCGGCCATGGACAAGATCCTGCACAGCCAACTCCCCTTAAACCCCGTATGCCCGGTTACCAGTACCCTCTTCCCTCTATAAAACCGCTTACATTCCTCTAAATTATACATGCTTTGCTCCTATTTCCAAATTTTCCAAGGCGCTTCCCCTGACTGCCAAAGCCCTTCCAGCTTCTGCATCTCCCGCTGGGTGTCCATGCATTGCCAAAACCCGCCATGGAAAAAAGACATCAGCTGCCCTTCTGCCACCAGCCTCTCCATAGGGCCTTTCTCAAATACTGTGGCATCATCAATAAGGTAGCCAAAAATATCCGGGTTCATTACCATAAACCCCCCGTTGATCATTGCACCGTCCGTATCCGATTTTTCCCGGAAAGAACGTACCACATTATCGTTTCCAATTTCCATCACGCCCTTTTGCTGCCCGATGTTTACCGTGGTGATGGTGGCTGTCCTTCCATGGCTTTTATGGAATTTTACCAGCGCATCCAAATCTACGGTACAGACTGCGTCCCCATAAGTCAACATAAATGTTTCGTCCCCGATATAAGGCTGGATCCGTTTCACCCGCCCGCCGGTCATAGTATGCAGGCCTGTATCCACCAGCGTCACCTTCCAAGGCTCCGAATAATTGGTATGCACCTCCATCTGATTCTGGGCCAGGTCAAAAGTCACATCCGACATATGCAAAAAATAGTCGGCAAAAAATTCTTTTACCACATATTGTTTATAACCCAGGCAGATGACAAAATCATGAAAGCCAAACTCCGAATAATATTTCATGATGTGCCACAAAATGGGCCTGCCGCCAATTTCAATCATGGGCTTTGGTTTTAAATGGCTTTCTTCACTGATCCTCGTCCCCAGGCCGCCAGCCAGAATCACTACTTTCATTTTATCCTCCATTTCAGGGGGCATACCAAAAACGCCCCTAAACATCCGCCTACCTGCCAAACACATTCAGCCCATTATCCTTAAGGGTCTGTAGGGCGCGGCGGACAGCTTTTCCGCTTTCTTCCCGCCCTTTCCGGTAATCAAAAGCCTCCCTTAAGGCATCGTCATCCAGGTCCTCATAGCAAAGGGCCACTTGGGCGATCCGTTCCCCATATGCCTCCCGGTAAGGCGCTTTCTTGATTTCCTCATAATCGGTATATCCGTGACCGGCCAGCAAAACTACACAGCAAGCCATAGCCAACCCCCGGATCCGGCCCGCCCCTTCTTTCATGCCCTTCCATACCAGTGCGAAAGTCAGCACGATGCCTAAAATCCCCGCTTGGTACTGAAGGGCGTACCGGGAGCTCATACCATACCCTTCCCGCAGGAAAATATACCGGGAAATCAACACAATCCCATGGTTACCCATACCGGCAAACACAAGCATGATGGGAAGCAGCGTCTTCTGGTACAGGCAAAAGCGCCAATTCAGGTATAACGCCAGCCCATATGCGCCGGCCACCAGCGCCCCCATCAGGTAAACCCCTCCGTCCGTAAGCACTCCCCCTTCCATCCAATGGGAAATGGTTTCCCCGCCAACCACCATGGATGCCAGGGATTTTAACAAAAACCCCGGGAAAAATAGGGGCTGCTTCGCCAATGCCTCAAACAAGCCTATGGCCACAGCCCCGTCATGGTCTTCCAAGGCATAAGAGTTGCTCCACATGTAAAGCAGAAACGGAACCGCCACCATGGCCAGCCCTGCCAGGCAAAACTGCCAATCCATCTTCGGTTTTATCCCGCCCCTGCTTTCTTTGCAGCTTTTTACCCAGGCAAAACCATAGGACAACGCCATCACTACGGAATACACTGCACAGTAAGGCCCCGCTATGGCCAAAGTCGTCACCGGCGGCAAAACCAGCAAAAGTATCCGGTCAAACCGCTTCTCATCCCCGTAAAGCACCCGGTCAAATACCACATAGTGGTAATAAAAGCAGGCAAAAGCCAAAAAGTGGACACAGCCGGTGCCGTTGGCCATCATCTCCCATTTATCCAAGCCAAACAGGAGAAACATTAAAAAGCCATACCAAACCAGCCCCACTTGCTTCCCGGCGCAATATCGGGCCAACGCCAAGCCGGAAAGGCCTAAGCCCAGCACTCCGAAAGCCATCTCAAACGTTGTGCTGTAATGGAAAAAATATACGTTAATGATACGCACCAGATAATAAACAGGAATCCGGGTGAGCACATCCGGGCGGAAAAAATTTTCCGGCTTCCACACGTCCGGAAGATAGGTGTTGACAATACGGATATAATCCGAGTACACCACATCATAAGTCGCCTCTTTGATATACCAGAGGCACAATATCGTGCCTAACAGCGGCAGCCCGTAATAGGTCAACCTTTTTTGCTTCATCTTGTCCCCTTCCATTTTTACCGCCCGGCGGCAGCCTTTACCCCTTTCCGGAAATGCCCTAAAGCCTCTTTTCGCCCGATTTTGCGGGATAGTTTTCGTCATTCACAGATCCGCAGATGTATGATGGGTAGCGGGGCCGGCGTTGCTTTCGTTCCGATACATATGGCAGAAAATCAGCCTTAAAACAGGTGCAGGGGAAATTGCGGGGCTGTATCCACTTAGAAATGCATGTCAATCCGCCGTCAAAGTCAACAGCAACGCCAGCCGGTCTTTCCCTCTTTGTTCCCTGGCATCCGGGACATAAAAATTCGTTTGAAATTCCAGGATGACCGTCTTATATGGTTCTACCTGTATATCCGTCTTCATCTGGTTCTGTTCCATCTCCAGGTAAATATAAGGCTCCCCGTCCACATACACCGTCAGCCACTGGTCCTTTCCCACCTCTCCCGGATAGTAAAAATCCATGCCTATGATGCCGCTTTCCCCCGCCATCACCTGCACTTTGGCTTGTTCGTCCATCCATCCGTCTTCATAATAGCCATAGGCCCCTTTACATTTCAACATCCGCACGGCCCGGGTAACATCCAAAAATTGCTCATGTTCCGGATCTTCCTGCAAAACAAGCATATCATCCGTTACCAGGCCTATCTGGCGGATATCGCCTACATGGACTACTTTCGTCCCTTCTGCCTTCCTCTTTTTGTCAAACACTTTAAAGAATGTTTCTGCTGTAAAATCACTCATTTTATACTCATTGCCTATAATGTAAATCTTGCGGCCGAAAATATCATCCCCATAAGTGCCGTAAGTTTCTTCTGCCAGGGAATTGTACCGATGCTGGTTTGGCCAAAAATAAAGATTTGGGTATTGGCCCCGGTAATAAAGTTCCACCGGGAACATAAGGGCCACATAAAAGGTCAACGTGGCTAGGTAGGACAGTGCGTGCATCCACCGCCCCCTTTCCACCATCTTATCGGTCAATGCCCCATACAGCCAGGAAAGGTACAACAGCGCCCCTGCATAAGACACATAAACCCAACGCATTTCCACCCGAACCGTTACGCTGGAACAGGCAATACAGCCGGCCAAAAACCCTAAAAACAACAAGCTGGTGCACAGATATCCGCCACAATGTTTCCACTCCTTCACCAGCTTTATAAGGAACGACAGCACCAGCGCCAACAAAGCCAAATCTGCCGCCGCAATACAGATCATCACCCACAACGGGGCCTGACGGAAGTTTTCCCCGTTTAAATGCTCTGGCCCGGCGTTAATGCCAAATACATAAGCCACTTGGCTGGCGGCATATTTCACCGCCTCCCCCAAGGTAAAAGTCTCAGCAACCTGGGTATGCCCCGTCCCCGCAGGCATCACACTGCCGATAAAAACAAAACGGACCGCCTGGACTAGGGCAAATGCCCCCGCCGGCGCCGCCCACAGCCGAGGGTTTTTGACCCTCCTGCACAGCAGCACCAGGAAAAACAAAGGCAGCAGCACCATATAGCGCTCATGGACAAAACAAATGCCAAAGTATAGCCCACAAGCCAGCCAATAAAACCGGCGCCCCCGCTTTTCCTGGTCATTCAAAAACTCGCCCAGCAGGCCTAATATCCCTAAGGCCATCCACAACGCCATAGTCTCCATCAGCCCATAAAGCTGGCCGATCTGGTAATAAGACATGCGGGAAGCCAAAAAAGCCAGGCCGCACAAAGCCCCCACATAAGCCGAGCGGCTGTAATGCCTGGCCATCCGGTACAGCGTATAGGCAATGCCGGCATTCAGCAATATATTTATCGGCACGATCCACTGCACATGGATACCGATAATCCCCAGCTCAAGCCAAGCCGCCAAATAAAATAAAAACCGGAACCGGGTACTCCCCACCGGAAACACATACTCCAGAAAAGACTGTTCGCCGTAGCAAGACCAGAGATACAAGTCATCCATATAAAGGCCTTTGATTTCTACCCCCCGGTTAATCCAAAAGGCAAAACCCATAAGCAAAAAAAGCACCAGCAAATCGCCCTTTAAACGCCCTGCCTGTTTCCAATGCCGCAAAAACCGGGCATCCCTTGCCTCCCAAATTCCAGGTGCGGGCTGTTCTCTTTCATTCATTTTTTCCTCCTATACGCGCGTGCTTCCAAACCATGCCTTTCTTTGGTATGCGTTTTACCTTTTTCCGTGCAAGGCCTCTGGCAATCGCCATATGCCCCATAAGCTTTTTGGTAAAACGCCATAAGGCATCTGGCCATCCAGCCGGGCCATATTTTCCGGTACATGGCAACCTCTTCTTCATAACGGCCGTGGTTGTCAATAAAGGCTTTGGTGGTGGCCCCCTGATGGATCCGGTAGCCAATCAACGGCTTTTCCACACAAATAAACCGTCCCGGTTTAGCGGCCAGCCTCCAAAGCGTATCCCAATCCAGCACAAATTTAAAAGGGGATTGGAATAAGGGGGTACCCACAGCCTCCCGGTCATAGGTGCAGGAAGGGCAGACGACCGGATTGCCCCAGGCCAGCGCCCCACGTTTGATCCAGGTAAAGCCGGCCAGGCAATGCAGGCGCAACGGTAAACGGAGCAGGCATTTAACCCCCTCCACCGTCCCAGGCCTTTGAACCCTGCCGTTTTTAATGATAACGCAGCTGGTGGTAAACACCATAGTATCCGGATATTTCTCCCAGCACTCCTGCACATGCCTGGCATATTCCCGATGGTAGCAGTCATCCTGATGGGCAATGGTAACCAAGCGGCCCTTTGCCATCTCAAAAGCAAAATTCCAATCTGCCTGAATATCGCTTTTCCCCTCCCGGATATAGAGGGGGACCTGATACTTTTCCGATAGCCCCCTAAGGAACGGGCTGGGCGTGGAGGTACACAGGATAATCTTTGCCGGAATTGTCTGCCGTTTTAATGAACGGATACAAGATTCCAGATAAGGCGAATCCTGATAAGCGCAAATTGCAAAAGTATGGGTGGCCATCCTTCTTCCTCCTGGTTAAAATTAAGGCCGGCGCCTTTAAACGGGTTTAGGAAAAAAAGCGCTCCTCCAGCAGCAAACACAAAGCATGGTACACCGGCAGATGCAATTCCTGCACCTTAAAAGTTTCCGTCTCCGGTACCACAATAGCAACATCTGCCCGCTGCCCCAGCCTCCCGCCGTCTTTTCCTGCCAACCCGATCACCCGCATCCCTTTGGCTTTTGCCACAGTCACCGCATAATCCACATTCTTGGCATTCCCGGAAGTAGAAATCCCCAGGAACACGTCCCCTTCCTGCCCATAGCCGCAAACCTGTTGGGCATATACCATATCTCCGTCCACATCGTTGGCAAAAGCCGTAGACAGGCCCGGATGGCCGTTTAGCGCAATCGCCTGCAAGCTCCCCTGCAGCCCCACAGCCAGCTTTTCCCCATTTTCCGGGTCTTCCTCCCGCAGCCGCCCCTGAAGCCCTTCGGGAAGCTTCCTGTCTTTTTTAAACCCTTTCATCAATTCACCTACAATATGTTCCGCATCCGCACAGCTGCCGCCGTTGCCGGCAACCAGCAGTTTGCCTCCACGGGCATAGCACGCTTCCAATAGCCCATATGCCTTCCGGACCGGCTCTTGGACTACGCTAAGGCCCGGATAGCGCCCGATCAGTTCCTGTAAAATCGTTTCTTGCACTTCTGTCCACATATTGATCCCCTCCTTAGGGTTTTCCTGCCCCCTGATCCGTGGTATCCCGTCTAAGTATCTCTCGGGCGGCGTCAGCAAATGTCTCTGCGTAAATATCATAAGGCAGCCCCCCTTCCTTTCTATGCCCTTCCATAGGCAACATCTGTTCCCGGTGCACTTCGGCCCCATATCCGGTGCCTACCAAGGCAGTACGCACGCCGTATCGGATTCCGGCCTGTATATCCGTCCATTTGTCGCCGACCATCCAGGACCTTTCCTTATCCACGTTATAGTACTGTTCCGCCATTTCCAGCAGGCCGGTTTCCGGCTTCCGGCAATGGCAACGGCATTTATAGGCCCCTATGCCATGGTACGGGTGGTGGGGGCAATAAAAGAAATGGTCAATCGCCCCTTGGGATGCTGCAAGCAGCTCGTTCATATAAGAATGGAGTTTCTTAACATCTTCTTCTTTATAATATCCCCGGGCCACCCCGGCCTGATTGGTCACCACCACGATTTTAAAACCCCGGGCCTTTAACTTGCGGATGGCCCCCGGCACCCCTTCCAATATCCGCAAATCCTCTTTCCGGTACAGGTAATTCACTTCCTCATTCAAAGTACCGTCCCGATCCAAAAATATCACCCGTTCCATTCCCGGCCCTCCCCGGCCTTTTGCGGCCCCTGCCATGATCCGCACCGCTATCTACGGCACTACAACGGGAAGTGGTACTCCCCGTTTGGCATCTGCACGTTTACCTGCCCATACCCCCAGCGGTTTTCATCGGCAACCCACGCCTGTGCCCCCCTCAGCTCAAAATTCCAATCGGCAAGTTGGCCACCGGCCTGTTCCATCCGTTGGGCGACTTTGTGTTTTACGTTATACGGGCAGTACATCAGCAGGTACCCGCCGCCGCCGGCCCCCAAAAGTTTGCCTCCCAGGGCCCCTGCTTTTATTGCTTCCTCATAAAGCTGGTCGATCTGGCTATTGGTTATCTTGCTGCTCATACGCTTCTTACTTTGCCAGCCATAATCCAGCAGCTTTCCAAAGCTGTGCAAATTCCCCTTTAGCAGCTCGTCCTTCATGGCGTAAGCCAAGGCCTTCACTTCGCACATAGCGTCAAAAGCATCTTTTTTCTCATAATTTTTTACCTGGTCTTTAATAATATTCGCAGAAACATGAATATTTCCCGTATAGCACAACAACAAATTATATTGCAGTTCATGGATAATTTCCTTTTTAATACGCAGGGGGTTTACCACCACGTTATTGCGGCCATGGAACTCAATAAAATTAAATCCGCCGAAAGAGGCCGCATATTGATCCTGATAGCCGCCTTCGATTTTCAAATCCTCCCGCTCCACATGATAAGCCAGGTCTGCCAGCCGGTAAGCGTCCATATCTACGCCTTTCCACCGGGCCATAGCCACGAGGAGGGCCACCATCACGGTAGACGAGGTCCCCAATCCGGAACCGGGAGGGGCGTCACACTGCAAATACACTTCGCAGCCCTGGTCAATCCCCATGGCCTTTAGCGCCGCCGTCACCAGGTCCAGCCTTCCGTCATAGACATAATTTTCCTTAGCATTATATTTCACTGTCATATCAAAATCTAAGGAATGGACGATAATTTGGTCATCCCCCCGGGGCACAATGGAACAATAAGCATATTTATTAATCGTACTGCCGATAATCGCCCCGCCCTGCTCCACGCAAAACGGCGCTACGTCCGTCCCCCCGCCGCCAAAGCTGATGCGCAGCGGCGCCCTTCCTCTGATTACCATAACACAATCCCCCTCTTCACATCTTCCCCGAACCGGAAATAGTCTTTTGGCACCCCAATATCAATAAAATACCCGTCGTTGACCAGCCCCCCCAGCCGCCGCCCCTGGCGCAGCCATAAAGGGATCATCTCATTTTCCAGAGAAACTTTCCCCGGCGGGATCTCTTCCAACAATTCCTTTTTCATCAAGTAGACGCCGCCGTTTATGGTACCTGGCCGGGGCTCGGGCGCCTTTTCATTAAAACTGGCCAGCATCCCGCCTTTCAGCACAGCCTGGCCATATCGGGATACGTCAGGGACCTGGCGCAGCACCAGTGCCATTTCCAGGTCGTGCCCTTCCATCAGCCGGGTCAGCCGCCCGTAATCCAATGAATAAAAAGTGTCTGCGTTTAACACCAAAAAGCTTTCCCCGTCCACCAGCCCCCCGGCATTTTTGATAGCCCCGGCAGTGCCCAACAGCTCTTCCTCATAGGCATAGCTTATGGACAGCGCCCGTCCGTCCGGCGCCAAAAACCGGCTGCCGTCCCCAAAATACCCTTCCACCATGGACCCTTTGTAACCTACGGCAAAAATAATCTGGGTAATCCCTTGGCGGGCCAGCTGGCGTACCAGATACCCCATAAAAGGTTTCCCCTCCACCAGGGCCATAGGCTTTGGGCGGTCCTGAACCACGCTCCGAAGCCGGGTGCCCAGCCCGCCTGCCAGTAAAATCGCCTGCATATCGTTCTCCTGTCTGCCTTATATTTGCTTTATTTTAGCCTTTTCCCTGATTTCTACGCAGACAGTATACCATTTTCTTGGAAAAGATGCTACTATCTTCATAAAAATGTTATTTTTTGCAGGCCCTTGCTTCCCGGCAAACCCATAAAAACAATTGGGGGCAACGGCTTTTACGCCCCGCAACGGGCATATTCCATATATGCCCCTTCATTATAAATAGCTTCGATAAAGGCGTTGGACGTGGGCGTATCATTGGTATTGCCCCCGCCTTCCGGCCCCACCCGGCGGATCAATTCCCCGCCATAAAAATAGTACCAATACTCTTTTCCGTCAATGGTTCCGTGGATCAGCACCGGATTTCCGGCAAAATATTCACTGTAGCCTTTGTGGTCATAATAATACGTCAAGGTGTAGGCCGTATAACCGTTCTTCTCCATCACATTGTCCAACGCTATATGCTCCCTCGTAGAAACCATTATCCTTTGGGCATAATTATCGTTGTAATAGTGGTATCCCTCTCTTCTGTAAGGGCTTAAATCCTGTTCAATCCGTTGATACACCCCTTGAATATAGGCAATTTTATCGGCATGGGACAATTGCCCGGCCGGTGGCGTTGCCGTCCCCGGCCCGTAGAAAGGCGCTCCCTGGCGGTAAGACGCCCCCTCGTCCCGCAGAGCCTGGATAAACGAATTCATTTCGGGGCTGTCGTTGGTATTCCCCCCTCCCTCCGGGCCTACCCGGCGGATAAATTCCCCCCGGCAAAAATAATAACGGTATTCCTTTTTGTCTATTACTGCATAAATAAAAATGGGGTACGGATCCACGCCCGGCTGATCCTCATAGTAATATTCCACCCCGTAGGCAGAATAGCCGTTCTTCTCCATGGCCTCATCCAATACCGGGTTGCCATTGGAAGTTACGGCCTTTGCCAATGTGCCGTCCGCCATGTAATATTTCCCTCCGGACTGCCTATAGCTGTCCTGGTTTTGCACTGTGCGCCCATAAACGTCCCGGATATGCTGGATCTTCTCTGCCTGGGATGCGCCTTCCCCTGCTGGTATCGCTGCCACCGGGGGCGCGGCCGTCTCCGGGGGCGCAGACGTGGCCGGCGGCAATAAAGGCCCGACCTCCTTTGCATCTTTCAGCCCCGCTGCCGGATCCCCGGATTCTTGTGCCTCCCCATTGCCTTCATCTGCCCCGATTGCCGGTGCAGCCGTAATATCCATGTTGGTTTTCTTATCCCCTCCACAGGCTGTAGCTAATACAATAAGGGGGAGAATTGCAAATAAAAACCCTTTTTTCATAACATCTGCCCTCCTGGCAACAATAATTTTTACTAAAAAAGCTCAAAACAAACATACATTCAAAGGCCCTGCCTCCAGAATAACCGTATGCCGGAGTGCGCCCTCATACAAAAGCCATACCGCCCGCCTCAAGGCCCTCCGGAAATCCGGATAACATAATATAGGCGAAAGCTCCGGGGCAGATTTGCCCAGGGCCTTCGCCTTTCTCATCCGGCGCCTTGCCTTTCGCCGTTTAAATGTCCAGCACATATGCCAGCAGCAATTTCACCGTATTATTCAGGCCTTGTATATGGGTCCTTTCCATCCCGTGGCTACAATAGCAGGCCATGCCCACCGCGGCCGCTTTCAGGTTGGCCCCTGCTTTTAAAGAAGCGTTGGCATCGGTGCCATACCGGTAGAAAATATCCACTGCATAATCGCACCCTGCCTTCTCTGCCTGGCGGATCAGCCGGGTAGTCAGCCCATAATCATAGGGGGTGGAATTGTCTTTGGCACAAATGCTTACCGCGTACTCGTTCCCGTCATAGTCCGGCCCGATCAGCCCGATGTCCACGGCCACAAACTCCGACACCTCCGGGGGGACATAGGCCCCGCCATGGCCAATCTCCTCATAATGGGGAAACGCCAGGACCGTGCGGTACTTGGGTTTCATCTGATGGTCCGTTAAATACTTAACCATATTAAGCAGGCAGGCCACCCCTGCCTTATCGTCAATAAAACGGGATTTCACATAACCGGTAGGCGTATACTGGAACCGGGGCTCAATTGACACGATATCGCCGTGGCGGATCCCCAAAGCCCGCACATCCTCCCGGCTCCTGACCTTCTCGTCCAGGCTGATTATCATATTCATCTCGTCCCTGGCCAGGGAACGGGCGTCGTCAAACACATGGGTGGAATGGGACTGGCAGGCCAAAAGCCCGGTATAAGCTTTGCCTTCCCGGGTATGTATTGTCACCGTCTCCCCTTCCGCACTGTAAAAATTCATGCCGCCCAGCTGCCGGATCCGGATCATCCCGTCGTCGTCAATGCGGCGGACAATCATGCCAATGGTGTCCAGATGCGCCCCCAACATAACCGTTTTGGAATTATCCTCCCCTTCCAAGGTTAGATACGCCGTATGTTTATTATCATAGCTTACCGGGTATCCCAGGGTTTTGGCCAAACGCTCCACCACTGGGTTCACTTCCACATAATAGCTGACCGGGCTCGGCGCATTGACCAACGCCCGGAAACAGTCTAAAGTAAATTGCCCGTCAATTTGATACTCCATATTTGCCTCCATTTTATGGCACGCCTGAAATAGGCCTCTGGCAAAAGGCAGATTTCAAACACGCGCCTAAGTCTAAAATTTATTGCTGAAATGGCAGGATACAAAATGGTTCGGTTCCTGTTCCTTCAATTCCGGAGATTCCTCAAAACAGCAAGGCTGCGCATACTCACAGCGAGGGGCAAACCGGCATCCCGGTTTGGGGTTTATTGGGGAAGTAATCTCCCCTTTCAGCAAAATGCGCTCTTTCCTGGCCCCTAAACTGGGGATCGGAATCGCCGAGAGCAAAGCTTTTGTGTATGGATGGGTGGGATGGGCAAATAAATCCTCCGATGTGGCATGTTCCACAACTTTGCCCAAATACATCACCACAATCTCATCCGAAAAATAATTCACCACCGACAAATCATGGGTAATAAACATGTAGGTCAGCCCAAATTCTTTCTGCAGTTTTTTCAGCAGGTTTAAAATTTGTGCCTGGATGGACACATCCAGGGCTGAAACCGGCTCGTCGCAGACAATAAACTTGGGCTGCATGGCAAGGGCCCGGGCAATGCCGATCCGCTGCCGCCGTCCGCCGTCCAACTCATGGGGATAGGTATTGACCAGCCGTTCGGACAAGCCCACCAGCTCCATCAGCTCCAAAACCCGTTTATCTTGATCCTTTTTATTCTTATATACTTTGTGGAGCCGCAAAGGCTCGGCAATAATCTCACTGACGGTCTTCCTTGGGTTCAAAGACGCAAATGGGTCCTGAAAAATCATTTGCATCTCGGAACGTAGTTTCATCATTTCTTTCTGGGGGATCTTGGTAATATCTTTGCCCTCAAATACCACTTCGCCGCCGGTAGGCTCGTGAAGGCGCAGGATCGCGCGTCCCGTAGTGGACTTTCCACAGCCGGATTCCCCTACCACGCCCAGGGTTTTCCCCCTTTCCAGGCGGAAAGTCAGCCCGTCGACCGCATGGAGGGTACCTGCAGGCGTCTCAAAGTATTTTGTCAGGTTTTTTACTTCCAGTAACGCTTCGCTCATAAATGCTTACCTCCCAGGCTTACTCCGGTGCCTTCCTCATAAGCGAGGCAGGAAACCGTGTGGGTACCGCTTAAAGCCGTCTGCGCCGGAACCCTGCTTTTGCAGATTTCCTGGCAGTAAACACAGCGGGGGTGGAAAGGGCATCCGCCAGGCAGGTTGGTGGGGTCTGGCATTAGCCCCGGGATGGGCTTTAACTCTTCCGTCCGCTTCTCGATATTGGGAAGGGAGCCAAACAGCCCTTCTGTGTAGGGATGGCCAGTATGGTTGAAAATATCTTCCAAAGTGCCATGTTCCACAATCCGCCCTGCATACATGATACTCACCTCATCGCAAACCTCCGCCACAATCCCCAGGTCATGGGTAATCATCAGCATAGACGTGCCATATTTTTCCCGGAGTTTTTGCATCAAATCCAGCACTTGCGCCTGAATGGTCACATCCAGGGCCGTGGTAGGCTCGTCGGCAATCAGCAAATGGGGGTTGCATACCAAGGCCATGGCGATAATTACCCTCTGTTTCATGCCGCCGGAAAACTGATGGGGGTACTCGCCGGCCCGGTTTCCGGGGATGCCCACCATTTCCAACATTTCCCGGGCTTTTTCCATGGCGCCTTTGGCGTCCACTTTTTCGTGGAGCTGGATCACCTCGGCAATCTGGTCGCCGACGGTCATAACCGGGTTCAAAGACGTCATAGGGTCCTGGAAGATCATGGAAACCTGCTTGCCCCGGATGCTTTCCATCTCTTTCTCCGTATATTCAAACACATTTTTCCCTTCCAGGACAATGGAACCCCCGGTGACCTCGCCCGGAGGGTTGGGGATCAGCCTTAAAATAGAAAGGGCTGTGGTAGTCTTCCCCGCGCCGGTTTCCCCCACCAGCCCCAGGGTTTTCCCTTTTTCAATCTTCAAATCCACACCGTTGACCGCATGTACCACGCCGTCCATAGTGGTGAATTTTACGGCAAGGTCCTGAATATCAATACAATACTGTTTTTCTGCCATGGGTACCTCCTACTGTTTCAGCCTTGGATCCAGGGCGTCACGGAGGCCGTCGCCCAACAGGTTCAAGGCAAGGATAGTAACAACGATCGCCAATCCGGGGAACAGCGTAATATGCATCGCGTCACGCAGGAAATTCCGTCCGCTGGACAACATGGCCCCCCATTCCGGATCCGGCGGCTGGACGCCTAGCCCGATGAAGCTCAAAGATGCCGTAGACAAAATAGCGCTTGCCACAGATAAGGTTGACTGTACGATAATCGGCGCCATACAGTTAGGCAAAATCTCCCGGAAAATAATGGCCGTGTTGGTTTCCCCAATGGCCCGGGCCGACTCCACAAATTCCTGGTCTTTTACGCCCATAACCGCAGCCCGGACAATACGGGCAAACGTGGGGATGCCGGACACGCCAATGGCAAGCATAACGTTGACCAGGTTGGTGCCCAGCGCGGCCACAATGGTAATGGCCAGCAAAATGCTGGGGACCGCCAGAAAAATATCCATAACCCTCATGATAACATTGTCCACCCGGCCCCCATAGAAACCGGCAAAAGCGCCGAGGGAACCGCCGGCCAGCAAAGACACGGACACAGAGATCAGGCCTACCACCAGGGATACCCTTCCGCCATGGATAATGCGGGCAAAAATATCGCGCCCGAATTCATCCGTACCAAACCAATGGGCCGCGCTGGGCCCCTGAAGCCGTTCTGGTATGTTCTGGGCTACGACCATTGTATCATAATCGGCAATCACATCGGCAAAAATTGCCAGCAAAGCCAAAATAGCCAGGATGGCAAGCCCCAGCATAGCCATTTTATTGCGCAGCAGGCGCTGCCAGATTTCTGCTGCCATACTCCGCTTTTTTGTTTTTTCCGTACTCATGCCGCCACCTCCTATTTATACTTGGACTTAATGCGTGGGTCGATATACGCATACAGCAAGTCCACGCACAGATTGACGATACTAAAACAGATGGAAAAAATAATTACGCATCCCAATACCGCCGGCGTGTCCTTGGCTTTGATGCTGTTGACCAGGTAAGTCCCCAGGCCAGGCCAGGCAAACACCGCCTCCGTCAGCACCGCGCCGCCCAGAAGGGCGCCAAACTGCAGGCCGATCACCGTAACCACAGGTATCAGGGCATTTTTAAGGGCATGTTTATTGATAACCTTCCTATGGCTCACGCCTTTGGCCTTGGCCGTGCGGATATAGTCCTGGCGTATGACCTCCAACATGGACGAGCGGGTGGTCCTGGTAATGTTGGCCATACAGCCGGTGCCCAAAGTAATCACAGGAAGGACCAAGGATTTCCACCCTTCCGCCCCCCCTGACGGAAACCAGCGCAAGTTTAGGGAAAAGGCGATAATCAACATCAGCCCCAGCCAGAAATTGGGTGTAGCCACGCCCAGCAAAGCCAGCACCATGCTAACGCTGTCCGCAATGGAATATTGCCGCGTAGCCGATATGATCCCAATGGGGATAGACAACACTACGGCAAACATCATCCCCCAAAAAGACAAACGGAACGTGGCAGGGAAACGGGCTGCAATTTCACTAAACACAGGACGGCTTGATTTATAAGAAGTTCCCAGATCCCCATGGAGCAAATCCAGCATATAATGGGCATAACGGACCATCACCGGGTCATTTAACCCCAATTCCTCCCGCAGAGCTTCCACTGCCTCGATGGGCGCGTCGTCACCCAAGATCATCCGGGCCGTGTCCCCAGGGGCCAGCGACATGATAAAGAAAACCAGGAAAGATACGCCCAAAATAACAGGAATCAGCATCAGAAGACGTTTCATTACGTATTTATGCATATCTCAGACTCCTTTTTTGATAATGGTAACTGCCTATGCCCTGCGCCGGAAAACGGGCAGGGCATAGGGAAATAGGTTCTTTTTATAAAGGGTTGCGGATCAATAATGCACACCGTAAAAGTCATGCATGCCGATGGCGGAAATGGTAAATCCCTGCACGTCTTTGTTACGGGCTACCAGTTCTTTCTTGGTAAACAGCGGCACCCAGATGGCGTCATCCGACACGGTAGCCAAAATAGACTCATAGTCCTTTTGCACTGCCGCCGGGTCAGTGTTTTTCGCTGCGTCGTTAATCAAGTCGTCCACATCCGGGTTCTGATAAAAGCTGCGGTTTCCGCCGGCGCCCACATTTTCACTCCAAAACAGGGGGCGGTAAGTATTATCCGGCTCCGCGTTGGCCACCCACCCGGTCAGGCAAGTGTCATGTTCACCGTTTCCGGTCTTCTCATAAAAAGTGGAAGATTCCATCTGCTCAATATTCATGGTAACGCCAATTTCGGCTAAATTGGCCTGGATTATAGTCGCGATCCGTGCCCGGATCTCCGTAGCCAAATAGCAGTTGATGGTAAATCCGTCTGCATAACCGGCCTCAGCCAGCAGTTCTTTTGCTTTCTGCGGATTGTATTCATAATTTACCGCCGTATCATAATAGCCGATAGCTGCTTTTCCGATGTAGTTGTGGAACGGGTCGCCTTCCCCGTCGATAGCAGCAATAACAATATCGTCTTTTTTAATGGCATAATTCAAGGCCTGCCGTACCAGCTTATTGTCCAGCGGCGCCTTTTGCACGTTCAGGGCCAGGTATTCCACATGGGTGGAATCGCACTCGTCAAGGGCCAGCTCTGCATTGTCACGGATCCGGTTCGCATCCGTAGTATTGAGGGCGATAACCATATCCAGCTCCCCGGTTTCCAGCGCAATGGTCCTGGCAGACTCTTCCGGAATCACTTTAAAAACCAGCCCGTCGTTTTTGGCAGCCGTCTCCGGGTCAAAATAATCGTCAAATTTCACCAAGGTAAACGATGCGCCCGGGGTCCAGTCCTCAAACTTATATGGGCCGCATCCCATGGGGGCGCTTTCCAAAGTCTTCCCTTCCGCATCCAGCCCTTCCACATAAGATTTGCAGAAGATGGCGCATCCGGAATGGTTCAGGGAAGAAATCAACGCATTGGACGGGGTATTCATGTGAATAATAAAGTGGGTGTCATCCACCACCTCCACACTGTCGATCATAGATACCAGGTGCCCGACCTTGGGGGACTCTTTTTGCCTCTCCAGGGAGAACTTTACATCTTCCGCCGTCAAAGTTTCCCCGTTATGGAACTTGATGCCTTCTTTCAGCGTAAATTCCACGGTTACGTCATCTTTAAATTCCCAGCTTTCCGCCAAGTTGCCCACAAACGTATTATCCGGGGTCAGCTTGACCAGGTTATTGTAAATATGCCTGGTGGCATAGGCAGATATGGTATCGTTATGATTATGGGGGTCCAGGGAAGTTAAATCGGCCTTAATGCCGATATGAATCATGGAACTCCCCCCTTGGGAACTTTCCGTTCCGGCCCCGCTGGAAGCGGCGCCGCCGGCATCCGGGGTGTTGGAAGATGATCCGCCGCAGGCGGTCAGCAGGCTCGCGCACATAACGCCTGCAAGCAATGCACTCACTAATTTTTTCACTTATTTTCTCTCCTTTTTTACGTATTTTTTACAGCTGCCTTCTGTATTGCCCATAACGCGCCGGTTGATCTATCCTGCCATTTAACGCGCCGGCATCCCCCAGCTGCGTTTTATTTAAACACAAGGCCTCTTTTCCCTGTATCTAAACCGTTTTTTCGCAAAGGCCATGGCTTTTTGCCCCGCTTTTACCTTTTGCTTCTGCCCTTACCCTTCTGTCAGAAATGCGGCTAAAAGGCGGGCAGTATCCATAACCCCGTCCACATGGGTCCGTTCCATCCCGTGGGAAGAAAAAGTACCCATGCCAAAAGCGGCCGCCTGGATGTTATTGCCTGCCCGCACGGCGGCGTTAGCATCCGTGCCATACCGGTAAAAAATATCCACCGCAAAATCCAGCCCAATGCGCCCCGCCACGTCAATCAACCGGCTGGTCAGTTCCCGGTCATAAGGGGAAAAATTGTCCTTCACACAAATGGAAACCTTATCTTCCCTGCCGTCGTAATCCGGCCCAACCAGGGCAATGTCCAAAGCCACATACTGGCTGACTTTTGCAGGCACATAGGACCCACCATGGTTAATCTCTTCATAATGGGGAAAGGCAAACCAGACATTGCAGGACGGGGCCAGGCCTTTGTCTTTCATAAATTTGACCACCGCCAAGGCACAGGCCACACATGCCTTATTATCTATAAAGCGGGATTTGATAAACCCGCTGGGCGTAACGGTAAAATGGGGCTCCAGCCAGATCACGTCGCCATGGCGGATGCCCAGGGCACGCACGTCCCCTTCGGAAGAAACTTTCTCATCTAAAATGAAAATCATCGTATTCTCATTGCGCTCCAAAGTGCGGGCATCGTCGAATACATGGACCGAATGGGATTGGCTGGCTAAAAGGCCGGTGTACCTCCGGCCGTCCCGGGTCACTACGGTTGCCGTTTCCCCTTCCACCGTATTATAGTTGACCCCGCCCAAGTTGCGGGTGCGGATCATGCCGTCCTTGTCGATACGGCGCACCATCAGCCCCAGCGTGTCTAAATGGGCGCCAACGCAAATCGTTTTTGACGCATCCTTTCCCGGTATTTTGATGTAGCCGGTCTTCTTGTTGTCAAACTCCACCTCATACCCCAAGGCTGCCGCATACCGGACCAGAAGCGGGTTCACTTCATCATAATAGCCTACCGGGCTGGGGGTGTTGATAAACTCTTCCATCGTTTTCAGAAGATATTCCTGGTCAATTGCGTATTCCATTACTTCCTCCCATAAACATTTGTACTTCATGCAAAAACACCTTGTCTATTATACAACAAAGAATAATAAAATGCTATGCAAAATTACAATATTTGTCAAAAACCCCCTCAAATTTATATCCAAACATATCATAATATAAGAAGCCGTTTTAGCCGCAAAAAGCCCCCAAAGAACTGCCGCTCCTTGGGGGACCGCTTAAACGCTTAAGAATAGATCGGATATTTGTCGCAAAGCTTTGTCACTTCTGCGCGGATGTAGTCTGCCTTGTTTTCAAAATCCGTAGCCGCAAGCCAAATACACTCGGCAATTTTAGGCATATCTGCCTCCACAAGGCCTCTGGATGTAACGGCCGGGGTGCCGACCCTCACGCCGGAAGTGACAAACGGCTTCCTGGGGTCATTGGGCACGGCATTTTTGTTCAACGTAATGTAAACCTCGTCGCAACGGTTCTGCAGCTCCTTGCCCGACACTTCCATGCCCCGCAAGTCTACCAGCATCAGGTGGTTGTCCGTGCCGCCAGTAAGCAGCCGGAAACCCTGCCCCGTCAACGCTTCGGCTAAAGCAGCGGCATTTTTCCTGACCTGGGCCTGATATGCCTTAAATTCCGGCTTAAGGGCTTCCCCGAAACAAACGGCCTTGGCGGCAATTACATGCTCGAGGGGGCCGCCCTGGGAACCCGGGAAAATCGCCTTATTGAAATTAAATTGGTCTGCCGCTTCCTGGTTGGCTAAAATCATGCCGCCCCTGGGGCCCCGCAAAGTTTTATGGGTAGTGGTGGTCACTACATGGGCATACGGGATCGGGCTAGGGTGCTCCCCCGCCGCCACCAAGCCTGCAATATGGGCCATGTCTACCATCAAATAGGCGCCCACTTTGTCCGCTACTTCCCGGAACCGTTTAAAGTCAATCTCCCTCGCATAGGCGCTGGCCCCGGCCACGATAAGCCTGGGCTTTGCTTCTAAAGCAATGCGCTCTAACTCGTCATAATCAATATACCCCTCGTCGTTGACGCCATAAGGTACTATGTTAAAATACAGGCCGGAAAAATTCACCGGGCTTCCGTGGGTCAGATGGCCGCCATGGTTTAAGTTCATGCCCATAACCGTATCCCCCGGCTTTAACATAGCCAAAAACACCGCCATATTAGCCTGGGCGCCGGAATGGGGCTGCACGTTGGCATAATCGCATCCAAACAGTTTTTTGGCCCGTTCAATGGCTATGGTCTCCACCACGTCCACATATTCGCAGCCGCCATAATACCGTTTTCCGGAATACCCTTCCGCATATTTATTGGTCAGCACGGTGCCCATAGCCATCATGACCGGCTCAGACACGATATTCTCCGAGGCAATCAACTCCAGGTTGCGCCTCTGGCGGGCGGCCTCCTGCTCAATGGCCTTCCCCACCTCCGGATCATAGCCTGTGATCAATTCCATGATTTCATTTACCATAACTGTCCTCCTGTTTCCATTCCGAAAGTACACCGTTCCTGTATTCTTCCATAAATGTGGTTTGATGTGGTACATTATATTACAGGATTAAGGCCCGTGTCAAGATTTATACAGGTGCGTCAGTGTAGTTTATATTCCCGGACTACCACTTGAACCTTACGTTTCCCCCGGTATTCGTTAATATCCGGATAATAAATAATATCCATCTCTTTGCGCCCCCCAAGTTCTTCCAAAAACCGGTCGCCTTCCGTAAACAGCATGGCCTCCATAAGCTGCCCGTTGGCGGCAGCCAGCGTCAGTTTTACCGCGTTCCTGTTTTTCCCCAGCACCCTTGCTTCCCGGATCCCCAGGCCCTTTTGGGCGAACTGGGGCTTTTCGTTCCCCTGCCCGAAAGGCTCCAGGGCCTTCAGTTCCTCTACCAGGCTTTCGGATATGTATTCCAGGGGCATAGCCACGTCAATCCAGATTTTGGGGATAAAATCTTCCGGTTTTAACCGCGCCAGCTGGTTTAGCCGCCGCCGGAATTCCTCCACGTGGCATTCTTCCATGGAAAACCCGGCAGCCATGGGATGCCCGCCAAACTTCGTAAACAGTTCCTGTACTTTGCACATTTCCTGGTACATATGGTACGCTTCAATGGAGCGGCCGGAACCTTTTACTCCCCCTTCCCCCCTGGTCAGTACAAAAGTGGGCCTGTTCCATGCCTCCCGTACCCGCCCGGCAATAATCCCCGCCACAGACTCATGGCAATCCGGCAAAAAGATTACCAATACGGAATCTTCCCCATACTGCTCCTCCACCTGCCGGAGCGCTTCTTCCACCCCTTTTTGAGTCATGGTTTTCCGCTCTTCGTTTAAGTCCCGCAATTCCTTTGCCATTCGGGCGGCCGCCTCTTCCTCCTGGCACTGGAGGAGTTCCAACGCCAATTTTGCTGTCTGTAGCCTCCCGCTGGCATTGAGGCAAGGCCCAACCACAAATCCGATGTGATAGGATGTCAGGGCCCCTGCGTCGATCCCACAGGCTTCCACCAGCTTGCGCAGGCCCAGGCTTTGGGTATGTTCCATGTGCTTTAACCCCCACCGGACAATGATCCGGTTTTCATCCTGCAGCTTCATTACGTCCCCCACCGTAGCAATGGCGGCAAACTCCAGCATGGCTTCCCATTCTTCCCTTGGTATATGAAAAGCCTGGTACAATACCTGCACCAGTTTATAAGCTACCACCCCCCCGCAGATCTCCGGGAACGGATAGCTGCAGGATTCCTGTTTGGGGTTTACCACCGCATCCGCCGGCGGGGGGAGCTCAGCGCCATCCTCACCCCGGGGCACTTCATGGTGGTCCGTTACGATTACCGTCAACCCCAAGCCTTTAGCCATACGGATTTGCGCCGCCGCGGCGATCCCGTTGTCACAGGTTACGACCGTGTCTATTCCGTCCTGGTAAGCCTTTTGTATTATGGATTCATTGATGCCATAGCCGTCCCGGACCCGTTCCGGAATCTGATAGTCCACATTGGCGCCGCACCGTTTTAACCCTTGAAGCAAAATGTATGTCGAACAAATACCGTCAATGTCATAGTCCCCCACAACCCGTATCCGCCGCCCCTGCCCGATTTTATCTTTCAGCAGGGCCGTAGCCCGGTCCATGTCTTTCATCTTGTGGGGGTCATGCAGATCCTGCAACGTACCATAAAGATACCGCCCTATAGCCTCATCCCCCACAACATCCCGGTTCCGGATCAGCCGGGCAGTCACCGGATTGATATGGAAACGTTCCGCTATCTGAAAGAAATCTGCCTTCTTTGTATGCAGCATCCATGTAGCCTGATAATTCTTCTTCATGTACCGTTACCTTCCCTTTTTCCTTCCTCCGCCAGAATGTTTTCCCCCGCCGCGGCCCTTCCCCCATCCTCCCTTTGGGTAAAAACCACGCAAATCCCGGGGTTTTCTGATTCCGCATCCCTTAAAACCTGCTTCACACGGCAGAGGTATTGGGCGGTGCCCGCATCCTGTGGCGGCAATGGGGGTTCCAGCACCTGGATACGGGCCTGCCCGCCCATCCCTGTCAGCATATCATAGAACGCATCCAGGTTTTTTCCATAGTAATCCGGAAAGTGGAAAACCGATGCCAGATATTCCTGTATCCCTTCCGGCGTCATAGCCATGCAAAAATCCAATACTATATTCTGCATCCTTTATCCTTTCTATCCAAAATGCCCCTGGCATCAGTACAGCTGTTCGAATGTTTTATAATGGTCTTCTGTATAAAAGATCAGGCCGTCATTGGAATAGACTAGCCGCTTTGCCCCACGGTAGCCCCCTTCATAGCCTAAATCACACTCATAATAATTCCGGCCCGGCTTCTCCGGCAAAAGGCCTTCATAATTGCCAAAACGGCTCCCGCCGATGCTTTTCCCTGGCGCCACTTCATCCAGGTTCCCCTTTTTATTGTCCCACCCCAAACCCTGGGCCTCTTTTTTCGTAATATAATTGCCGGGAAGGCGCCCATAAGTATGAAGGTAAAGGGCCACTTGATCCTTGCCGGTGTAGGCGCCATCTTCCCGGATGCCTTCCCCGGTTCCTCCTTCCCCGCTGGACAGGCTTTCCCCGGCATTTTCAGATGCCGCCTCCCCGTCCTTGGTCCCGCCTTCTGCCAGGCTTTCTTCTTTTTCGCTTTCCGTTTCCGGGTCTGGTGTGGCGCCATCTTCCTGCAGGTAGCCGGTTTTGGCCCCTTCCTCCTGGTTTCCTGCCTGGCTTTCTCCTGCCTGGCCGAAAACATCGCCCTGGCTTGTCCCCGTTGCCTGTTGTTCCTGCACGGCTATGGGAGCTGCCGGATCCATACCGCATCCGGCTACCGTCCCTGTTGCCAGCAAGGCCAAAAGCAGCCACCCGAGAACCTTTCTTATCTTATTTTTCATGTCCATGCCCCTTTCCTAAATCATTTTACCGGCACTGGAAGCGCCCTGCGTGGACAAAAGGGCCCGCGCAGGGTATGGCCTGCCAAAACAGGCCTACCGGAAGTTTACTCCTATGTTTTTAGTTATTATATACTTACAGATGCACCAGCTCAAGGAATTTCTTCGATTTTTTAGATAAACCTATTGCGGCTTTTGGCCTTTTCATATATGATGGTTCTAAAAATCAAGTATAGATAACGCCGCATTTACCATACTCATACCTATGAGGAATCACGGTTTTGCTTCCTTTGCAGTTATCATTAGGAGACCTATATGAACAGAAACCATCCCCCGGGTTTTCGGCAGGCAAGGCACAGGGCCGCTGCCAACGCCCCCCACCCCTCCCATATGCCCCAGGCCCCCTCCTCCAAAAGTTTCCTGGTTCAGGGCAGTATTTTGGCTGCCGCCGGCATTATCGTCCGCTTTATCGGGCTTCTTTATAAAATCCCCATGACGCGGGCTTTGGGGAAAGCCGGCATTGGTTATTATAACACTGCTTACGAAATTTACAATATCGGGCTGATCCTTTCCTCCTATAGCCTGCCCTTGGCCATATCCAAGCTGATTGCCGGCAAACGGGTCCGCAAACAATACCAGGACGCGAAACGCGTATTCCGCAGCGGAATGATATTTGGCCTAACCGTTGGCAGCCTTATGGCGCTGTTCCTGTTTTTTGAGGCTGACTCCATAACCGCCCAGATTTTCCACAGCCCGGGAAGCGCCTTGCCCCTGAAAGTTATGGCCCCTACCATCCTGGTGTTTTCTGTCATGGGCGTTATCCGCGGTTATTTTCAGGGATTGGGCAACATGATCCCAACCTCCCTGTCCCAGATTATTGAGCAGGTGGTCAACGCCGTAGTCAGCATTGCCGCCTCCTACACCTTTATGAAGTGGTTTGCCCAACGTGAAACCCCCGAGTCTTACGGGGCGGCCGGCGGTACTTTAGGCACACTGTCCGGTGCCGTGGCTGCTTTCCTTTTCCTGCTGTTCCTCCTTTACCTTTACCGGAAGTCCCACTCCCGTATGCTGCGCAGGCCCCAGGCCATCCCTGTGGAATCCTGGACAGCCGTATACGCAGGATTGTTCCTGACGCTGACCCCCATTATTTTAAGCCAGTTTGTTTATCAGCTCAGCGGTACGGTGGACAATGCCCTTTTCGGCTGGATTATGAGCGAAAAAGGCCTGACAGAAAAAGAACGGATGTCTCTTTTGGGCGTATATGGAGGTGAATACCGCCTGCTGTCCAACGTCCCCGTGGCCATCGCCTCCTCCCTGGGGGCCTCTATGATCCCCAGTATTGTCAACTCCCGGAGCCAGCGCAAGCTCTCGGAAGTGCATCATAAAATCCGGATCACCATTAAGTTTAACATGCTTATCGCGATCCCCTGCGCCGTAGGCATGGGGGTACTGGCCGCCCCTATTATGCACATGATTTTCCACGATGATTCCGAACTTTCAGCCAACCTAATGCGGATTGGCGCTTTGGCCGTGGTTTTTTTCTCCCTGTCCACCGTAACTAATGCCGTGTTGCAGAGCATTGACCGCATGCGCCAATCGGTCACCCATTCCGCCATTTCCCTGGCCATCCATATTGGCTTGGTTTATGTAATGCTGAAGCATTGGGATTGGAACGTATATGGCCTGGTAGCCGGAAACGTGACCTTCGCCCTGGTGGTCTGCGTCCTGAACTGGATTTCCATCGGGCGTGCACTGCGCTACCGCCAGGAAGTCATGACCACTTTCTTCCTCCCCTTGTTTGCCTCCGTCCTTATGGGGGCCGTCGCCCTGGGCGCATATACCGGGGTTTACGCTTTAACCAAAACAATATCCCTTGCCATGGCCGTCAGCGTCCCCTTGGCCATGGTAACCTATGGGGTTTTAATCATTTTCCTCAAAGCCGTCACGGAAGAAGAGCTTGCCGAAATGCCCTTTGGCCGGAAGATGGTGGCCTTATGCAGGAAAGCCAGGCTGATGTAGCTTTACAATCGAATAGGGCGCCGGGAAATTTAGCTTTCCGCAAAACGCCCTAAAAGCCGCCCGGTTATCCGAAGATCAGCTCCACCGTCTCCCAAAGTTCCTCCAGGCTTCCGCTGCGGTATAGCCTTTCCTTATACCGCTTTGTCCCTTTTCGCTTTTTCATCCCGTAGGAAGCCAGCTTCCGGATGTATGCCATAACAAAGTCCTCTTCGTAATGTTGCCGGGCCAGGGCCATTTGGCCGGACAGGATTTCCAAAAAAGGCTTCTTTTGCCCCCTGCCGGTCAGCTCCTGGAATATCATAGGGTTTTCCAAGGCGTACCGGGCAACCATTACCCCGTCGGCCCCGGTCCGTTCCATCATTTCTTCTGCATCTTTTACTGAAAAAATCCCTCCGTTGGCAATAATGGGGATGGAAACTGCCGCCTTCGCCTGTTCGATTTCCTGGTAATAGGGAGTGCCGTCGTACATCATGCTGCGGCTGCGCCCATGGATTGTGACCATGTCTGCCCCTGCCGCCTCACACATGCGGGCAAATTCCGCAGCGAACATTTCTTCCTCCCGGATTCCGGTACGGCATTTTACCGTCACTACTTTCCCGCTCTTTTTACATCCCCGGATCATGGCAAAAGCCCTGGCCGGATCCGTCATCAAGGCGCACCCCTCGCCGCTTTTAAAAATATTGGGGACTGGGCAGCCCATGTTAATGTCGATCACGTCAAAATGTTTCAGCATCTCGCTGCAGGCCATCTGTTCCATAATTGCAGGGACACTGCCCAAAAGTTGAACCGCTTTGACCGGTTCTTCCTTTGTGGTCAATAGCAGGCGCTTTGTCGCCCTGTCCCGGTACTTTAACGCGTTGGCGCTTACCATCTCCGTAAAGCATAAGCCCGCCCCCATTTCATAAGCAAGCATCCGAAACGGGTAACAGGTATACCCTGCCAGAGGGGCCATAAGCACATTCGACGGCAGCAGCAGCTTCCCCAAACGCAATTTCTTTATCATCATGAATATCCCCATCTCTTTTTGTCAACGGCTTCCTCTTTTAGCCATACTTACCCCTTTAATTTCTGCGGTCTTCCACCAGAAGCGTCTGGATTGCATCCGCAGACGGGTTCCAATTCATTATATAAAGCGTGTAAATCCGGTTGGCCGCCAGGTTCACCGGCACAGAAAGGACTACATATCCAGGCCGTTGCGGGTTGCTTATGCGGACGGTATAATTGCCGGAAGACACGCGGCTAAAGGACGTCACTTCCGAAAATGGCACGGATGAGAAAATCAAATTCCCCATTTCCACATTAAGGTTGCCGCTGTAGTATGCTAGATTAGCCACCCGGATGCAAGAACTGAACCCATTGGTGCTGCAGGCCGTGTCAGAAACGGGGAGCAGGTCAAGCCCGGTAGAAGAATTGACAATAGCGATGGTGGTCATGCCATCCCCCACGTAAACCTGTTTCTGCACATAAATATAGCCGTTGGGGCCCATAACGGTAACGGTCTGAAAACCTTGGTTCATCTGATTATAGCGGGTAATCTGCCCCTGGTCCAGGCTGCTGGCCACGGTAACATTGCCGATGCTGACAGAAAACGGGTTGTAATTGACGGCGGCGTTCAACACCCGCACCCCCGCAGGCATCCATTGGTTGAAGTTGCAGAATCTGCAATTGTTGGTTTGCTGGGCAACTAAAGCATCATACATAGAACATTCCTCGCATAAGTTAGTTATACTGTATGATATTCGGTGAATCCCGGTTTGTGCGTCTTCACCAGCGCCCATACCTTTTGCATTTCATCAGGGATCCTGACCTTCCTTGGGCAGGAAGCAAGGCAAGGCATATCCACACATTCCCGGCACCACCTTGCGCTGTTTTCCATATTTAGCCCCAGCTTTTTGAGGGCCCAGAAATCTTTCCCCAAAAAATAATATTGATATTGCCGGAAAACCGTATGGATTTCCGTCCCCTTCGGGCAACGGCATCGTTGGCAGCGGTCGCAGGCAATGGGGGTAAATTCCTTTTCCAGCCTCCTTAAAACCCCCTCAAAAGGAGGGATCGCCAAAGGAACACTTTCCGCCATAGAGGCATCTGCCTGCTTTGTAGACCCAATGCCAACCAGCGCGCAGGATACGGGGTAAGAAAGCACCGCCCCAAGCAAATCCCCCACAGGGAAATGGGCAGGGAGCAGGCCCGCCCCGTATACTTTGTTGGCCAAAAAACCTTTCCGGCGGAACAAAGGCTCTTCTTTTATCCGCTCCAGCATCCCCCGTTCCAGCAAATTGCCGCTGCCTTGCAGCACGTCTACCCGGGAATCTTTTGCCCCCCGCAGCAAAATATCATAATAATGAGAGGCAACCCCAACAAAGCGGACGGCCCCCTGCTGTTTCCACTCCGCCAACGCATCCAGGGCGCCGCCTTTTTGGAATACGGCTTCTTCCTGTTCCGGGCCTACCTGATGCACAAAATACAGGTCCACATAAGTATTCAGGTTTTCACAGGAAGAGCGGACTGCCTGGTACATTTCATTCCCGCCATAAAACCGGGCTTTATCTGAGATTATAATATGCTTCCTCCCTATACGGCCGGCAAATTTCCCCAGCTTTATTTCGGCGTCCCCATATTCCGGGACAATGGCCGTATCAAATAGGTTGCATCCCAGGCGGAAAGCATGGCCCATTACGGCAATCGCCTCTTCGTCATCCAAATTATAATAATCCGGAAGCACTGGGACGCTTCCCTTTAAAATGGGGATGGTGCCGAAACCCACCTCAGATACCACAATGCCGGTATTGCCCAATGTCCGGTACCGCATTTTTTGCCCCCTTCCTGGCGCCCCTGCCCAAACCGGCCTGCTGCCCCCTTCCCAAAAAGGCGCCTTCATCCGGCTTTGATTCCGGCAAAAGCCCTTTCCTCCACCAGCACGCCCTCTGGCAGATCTGGCTTCTCCATACTCCGGCAAAAGGCAAACGCTTCTTTCCCGATCCGTTTCAACGTAGAAGGGAGCCTCACGTGCCCCAGGCTATGGCAGCGGTAAAAAGCCTTATCCGGGATCTCCTCAACCCCTTCCGGGATTTGTATTTCTTTCAGGGAAATGCAATTTTCAAAAGCCCTGGCCTCCAGCACCTGAAGGGCCCCCGACAATTCGACCCGTTCCAGAGAACCGCAGCCCATAAAAGCCATAGGCCCGACCCGCCGGATGCTTTGCGCCTGCCGGACGGCCCTTAGCCACTTACAGCCGGCAAAAGCCTTTTTTTCCACCGAGGCAACCGTCAAAGGAAAAATAACTTCTGTCAATAAATTGCTGTCCTGAAAAGCCCCCTCGCCAATGGCCGTAATGCCGTTCGGCAAGCGAAGGCAGGGGATGTTGCCGGTACATTCCACAAGTACGTCGTTGCTGTCGGTTTTACAGCAGTTCAAAGCCTCCGTAACGATCTGTTTTGCCAGGGGCGCCAGCCCTTTCTTCCGGTCCCCCACCCCTTCTATACGCACGACGGAGCCATCCGGCAAGACGGCTTCTTTTAAATGGATGCAATTTCGAAACGCATGCTCCTCCACCCGGACCTTTGATGGGGGAAAGCTTAATTTTTCTATTTTCAGCCCGTTGGCAAAGGCCCAGCCGCAGACCATCCGAATATCTTCAGGGATTTCCACCTGCCCTTCACACCCGGAGCCGTCCAGCAACATATGGTTTACCGCCACCATAGGAGATACCTGCCTTTGCCGTTCCATCCAGGCTGTCCCGTGAAAAGCCCGGGGGCCGATATATTGAAGGCTGGGGGGGAACTCAATTTCTTCCAGCATCAGCTGGTTTTGGAACACTTCTGCCCCGATCCGGCAGATACCTTGCGGTATCCTCACTATATGCCCGCTTCCTTTGTACCCCTTTAGGTCCGTCTCCTTTTCCACAGTGAAACAGCTCATGGCGCTGTAAAAAAACATCCGCGCCAGTTCCGGGACTTCTTCCGACAAAACATCGCTGTAAGAAGAGAACCGCCATCCCCTCCCTTCCTGGCATACAACCTCCAATGCAGTACACCCGGAAAAAGCATATTCCCGCAAGTCAACATCCCCCAAATCACCGGTTAAAACGATTTCCTTTAACCGGCCGCAGTCTTGAAAGGCATGGGGGCATAAAGTAATGGGGCCTGTAAATTCTGCTTTGGTCAAACCGTCGCAATTTTCGAAAGCATATTCCCCTACGTAGCGAAGGTCGGGGAAAGAAAAATCTTGCAGGCTTTTACACCCGCAAAAACATCCCGCTTCCACCCTCTCCCCCTGGAAAAGCACACACCGGGCCAACGCCTGGCAGCCTTCAAACGTCCGCGGCGCCAAGGCAGTGAGGCAAAAAAACGTTGCCCTTTCCAGCCCCAGGCAGTAGGCGAAGGCCCCCTGCCCTACCTGGCTGGAATAGACGGAAACTTCTTTTAATGAAATACATTTCTCAAACGCCCGGGCCTCCAAAACCACCTCTTTTTCCGGGAACAAAACGTTTTCCAAACAGCCACATCCCCAAAAAGCCCCTTCCCCAATCCGGGAAAGGCTGTCCGGGAGCGACAGTTTGGTAATCGCCTGGTTGCCTTCAAAAGCAAACGGTCCGATGGCAGTCACCCCTTCCGGGATCCGGACTTCCCCCCGGCAAGCGCTTCCGTCTAACAAAACGCCCGCTATTATGGCCCACCCTTCTTCCTGCACATGTAACATGGGGGTGCCTTCCATTGCCCGCTCCCCAAACCACAAAAGTCCATGCAAAGGAGGTTCTAAAAATGCCATTTCCAGGCTTTTACAGCCGCAAAACGCCTCTTTCCCAACCTGTTTAACCCCTTGCAGGCCAAGGCTGCGCAGCTGGCGGCAGCCATAAAAAGCCCGTTGGCCAATCCGGCGCCACTTTCCGGATGTTTCCACAGACGTCAGCGCCCCACAGCCATCAAATACCTCTTCTTCCACGGTTTCCACCGATGCCGGCCAAAACACGTTTTCCAGGGCGGTGCAGCCTTTAAAAGCGGCCGGCCCTACCCATTCAAGCCCTTCCGGCAAATGGATCCCCGTAACGTTTTCATTTCCGTAAAAAGCCCCCCCGGCCAAGATCCGCAGATCCCTGGGAAGCCACACTTCCCCTTCCAACCCTCGCCCGTCCCAAAAAACGCATCCTGGCGCAAAGCCCCCCTGCCCCTGGCGCCGGCCTTCCAAAAAAGGAGTTTTCTCCACCACAAATTTTCCCACCGACTCCAGGGAATCCGGCAACGTCATTTGCCCCAAGGCATTGCACCCATAAAACATCTTGTCCCCTATGTGGCGGACCCCTTCCTCCAACGTTGCCGATTCCAGCCGTAGGCACCCGGAAAATACGCCTGCCCCATAATGCCTCCCGCTGCCGGACAGGCAAACCTTTTTTAACCCGCTCTGGGCAAAGGCCAAATCCCCCACGCACTCGGTTTGGGCCGGAATATGGATTTCTTCCAGGGCTTTGCACCGGTAGAAAGCCATCGCTCCAATGGCTTTTATGTTTTGCGGCAAATTTACCTGCCTTAAGGACAAACAGCCATAAAACGCCTGTTCCCCAATGGTTTTTACGCTTTCCCCCAATACCGCTTCTTTTAATACGCTACACCTTTTAAAAGCAGCAGGCCCAATATCTGCCACCTTCGGGGGCAGGATGGCCCGAATCAGCTTAAAGCAATTTTCAAATGCCCCGGCCCCCACCTGTTCTAAATTTTGCGGCAACGGGGCGGCCTGTAAAAGCAAGCATCCCCGGAATGCCCCGGCCCCGATCTTCTTAAGGCTTTCCGGCAGGATCACCCGGTCAATGGCCTCGTTGCCTGCAAAGGCTTCTTCCGCGATAACCTCTATCCCTTCCGGCACAACGACCCGGGATTCCCCTCCCAAGTATTTAAGCAAAACCTTTCCACTGATCCGGAAATTCCCTAAAACCTGCCCATGGATCCGCCGTACCAGTTTCGGTTTATGGCCATGGGCGGCGCCCCCTATCCCAGACAGCTCATGCCATAAACCGTCTGCGGTCTGCACCTGCCTCAGGGAGGTACAATTTTTAAAAGCATCTTCATGGATACTTTGTGGATCCCCCGAAAACATAACTGTTTCCAAATTGATACAATTGCGGAAAGCCCGGCTTTCGATTTCCTGCAAAGAGCGGGGAAGCTTAACCGATAGGATGCCCCTTTTATCAAAAAAGCAGCTTTTACCGATTGAAATAATCCCCTCCGGCACCTCCACATGTTTTAAATTGGTAAGGAAACGGACCAGCCGCCTTCCGTCCAGTTCCATCATCCGTAAAACATCCGCCGCAATCGCCTTTACCAGCGGGGGCAGCACGGCCCCACCCGCCACAGCTTCCACCACATTCGGAAACACACAGGTTTCGCCGCCGACAAAAGAAATTTCCTCCAGCTTCCCACAACCGGTAAAAACGTCGCAGATGCAGCCCAAAAAAAGCCCCTGGCATATTTCCAGCTTTTTCAGCCGTACATCATTCAAAAACACCTGCCTCCCCAAACGTTTTACCCCTGGGATCCGCACTTCCTCCAAACCGTCGCAATAGAGGAAGGCACAATGCCCCAGCTCCTCTACCGATGGGGGAAGCGCAATTTTCTTCAGGGCGTGGCAACGGTGGAACGCATAGTCCCCCACCATTTTCACCCCCTCCGGGATCCGGACCTCTTCCAGCTTCCGGCACCCTTTAAAAGCATTGGGGAGGATATAGCAAAGGGTATGGGGAAGCTCCACTTTCTTCAGTGACACGCATCCTTTAAAAGCCCCTTCCCCAATGGTATGGACCCCTTCGGGTATCGCTGCCCACTCCTTTTTCTCCCCATAAGATTCCAGCACCCCGTCCCGTATGGAAAACTCCCCCGCCATAAACGCCCTCCTTCCGCTATGCAATCTCTTGATCGGTTTGCAGGCTATGGCGTTTTTAAAGCCTGCATAAAAATTTCTGGTTGTATAATCACAAAAATAGTGTTACGATAAGCAGGAAAAACGGATTACAACGATTCAGGAGGAAAAACCAATGGGACTTATCCTACCCCCAAATTACGACCCCCACCTTACGGTCCGAGAAACCCAGGAAGCGATCAAATATATCCGGGACACGTTCCAAAAGGAATTTGGGCGCGAAATGCATTTAGAGCGGATCTCCGCCCCGCTTTTCGTTCAACAGTCCAGCGGCCTCAACGACAACCTCAACGGCGTAGAACGCCCGGTAGGCTTTGACGTCATCGGCCTACCCGGAGAAAACGTTGAAGTGGTCCAATCCTTGGCCAAATGGAAACGCATCGCATTAAAAGAATACGATTTTAAGCCAGGGGAAGGCCTTTATACCAACATGAACGCCATCCGCCGGGACGAAACCCTGGATAACCTCCATTCCTGTTATGTGGACCAATGGGATTGGGAAAAGGTGATCACCAAAGAGCAGCGCAGCAGGGAAACTTTGGAAGAAACCGTAAAGATGATTTTCAAAATCATCAAACACATGGAGCACGAAGTCTGGTATAAATACCCAGACGCAGTCAAGCGCCTGCCCGACCACATTACTTTCATTACCTCGGAAGAACTGGAAAAACGTTATCCTGAAAAAACCCCAAAAGAACGGGAAAACCTGATTACCAAAGAATATGGCTGCGTATTTCTAATGAAGATTGGCGATAAACTGTCCAACGGCCTCCCCCATGACGGCCGCGCCCCGGACTATGACGACTGGCAGCTCAACGGCGATATATTATTCTGGTATGAGCTGCTAGGCTGCGCCCTGGAAATTTCCAGCATGGGGATCCGGGTGGACGAAAAAGCCCTGGACGAACAATTGTCCAAGGCAGGCTGCGATGACCGCAGGAGCCTCCCTTACCATAAAATGCTCCTGGCCGGTCAGCTCCCCTATACCATCGGCGGGGGCATCGGCCAGTCCCGGCTGTGCATGCTATTGTTAAACCGCGCCCATGTGGGTGAGGTACAGGCCAGCCTTTGGCCGGAAGAAATGCGTAAGGTTTGTAAAGAAAACCATATTTTCCTGCTTTAAACGGCCCTTAGCAAAAAGGTAACCCCAAACCGTAAGGAACCGTGAAAGTGCCCGAAACGAACACGGCGTGGCCCTTTCACGGTTTTATTTTATTGTTTTAATTTCTGGACTCAATCTGTGCCAATTGATCCACCCGCCTCTGATGCCTTCCCCCTTCATACTTCTCATCCAGCCACTGGTCAACGATCATTTTTGCCATTTCCTCGCCGATAACCCGGGCCCCGAACGTAAGCACATTGGTATTGTTATGCATACGGGACAGCCGGGCGCTGTAAGGCTCGCTGCAAGTACAGACACGGACCCCTTTTACCTTTCCCGCGGCAATGCCGATACCGATGCCGGTGCCGCAGATGGCAATTCCGTAATCCGCTTCCCCTAAAGCCACGGCACGCCCCACTTTCTCACCGTACATAGGGTAATCGCAGCTCTCGGCCGAATCGGTCCCAAAATCTATCACCTGATAGCCTTTTGCCTCCACATATGCCTTAATCGTATTCTTCATCTGTACTGCAGAATGGTCATTTCCCATTGCAATCTTCATAATGGCCAGCTCCTTTCGCCAAAGGCTTGTTTGATACCGGGCTGCTTTCGGCATTATCTTTCTGCTGCCCGGGCGCATCTGTGTGCCAACAGCAAATCCGCCACTGTCAATGCAGCCATAGCCTCCACAACTACCACCGCCCTGGGCACCACGACAGGGTCATGGCGGCCCTTAATGGCTATATCCACATTTTCGCCGGCGCGGTTCACGGTCTGCTGCAGGCGGGCAATGGAAGGGGTCGGCTTAAAAGCCGCCCGGAAAACAATGGCGCCGCCGTCGCTGATCCCTCCTAAAATACCGCCGGAATGGTTGGTCTTTTTCCTGACCACACCGTCAGATCCGGTATAAAACCCGTCATTGTTCTCGGAACCCCGGCTCCTTGCGGCGGCAAAACCGTCGCCCACTTCAAAGCCCTTAACCGCCCCGATCGACATAACTGCCTTGGCCAGGCATGCGTCCAACTTGTCAAAAACCGGTTCGCCCAGCCCGGCCGGCACACCGTCGATGATGCATTCCACTACACCCCCGGCCGAATCCTGCTCCTTTATCAGACGGTTCAGATACTCGGCCGCTTTTGCTGCTGCCACCGGATCCGGCATGCACAGGGGGTTTTGATCCCGGCAGGCCAGGTCAAACCGGCCAGGGTCAATTTCCACATCCCCAATGCTTTTTGTATAGGCGCGGATTTCCACGCCATATTGGGCAAGGAAGCGGCAGGCTACAGCCCCGGCTGCCACCCGCCCTACCGTCTCCCGGGCAGAAGCCCGGCCGCCTCCCCGATAATCCCGAAAACCATATTTGGCATCAAATCCATAATCCCCATGGCCCGGGCGGTACACATCCCGAATAAGCTCATAATCCCGGGAACGGGGATCCGTGTTGCGTACCATCATAGCGATGGGGGTGCCGGTCGTCTTCCCCTCAAAAACGCCGGAAAGCAATTCCACCTGGTCACCTTCCCGGCGGGCAGTGGCAAACCGGCTTTGCCCCGGCTTCCTCCTGTCCAAATAAGCCTGAACCTGCCCTTCATCCAAGGGGATGCCTGCAGGGCATCCGTCTACGGTAACGCCCACCGCCTTCCCATGGGATTCCCCCCAAGTCGTAATGCGAAAAATCGTGCCGAAAACCGACCCTGCCATTATGGCGCCACCCGCACGATCACGCAACTGTTAGGCTGGTTGCATTTGATCTCCTTTGCACACATTACCAGCAAGCCTTTTTCATAGTCTACCCTGAAAAACGTGATATTGCCGCTTTCATGGTTCATCACCGCAATATGCTGGTTGTCCGGGAACACGGCAATATCTTTGGGATATTCCCCGCTGACAGGCAGGCTGCACAAAAGTTCCAGAATCCCGGTTTCCTTATCCCGTTTAAATATCGACACGGTCTCATCCCCGGCGTTGCCGCAGTACATATACTGCTCGTCTTCGGAAAACCTCATGCAGCAGGCCGCCGCAATCTGTTTGTGTTTGGGCCCCATAGTGGAAATGGTCTGGATTTTTTCAATCTCAGGGGCCTTTTCCCCGCTTTTCAAGGTAAAAACGTCCACCACGTTCTTTTGTTCATACATCAAATAAATAAAACGGTTATCCCTGCTGAACCGGAAATGGCGGGGGGCCGACTCCCTCTCGCACCGGATGGCGTCTACCTGGATCAGCCGTTCGTCCTCTTCGCTGAACCGGTAAATTTGTACCTGGTCCATGCCGGAATCGGCAGTCATCACATATTTATTGTCTGGAGTCCGTCTGGTACATGTCACATGGGGGCGGAAATTCCTTTCTGCTACGCTTCCCAGCCCTTTATGGAACACGCCGTCCACAATCTCCCCAACCCCTCCGTCCCTCCTTAGACGCAGGACCGTCGCCTTGCCGTCATGATAGCCGGATACGAAAATATATCGGTTATTTACATCCGTGGACAAATGGCATCCCCTCATGCCATTGATTTTGCTGCTATTTAGGCGGGAAAGGTTTCCGTTCTCCAAAATACGGAAAGCCACCACGCCCTCATCTGCTATAGAGTATAGCGTATCCCCGGTTTTAGACGCGATTACATAAGAAGAATTATCTACGTCCACCTCACATCGCTTCTCGAATTTCCCTTTCTCCACATCCACATCATAAACCGTAATGCCCTTTGCTTTTCCGGTATAAGAGTAAGACCCCACATATGCCATGTATTTAGCCATAATTTCTCCTCCTCATGCATTCATCTTCTCCGCCTAAATGGAATTACGTTTATCATACCACATCTTCATAAAAAAATCTATTCACAATGTATTGACATGCAAATATTTTTCTGTATAATGATAGATGCTGCCTGTTTATTATTACTAAACTTTTAACTTATTTATACGCTTAGTTAGTATTTGTAAACTTTTAGTGTGGTAAATGCCGGGCAGCCATGCCATGCCTGTACATTCAGCCTTGCCGTTTTGCCCTTCTTTGCGGCAGTTCCGGCCCTTATTGGCGGCGCTGCCTTCCGGACGCAGGCCCGGCCCCGGAAAATCCGCCGCGGCGCACAGGCATGCCGGTTGCCGGCGCAAAACCAATTTTTAAATATGCTTCAAAATAAAATGGGGAAAGTGTACCAAACATGGATATCGGATTAAAATTAAAAGAACTCCGGGTGTTAAAAGGCCTCACCCAGGAAGAACTGGCCGACCGCTCCGAGCTTTCCAAAGGGTTCATTTCTCAGTTGGAGAGGAACCTGACCTCCCCTTCCATCGCAACCCTTACGGACATCCTCCAATGCCTGGGGACGTCGCTGGGCGAATTTTTCAATGAACTTCCGGAAGAGCAGGTGGTTTTCGGCAAGGCAGATTATTTCGAAAAATATGACCCGGAACTGAAAAACGAAATTAAATGGATTATCCCCAACGCACAAAAACATGTGATGGAGCCCATTTTACTGACGTTGGAAGCCGGCGGGGAAACTTACCCGGACAACCCCCACGAAGGGGAAGAATTCGGCTACGTTTTGCAAGGTTCTGTGTCCATCCATGTCGGCAGCCGGATTTACCGGGCAAAAAAGGGGGAGTCTTTCTACTTTGTCCCGGACAAAAAACATTACCTAACCAGCAAAACAGGGGCCCTGCTGGTTTGGGTCAGCTCGCCGCCTAGTTTTTAACCAGGGAGATACATAGGAGGAACAATAAAATGAACCAGCCTTTAATTGATTTAAAACACATTACAAAAAGTTTTGACGGAACCCTTGTCCTGGATGATTTAAACCTTTCCGTTGCTGAAAATACATTTGTTACCCTTTTAGGCCCCAGCGGCTGTGGCAAAACCACCACCCTGCGGATTATCGGCGGCTTTGAGACAGCGGACAAAGGGCAGGTGATTTTTGACGGGGAAGACATCGGCAGGCTTCCGCCTAACAAACGCCAGTTAAATACGGTATTTCAAAAATATGCCCTTTTTACCCATATGGATATTGCGGAAAACATTGCCTTTGGCCTGAAAATCAAAGGCAAAACCAAAGCTTACATCCGGGACAAAATCCGGTATGCCTTAAAATTGGTAAACCTGGACGGGTTTGAAAACCGCTCCGTAGCCTCTTTAAGCGGAGGCCAGCAGCAGCGGATTGCCATTGCCCGGGCCATTGTCAACGAACCCCGGGTACTCCTTTTGGACGAACCCCTCGGCGCCCTGGATTTAAAATTGCGCCAGGACATGCAATACGAACTGATCCGTTTAAAAAATGAGCTGGGCATTACCTTCATCTATGTAACCCACGACCAGGAAGAGGCCCTAACCATGTCCGACACCATCGTAGTTATGAACCAGGGCTACATCCAGCAGACCGGCACGCCGGAGCAGATTTACAACGAACCGGAAAATGCTTTTGTGGCAGATTTTATCGGCGAAAGCAACATTATCCACGGGACCATGATCCGCGACGAACTGGTGGAAATTTTAGGCGCCCGTTTTGCCTGTGTGGATAAGGGCTTTGGCACCAACCAGCCGGTAGATGTGGTTATCCGCCCAGAAGATATTGACCTGGTGGAGCCAAAGGCCGGGGCTTTAACCGGCATATGCACCCACCTGATTTTCAAAGGCGTCCATTATGAGATGGAAGTGACTACCCCGGACGGGTTCGAATGGCTGGTGCACAGCACCGACATGTGCCCGGTAGGCAAGGAAGTTGGCATCCATGTAGACCCCTTTGACATCCAGATTATGAACAAACCTGCTTCAGAGGACGAGGAGGCCGTAGGAGTCAATGAATAGGCAAAATTTCCATACCGGGTTTTACCGCAAAGAATTGCTGGCAGGCCCTTATCTGGTCTGGGCTGCCGGTTTTATTGTCATCCCGCTGCTGCTTATTGTTTATTATGGGCTCACCGACAGGGCCGGCGCTTTCACCTTGGACAACATAAAGTCCATCCTGGCCCCCGAGCACGCAAAATCCCTGTGGCTGGCCCTGGCCTTGTCCTTTGCCAGCACTGCCATCTGCCTGGTGCTGGCCTACCCGTTGGCTATGATCCTGCGCAAACGCGGCGTTGGGAAAGGAAGCTTTATTGTGTTCCTTTTCATCCTCCCCATGTGGATGAATTTTTTGCTAAGGACTTTGGCCTGGCAGACCTTATTGGAAAAAAACGGGGTGATTAACGGTATCCTTTCCCTGCTGCATCTGCCGCCCCAAAGCCTGATTAACACTTCCGGGGCCATTATCCTGGGCATGGTTTACAATTTCCTGCCATTTATGGTCCTCCCGGTTTATAACGTACTCTGTAAAATCGACGACGACACGATTAACGCCGCCCGGGATTTAGGGGCCAATTTTACCCAAACTTTGCTACGGATATGGATCCCGTTGAGCGTACCCGGCATTATCAGCGGCATCACCATGGTATTTGTGCCGGCCCTGACCACCTTCGTCATCTCCAACCTGTTGGGGGGCAGCAAAATCCTCTTAATCGGGAACGTAATCGAACAGGAATTTACCCGTGGCAGCAACTGGCACTTGGGGGCCGGCCTGTCCTTGGTACTGATGGCCTTTATCCTGGCCAGTATGGCCCTTATCGCCAAATATGACAAAAACGGGGAAGGGAGTGCATTTTAAATGGCCCGGTTCAAACACTTTTTCAGACAGGCATGGCAGAACGCGTATCTGGCCCTCATGGTTATGTTTTTATATGCGCCTATTGGCACCATGATGGTTTTATCTTTCAATGCTTCCAAGTCCCGGACCCAATGGGGCGGTTTCACCTTGCGGTGGTATACGCAGATGTTCGCCAGCCGCAATATCGTTGCAGCCCTGCAAAATACGTTGCTTATCGCTTTTTTATCCGCGCTGATTGCCACCGCCATCGGCCTGGCTGCCTCGATTGCCATCAACGGCATGAAAACCGCGCCCAAGGCCATCCTCATAGGAGTCACCAACATCCCCATGCTAAATGCGGACATTGTCACCGGAATATCCCTGATGCTGGCATTTATCGCCTTTGGGATTTCCCTGGGTTTTCAAACCCTGTTAATTGCCCATATTACTTTTAATATCCCCTATGTGATATTAAGCATCATGCCAAAATTAAAACAAACCAACCGGTCCGCTTATGAGGCTGCCATGGATTTGGGTGCGGGTCCGGTATATGCGTTTTTTAAAATTGTTTTCCCGGATATCCTACCAGGGGTGCTGTCCGGATTTTTACTGGCTTTTACCATGTCCCTGGATGATTTTATTATTACCCATTTTACCAAAGGTGCCGGGATCAACACCTTATCCACCTTGATTTACAGCGAAGTCCGCAGAGGGATCCGGCCATCCATGTATGCGCTGTCCACAGTAATCTTTGTAACTGTGTTGCTGCTTTTGATTGCCAGTAACTTTGCGCCGCGTAAAAAAGAAAAAGTTTAGCAAAATTTACGGAACGCATGGGCACCCGTTAAAGTGTACACATGCAGAATGGAGGAAATTATGAAAAAAAGATGGATTGCTTTGGGCTTGGTCATGGTTATGGCGGGAACTTTGGCCGCCGGCTGCGGCAGCGGGGAAGGGGAAACGGCAGGAAGCACGCCAGGCACCACCGCCTTGGAAGAGGGCGGTTCGGATGAACTGTATGTATACAACTGGGGGGAGTATATTGACGAGGATGTTATTGCCCAGTTTGAAGAAGAAACAGGAATCCGCGTAATCTATGATTTATTTGAAACCAACGAAGAAATGTACCCGATCATTGAGTCCGGATCCATTGCCTATGATGTTGTCTGCCCGTCCGATTACATGATACAACGGATGTTGGAAAACGATTTGCTGGCAGAAATTGATTTTAGCCATGTGCCCAATGTCAGCCAGATTGATCCGGCTTATATGGACATGTCCAAGGCCTTTGACCCAGATAACCGGTATTCTGTCCCTTACTGCTGGGGGACTGTGGGGATTTTGTATAACACCAAACGCCTGGAAGAGCTGGGGGTGGAACCGCCCACAAAATGGGCAGACCTCTGGGATGAAAGGCTGAGCGGGGAAATCCTGATGCAGGACAGTGTCCGGGACGCCTTTATGGTTGCTTTGAAAAAAAACGGCTTTTCCATGAACAGCACCGACGAGGGCGAACTTCAACAGGCCAAGGAAGATTTGATTAGCCAAAAGCCTCTGGTACAGGCTTATGTAATTGACCAGGTAAGGGATAAGATGATCGGCGGGGAAGCTGCCGTAGGCGTAATCTATTCCGGGGAAATGCTGTATGTCCAGGGCGAAGTGGAAAACCTGGGCCTGGACTACGAGCTGGAATATGTGCTTCCGGAAGAAGGCACCAACTTGTGGCTGGATTCCTGGGTGATCCCTAAAAACGCCAAAAACAAAGAAAATGCGGAAAAATGGATTGATTTCCTCTGCCGCCCGGAAATTGCCAAACTTAATTTTGAATACATCACCTATCCCACCCCGAACAAAGGGGCTTTCGACCTTTTAGATGATGACATGAAAAACAACAAAACCGTTTTCCCGGATATTGACACCCTGCAAAACAGCGAAGTTTTTTCCTATCTGGGATACGACGTCGACTCCCTTTACAACGATTTTTGGAAAGAAGTAAAATCCAAATAAATTCCGTATACTCTGCTAGCCATCCGCACATACTACCGATAAAGGAGGTAATGGCATGAGAAATAAGGCATTGGATTACACAGCCCTGACCATAGCGATTATCGGTGCGGTAAACTGGGGTTTGATCGGATTTTTTGATTTTAACCTGGTAGCCTCCCTGTTTGGGGGAATGAGCTGGATCTCCCGGATCATTTATGCATTGGTCGGATTGTGCGGACTTTATTTGATCAGTTTCTATATGCAAAACGGAGCCAGAGAAATACGCTCGTAAGCATTAAAAACCCCGCAGCCCCATGGCGGCAGGACATGCTGCCTGGGGCAACTTTTATAAAAGCCCGGCTGCATTGTTGCTGCCGCCTTTATGGCTGGCTTCTGCCGCCCCTTCAGCCAACCTGTTAAAACCGATTATACATAAAGGAAAAAATCATGATAATTATTAAAGAAGGAAGGGTCATCGACCCGAAATCCGGAACCGACACGGTCACGGACTTGGCTATTGATCATGGAAAAATCGTAAAGTTAGGCCCAAACCTGGCCAAGGAGGCACAAGCTTCCCCCCATTGCCCGGGATACCGGCTGATCCATGCCCGGGGCCTGGTGGTAGCGCCTGGCCTTATTGACGTCCACGTCCACTTCCGCGACCCCGGCCTGACCTATAAAGAAGACATCCAAACCGGGGCCAAAGCAGCGGCCAAAGGCGGCTTTACCACCGTGGTCTGCATGGCCAATACCAAACCGCCGGTGGACAACGTAGACACCCTGGAATACGTGTTGGCCGAAGGGAGGAAAACCGGCATCCATGTACTTAGCGCAGCTGCCGTCACCATAGGCATGAAAGGGGAGGCCCTTACTGACATGGAACGCCTGAAAGCCCATGGCGCCGTGGGCTTTACCGACGACGGGATCCCCCTGAAAGATGCCGCCCTTGCCAAACGGGCCATGGAGGAAGCGTTCCGCCTCCATGTCCCTATAAGCCTCCACGAAGAAGACCCGGCCTTTATCATCAATAATGGCATCAACCAAGGCGCAATATCCCGGCAATTGGACATAGGCGGCTCCCCGGCATTGGCGGAAGACAGTATGGTTGCCCGTGACTGTATGCTGGCGCTGCATACAAAGGCAGCCGTAAACATCCAGCACATCAGCTCCGCCAACTCTGTCCAAATGGTAGGGCTGGCCAAAAAATTGGGGGCTAACATCTGGGCCGAGGCAACGCCCCACCATTTTTCTTTGGACGAATGTGCCGTTGCCCAACACGGTACCCTGGCCAAAATGAACCCTCCTTTGCGCACCGCCAAAGACCGGGAAGCCATCATTAGGGGGCTGGAGGAAAATATCATTGACCTGATAGCCACTGACCACGCCCCCCATAGCGCAGAAGAAAAAAGCCTCCCACTGGCCCAGGCGCCCAGCGGCATTATCGGCCTGGAGACTGCGCTGGCATTAGCCATTACCAACCTGGTAAAACCCGGGCGCCTTTCCTTACCGCAACTTATAAAAAAAATGAGCCTAAACCCTGCGCGGCTGTATCATTTGGAAAAAGGCACCCTATCCCCCGGCGCAGACGCAGACCTGGTATTGTTTGACCCGGAGGAATCCTGGACTGTGGGCACATTTGCATCGAAATCTTCGAATTCCCCCTTCATAGGAAAACCGCTGCAGGGCAAAGTAAAATATACCATCTGCAGCGGCAAAATAATCTATCAGGATTGTTGATATTTGTGCGGAGGGCAGGCCCCAACCTATTTGGCCTTGCCTTTCGCCTTTTTCTCTCTGGCTGCCTTTTCCGGCTTGGCGGCTTTTTGTTCTTTCCCGCCCTTTTCCGGCCTGGCAGTTTTTTCCTCTCTTCCTCCTTTGGCGGCTTTTACGCTTTTGGCTTCTTTATCTGGTTTGGCTTTCTTTCCGGTTTCCGCCTTCTTTACCGGAGGTTTCATAGGCGTACAAGAGAATACCAGAGTACACATAGGCGGCAAATCAATCACTAGAGAATTTTCTTTCCCGTCGTACTCTTCCTGTTTGCAAGTCTTCCCACGGGGATTCCCCTTTCCGCTGCCGCCAAACTCTACGGCGTCACTGTTGAGGATTTCTTTATATTTCCCGTAGAAAGGCACCCCTAACTGATACTTCTCATGCTCTACCGGCGCGAAATTGCAGACAAAAAGCAATGTCTCTTCCGGTTTATCCGTCTTGCGCACGAAACTGACAATGTTGTCGCCGCTGCTGGAACAATTGATCCATTCAAAACCGTCTGGATGATAGTCTTTTAAGTACAACGCAGGCTGTGCTTTATAGAGGGCATTCAGGGCCTTCACATAGTCTTGCGTAGTCTTGTGCACCGGGTACTGTAAAATATCCCATGGCAGCTCCACATCCTCATTCCACTCGGCAACCTGGGCAAACTCTTGCCCCATAAACAGGAGCTTCTTGCCCGGATGGCCATACATGTAGCCATAAGCCGCCCGCAGGTTGTTTGCTTTTACCTCGTAAGAGTCGCCGGGCATTTTACATAACATAGACGCCTTTCCGTGAACCACCTCGTCATGGGAGAACACCAGCACAAAATCTTCACTGTAGGCATAAAGCATGCTGAAGGTCAATTCCCCATAATGGTGGTTACGGAAATAGGGGTCGTACTTCATATAGCCGATGAAATCATTCATCCATCCCATATTCCATTTAAAGTCAAACCCCAGCCCGTCCTTTTTCACATCCCCTGTGATCTGGGGCCAGGCAGTCGATTCTTCCGCAATCAATATGGCACCGTTTTTCCGCCCTTTAAATACGGAATTTAAGTGTTTTAAAAATTCCACGGCTTCCAGGTTCTCGTGGCCGCCATACATGTTGGCTACCCATTCTCCGTCGTTCTTCCCGTAATCCAGATACAGCATAGAAGCTACCGCATCCATCCGGATCCCGTCTGCATGGTACTGTTCCGCCCAGAACAGGGCGTTGGCAATCAGGAAATTTTTTACCTGGGGCCGCCCATAATTATAAATCAGCGTACCCCAATGGGGGTGGGAACCTTGGCGGGGGTCCTGATGCTCATACAGGCAGCTTCCGTCAAAACAGGCCATCCCATAAGAATCCCTGGGGAAATGGGCCGGAACCCAGTCCAAAATCACGCCAATCCCCTGGCCGTGGAGATAATCCATAAAATACATAAAATCATCCGGAGTCCCATATCGGCTGGTCGGGGCATAATATCCTGTCACCTGATACCCCCAGGAAGCATCCAGCGGGTGCTCCATCACCGGCATCAGCTCCACATGGGTATATCCCATCTCTTTGACATACTCCGCCAGCTTTGGGGCAATCTCCCGATAGTTATAAAATTCTGAACCGGCAATTTCGTTTCCTTCTTCATCCAGGGATATGGGTTTCCGTATCCAGGAACCTAAATGCATTTCATAGATAGCCAACGGCTTCTTTTTGTTGTCCCCTTCCCGCCGTGACGCCATCCATGGGCCGTCGGTCCAGGTGAACTTCCCAATGTCCCAAACCACGGATGCCGTATTAGGCCGCAGCTCCGCGTAATTCCCATAGGGGTCTGCCTTCATCATAGGTTCCCCCCTCTGGGTTTTTACCTCATACTTATAAATAGCGCCTTCCTCTAGGCCAGGGATAAAAAGTTCATACATCCCGTATCCCCCTAGCCGTTTCATAGGATGCCTGCGGCCGTCCCACCGGTTGAAATCGCCAACTACGCTGACCCTCATGGCACAAGGGGCCCATACAGAAAAATATACGCCTTTTACGCCTTTGATTTCCATGGGGTGGGCCCCCATTTTCTTATAGACGTCGTAATAGATGCCGGCATCGAATTTCTTAAGCTCCGCCTCGCTGTACTGCGGGCCAAAGGCATAGGGGTCCCGGGCCTCCTGCTGGCTGCCGTCGCCATAAGTGACCAATAACGTATAGTCCGCCAAACGCTTTTGCGGCAATAGCACAGCAAAAAAACCGGCCTCATCCTGCATCTCCATTGGGTACAGTTTGTCCCCACTAACCAGCTTCACCGTAACTTCCACAGCCGTAGGGATAAACGCCTGGATCAGCAAGCCTGCCTCAGTCATATGGGGCCCCAACAAATTCTGTGGTTCTGCCGCCTCCGAATACACCAATTCTTCAATTGCCGCCCAATCCATCAAATCATATAACACTTTGTCCATATGGACCCCCTTTCCGCCATCACTATCCAACTGTGCAATTTGCGTATACAGACAGTGACTTTGCCTCTAATTGTCTATATTATAACGGATTATTGGTTACATGGCAATGGATATTATGGTAATTTATCACGAAAATATCCCAACATAAGATCAACCATCCTGCCATAGCTGCGCACCCCGTCCTTCTGGTCATTCATTTTCAGGTAGGCATCATTCACTTGGTTGGCAGCTTTTGCCACCTTCCCCTCATATTTTCCCCAAAATGCATTATTTTCCTGCAGGTCTTCCTTGGCCTGGTCACATAGGCGTTGGCTCAATGCCCAATAACGTTCCGGATCTGCCTGTGCTAGGGCGTTCCCCGCATAAACCCAGCCGGTCAGGTACCCGCTATAGCGGAACGCTTGCCGTTTTGACCCTACACATGCTAAATAGCCGATAAAATTGGCTTCGTCTTCCCTCATAAACCCCTTTAGATGAGATAATTCATGGCACAAAGTGTGCGGTATATTATAATCCGGCATATCGCCGTTAAAATTCGCTTCGATTGTAAAAGGAGAGTAAATCCCACATAGCTGCTGAACGGAAAGGATCCAGGAAACAGACACCTCTTTGGGCTTTGGGTAAAAACCGCCCAATCCAGGCCACTCCCGTGAAGCCGCCTCCATGGCCCGCGTGGCTTCTTCCCGCCAAATACGGCTGTTTTTGCCCCCCTCCCCTCCCTTTTTACCATAGCTTTCCCCGGTAGCCGTTTCGTTCACTTGGCCTACCAGATACTCACATAATTCCACTAAATCCTCTTTCGTATACCCATCCGACCCGATTCCTGCATATTCCGAAAAGGAAACGGCATAATAGTTAATTCCGCAGTTACAAGTGTAGGCAAACAGAAGCGCCCCCACCAGAAGCACCCCACGGGACGCTAGCTGCCACGGTTTACGCCAAAATCGTGCCACATACACGATACAATAAAAAAGAAGTAAATAAATCCCTATTTCCACCACCGAGAATGGAAAAATACCAAAAAAACGGCCGATGACCCCCACCAAAACGGGATACACATGATGGGCATACCAGGTAGGAAACCCCGTGATATGCCTGGCCGCCACTTGCAAAGCCGCCGTAGCCACAAGCAATAGCAATCCCGCCCCAAAACATCTTTTGTCCTTTTGCAATCCGCCTCACCCTCCTGGCTATCTGCCGTGCAATCCGGTCCCCCTTATGGTTGACGGAACCGTGCGCCACATACCGGTAGAAACAACCTTACCACCCCTTAGCTGCAGTATAAAAATCGGAAACTCCCGGCAGAATACATTTCCCTGCCGGGAGCCCATAAAGTTCCCTTTTTCCTTTTGGCCACCATAGCCCAAACCGTTTCCTGCCTTTAATGTTTTAGTTCCAGGCGTACCAAGGCCCGTTTCAGGGCCATTTCTGCCCGCAGTACATCCAGGTCCGCGTCATTGGAAGAAAGGCGCCGTTCCGCACGGGTGCGCGCCTCCTCGGCCCTTTTGAAATCAATTTCTTCAGGCCATTCGGCAACCTCAGCCATAATGGTAACCAAATCTGGCATGATGGTAATAAACCCGGCCATCAATGAGGTCTTTTTCACTTCGCCTTTTTCATGGATTTTCAGCAATCCCGGCGCTACCACTGCCGTAAGCGGGATGTGGTTCGGGTATATGCCAATCTGCCCTTCTGTGGTGGTCAATTCCACCATGGCCACTTCCCCTTCGTAAAACTGCTTTTCCGGGGTAATCACTTTTAGTTTCATCACATCAGCCATAGATATCCCCCCTATTTCACACGGGCAAGGACATCTTCAATACCGCCGGCATTCAGGAAATACTGTTCCGGGACGTCATCGTGTTTCCCTTCCAGAATCTCCTTAAAGCCCTGAACGGTCTCTGCAAGGGGAACATAACGCCCTTCCATGCCGGTGAACTGCCCTGCAACGAAGAACGGCTGGGACAAGAACCTCTGGATCTTCCTTGCGCGGGACACCGTCAGCTTATCCTCTTCCGAAAGCTCATCCATACCCAGCATGGCTATGATGTCCTGCAGCTCCTTATACTTTTGCAGCACTTCCTGCACGCCGCGGGCAACCCGGTAATGTTCCTCACCCACTACACGGGGGTCCAGGATACGGGACGTAGACTCCAGAGGGTCCACTGCCGGATAAATACCCAGCTCAACAATGGAACGGCTCAATACGGTAGTCGCGTCCAAATGAGCAAACGTATTGGCCGGGGCCGGGTCTGTCAAGTCATCCGCAGGCACATATACGGCCTGCACAGAGGTAATAGAACCATTCTTCGTGGAAGTGATCCGCTCCTGCAAAGCGCCCATTTCCGTCTGCAGCGTAGGCTGGTAGCCTACGGCCGAAGGCATACGCCCCAGCAAAGCAGACACCTCAGAACCAGCCTGTGTGAAACGGAAAATATTGTCAATAAACAGCAGCACATCTTTTCCGCCTTCGTCACGGAAATGCTCCGCCATGGTCAGGCCAGTAAGGCCCACACGCATACGTGCGCCCGGCGGCTCGTTCATCTGTCCGAATACCATGGTTGTTTTATTAATAACGCCGGAATCCGTCATTTCGTGATAAAGGTCGTTGCCCTCACGGGTGCGCTCTCCTACGCCGGTAAATACAGAATATCCGCCGTGCTCAGTGGCAATATTACGGATCAATTCCTGGATCAGCACAGTTTTGCCAACGCCGGCGCCGCCAAACAAGCCAATCTTTCCGCCCTTCTGATAAGGGCAAAGCAAATCCACAACCTTAATGCCGGTTTCCAAAATCTCCGTCTCCGTGGACTGGTCCTCAAAAGTCGGGGCTTTCCGGTGGATCGGAAGGTACGTTTCCACCACAGGCTTCTCCTTGTTGTCAATAGGGTCGCCAAGCACGTTAAAAATACGCCCCAACGTATTCTCGCCCACCGGCACAGTGATCGGTGCGCCAGTAGCAATGGCGTCCATACCACGTCTTAGGCCATCGGTGCTTCCCATAGCGATACACCTTACCGTATCGTCGCCAAGATCCTGGGCCACCTCCACGACCAGCTTCCCCCCGTTGTCCAGCGGAATCTCGATCGCCTCGTTAATCTCCGGAATCTTTCCCTGGGAGAACTTGATGTCCATAACCGCACTGATGATCTGTGTGATTTTGCCAGTATTTTGTTCTGCCATCTTGTTTCTCCTTATAATCCTCAAAATTATTAAATTATCTATCCATCATCCATTCCGGCCGCCCGTTAGGCTGCCGGGCTCCTTCTAAAAACCATGGGCCCCGGCAGGCAAAACATGCCTGCCCCCGCCCCTATCAGCTGATCGCATTGGCGCCGGCAATAATTTCCGTCAGCTCCTGGGTAATGGAACCCTGACGGGCCCGGTTGTACTGGATCTCCAGTTTCCCCAGCATCTCCTCGGCATTGTTGGTTGCCGAGTCCATAGCGGTCATACGGGCGCCGTTTTCACTGGCCACCGCCTCCAGCAGGGCCCCGTAAATCAAGCTGCTCATATATTTCGGGATAATCTGGTCCAATACGGCCTCCGCATTGGGCTCATAATTCATCAGCGCCTGCGCTTTCTCCCCGTTGCTTTCCTCTGCCTCTACCGCCTCCCGGTCAAAGGGAAGCAGCCGGATCAGTTTAGGGATATGCACCACCGTGTTTTTAAAAGAAGTGTAAGCCAGATAAATTTCTCCTATCTCGCCCTTTCCGAAGGACTCCAACAACACCGCCGTCAGGTCTGAAGCATCCTGGTACATGGGCTCGTCGATTACCTCTGAATAGTCCTCAGCAATCTCATAGCCCTTCCGGACCAGCCCGTCCCGGCCTTTCCGGCCAATGGCGTACACCTTGGTATCCCCGGCGTTTAACTCCGGGCTGGCAACAATCATTTTCACAATATTGTTGTTGTACCCGCCTGCTAAGCCCCGGTTGGAGGTAATGGCAATCACTGCCTTCTTCCCCCCCTCCCCGGTGCAAAGGTATTTATGGTCCATATTTCCGGACCTTTCCAGCATGGCGGCAATCGTCCCGTACATCTGGTTGAAATAGGGCTTGGAGCTCTCGGCTTTTGTCCTGGATTTTTGCAGTTTGACCGTAGATACCAGCTTCATGGCCTTGGTAATCTGGCCTGTGCTCTGGATACTGGCCCTTCTGCGTTTAATGTCTCTCATGGATGCCATGATTCGTGTCCTCCATCCTGCAAGCGCCGTAAAGCCTAAGCGGCATCTCTGCCCCTGTCCTTTACCGCTGTGCCTTGCACTCCTTGATTGCCTTCACCAAAAGCCCCTCGTTCTCCTCCGTCAGCTGCTTTGTGTCACGGATAGAGGCAAGAATCTCCGGATACTTGGTGTCTATAAATTTAAACAGGTCTTTTTCAAACGCCAATATGTCGGAAACGGGAATGTCCAGCAAGTATTTCCGGGTAGCGGCGTAAATGATCACTACCTGGTATTCTACTGGCATGGGCTGATACTGGGGCTGCTTCAAAACCTCTTTCAGCCGTTCGCCCTGGGCCAGCTGCTCGGTGGTAGCCGCATCCAGCTCGGAGCCAAACTGGGCAAAGGACGCCAATTCCCTGTATTGGGCCAGTTCCACACGGATCGGGGCCGCGATTTTCTTCATCGCCTTGATCTGCGCCGCGCCGCCTACACGGGACACGGACAAGCCGGCGTTAATAGCCGGGCGGAAACCGGAATTAAACATTTCCGTCTCCAGATAAATCTGGCCGTCGGTAATGGAAATCACATTGGTCGGAATATAGGCAGACACGTCGCCGGCCTGGGTTTCGATAATGGGCAGGGCCGTTAAAGAACCTCCCCCCAGCTCTTCAGACAGGCGGGAAGCACGCTCCAGCAAACGGGAGTGCAAATAGAACACGTCGCCCGGATAAGCTTCACGGCCCGGCGGCCTTTTCAGCAGCAGGGACAAGGTCCGGTAAGCGGCCGCATGTTTGGTCAGGTCATCATAGATCACCAGCACGTCCTCTCCCCGCTCCATCCACTCCTCGCCAATGGCGCAGCCGGAATAAGGCGCAATGTACTGTAACGGCGCCAAATCCGAAGCAGTGGATACGACTATGGTCGTATAATCCATGGCGCCAAACTCTTCCAAGGTCCTCACGATATTGGCTACCGTGGATGCCTTCTGGCCAATGGCTACATAAATGCAATGCACCCCCTGGCCTTTCTGGTTAATAATGGTATCAATGGCAATGGCAGTTTTTCCGGTCTGGCGGTCACCGATAATCAGCTCACGCTGCCCCCTGCCAATGGGTATCATGGAGTCGATAGCCTTGATACCGGTCTGTAGCGGGGTATCTACGGATTTCCTCTCAATAACCCCATGGGCCACCCTTTCAATACGGCGGAACTGTTCCGTTTCCACAGGCCCTTTGCCATCTATGGGCTGCCCCAGGGCATTGACCACCCGACCGGTCAATGCATCGCCCACCGGAACCTCTACCACCCTGCCGGTCGTCTTTACAATATCACCCTCGCTGATGTTGCTGGTATCGCCCAGAAGAACCACACCTACGTTGTCTTCCTCCAGGTTCAGCACCATGCCGAAGATCTCTCCCGGAAACTCCAGAAGTTCACCCTGCATAGCTTTTTCCAGCCCATGGATCCGAGCAATACCGTCTGCTACCGTAATCACGGTGCCGACGTCCGAGACTTCCAGCTTGGTAGAATATTTCTCAATCTGTTCTTTAATAACCGAACTGATTTCTTCTGGTCTCAAATTCATTTTGCTGTTTCCCTTTCTGAAAATTGATGTGACCGTTCCGTCACAAAGCTTCTTAAAAAGCCGCAATCTTTCTGTCTGGAGTGTGTCTGAAAAATGGGTTTTCAGGCACGCCCTAAGCCAACTGAAGCTGCAACAGCTCTTTTTTCAGCTGGTAAAGCCGTGTTTTTATGCTGTTGTCCACCACCCGGTCGCCAATCCGGACTGTCATGCCGCCAATCAAGGACGGATCCACCTGGTAATCCATCTCAAATGCCACATAACCGGTAGATTCCAGCAGCCTCTCCCTTAGGCGCTCTTTCTGGCCCACGCTTAGTTCCACCGCACTGGTCACACACACAGAGCCGATTTTTTTAAATTCTTTCACCCGCTGGACAAAATAGGCAAAAATTGAAAGCATATCATTTTGCCGGCCTTTCTCCACAATAATTGCCAAAAGGCCCATCAGCCCTTCCGACACTTTGCCGGCAAAAATCCGCTCCATGATGGAAACCTTTTCTTCCTTGACGATCTGGGGGTTATTCAAAAGCGAAACCAGCTCCGGATTGCCTTCAAAAATGGTAATCAAGGCACAGGCTTCCTCATAAAGCACATCCATGGTATCCTTTTCCAGGGCCATCTCAAACAATGCGTCGCCGTACACCTTTGACACTAGCTTTGCCATGTAAACTCACCCATTTCCTTCAAAGTCTCGTCAATTAAGGTATCCTGAATTTTTACGTCTATGGAATTGCCAATGGCTTTCTGGGCCATCAGCGCTGCAATATTGACCACGTCCTGCTTTAGGTCGTCCATGGCCTTTTTCTTTTCCAGCTCAATCTCCCGGTTAGCCCGCTCGATAATCCTGGCCGCCTCTGTTTTGGCCTCCTCCACGATCTCTGCCTCCCGGGTCTTGGCTTTCTTGCGCGCAGCTTCCAGAATGCCCTCTGCTTCTTTATTCACGTCTTTAAGCTTTGCCTCATACTCCTCTTTTAACGCAGCGGCGCTTTTCTGATCACTGGCAGCCTGCTCCAGCTCACCGGTTATCTTTTTCCTCCGCTTTTCCAGCACGTCCCGTACCGGATTGAAGAGCAGGTAGGATAAGCAAAAGAACAATACGAAGACATTGATGCCGGTCAGCACCGCGTCATGTAGCAACTGCGCATCAAATGCTATCAGTCTGTCCAAGTCTTAAGCCTCCTTTCGTCAACTATCCTCTCCCGGCCTTTAAGCAGTAAAAGGCTTAACGAACATCAGGATAATAGCGACAACCAGGCCGTACAAGCCAGTAGTCTCAGCAACTGCCTGCCCAAGCAGCATTGTGGAAGTAATATCGGACCTTGCGCCCGGATTGCGCCCTACGGCAGACGCGCCATGGCCTGCAGCAATACCTTGCCCTACGCCGGGCCCGATACCGGCGATCATTGCCAAACCTGCACCGATTGCGGAACAACCAAAGATAAAGTCTTGTCCTGAGATACCGTTCATAGTAAAATTCCTCCTGAGATATATAAAAAATTAATAAAACTACCTTTTTCAACTGCCGTTACCCTGCCACCGGAACCCTTTCCCGTCCGCCGGCACCCACGGCAGGCGGCTGCTGCCCACGGCAAGCCGGAATGCCCGCCTCGCCTCTCTTGTGCCCTGGCGTTATGGCTACTCTAATTTATCATTGATATATACCATGGTCAGCATGCAAAACACATACGTCTGGATGCAGCCCGAAAACAGGTCACAGTACAGATGAAGGGCAGCCGGAATGCCTACGTCTAATAAAATAGGCATCATTCCATACCACAGGCCCATAATTATGACGCCTGACAGCAAGTTTGCAAACAGACGCAGGGAAATCGAAAGCGGGTTGGCCAATTCACCGATTAGGTTAATCGGGAACAAAATCGGCGTCGGCTCAAACAAACTGGTAAAGTGGCGCACCTTGCGGTTTTTAATCCCCTGATAGTTGACGATAAAGAACGTAAACATCCCCAGCAGGAACGTCACGCCAAAATCCGCCGTGGGCGCCCGCAGACCCAACAGGCCGCTAAGGTTGCAAAACAGGATAAACAAAAAGATCGTGCCGATATAATGCATGAACCTTTTTGAATTTCCTCCCAGAATACTTTTCGCCATGTTTTCCAACATCTCGTAGGCATATTCCAGTGCATTCTGAAACGCCCCCGGCACGTCAGAAGCTTTCTTCAGCGTCCGGTTGGCCAATACTGCGATCAGTAAAATAAGGATTGTGACAATCCACATCCCTACTGTCGTAGTCGTAAGGTATAAATCCTGACCAAACATTTGATAGTGTAAAACATCATGTATCATAAAGTCAGGCTCGTTGGAAATCAGCATCCCCATATACCATCCTCCTTTCTTCCAAAAATGATTGCCCCGTCCGGGGATCCCCGGACGGCACTGCCCTTGGCGCTTTAAGCCCCGCCTTTTGGCATATGCCCTTCCTCCAGGCCCCATTCGCCTTCCGGCGCCTGCCCCGGCCCGGATTCCGGCAAACCCGGCGGCCCCCCTCCCCCCCCGAAGGCCCTGTGGACCAACGGCTGCAGGTATGCGCCTGCTTTCAGGCCCATGGCCCCCACAACCATAGCCAAAGGATCTGCACCAAATACCCTCCAGCAGAAAAACAAAGCCGCTACCAGCACAACCTTGCGTATCATGCTTTGAACAATAGTCGTCTTGCTGGCATAGCTTTCGTTCTGGCTGTCCAAGGCCCGTTCCATCGTCACCGCCATATGGACCAGCATCAGTACAGCGCCGGCGGCACCACACAAAAGCCCGGCAAGGACCGGCATCACCGGATAGGATGCTTTTGGCATAACCAGGCATGCAAGCCCACCCAGAAGCAGGTTATATAAAAGTATGCCGATGGACATCTCAAAAAGAAGCCTTTTTGTCGGTTTGCTTAGCCATTCCATCTGACACCCGCCTCCTCGTCTGCTTTTCGCCCTATGCCGCCTTCCAAACCGGAAACCTCCGGCGGCAGGGCCCCGCCCCACCCGTCCCTTTGAATCCGGCTTGGCTGTTTGGGTTTACAGGTGCCCGCCTGTGCAACAGGGTTTTCCTGCCCTTTGCGAAGCATGCCCTCTTCCCTGCAATCCTGTTGAAGGGTATTCATCGCCAGCCGCCAGGCACACCTTCCGCCGGCAAGCGCACCCAAGACCAGCAATGGCACCAGGGTTTTTACCCCGAACCGGGAATCCACCTGGCTTCCAATAAATATGCACAAAAAGATGGGGGCCATGACACTTAGGCCCAATTGTGTTACCATAGCTAAACTCCGGAACACACTTTTCTTATATCGCATAAGCCCACTCCCCCTGCATTTTGCACACTTTTTTATTATAACCAATCTTTTCCGATTTGTCCATTGCTGGAAACAAGAAAATCTCCCTGCAACAAAAATATATTTGTTTGCCAATCTTTCTCTGGACTTCTTTCCCTTTTTTTACTATAATGGGAAAAGAAAGAGCGGGTGATACTATGGACAATAAAATTACGGCACAAGTGCAGATGCTGGGTGATTTCTGCCTTTCTGTGGGAGGGGGTTCCATCACCAGCAAAGCACAACAGGCAAAAAAACCTTGGAACATCTTGGAATATCTGGCCTATCACCATGACCGGAACGTACCTTCTGAAGAGCTGGTTGACATTATTTGGTCAGACGGCAAAAACGTCAATTCAGCCAACGCGCTGAAAACTTTAATCTTCCGCACCCGGAAGCTTTTGGAATCCCTGGATATCCCTGCGCAGCAGGTTCTTTTACAAAGCCGCGGCGCTTATTGCTGGAATCCGGAAGTCAAACTTGTGGTAGACGCCCACGAGTTCGAAAAACTTTATAAGCGGAGCCAGCAGCCCAACCTAACCAAAGAAAAGAAAATATCGCTGCTGACTTCGGCCCTGGAACTGTACCAGGGGGATTTTTTACCCAAATCCGCCTGGGAGCCATGGGTTATCCCCATTAGCCGCCACTACCATGACTTATTTGTCAAATCGGCGATGGCCGTCATTGATTACCTGACGGAAACTGAACGGTGGGAAGACATTGCCGCCTTATGCCGCCGTGCCGTCAAAATCGAAGCTTATAATGAAGATTTCCATTACCACTTCATTTACTCCCTTTACAATTGCGGCCTCCAAAATGAAGCCCTGGAACAGTACCGGGACATGGTAAATGCCTTTTATAATGAGTTTGCCATCACGCCGTCCAACCGGATGGCCAACCTGTACAAAATGATCCAGGACCAGGTCCACGGCGTGACGGCCGATTTAACCTTGATCCAAAAATCCATGCAAGAAGGGCAAAAAGCCCAGGGGGCATATTTTTGCGAGTTTTCCGTTTTCCGGGATATTTACCAGCTGGAGCAAAGGGCCATCGCCCGGACCGGGGATTCTATCTTCCTGTGCCTGCTTACCTTGGCCAACGAAGACGGTTCCCTCCCCAAATCTTCCGTACTGGTCCGGGCTATGGAACATTTAAACAATGCCACCGCGTCCTCGCTCCGCTATGGGGACGTATATACCCGTTACAGCGTCAGCCAATATATGGTCTTACTGCCGTCGGCGTCTTATGAAAACGGGGAATCCGTTATGCAGCGGATTGTAAGGAATTATAAAAAAGCCTATATGCGAAAAGAATTGGTAGTGCGGTATTCTTTGCGGGCCATCACGCCGATGGAAGGCGCCCCTTAAACAAAAGGGCTGTTGCAAAATCCGGGAATTCCACAATATATGGTTTCACTTTGCCTGCCGGCAATGCCATATTTTGCAGAAATCCCTTATTTTGCAGCAGCCCCTTTCGATTTCACCCACGGCCCTTTTACGGGGGGCACAACCCGGGGCCCGGCGCCCCGTCCACCTCAACGGCGAACAAAAAGGTCCTTGCATTTTTCATCTCATAGCTGCAGGTCACCAGGACAAACACCGAATCCACCGGCGCTTCGGGGACCTGCGCAAAACGGCACGGTTCCAGCCGGTCTTTCAACCATCCGTCAAAATCCTCCTGGGACTCAAACTTGGTCTTCCGCACAATGCCGTCAGCGCTGCCATAGTAACAAGCCACTGCTTTCAGGTGGATGGCCCGCTCCGGCGTATAAATATCAAAATACTGATGGTCTTTAAAATAATCTTCATCCTTGAAATATTCCAAAGCTTTGAACATGGAACCGTCTTTCATATGATGCCCGTATATGGGGTTGTTCCATCCGGAAAAATCCGGGTCGCTGTCACAGTCCAGGTAAATGGTGCCATATACGCTTTCGTTCCCGTGGAAATCCAAATGCAGATACCGTTCGTTGTCATTGGGGTCTTGTACGATGGGGTAATCCACTACCGTATCCGGTATCCGGATCCATCCCACCGTATCCGGGTTCTCTGCCCAAAGGGCCTCAAAATCTATCGGGGAAACATAAGGCGCCTCTGTTTCAGGTGCCTCTGTTGCTGCCGCCTCTTCTTCTGGCCCGATTGCCGGCCCCCCGGTAGCTTCCGTCGCCTTTTCGGCCTCAGTGGCCGGCAAAACCGGCCCATTGCCGCCCCTGTCCGCCCCTGGCCATCTCCAAGCCAAAAACCCGCCGCCCCCCAGAAGCAGGGCCAGCAAAACGGCGGCAACCCCCTTGCCTCCGGCAAAGGGCCTTCGCCTATCCCCTTTTTCCATGCACATCCCCTCCGCAGGCAGCAGCCCTATCCCATTGCATCCGCCTTGCCCTTATTGTTAAACCACTTCTTCCTGTTCTGCCCAATCGCATTCCTGGCGAACCGCGTCGCTCATCATTCCCACAAGCTCCAAAAAACTACGGAAATTTTTTTGCTTCTTGCTTTCCTTCCAATATAGAACCCCTTGGCAAGTGCCATGTTCATAGAACATGGGGCGTACCATAAATGTCCGGTTCCCCCCCGCGCCCCGGAAACGGTAAACCAATGTGTCCGGAAGGATTTTCATGGTTTCGTTGCATTTCATAACCTGCTGAAGATACCGCTCCACCCTTTGCTGCAAGGTGCCCTGGCCTTCTTTTGCCGTTTCGGCCTCATTGCTGCCCGGTTTGCACATTTCCTCGTCCAGGCAGCACAACAGTTCCAAAAAACTGCAAAAACGGTGCATCTCCCCTGTGGAAGGATTTTGCAAAATCCCCTGCCAGCTGGCGTTCTGCCGCTGGTTGACGCGGATCGTAAACGTCCCTGCCTGGCCTGGCCTGCGGGCAAGGCCCCGCTCTTCCCGGTCCGGAACCGGATTGCCTTTGCCGCCCCTAAAAGTACGCTGATCCATAATTAAACGTGGGAATTGCATCTGTTGGAAAAAGGCTTCCATCCTTCGCACCAGTTCCAAATAGCCGTCGACCCGGAAACCTTCCTGGCCTTTTCCGTGGTACAACACGCCTTTCTTAAGCCCATCTTCATATTGGTCTATGGCCAAGACAAACAAACGTTCGCTGTCATGCAAATTGCTTTTATACGAAATCGCCATATTCGCTTATCCCCCATATCTTAAATATTAGCTTATGGATATATGTGTCATTATTTTACCACAAAATCGCTTTTTTTGAAACATATTTTTTTATTTTTTATAAAATAAATAAAATATCAATAAATATGCAGCCGTTTATTCCCCTTCCAGGCTGCTAAGCCGCCGGGCCTGGTCCGCCGCAATTAAACTGTCAATCAATTCTTGAATATCGCCGTTCATCACAGAATCTATTTTGTATAGCGTCAGTTTAATCCGGTGTTCCGTTACCCTCCCTTGTGGGAAATTATAAGTACGGATTTTTTCAGACCGGTCCCCCGTCCCAATCTGGCTGCGCCGTTCGGCGGCCTCCGCGTTCATTTTTTTCTCAAGCTCCATATCATAAAGTTTCGAACGTAACAGGCGGAATGCCTTCTCTTTATTTTGCAGCTGAGATTTCTCTGTCTGGCTGTATATCACGATCCCTGTAGGGACGTGGGTCAAACGGACGGCGGAATCCGTTGTGTTGACACATTGCCCGCCATTGCCGGAAGCCCGCATCACGTCAATCCGGCAATCATTCATGTCAATCTGCACATCTACTTCTTCCGCCTCCGGCATCACGGCTACCGTAGCGGTAGAAGTGTGGATCCGGCCGCCAGATTCCGTCTCCGGCACCCGTTGTACCCGATGTACGCCGCTCTCGTATTTCATCCGGGAGTATGCGCCTTTCCCGGTAATCATGGCTACCACTTCTTTGAACCCGCCAATGCCGTTTTCGTTTACGCTGACCAGTTCCACTTTCCAATGCTGGCCTTCCGCGTAGTTTACATACATGCGGTACAGCTCCGAGGCAAACAGCGCGGCCTCGTCCCCCCCTGCCCCGGCGCGTATTTCCAAAATAATATTTTTGTCGTCGTTGGGGTCTTTTGGCAATAGCAGGATTTTCAGCTCCTGCTCCAGCCCCTCTACCTTTTTCCGGGCATCTGACAGCTCTTCTTTTGCCAGCTCCCTCATCTCCTCGTCGTGTTCTTCCTCCAAAAGCGCCAAACTGTCCTCAATATCTTGTTTTGCCCGTTTATAGGCCTGATAGGCCTCTACCACCGGAAGCAGGTCAGACTGTTCCTTCATCAGCTTGCGGAAACGCTTTTGGTCTTCCGCTACCCCCGGTTCATTTAACTCTTGCATAATTTCTTCATAATGAATCAACATGTCGTCCAATCGATCAAACATAATACGGCTACCTCCTGCATATGCTTTCCACTGGTTTTCACCTTCTAAACCCCTTCTTTGCGCGCTGCCACCACCCGGTCATGGCCCGCCAAATCCCGGTATACCTGGACACAGGCAAACCCTTCCTTTTCCAGCAGCCCTGACACGGCTTCCCCCTGGCTGTTGCCAATCTCCAAATACAGGCTGCCGCCTGGGTTCATCCACCGCCCGGCACCGGCTGCGATCCTACGGTAATAACAAAGGCCATCCTTTGAGCCGTCCAGGGCCATCTTAGGCTCATGGTCCCGGACTTCCGGTTCCAGGGTGGCAATCACGGACGTTGGGATATAGGGGGGATTGGCAGTAATAATGTCAAATTTATCACGGCTTCCCTGTAACGCCCCAAACAGGTCCCCTTGCAGGAATGCCATCTGCCGCCCCTTTTCCCTTTCCTGGTTGCTATATCCCGGCTCCCACTGATGCTGTTGGGCATGCCCCGGCCTTTGCCCCATGCTTTCCTTCTTTTTCCCGTTTTCCGGTTCCCCGGCTTTTTGGGGGCCTTCTATTGTCCAGCCCTCCAAAAGCCGCCCTGCATTCCCCCTGGCCACTTTCAACGCTTCCCCTGAAATATCCGTAGCCACCACCCGCCAAAAATCCCCTTTGGCTGCCATGCTGACGGCAATGCAGCCAGAACCGGTGCACAAATCCAGCAAAGAGCGCCTTCTTTCTTTTCTGCTTTCTTCCAACGCCAGCTCCACCAAAGTTTCCGTATCTTGGCGGGGGATCAGCACATGGCGGTTTACCCGGAATTCCAGGCCCATAAATTCCTGGCACCCCAAAATATGCTGTAGCGGGCAGCGCCGCCGCCGCCGCTTTAGCATGTCCCGGTAAAGGGCGGTAGCCGCCTTGTTATAAGCATTTTCTTCCAATGTTTCCATCCGGTTTAATAAAAAATGTGCCATGTCCAAATGGAATGCCGCCAATAACAAAAGCCGCGCATCCTGGCTGGCATCCGGGTCGCCAGATTGTTCCAAAGCCCGGCTGCCTTCTGTCAGCAGCCGAAACAGCGTCATGGGTTCACCGCCTCTGGAAAATTCTCCTGCAAATATCCTTTCCAGTCAAAAACAGCTTCCACGGCGGCAATAGCCACTTCAATCATGGAATCATCCGGCTCTTTTGTAGTCAGGTTCTGCATCCACAGCCCCGGTTTACTCAGAAAATTCACCAAGGGGGAATCGCTGCGGCCCGCCAAACGCAAAAACTCGTAAGAAACCCCCGCGATCACCGGCACCAGCACGACCCTGCTGGCCATCCGAAGCCACACGTTATCCACACGGATAACCATGAAAAACAATATGCTGATTATCATAACGATAATCAGGAAACTGGTGCCGCACCGTTTATGCTGCTTTGAACTTTGCCTCACGTGGTCCACGGTCAACGTCATGCCATGTTCCAGGCAATTAATGCATTTATGTTCCGCCCCATGATACATAAACGTGCGGCGGATATCCTCCATGCGGGAAATCAGCAAAATGTAGGCCACAAAGACCCCGATACGTATGACCCCCTCCAAAACCACCGCCACCCGCTCCGTACCGATCCGCCCCAACAGGCTGTCCGCCCCCAAAGCGACGCGGGCATCCATAAAATGCCGAACCCCGTTAGCCAGCAACATCGGCAGCAGCATAAAAATAGCAATGGCCATAATCACCGAAAACACCATAACAAAACCCATCAAAGCCTTTTCCATTTTCTCGCCAAATACCCGGTTCAGCCATAATTCCAGTTTTCCCGGCTCCGAACCTTCGTCATCTTCAAAAAAGCTTGCGGAAAAACTCAAAGTGCGCATGCCCAAAATCATGGAATCCGCAAAACTAAACACCCCGCGGATCAACGGCAAGGAAAACAGCTTTACTTTTTCCGACATGCTGATGTAACTGTCCTTTTGGACTTCAATCTCGCCATTGGGCTTACGCACCGCCGTGGCGTAAACGTCTTTATTTTTCATCATAATCCCTTCAATAACGGCTTGTCCGCCGATTCCGGAATATTTCATTTTTTCCTCCATTCTGTATATGTGCCCCCGGCCCAAACCGGCATAGGCGAAACATCCCCCTTCCGCCTGCCCCCCGGCATCCAAAGGCATGATACGGAAAAAGGTTGAGCCAAAGTGTCTCCACTTAAGTCTCAACCTTATTTTGCCCATGCGCTCCTTATGCGTCAGCTTTGATCCCGTACTTTCTGTTGAACTTGTCAATACGTCCGCGGGCTGCCGCCGTCTTCTGCTGGCCGGTATAGAAAGAATGGCATTTGGAACAAACTTCCACGTGGATTTCTTTCTTGGTAGAGCCGGTTACGAACTCATTGCCGCAGTTGCAGGTTACTTTTGCCTGGTAATAGGCCGGATGGATACCTTCCCTCATCTTCTTCACCTCTTTACTTTTTGATTCTATAGTCTTGTGATCCTCTAACGGCCTCTGCCGGACCGTTAAAATCACCCCACGTCTATAAACAGCGTTGTTAGTATACCACAAAGAAGTAAGGTTTGCAAGTATTTTTTCATTGGATCCGCCCTTTTACGGCAAGGGCCGTTACGGTCCTTTGCCGATTTCAAAGTCCTCCTCTACCGGATAAGGATCCACATCCGAAAAATGCCACCACTCCCCTGAATACGGCTTAAATCCACATTGTTCCATCGTATTTTCCAGCAATGTGGCATTTCCGGCCGCTGCAGCGCTGCAGTCGCTGTAGTCACGGTCTGCACGGCTGGAAAAATCGTCAAACCCTGTGGGCATTTCCGGTTCCCCACCGTCCACGGCCACAAGGGTAACATCCACGGTGTTTCCACGGCTATGGGAAGAATAGCCTTTATTCGGGTTTGCAACATAGGTAGAGTTGGGGCAGACTTCCCACAGGCAAAATTGGGCGGAAACCGGGCGGTAGGCATCCCATATTTTCAGCGTCATCCCCTGGGCTTTCAGTATGTCCTGGGCCTGCCTTAGCTTTTCTATAGTGCCATACCGCAAATATGCTTCCGTAAAGCCATAGATCTTCTGTCCGGTGAAATTATCCTCCGTGGAATACTTTAAGTCCACCAAAATGTCAGGTATGTAATCCCGGACACGGACCAGGCTGCTTTTGTCAGGGATCGGCAGCCCCTCCCCCCGGGCAGGATAGCTGCTTTCTAAAGCCCCGACAGGTTCGTCTGCCTGGGACGGTCCCGCCGCCCTTATTGCCCCCACATCTGCCGTAGTCGCTTCCGGCGCTTCCACCGTACTTGCCCCTACGGTTTTTGGCACTGTTTTGGCAACCGCCCCTTCTGTGCTCCCCCCCCTTTCCTTTTCCGCCCCGCCAAAACCCTCCCCGTCCTGCTTTATGTCCTGGAAGGTTGCCGGCTCCTCCTTCCTTACGCACCCCATGGGAAAGGCCCACAGGCATAAAGCCAAGGCCAGGGCCACCGCCCGGGATCCTGCCTGAAAGCCTCTTTTTGCCAATGTACAAAAATCGGTTTTCCAATGCCCCCTAATATAAGGTAAGTTCCGAAATAACCGTGTCTTCATATTTGCCTCCCGGATAAACAGACTCTATGGTAAACGTAATTTGGCTCGCCACGACAGGTTCTTTCAGGGGAATATCCTGCATGGCAAACACGTCGGCCAGCGAGTAGCTCTCGCTGGCGCCGGCCGGGTAGGATACACGCAGCATGGCCGGGCGGGAATTTTTCTGATATAAGTCCAGGCTTTTCTGGTAGCCGGCATTTATGCAAAACCCTGACACCTGACGCTCCCCACGGAACATAAATGTGACCGACTCCCCTTGCCCCTGGCCGGCTGCCCCCTCTACCCAAGCGGTCGCCAAATCCCCGTCCATGAGCCGGCTTGGGCTATGGGTCATATTGTATTCGGACAAAGAACTGCTGGCCACCACGGATGTTATATCATTTATGGTAATGGCCGGCACACTGGGGGCCGTAGTAGCCAAAACCTCCTCGGTAGCTACAGTGGCCTTTGCCGCCTCTTCGGCCTCTCCCTGAAAGCTTTCCTCCTCCTGGCTGCTTTCTATGGAAGGTTCTGCCTCGGCCGAGGCGGGCAAAGGGGCGCCGTCCCCCTCTTTGCCCCCTGACCAGGCAGACAACAAAGAATAGGTTACCAAGGTTACGACCCCAATTCCGATAGCCATACATGTGATAACCGCCGCCCCCAATCCAAGCCACATCCCTTTCGATGGTTTTCCTTTTCCCGGATCCACACTCCCTTGCGGGGGCGCAGGCGGCTGTTGCCCCATGGCCCCTTGCCGGGCGGCTGCCTCCGGCCGGTAGGTATCTTCCCGCCGGGCATCCGCCCTCAATCCTGTCGGATCGGCTGCCTGCTGGCTTTGGGGCGCCTGAAAGGCTTCCCTTAGTTCCCCTACCGACTGAAAACGGTTCGGTGCGTAAAGCGCCAGCCCCTTCATCAACGCCGCTTCCTGATAATCCGGCATCCTCACCCCAAGCTCTGAAGGGCGTTTGAGCCGGTCTTCCTCTGCACGGCTCATAATATCGTCAGGTTTCCTCCCGGTAACAGCCCGGTATATGGTTGCGCACAAAGCATAAACATCCGTCCATGGCCCTTGCTGCCCCCTTCCTCCATACTGCTCCCAGGGGGCGTACCGGGGACGCAAAATCACGGACATTTCCCGCCCTTCAGCCGTAAAGTCCCTGGCCGCGCCAAAGTCAATCAGCTTGCACCGGTTGTCCGGACCAACCATAATATTGTCCGGGCTGATGTCCCTATGGATCAGGCCAGACTGGTGTATGGTTTCCAAAGATGCCATGACCGGTTCCAGCAATTTCAACACCTGGCCCGGTTCCATAGTGCCCCCCCTTTGCTCCAGCATCTGCTCCAGGGTTTTTCCTTCCACAAACTCCATAACAATATAGGCGGTGCCGTTCTCTTGGAAAAAGTCTTTTACCGCCACAATGCCCGGCAGCCCCCAGAATTTGGCCAGGCACCTGGCCTCCTCCAAAAACTTCCCTTTTTCATTTTGAAAAACGCCGTCCTTTTTCCCTGTCATCATAACCAAACGGTTGCTTTGGCTGTTCTCCCTAGTCACAAGTTCATTGGGGTAATATTCTTTAACGGCCAGCTTCATCCCCAAATCCAGGTCATATCCCATATAGGTAATCCCGAAGCCGCCCTCGCCCAGTGCCCGCCCCGCCAGGTATTTGCCGTTTAGGATTGTCCCCAAGGGCAAGTGGCGGGGGCTGGCCACATAGCCCTCCTCCCGAAACCCACAATAGGGGCACGGCCCTTGCCCCGTTTTCTGGTTCATGCAGCCCATGCATAAGTTCAATTCCATATCTGTTCTCCTTGGCTTTTATACTTAGCCATCAATAAAACCGGATCTTTTTCGCATTATCCACAAACTCCTGGTTGTTCCTTGTCTTGGAAAACAAATCCAATATTTTTTCCACAGACTCTTCCGGCTTCAACGTATTGGTTGCTTTACGGATAATATCCACCGCCTCCGCTTCTTCCTCGGTTAAGAGCAAATCATCCCGGCGGGTACCGGATTTCAGAATATCAATGGCTGGGAAAATCCTCTTTTCCGAAAGTTTCCGGTCTAATACCAGCTCCATATTTCCGGTACTCTTAAACTCTTCGTAAATAACGTCGTCCATACGGCTCCCCGTATCTACCAGCCCTGTGGCCAGGATCGTCAGGCTGCCCCCTTCCCGCATATTACGGGCCGCGCCGAAAAAGCGTTTCGGCATATGGAGGGCTGCCGGGTCAAGGCCGCCGGACAACGTGCGCCCACTGGGAGGCACAACCAGGTTATAAGCCCTGGCCAGCCGCGTAATGCTGTCCAGCAATATCATCACGTCACGTTTATGTTCCACCAGGCGTTTTGCCCGTTCGATTACCATTTCCGACACCCGCTTATGGCGCTCCGGCAATTCGTCAAAGGTTGAGTAGATTACCTCTACGTTGGGGCCCATAACCGATTCTTTCACATCCGTAACTTCCTCGGGGCGCTCGTCAATTAATAAAATAATCAAATGCATGTCCGGGTGGTTTGCCGTAATGGCCTGGGCCACCTGCTTAAGCAAAGTAGTTTTCCCTGCCTTAGGCGGGGACACAATCAGCCCACGCTGGCCTTTGCCAATAGGCGCAAGCAAATCCAGCACCCGCATAGCTGTGCTGGTTTTTCCCGTGGTTTCCATATGCAGACGTTCATTGGGGAATACAGGGGTCAAGTTTTCAAAGCTGGGACGGCGTTCGATAACGCTGATAGGATAGCCATTGACATTTTTAATATATAACAAAGCGGCAAATTTCTCCGCCGCCGTCTTTACCCGGCGGTTGCCTACAATAATGTCGCCGGTCTTAAGGTTGAACCGGCGGATCTGGGACGGCGCCACATACACGTCGTTCTCACCCGGCAGGAAATTTTCACACCGGATAAATCCAAAGCCGTCCGGCATAACCTCCAAAATGCCGTTGGCCCCAATGCCGCTGTCCAGCTCTGCTATTTCCTGGGGGGTAAGGGCATCCGGCTGGCGGTTTTCCCTTGAAGGGCGCTGGGCCCGGGGCATATTGCGCTCGTCTGCCTTCCCCTCTGGTTGAGGCTGGGGCTGTGCTTGCGGCTTGGGGGAAGGCGGGGCTACGGCGGTTTTGATAATCTCCTCCTGCTGTGCCGCCTCGCACAGCACTTCAATTAGTTCTGCCTTGCGCATGGTGCTGCCCCCTTTAATTTTCTGGCTCTTTGCCAATTCCCTTAACTCTGTCAAAGGCAATGTTTGCAATTTTTCTCTCATAAACGTTCTCCATTCTACTATGAAATTTTCGTTTTTCTATGATCTTGTCCTTCTTTGTGTGCAAAGCCAATCCTGTTTACAAAGATAGTCCGGATATTCCAAAAAGGCTATGTACGCAAGCCTACCGGGAGATTTCTTGGTGAAAGCATACCTGTCCCTACCTCTTCCAGCAAAAAACCCGCCTCAAAATAACCGCGTAAAAGTTTTCCAGAATATCCAATCAGCACTTAGGGGTAAATAAACGATTCCAGAAAATCCTGATTGCAGATGTACAAGGGGGCGATACGGAGCGCCCCCCGGTTCACTTTAAAAGTATTATATAACGATTTCCCTAAAAAAGAAAGAGATTTTTCCTTCACCCACCGTTCTCCTTTAAAAAATGCATGTGTTGCGAAATGATTTTTTCGTAGCCCATAAGGGAAGGATGGTAAAAAGTTTGCCCTTCCATGCCGTCTGGCAAATATTGCTGCTTTACGTAGTGGTTGGGGTAATCGTGGGCATACCGGTACCCTATGCCCCGCCCTAATTTTTCGGAACCACGGTAATGGGAATCCCGCAAGTGCGCGGGCACCGGAAGGGCCCGCTGGTTCTTCACAGCCTCCATGGCTTCGCTTATGGCACATACCGCCGCATTGCTTTTAGGCGCCGTAGCCACATAAGTGGCTGCCTGGGACAGGATAATCTGGGCTTCCGGCATGCCCACCCGCTCTACAGCCTGGGCCGCACTGACCGCTACGGACAAAGCCTGGGGGTCTGCGTTCCCCACGTCTTCCGAGGCACAGATCATAATGCGGCGGGCAATGAACTTAATGTCTTCCCCCGCATACAGCATCCGTGCCAAATAATAAACTGCCGCGTCCGGGTCAGAGCCCCTCATGCTTTTAATAAAAGCAGAAATCGTGTCATAATGGTTGTCCCCGTCTTTATCATAGCAAATGGCCCTTTTCTGGATGCACTCCTGGGCTACTTCCAACGTAATGTGGATTTTCCCGTCGGCGCCGCTCCGGTCCGTGGTCAATACCCCCAGCTCTACGGCGTTCAAAGCCGCCCGGGCGTCGCCGCCTGACACGTCTGCCAGAAAATCCCCGGCATCTTCGTCAATCACCGCGCCGTAGCTCCCCATCCCCCGCTCTTGATCCGAAACCGCCCGGTAAATCAGTTCTTTTACGTCGTCTTTTTCCAGGGATTTCAATTCAAAAATCCGGGAGCGGGAAAGCAGGGCCCCATTCACTTCAAAATACGGGTTCTCTGTGGTAGCTCCAATCAGGATCAGCGTCCCGTCTTCCACATAGGGGAGCAAGTAATCCTGCTGCCCTTTGTTAAACCGGTGTATCTCGTCCACAAATAAAATGGTCTTCTTCCCATACATACCCAAAGAATCCTTGGCCGCCTTCACTACTTCTTCCATGTCCTTTTTCCCGGCCACCGTGGCATTGAGCTGGCGGAAATCCGCGCGGGTGGTGTTGGCGATCACTTTGGCCAGTGTTGTCTTACCCGTGCCCGGAGGCCCGTAAAAAACAAGCGACCCCAGCTGGTCTGCCTGAATGGCACGGTACAGCAGCTTATCTTTCCCAATAATATGCCTTTGCCCTACCACTTCGTCTAAAGTCCGCGGGCGCATGCGGGAGGCCAAAGGCGATTCTTTTTCTTGGGTTGCGCTCCTCATATAATCAAACAAGTCCATAAATCGGCTCCCCTGAATTAACATACACATTCCGTCTATGATCCGTTACTTAACAACCACTAGTATACCACAGCTTTCCCTCCTAATCAATCAAGAGTTCTTCCACAGTCACAAAACTATACCCTTCTTCCTGAAGCCGGTCTACCAATTCCAACGCGGCCTCCACGGAAGTAGGGAAAATATCATGCATCAGGATAATGTCCCCGTCCCCCAGCTTTTTTTCTACCTGCCGGATAATCTGATTTGTGTTTTGTAATTTCCAGTCCAGGGAATCTACCGTCCAAAACACAGTAGTCATGTCTACCTGGCATTCCAGGCGGTCGTTCCAGTCCCCGTATGGCGGGCGCAAATACTGGGGGCGGACGCCGGTAATCTCTTCGATCATTTCCTCCGTCTGTTCCACTGCCTCGCAAACGGCGGCCTCCCCCGCATTGGTCAGCTGGATATGGCGGTAGCTATGGTTGCCGATTAAATGGCCCTCTTGCTGCATCCTGCGGATCAGCCCTTCGTTCCCTTCTATATTTTGCCCCATTAAAAAAAATGTGGCTTTCACCCCCCTCTCTTTCAGCCCGTCCAGCAGCTTGGCGGTGTGCTCTTTGTGGGGGCCGTCGTCAAAAGTCAAGGCCGCTACCTTCTGGCCGTTCCCGTTGCCCTCTGTTTGAAACGTTGATTTCCGGCCTCCATAGCCGCCTTGTTTTTGGGATGCCCCTTTGCCAGACCTTGCGGATCCGGGCGCCTCTTTATGGCTGGCCCTGTAGGCAGCAGCCGGATAGCCTTCCGGTGCGCCGGTTTTGCCGGCCCGCAAAATCCCTGCCGCAGATCCCAAAAGCCCCCCGTCAACCAATAGGACTGCCAGCAGCAGCACTGCTTTCCGTTGAAACCTCCACCAGCTTTTTTTCATAAAGGCCACATCCATACTTTACTCATCTCCATTATATGCGCCATGGCTTTCTGACTTGCTGTCGCTTTTTATTTTACGCCCCCGGACGGTCCCCTTCTTCCTGAAAGGGCCTGTCCGGACGGACATTGACCAACATTCCCGTCTCCCATTGTTTCCGGCCGCTTTCCATGCTGCTGGCCATCGTATATCTTCAGGTGTTCCTACACTGCTATGCCCTAAATAATCTGCCAGGCGGATAATTTCTTTTTCATAATAGGTACAGGCAAACAAATGGCGCAGGTTGCCATCCTTTACCGCCTACGTCACCAGCCTGGCATATTCTTCTTTGGACAGTTCCTTTTCTCTATATTGTACTTGCTATCGTTTATCCTCGGTCAAGGGGGCACAAGCCCCAATACCGCCTTTGCTTTTATTGGCGCTTTTTAAAATACAAAAAACGGCTATGGACGCTTCCGTCCATAACCGCCTTTGCAAACTGCCCAAACAGATGTTTTTAAAAATCGTGTTTACGCCAATACCTTCCCATATGCCTTGTCCATGCCGTCAGCCTGGATTATGTCATACCATTTCTGTACTTCCGGCAACATTTCGCTCAAATCCTGCCCCCAGTACTCATCTTTCTTTAAAATATCAGCCACAGGCGCCTCTTTCATATACTTCATAATATCTTCGCTGTCGTTGGCTGCGTCGGTACGGTAAAAAGCGATTAAAGCTGCCAGGGAAAAGGTAAGCCCCTGGGGATATTTACCAAACTGCCCTTTATACTCCAGGATCGTTGGGAGTACCCGGGCTTTAAACTTAGAAACAGAGTTTAAGGCAATGGACAAAAGCAGATGTTTAATAAAAGGATTGGAGAAACGTTCCAACACTGCCTGGCCAAACTGCCGGTTATCCTCTGTATCTCCGATGGTAGGGATAATCTCTTCAAAAATACATTTTTTCAGGAAACAGGAAACCTTTTCGTCTTTCAGGCACTGCCCTATGGTCTCTAACCCATACAGGTAGGCCCCCAGCACCATAGAGGTATGGGCCCCGTTTAAAATCCTCACTTTGCGCTTTTTATAGGGGTCTACATTATCCGTCCATACCACGTTAAAGCCTGCCTTCTGCAAGGGCAGTTCCTCTTCGTGCTGGCCCTGGATCACCCATAAATGAAAAATTTCGGCAGTGTCCATCATGTTGTCCTCCTGGCCGATCCTCTTGCACAGGGCATCATGCTCGTCACGGGGAAATCCGGTTACAATCCGGTCAACCAAAGTAGAACAAAAATCATTCTCGTTTTTCAGCCACGCTTTAAACTCTTCGCCTAAATTCCATAAGTCGGCATACTGCAGGCAACATTTTTCCAGCTCTTCACCGTTATGGTCAATCAGCTCGCAGGACAAAATAATAAACCCGTTAAGCCCCAGCTGGAACCGTCTATACAAAAGCTGCGTCAGCTTGCCCGGAAAGCTTTTGGCCGGGGCGTCTTCCAGCTTATTATCTGGTACATACTCGATCCCTGCCTCGGTCGTATTCGAAACGATAAAACGAAAATCCGGATTTTCAGCCAGCGCCATGTAACCGCCACAATCCGTATAAGGGTTTATGCACCGGGAGATCACGTCAATATGGGTATGTTCGTCTACCACCTCGCCATGGTCAATCCCCCGCAAAAACAAGTTATATTCACAATTCTGCTTCTCCAGCATCTCACACATGCCCCGCTCAATCGGCTGCACGACTACCACAGAACCGTCGAATAACCCCTGGCCTTTCAGCTTTTGCAAAAAATAATCCACGAAGCCACGTAAAAAACCGCCTTCCCCAAACTGAATTACCTTCTCTTTTACCTGATTCATCACTTGTAACCTCCATGATATAAAATGATTGCCACCTGCCTCTCGCTGTAACCGGCCCTTTTCATAGGCGTCCCTTTCCTTTTAAGAAACAGGGAAACGGTGTTCTGCCCTTAATGTAAACGCTTACAAATTTGACCGGCCCAAATGCTAAGATCAGTTCATAGTTTCATCATACACCATTTGCCTCTATTATGCAATACCTTTTCCCATAATTTTGTAAGCGTTTACAATAGACCACACACCCCTGGCTGTCAAAATAAAAATGAAACAGCCGCAAAACCGTAAAGCCCATACCGGTTTCGCAGCTGCTCCATTTTTCCATTCCCAACAGCATTCCCTGTTGACCGCCGCCGCCACGTCATCATTCCCGCAGCAGGCAGGCCTTTCCACCCGCTTTTATGCATTAGGCAACTACATGTACATTCACTGCCTGAACACCGCGGTTTCCCTCAGTGGTGTCAAAGGTTACCTTCTGGCCATCTTCCAATGTCTTGTAGCCGTCAGCCACAATGCCGGAAAAATGCACGAAGACCTCTTCACCGGTCGCATCATTCGTAATGAAGCCATAGCCCTTCGTGGCATTAAACCACTTAACCGTACCATTGTTCATGATGATACCTCCTACCATTATTTTTTGTATTTCGTCTGAAACGTAAAAAACACATACTTATGTAAGTCATGAGACACCCTTCAAGACCTACACAAATATGTGAATCAAAAGCTCATGCGAATATACAAGTCTATATTATCACTTGCACCTCCCTATGTCAAGCATTTTTTGCTCATTTTTCTAGTTTTCAAGCGTTTTTTGGTAACATTCCCGGCTGCTTGTACGGCTGTATTACTCGTAGGTCCCGGCAAGCCTTCGCCGCTTCAAAAAGCTCCCCCGGAATATGTCCGGGGGAGCTTTGCCATTGCATCACATGATCTGCTTTATAAGGTTTAACCCTCTTTGCGTTTCTTTTTCAGGCCAATCGCCGTAGCCAGCAGCCCGATCCCTGCACTGCCAAACATAAACATCCACATGGCCACGCTACGGGAATCCCCTGTCTTGGGGAGGAAGGATGCCAAAGGCACTTCCTCTTCCACCAGCGGGATCAATTCCGGATCGTTTTCATTGAAGTTTGCCAACGGCACCTCTGGCTCGTCAATCTCTGTAGTCTCGCCTGGGCCTCCAGGATTGTTGCCGCCTTTGGGGCCGCCACCGCCGCCGCCACCGGTCCCGCCGCCGGGACGCGTGGGGTTGTTTGGCTTATCTGGAGTATAGGTATTGGTAATGGTTGTGGTATCCCCCTCCGGGCTGATACTGGTGCTTGCTGAATAGCCCTTTATGTCGCTGGTTTCGATTATCTTATAGGTAATCTCTTTTCCGTTTTCATATTGAGGCAAGTTATCCCAGGTATATTTCCACCCGTTTGCTTCACTAAGGGCCACCTTATCCCGTACCACACCGTTTCCTTGAAGCTCCACGGTGATCTCAGACGGCCTAGTGTTGCCTTGGTTCCCATTATCTGCCCATTTTTTAACCACCGTCTTTTTGACGGTCAAAGGTTCATGGGTATTGATAATGGCAAACGTATTCTTGTCTTCCTCAAATGTGATCTGAGGCGTATAGAAACCTTCCCATTCCGGATCTTTGACCTCAACTACATCATATTGAATGGGCACGCCGTCTTTGTACACATCCAGGGGCTTCCATTGGGCTTTCCACTTGTTTGCCTCATTTAAGATGACCGGATCCCCCACATTGACGCCGTCCGCCGTCAGCTGTACCTTTATCTGTCCGGGGCGCTTGCCGTCCTGGTTATCGTTATCCGCCCACTTTTTAGTCACTATACGGTATGTTTTTTCCGGGTTATAGGTATTGGTGATTTTACCGGTATAGCCGTTGCTTTCATCCGGATCTACCTCTTCCGGTATATAGCCTTCGGATTTCACCTCTGAGAACGTGTAGGAAATTTTCTTACCCCCGTTCCGGTATTTTGGCAAATTGCCAAACGACCATTTCCATCCGTCGGCTGCCGTGACGGCCTTGCTGTCAATTTCTACCCCGTCGGCATACAACTTGACTTCAATCTTATCCGGACGTTTGCCATCCTGGTTGTCCGCATCTTCCCAGATCTTTTCCCCTTTGACCTCTACCACTTCCGGAATATAGGTGTTGATAATATTTGCCCCCTCTTCGGTTGCGCTATATCCTTTGGGGACTACCACCTCTTTCACGGTATAGTCAATTTCTTTTCCGCCTTCATATTGGTGCAAGCCTTCAAATGTCCACGACCAATTGCCTTCTTTATCTGCCCTGACCTCCTTAATATTACCGGTTGCCTTTCCGTTGGCATACAGCTCCACTTGTATGGTTTCCGGACGTTTGCCGTCCTGGTTATCTGCGTCCTCCCAGGTTTTCTGGCCGGAAACGCTGATTTTTTTCGGGCTGTAGGTATTGGTAATATTGTAGCCGTCAACCGTAGGCTCATAGCCAGGATTGTTTTTAATTTCTTCTTTTATGGTATAGGTAATCTTTTTCCCGGAATCATCTTTCTCGGGGGCCGTAAACGTCCAGTTCCATTTCCCACCCTCATCCGGCGTCACTTCTTGATAATCCGTCATGGTCCCGTCGGCATACAGCCGGACAATGATGCTTTCCGGACGCATACCGTCCCGGTTCCCGTCATCTGCCCAGGTCTTTTCGCCGGAAATCTCTATGGTCGTCTTATTGTTTTCTTCGGTCCCCAGCTCCAAATAGCCGTTGCACATGATCCCGCCGCCATGGGTGGCTGACGTATTACCTGAAATCCGGACACTTGCCATATTTTCAGCGTAAGATTTGCCAAGGCTGTCGGGGGCCGCGCTTAAGCCCATCCGGTAATTTGAACGTTTGCTTTCGTACTTTCCTATCGTAATTTCTTCGGTTTTCTGCCCTTTCTGCTTACTGCTCCCTTTCCAATTGGCCGCGCCGCCGCCCAGCATTTTACCATAAACAACGCTCTCGTTTTGGCAGTAATAATCCTGATAAAGGCCGTCTTTGGTAAAGAGTGGGTCAGCCGCCGCTTCCTGATCCTCAGTCTTTTTGTCCGCATCCTCTCGTTTTGTCAATCCGGTGCCAGCCGCTTCATTCCCATAAATTGCCGCACCATTGACAGTAAAGATTTTGACATTTCCGGAAGGGCATCCGGCTACGCCGCCGCCAAACCCCTCTGCATGGTTCCCGCTAACCAAAACATTCTCCATTTTCACGGAAACACCGGTCTGGATAAAGATTCCGCCGCCGCCCCAGTCAAATTCGGTATGGGCCTCGTTGTTTAGAATCGAACCGCCGGCAACCTTGCCATCCCAGCCGAAATAAATCCCGCCGCCTTCTCCTCCTGCTATATTTTGGGAAATGGTTCCGCCTTCCATGGAAAAGGAATAATTGTCGCGGTTCCAATAAACATTCATATCTATGTCCTGATAAACGCCTCCGCCGTCTGCATTGGCTGTGTTCCCGCAGATTTCCCCTCCGGACATTACCAGTTTGCCTCTTGAGAATATACCGCCGCCACCGGATCCTGCGTTGTATCCGGCCGGGTCATCTTTGTATTTTGGTTCCGGCTTTTCTGATTTGTTCCCCTGGATACTGCCGCCGGTAACGAAAATCAACGCATCCGGGCATCCGTAAATGCCGCCGCCATTGTTGGCTGTATTTTCCTGGATACTGCCGCCGCTGACATTTAATGTACCTTTGTAGACGTAAATGCCGCCGCCGTCAGAATTGGCGTTTCCGTTGCCTGCAATACGGCCGCCTTTCATGTTAAACGTACCGCCAATCGGCTCCGAATCCACATACTTGCCATTTTTTATGCCGTCGGTGCCCACCAGAACGCCGTGGTTATTGCTATGTCCTTCTCCTGCCGTGATTGTGCCGCCTTCCAGGTTTAATGTACCGCCTGCCACGCAAATCAAGCCGTCAATAGTTTCCTCTTCTTGGGTTATGGCCCCTTTCCCTTCACTGCTGCTGTCCATAATTGTCAAAACGCCCCTGACATAGAACAGCCGTTTTCTGACGCTGCCTTCCCCGCCATAAGTAAGGGTATGGCCGTTTAAGTCCAGTGTGAAGTCGCTTCCTACCGGGATTGCCCATCCATGGTCTGCTTTTATTATCTTTTTCCCGTTTTCTGTAACTTCCTCATAGATCGTTGTAATATCTTCCGTTAAGTAGACCTTCCCCTGAACCCCGTTTTTCGTAAAAGCATCGTGCAGCTCATCCGGGCTGCCTGCCGCAATCCATCCTTCCCTGGGCACGTCTGCCGCCTTGGTAATGGTTATGGCATATTCCGAAAAACTGTCTGCCTGGAATTCTACTTCCGCCAAATCGGTATGTTCAACAGAAGCCACGGTTTCCGCGCCTTTCCCTTCCGGGAAATGCACTACGGAAATCCCGGAGGCGCCCTCCGCTATTTCCTCCGAAACCACTTCTTTTTTAAAGCTTACGCTGACGCCTACCGGCTTACTTGGCTCTACTTCTTCCTGGCCGGCTGTCAGGAAAGCTAGGTCATAAGCGTAAATCTCCGCAACTGCCTGGTTTTCCCCTAAAGCTTCGTCTGCCTGGCTGGCCATTTCCCGGATTTTGGACTCTTCCGTAATTTTCTCCGCCCGGAATTCCACCTCTTCTTCAAAAGCGTCTTCCGGTACATTCACCGTAAAAATGGCGTCCTCAGCCTCGGCGGTGTAGGTAGCAGCCGGAATCACCATTGCCTCTTCCAGCTCATTTGCCTCTACCTCAACCAGGATGTCTTCCGTCACCCCTTCTAGGATGTATACATAGGAATAGCCTTTCCAGTTTGACGCGCTCGCCAGATCCTTTGTATCCTCAACCGGCTCTAACTCTTCCCCGTTGGCATATACGGCAACAACCTCAAACCCGGCTTCTTCCTCGACGGCAAAACACAGGTCCTCGCCCTCTGCAACACTGCCGGCGCCCTTTACGGACGCGGCCTCAGGGAAGTTTACTTGGTAGTCCACCAGGAATTCCCCGTCTTCCGCCGCCGGTTCGCTTTCCAAGATAATTTCCTCAATGTCTTCCCACGCAACCTGAAATGCCCTGGCGTTGGCATGGTCGCGTATGGTAACTGCCTTGAAATCTTTCCCCTTCAGTTCCCCCAGAATCTCTACGCTGTCATTTTCCAACAGCTGGCCTTCCATATCGGGGGTTTCCCCTTTGTTGCCAGGCTCCGTATCTTCCAAAGCCCCCTCTTTCGGATCCTCGGCCGTTTCTTTCCCGGCATCCCCTTCTGTCTCTTCAACCACATCCGGCACTTTTTCCGTCTGGTCCTGTGAACCGGCTTCGCTTGGCTCAGTTTCGCCTTCTTCGGCCTGGCCTGCCTGGTTGCCTTCCTCATCTTTACTTTCTTCGGTCGGGTCCACGGCTTCGGTTTCTTCCGTTTCGCCCTCCCCGGACGGGTCTAGGGCTTCGGTTTCTTCCGTTTCGCTTTCCCCGGACGGATCCGCCGCCTCGGTTTCTTTTGTTTCGCTTTCCGTTGCTTCGCCTAGATCTGCCGTTCCGGTTTCCGCCGCCTCGGTTTCTTCTGCCGTTTCCGGATCCTGCTCCGGCTCAGCTTCCGCCGTGTTGCCTTCTTCCTCCGGTTCCCCGGCTTCTTCCTCTTTTGGTTCTATATCTTCCGTCCCGGCCTCGCTTTCTTCTTCAGCCTCCTGCGCTTCGTTGACCGGCTCTTGTCCGTCGTCCAGGCTATCTACCGAAACAGCCACAACTGCTGCCTGATGGCGGGAAATGCTCAAAAGCTCCTCGTCTTCGGCCTCCGCTTCTTCTGCCGGGGCTTCTTCTGCCGGGGCTTCTTCTTCCTCAAAAGCTCCGGTTTCTTCTGTTTCATCGGCCTCGCTGCTTATTTCTTCGGTCTTGGCTTCGGTTTCTTCTGCCTCGGTTGCCTCTTCCTCTTGTACCGTCTCTTCGGCTATGGTTTCGTCTTCTGGCTCTATGGGGGAAACCCCTTCCTCCTTAGACTCCTCCGGAACCTCTACCGCATCTTCGCCTGCGTCGGTTTCCTCTTTATCCCCTTCGCCATCCGCCTCATCTGCGGAATCCTTTTCAAGGCCTTTTGCTTCTGTTTCCTGAGGCCCTACCACTTCTGCAGCCGGTTTTCCCTTTACGTCATCCACCATAGTTCCGGATTGGTAATCTTCCGCATAGGAAGCGTCTTCGTCTTCCACATGTTCCGTATTCGGGCTTACGGTAACTGCCGTCGTCTCATAGCCGTCAATATTTACAGAAAAAGTCACGACCATGTCGCTCTCATTGACAAACAGGAACACAACGTCGTTGGCTGCCTCGTTGTAATACACTTCCAACGATGCCCCTTCCGGCGCATAGCTGTCGTCAACTTCTACGTCCAGCTCATAAACCTTGCCCTCTTTGCCTCCCAACAATTTCTCATATTTGTCCCGGATGCTTTTCCTTCCGGCTTTCAACTCCAGCGAAGAAAAGGAAAACACCTTCCCTTCTTCTTTCCCTGCAGCAATAGCGGCCCGTAGCTCTTCCCCTTCCAATAGGAATAAAGCCCTCTCTGTCTCGCCTGCCGCAAAAGCCACGGATAAGTTTGCACTCAAGTTGGTAGCTACCATAGCTACAGTCAACAAGAACGCAAACACACGTCGGCAATTCCTGCGAACCCCACTCAACATAATACTTCCTCTCCCCTTTCCCCTATGAACCCATACCGCCTTAGTTGCCCGATGTCCATGGCTTTTTGCATTAGCCGTCCCCCATATCTGCCAGCCAACCGTTTACATAAATATATTTCAGCGTTCCTTCGCTAAAAACCAAACGTTCCGGTTCCTTTTCCACACCTTCCTGCATGAAAACAAACCCTGAATTTTAGTTACAATCTCTGCAAGTTATTTCCCTTTTATATCCTTATTATATCTCTTTCCATTTTATAATTCAACCAATTTATATAAATTTTACAATTTTATTGCAATATCCAAAAACCGATATAAAGTAATAACGCAAAAAGTCAGGTTTTATGAAAACCATAGGCCTGCCAACCACTCCCGGTAACAATATTTTTTTCTGTCATTTTTTTTACTTTTTCCTGTCACTCTAATAATTGACAATTTCCCGCTGTTGTACTATGATAAAATATATATACTATATTTTATTCGGAGAGTAAATCCATGGACAAATATGCTTCAGCCAACAAGACTTACGACCCCTTAACCCAAATCAAGGACCGGACATCATTTGTGATAGATTCTCAAAAATATGTCGCCCAAGGAGTTCATGCACATATTATTTTAGTACAGCTTTCACAACTTCTCCGGATCAATCGGAAGTATGGCATACTGGTATGTGATAAATTAATTTTCCATATTGCCCAATACCTGCAGGCCCTGGATTCCGGTTACGAAGCTTATCGGATTGCCAATTCACGCCTGGTATTGTTAGGGCCGGAGTGCAGCCTCGAACAGGCAAACGCACGGATAGCACAGATCCGGGAACGTTTTGAAACCCCCTGGACCGTCAGCCATGACCACCATACATATGCCATTTCTACAAAGGCTTATTTCATTCACCTCTTCATGGAACTTTGCGATAACGAGAATGACCTGATGGACAAAATGAACCATGCCATCTCCGTATTCCCCAGTAAGGAAAAGGATGGCATTGTATTTTTTGATCAGGAAATCAACGCCGATATGCGCCATCTGAAATATATAATGGAAGAACTCCGGTACGCCATTGACCATAAGACTTTCCATATGTATTATCAGCCTATCTACGATTGCCATGAGAAAAAATTCACTTCCGCCGAATCCCTGATCCGCTTAAACGGGCGGGACGGCACTTTTATTTCTCCCGGTGAATTTATCCCCATGGCGGAAGATACCGGGCTTATCGACGGAATCAGCTGGATCGTCTTGGAAAAAGTGTGCCATTTCCTCGGCTCACATCCGGACCTGCCTTTGAAAACGGTTTCCATCAACATGACCGGACAGCAGATCCTTGACCCGTCCTTTATCAAACGGGTTAAGGACAGCCTGGAAAAAAACCACTTAGACGGTTCCCGCCTGCGCATTGAGATTACTGAGCGCACCATCATTGAGGATTTCGCGGAAGTCAAAAAAGTGATGGAATATTTATCCGGTATCGGCATCCACTTTTATTTGGATGATTTTGGCACAGGCTACTCCAACCTGTCCAGTATGTTTTCCCTGCCTTTTGAAGTTATTAAATTTGACCAATCCCTTATGCGGACTATCAACGACACCAGCAAAGCATTAAAAACCATCGGTTTACTGGCTGATATTATGCATGAAAATGAATACTATATCGTTGCCGAGGGCATAGAAACGGAGGTTCAGGCCAAGACTGCCAACGAATGCCGTTTAGACCGCATTCAAGGGTATTACTTTTCCAAGCCCCTTCCAGAAGACAAGCTGGTGGAATTTCTGAAAGAAAATTCCTAGTGTACTGTCCGGATTCTATTCAGGCAAACCTCCTTGCCTAAATTTCCATCCGGCTGCGTTGTCGGCGGTCAACGATGCCACCGCATCGCCTCCCTTCTCCGCCTTGCTGATGAAAATTTATCCTGCAAAGTTTCACCAGATATAATCTGGACAGCACTCTAGTTGATACCGGCTGACGTTTTTTCCGTTTTTCTCTCACCGGTATCGGGAAGCGGCCCCATGGGATGCTTTTCGGCATAAATGTTGCCGCCGGATTTGCCTCCCATGCGCCGATTCTGCACGGACAAAAAAGCTTTGCCCCGAAGGTTTCAGGACAAAGCTTTTTATTTATTTCATGCCTATTGCTGTAAAGTGCTTTTACTTTAAGGTAACTTTAGCGCCTTCGCCTTCCAGTTTCGCCTTAAGCTCCTCAGCCTCTTCCTTGGAAACGCCTTCCTTGATAACCTTGGGAGCATTGTCAACGACTTCCTTGGCTTCTTTCAGGCCCAGGCCGGTCACTTCACGGACAACTTTGATCACTTTAACTTTGTTGGGGCCTACATCCGTCAACTCTACGTTGAATTCGGTCTGCTCTTCTTTTTCTTCAGCCGGGCCGGCAGCGGCAACCACTACGCCAGCGGCAGCAGATACGCCAAACTCTTCCTCACAAGCCTTTACCAGCTCGTTCAGTTCCAGAACAGATAACTCTTTAATCGCTTCGATAAACTCAGCAGTAGTCAGCTTTGCCATTTCCATTTCCTCCATATTAAGATTATTTTTATTTTCTTTCTTCCGCCTTGTCCTATGCGGTTTCGCCCTGCTTCTCAGCAATCTGGTTAAGCACACGGGCAAGGTTTGCTATCGGAGACTGCATGCTGCCAAACAGCCTGCCCAGCAATACATCTCTGGACGGGATCGTGGCAATGGCCTGCATTCCCTTTGCGTCATAATAAGTGCCTTCTACGATACCGGCCTTGATCTCCAGCTGATTCGCCTTCTTAGCGAACTCAGCCAAAATCCTGGCAGGCGCCGTGGCATCATTCTTGGATACGGCAATAGCCGTAGGCCCTTCCAAATGGGGGTCAAGGGCGGCAAAATCCGTATTTTCCGTAGCACGGCGGATCAAAGTATTTTTATATACCTTGTAAACTACGCCGGCTTCCCTCAGCTTTTTGCGCAGCTCAGTATCCTGGGCAACGGTCAACCCACGGTAATCTACCGCTACCGCAGTCGCGGCTCCATCCAACAGCTCGGAAATCTCCGCTACCACTGGCTGTTTTAACTCAACTTTTGCCATGAATGTCTACCTCCTGTTAGATTTTGTGCGCCCCCGGATCCTGTACAATACCGGATTTCACGAAAGCGCGTCTTTCATCCCTAGCCGGGAACCGGCCGGGACGAATCGACTGCGAATACAATAGCCCCTCTGCCGGAATATGACAGAGGGGCCCTACAAAATCACTGTGAAAATGGCTTTGTATGTTTCCTCGGCAGGCGGCTTCACCTTACGCCTCACGGCACCTGCTGTCTTCGGCAGTCAATACATGCGTATCATAACATAACCTGTTTTTTTTGTCAATGATATAATATGACTTTGTAATAACTCTATCGGAAATGCGTGATATTGGCTTTAGCTTAACAGTTTTGCCACATTCAGCTTTACGCCCGGCCCCATAGTAGAGGTCAGGGTAACGCTCTTAAGGAATGTCCCCTTGAGGGCACTGGGCCTTGCCTTGATAATCGCATCCATAAGCGTCTGGAAGTTGTCCGCTAGTTTGTCTTCCGTAAAGGAAGCCTTTCCAATGGGCACATGAATAATATTGGTCTTGTCTAATCTATATTCGATCTTACCGGCTTTAATATCGTTGATTGCTTTCGTGATGTCCATGGTTACGGTGCCGGCCTTCGGGTTCGGCATTAAGCCCTTGGGGCCAAGGATACGGCCCAGGCGGCCCACCACGCCCATCATATCTGGCGTTGCCACAACCACGTCAAAATCCAGCCACCCTTCGTTCTGGATCTTCGGGATCAGCTCTTCCGCCCCGACGTAATTTGCCCCGGCAGCCTCGGCCTCATCTGCCTTTGCGCCCTTTGCAAATACAAGGATACGGACTACTTTACCCGTGCCATGGGGCAGTACTACCGCGCCACGGATCTGCTGGTCTGCATGGCGGCCGTCACAGCCGGTCCGGATATGGGCTTCGATGGTTTCGTCAAATTTGGCAACCGCAGTCTTTTTTACCAGTGCAATTGCGTCTGCTGCTTCATACTGTACGGAGCGGTCCACGTTCTTTGCCGCCTCGGCATATCTTTTTCCACGTTTCATAATAATAACCTCCTGGTGGTATTGTCGGGGATTTTCCCTCCCACGCCTGTTTTCCGGATAATGGTTGACTATCTTCCCTTGCTATTCGCCAACGGTAATGCCCATGCTTCTGGCTGTGCCTGCGATCATGCTCATGGCCGCTTCCAGGTTTGCCGCATTGAGGTCGGGCATTTTGGTCTCGGCAATTTTTTGCAGGTCGGCTTTGGAAATGGTAGCCACCTTGGTTTTGTTAGGAGTTGCGGAACCGGATTTAACCTTGCAGTATTTCTTCAACAGCACGGCTGCCGGCGGGGTTTTGGTCACAAAGCTAAAGCTCCTGTCAGCATATACGGTAATGACTACCGGAATGATCAGGTCACCCTGGTCTGCTGTCCTTGCGTTAAACTCTTTCGTAAACTGTACGATATTCACGCCATGCTGGCCCAGTGCAGGTCCAACGGGCGGAGCCGGTGTGGCCTTCCCTGCCGGAATTTGCAATTTGATGTAACCAGTTACTTTCTTTGCCATGATAATGACCTCCTATAATGTGGTGTTGTCGGGGACGTCCCTCCCACGTTGTTACCTTGCGGCGCCTTCTGCCGCGCGGCCAGAAATAGGGCCGCTACATTTTCTTGACTTCTGTGAAGCTTAATTCGACCGGCGTCTCCCGGCCGAACATCTCGACATTGATAATCAGGGTCTTTTTCCCTTCGTTGATGGACTTCACTGCACCGATGGTATCTTTCCAGGCTCCGGCAGTTACCACGATGGTATCCCCCTCCTCGTAGCCGACGACCACGTCCTTCTTGCCAAACCCAAGGCCCGCCATCTCTTCCTCGCTCAGAGGTACCGGTTTGGAACCCGGGCCTACAAAGCCCGTGACCCCTCGGGTGTTGCGTACCACGTACCAGGTGTCGTCATTCATCACCATATGGATCAGCACATAGCCCGGGAACATCTTCTTGTCCGCCAGCTTCTCCACGCCGTTCTTCAGCTCGGATACCTCCAGCATGGGGACGGACACGCCCAGGATCTGATCCTGAAGGTTGCGGTTTGCAATGGTTTTCTCAATGTCCATCTTTACTTTGTTCTCGTAACCCGAATAGGTATGAACCACATACCACTTTGCCTCTGACATAGCATCATCCTCGCCTCAATCAAATAATAAAGCTGAATCCCCATTTGATAATAAAGTCCAGGATCCCGATGACAGTGCCAAGCACTATGGTAATCGCCACCACCGTAAGGCTTTGCTTTGCCACCGTCTCCTGATCCGGCCATACGACCTTTTTAAACTCAGCCTTCAACCCTTTGATATAGCTCGGCTTGGGAGCTTTATCGGCCTTCGTAGTTTCTGCCATCATCCACACTCCTTATTTGGTTTCCTTGTGCAAAGTATGCCTTTTGCAAAATCTACAATACTTTTTGGTTTCCATGCGGTCCGGATGGGTTTTCTTATCCTTCGTCTTGTTATAATTCCGCTGCTTACATTCCGTACATGCCAATGTAATTCTTGTGCGCACAACTTCCACCTCCACTCAATATTCTTGGTTTCACGGCCTTTTTGAGCATAAAAAAAAGACCTAAGCTCTTCCATTCGCCACTCCACTATACCACAACAAAGGTAAGGAGTCAATCTTTTTTTCCGTTATTGGAAAGAATTGGCCCCCGCTTAACCAAAAGCCCGTTTACCCGGCTCCCCCGGTACAAATAACGACAAAATAGACCTGTTTCACACCGGCGGCTTTTAATGTCCGGGAACAAGCTTCCATAGTACTGCCCGTGGTATAAATGTCATCTACCAGGATAACGGTTTCAGGGAGTTTCGGATACGCAATATGCCGTTTTTTAGGAAAATCAGAGATTTGAAAGGCATCCTGCAGATTTTGCAGCCTTTCGGACGGGTTTAAATTACGTTGGGGGGCTGTTTTTTTGCTGCGGACAAGCAGGTTGGCTTCCATGGGTATCCCCCATATCCTGCCCAGGCGCCCGGCCAGCTCTTCCGCCTGGTTAAAGCCCCTTTGCCTCCTGCGGGACGGATGGACCGGAACCGGGATTAGCAGCCCGGCATGCCAATGGGAAACGGCCCTTTGAAACCGCCGGCCCATAACATCCGCATAAAAATCCAGATATTCCCGCCGGTTTTTATATTTTATGGCTGCCATGGACCGGCGGGCGGCATCGTTATAGTTGAGCAGCGCCAAACCGGCTTCAAACGTTTTAGGGCGGCGGGCGCAGTCCGGGCAATATTCCAGGTAATCCCCCAACACTTCCTTGCCACATTTCCTGCAGGCTGGCGGCCGGACAGGGGACAAATGTGCAATACAGCCCGGGCAGGCCAGCCCTCCCACAGGCTGGGCGACCTCCCCGCAAACCGGGCACCGGCGTGGGAACAATAAGCAGATGAAACCTTCTTTTATACGTTTCCTCATTCAACCTCCGTAAGATCCTTTATCCGTTCTTTTAACCCGGTATAACGCCGTTGTTCTGCCTCGTTATCCACCATCTCCTGGAACACCTCCGGAACGCCTACCAGGCAGACACAGGATTTGGCCCGGGTTACCGCCGTGTAGATCAGGTTCCGGCTCATAAGCATGCGGGGGCCGGGGTAAACCGGGATCACAACTGCCGGATATTCGCTGCCCTGGGATTTATGGATGGTGATGGCATATGCCAGCTCCAGTTCCTCCAGTTGCTTATAGCTGTAATCCACCATACGGCCTTCGTCAAATTCTACCGTAATTTCTTCCGAAAATCCGTTGATTGCCCGGATAATCCCCATATCCCCGTTAAACACGCCGGTGCCGGAATCCACCGCTACCCCGTGGTTGTCCCGAACCTCCCATTCCATCTGGTAGTTGTTCTTTATCTGCATCACTTTATCGCCGACCCGGTAAACCGTGCCGCCGGCTTCTTTTTCCTGGCGGGAAGGGGACGGCGGGTTTAAGCATTCCTGCAGGACGGCGTTGAGCCGTTCCACCCCCAAAACCCCTTTCCGCATAGGGGTCATAATCTGGATATCCAGGGGATGGGCATGGACATACCCGGGAAGCTTGTCTTTCACTAAAGCCACCATAGCCTTAACAATGGCGTCCGGCTGCCCTCCCCGGATAAACAAAAAATCCCGGCTGGGTTTCCCCAAGAAGACCTGTTCCCCGGCGTTTATTTTATGGGCATTGACAATAATATCGCTTTCCGCTGCCTGCCGGAATATCCGGTTCAGGCATACCACACAAAAACAGCCGGATTCAATAATATCCCGCAGCACATTCCCCGCCCCTACGCTTGGCAGCTGGTTCACGTCCCCTACCAGGATCAGCCGGGTCCCCGGGCTGATGGCCCGCAGCAATGCATGCATCAAATAAATATCCACCATGGAAGTTTCGTCAATAATAACCGCGTCCGCCTCCAATGGGTTTTCTTCATTACGCTCAAAATGCATGCCTGACGTCCCCGCGCCGCCGTCGGGCATGCCTGTCAGTTCCAGCAGGCGGTGGATGGTGCGCGCCTCATAGCCGGTTGCTTCCGTCATCCGTTTGGCTGCCCGGCCGGTAGGCGCTGCCAGCAATATGGACATCCCTTCCTGCTCAAAGTAACGGATTATGGTATTGATGGTTGTAGTCTTTCCGGTACCGGGCCCTCCAGTGATAACTAAAAGGCCGCTGTTGACCGCCTGGGTCACCGCCCGGATCTGCAAGGCATCCGGCTCGATTTGCTCCTGTGCCCGGATCTGTTCCAAACGGCTGCGGATACGCCCTTCCGGCTCCTTGCCCCGGATATTCAAATCATGCAGCATCTGCGCGGTACTTTGCTCCATGTAATAATATTGGGATGCGTAGACGTGGACGCCAGGCCGGGCCGGCGGCCCCTCTTCCGGCCTGCCCCCCTCCTTTTCCCCGGCCTGCCCCTCTCCGGTTTTTACCACAACCTTTTTTTCCATCTGCAGGTCCATCAGGTACTTAACCATCGCCTCCGGGGCCACATGTAAAAGCTCCGATGCATTTTTCAGCAGCTCTTCTAACGGCAAATATGTATGCCCGTTGGCCACGGACTGCAAAAGGCAATAAAACAAACCGCTCCGGATCCGGAAATCCGAATCCGCCAATATTCCTGCCCGCTGCGCAATCTCGTCGGCTATTTTAAAGCCAACCCCCTGGATGTCGTCAGCCATTTTATAAGGGTTCTCCCGTATGACCCCATAAAGCTCCGGGCCATACCTTTGGTATATTTTCAAAGCCAGGTTCATGGAAATGCCGTAACCCTGCAAAAACATCATGGCCTGGCGCATTTCCTTTTTTTCTTCCATCTGCTCGGCAAAGGCCCGGGCCATCTTTTCGCTGATCCCCTTAACCTCTGCCAGCCGTTCCGGCTCTTCCTCCATTACCCGGAAAGTATCTGCTTTGAAACGGCGTACAATCCTGGCCGCAAGCGCCGACTTAATCCCCCGTATGGCGCCGGATGACAGGTAACGCTCCATGGAAGCCGCGTCCTCCGGCTCCTTCAGTTCATAACGCTCCACCTGGATCTGTTCCCCATACATCGGATGCTCGGTTTCCCGCCCCTCTGCCTCGATCAAATCCCCTTCATTGATGTAAGCGAAACTCCCCACCAGCACGTACTCGTTGCCCTCGCTGTTTACTTCCAGGACAGAATATCCGTTTTCCTCGTTGCGGTATTTAATTTTTTCTACATACCCTTTTACCGTCGCCATATATGTATCCGCCGATTCCTTTTATCGCCCCTGCATACCGCTACCCCGCCCCACGGCCGCCGCTTTTGCCCTGTGGGCAATGGCTTGGCCGGGCCGGCGGCGCACCCGCATCTCCATCCCAAAGCGCTTGTTAAGCCGCAAACGTTTCATGCCCCGCCAGCTGCGCCGGATTTTCCGGCCGCAAAAACCAGCCGGAGACGAACCGCCTCTCCGGCTTTCGGGCCAATGGTGCCGCATAAGGGCCTCTCCGGAAACATCAATACTCCCGGCCTTTTCCCTCACCATGCTGGAATTCTATAAATTTACCGGTACCGATTGCCACCGCAGTCAACGGTTCTTCCGCCACTAAAGTGGTAATCCCAGACTTTTCTTCAATCAGCTGGTCCAGTCCGTTTAATAGGGCCCCTCCCCCTGTCATTACGATCCCCCTGTCAAAAATGTCCGCTGCCAGTTCCGGCGGAGTGCGTTCCAATACATTGTGGACCGCATCCACAATCTGCATGGCCGGCTCGCGCAATGCCTCCAAAGTCTCGTCGGAAGTAACTACGATCGTTTTCGGCAAACCGGTAACCAGGTTACGCCCCCGCACTTCCATGGTCAGGACTTCCGGCCGGCGGTAAGCCGCACCGATGTTAATCTTAATCTCCTCGGCTGTCCGTTCCCCGATCAGTAGGTTGTGTTTCTTTCTCATATACCGGACCAAGGCCTCGTCAAAATCATCGCCCGCCACCTTAATGGAAGTGCTGACTACCGGACCTCCCAGGGAAATCACCGCAATATCGGCCGTACCGCCGCCGATATCCACAATCATGTTCCCGCAAGCCTTGGCAATATCAATACCCGCGCCGATTGCCGCCGCTACCGGCTCCTCGATGATTACCACATCCCTGGCCCCGGCATTGTATGTGGCGTCCTCCACGGCTTTCCGCTCCACTTCCGTTGCGCCGCTGGGAATGCATACCGCGATACGGGGCTTACGCAATGTACGCTTGCCCACGGCTTTTGTAATAAAATATTTTAGCATTTTCTCCGTCACGGTGTAATCGGAAATCACGCCCTGGCGCAAAGGCCTTATGGCAATGATGTTGCCCGGCGTCCTTCCAATCATTAAGCGGGCCTCTTCGCCGATTGCCATAATTTTAGTTGTGTCCCGGTCTATGGCGACTACCGACGGCTCTTTCAGCACCACGCCTTTTCCCTTGATATATACTAAGATACTGGCCGTACCTAAATCAATCCCAATATCGTTGGATACCAACATTCTTGTCCGTCCTCCTGTTCATTTCTTCCCCTATCCGTTTCCTGCCTGTAGCCCGTCCCGATTGGTACGTTTTGCTTCGCCCTTTATATCTTTTTTGCTGTTGCCCCTGTTTTCATCCTTGTGTTTCTATTTTTATTATTTGTCGAAGTTCTTTTATTATATACAAATCCAAGATATTTTGAAAGGGTTTTTTTATTTTTTATATATTTTATATTTTTTTAATTGTGCTGACATACTTTTGACATAATTCTTTCTTATAATATAGATACGTTACCCGGAAGGGTAACGGGCCTTTGTTTCAAGTGTATACTTGAAATTTTAAAGCTTTTTCATACTCATACCTGCCAGAAGAAATTCTGGCAGGCCCCCCTAAAACCATTTTCTTTTATTTGTATACCTACCATTCCCAAAAGTAATGCAAAAACCCGCCGGATACCGGCGGGTTTTTGCATACAGCCTACACCACGGTTTTTACACCTTGGCTTGCCCCCCTGCATACATTAGTTACAACACAAAATGAAGAAGTGGAAAACATGGTTCTGCCATTAAGCTATATAAAACCCGGGGAACAGGCCCATGTGGTCTGGTTAGCCAGTGAAGCCCATATGAAACAGCGGCTTTTGGACTTAGGGTTTGCCCCGGACGAAAGCCTTTCCTGCGTTTTGAAATCCCCCCGGGGCGGCATGGGGGCTTACCTGGTCCGCGGCGCCGTCATCGCCTTACGCCAGGAAAATGCCAACGAAATTTTCGTGGAAATATAGGCGCAACACGTAAAAATACCCCACAGCCTGCTGTGGGGTATTACTTTTTTAATCGTCTTCTTCGTCTTCTTCCATAGCAATGGCAGCAGCCGTGCTGGCAACCGCAGTCACTGTGGCCACAACGGCAAAAATTATAATCATCAGCACTCCGCCCATAAAAAACATTAATTCCATTTTAATCCCTCCTATAACGGCCCCAAGGCCAAATTCCTCCCACGGCCACGTCCCGCTATGCCCGCCGGTCAATTTTCTTCAGTATACCACATTTCAACCAGGAATTCAACGCAAGAATCGGCAACATATCCCGAAGGCCATCCCTGTCGCCATCTGCCCAGCAAGGCGCTAGCCCTGGCTGGCCATTTCTTCATTGACCCAATCCTCACAGGAACGCATGGCTTCTATGGTTTTCGCAAACAGCTGGTCCAACTCCCAGCCCAGGCGTTCTGCCCCTTGGCGGATAACATCCCGGGAGCATCCAGCAGCAAACTTTTTATCCTTAAACTTCTTTTTTAGGCTGGACACTTCCATGTCCTTTGTGCTTTTGGACGGACGCATCCTGGCCGCCGCCCCGATAAGCCCCGTCAGCTCATCTGCCGCAAACAGCACCTTCTCCATAGGATGCGTTGGCTCCACATCACAGCAAAGCCCATATCCGTGGGAACACACCGAATGGATCATATCCTCGCCAACCTTGCCGCCCCGAAGGAGTTCCGGGGCTTTCTGGCAATGCTGATCCGGGTACTGTTCAAAGTCAATATCATGCAAAAGCCCGACAAGGCCCCAATAATCTTCTTCCTCGCCGTAGCCCTGGTCTTTGGCAAACCACCTCATAACCCCTTCTACTGTCAGCCCGTGTAAAATATGAAACGGTTCCTTATTATACTGTTTCAAAAGCCTCAACGCCTCTTCCCTTGTAACCTGACTTTCCATCATCTGCCTCCTTGCCTTTTGGCCTGCGACCCAATCTACTGGTTTTCTATTGTACAACATTTCCCTTCGGATTACAAGCCGCCCCATAGAACTTCACGGTTAATACCCTTCCCCTTTTGGGTTGACGGCGAAAAGCAGTCCAGCCCATGGGCTTTTACCCCATGCCTTGCCCAAAACGGGTACCTTTGATAAAATTAGGGAAAAGAAAAAAATTCAATAAAACAGAAAAAAACAGTTGAAATTTTCAAACTTATATAGTATAATCTAGTGGTACGCAGATGTAGTTCATTGGTAGAACATCAGCTTCCCAAGCTGAGGAGGCGGGTTCGATTCCCGTCATCTGCTTTTTTGTTGCCGACAACAAGGCCGCCTTATCATAAGGCGGCCTTGTTGTTATATTTATGCCGTTTCTGCATATATACCCAAAACCGACCCAAAAACTTCTGCCGGAGGGAATGCCGTCCACATAGCCGTCAACTGCCCCGCAGCCCCTCATCCCTGTCAACAGAAGAAGGGGCACGGCTTGCCTTGCCACAGTAAGCGCCACACTTGCGCCCCTTTTCCCGGAACCTGCAAAACGGCGCCCACAATCAGGCTATCATTACCAAGCAGCATGGAAATAGCCAGGATACATAGCGCTGTGCAGCCAACAGCCAGCATGTTTTCGGATGCGTTGAATATCCGCAGTATCGGATCCGGAAAAACTCCAGGATCCGTACAGCAAAAGCCTTGAAAACAGCAGGATCAACCATAGCCCAACGAAATGCCCGCTTTTCCTGCTGTGGCTTATTAGCCCCCTAATTGCAGGCCACAGGTTATCCGGATCGGGATGGACTCAATAATTGAAAACAGCTATAAAGCCCGGCATACGCCAGGCTTTTTAAGAGCGACAGACGGGACTCGAACCCGCGACCCCGACCTTGGCAAGGTCGTACTCCACCAACTGAGCCACTGTCGCATATAAATCCATATAATTCTTAATAACGTAGTCTATTCTACCATATGGAAAAAGAAAAATCAAGCCCCTTTTTCTTTTTTCGCAAAAATGCCTTGGACCGGAATCGAACCAGTGACACGAGGATTTTCAGTCCTCTGCTCTACCAACTGAGCTACCAAGGCAATCGCCTATCCTCTCCCATTCTATCACATCATACAAAATTTGTCAAAAGTTATTCTCCGATCGAAAGCAGAGCCCCCCCGTGCCCCGGCAAATCCAGCACTGCCACTCCGCCTTTCACCGGGTATTTGGCGGCCCCCGCATTGTAGCCATCTTCATGGGACAACATTAGCCGCCGCATGACCTGGCCGTCCACAACCCCCAATTCCCACACCGGAACTTCCACCACACGCCCTTCCACCTGATTATTAATCACCACGGCACAGCGGTTGGCGCCATGCATCCTGCCATAGGCGATCAGCTGATGGCCTGCCAAAAGCTGCTTTAACGAGCCCCGGCGCAAAGCAGGTAGATGTTTGTGCAAGGAAATCATATAACGGTAAAACTCAATCATCTCGTAATTCTCACTGCCCCAAGGATAGGTCCGGCGGTTATCTGGATCTGTCCAGCCACATACCCCGGCCTCGTCGCCATAATATAAGGTGGGTGCGCCCGGCCAGGTCATCTGGATCATGATTGCCTCCCGCATTACACCATAATTAATGCCTTTGCCTGCCGCTTCCGGCCCTTTGCTGGCAATCCGCCCCACGGTGCGGTTGGTACGGGTCAGGAACCGGCTATGGTCATGGTTGGACAACTGGTTCATGGCTACCATCAGGGAAGTTGCCTGCATCCGGCTCATATGGTAAAACATGGAATGAAAAAAGCTTCTCCCATTGCCATATAAAGTTTCGTTATATTCGTCACTGTGCTTCTCCAGGCCGGTCAAAAACCAGGACACCGGCTCCATAAAAGCGTCATAGTTCATTACCGTATCCCACTGGTCCCCCTTTAGCCAGCTGGAAGGGTCCCCGTAATGCTCGGCCATAATAATAGCCTCAGGGTTAGCCCTTTTCACATGGCGGCGGAAATCCTGCCAAAACCGGTGGTTGAACTCACTGCTATACCCCAGGTCCGCCGCCACATCCAGCCTCCAGCCGTCTACGCAATAAGGCGCCGACACCCATTTGCACGCAATGTCCATAATATATTGGTACAGCTTTGGGGACTGCTCATAATTTAATTTGGGCAGTGTGTCATGGCCCCACCAGCCAATATAATCCCCATTATCCGGCCATGTACCTTCCTGGCCAAATTTGAAAAAGCTGGCATAAGGGCTGTCGGCCGAAAGGTAAGCCCCTGGTTCATAGTTTTCCTGGGCGCTATTGCAGTAAATCTTTTCCCGGTCCAGCCATTTATTAAAGGAACCACAATGATTAAACACGCCGTCTATAATAACTTTCATGCCCCGGCTGTGGACTTCTTCCATGAAGCGGGCAAAAAAAGCATCGCTGGCCTCCAGGTTTTCTAAAGAGGCGCTCCGGATCTGGTAACAAGTCGCCCCTTTATTATCCGTGGCGTCCTCTTTTACCAGCGCCCCCCCATCCTTGACAATCACTCCGAAATGAGGGTCGATATGGTCATAATCCTGGGTATCATATTTATGGTTGGAAGGGGATACAAACAACGGGTTAAAATAAATCACCTCCACCCCCAAATCCTGCAGGTAGTCCAGTTTATCCCATACCCCTTGCAAATCCCCGCCGTAAAAACGGCCCACATCCATGGCAGACGGGGGTTCCCCCCAATCCTCAACCCGGCGGACCGGCTGGCCTAAATATACATATTCATAAGACTTCACGTCATTAGCCTGGTCTCCCCGGCAAAAACGGTCTACAAAAATTTGGTACATCACCCCGCCCTTCGCCCATCCTGGCGTATGAAACCCCGGGGTAATGCAAAAAGCATAATTGGGGTCTTTCTTTGCAGCAACACCTAGCCGGGTATAGTAACACTCCTCTTCCCCCAATACCACTTTAAAGTAGTAGCTCCTGGTTTCTTTTCCCATAACCACTACATACTCATAGTAATCAAACAGGCTATCGGAAAAAGCCTTCATCATCCTGGCTTCTAAATTTTTGTTTTCTTCTATATAAAAAACGGCTTCCGCACCGCCCTTCGCCGTACGGAAGCATACCACTACGCGGTCACCCTCATCTGCCTCCTCCGGCCTGCGGTAATCTGACGTTTCACTGGTAAACAAAGCCTGCTGATTTAGTTTTGCATGATGTCCTTCCATAACTTCATTCTGCCCTCTCGTTTGTCGTTCGTTGGTAAATGGATGTTTCATCCATCCTTATATTCTATCCGATTCTTTGCCAACTTACAACCTGTTTTTTTATATCAAAGCGGCAAAATACCAAATTTTAGCTAATTTTAACAAATGGCTTTCCGCCTGGAAGGAATCTGTTGCGCTTGCCTGCAAGCGATTACTCCATCAACCCCTGGATAATTTGGGACGGTTTCTTATTCAGCACATCTGTATTATGGACAAAGATTACATCCTGCACCTGGTTTTCCTTCACGAAATCCACCAGGTTATCCTGATAAGAGCGGTAATCAACCACATAAACCGTCTGGTAATGGTCTACCAGAAACGGCACGAAAGCATTGCCAAAAGAATCTTTCACTACCACACAAGACGACCCGTCAGACACCTCGGGGTTATTGATCCAGGAAAACGGATTATCCCCTCCGATAAAGCAGCTGTATTTGGTGCCTGGCGCATAAGAACTCACATCGTTGACAATATTCCATTTGATTTCTTGGCCGTCTTTCTGTATGTAACGCATCAAATTGGTTCCACGGGGGACATAAGCCGTGACGGTGTCCGGATTGTTTTTCAACGCTTCCGCCTGATTGCTGAAGGAATAGAAGCTTCCTATAAACTGGTCAAATTCCAAGGTTTCGTAGTAATCTAGCCCATGGGGCTGAATCCCTTTCGCCTTGGCAAACTCCAGATACCCATAGTAAGCCCCCAATGCCGTCCAGTGATGATCCGTGTTATAGTAAATATATTCCGCATTGTGTTTTTTCAAAGTGTCAAAAACCGACACCTTTTTCACGTTATCGCCAATCTGGCTGTATACATAATCCAGCACTTTGTTCTGTGGGGAACTCCGCAAGGACTCCTGGATCTTTTCATCCAGGCACACGCTGACCGCCGTAGGCACAATTAAGTCATAGACCGTCGCCGTCCCCTGAAGCTTCTGTGCCATCTTATTTATGACAGAAGCATAGAGGTCGGATCCTTCCCGGTTAAAATAATAAAGTTCAAACCCTTTCCCTTCCGCGATATATACGGTTCCTGCCACTTCTGGTTCCGTGTGGATCGTCGCATCTGCCAGCTGTTCTTCCTCTATTTGGGCAGCTTCCACTGCCTCTTCCACATCCCCGCCCACAGCTGCCGCCTCTTGGGAGCCTTCTCCCCCCCCCTTTTCCGCCTCCGTGCTTTCCGCCAATAAGGATTCCGTTGGGGGGTGTCCTATCGTTTCTTCGCTTTCTTCTTCGGTTGCCGCTATTGCTGCCGCCGGCCCTGGGCCTGCCTCCGGTATTTCGTCCCCCGCAAAAACCGCCCCGTAAATTTGCTGGCTTTTGATCCCGTACAGCTCTTTAACCTTAGAATTGGCCGAAAGAAGCCTTTCCCGGAAAGGGAACGTATCCGCGTACCATAAAGTAATCTGGTTGAAATATTCACCGCTAAAAAAACTTTCCCACTGAAACTCGGGGAATTTTTCCAGCTCCCTTTTTTCCACATCCGATACATGGGGCCTTAAAGGCATAACTAAACCTAAAATAAATAGAAACAGTAAACCTGTGCTAAACAAGCAGACGGTAATCATGTCCCGCCGCCTCATAACTTTACGTTTTTGTATATTTATGTGATGTTTTTTCATATGTTTTCAACCATTTCTAAAACTGGAAATATAAAAACGGGTTATAGCTGTTCCCCACCAATGCCAGGACCGAAAGCAGCCACAAAAAAACCATCAGCGCCACTTGGCCCGCATACACAGGATAGGCCAAACGGCCATGGTTGGAATGCCACCGGAGCAACAGCTCTTTTCCGGCTTTAAACAGGGGTGTACAAGCCAGGACAGCAAAAATCATAAAGAATAAATTGTTTTTTAAAAGGATCTCTGTCTGGATGTCCATAACCCCGTTTCCGTTCCCCCCGAACATCCCTTTCAAAATAACCGCAATATTTGCCATGTTCTCGGAGCGGAACAGGATCCACCCAAAATAAACGACTGCCAAAACATAAATACGCCCAAAAAACCGCGGGATTTTCTCCAAAACCTTCCCCAAAAATACCCTTTCTGTCAAAAGGAACACAAAAAAGTACAGCCCCCATAAAACGTAATTCCAGCTCGCGCCATGCCAAAAACCAGTAAGCAGCCAGACCAGGAAAAGGTTCCTCACATTTTTCAGTCTGCCACAGCGGCTTCCGCCCAAAGGTATGTACACATAATCCCGGAAAAAAGTGCTCAAGGTTATATGCCATCTCCTCCAAAAGTCTTTCACCGACACCGCCATATACGGGTAATTAAAATTCTCTTCATAGTGAAGCCCGACCATCAGGCCCATGCCAATCGCCATATCGGAGTAGGCGGAAAAATCCAGGTAAATCTGAAGCATGTACATTAACATCCCGGCCCACAGCCCTACCGCCGGAACCCCTGCCAACTCATTCGCAGCCAACGGAAGAAGGGCATCCGCAACCGTAGCGCAGCCATTGGCGAGGACCGCCTTTTTGGCCAGCCCCACAAAAAAACGGCGGACCCCCCTTCCGACCATCGGGAGCCTGACTGTCCGCCCTTCCAGCTCATTTGCCACATATTCATATCGGACAATAGGGCCGGCTATACATTGATGGAACAGCCCGGCATAAAGCAAAAGCATCCAATACTTCCTCTGTGCTTCTACCTCCCCCCTATACACATCCGCTACATAAGAAAGGAGCTGAAATGTATAGAAAGAAATACCGATGGGAAGCACCAGCTGGGGCACAACAGGCGGAACGTGGAACACCGCTTGGATATTGTCAAGGAAAAAGGTCAGGTATTTGAAAACCCCTAAAACCCCCACAAGCCCGACACACCCTGCCACAAGCCACCGCCGTTTTCTTTTCCTGCTTTTATTCCGGCCGATCTTAAGGGCACAATACCACGCAATCCATACCATCCCCATAAGCAGCAACAGATATTTGGGCCCTCCCCATGCATAAAATATCAGGGAAAAAAGAAGCATCTCTATATTTTTGGCCTTTGTTCCGGGCATTAAACAGTAAAAAAACAAATTCAACGGCAAAAAAAACAATAAAAAAAACAGGCTGGAAAATACCACGAAGCGCACCCCCTTATCTGTCCCCTACACGCAACCATTCCTTTTGTCTCATCAAGTTGCCTACATCGAATTTGAGTATATACTAAAACTTAAAAGAAAACAAGCCTTTTTTTATTCTATCTGGCAGCCCCGACCCAGACGGATTTTGGCAAAGTGAAAGAGCCGGCGGGGTAGCCGGCTCTTTCAGGAGAAGGTATTTCGTTTCTTATGGGATGTAGCAAAAACTATATAATGTATTGGGGGGGTTACGCTTATTATAATATCATAAACATAAAAATAAGTGTGCACAAACATGCAACGGAATTATATTTTTTTTTATGCAATTTTACGAAGGGCACCGAGTCTTATCTCAGCCCTAAAGTCAAATGCCCTGGAACAATTCCTCAAATTCTTTCTGGCCGATTTTTTCCTTTTCTACCAGCAGCTCACAGCAGCGGTCCAAAACCGGGCGGTGCTGTAAGATAATGGCCTTGGCCTTCTCATAGCAATCATCTATTATCGCTTTTACCTCTGCATCAATAACCCCTGCTACGCCCTCGCTGTAACTCCTGGCGTGGGCCAGGTCCCGGCCGATAAACACCTGGTCTTCATCATTATCATAATCAATCATGCCCACCGTCTCCGACATGCCATATTTGGCCACCATGGCACGGGCCATCTTAGTCGCATGTTTTATGTCCTGGGAAGCCCCGGTAGTTACATCTTCGAATATGATCTCTTCCGCGATACGCCCGCCCAGGGATACCATGATGTCCTGCAGCATTTTCCCTTTTGTATTGAACATCTCGTCCTCGGCCGGCAACGGCATCGTATACCCTGCGGCCCCGATGCCTGTAGGAATAATGGATACCGTATGCACCGGCCCTACGTCAGGCAGCACATGGAACAGGATCGCATGGCCCGCCTCATGGTATGCGGTAATCCGCTTTTCCTTTTCCGAGATCACCCGGCTCCTTTTTTCTGTTCCAATACCTACTTTTACAAAAGATTTGTCAATATCCGACTGCCGGATGTAAGAACGGTCTTCTTTTGCCGCACAAATAGCCGCCTCATTCATCAAGTTCTCCAAATCCGCACCGGTAAAACCGGAAGTAGTGCGGGCCACCCGTTTTAAATCCACATCGTCTGCCAAAGGTTTATGGCGGGAATGGACATCCAGGATTTCCTCCCGGCCTTTCACATCCGGACGCCCCACCGCCACTTTACGGTCAAAACGGCCTGGCCTTAAAATAGCAGGGTCCAAAATGTCCACCCGGTTCGTGGCAGCTAAAACAATAATCCCCTCGTTGACCCCAAAGCCGTCCATCTCGACCAAAAGCTGGTTTAAGGTCTGCTCCCTTTCGTCATGGCCGCCCCCCATACCGGTACCCCGGCGGCGCGCCACCGCGTCGATCTCGTCGATAAAAACAATACAAGGGGCGTTTTTCTTGGCATCCTCAAACAAGTCCCTCACCCGGGAAGCGCCCACGCCCACGAACATCTCCACGAAATCCGATCCGGAAATGCTGAAAAACGGCACGCCTGCCTCACCGGCTACCGCCTTGGCCAACAAAGTTTTCCCCGTCCCCGGAGGGCCTACCAGAATGATGCCTTTGGGTATCCTAGCCCCCAGGCTGGTATATTTATGGGGAGACCGCAAAAAGTCCACCATCTCCTCCAGGTCTTCTTTCTCCTCCTGCAGGCCAGCTACGCTTTTGAACGTCACGTTGGTGCTACGGGTCATGCGGGCCCGGCTTTTACCGAAATTCATCATTTTATTGTTGCCGCCGCCGGCCCCCGCACGCATGTTCATCATAAAAATCAGCACCAGAACCATACCGACGGAAACAACCACCGGCAAAATCACGCTAAGCCAGTAATTGCTTTGAGGCACATTATTCATCAAATAGTCTACATCCTGCTGTTCCAAAAGCTTTCTGGCTTCATTGACATCCGCCACATAAGTGGAATATTCCTGGCCGTCAATAATAAGGACCACTTCACCAGTAGGCGCCTGCTCATTTTGATTAATCACGGCATGGCTGATCTCAGCATATTCCAACGCCTGCAAAAAGGCCTGGTTGGTCATCCGTTGCTGCCCTCCGCCTTGCAAGGCCTGAAAAAACCAAAGCACGGCTACCAAGATCAATGCCAGCAACAAAATCCCGGTACCTCTAAAAGTCTGTTGTCTCACTTAAAAATGCCTCCTTACTAGCTGCTGTCCGGCCTTTCAAGCCCAGCAAAATTTACATACGCTTACAGTTCTATCACTCCGATATACGGCAGGTTCCGATACTTTTGGGCATAGTCCAATCCATACCCCACCACAAATTCGTCCGGGATGGAAAAACAAGTATAATCCACTTTCACCTGCTTTTTCACACGGCGCTCCGGCTTATCCAAAAGCGTACAAAGCCGTATCCCGGCCGGATGCCGCTGCTTTAACACTTCGATTAAATAAGCAAGGGTACGCCCGGAATCAATAATATCCTCTACGATCAGCACATTCCTGCCTTCCAATGGTTCATCCAAATCCTTGATAATACGGACCACCCCGCTGGATTTACTGTCGTCGCCGTAACTGGACACGGACATAAAATCCAGGCTAACCGGAACCGTCAGCCTTTTGGCCAGTTCACAGGCAAAAAAAACGCCCCCTTTTAATATGCAGATCAAATGCAGGTCCTTCCCTTCATAGTCCCTGTTAATCTGGGCGGCAATCTCATTGATCTTGTGGTTTACCTCTTCTTCCGACAATAATACCCGAATATTATCTGCCATTTCTTTTTCCTCCGTAATATTCCACCTGTAATATCGTATGCGTCCCCTCGGTAATTTTATAATATTCACTGATCCGGTATCCAGTGACCCAAAGGGTTTGATGGCCCTCCGCCAATAGCAAAACCTGATCCCTCAGCTCCCGGGGGACTTTCTCATCAATCAGAAGCCGGTTTACCATTTTCCGGCCTCCGCCTGGTAAAATCAAATAGTCCCCTTCCTGCCGGGTCCGGATAAACAACGTATCCTTTATTTTATCATAATCAAACCATTTCGTATACTCTTTTTTCGGGATTTCCTTTCCTTTTTCCCAAAAAAAGGCCTGAAACTCCATGCCCCCCGCCCGTACCGGCGCACTGCCCGGCGCAGGAAGCGCCACCTCCAGAGCCTCGCCCACACCTGCTTTGGCGGGAAGCACCAGATCCCTTTGCCCCTTTTTTCCAGGCCGCCGGCCAATGGATAAAAATTCATATCCCCGCACCGCTTCCCTGCCCCCGGGAAGGTCGCACCGGCCGCCAACTGATCCGACGGCCAGCCGCCTTAACTGCTCCAAGTGCCTGGCCGTAATATCTTTTTGCCCGGGAGGGACCAGTGCAACCATATGGCGCAGCACATAAACCTGGATAATTGCCTCTTGGCCTAAAAAAACAGGAAGATGGACGCTGACGACCCCTCCCTTTTCTGCCTTTCCTGCCTCTTGCCAAACCTGCAATGCCTGCTGCCCCAAATATTGGTCTGCCTGGCTGAATATTTTCCCGGCATGTAATATATTTTCCACCGCCTTTGGGTTTATCTCCTTTGCCATATAAGGGATCAGCTCTTTGCGGATCCGGTTACGGGTATAAGCCCTTGACCCATTTGTGGAATCTTCACACCAAGTCAGGCCCCTTTCCCGGTTATAGGAAAGGATTTCTTCCTTTCTGACACAAAGCAGCGGGCGAATCCGGTCCCCTTGCACCGGCAAGATCCCCCCTAGCCCCTTCAGGCCGCTGCCCCTTAGCAAATGATGCAGGATCGTCTCTGCATTGTCGTCCTGATGGTGTGCCACCCCAATCCATACCGGGCCAGGCTTCCCTCCCTCATTTTTCCACTGCCGGGCCGACGCTTCCAAAACCTGGTACCTTAAGGCCCGGCCTGCCGCTTCCACGGAAAGCTTATGCCCATGGGCATATGCCGCCACGTTGTGGCATACCACTTCCAAAGGAACCTGCATTCCCCCACACAGCCCCCTTACAAAATCCACATCCCGCTGCGCTTCTGCCCCCCGCAGGCCATGGTTTATGTGTACCGCACGGATCTCCAGCCCCATGGCCTGGCTAAGTTCCGATAAAATCGATAAAAGGCAGACCGAATCCGCCCCGCCAGACAATGCTACAACCACCCGGTCCCCCGGCGCCAGCATTTTATATTCTTCTATAAACCCCTTGACCTTCCTCCACATATCCACTCCGCTTCTGTATGGGCCTTTTGCTGCCCCCTTGGGCTTTCACAGTGTTATGGTTACGCCTGCCAACCGAAAAAACCTTAGGGCCCTGCCCCTTAGGAAAGCCGGCTGCTTCCGGCAGCCGCCGACGGCATTCGCAATCCGGCCTTTCGGCCTACTTGCTCATACCTACCTGGTTGCACCATAACCATGGCTCGTTGCATGCAAGCATGCACTCCCCATGGCTGCGGTGCAACGCTTTCCAGTGGCCCGCTTCCCTTACCTCCTAGGAAAGCCGGCTGCTCCAGGCTTCGCCTTCCCGCAGCCGCCGACGGCATTCGCAATCCGGCCTTTCGGCCTACTTGCTCATACCTAC
>CAJUDH010000001.1:247430-399876 GCA_910584845.1 uncultured Lachnospiraceae bacterium
CTGGTTGCACCATAACCATGACTCGTTGCATGCAAGCATGCACTCCCCATGGCTGCGGTGCAACGCTTTCCTAATAATATACCACAAAATGGCGGTGGTGTCACCTAGCGCTTCCATATCCCGGCAGCCAGTACTGTCATATCATCCCCCGGCCCGCTTTTGTGGCTGTTGGCAAACCGTAAAATATCATCTGCCATTTCCTGAACGCTTTGCTGCCCCATACCTTCTATGTATTCCTGCAGCCCGGCTTCTTTGTCCACTCCCGGGCAAGCGTCCAATACCCCGTCGGTTACCATGATAATCTTCTCGCCGTCCCACAGCTTCCTGGACAGCAGGATTGGTTCCACCGTTTGAAACACCCCAGCCGGCACTTCGTGGGCCTCTAAAAGCTCCGCCCCCTTCTCGCCGAGTACGAAGGTGGCTACCGCCCCCAGTTTCATCGCCTCCAGGACCCCTGTATGCAAATCTACGCAGCACAGGTCAACGGTGGCAGGGTGTTGTTCCGCACCGGTCAACAGGAAAACCGTATTTACCATTTTCAGGGCCGCCCTGGCTGAAAAGCCGGTTTCCAGCAATTGCTGGGTCAGCTCCACTACCCGCCTGCTTTCCTCACAGGCCTGCCCCCCGCTTCCCATACCGTCAGAAAGGCTCATGATGACCTGTCCCGGCGTATTTTCCGAATAGGTGAAATTGTCGCCGGAAACGGCCTCGCCTTCCCGGGGCTTCCTTGCCACCCCATACATCATCCGGTAGCTTCCCGCTTCGGAAAAACGGACAGTGGCCGCCTTTCGGGTCACCAGAGACCGGGTGTCTTTGGGGGCGTACCATCCCTTGCCCCCCATGGCCCTCCCCAACAGCTCCGCTGCGTCCCTGGCTGTCACACATTTCCCGTTGGTCGTGCGCACAGTCAAATAAGCCTCCCGCCGCAAATTTTCATACTCCAGCAGCAGCAGGTTTTCTACCGCCATGTGATGCAGCCGGAACATCCTCCGGACCGCTTCCCCTTTTATATTGGTAATATCCTTCGCATGTTCCATCTGGCAGGCAAATTCTTCCAATATGGCCGCCAGCTCCCGAAACTGTACCATAACGGTGTCCCGGCTCTCCAAAAAACGGTTTTTCCATTCCAGGTTCATGGTAGCCCGCCCCAGGTTCCGGTTTAACTGGGTCAAATAGTCCTCCCGCCTACGGCAGGTTTCCAAAAAAAACCGGGGCATGTCCTCAAAATCTACCTGCCCCTTATGTTCAAACGCACGCAGCAGATAATACAGGTAATAGCTGTCTCCCTTTTCGCTGTCACGATACAAATTGCACCGGCTGCATCCCTCACATACCATGGCGGCGGACATCTGCATGGCTGCCAGGGCGTCTTCCCTGGTAAGCCCCCGTCCCCCTCCCATGTCATCCTGACAGGATTTGGCCAAAATCCCCAGCGACCGGGCCATCTCATTTAAACGTCTTGCCGTATAGGCATTTACATCTGCCATATCCCGGCGCCTTGATCGTTTCCACACAAAAATCCCCTCCTAAGCCACATTATATGCGGCGGAGGGGTATTGTATTCTATTAATTTTTAGGCGCCGGCTTTAGCACAATCTCATCGGGCTTCACCAGCCCCAGCTTCTGTTTGGCTACTTCCTCAATATATTGCCGGGTCTGCACATAGCCCTGATACTCTTCCAGCTCCTCAGCCCGGCCCTTCTCCTGCTCATACTGCTGCTGCAGCGCTTCCTCCCTGGCCTGGTATTCCATGTTTTTTTGCCTCATGGAAATACACTTCACATTCACCACCACACCCAGGCTGACCACTACCATGGTAATGCCGATTATGGCCATACGGTTGCCCGTACGGTCTTTTTTCCGATTCCGCTTCCCTTTTATGCCCATCCTATCACCAGCCTTGACCTTTTCTATCCTTTTTTCTTTTGGCTCCGTCCAGATACCCCTATTTTAAAACATCCTTTTACCTTTTTCAACACCTTTCGTAAAAAGGAGCCGGCCAACCGGTCATAAGCGATCATAGTAACCAGTACCGTACCAATGACATACAGCCGCAAAGCCCCGTCGTTTTCCCGGTACAACAGATAAAATACCGTAAAGCCTGCAAATACCCAATAGGCCAGGTCTTCCATCCCGACCCAAAGCCAGCCATGGCGCACCAACGCCCGAAAAGCCCGGAGCAAATCATACAGGGCCATCAGGATAGCCCCCGTAGCTACCCCCATTACCAGCAGCCGGGCCTCAAACTGAATGTTGGGACTCATCCCCCACTCCCTTCCCTCATCATGCGCCTTATTTAAACAGCCGGGCAAACAAAGGCTGCCCAGCCTTACGGTAGGCTTCGTTGGAGGAATAGGCCAGGCTGTCCACCGTGCCTTCCACATCCACCTCCCCCTTTTCCACAGAAAGGCGGCTAACATGTAAGCCTTTGCCTTTCAAAGTCAAAAGCCCCTGATCCGTATCCATGATTACTTGATTCTCGTCAAAAGACACCACCTCCCGCACCCCTGTCAAATTGGCTGCAGCACGGTTCTGCAGAAAACAGGCGTGAGGGCGGTTCCCCGTTTTTTCCTCCATGCAAAAAACCTCCTGCTATGTGAAACACCTGGTTTCAGTATATGAGGAGGCCTTGCAAATTATGAAATTTTCAAAGGTTTTTCCACAGTGCAAACAGTAGCTTTACAAATATCGATACAATTCCTTTGCTTCGTCTTTACGTACGGTTTCCTGAACGTCCAGCACTTCCACCTTGACGGCGGTGGTGCCGAACTGTATCTCTATCACATCCCCGGCCTTAACATTTACGGACGCCTTGGCCGGCCGGCCATTGACCAGCACCCTCCCGGCATCGCAGGCCTCATTGGCCACGGTACGCCGTTTGATCAGGCGGGAAACTTTTAAATATTTATCCAATCTCATATCTTAACCGTTTACCATATCTTTCAGCGCTTTGCCCGGTTTAAACTTAGGGCTCTTGCAGGCGGGGATTGGCATGGGCTCTTTCGTCTGGGGGTTCCTTCCGTTCCGGGCTTTCCTCTCGGAAACCTCAAACGTCCCAAAACCTACCAGCTGAACCTTATCCCCTTCTTTCAACGCACTAGAAACAACATCTGCAAAGGCTTTGATTGCGGCTTCCGCGTCCTTTTTGGACAAACCTGCCTGTTCTGCAACCGCTGCTACTAATTCAGTCTTATTCATTTTAATTCCTCCTAAAATCATCATGGTATCATCTATACCATCACCCTTATATATAGTGTACTCTACCATTTATATCTGTTTTGTTATTGTTTGTCAAGGTTTTTCAGTTTTTTCCCTTTTTTTCATCTCGTTCCACAAATCCAGGCTTTCTTCTGTCGGCAGCCCCTTTTTCTCCCCGAATACATGGGGATGGCGGCGGACCATTTTACGGCAGGCCCCGTCCACCACGTCCGCCAGCTGAAATTCCCCTTGTTCCTGGGCGATCTGGCTGTACATCACCACATGAAACAATAAATCCCCCAGCTCTTCACACAAATTTTCCATATCCCGGTTGTCGATAGCCTGAATAACTTCCCCGGCTTCTTCCATCAGGTAGGGCTTTAAACTTTCAAAAGTCTGCTTCCGGTCCCATGGGCAGCCCTGTTGGGACCGCAGCTTCTCCACAACCGCTGCCAACTCTTCTATGCTATACATGGTTAGGCCTCCTGTGATTTTGGCGCTTCTTCCCCTGGTTTAGCCACGGCCCCGTTTGGGGCGGCCTCGTGCGGCCCCCCGGAAACCGCCTCTTCCCTGACGCCTCCTTTTTGGTTTCCGAAAGCCTCTTCTTCCCTTCCTTCTTCCCCCGGCTTTCCTAAAACCATATCCTCAGGCATATCGGAAGTTACCTCTTTTACAATATTTTTTTGCAGACCCCTGGCCGCCCGATCCACCTTTTTCCCTACAAATACCATAATACTGCGGGAAGGCACCATCACCTGTTTCTGGCTTCCTGACGCCGGTTCCTGCCCCGGTTCATAGTAACCGTTATTCCCGCCGTCTGAAGTATCAAACACGATATGCCACTCCATCCCCTTGCGGAGATGGGGCAATGCAAACTCATGGGGCTCCCAATGCATATTATAAGCGACAAAAAAAGTATCGTCCGGGGACCCGTCGGATTTCTTTTCATAGGCGCCGCAATACAGGATCCCTAACTGCCGCCGGAAATTGTCAAATTCCGGCACCCAGGCTTTTATGCCATGATAGGACACATCCGGGTATCCGCAGGCAAGGTAGTCCATCATCCGGGGCTGTGCCTTTTTATGGAACACCGGATGGGCTTTCCGGAAAGCAATTGCTTTTTTCGCAAAGTCAAACAAGTCTTTGTTGGTTTCCAGCTGGCTCCAGTTTAGCCAAGAAACCCCGTTATCTTGGCAATAAGCGTTATTGTTGCCGTTTTGGGAATTGCCAAATTCATCACCGGCCAGCAGCATAGGCGTGCCTTGGCTTAGGAACAGCAAAAGCAGCGCATTGCGCAGCTGCCGCCTGCGCAGTTCTACGACCTTTTTTTTCCTGGCTGGCCCCTCTACGCCGCAATTCCAAGTGAAATTGTAGTCGCTCCCGTCCTGGTTGTCTTCCCCATTGTCCTCATTATGTTTTTGTTCATAAGAAACCATGTCCATCAGCGTAAACCCGTTGCTCCCGGCCATATAGTTGACCACCGCCCAGGAATCCGGGTTGCGGCGGCTGCGTGCCGCCAGGTTATTCATTTGGCCTTCGTCACCTTTGAGCACCCGGCGCATATCAACCAAAAAACCGTCATTGTATTCCGCCAAACGTTTGGGGGCGCCTTCTGCCGTTTTAACCCCCTCCCAAGAAGAGGCCCATAATTTAGTGCAGGCCAAATAAGGGTCCTTCGCCAAAAGCTGAAGCGGCGCGGTACCGGACAGGTGGATGCCGTCCACATGATATTCCACCACCCAGCGGCGCACCATATCCAGCACATATGCCAAATCCTCGCCTCCCGTAAAATAGAGCTCTACCACCAGTTCGATGCCTGCTTGATGCAATTCCTTTACCAAATGTTTCAGTTCCAGGACCGGGCTACGTTTCCTGCCGGCATAGGCAGCTTTGGGCGCCGAATGAAAAGCCGGGCCATATCCCCAATAATTCAGCCGGCTGTCCGCCCCTTCCTGGCCATAAGGATGGCCTTCCACGTATTCCGGTACCGTTATTTCCGGAAATTCCGCAGCCGGCATCAATTCCAGGGTGGTAACCCCCAATTCTTTCATATGCGGGATTTTTTCCTCGATCCCGCGGAACGTACCCTTGTCTTTTACCCGGGAAGAAGCGTGCCGGGTAAACCCCCTGACATGCGCGCGGTAAACGATACAGTCCTCATAGGGGGTCTGCAAAGGCCGATCCCCTTCCCAATCAAAATCTTCCTGCCGTACGGGCGTCCGCAGCAAAGTTTGGGCTAAAGCTTTTACCCCCCATTGATCCCTTCCCGTAAAAGCCTTCCCATAAGGATCCGAAAACGGTTTGCCGTCTGCTTCAAAAGCATACGTATAACGTTCCAGCCCTTTCCCCAACACCGTCATCCCCCAGACGTCCCCCACACGGTTTTCTTCCGGAAACGGGATCCGCACCGGTTCCGCCGCCGAAGGTGCAAACAAAAGTAGGCTACAGCTCTTCGCCGCAGCCGCCACAGATACATGGATCCCTCCTTTTATATTTGTGAGCCCCAGTGGATATGCTTTCCTGTCATTGTTGTCAATCTCATACTGCCGCATTCTCCAGCCACCTTTCTTTTGTCCCCTGTTTAGATTATGGCCAGGCCAGCACGGCAAGCTGCGCAATCAGGCGCCCGCTAACCGGCATAGCCGAGCCGGCGCTATTCGTACAATTTCCCTTTATACACCCCCGCATGGATCAATCTGCGGATAGACGCCACCACGGCTGCCTTATCCTCCCGGTATGTGACGCCAAACCACTTGTCTTTCGTTTCCAGTACTTTCACCCTCGCTTTGCCCCGTTGAATTAAATCGTCAATAATCCTGGGAAGCAAATATTCCGCCTTAAGGTCCCCCGGCGGCACCTTATCCAAAAACGGTGGGAAGCCTTGTTCCAATTCATGTAAAAAAGCCGGCGGCAACCCCCACATATTCATGGAAACCGGCTGATCCGGGTCGACCAAAACCAGGTTCCCATAAGCGTCTTTGGCAGATACCTCCTGGCCCCTCCTTGCAATTTCATATGTTTCCGTCACCTTTTTCAAGGTATGGTCTTCGTTTAGCTGGCAGACCCCCCGGGTAACCGTCCCGTTCTCACTAAGGGTATTGGATAAAACAAAACCGGCCATACATATGTCATATACCCCGGACTCCATATCCATCTCATCCATCATGTAGCCATGGATCCGCCGAAAAGCCTCTTTCCCGTAATAGTCGTCAGCATTGATTACCACGAAAGGCCCGTCAATCAGCCCCTTTGCTGACAATACTGCCTGCCCGGTGCCCCAGGGCTTCTTCCTGCCTTCCGGCACGGCATAACCGGCCGGCAACGCATCCAGTTCTTGGAAAGCATATGCCACATGGGCCACCTTTTCGATCCGGTTGCCGATAATCTGACGGAAATCCACTTCCAAATCTCTTCGGATAATGAATACTACCTTGTCAAACCCGGCCTCCAACGCATCATGGACCGAATAATCCATAATGATCTCACCGTTAGGCCCCACTGGCTCCAGCTGCTTGATTCCGCCGCCAAAACGGCTGCCCAGGCCGGCCGCCATAATCACTAACGTTGTAGTTCTCATTTCTTTGTCCTTTCCGCCAATTTAACTAATATTACTGTAGTATTCTTCCAATATAACACACAGTTTAACAAAAGGCAATTATTCTTTATGATAATAAAACAAAAATATCACACCTTTGCATCCGCCTGCCCCATAGACGGCCGGCAAGGCGGTTTCCGGGCTTTGCCGGCCGCCAGGCCGGCCTTTACAGCCAAAAGTGCGGGAACCTGACAATACAGGCGCCCGCACCAAAGGCAGCACGGCAAGGCCCTGCACCCTGCCTGGTTATTCAATTTTCCCCAACTTGGGGTAATAGCGGAACAGTACCTTCGCTATGATCTTTTTCTTCTTTACGTAGGTATTCATCCATGCCCGGGCGTCCGACGACTCATTCCGGTTGTCGCCCAACATCAGGTAGCACCCTTCCGGCACCTCAAAATGCCTGGGTTCTTCCGGGATCATTGGCTCACGGATATAAGGCTCCTCAAAAGGCTCTTCTTCCCCGTTTAAATACACCTGCCCGTCCACAATGTCCACCGTCTCCCCTGGCAGGCCGATAATCCGCTTCACATAGAAAATCTTTTCGTTGTCCGGAAAACGGAAAATCACCACGTCGCCCCGCTGAGGTTCCGAAAACAGGTAAGATAAACGGAAACCGATGACCCGGTCCCCGGTCATAATGGTTTCTTCCATAGAACCACTTGGCACCTGGCTATTGGCAATAATAAAGGTATTGAGCACCAGGGCAATCACCGCTGCCGAAACAATAACCTTTGCCCATTCCCACAGTTCCCTTTTCCAACCGCCTGCTTTTTTCCCTTCCGGCTTGCCGCTTTTGAAAGCTTCCCCTCCGCCGGGGGCATCCGCCCCCTTTGTCCCGGCCCCTTCTTCCTGCCCGGCAGCTTTCCGGTCTTCCTCGTAATCCCTATCCTTACTCATTTACCTTTCCCTCTATCGTCTTGTGACGACCTTTCTGCCTCAGTGGCCTTCCGGCCGCAGGCTGCCTGGTTCCCTGCCATGTATGGGCCGGGTTGCCCGTCCACATCAGGCGTGCCTGCTTTATTGCCGGCCCCGGTGTTTGCCCAACAGCTTATTGATCCGTTTCGCCGGGTCCAACAGCTCACTCAAAGAATCATCATGGTTTAAATTGTCAATAATCAGCGCAATATATTTGCTCATGTCCACATTAATATAATAGGGGCGGGACAAGAGAGTCGGGCTCTGGTATACCAGGTTCGTAGTTAATATCCGGTCAATCATGCCATTGGCATAATATTCGTCAAACTTGGCCAAACCATTGGTAAACAAGCCAAACGTGGCGCAAATAAATACTTTCCTTGCTTTCCGGCGTTTCAGCTCTTTGGCAACCTCCAGCATGCTTTCGCCAGAAGAGATCATATCGTCAATAATCAGTACGTCCTTCCCCTCCACGCTGGATCCTAAAAACTCATGGGCTACGATGGGGTTGCGCCCGTCCACGATACGGGTATAGTCCCGGCGTTTATAAAACATCCCCATATCCAGCCCCAATACATTGGCAAAATATACAGCCCGGTTCATGCCCCCTTCATCCGGGCTGATTACCATCATATGGCCGCTGTCAATGTCCAGGCTGGTTTCTTCTTTCAATAAATATTTAATAAACTGGTAAGTAGGCTGCACGGTCTCAAAGCCTTTCAGCGGTATGGCGTTTTGTACCCGGGGGTCGTGGGCGTCAAATGTAATAATGTTCTCCACCCCCATATTGGTCAGCTCCTGCAGCGCCAAGGCACAGTCTAAAGACTCCCGGCCAGAACGGCGATGTTGACGGCTTTCATATAAAAACGGCATAATCACATTGATCCGGCGGGCTTTACCCGCAGCGGCGGCAATCACCCTTTTTAAATCCTGAAAATGGTCGTCTGGCGACATGTGGTTCGTCATACCGCACAGGGAATATGTCAGGTTGTAATTGCACACGTCAACCATAATATATAGGTCATCCCCCCGTATGGATTCTTTAATCATGCCCTTCCCTTCACCTGAGCCAAACCGTGGCGTTTGCGCTTCCACAATATAGGAATCCCTTTGATAACCAGCAAATGCAATCGTTGATTTGTGTTCGCTTTCCCGCTCTTTGCGCCAGGCCACCAGCCATTCGTTGACCTTCGCCCCCAATTCGGCGCAGCTTTTCAATGGGATCAGCCCCAATGGCCCCACTGGAATTGTCTCAATGGTCTTCTCTTCGTATATCATGCCTTCCCTCCATGTAGATTTTTGCTTCACTTTGTTTGTTCTGACCTCATCCTATACCTACTATATACCTACGTTTCTTTTATATCATTATGCTTCATCTAAGTCAAGTTAATCCCCTGAAGTTTTTACGTTTATACAAAAGGGCCCTGCTACTTGCCGTAATTTTTCTTCATGCGGATATCCCCCCCATACAAGGGGATTGTGGCATAATGGCTCATAATACGGGAAGTTACCCGGTCTGAATAGGTATCCCGCAACATCCCCACAGACAGGTTGGTGGAAATAATCGTACCTTTCTCCCGGTTAATCCTTTCATTAATACAATAAAATAATTGGGAAGATACAAAAGCATTATTCAGTTCCGTCCCCAAGTCGTCAATAATCAACATGTCACAATCCAAAATATGGCGGCAGGCTTCCTCAATGCCTTCCTGTGGGTCACGGTTAAATTTATAGCGGGACAACCGGTCAAACAGATCCTGGGAAGAAAGGTAGATTACCGGCCGGTAACGTTCAATAAGCACTTTGGCTATGCAGTTGGTAAGGAACGTTTTCCCCACTCCGGTGCCTCCGGTAAACAGTAAATTCCTCCCCTTTTCCGGAAAGCTATCGGCAAAGTCCCGGCACTGGCGGACCACCCGTTCCATGTAATCCAGTTCCGTCATGCCCAATTCGGGAAGTTTCCGTTCCCGGTCATACCACTCCAGGGATAAGGTATGGAAATTCTCCCTCTCTAAGATTTCACGGATGTTGGACTGGGCATACAAGATATGGATCCGGGCTTCTTCAAAACAGTGGCACCGCCGGCCTTTTACATAGCCTGTGTCCTTGCAGTCCGGGCAATGGTAACGCATGTCCATATAATCCGGCGGGAACCCGGCGGCCGACAAAAGCACTTCTTTTTGTCCCCTTAAGTCAGCCAGCTCTTCCTTCAGCCGGATCCGGGCGCCCGGATCCCCTTCCAGCACCTGGCGGGCGCAGGCAGCTGCCCGGGCGCCCACGGCCTGGTCCAGGGCTTCCATCTGGGGCACCCGGGCATAAACCTCCTGCCGCCGCCGCTGTTGGCCATGGCGGTTTTCCATCTGCCGCCGCTCATACCCCCGCATTACCTCGTTATATTGGGAATTGCTTAATGCCATAGCTTCTCCTCCCCCCTTTCCGGCAAGCCCATCCGGTTATCCCTTCATCACGGCTGCCCGATCCAGGACTTTACCTGGTTCAAAACCATAGAATCATAATCGGTGTCACGTTGTTCAAAATTGTGGAACGGATTGGCGGGGGCAGGTTTTTTCACAGCCTTGGGCGCCTTTTTGCCCCGATGTTCCTCATCCAGCTTCATAACGTCCTGGAGCGTTTTCACCCCGCCTTTTTTCCACTCCGCAAGAATCTTGTCCGCATAGCGGAAACTAGGGGTATGGGTAGCTTCCATGGTCCGGTTGCAGGCTTCCAAAACCAGCTCCCGGGAAAACCCATAGACGGAAAACCACTTTTCCATCATACGCTTTTCGGCATCCCCGGGCTTTCTGTCCGTCAAGCCAAAACAACGCATGACAGCATAAGAACCTTTGATAAAGCTGTCGGCAAAAGAGCGGGCTTCGTCTGCCGTGGCAAACCCCCTTTCATGCCAGTTCAGGCCTACCGTTTCTATGTAGCGGATATTGGAATGCCCGCTTTGTACACAAAACTCCACCAAATACTCCAAAAGTTCCACAGCCATCCCCAGCCCATCATACAAATAGGCAAACACTTCACACTCCCGGGGCGTAAAAACTTTATCCATATACTTTTGGGCGATGTAGAGCAGCTGGGAAAAATCTTCGTCGTCCGCCAACCGGTTTACCTGCTCCTGGCTGTAAAGGGGCCGCTTTGACAAGCTGTGGGCCGCCGCGTCCGACAGGCCTGTGGCAGCCGGGTCCTGGGCAGGGGCGGCAGGCGGGGCTTTCCGGCAATCCGGCTCTTCCGGACCCGTTAACGCCGCCGGTTCCGGCAAGGCAGAAATAGAAACCGTAGGGGACGGCGCCAAATCCTTCTTCTGTTGTAAAATGCCGGCCTTTTCCCAATAGGCCAATGCCCGTTTCACATCCGACTCGGTATAATCTAACGCATCGGCAATTTGGTTGACCTCCATCTGGTTTGGCTGATGGCGCAGTAAATATAAGTACACCTTCACATACTCCCCACTGGCAGCGGCCATGTAACGGTCTATAAATTCATTGGCCACAATAGTCCCTTCTATCCGAAAACTGCAGATTGCTTCCATGGCTTCCATCCTTTTTGATCGGTATCCCCAGTGGATAAGGGGGCGCACGGTTTTGCACCACACTGTTCGGGCCTGGTTGCATTACCGCCGCTTGGCGTATGCCAGGCAGGCCCCGCTCCAGCGCCTTGCAAAGCCACAGCACTGGGGCGCCCCCTTCAGGCCCTCTCGTACCGGATTTGGGGGGCGTGCACCCCTTTGTCCACTGAAGGTATGTTATAAGTTATCCTCCGTGGGCCAGAGAACACACGGTTTTGCGCCACGGATGGTATGGAACGATTTTACCACATCCCCCCAAAAAAGGAAATAGGGGGCTTTTTTGGGGGATAAGATTGTGGATATTGTGGATAACGTGGACAATCCGTTGACATAATTTTACAGGATCTTCTAAAATTCGCCACAGCCCTGTAAATTTGCGGTTTTTCCCCAATTTTGCAAATGGTATTATGTAAATTAAAAAATCCACATAGTTTCTTTCCTCAAAAAGTGGAAAACTATGTGGATAATGTGGATAACTATCTTCCCAGCAGCCTTTCCCCGACTTTTACAATGTCTCCCGCCCCCATAGTTATCAACAAATCGCCGGGGGAACAATTTTTTAAAATAAATATTTCGATTTCGTCAAACGTAGAAAAATGCCATGCCTTTGTACCCAGGCTTTCCAGCCTCCCGGCAATGTCCCCTGAACTGACGCCCAAAGTATCGCTTTCCCGGGCGGCATATATGTCCGCCAGGACCACTTCGTCTGCCGCGGAAAGGGCCTGTGCAAAATCGTCCATAAGCGCCTTTGTCCGGGAATATGTGTGGGGCTGGAACACACACCACAGCTTTTTGTGGGGGTAATGCCTGGCAGCTGCCAGCGTAGCCGTGATTTCCTGTGGATGATGGGCATAATCATCAATGATGGTGATTCCGCCTACTTCACCTTTTTTTTCAAACCGGCGTTCCGTCCCGGCAAACCCGGCAAGCCCCTGTTGAACCGCCTCAAGAGGGACGTTGAGGGCATCTGCCGCCGCTATGGCCGCCAAAGCATTGTACACATTGTGCTCACCGGGAACCCCAAGATGGATCCGGCCGGAAGGTTCCCCGCCTTTTAGCAGAGTAAACGAAGGGCAGGCAAAACGGTCATAGGCAATATCCGCGGCCCCATAACCGCTGTCTGCCCCTCCCCCTACCGTCACCACCCGGCACGGCAGCCCTTTGGTAATTTCCTCCCAATTGTCAATCCGTCCATCTATAATGAGCAGGCCATCCTCCGGAAGCTTTTCGGCAAACAGCCGGAAAGAGTGGCGGATGTCCTCCAGATCCTTAAAAAAATCCAGATGGTCCGCTTCGATATTCAGAATCACTTCCATGGTAGGGAAAAAGGACAAAAAGCTATTGGTATACTCGCACGCTTCCGTTACAAACAGCCCCCTGCCCCCTACGCGGATATTTCCGCCGATGGAATGCAGTATCCCCCCTACGGAAACCGTCGGGTCCATACCGCCGGCCAGCAATATCTCTGTTATCATGGAAGTGGTAGTCGTTTTGCCATGGGTGCCGGCCACGGCCAGGGCATTGCGGTAATTCCTCATCATCTGCCCCAGCAGCTCAGCCCGGCTCACCATAGGGATCCCCCGGCGCGCCGCCTCCTCATACTCCGGATTGTCCGGATGGATCGCCGCCGTATAGACCACAAGGCCAACCCCTTCCCCTATATTTCCGGCCCGCTGCCCATAGAAAACCTTGGCCCCGCAATCTGCCAGGTGCCGGGTCTGCCCGTTTTCAAGGGCATCAGAACCACTTACCTGAAAACCTTCCTGCAAAAGGACCTTAGCCAACCCGCTCATGCTGATCCCACCTATCCCGATAAAATGTACTGCCAATGGTTTGGCAAAATCGATCTGGTACATCCCCATCCCTCCCTTTCTAAAATGAATTATCGTTACTTACTTTTACTTCTTTTTTCCACGAAAGTCAATCATTTCTTCTTATTTTTAGTTTTTCCTCCATTTTAGCCTATCGTTTTAATAAGTTTTGTATTATAATATCCACATAAGCAGGAAAACATAATTTTGCCCTGCCGGATATCCCCCTTTGCCTCAAAACCTTAACCACTTAGCACGGAGGAAATTATGGACATTATCAAATCAGCCCTAAACGGGATCGCAGGCTTCCTGGTTAGCCTGCTGGGCATCCTAGGATGGTTGCTGCAAGGCATTATGCAATTGTTAATCCTTTCATTCATCGTATGCATAGTGGCCGCAATTGTTATTTATACAAAAGTGAAACCGGATCTGGACTATTGTCGAGAAATGGCTTATGACAAGCTTGCCCAAATGGGGCGGCAAGATTTCCGCATGCTGTCCGACACAGAAGTTTATGACAAAGACGGGCAGCTTATCGGCCTGATCAATGCCGGCCATTATGAATACGTCCCTGTTAACCAAATCAGCATCCACATCCAAAACGCCTATATAGCCCAGGAAGACAAACGTTTTAAAAGCCACACCGGCGTGGACTGGATCGCCACCACCCGGGCGGCACTGGCCCTGGTGAAAAACCGTGGCGCCATCACCCAGGGCGGCAGCACCATTACCCAACAAGTCGTTAAAAATACATACCTGACCCAAGAAAAAAGCTTTACCCGCAAAGTAGTGGAAATCCTTCTGGCCCCGGAAATAGAAAAAAAATATTCCAAAGCCGACATTATGGAGTTTTACTGCAACACCAACTACTACGCCAACCATTGTTATGGCGTCCAGGCTGCCAGCCGTTACTATTTTGGCAAAGACGCCTCCGAACTTGCCCCTTACGAGGCCGCCGTCCTTGCCGGCATCAGCAACAGCCCCTCAGCTTATGACCCCATCAAAAACCCGGTAGATTCCCGGAACAAGCGAAACGAAGTATTGGGAAATATGCACAAGGCAGGCTATATCACCCAGGAAGATTATAATGCCTACATAAAACAGCCTTTGAACATTGTACAAGAAGAAGCCGAGGGCACGAACGAGAATTACATGAGCAGCTATGCCATCCATTGCGCCGCCCTCAAGCTTATGGAACTGGACAAATTCCATTTTCAATATACGTATGAAAGCAAAGAAGACTACACTTCTTATATCGAAAAATACCAGGCCCTTTATAATGAAAAAAGTGATGAAATAAGGGCCGGCGGTTACCGCATTTATACCTCCCTGGACCAGTCCATCCAAAGCCTCCTCCAGGAGCAGGTTGACAATGGCCTCTCCTCTTTTTCAGAACTTCAGGAAAACGGCAAATACGCCCTCCAGGGCGCCGGGGTCGTCGTTGATAACCAGAGCAATTACGTGGTTGCCATCGTGGGGGGGCGCGGGGAAGGTGACCCCTTCAACCGGGCTTATCTAAGCGCCCGGCAGCCTGGCAGCACCATCAAACCGTTGCTGGACTATGCCCCTGCATTTGATACGGGCGAATACCATCCGGCCCGGATGGTAAACGACCATAAGTGGGAAGACGGCCCATCCAACAGCAGCGGCTCTTATCACGGGAATGTTACGGTGCGGGAAGCTTTGAACCGGAGCCTGAACACCGTGGCATGGCAAATCCTGGAAGACATTGGCGTGGATTTTGGCCTCCAATACCTGGGCAATATGGAATTCCAAAAAATCACATATGTAGATAACGGGATCCTCCCCCTTAGCATTGGCGGATTTACCAACGGCCTCCGGGTGGTGGATATGGCCAAAGGCTACAGTACCTTGGCCAACAACGGTATTTACAACAACCGCACCTGTATCGTCTCCCTGGAACACGAACAGCAGGGCGACCTGACCAAAGGCCAGCCCCCCCAAGCCTGGCAAGTCTACCAGGAAGATTCCGCTTATATGGTCACGGATATTTTAAAAGGCACATTAACAGAACCTTTTGGAACCGGCCGTGGCCTGTCCTTGTCCAGGGGCATGCCTGCCGCCGGGAAAACCGGGACTACCAACAGCAGCAAAGATACCTGGTTCTGCGGATATACCCGCTATTACACCACTGCCGTTTGGGTCGGTTATGACATCCCCAGGGCCATGCCCGGCATATATGGCAGCACTTACGCAGGCCGCATTTGGAAGGCGGTTATGGAACCCCTCCATGCAGATAAAGAGCCTTGGGACTGGGAGCAGCCGGAAACCGTGGAAATGCGCCAGGATCCGGGCACCGGCATTACCGACCTGGTCAGCATCACCGCTGAATTGCGGTCACGCCAAATCCTCCATGACAAAGAGCAAGTCCGCCTGGAGGAAGAGCTGGTGGCAGGCGTGGCAGAATTCGAGGCCAAAACCATCGAAACCGTGGAAGACACTTATTGGGTAAAGGAACGGTATCAAAAAATGAGCGCCCAGCTAAACCTGTTGGATGACGGCGTAAAACGTTCCCAGCTGTCAGAACGGCTTAACGCCCGGTATTCCACGTTTTCCGGCATTATCAGCGAAATGCAGCAAACAATCTCCCTCTACGAAACACAGCGGTCCAGAAATTTGGCAGAGGCCCAGCAGAAAGCCGAAGAAGAGGCGCGAAGGCGGAGGGCCGACCTGGAAGTGGAAACCCGTAAAAATGAATTCCTGGCCGCCCTCAAAGCGGTAGAATCCTTAGAATACCAAGCCTCCAACGCCCAGGAACTGGTTCAGAATGCCATCAATAAGCTGCCCTTGGTAGCCGATTATCAGGAAGCCGCTTTCTATGGCCAACAGCTGGATGCCGCAATTGCCCGCATATCTACCCTGCCTACAGCGGAAGAATGGCAGGCGCGCCAGGCAAACGCCACCCCGGAGCAGGCTGCCATGCAACAGCAAATAGCCCAGGAACAGTCCCGCCTCCAGGCATCTTTAAATGCAGAGCGGATAAAATGGGGGAACCACAAAAATACCGGAAGCCCTACGATCACTGCCGGGCAAAGGAATAACTGACCCAAATATATTTAGGCAATCGAATTTTCAATGCGGAACGGAGGAATACATGAACCAGACGAATCGCCCCCTTATCAATACAGGCCGTCCCTTGGGCCCTTCCGGCATGGCCGACAGTGGCCTTCCGCCCCTGCCGGCCCCCGGCACTTTCACTCCCGGCAAATCCCCACACCGGAAACCGGAAAATCCGATAGACAAAACGGAAAAGCCAGAAAAGCTACAAAAGGGTAATGCAAAACCAGAAAGAAAAAGGCCCCGAAAAGGCGATTCCCCTGTCCATGAATGGTTTTTAACCTTTATGTGCATGAATATCCCAATCATTGGCTGGATTTATCTGCTCTATTTGGCTTTCAACAAAAAAAAGACCGAGCGGCGCAATTTTGCCAGGGCCTACTTACTGTATAAGCTGGCCTTCCTGATCATCGCCGCGATCATATTGGGGATCCTTACTTATATCGGGCTGGGGCTGCTGGATCAATTAATGGCTTACATGGAAATGCTGTAAAGCCCCGCCGCACCCCAAAGCAAAAAGCCGCCGCAAGCTCCCTTCCGGGCCGCTTGCGGCGGCTTTTATTAATACCTATTATGTATGGGCCATCTTGCTTTATACGGCCCTTTGCCTGAACACCAGGCCTTTATACCGTTCCAACACTACCATCAGCAGGTTCCCCAGCACCCCGATTGCCAAAATTTCCCCGATACCAACCGATATCATGGCAAAGGGGATCAGCTCCACGGAACCATAGGCATAGCGGAGTACCCAAGGGATGATAATGGTATTGGACAAGACCGGCGGCAGGAATACCAGCCACTTTTTCTTGCGCAGCCCATAGGAGCCCAAGGCACCGATCAAAGTAGCCACACTGCCGAACACCACATCCAGCATTGCTGCCCCGCAAAGCAAGTTGGACAGCAGGCAGCCGATAAACAGCCCCGGTATAGCCGCCGGCGTAAAAAACGGAAGGATACACAGGGCTTCCGCAACCCTAAACTGCACCGGTCCGAAGGCAATGGGCGCAAAAGCTATGACCAATGCCGTATAGATGGCAGCAATAGCGGATGCGTAGGTTAGAAAGTAAACGGTCTTGTTTGTTTCCTTTTTCATATTCAGTTGTCTCCTTTAGTTTTGTTTTACGAGTGGAAGGTCTCGAACACTCGGCTTTTCTTTGCCAACCCATGTCACCGGATTTTGGCCGATAACAGTATATCACAATGGCAAATGGAAATCAAGCTTACCAGGTTTCTTTTTCCGCCGGCGTAAACCTGCGGGTGTCATGTATATCTACGCCTTCTGTCTGGCGCCTGGCCGCTTCCACAGCCTCCAGGCAGAACTGCTGCTGCGCCATCACCAAAGTCTTGCCCCGTTTGTCAATTTTCTCATAAGAACCGTCCGGCTGCAGGATATGGGCCTTTACATTATCCTCCAATTGGACTTTAAGGATATGGATTACCCTCTCCTTCAGCTCCGGATCCTCCACCGGGAACAGGATTTCTACCCGTTTATCCAGGTTGCGGGGCATCCAGTCGGCGCTCCCCATATAGACTTCCGGGCTGCCGTCATTCTCAAAATAAAATATCCTGGCATGCTCTAAGAAATTCCCCACAATGGAGTGGACACAAATATTTTCGCTCAGTCCCGGCACCCCGGCTTTCAGGCAGCAGATCCCCCTTACCACCAGCTCGACCTTCACGCCCGCACAGGAAGCTTCATACAGGTTCGCAATGATTTCTTTATCACAGAGGGAATTCATCTTTGCCATAATGTGGGCGGCGCGCCCGGCGCGGGCATGTTGCGTCTCCCTGCGTATCATTTTTACAAACTTGCCCCTCAGCCATAAAGGCGCCAAGGACAATTTGTTCCATGTGGGCGGCTCGGAATAGCCGGACAGCATGTTAAATACTGCCGTGGCATCCTGGCCGATTTTGGGGTTACAGGTCATCAAGCCGCAATCCGTATATAGCTTAGCCGTGGAATCGTTGTAGTTTCCGGTACCTAAATGGACATAGCGCCGGATGCCGTCCTCTTCCCGCCTTACCACCAAAGTGATTTTACAATGGGTCTTTAAGCCCATTAGGCCGTAGATCACATGGCATCCTACTTTCTCTAATTTAGTGGCCCAGTTGATATTGTTTTCCTCGTCGAACCTGGCTTTCAGCTCAACCAAGACCGACACCTGCTTTCCGTTTTCGGCAGCTTCCGCCAATGCCGCCACAATGGGGGAATGGCCGCTGACCCGGTATAAGGTCTGCTTAATCGCCAGCACTTCCGGATCCCGGGCCGCCTGGCGCACAAAATCCACCACCGGGCCAAAGGTCTGGTAGGGATGGTGCAGCAAAATATCCCCGCCCCGGATATTTGTAAAAATATCCTGGCCATCCATCAGCTCCGGCACCGGCTGGGGCGTATAAGAAGGCGCCTTCAAATAATCAAACCCGCTCATTCCGTACATTTTCATTAGGAAAGTAAGGTCCAATGGCCCGTCAATGTGGAAAATGTCTTCATTTCCTACGGCAAGTTCCTTTTTCAGTATCTTCAAAAGCCTCTTGTCCATATTGCTTTCCACTTCCAGCCGGATAACCTCGCCCCACTGGCGCTTTTTCAATTGTTTTTTGATTTCCTCCAGAAGGTCTTCCACCTCGTCTTCGTCCAACGTAAAGTCCGCATTCCTCATAATCCGGAAAGGATGGGCGGCCACGATGTGGTAATTCAGGAACAATTCCTGGATATTACGCTCAATGACTTCCTCCAGCAGGATCACCCGCCGCTCCCCGTCTTTCCCGTCGGGAAGCTCTACGACCCTGGGCAGTACCGAAGGCACCTGCACCATGGCAAACTCCAAGTTTTCATCCCCGTCTTTTTTTTGCACCAATGCCGCAATATTCAAAGATTTGTTGCGGATAAGCGGGAAAGGCCGCGAAGAATCCACTGCCATAGGGGTCAGCACCGGATACACATCCTGGCGGAAATAATTGTCTACAAACTCCCCTTCTTCCTCGTCCATCTCCTCATGGGCATTGATCATCCGCAGCCCCAATTGTTTCAAAGCCGGCAACAGGGAACGGCCATAAGTAACGTACTGCTGGTTCACCAGTTCGTGTGTCTTGCGGGAAATCAGTTCTAGCTGCTCCTCCGCTTTCAATCCGGCAATATCCGTTTTTTTATATTTGGCATGGACCTGGTCTTTTAGAGAAGCCACCCGCACCATAAAAAATTCATCCAGGTTGGACTCGGTAATACTTAAAAATTTCAACCGTTCAAACAACGGGATTGTTTTATCCCTGGCCTCATTTAATATCCGATAGTTAAACTCCAGCCAGCTTAGTTCCCGATTCACGTAATTATCAGGATTGGTATAAACACTGTCCATCTCTTCCATAACTTGCCTCCAAACCTTATCCTCTATCTTTTTCTTATAGGTCCGAGTGCGCCCTGAACCTATTTTTTCTGTTTCAGCACCGGGCGGATCCCATAAATTTCTTCAAAAAAATCTGCCTTTTGCTCAATAGACAAGCCTTCCAAAGCCACATCCCCGGTATAGTTGGTGGTAATCACCAAAGAAGTCCCTTTGACGGCAATCCGGCATCCGGCCAGCTTGTTTTTATGGCTGCGGTCCATGGAATTGGCCAGACGCAAAATGGCCGTAAGTTTAGCCACCGTCATGGTCAAATTCTCCGGGCTTGCCAGCCGGGTGCTCCGGGAGGGCCAACCGGTTATATGAATATCATTGTACCGGAATTCCTGCAAATGGTAGCGGACCACATTGGCTACAATCTCCCGCTCCAGATGGGATAAGCCAATGATCTCCGTGGCCATTATTATGTCATAGGCATATTCCGTGGCATTGCGCATGGTGACAAACTTGCCGCAAGAATGCAAATCCGCGGCAATCTGCAGCAGCAGCCTCTCCCTTGCCTTCAGCCCGTGGTACTTTTTCAGGCTGTCAAACACCTGCAGCGCCAACGCCTCCACCGCCTGCACATGGGGCATATGGCATTTATAGCGCTTTGCCATATTCCGGGATGTAACGATAATGTCATTGGCAAAATTGTGGTTGAACTTCAGCAATTTCTGTTCTTCGGCGTATTCTGCAGCAATGCCGTCCAGCATACGGGTGCCCGGCACCCAGATGTTTTCTGCGCCGGTGACCCCTAAAACCTGCCGGATAATAGTCGCGGCCGGGAGCAGTACCGAGGCGTATTCCGCATTGACTTCGAAAGCATCTTCAATTTGATCCAGCGTCATGCGGCCAAGGGTTTCATAAAAATGGTTAAATTCTTCCAGGGAAATCCGGTCCTGCTTGTTCTCCCCTGCCATAATCTTATTGTACATCCTTAATGTGACCTTGCCAATGCCGATCAGGTTCTTGATGTCCCGGTCCTTCAGGTACATCTTCCGGAACGTTACCAATTCATTGTCTACTATCTCCTGGACCAGCTTCTGCTCCCTCTCGCTGGTTGTCTTCATATGCCTCATGGTTTCCCGAAGGCGGATCACACCTAACGGCAGGTTCTGGGTGGATACCAGGGAGTCTTTGTCAAACAGGGAGATTTGGGTGCTCCCGTTGCCTACGTCCAAGATAGCAGTGCCTTTCTGGATCACTTTCTGGAACTCGGCATCTTTGTAGGCAATGGCCTTATAGCTGATAAAACGCTGCTCCGAATTGCTTATAATGCGGATGTCGATACCAGTCCTCACCCGGATCTGGTCTACCACAATGCGGTTATTCTGCGTTTCCCTCAAAACGCTGGTAGCATAGGCCCGATATGCTTCCACCTGGTAGCCTTTCATGATCTGGGAAAATTCCCCCAAAACCCTGCACATTTCGTCTACCAGCTGATAGCTGATCTTCCCACGGCTATACACGTCCTTCCCCAAAGCAATCGGGTACCGTACCTGGTCGATAGGGCGGATGCCATGCTTATCAGACAACTCATAAATCCCCAGCTCCAAGTCGGAAGACCCTACATCAATTGCGGCAAACGTGCGTACTGTCTTGTTCACGTCCCCTTCAACTCCCCTCTTTTTCGATTTTAAGGCATATGCCTTCCATACCTTTAATAATTACCTAAAATCCGCATATTGGAAGCTTCTGCCCCGCACCCTTTCAATGCGTTGCGGATTGCCGCATCCTTCAAATTCCCTTCAATGTCTATGAAAAAACGGTATTCCCAGCTGCGGCCCGGGATAGGCCGGGATTCGATCATCCTCATGTTCAGGCCATTGAAAATAAAATGCCCCAAAATATTATATAACGTGCCTGACCGGTGGGGCAGCTCAAAAGCAATGCTGACTTTCGCCGCATCGCTGCGGTATATGGGGCGGTTCGCCAAAATAATAAAACGAGTCGTGTTATTCTGGCTGTTTTGGATGGCAGGGCACAACACCTTAAGGCCGTAAAGTTTCCCTGCTATCTCGCTGGCTATGGCCGCCTGGCACGGGTCGCCATCCTCCACCACCTTTTTGGCGGCAACCGCCGTGTTCTCTAAACTGACCTGGCGGATATGCTTTTGGCCATGGAAAAACCGGGAGCATTGCATCAATGCCTGGGGATGGGAAAACACAGTCCGGATGCCGGAAAGATCTGCCTTTGGTGTCCCCAAAAGGGCATGGCTCACAGGAAGGAAAGTCTCTGCCACAATATAATTGTCATATTCCACCTGCAGGTCATAATTATCAATTACCGCGCCGGCAGAAGAATTTTCAATGGGCAGCACGCCGTAATCTGCGCGCCCTTCCTGAACCTCTTGCATAGCCTCTTCGAAAGTCGGGACATGGTAAGCGTCCGCCTCCTGGCCAAAATACTGCAGGACGGCCCCATGGCCATAAGCGCCTTCCACCCCTTGGTAAACCACCCGGACCCCTTCCAGGGGCAGGCTTTCCACCTGCATGAATCCCAAACCTCCGCCTTTTCCCTTCTCTGCCATCAATCCATACTGGAAACGGCGGCTAATCGCCATGATCTGGCCGAACAGTTCCCGGATAGCCGTCTCGTTATAGCCCCCGTGGGCCAAAGCGCCCACTGCGTCCAGCTTCTGTTTTTCCCGTTCCCCGTCGTAAACCGCTTTCCCTGTGGCAATTTTATAGTCCGCCACATCTTTGCAGATTTCCATCCGCGCCTCAAATAATTGCACCAGCTGCCGGTCGAGCTCATCCAGCCGGGCCCTGCTTTCTTGTAAATCCACTTTTTATGACCTCCGTGCCTGTTGTTCTTTTTCCAGCAATTGGATAATCCGCCCCCGTGTATAAGCACCCGAATTTTTCTTCTGTTCCGGCGGCAGGCGTTTTAAGTAAATAGGCTCCCCGAATTCCACGGTAACATGGGACGGGCGCATAAAGGGGAGATGGTTCTCAAATATGTCCGCTGTCCCGGTAAACGCGACCGGCACCACAGGGCACCCGCCTTTTTCGGCAATTTTCAGGCTGCCTTCTTTAAAAGGAAGCAAATCCAGTAAGCCTTCGTTCTCATTGCGGGTGCCTTCCGGGAAAATCCAGATGCAAACGCCCTGCTTGACCTTTTCCACCCCTGCTAAAATCGTCTTCAACCCTTCTTTGACGTTTTTACGGTCCAGGAACAGGCAATTTACCAGCCTCATCCAATCGGATAGCAAAGGGTACCTGGTCATCTCCTTTTTTGCAACAAACCCGGCCAGCCTGGGCACCGATATATAGCCAACCACAATATCAAAATAGCTCCTGTGGTTCCCCACAAACAGCACCGCCCCTTCCGGGACGTTCTCCCAGCCCTTCACAGTCAACGTTGAACCGGTAATGCGGAAAATCATGCGGAACACAGCCTGGACAACCCGTAAACTATGCTCTTGCTGTTTTTTCTTGTTGATTTTTGCCATTAACCATTCCCCCAAAATCAAAGGGATGCTAAAAACCAGAAAACCAAGGATTACCGTCGTGGCCAATAAGAAACGTATCATTTGTCTTTGCCCTCTCTATTATGTTCTGGCAGCCAAAAGCCGCCATCCACTTCTTACAAGTATATAAAAAAAGAAGAGCAAAAACAAGTCATCTGCCCTTCTTTTTTGTAATTTGTTCAAACAAAAGCCCCGTTGCAAACCATAGGGGGGCAAAATCCAGGCGGATTAAGCCGTTGATCCCGGAATGGCTCCCGCTATAGTCCCACGGGCAGATCCCCCGTGCCCTCAGCCACATACCGGACAGGTATTCTGCCGTAAAGATCAGCACCATGTAAAGCATGCCATGGCGCACCAGACGGTCCCCGGGCTTCAAAGGCGCTTGGCCAATCCAGGCATCCACCATCCTGCCGATGGGGGCCAGCAAAGCCCCCATGCCATAGATGGGGAACATCAGCAAAGAAGTCCGCCCGATTAAGCGCCAGTCCCTTGCCATGACCGATTCCGCAGAAGTAAACACGACTTCCAGGCACCAGCCGGTGATTCCACATTTGCAAAAATTAATGATAAGGCTTTGTAATCGTTTCATGGCAATAGTATGGGCCAATGCCCCCTGGAATATTCGTTGCCTGTCACAAAAGAGGCGACAAAAGCCGTGAAGCCTGTTCCTTTATGCGCACGCCCAGGCTTCTGGATGCATAAACAGGTTTCGTCACCTCCCGGCAGCAGTTCAGGTCCTCCAAAAACGCTTTTTCCAGGCACAAGGTAGTCTCATCGTCATAAATGGTGGCGTTCACTTCAAAATTCAATTCAAAACTGCGGATATCCATGTTGGCTGTGCCATAACAGCTTACATGGCCGTCCACCATTACCCCTTTCGCATGGAGAAATCCGTTTTCATATGTGTAGCACCGGGCCCCTGCGGCGATCATTTCCCCTACATAAGAATAGGTAGCCCAATATACAAAAGGATGATCCGGTTTGCAGGGGATCATCAGCCGCACGTCAACCCCCGAGCCGGCAGCTATTTTCAAAGCGCTAAGAACGGCGTCATCCGGGACAAAGTAGGGGGTCTGGATGTATATGTGGTTTCTGGCTTTATGGAACAGCCGCAGATAATTGTCCCGGATCTGCCGCCTTAGGGAGTCCGGGCCGCTGGCAATGATCTGGATCCCCAATTTCTTCACACACCCATGGCTTTGCGCTTCTTCCGGATTTACCTCCTTTTTGCCCTCCTGGGGCCCTTCCTGGCCGGGGCTTGGCACGCCAAAACCAGGCAGGCCGGCACAATCGGCAAAATAATGGCTGTTTAAAAACAGGTTTTCCTTCCCCGCGTAATTCCAATCCAGGGCAAAACGGATTTGCAGGCTTATGGCCGCTTCACCGGAAATTTTCAAATGGGTGTCCCTCCAATAGCCAAAACGGGGGTTTTTCCCCAGATATTCCCTTCCGATGTTAAATCCGCCTACATACCCTATGCGGCCGTCAATCACCACAATTTTCCTGTGGTTCCGGTAGTTGACCCGCAAATTAAGCCTTCCCAGGAAAGGCGGAAAAAAACACGCTGTCCGGATACCGGCTTTTTTTAATTCCCTTAAGCGGCGTTTGGGCAGGAACCGCCCCCCCATGCCGTCATAGAGGATCCTCACCTCTACCCCACGGCTTTGCCGTTCCTTCAGGATCGGAACCATAGAGGCAAACAATTCGTCGTCCCGGATAATGTAGTATTGGATATGGATAAAATGCCGCGCTTTCTCCATTTCCCGGCAGAGGTCCGCAAATTTTTCTTTCCCGTCCGTAAAAACCTCTACCCGGTTGTTGAAAGTAAGCACCGAACCGCCCAGCTCCAAATTATACCCGGCCAGATCCCCGTAATCCTCCATCAGGGGAATCTCTATAACTTTGCCGCTATGTTTAAAAAAACGCCCTTGATACCTGGCGGAAGAACTTAGCCGGTCCCCTACCTCCTTGATGCGGAACATTTTACTTTTGTGATAATCCTGGGCGAAAATCAAGTAAAAGAAAAAGCCGAATACCGGGACAAAATAAAGGAGCAAAAGCCAGGTCCACACGGCTTTGGGATCCCGCCTCTGAAAAAATACGATCACAATGGATAAAAACATGTTGATGTACAGCAAATGGCCCATGAGCCAGCTCCATGCTTCCGTCCCCTGTCTAAACGCCGCCTGCGCCATCCCTTCCCTCCCTTACCGGAACCGGTTTTGCCCCCGGTCATAACAATAATCTATCTCAGCCAATTTCTTTTCCAGCTCTTCCTGGCCCATACCTAAAGCAGCGCACATTTCCTCTAACGTCGGGTAACAATCACGTAATTGTGTATTGACATAGCTTAACAGCATAACCGGGTCTTTTGGGGGTGTCGGCATAAGTTTTCCTCCTTTATTCTGTTTCTGTTGTTTATTTGCCGGATTTTGTGGTAAAATTTGAGCAGGCCGGAAATAGCGGCAAACCCTGTTTCCACATAACCTTGTATCAAACCTATCATACCTTGATTTCTTGTAAATGTAAAGGAGTGTTCTCAAACCCCCTTGATACCAACGAAAGGAGCCTGCATATGAAACAGGTTTTATTGATCGCCACTGGCGGCACTATCGCTTCCAAAAGCAGTGATGAGGGGTTAAAGCCTTTGATCACTTCCGACGAGCTGCTGGGCTATGTACCGGACGCAAAAAAATTTTGCCAGGCCCATACGTTACAGCTGATGAACATTGACAGCACCAACATGCAGCCTGCCCACTGGCAGAAAATCGCTTTTGCGATCCAGGAACATTATTCCAGCTACGACGGCTTTGTGGTCTGCCATGGCACGGATACCATGGCCTACACCGCAGCCGCCCTGTCTTATTTGATCCAGGATTCGCAAAAGCCAATCGTTATTACAGGTGCACAAAAACCGATTGATTTAGAAATCACCGATGCCAAAACCAACCTTATGGACAGCCTGCTCTTTGCCTGCTGTGACCGCGCTTACGGCGTTACCATCGTCTTTGACGGCAAAGTCATTGCAGGCACCCGGGGGAAAAAAGAGCGAACCAAAAGCTACAATGCCTTTTCCAGTATTAATTTCCCCTACATTGCCACAATCCAGGACCAGCACATTTTATTCTACCTGGATGACAAAAAGCACATGAACCAGCCTGTGCGTTTTTATAGCGCCCTGAACGAACGGGTAGCCTTGCTAAAGCTGATCCCATCCATGGAGGCCGGTGTGCTGGAATACCTGGCCCAGCATTATGACGCGGTGATTATTGAATCCTTCGGGGTCGGCGGCCTGCCTTCTTACAAATCAGGGGATTTCCACAAGGCCATCCGCCATTGGATCGGGTCCGGCAAAACCGTGGTCATGACTACCCAGGTAACCAACGAAGGGAGCAATATGTCCGTATATGAAGTAGGGCGGACAATTAAGCAGGAATTCGGGTTGCTTGAGGCCTATGATATGACCCTAGAAGCCACCGTCACTAAGCTGATGTGGATTCTGGGGCAGACTGGGGACCCTCAAAAAATCCAGGAAATGTTTTACCGTACCATAAACCGTGACATTTTGTATACGGCTTCCTGGTAACTTTATTTCCCCTCCTGGCCCTTCTTTGCCATAGGCAGCCGCCCCCGCAGGAACCTTTTTTTCAGCTGCCCCCATTGGAAGGGTATCAACGGATAAATGTAGCTCTTCCCGGCAATGGTCCGGTTAAACACGATAGCGCACACGGAAATCACGATGCCGGCCGCATATCCCCATACATTAAACATAGCAGTCAGGATCAAAAGCATAACCCTCATAAACTTCAGGGCATAGCCCAACTCAAAGCTGGACTGGCTGTAATTGGATATGGTGACAAAAGCCATATATAGCATGGTTTCGCTGTTGAACCATCCGGACTTTACCGAATATTCCCCTAACACAATACCAGCAATGACGCTCAACGGCGTGGTCAGCATGTTAGGCGTATTAATGGCTGCCAGCCTTAGCCCGTCGATCGCAAATTCCAGCAGTAAAAGCTGATAAATCAGCGGCACATAAGACGGGTCCGCCAGCTGGATAAATTCCAGGGGGCCCGGGATCCAGCCGGGATTCATCATCAGCAGGAGCCAGGTGGGGGTCAGCAGCAGGCACAATAAGGCGGTGGCCATCCGCGACAGCCGCAGGTAAGTTCCGGTTATTGGCGGAAAATAGTAATCGTCCGCCTCTTCAATAATGTCAAATACCGACGACGGCAGGATCATCGCCGCCGGGGAATTGTCAACCAGAATCACAATATTCCCTTCCAGGATGCAGGCAGCGGCCGTATCCGGCCGCTCGGAAAACTTAAATTTAGGGAACGGGTTATACCATTTGTAGGGATATAGCCCTTCTGCCAGGCTTTCCTGGTTCATCGTCAGCGCGTCTACCTTTAATTTTTGAATCCGGTCTTTGATGTTCTTTAGCAGCGCCCCGTCCTGCCGCCCTTCCATATAGCAGATGGCAATGTCTGTATGGGAGCTTCCCCCTGCCGTCATGATCTCCATGGTAAGCTTCGGATCCCGGATCCTGCGCCGGATAAGCGCCGTATTAAAAATTAGGGTCTCCACGAAGCCGTCCCGGGACCCCCGCATAACCTTGTCCTTTTCCGGCTCGTCTACGCCACGGGCCGGATAAGTCCGGCAATCAATAGTCAGGCAACAGTCATAGCCATCCACAAACAGGCAGGTTATGCCCATCAATAGCTGCACCAGCATGTCTTCTTCTTTTTTTACCAGCCCTACCTCCCCGTAGGGCAGATATTTTTTTGAAAATCCGTGGGCGTCCGGGGGCATATCTTCCTTTTTGATAGACCACCAGGATTGCATCATTTTCAGCAAAACTTCATCCTTGGTAAATCCATCCACAAAAAATAATGCTGCTTTTTTGTCCGCAACCTCAAAAACCCTGTATACAATGTCAAAATTCTTGTCGACTTGTAATACTTGTTTGAGCCGCTTAAGATTATCCGATAAAGATTTTGAAAATTCCATGTCCATTCCTCCACAAAGCCAAGATCTTCGTTTCCCTATCCATTATGGGCAATTTGTGTGAAAATTATCCTTATGGGATACAGCCTGGCAGCCAAAGGAAGTTAAACTTTGGTATGTTTTGTACACCCAAACCATTCCACTGGGGCAGCCTGGAACTGTATGGGTGAACTGTTGTAAATTTTATTATAGATTCTAATATTTTTATAAAATTTGCATAAAAACATTGACGGACTGTGAAAAAAATGGTATATTCATTTCAGTAAGAAACACTTCGTGTGGATTACCTTTCAATTTGGTATGGGGTACCAAAAAAGCAAAGCTCTATAATGTAATTGGTTCCTGATCGTGACTGGAAGAACTGCTTTCTGTGGGGGAAAAGCAGTTCTTTCTCGTCGTAGAAAAGCCCCTTGCTTTCCTTCCAAAGGCAAGAAGCCTTTCGGCAAACGTGATTTCATCCAGCCACGTCAATGCTATCCGTTTCCAGGAGGGATGAATATGAATCCAATGTTATCATGGCTTGCTTTTCCGCAGCCAACCAACCGCCGCCCTGCCAGGCGGCGTATTGCTTCTTTTATTTTAACCGCCGCTGTTTTTGTGTCATTTGCCCCCCCTTTCCTGGCAGGGCCTTCAAAAGCCATGGCCGCCCAGGAACCGTTTGCGTCTTCCCCCGTAAGCACCCATGGCGCCCTTCATGTAGAGCAGGCCAACCTTGTTGACAGCCATGGCGAAAAATATCAGCTTCGGGGCATGTCTACCCATGGTTTGGCCTGGTTCCCCCAATATGTGGACCGGGACACGTTTCGTACCCTGAAAGACGACTGGCATGTTAATTGCATCCGCCTTGCCATGTACACGGAAGAATACGGCGGCTATTGCAGCGGCGGCAATCCGGACCAGTTAAAGGCCCTGGTAAAAAAAGGCGTAAGCTACGCCACTGAACTTGGGCTGTACGTAATCATCGACTGGCATGTATTAAGTGACCAGGACCCCAATGTCCATAAAGCAAAAGCCATTGACTTTTTCCGGGAAATGTCTTCCCTCTATAAAGGCCAAAGCAACGTGCTCTATGAAATCTGCAATGAGCCCAATGGCTCCGCTTCCTGGGAAAGCATTAAAAGTTATGCCAATGAAGTGATCCCTGTAATCCGCGCCAACGACGAAGATGCCGTGATTATCGTGGGCACGCCTACCTGGAGCCAGGATATTGACAAGGCAGCCGCCTCACCCTTGGAATATCCCAACCTGTTATATGCCCTGCATTTTTATTCGGCTACCCACACCGGATGGCTCCGGCAACGCCTGGATGCATGTGTCGAAAAAGGCCTTCCGGTCATTGTCAGCGAATTCGGCACCTGTGACGCTTCCGGCAACGGCGCCAATGATTTTGGCCAGGCCGCCCAATGGCTGGAGCAGTTAGACCATTACCAGATCGGCTATTGTTGCTGGAACCTGGCCAACAAAGCGGAAACCAGCAGCGTGCTGCTGCCCGGCTGCCAGAAAGTGGCAGGCTGGGCCCCCGAAGAGTTAAGCGAAACCGGGCGTTGGATCCGGGAATATTTCCGTTCACGGTCCGAAAAAACACCATAAACAAAAACCGGTCCATAGCTTGCGGAACCAGACAGGTTTTTCCAGGAGTTAACCTTTCGCCCTTTTGAATCCGGAAATGGCAAAGGATTTCGCTTGCCGTCAATTATTTTTCAACAATCTCTATTTATAGAAAGGGGCTTTTTACCTATGGCTGAAGTTACGTTAGGAAGAACGAATATTACCGTAGACCGGAATGGGTTTGGGGCGTTGCCACTCCAACGGATCCCCCTGGAAGATGCCGTCAAATTGTTACAGAAGGCATACGAAGGCGGCATTACCTTTTTTGACACGGCGCGGGCTTACACGGACAGTGAAGAAAAACTGGGCCATGCGTTAAGCGGCGTCCGCCCCCATGTCTTTATCGCCACCAAAACCGCTGCCGAAAACGCCAACGATTTCCAAAAGGACCTGGAGGCAAGCCTGTCCCTTTTAAAAACCGATTATTTGGACATTTATCAATTCCATAATCCAGCCTTTTGCCCCAGGCCAAATGATGGAACCGGGCTTTATGAAGCCGCCCTCAAGGCAAAAGAGCAAGGGAAAATCCGTTTTATCGGCATTACCAACCATCGCCTGTCCGTAGCCAAGGAAGCGGTAGAATCCGGGCTTTACGACACGCTCCAGTTTCCTTTCTGCTACCTCTCCGGCCGCCCGGAGCTGGAACTGGTGCAGTCCTGCTCTTCCCGGTCTATTGGCTTTATCGCCATGAAATCTTTATCGGGGGGCCTGATCACCAACTCGGCCGCCGCCTATGCTTTCGCCGCCCAATACCCCAGTGTCCTTCCCATATGGGGCATCCAAAGAGAACAGGAACTGGACGAATTTTTAAGCTATATCCATAACCCGCCGTCTATGGACAAAGAAATCCAGGCCCTGATTGAAAAAGACCGGCAACTGCTTAGCGGAAGCTTCTGCAGGGGCTGCGGCTACTGCATGCCTTGCCCTGTGGGGATCGAAATCAACAACTGCGCCCGCATGTCCCTGTTGCTGCGCCGTTCCCCCTCTGCCTCCCACTTGTCCGACGAAGGCCAGAAAAAGATGATGAAAATTAAAGAATGCCTCCACTGCGGCCAATGCGCCGGCAAATGCCCCTATGGCCTGGACACGCCGGAACTGCTGGCCCGGAACTTGAAAGACTTTGAAGAAGTCCTTGCCGGAAAAGAAATGACGGCAACCAATTTTTAGGTTGAAATCACTGCTTTTATAAGGAAGCCATAAAAGGAAGCCCGGAAAACGTTACTTGCATATAGCAAAGCGTTTTCCGGGCTTCCTTTTCAAATATCTGCAAAGGCAAACCCCAGGTGCCATACGTTTACTTCCACTCCAGGCGATGGAGCCGCCCTTCCTTGGCCATCCGGTCAAACCCGTTCTGCCGTAGCGCTTCGTACAGCAATATAGCCACGGAATTGGCCAAATTCAGGGAGCGGATTTCACCCCACATAGGTATCCGGACACAATGTTCCCGGTATTCTACCAAAATTTCTTCCGGAATCCCTGCGCTTTCCTTTCCGAACATCAGGTAACAGCCCGGTTCGTAAGCCACATCGGTATAGGCCTGTTCTGCCTTCGTGGTAGCCAGGTAAAGCTTTGCGCCAGGGTTTTTATCTAAAAAATCGGAGAAGTCACAATATACCGCCACATCCAGCTTGTCCCAATAGTCCAGGCCTGCCCGCCGGATTGCCTTTTCATTGAGCTTAAAGCCCAATGGCCCGATCAAATGGAGGCGGGTATTGGTCGCAACGCAGGTGCGCCCGATATTGCCGGTATTCAAGGGCATTTCCGGTTCATATAATACTACATTCATCCTTTTGTCCATAAAGTCATTTCCCGTCCAGCCGGTTTACAAACCGCTGGATCCGCCCCAGGGCTTCCTTCAAACTTTTCAGCGAATAGGCATAGGATACCCGCAAGTACCCTTCCCCGCTGTCCCCAAAAGCGCCCCCTGGCACCACGGCCACCTTTTCTTCCTTTAACAGCTCATTGGCAAATTGATCGGAAGTCATGCCAAACCTTTTAATGCTGGGAAACGCATAGAAGGCCCCCAAAGGTTCAAAACATTCCAGCCCCATCTCCTGGAAAGCATGCAAAAGATACCTTCTCCTTTGGTCATAGGACTCCCTCATGTACCCCACGTCGCCGTCGCTGTTTTTCATGGCGTCAATGGCCGCATACTGGCTGGTGGTAGGCGCGCACATAATGGCAAACTGATGGATTTTCAACATCTGCTTTAAAATCAGCGGCGGCGCACAGGCATATCCAAGGCGCCAGCCGGTCATGGCAAAAGCTTTGGAAAACCCGTTGATAAGCACAGTCCGCTCCTTCATGCCCGGCAGGGAAGCAATGGACACATGGCCATTCGGGCCATAGGTCAATTCGGAATAAATCTCATCGGAAAGGACAAATAAATCATGCTCCTTCACAATCTCGGCAATCGCTTCCAATTCCGGCCGCGCCATAATCGCCCCCGTAGGATTGTTCGGAAACGGCATCACCAGTATTTTTGATTTTGGCGTAATTTTTTCCCGCAGCTTTTCCGGTGTAAGGCGGAACTGGTCTTTCTCTTCCAGGCAGATGGGCACCGCCGCCCCTCCGGCAAGCACGGTGCAAGGCACATAGGAAACAAAACTAGGCTGGGGCACCAATACTTCATCCCCGGGGTCCAACATAGCCCGCAAGGCAATATCAATGGCCTCGCTTCCGCCGACAGTCACTAAAATCTCGTCATCCGGGTCATAGGCCATCTCATATCTGCGCTTCAGGTAGTTATGTATCTCTACCCTTAGTTCCCTTAACCCGGCATTCCCCGTATAAAATGTGCGCCCCTTTTCCAGGGAATAGATCCCCTCTTCCCGGATATGCCAAGGCGTGTCAAAATCCGGTTCGCCCACCCCTAAAGAGATGGCGTCTTTCATCTCGCTGACAATATCAAAAAATTTCCGTATTCCCGAAGGCGGGATCGTCACGATTTTTTCTGACAATGGGTTCCTCATGGCGTAATCAACATCCTTTCATCCTGGGACTCGTCGCAAAGGACAGTGCCGTGGTCTTTGTACTTTTTCAGCACAAAGTGGGTAGCCGTGCTTAGCACCGATTCCATAGGGGACAGCCGTTCCGAAACAAATTGGGCCACTTGGCGCATGGTCTTCCCCTCCAAAATCACCGTAAAATCATAAGCGCCTGACATTAAATAAACGCTGTTCACCTCACTGTACTGATAAATGCGCTCGGCAATTTTATCAAACCCCATCCCCCGCTGCGGGGTTACTTTCACTTCGATCAGTGCAACTACCTTTTCCTCACTGGTATTGTCCCAGTTGATCAGTGTATGGTATCCGCAGATAATATGTTCCTTTTCCATCTCAGCAATTTCATTCGCTACCGCGGCCTCGCTTTCCCCCAAGAGGACCGCCAGGTCTTTGATGTCAATTCTGCTGTTTTTTTCCATCACCGCCAAAATCTTCTCTCGCATCTTTCCACGCCTCCTGTTGTTTTTATGTACTTCCGGAAAAATCTTGAGGGTACATGTATTTTAGATACGTTCCAGCTCATCCGGTTCCGGACGGTTCAAAAAGCTTTGCCCCCCGCCGTCCGTGTTTACTTTGGCTATATTGCTGGTAATTTCCCCTATCACCTTTGCCGTGATCCCCCGGCCCGCAAGGTAGCGCACCATTTTGCCCCCGTTTTCCGAAGCCAAAAGGTGGCATCCCTGGCTATACAGGCGATAAGGGTTCAGCCCCAAATGCTCGCAAATTTCTATCGTCCCCTGTTTTATGGGGATTTGGCGCAGGGAAAACTCTGCGCCAAGGCCGTAGGCCCCCAGCAAATTCCAAATGGCCGCCAAGATCCCCCCTGCCCCTGCCGGCTCCCAGTCCGACGCGCCAAAAGCTTCCCAGTCCTTTCGCGTCCATATGGAACCTGGCATTTGCCCCTCTGGCGGAACGTCCCCCGCCATCCCGTCTAAATAGCATGGGGCAAACCACTGTTCCAGCTCCCGCCTTTTGGCGGCAATAATCCGCCAGGTCCCCGCCCATCCGGCGAAACCCGCTACTACCAAGTCTTGTCCCGCCTTCATCCGGCCGGAATTTTCCCGAATTATTTTCTGGACCACTGCCCTGTACTCCTTCTATGCCTATCGCCCGGCCGCTTATGGTGCGGGTGTTTCCGGCTGTTTTACCGGGATGGTTTCCGGGGCCCTTGTGGATGGCGTTTCCCATGTCCGGGATGCCCCCGGCCCCGTTTCCCTGGACTGGGCCGCCTCATTTGCACCGGTTCCCCCGGAATGTTCCGGCATGGTTTCCTCCCTTTCGAAAGCCGCAGGCCTTGTCCCCTGCGGCCGGGTAGCTTCCGCCTCACCAGCCTGGGCCGTTTCCGGCTCCTGCGTGGTTTCCGCCACCCCTGGCCGGGCGGCTTCCGGCGCCCCTGCCGTAGTGGTCGGCGCCGCGCTTTCCGCCGGCCTGGAAGCCCGTGGAGGCGCTGCCGGTACAGGCGGACCCACAAGCACAATCGCTTTGGAAGCATTGTAGGTGTCTGTATGAAGCAGAATCTTTTCTGTCACAACGCCGTCAACCTTGACGATTTTCCAAAGCCGGGACTTTAGCCCTTGGTGGGCTGACTGCACTTGCTTCCTGGACCCCGGCGCCAGGGACATATCCAGCTGTTCTGTGGGGGGCCCCGGGCTGACAGAGCTTAATGTCTCTGATACGAAATCCAAGGTACGGTTCACGGGGCGGGTCTCCCTCCCGTAAATGGTAAACGTCAGCTTTCCGTTCTCTGCACGGCCTTCCACAAAAATCGGGGTACTGTAATTATTGGTAAACCGGATATCTTTTACCGTCCCTGCAATGGCGGCATCCATGGACGGCTTTACATAAGCGACAATCATGGAATGGTTCTGCCGCTGGTTTATCTCCAGCTCCGCCCTTAAAGCCGCATTGTAAAGGGTGGTCGCAATCTGGCAGACCCCTCCCCCCACACTGTCCACTACCCGGCCGTTTTCATAGGCCGCCGCCGTATAATATCCATTGGCTGTGGTAAAGGGGTGCATACACTCATAGCCGGACAACATCTGCCCGGGCATCAGCACATGCCCGTTTATTTTATTTGCGCCATTGGCCAGGTTTTTTCTCCGGGAAGTGTTGCTGCTGGAAAAATTAGTCGTATAAGTCCCTAATACATCCTGAATACTGGATAGGTCCGATTCTGTAATATCCGGCGCCCACTCTGCAACTACCACATCCACCGTTATCTCTTTTTCTTCGCTGCAAACCTGCTGTTGCAACGCTTTCTTTGTAGCCGCAATATCCACCAGCCTCCCGGGCACACTGGGCGTAATATGAAACGCACCCGACGCCCGGGTAATGGTGGCATTTTGCGGCTCGGCTGTCAACCCGCTTGTGTTCTCCCGGACAAAAACTTCTACCCGGCCTTCATCTACTTCTGTTTCCAGGGGGATGTGGACCGGGGTTTTTTCCACGTCCTTACGGGCCATATATTGCTGCACCAGATTTCCGGCAGCAAGGTTACAGGCCGTTTCTTTTAATTCCTCCGGATTTTTCCAGGCAAACCCCAGCTCCTTTGCTGCGACCGACGCTTCGTTGCCATCTCCGTTCAACCTGACCTGACGGGCTGCCAGTTCTTCCACCTTTGCAGCAACCGCCTTTTCGGCTTCTTCCTCTGTCATTCCGCCCAAACTGACATCACCTACATAAAGGCCGTCAGGCAAGGTCTTTTCCTTTGCATATACCGGTTCGGTCCAATGTGCGGCCGTAAGGGCCGCTGCCGCAAAGACAGCCAGTATATACTTTTTATTCATAATCGCTCCTTAAAAATCCCCGTCCCGTCAATGGAACGCAGTTATTGCCGAGGCCACCATAGGCACAATCATGGCCGCTACCAATAGGATAACAATAATGGAAGAAATAATTCTTTTCTTTTTACTATTATGCATATTCATCCTGACGAAATTCACCTCTTTTACTTTTCTTTTAATTTTTTTCACCTAAATAGCGTTTCCCATATAGGTGAATTTATTTTATGACATTTTGCGCCATACTGCAAGTCCCCTTTTTCTTTTTGGCCTCCCCGGCCCTCCCCTGTGGGGACCTTCCGCCAGGAAACCCCCCGGGCTTTTTCTTTTGGCCGCCCCGGTTTGTCCCTTTGCGCATGCCAGTCAAAAGCCAAAAACCTTAAGCTGCTATCCGGTAACTTGGCAACCGTCAAGTGGCGCCTATGGCCCCGGCCGGGAAAATATGCATAGAGACGTTTCCTGTCAGCAAGTCCCGCTCCCGATAGTCAAACCGTGCAAGCTCACCCGAGCGCAGCATTTCCACATGGACAAGCCTTCCTGCCTCTTCGTATTTTGAAGCCAGGCGGCGGACTTTATCCCGGTACGGCTTCTGGTCTAAAGCAAAAGATGGACGGCCCCTGCTGTTCTCCCGCAGATAAAGGTCACATATCAAAGCATCCTCCAATTGGGCTAAGGTATGCTTTTGCGCCCCGGCCCCCGCAAGCCCTTCCTCAAACCATTCTTCCTCAAGGAACCGGTGAAGGGTTTCATACCGGGCCAAACGGCTGTGGTTAAGCCCGGCCAGCCCCTTTTTGCCATAATAGCCGGCCAGCCGTTCATACAAGCCAAACGCGTCGTCGGTTTCCTTTGACAAAATATCCATCGTCAAAGTAAACTGCCCGCTGTTATAATAAACCTCTACCATTTCTTCCACGGCCTTCAGCCGGATAACGTCTCCATAAGGCAGCCAGGCTGTGGATAATACTTCGTACGGCGGCGTTTCCCGGTACCGCAGCCCGTACTCCTTTGCCGCCTGATGCATGAAAGACCCTTTCAGCACTTTCAAAAAGCCCAGCTGCAGCTGCGCCGGCCTCATGGCGTATACTTGGTTAAAAGAACGGCGAAAGCTTTCATAGCCTTCTTGGGGAAGCCCGGCAATCAAATCCAAATGTTGATGGATATTATGCCCGGCATTGACCCGGGCCACCGCCCGCCCCACTTTTTCCAAGTCCATTTTTCTGTGTATTTCGCGGATGGTGTCCGGATTTGTGCTTTGTACCCCGATCTCCAATTGCACCAGCCCCGGCCTCATTTTCCCCAGCAGTTCCATTTCTTCTTCATCCAGCAAATCGGCCGCAATCTCAAAATGGAAATTGGTAATACCGTTATCATGGTTCAAAATATGGCGCCAAACCGCCATGGCATGGCTTTTTTTGCAATTAAACGTACGGTCGATAAATTTCACTTGCGGCACTTCTTTCTCCAAGAAAAAATCCAGCTCCTGTTCCACAAGCCCCAAGTCCCGGAAACGGACCGCCTTATCCACTGACGACAAGCAATAGCTGCAGCAAAAAGGGCATCCCCGGCTGCTTTCATAATATATAATCCGATGGGAAAACCCTTCCATATCTTTATAAGGGAAAGGGATCCGGTTTATATCCATCCCCAGGCGGGCGCCTGTTTCTGCCACCGCACCGTCCGCCCGCCGGAACACTACCCCCGCAAGTGTTTCCAGCTGATTCCAGTAGGCCGTCCAGGCTTCCCGTATCCCATGCCGGGCCACGCCTGTGGCCGGCGTGCCGGCCTTTCCCTCTAAACCGGCCCGTTCCCCTATTACGCCCTTTGCGGCCGGGGATTCCCATTGGCCTGCCCCCGCCTCAGCCAAGGCACCTTTGACGGAACATCCAAGCGCCTGGTAGCAAGACAGCAGGCCGGCAAATGTTTCTTCCCCTTCCCCTTTCATTATCCCCAGGACTTCCGGTTCCTGGCCCAACAGGCAAAGCGCGTCAAAAGACACCTCCGGGCCCCCCAGCCAGATGTCCGTTTCCGGGAGCACCTTAGGCAAGTCGTGGATCAGCTCCCGCACATATGCCATATTCCAGATGTAACAGGAAAACCCTACCACATCCGGCTTCCTCTGGTAAATATCTTCCAGCAGCCGCCCAGCCTGGTTATTGATGGTATATTCCGCAACCTCTATTTCCCACCGTTTTTTTTCGGATCCGGGGCGCCCTTGCAGGCCACGCCCCCCCTTTTTCCCCTGCTCCTGTTCCCCATAAGCTTTCAAGCTATATACCCCTAAATTGGAATGGATATATTTTGCATTGATAGCCACCAGCAAAAATTTCATCGGCCCCACCTATACGTGAATTTCAAGTACCCTTCCTGTCCTTTCATACTGGTAATAGCGCACGCCTGCCGCATTCAACATCCGCTTCGACGCCCTTACAGACGGGGAAGCCGGATATTTGTCTTCCTTATAAATTACGGTTTTTATCCCTGCCTGGATAATGGCTTTGGCACACTCGTTGCAAGGGAAAAGGGTAACGTATAGCTTGCTGTTTTCCAGGCTGCCGCCACGGTAATTCAAAATGGCGTTCAGCTCGCTATGGGTCACATACAGATATTTGGCACTGTACGGATCCGCTGTCTCATTTTCCTTCCCCCAGGGAAATTCATCGTCGGAACACCCTCTGGGGAACCCATTGTAGCCCATAGACAGGATCTTGTTGTCCTGGCTCACAATACAGCACCCCACCTGTGTGTTGGGGTCTTTGGACCGCATACCTGCAAGATCCGCAATCCCCATAAAATACTCGTCCCAGGAAATATAATCCAACCGTTTCCTTGCCTCTTCCATTGGCATCCCTCCTAAATACCTAAACCTGCACTTTACGGTACCCCGCCGCTTTTGTCAGCCGGTTCATAATCGCCTGCCCCAAATGGTCTTGGGAAAAGCTCTCTGAAAAGATGTATTCTACTTGCAAATCATCAAACTCCCGCAATATGGCAAATAGGTTATGGGCAATGGCCTCCTCTTGGCCCCGCGCCCCCACGCTCCTTACGATCCCATGGGGATAACGCCCCCTGGTTTCTTCCGTCCCAAGGATCCCCACCCGAAAACCAGCAGCCAATTTCTCCTTTGCCAGCTGGTTGACCTTAGAAACCACGGCTTCTTCCGCCCCCTCCACTAAGGTCAATTCCGCCTTTGGTGCATAGTGGCGGTATTTCATCCCCGGTGCCTTCGGGGGCATACCCGCCGTAAGCGGGCCTTGGATGGCCGGGTCAACTTCCACGGCCCCCACCACCGCTTCCAGCATTTCCATGGTCACGGCCCCGGGCCGGAGCAGGACGGGTATGGTTCCAGTCACGTCCACAATGGTAGACTCCAGCCCGATCCCCACCTGGCCCCCGTCCAAGAGCATATCAATCCGCCCCTCCATATCCTGCCACACGTGCCGGGCCGTAGTCGGGCTGGGTCGTCCGGACCTGTTTGCACTTGGGGCCGCCACTGGTACCCCCGCCAACGCAATCACCCCTTTTGCCACCGGATCGCTGGGCATCCGTATTGCAACCGTATCCAGCCCCCCGGTCGTCCCATAAGGCACCAGGCCGCTTTTGGGGAATACCAAAGTCAGCGGCCCCGGCCAAAAAGCCTGGGCCAGCTCCTTTCCTACCTTTGAAACATCTGTTACTAATGGTTCCAGCCCCTTCAAAGAGGCAATATGTGCAATCAACGGATTGTCCGAAGGCCTCCCCTTGGCGGCATAAATCTTCCGTGCCGCTTCTTCGTCTAATGCATTGGCCCCTAGCCCATAAACGGTTTCCGTAGGAAACGCCACCAATCCGCCCTCCCGGATCACCCGGGCAGCCGCCTGCAGTTCTTCCTCCTTGGGAGCTTGCGGGTTTTCAATCCGAATCCACTTCGTATCCATATATGCCTGCTTCCTTCTTCCTATGCACCCTACGGGTCCTATTCATTGCAGTTTCCATTGCCACAGGCAAAATCCCGGCCTGGCAACGGCCGGTTGCCTACTTTGCCTAATCATAGCACAAGTGCCAGGGCGGCGCAAGCGGTAAAACCGCCTGGCTTGCCCTGGCACTTTCGACGTTTCGGCCTGCCGCTTTGCCGGGCTGCCAAAACCTTTTCGACCGGAAGCTTTCCGAAAAGCCGCGTCCTTTTTACAGTTTCCGCAAACTGCCCTTCCTTCCATGCCCAACTTCCCGTGAAGCGGCGGCCCCATGGATCAACGTGCTGATCCGTTTGTAAACCAGCGCCGTAATCAAGGATACCACTACCCCCTTGATCAAATTAAAGGGGCCCACACAGACGGCGGCAAAGGTCCAAACACTGCCCACCAGAGGATTAATGGCCTTCCCCATAGCAAGGATGCTGTCAATGGGCATAAAGTGAGAATAGAAGGGGATCATCACCAGTGCATTCCCCACAATACCTACGGCTGACATAATTACCGTACCCGCTGCCATCGCCGCCATCGCCCCTTTTTTCGTCTTATGGAACCGGTAAATCAGCCCGGCGGGAAATACCATGGAACAGGCAAACACCAAATTGGCAAATTCCCCCACAAAACCGGTGCTGGTCGGCTTGAGTACCAACTTTACTAAAATTTTGACCACTTCCATGATAACCCCTGCCACCGGCCCCAGGGCAAAAGTCCCCACTAAAACCGGCACTTCGCTTAAATCCAGCCCATAAAAGCTCGGGGCAATAAATGGCAATGGCACCTCAAACAGCATCAGCACTGCCGCCAAGGTTCCAAACATCCCCATTAACACCACATTTTTTGTCGTCAACAATTTGTTCTCTCTCATCTTTTCCTCCATCCTTTTCTTGTCCTGTTAAGTTCATCGCCCGGAGGAATCATGTGCCTGCCGTAAGTTTGGCTTTATCCAGGTAGTTGCGCCTTGCTTAAGGCTGCCCCTTAAGCCCCCCACAAAACGTTTCGTCCCATAGGGTATCTTTTCCGGGAACAAAAAAGCCCCGGATCCATATCCGGGGCCATACAACTACCTTCATCCAAATGCCGCCAACTCCTGGCCGCCACATCAATTCTTCTCTCATCCAGACTATACTGTCGGTTCCGGAATTGCACCGGATCGGCCGCCTATGCGGTTCGCAGACTATACTGCCGGTAGGGAATCCCACCCTGCCCCGAAGAACTTATTCATTTTACAGTACCTATTATAGTATTATTTTATCATAAAATCAAGGGTTTTCCTGATTTTATCCTACCCGCACCGGGCAGAAAAGCCCCCTTTTGCTTTCCGATAAGTTTTCATGGGGCTTTCGACGTTCCCCCTTTATCTGCGGACCACTCTGGCTTCCGGAAATTCTATACAAAATTTCCCAAATTCTTCCTCTGTCATCCCCTCCGACATTTCTTTATAAAAATCATAATCCGATTTTTTCAAAAAACAAATAATCTTTTCTTTCACCGCTGCAGCTTCCAACGGCTTGCCCCAATCAGCCCCCATCTTTATCCCCTTCCACAAAATAATACAATTATTATAGTCATTTTCCAAACTATAGTTAAGTATAAAACTATATTATATGCTTATCCTAACTGTACTTTCCAAATCTCTCAGTGCCTGCTTTTGCAAGATGCTTTTTGTCGGATATGCATAAATTGAAACCATATCTATCCAGCATATAGTATAAATTTTTGTGCAACCAGTAAAATATCACCCATAAAAGCAGGTTCCAAACAGGTTCAAAAACACATCGAAATGAAAAGGAGGCATTGGGGCATGATAAGTTATCAACCATTCTGGGCAACATTAAAAAATTCTCCAGAAACGACCTACACACTGATAACCAAACATCATATATCCAGTGCCACCATTGATAAATTACGCAAAGATAAACCAATGAATACTACTACGCTAAACGACCTCTGCCGGATTTTAAATTGTAGGCTTGAGGATATTGCCCAATATGTCCCGTCCGAATCGGATCAGCATTTATAAAAGTATCGGCACTGCCTTTATTCCTGAAATATAAGGGTTCAAAGCAGCGAAAACATATCATAAGCACCTCTATGGCCCCCTTCATGGCCTTTGGCTTTTACATCAAGCCCGGCATGCATCAAAATATATTTGTAACAATCCAGTCCAATATTCATTGCAGCTCAAACCTAAGTAGCCCGTATGATCATAATTTTGTAAAATAATTTCTTCCTCATCTATGATTATCATATGCAATTAGGAAACCTATTTCAATTTTGGCCAGTTTCAAAAAAACCGTAACCGGGATACCGGCATAACCCCATCCTTTTAATGGCCCGTTCCGCCTTATCATGTGAAAATGTAAATATTCCCTTTCAAAAACCGTGCCCATGCCGTCGGATGCCGCTTTCCTATGAAGAAACTTGTAATTTTATTTCCGCCATTTTTAATTCCTCCTATCGCATTATTGATATATCCACCTCCTTATTTCCGTAACGTGTAAACCTTCCGCCCCATCCGTGAAAATCCAATGCCGGCCGCATACATGCCCGGATCGCCAGTGGCGGCCATTTTATTGATTGCACGGATATAGCCTACCTATGCCAACCTCAATTATCCTGTTTACCATCCTATCACAACCCTTACCGGATTTCCATATATTAAAACGTTCCCCCAGGGCAAATATGGCTGGTTTTCATGTGCTTTTATGAAAATATCTTTCAATGGCCGGATAATGCAAACGCAAAACAAGCCCGTAACCAGCTGTATCGTTTTCGCTGGTTACCGGCTTATTCCAATGCCTTCCAATATGAACGGCAGGCGGATTGGTTCTAGCAACTGCCATCCCCCACCATAATCCGTATAATTTCCTCGTTGGTCTGCTGCATACCGTCTTTCCCCAGCCTGCCTACGTTTTTGATGGTGGCCTCTACCCCTTTTGTCACAATGCCGTCGCCGCCATAAAACTGCTGCCCCCTTTTATACATATTATAGCCCAGAATCCCTGCGTCCACCGCAGAAGCAATCTTTGCGGCACAGGATGCCTTGGCCCCGTCACAGACGATGCCAGACACAACTGCCAGGGCGTTGACTACGGTGTGGACCACCTCCTTATAACCGCCTCCACACAGGTAAGCAATGCCGGCCCCAGCCCCGGCCCCGGCATTTACCGCTCCACAGTAAGCCGAAAGCCTCCCGATCATGGATTTCTGGTGGATGGCGCAAAGGTTGGACAATGCCAGCGCCCGCAAAGTCGTATCCTCGTCACAACCCAGTTCCTTTGCATATACCAGCACCGGGACGGACACGGTAATACCCTGGTTGCCGCTTCCGGAATTAATGATTACTGGCAGTTCACAGCCGTTCATCCTGGCGTCTGAACCGGCGGCTGCCATGGCTTTAGCCCTGGTCTGTACGTCTTCTCCGCAGGAGTCCAGCAATACTTTCCCGATATTGGCCCCATAATCCCCTTCGATCCCCTCCCGGGCGATAGCCAGGTTAAAGTCAATCTGCCGTTGCAGCACTTCCCGAATATCTAAGGGGTCTACGGCATGGATAAAATCCCAAATCCCTTCCATGTCCAAAAGGCCGCGGTCCGTAAGCCCTTCTTCGTTTTCTTCCTCCACAGGCACATCCAATAGGACCTTTCCGCATTTTTCCTTATATACAATATTCGTGTGATAGTTGGCGATCCGCACTTTGCTCCATTCCCCGCCATAATGCAGGGTCACAATGATGTCAAACGTAACATGGTTATCCACATGTTCCACTACAATAGGCACCGTTTCCAAAAATTCCCGGATCTCTTTTTCCTGGGCCGGGGTAACCTGAGAAATCACTTCCAGCTGCCGTGTTGCGTCCCCTGCCACAATACCGGCAGCCGCCGCGGCCGCAATGCCTTTCAGATGGCCTGTGTTGGGCACGATTACAGATTTGACGTTTTTGATAATGCTTCCGCTGGCCTCTACCTCCACCCGGTCAGGCAAAACCCCCAAAAGTTCCCTGGCTACTGCCGATGCATAGGCAAGGGCGATTGGCTCCGTACACCCCATCGCCGGGATCAATTCTTCTTTTAATATGTCAATGTATGCTTGATACCTGATATCTGATTTGTCCATATCTCTATGTCATCCTTCCGTAACAGTCCAACCGTTTCCATACTGTGCCTGCCCTTTTTTCATCAGCCTTTTACTGCGCCTTCCATAATCCCCGCCTTCTGGAATTTTTCCAAAATAAGGTATAGCACAATAATAGGGATAATAACCAATGTAGTCCCGGCCAATATTACCGGCCAAGGTGTGGACAGCCCTTCGCTGACCGGAAGCAGGGAAATCGTCACCATCAAGGTATATTTGGCTTGCTTCCTTAAATACAGCAACGGCCAGAAAAAGTCATTCCAACGGGCGATCAAGGTTATGGCCCCCCAGGAAGCCATAGCCGGCTTAATCACCGGAAGGATTACCTTCATAAAAATCCCGAAATCGCTGCATCCGTCAATCCGGGCGGCCTCTACCAGCTCGTCAGGCACATCTGTGATATATTGGTTCATGTAGAAAATCCCCACTGCCGTGGCAATCCTTGGTATTACTAAAGACCAAAGGCTGTTGACCAGCCCCACCTTCCTCATGATAATAAACAAAGGCACCGACCCCACTTCCGGCGGTACCAGCATGGTTGCGATCACAAAGTAAAATAAAAACTTCCTTCCGGGGAACCGGTATTTTGCAAAGGCGAATCCTGCCAAAGCACAGAAGAATAAGGAAGTAATGGTTCCCATAATCGTGGTGAACACACTGTTAAAGGTGTTTTGCCACACAGGGATCATCTCAAACAGCCTCTTAAAATTCGCCAGTGTTGGATGTTCTACTATAATAGAATGGAAACCGGTAACGCTTTCCGAAGTACTTTTAATTGAAATCAGGCACATCCAGACAATCGGGAACAGGCATAACAATGTAATAACCCCCAATATGCCATAAATCGCCGAAGAATACATCGTGTTATTCCGTTTCATAGCCTCCTCCTTTCCTACAGCTCGCCCTGGTTGCGGCGGACCAAGAACTGGATGACGGAAATCACCATCAAAATCAGGATCAGCACCACGCCAATGGCCGACGCATATCCCATGTTAAACACATTAAACCCAGATTCATACATGTACTGGAACAGGGATGAATTGGAAGTCCCCGGCCCTGGCAAAATATAAGATTCGTTGAATAGCTTCCACATATCCACCGTCAACGTCACCGAACAGAAAAACAAAATGTTCTTTAATGAAGGAAGGGTGATGTACCAAAACTGCTGTAAAGAACCGGCACCGTCTACTGTGGCCGCCTCGTAATAGTCCCTGGAAATATTTAAAAGCCCGGACAGCAAAATCATGGTAAACCATGGCGTGTACCGCCATATATTCAAAATAATAACCGGTATTTTAGAAAAAGTAGTGCTGGTAAGCCAAGGGACCTTAGACCCTCCCGCCATGGAAATCACTTCGTTGATCAACCCTACATTCTCATCAAATAACATGCGGAAAATCAACCCCATAGCAATAGCTGCACAAACATTTGGCAAAAAGGTTGCTGTTTTAAAAAACGCCCTGGCGCGGTTGCTCTTTAAAAAACGGCTGTTAAGCAGGCAAGCAATCAGCAAAGCGTAGCATAAAATCAAAACCAGGCCGGTACCCCAATAAATTACCGTGTTGCCCAGGGACTCCCAAAACATGTTGTCGATCATCATTTTCTGATAATTGCCCAATCCGCAAAACTCAGGGGAGCCGATGCCCTTCCAGTTAGTGAGGCTGATATAAAAAGTCCAAAGGGTCGGAATGAGTTGAAACACGAAAAACAAAATGAAAAACGGTAAAATAAACAGATAAGGGGCTTTATATTTCTTTAAAGTCTTTAACACGATATCCCTCCTCGTGCAGAATCATGGATGCAGACACCTGCAATGCCATGCATGTATCCCTTAGGTAAAATCCGGCAAAACACACCCAAGTGCATTTTGCCGGACAGAAACTCATGAACCGTTGATTATTGGGCTACTTCAGCCTTTCCAATCTTCGCCTTCAGGTTCTTATCCATGTTGGCGATCGCATCTTCCATGGATTGGTTGCCTGCCACGTATTTCTCCAGCTCCGCAGAAATAATCTCGTCCGCCTCTGCGTCCTGTGGCGTTACCGCCATATTTTCCGCGCCATTTTCCAGGCATTTGCCTTCCATCTCACGGAACGACATGCCACCGTAAAACTCAGACGGCTCTTTCCAGAAGGGGTCTTCCAGCATTTCCTTGGATACAGGGTTGGAATAGGGGGCATTCTGTTCCTCCATGGAATTGACCCAAACTTCTTTTGCCTCAATATCAAACGTAAAATCATACCACATCATGCGGAACAGCTCGGAATAAGGGTTGTCGCCTTTTTCCACAATACCCATAAACTGGGAAACCGGGGCCCCGGCCTTATCTACGCCTTCAAATGCGGGGGCAGGCATCACTCTCCACTGGCCTTTGGTTGCCTCGCAGTTCTGCCTCATAAATTCATCCCAGAACGCACCAATCAGGAAAGTGGCAACTTTTTGGTTGTTGATGGCATCATAAAGCGCCGGCTCCATAATGGTAGTCTTCATCATCAGGCCTTCTTTATTCATGGTATCCAACGCGCCCAGGGCTTTCTTGGTGCCTTCGTCGCTGCCGATAACCACTTCACCGTTGTCGTCCCAAATCTTTGCACCGGCAGAAGGCATCAGGCCCCGGCGCCCCCAATACCTCCAGGTTTTGCTGGTGGGGTCGATGTAAGATAAGTAAACCTCCCCGCCGCTTTTTTCTTTCAGCTGCCGGCCGGCCTCGATATAGCCCTCCATGGTAGACATGGTTTCCGGGTCAATGCCATATTCATCAAAAATGTCTTTGTTATAAAACAGGACTTGAGGGCGTACAGAATCCGGCAGGGCGTAAATCTTCCCGTCGATGGTCGCATCCGTCGTTGCCCCGTCCACCATCTTGTCCAAAAGAGGGGCCAGGTATTCAGTCTCGTCCTTCAAAAGGCCTGCTTTAGCCAAGTCCATAATCGTTACCGGATCAAGCATAGCGGCATCCGGCAGGTCTTCGGTAGCCCCGGATAAGGCAGTCATGGTGATTTTTTCCCGAATATCTGCCGTTCCTTCTGTCTGTACAAACTCAATCTTCACATCCGGGGCGATGTCCCTGTGGTTTTCCAGCCAGGTCTCAAAATACTGCTGGCGATATTGGGGGTTTCCCATGGCATACACGGTAAGGGTACCTGCCGGATATACGGTATCCGGGGCTTCCTGGCCACCCTCTTTCGCCGGCGCCTCCTGGCCGCTGCCCTGGTCCGCCGCTTTCGTCGCAGCCGTCTCCGTTGTGCCGCCTCCGCCGCCGCACGCTGCCAGGCTGCTTGCCGCCATCATTGCCGCCAAAGCCAATGCAATCTTTTTCTTCATCATAATCTTTCCTCCTGTTTTTATAAATATTTTTAACAAGTTCTCAGTCTCGTGCTGCCTGTACGGCTGCTTTCAGCAAGGCCATATCCTGCTCCGTCGCCAAGGTACAGTCCGCCCCCAAAATAAAACCTGTCCTGCCAAATTCCCGTATCACTTTATGGACTTCTTCCCGGACTGCCTCCCCGGGGCCGTCTACCAGGACGCCGTGGCGGTTGGGCAGGCCTCCCATTATGGTTTTTCCCGGGAAAAGCTTTTTCCCTTCTTCCAGGGAGTACGGCGCTTCATAGACGCCCCAGTTTACCACGTCTGTGTATACGTCGTAGCCTTTATACCGTTCCATATTCAGGCCGTCTTTGCAGATGTGGAGGAAGCAATATCCGCCGGCATCCTTAATGCTCTTCATAATTTGCAAATCCAAGGGCTTAATGTAACGTTCAAATTCCTCATCTGTAAAAAACCTTTTCTCGCCGCCCAACGCCGCGTAATAAACGCCGTCCACACCCAAACGGATATATTCTTTTGCCAGCTGGCACATAACATCCGCAATCCTCTTCATACCGGCCAGCACCGTGGCTTCATCTTCATGGAGCAAGCGGCACAGTTTTTCCCGGATCGAGTCATAAGTATACCCTGGCTCCATCTTTTCCAGCGGATGGATGGAAGAAGCCGTAACCCCATGGAGGGTACCTAAAATAAACGCGTCTTTCTCACACCGCTCAAGGATCTTTTTTACCAAAGCGATCTGGTCTTGCATAAATGGGTCTTCCAAAGACATCTCCCTTACCATATGGTAATCCGGGCCGTGGTGGATCTCCCCCATATAAGGCACCAGGTTTTCATTCATAATCTTCAGAATATCCGTGTCGCTCTCTTCAAAAAACCGAATATGTGCGTCTACTGCCACATCGCCAAAAGCAGCCTCTGTAGGAAAATGGAGGGAAAAACCAGAAGGGACCTTATCCGGCTCCCTACCCTCAATCGCTGCAACCACCCGTTCTTTCTTCGTCATATTGTTGACCTCCTTCATAACGTTATAATAATATTTGTAATATTATCAGTAATCTTATTAATGTGAATTATACACATATAACCCCTTTTTGTCAACTGGTTTTTGTATATTTTTAATTATTTCTTCTTACATTCCATTCTTCCTTTGTTTATTATTTCAAATTCCTTCCTACCCAATGCACAGCTTTAAGGGAAGGCCAAGGCTTTTACCAAAATCCCTCTCCCTTGAAACCCTATCAGCCGCCTCCCTTTTCCGTAACCCAGCCTGGCCGCCCGGTTCATGACAGCCTGGCTGCCCCTGCCTATGGCCCGGTGCATGGGGCCTTCCCCTTCCGCAACTGTGAGGCACAATAAAAAGGCAGAAAACGGCGCATCCCGCTTTCTGCCTTTAAGCCTTATTCCAAACAGCAAACCTGTCAAAGGAAATAATTTTCCTGTATCTGTTCCCTTACGTTTAAAATATCTTTTTGAAGCATCAGGAGCGCCCTTTCCACATCCTGTTCTTCCAAAGCGTCGATAACCGCCCGGTGGAAATATCCGTTGGATTCCACATTTTTATTCCAGGCATTATGAAAATACTGTGCCACATACTGGCGGGATTTTAATAATGCCCTTTCAATGGTATCGCACAAATAGGCATTGCCACCCAATTCACATAGCTTAATATGGAAATCCGTGTTCCGGTCCCAGTTTACCGCGACTTTACGGCTCTCGGTATTATTGGTAATCGTTTCCAAAGACCGGAGCATCCGCAAGTCTTCTTCCGTGATTTTAGGCGCCGTCCTTTTTAGGTTAGCCGTCTCCAAATCAATCCGCACCTCCAACAGATCCAAAATCTCCTTAATGGAGATCTGCACTACCTGGTACCCGACACGGGGGATACTTTTCAATACGCCGTCTTTACACAATTCGATCAGCGCTTCCCTCACCGGGGATTTGCTCATGGCATAGCGTTCTACGATCTCCCCCTCCGTGACGATGGCGTTCGGCTTGTAAATCCCCTCTTCAATATCATGATAGAGCCATTCAACCGCTGTTTCTTTTAATGTTTTTTTTGCTTTCATCCTTAACCTCGCCATCTGAAAAGCCATCTGCACCGGTATGCCTATGCAAAATCGCTTTGCCGGGTATTCTAGTGTACTGGCCCTTGGCTCCCGGGCTAATTGTGCAGAATATATTTTCCGCCTGCCAGGCGGCCCGTACACCGGCTATCTGTTTTTCTGTGGGTTAGCATATCATAAATAAAAAGGTTTTTCAATATTTGTTCCGTTTCTTTTGTCCGGATTTGTCAATTCTGTTTACTCTCGGGGCAGAAGTTATATAATGATAATAATTACTATTTTATATTTTTGCCCCCTTTACAAAAAATGTGCAAATATGCTCGCCCCCACCACAGTAAACATCCCCGAAACAACAATGGACAGGCTGCTCATGGCCCCTTCCACAGCCCCCATTTCCATAGCCTTCGCCGTCCCCACCGCATGGGAAGCCGTCCCTATCGCTACCCCTTTGGCCATCGGGTCGGTAATCTTACATATTTTGCAGACCATTTCCGCGAACAGGTTCCCGATTACTCCGGTAATAATAATTACGGCTACCGTTATGGAAACATGCCCGCCCAGTTCTTCTGATACCCCCATGCCAATAGCTGTGGTAACGGATTTCGGCAAAAACGTCACATATGAAGTATGGTCAAACCGGAATACAAACGCCAAGAGCAAAACACTGGCCAGGCTGGTAACTACCCCCACGGCAATCCCCGCCAGAACCGCCCGCCAATTCCGTTTTAACAATTCCATCTGTTCATACAAAGGGACAGCCAGGCATACGGTAGCCGGCGTAAGCAAAAAGGAAAGGTATCTTGCCCCTTCCTGGTAAACGGCGCAGTCAATGTGGAAACAAAGCAGAAATAAAATAGTCAGCAAAATAGCGATTAATAGCGGGTTAAAAATCGCCATTTTCAATTTCTTTTTCAACAAACAACCCGCCCCATAAAAAAGCAGGCTGATCCATACGCCAAAAAACACCGAATTTTCAAAAAATCCATTCATGGCCTTCCCCTCCGTTTTGCCCCAAACCGCACCATAAACTGTACCGCCTTGCCTGACGCCGCCATAACGGCAAAAGTTGTGGCCAGCGTAATAACGCCATATGGAAGCCAAGCCTTTTGAATCAGCGGCCAGGAATCCATCAGGCCCACTGCCGCCGGTATAAACATTACCGGCATCGCCTCAATCAAAAATACACTGGCTTCCTTTATGGCAGCCACGGGAACCACTTTCGTTTCCAATGCCAGCAGCAGCAAAAAGGTTCCGTATATGCTCGCAGGAACGGGAAACGGCAACCACGCATGTAAAGCTTCCCCAACAAATGAAAAAAACAAAATAACCCCAAATTGCTTTAAATATTTCAAGCGATCCCCTCCTTTATATGGGTATGTATTTCCATCATCCGGCGCCAGCGGTAATCGCTGACAGCCGCAGCCCGTTCAAGATACCATGTATCCTTCCATAAGTCAATAAAAAATATTTTCCACTCCCGGCTGCCTATATATCCGGCCCTATGCATGATATAATCTTAATAAACCGGTCGGCGCCGTTTTGCGTCCGGCTAAAAAAGCACTGTTTTTGAAAGGAATTGCAGGTAGCCTCCGGAAAATACATGGCCTTTTCCAAAACAAACCTCTGCCCGGCCCCCCTTTATTTTGCTGGTCAGAATTTGCCGGGTACCTACATATAACCGGTCTGTGGCCGGCAGAAAAACAGCCTTAAAACCAGGCAAAAAATCATTAGAATTTATAATAAAAGGAGGATCGTCATGAAAATCGTAATCGCTATGGATTCCCTAAAAGGGAGCCTGCCCTCACTGGAAGCAGGCAATGCCGTCCGGGAAGGGATCTTAAGGGCAATGCCAAATGCCCAGGTTATTGTACGCCCTTTAGCTGACGGAGGGGAAGGTACCGTGGAGGCTTTAACCCTTGGCATGGGGGGGAAGCTGGCGCAAGTGAACGTATCCGGCCCCATGGGCCACCCCACCTTATGTACCTATGGGGTTATTGAAAAAAATAAGACGGCTGTTGTGGAAATGTCCGGTGCCGCCGGCATTACCCTGGTTCCGGAACAAAGCAGGGACCCTTTGCTGGCAACCACCTATGGGGTAGGGGAAGTTATCCGGGACGCCATAGCCAAAGGCTGCCGGCGCTTTATCGTAGGAATTGGCGGGAGCGCCACCAACGACGGCGGAATAGGCATGCTCCAGGCCCTGGGGTTTGGTATGCTGGATGAAAACAGCCGGCCGGTGGGCCTCGGCGCCAAAGGTTTAAAAAGCCTGGAAACCATTACAAGCTCCCATGTGGCCCCCGAATTGAAGGAATGCCAATTCCGGGTCGCTTGTGATGTGGCCAATGTTTTATGCGGGGAGCAAGGCTGCAGCGCAGTCTATGGCCCCCAAAAAGGCGCAACGCCAGAAATGATTTTAGAAATGGATCAATGGCTGGCCCGCTACGCGTCGCTTACTTGCGCAAAATACCCAAAAGCCAACCCCAAGCTGGCGGGAACCGGGGCTGCCGGAGGCTTAGGGTTTGCCTTCCTTTCCTATATGGACGCAACGTTAGAGCCTGGGGTTCATATTGTGCTGGAAGAAACCAATCTGGCGGATTATGTAAAGGGCGCAGACCTTGTGGTAACCGGTGAGGGCCAGCTTGACGGCCAGACCATCTTCGGAAAAGCCCCCATAGGCGTGGCGAAAATGGCCAAACAATTCCACAAAAAGGTATTGGCATTTTGCGGCTGCGCCACAGAAGATGCCATAGCTTGCAACAGCCATGGTATCGACGCTTTTTTCCCCATCCTTCAAAACGTGCAAACCCGCCGGGAAGCCATGGAGGCCAAGAATGCGAAGAAAAATCTTATGGCGGCGGCGGAACAAGTATTCCGCCTGATCCAATCTATGCAGGAATAAAAAAAGCCGGAAAGGGGCATGTCCATGGCCCCTTTCCGGCTCCTTTCAATTTCTAAAATATTTCCACTGTTAAAAACGGATTTTCCTATGGTTTACAGGCGCTTTACAAATTCAGCCGCGCCTTCCGCCCTCATCCCTGCGTTTTTGTTAAAACAACATAGCTATGGAATCCGTCCTTATGCCTTGTCAATATATGCCGCCTACCCCTAAATCCATGTCCAATGTGTTCATATTATACAAAATCAGCACATCCGTTATCCCCGTATGCTCGTCGATAAAGCTGGACGGCCCATATTTATAATACCGGGTGTCAAAGACATAAACCTTTTTATAATGACGGACGAGGAAAGGCACTATAGAATTGGCATAACTGTCTTTGATCAACATCAGCTCCCGGCCGGAGTCCGCCGTTTCATTGGTTATCTCAATAATGGAATGGAGGTTATCCAAAAACAAGGAATATTTATCTTTTTGCCCTGTGTATTCCAAATTGTAGAGGTCGTGGGTAAGGGTGTTGGTATCTTGGTAGTAAACTTGCAGTTTATCCTTAGGATTCCGGTATATGGTGATGGAATCCCCTTTTTTTGTGTAGTCATTGACTTTCGAATAAACCGTGCCGCAAAACTCATCTGTTACCACTTGGGATTCCATTTCCTCCAAAGGGACCGGGGTAATGCCTTTAGCCTCACAAAATGATAAATATCCGATATAAGCCCCAAAAGTAGTCCAGTGATGGTCCAGCTTGTAATAAAGCTGGCCCTTATCCTTATATTCTAGCAGTTTCTGGCTACAATCGATGGCAGGGATGCCACAGGCATCGTAAATTTCTTGCGCTGTCTCCATCTGGTTCCTGGGCGAAGCCAATTTGGGCAATTTATCCCCATAAACATAGATTGCGGTGGGGACCAGCATCAAGTTCATCTCCAGGGGCTTTATCTTTTCTTTTTCCGCAAAATCGCGGAAAACTTGGGTTATCCGTTCTGTGTTCACCGGCTTTTGGTACACTTCAATCAGGTAGCCTTCTTTTCCTATATATACCTGGTTGATCTCCCTCTTTCCGAGGCAAATCTCCACCTGGGACTTCAGGCCAATAAAAAAATCGCGAAAAGGGAAATGGTCACAAAGGTATGAATTTATATCTCCCATATATTCCCCATTTTTTATGGTTTCCCATTTCAGATGGGGCAGGGAACCTAAATAGCGGTTCTCGTTCTCGGAAAACTCTTGTTTTTTGCTTAAGGAAAAAACAACAGAAAGGGCCAGCACGGTTACCGCCATTACGGCCGCTGTTACCGTGCGGATTATTTTTTCTCCCATATCACTTTACCTTTACTAGTTTTTTGTAGCCGCCAAATACATATAGCCTGTTTTTAAAAACGGAAATACAAAAAAGGGTTGTATGTGTCATTGACTAAATATGCCGTAGCCAGTACCAGCAGCCCCATATAGCCGCAAAGGGATATGCCCGCCAGGAGCGTCCGGCCTGCCTCCCCCATCTCCCCGGCCTTCTTTTTCATCCATGGATAGAAAGGTGCCGCCAGTAATAGTGCTGCCAGTAATGGCGTGCCATAGTTTTGTATGTGCCAAAAGAATTCTTTCCCCAGCCATGGGTTTCCTGCAAAACCGGCCATGGACTGCAGGTAGGGCCCCAAAGCCCCCATGTCGTCAAACACAAACAGGACAAAACCTACCACAACAATCAACATGGTGTATACGTGGCGGAAAAAAACAGGAAGCCGTTCCAGTTTCTTTCCCCAGACATATTTTTCCAAAGCCAGCAGCAGCCCATAATAAAGCCCCCAAAGGACAAAATTCCAGGAAGCGCCATGCCAAAGGCCCGTAAGGAACCATACAAACAGCATATTAAAAAGATGCCTGGCCACTTTGCACCGGTTTCCGCCTAGGGGGATATATACATAATCCCGGAACCAGGTGGATAGGGAAATATGCCATTTCCTCCAAAAGTCCGTGACTGATACGGCCCATAGGGGGTAGCGGAAATTTTCCGGAAAATGGAACCCTAGCATCCATCCCATACCAATGGCCATATCGCTGTAAGCGCTAAAATCAAAATAAAGCTGTAAGGTGAAAGCTATGGCCCCCAGCCAGCAGGTAGCTACGGAGGCCTGCCCGGATGCAATCATACGGACCTCTTCCCAAAGGGCGCCCATCTGGTTGGCAATTAGCACTTTCTTAAACAGCCCTTGCATAAACCGCAGAACGCCTGCCCGGAATCCGGCTAAAGTAATCCTCCTCTGGTGCAGTTCCTCATTTACGGTAGAAAAGCGTACAATAGGGCCTGCCACCAATTGGGGGAACATAGAAACATAGGTGAGGTAGGTAAAATAGTTCCGCTCTACCGGTACTTGACGCCGGTATAAGTCAACAATATAGCTCATGGTCTGGAAGGTAAAAAAACTGATTCCAATGGGAAGGGCGATATTGGGAAGGGGGATCTCCAAATGAAAAACCCCGTTTACCGTCCCCACCACAAAATCAGCGTATTTAAAAAATGCCAATACCGAAAGGTTAATAAACACAGAGCAGAATAGGAACATCCCCCTCCGCCTCTGGGTGGTCCCAAAACGTTCCATTAACAGGCCGTTCCCATAATCTACCGCCGAGGCAAACAACATCAAAAGGATATAAACCGGTTCTCCCCATGCATAAAAAACCAAACTGAAAAAAAGCAGGATCCCATTTTTCAGCGGGATGGCGTTAGCCCCTTTTTTACCGTCCCAAGCAGATACTTTTGTGCCCTTAAACCTGGTTTTGCCATGCCTTAGGCATGGCAAAAGACTGGTGCTATGATAAAGGATCAGGCAAAAAGGCAGAAAAAAGAATAAAAACGAAATGCTGCTGAAAACCATGCTCTTCCTCCATCCTATTGAATCCCTGCCTGGATAATCGGATTTATGCTATCCGCATGCGGGGAAATCACCAAGTAGACATAATTCCCAGACACCTGCACAGAGCTTTTATCCACAATTTGGAATTGGTCCGGAAGGTAGTTTTCTGTTTCGGCCTTCTTCTGGTCAATCACGGTTTGAAGGGATGTGCTCAGCTGGCCTGTGCTCCCCCCGTCCTTGGCCTTCAAAATCACAACCGTTTCTGCGGAAGTCGCTATTTCAGACATCGAAAATACATATTCATCCAAAGTATTCACGTCAATCCCGTAATAATTGGAAATAAAATCGTCTGACATAAGCATAGGGGCGTTTAAAGCCACTGTTTGCGTAATATCCTGATAAATGTCATTTACGCTTTTCCCGCCATCGGTTTGTAGGGCTGCCGTAGTTTCTTGCGGAGGCGTAACCTCTTCCAGGGAAGGTTCTACCGTTGCTGTTTCTGTTTCCGTTGCTGTTTCCTCCTCTGAAGCGTCCACCTCTTCATCGGGCCCCTTAGGCTCTTCGGATTCTTCTGCTTTAGCGGTGGTGGCTGTTTGTGAAGCGCTTTCTTTTTCACTGGAAGGTGCATCGGTTCCCCCGGTTTCACTTTTAGAAACCTCCGCCGTTTCCGTGGCTTCTGCCTGCGGCCCTGCCGGCGCGCCTGCCTGGCCGCAGGCCCCCAGCAAAAGGGCCGCCGCAACCAGGCAGGCCCCCATCCTTAATTTCCCTGTTTTTTTCATCATATTCCTCCCTATATTTTCTCTTTATGTCCCCATATCATTTCCTATTGTTTTTGCTTCTTAATCCGGCTCCCCTTTTTACTCCCCTGCGGCCTGTGCCGTGCTTTCAGTCGTTTTTACGAACCTTTTGGCAGTTTTTCATGGTTCTTGCCCGGTATGCCCCGTGCCCCCTGGGGGATCCACTGACGGCACGGAAATTGTCCCGGAATTTCCATCCTTGCTGTCAAAGAAAACGGGGCCCTGTGCCGGAAAATCCGCGCTCCCGTCCAGCTGGGACCTGGCATATGCCCTTAATACGTTAGACCATACGTCATAGGCAGCCGTGGTTTGATGGACATAATTGTCGCTGCAATACTCTGGGGCCAAATCGCCATTGGCATCCGCCAACGGGTTGGCCAGGTCCACGAACCCCCAATGGTTATCCCTGGCCATCTGGCTTAGCATGGCATTAAACTGCCGGATATTTTCATTGTTCAGCCGCCCTTTCCCTTTCCCCCTCAAGGTGTAGGTCATGCTCATAATGTGGGTTTCCACATCCGGGCAGGTAGCTTTGATGTTGGCAATCACCTGGGCGTATAAAGAACAGGTCTCCTCTAAACTTCCCATATTCATATCGTTTAAGCCAAAAAACAAGAACACCCGCTCCGGCTGCATTAGCCCGACGGATTCCCAAACAGGCCGTTGCTTCCCCTGGTAAATGGGATGCACGCTTTTGGATGTGACCGGCCAGAAAGCGTTGTGTACGGAAAAACTGCCGGAAGCCAAAAACCGGATCTTGCCCAGATAAGTGCCCGCCCGGTTCATCGAATAATTCCGAAAACCCAGCATAACCGAATCGCCAATCAAAACAGCCCCGCCATAGTAAGCATCAATATCTTCTTCTGAGACCTGCGCGATATGGGGCAAACTATTTTCGGCCCCTGGTTCTTGCCCTGTGGCATCCAAAGCGTCTGCCTCCTGGCCTTCGTTTTCCTGGTTCAGCCCTTGGCTGCCGGTTTCCTGGACCTCTGTCCCCTGGCCTTGCTGCCGTTTCGCCATAGCAGCCTCTTTTCGCCTAGCTGCCGTGCCGCCCTCCCCGTAGGTATCTTCCATAGCCGTTTCGCCGCCTGGCGTTTCTTCCACGGAACGTTTTGGATCCCCCGCCTCAACCTCGCCGTCCGGATCCCCCGCCGTCCATGTACCGTTTAAATCCCCCGCGCCCTCCGGGCTATTGGGCCCCTTGGCAAAAGCGGCCATCGAAGCGATTCCGGCGATTGCAAACACTGCCAGCCCGCTAGCCAGCTGCCCTTTCCACGCATTTTTCATACACCTTCTCCTTCTTCTGTCGAAACTTGTCAAAATACGTTTTTAGTATAACTCCAATCCCTTGCTTTTTCAAGCAAATTTCACATCCCTATTTTTTCCAAATTCATACAGGCACCCCATCCTTCATTTTTACATACCTAATCTATAAGAACAGATTATGGGGGGAAGTTTTTATTTATGGATGATAAAAAACAAACCCTGGAGAGCCGCCCCATTACCATTGCCCTGGCCGGAAACCCCAATGTAGGGAAAAGCACCATATTCAACGGCCTTACCGGAATGCGGCAACATACCGGCAATTGGCCCGGAAAAACCGTAGCCCAGGCCCGGGGCTCTTTCTCCATGGGCAGCCAGGAGTATTTGCTGGTAGACCTGCCCGGCACATATTCCCTGGCTGCCCATTCTGAGGAAGAAGAAATTGCCCGCGACTATATTTCTTCCGGCGAGGCCCAGCTCCTTATGGTGGTTTGCGACGGAACCTGCCTGGAGCGCGGCTTACACCTTTTAAAACAGATCCTGTCCCTGGAACAGGTTAAAGACGCCGGCACACCGTCCGTCCTCTGTGTCAACCTTTGCGACGAAGCCGGAAAAAAAGGGATTGAGATTGATTTTCAACTGCTTCAGGATGTATTGCAGATTCCGGTCCTCAGCTGCTGCGCCCGGTGTGCCGGTTCCCTTAATGCCATCCGCCAATGCATTGCCGAAACTTGCGGACAACAGTTTTCCTATAACTGCCTGGATTTTTGCCCCAAGCGCCTGGCCCAGGAAACCGTCCGTTATACCCTCCCCAACTACCGCAAAAGAGAAGAGGCCGTTGACCGGATTGTAACTGGCCCCTTCACCGGAGGGCTCATTATGTTTATGTTGCTGCTTGGCGTATTTTGGCTGACTTTGTCCGGCGCCAACATCCCGTCCTCCATATTATGGAATGCCCTGTTTTGGCTGGAAGCCCGTCTGGCCGCATTTATGGGGATTTTAGGTTCTCCCCAATGGCTCATTGATATGTCCGTTTTCGGCGTCTACCGGGTGCTGGCCTGGGTGGTTTCCGTTATGCTCCCCCCCATGGCTATCTTTTTTCCCCTTTTTACCCTGCTAGAAGACTTGGGGTACCTGCCCCGGATCGCATTCAACATGGATCCGGCTTTCCGCCGCTGCCGCGCTTGCGGTAAACAATGCCTGACTACCGTTATGGGATTTGGCTGCAATGCAGCCGGGGTGGTAGGCTGCCGCATCATCGACTCGCCCAGGGAACGCCTGATTGCCATATTGACCAATTCATTGGTCCCTTGCAATGGGCGGCTCCCCACCTTATTCCTTATGATTACCCTGCTGTTTATGGCAACGGACGCCCCTGGCAATACAATGCCGGCTGCCGCCGTTTGGACGGCTATGCCAGGCAGCCTTACCCCTGGCATTACTTCCTTGCTGTCGGCGCTTCTACTCACCTTAACTATCCTGCTTGGGATAGGGGCTACCCTGGCAGCTTCCTGGCTGTTATCCCATACGTTGCTGCGGGGCATCCCTTCTGCCTTCACCTTAGAACTGCCGCCTTACCGCCGCCCCCAAATCGGCAAGGTCATTATCCGCTCCATCTTTGACCGCACATTGTTTGTCCTGGGCCGGGCCATGGCCGTAGCTGCGCCCGCAGGGCTGGTTATCTGGCTGCTGGCCAACGTAAGCTATGTCGGGCCCGGGGACGGCTGGTTTTCCTTATCCCAGTCCGCCAGCCTCCTCTCCTCTATTACAGGCTTCCTTGACCCATTAGGGCGGATTATGGGGTTAGACGGTGTTATCCTGGCCGCTTTTCTGTTAGGGTTCCCCGCAAATGAAATCGTGGTCCCCATAATCCTAATGGCCTACCTTCAGTCAGGCGCCCTGGTGGAAATGTCAGACCCTTCTTCGCTGCTTAACCTTCTGGCCGCCCACGGCTGGACCCCCCTGACCGCAGTCTGTATGATGATTTTCTGCCTGTTCCATTGGCCCTGTTCCACCACGGTTTTAACCATAAAAAAAGAAACCGGGTCCTGGAAATGGACCGCGGTTTCCGTAATGATCCCTACGTTGCTAGGCATGGCATTGTGCATGGCTGTTGCCGGCATTGGGCGTTTGGCTGCCCTGTAACCACAAGGCCCTTTATCCTTGCTTCTGCCGGGAATATAAAGCTTTTGAGCTGACTCCCGGCAGCCTCCCCAATTTACCTGACAACGCACTAACCACATCGGTCGGGGCATCCAGCACAACGCTGATAATATTTATCTGTTTTTCCCGATAAGGCAGCCCCATACGCCCCATAATCGACTCTCCGTATTGGTGGAGGATCTCATTGACTGCAGCGACGGATCCCAGGTCTTCGATCATAATGCCAACCATGGCAATCCTCGTTCCCCCACTGGCCCTCCCCGGCGGCAAAGCCCCTGCCCCCATAAGCCGCTCCTTCCTGTTTTGCCTTGGCTTTTACCCTGGGCATATTTGTTTTTACTTTAGCACCTGCACTTCATCCCCCATCTCAATGGTGGCGCTGATAGGGTTCTGGCGGACGTCCAAATACTCCAGCTTCTCCGCCTGGTTAAGGGGTGCCAAATCTGTTACATAATTATTGTTAATGCCAAACCGGACCAACTGTTTTAGCTCCGCGGCAAACTGGATATTGGTCAGCTGGTTTCCGTCCAGATACAGCTCCTCTAAATTCGGATAATTGGCCAAAAACCCTGTATGCCCATCCAAGACCACATCGTCATACCAAATGTCTATCATACCGGAATTGGCCCGGACATAAAAATTCTCTTTTAGGTTTACTTCCTTCATCTCTAACTTTTTAAGGGAAGGGTTTTGCTCCAGCCGGCCAAAGTTTATGCCAAAAGTACAATTATTTAGGTACAGCTCTTCCAGCCCCGGATGATTAAACACATTGGAAATATCTCCATACACTTCCACGCAGTGGCGGAACATCCCCCAATTATCCCCGTCATCGCCGCCACACAAATCCAGGTACTTTAATTGGGTCATCCCGTCAATAAAGCGCAAGCTTTCTAACGGGGTGGAATAGGCCCATACATTATAGCAAGTCAACCGTTCCAGGCGGGAAAGGGCGGACAGTGCCTGAATCTCGCCGATGTCGCTGCCATGGATGGTTAACGATTTCAAATTCCCCAGGTTTTTCAGCCCTGACACCGAATCAAAACCATTGACATCTAACTCCTCCAAAAGGGCCAAAGCAGACAGATCCGGGTCTGGCTGGGAAGTAGATTTGTCAATAACCAGGCGGGTAAGGCCGGTCAACTGGTTCAAAGGGGCATAATCCCGGACGGAATCGTTGCCTGCAACACGCAAGGTTGTCAACGAAGGCAATTCCCCCAACGGTTCCAGGCTGATTGCCTCGGAACCCTCAATGGATAAATCCGTCAAGGCCGTTAGCGGCTTCAAAAAACTGAAATCCCGTATAGCAGCAGATTTCAGAGAAAGCCGCTCCAATCCGGCCAGCACGGACAATGCAGAATAATCTGCCATAGGCCGGGGCTGCCCTGATTCGGAACTAAGGGGGCTGCTGGGTTCATGTTCGTCGATATACAGCTCCCTCAATTGTTTCAATTGTACCAATTGGCGGATATCCGGCGATTCAACCCTATCCAGCGTTAAAATTTCCAGATTTTCAAAAGCCCCTATCCCTTCTAGGCTGGCGGGCTTTTCCAGCCCCAATTCAACCAGCTGCCCCGGCTCCACCAGCCCGATTAAAGTTTGGGGATCCATTTTGTAGCAGCAAAGGCCTTTTAAATTCTTCAATTCTTTAAAAACGTCCCCATCCGTCCAGTTATAAGATAAATCGACTTTGGCCAAATTCGAAAATTCCGCCAAGTCCTTTTTATCCCAGTCCGCCGGTTCCAAATTCAAAGTCTGGATTTCCATGGGCTGCTCACCATAAGGGTCGTCAAAGCTATACTGGACTGTAAATTGGTCGCTGCCCGTATCCAGCCGGAGATAGCGGAGTTTTTCCAGCTCCTGCCCGGCCACCTTGTCCGCCGGTTCCCCATAAATAGCTTCTACCATAATATCATAAAAAGGAGAATGGCTTAACTGGCGTGTAGTTTCCTCTTCTGCCCGCTCCTGCACCCCCTCCCCCGCCGCTATGGACTGGGTATCGGAAGAAGAGAAAAAAGCCCTTCTGCCCGAATTACCCCTTGACCTATAAACAGTGCTTACAAGGATCAAAATAAAAACGCCCACCAAAGCTGCCGCCAAAACACCGACCGTAGCGGCGCCGGTAGAGGAAGACGGCAGATCGGCCTTCCACTGGGGAGTGGCGTCCTCTTTCGGCGGGGTATACGGATGGATGTGGTAGTTAATTACCCGGTCATCTTCCAGCATATATTGGCTTTGGCAGTATTCACAAGACACTATTTTAGAATTGCCTTCCACCGGCCTAAGTTTTCCTCCACAATGGGGGCACTTCAAATCCACAATTTTCATGGAAACTCCACTTCTCCTTTGTTTTTCTGATTTAACGGGCTCCCCATTCCATAAAAGGGATGGAAAAAGCATTCTGCCCCGCCATACGTCAGCTGCAGGCAGCCCATAGATCATACATAGCGAAGCATATTTTGCCTATAATGCCTGGCGGATCTTTTCCGCGATTTCTTCATATTCGGCATCGGTCAATAGCACTTTGCCTGGGTTCATGGCAAATACGTCCCCCCATTCCGGCCCGTCCTCATATTTGGGGACCAAATGGATGTGAAGATGGCAGCCTGTATCGCCATATGCTCCATAGTTCACTTTTTGAGGGTTGAAAACTTTATGGATAGCCCGGGCGGCTTTTGCCACATCGGCAAAAAAAGCATCCCGTTCTTCATCGCTTAAATCCACCAGTTCACTGACATGTTTTTCGTTTGCCATAATCAGGCGGCCCGGATGGCTCTGCTCTTTAAATAAATAAAGGAACCCTGAATCCATCTTGCAAATAGGGTATGCGAACTTCGCCACCAAATCTCCCTGCATGCAATATGCGCAATTAACGTCTTTCATTTTTACACCTTTCTTTTTTGTACTTATTCCACTGGGTTGCATAAGGTTATTTTACCTTTTTTCCTTGTTACGTGCAAGCTTTTTGTTTGCCAGCCCTCCTTAAAAAACGGTTCCGGCAAAAAAGCTATCCTTTTGCCGGCAACAAAGGATAGCCTTTTTAATTGGTTTTTTACTGCCTACGCAGCAAAATCCCTTTCATATATGGCGTTCTATTTATGGGCATCCCCTTTTGGCCGGCCTATCACAATCCGAGAACATTCTACCAGTTTGCCTATGGCCTCCCAAAATGCAACATTTGTTTGATCCATGCCCCCCTTCCCGCCTGTTACGGCTGTCGCCGTTTCGTATACCGCCCTATTTTAAAATATCCGTCAAAAGGTCCATTAACTTCGGTATGTCGATAGGCTTCGCGATATGGCCGTCCATACCCGCTTCCAAGGCCGCTTTTTTGTCCTCGTCAAAAGCATTGGCTGTCATGGCAATAATAGGAATATCGGAAACCCCACTCCTTTTTATTGACCGGATCTGTTTTGTAGCCTCATATCCGTCTAAAATCGGCATTTGAATATCCATTAGGATCAGGTCATACTGGCCCGGCTCGGCTGCCTGCATTTTTTCCACCGCAAGGGTGCCGTCGTCGGCCACATCCATAACAAAGCCCGCCTCTTGTAAAATTTCTACGGCAATCTCCTGATTGAGTTCATTATCTTCCACCAAAAGGATTTTCTTCCCTTCAAAAGACATGGCCCCTTCACAAGATGGCCCTTCCACGTTTTGAATGGTAAAAGGCGACTCCAGGACCTCCCTTAGCTCTGACAGGAAAATGGGTTTGGAACAAAAAGCAGTGACCCCGGCCGTCCTCGCCTCCTCTTCAATGTCTGACCAGTCATAAGCTGTCAAAATGATAATAGGGGTCTCTTCCCCGATCATCCCACGGATACGCCTGACCACTTCAATCCCGTTCATGTCCGGCATTAGCCAGTCGATGATATAGGCAGCATAACTGTCATTTTGTTCTTTTGCAAGTTTGGCGCGGAGTACGGCTTCTTTGCCAGAAGTGGTCCAATCCGGACGCATACCGATGGTAGAAAGCATTTTTGTAACACTGGAGCAGGTATTGAAATCATCGTCCGCCACCAGTGCCCTAAGCCCGTTGAGTTCCGGGATCACCTCTTGCCTTACGGTAGCGGCACAGGTCCGAAACTGCAACGAAACGGTAAACGTACTTCCCTTCCCTTCCTCACTGGCAACGGAAATTGTGCCGCCCATCATATCGACTATATTTTTGGTGATGGCCATGCCAAGCCCGGTACCCTGTATTCCGCTGATTGTACTCGTCCTTTCCCGTTCAAAAGGCTCAAAAACATGGTTGAGGAACTCCTTGCTCATGCCGATCCCCGTATCTTTCACCTGGAAGTCGTAGGATGCGCAGCCTTCTGGCGTATTTCCTTTCTGCAGGATCCGGACACTGACAATGCCGCCGGGCTTTGTAAACTTCATGGCATTACTAAGAAGGTTTAAAAGCACCTGGTTTAGTCTGAGCTTATCACATAAGACATGTTCATTTACCACATCCGCCGTATCAATATAAAACTCCAGTTGCTTGGATGTAATATCTGCCTGCACAATGGTCTTTAAATCATGCATAACCTCCGGCAGGGAAGTCTCCTTTTCTTCAATTTTTACTTTCCCGCTTTCAATACGGCTCATGTCCAGCACATCATTGATTAAACTTAAAAGGTGGTTGCTGGAGGTGGTAATTTTGGACAAATAATCCTGGACCTGCTCCGTATTGTCAATATGGGCCGCCGCAAGGGATGTAAAACCGATAATGGCATTCATGGGTGTCCGGATATCATGGGACATATTATTCAGGAATGTAGTCTTGGCCTTATTGGCGTGTTGGGCCGCCGCCAGAGCGTCCTGTAAGTCAATCTTTTGCTTTTCCAGCTTCTCTTCCAGCTTCCTCTCGTCATCAATATCCAAAAACAGCCCCACGAAAGTAATGGGGGAACCGTCCTCACGCCTGGACAAACGGCCGGCAGCATGGAACCACCTCCACCCGGCATGCCTAGTGAGGAGGCGGTACTCAACATCGTAAGCCTTCTCGTTGGTATAGTCATTTACGGTATCCCAATACTCACCTAATATCCTGGCTTTATCTTCTTCATGCAGCAAGCCAGACCAGGATTCCAAACGGTTGGGGAAATCCGTTTCGTCCTCATATCCCAGCATTTGCCGAAAAACATCTGACCAAGTGCAAGATACCATCTCGGCATGGCTGTTAAACTCCATGCTCCAAAGCCCGGAGCCCATTGCGGCATGGATGTTATCCATAGCGATACGCTCCCGCTCAATCTGCGCATATGCCGTCCTTATCCGGTTCCCGTCCGCCTTTTCCTGTTCCAGCAGAAACCTGGCATTTTTCCTTGACTGATGGATCAACATCATAAACACCATAAACATGACGGCCATTGTTATTATAATCTGTATGATACTGCGGCCCATCATGCCGGAACTAATGGAGCTGATCTGGTCACTAATGACATTGTCCCGGATCAGTATCGTCAACATCCAGTTGGTCCCTTCCACCGGAATATAACACAAGCCTTCCTCCGCCCCATAATAACTAAAAGAAACCTGTCCCCGCCTGCCATTGGCAAAGTCTTCTTTCAGTTGGCTATAACTGGACCCCTCATCCATAACGGCTTCTTCCAAAGCGGAAATAATATTTTTCCCCGCCGTAAGATATCCGAAGTCATCATTGGTCAGGCTCTCGCCGTTGCGGTAATACAGGTTGCAGTAAGTCTCGTTGTCATTAGCCTGCAACGTTAAGGAGCTTAACATTTCATCAATGTTAAGCTGAATAAAACATACCTTAATCTGAACCCCTTGAAAAGAAATCCCCTCCACCGGAATGGCAAGGATGACTTGTTTTTTCGCCCCGTAAAGATTCAGAGTGTGTATAACCGGCCCCGTCATCTCTTGGGAAAGGAAGTTATATCTGCTCAAACCTGATGTGGTGCTGTGCTGCGCATAGACAATGCCATTTTCGTCTATCAGGGCAAATTTATCCACGCCGTAGAGCCTTTTGACCCTTCCTAAAAATCTGCGCAGCGACTCCTGAGATTCCAGGTCGGAAGGATCCAAAACATCCAGGGCATTTTCTATGTAAACAAAGTGGTTTTTCAGTTCCTCTGAAACCACCTGCGCCCTGCGGCCAGCCAACTCATCCAAATAAAATTCGCTGACCCTGGCCACTGCCTGTTTTGTACCCGTCCTCGCCTCATTTGAAGCCCAGATAGTCGTAAGGAGAAGAATGGCAGCAATCACCACCCCGCCCGATATAGCAAAAAGGATGGTCTGTTTCCTCTGCACTTTGTTTATGACTTTATTCTGTGATTGGTCCATTTTCTGCTCCCGTCATGCTTAATCAATCTCGCCGTATAACGTCTGAAGTATCGCCGCAGCGCTATCTTGGTAAATAATCGTAGTTCTTTCTTCTGTTTTTTCAGGATATGCCTCTCCCGGGAGCAGGCCATCCGCAATTTTAACCGCCACCTGAACCGTATCATAGCCAATGGAATAACAGTCCTGGACGCCTAAGGCATAGATAATGCCGTCCCTTAGGTACCGGAGGGCCTCCTGGTCATGGTCCATACCCACAATGGCTACTTCATCCTCCCGCCCTGCTTCTATCACCGCCCTGGCGGCGCCTACCGGATTGCTCATATTGCAGCAGACGATTCCTGCCAGCCCTTTATGGCGCTCCAACAAGCCCAGGGTTAGCTCATAGGCGTTCTCCACAGAATCTTCATCATATGCCGTCTCTACAATTTTCATATCCGGATATTCCGCAACCACATCTTTAGCCCCCAAAGCCCGGTCTTCATGGCACGGTGCCCCTTGGGTCCCAACTAAAACGGCAATCTCCCCCCTGTACCCCAGCTTTTCACACAAGGCTTTTGTAAGCTCGGCGCCATCCTCATAATTATGGGTGTTCCCTACATAGGCGATCCGGTTACAGCCGTCTTCCTTGTCCGCGTCAGAACTGGAAAAAGTCATAACTTTATGCCCGTCCTCTATAAGCTTATTGATCACCGGCGTGACAATGCCCACGTCTGCCACATCCACCCCAATCACGTCAAAGCCCCTCTCAGAAGCATCTGCCAGCCGTTGAATCTGATCCTGGGCAGATGCCCTGTCAGGGGCCAAATACTCGTAGTTTATGATAACCCCCATTTTTTCATACTGCTTGGCAGCGTCCTCAATCCCAAGGGCCACCGCATCCCACCAGGGATGGACTGTTTTATATGTAAAATAGAAATTATAATTGTTTTTTAAGGGTTGATACCCGTCCGCTTCCTGGTTAAAATCCACGATATTTTCCGCAACCTTATATCTTTCGCCTTTGCTGCCTTGCCCGCTGGCGTCAACGCTCTCAGCCCAAGGGGACGAAGCCTTGTCAGCCATTTGTCCTCCGCATCCGGCAACCCCTATGCCGCACATACAAAAGGCGGCCGCCAGCTCCGCAAAAATAAATACTTTTCCCTGTATTTTCTTTTTTTCTGCCTCATTTTCAGGTGTTTTCTCAAACATGGCTGCACAGCCTCCTCCCTACTTTATCTTTGCACAAGCCCATCCCTGTTATTAATTGAAAAAACCAAACTCTGACAGCGTAATCATAGCATAACCGATTTGTTTTTACAACGTTTTTGTACGATTTCATCTTTCTTTTACCCCTTGGCCACGGCATGGCCCCCCTATACCGGCCCCTATGCTTCTGCTTTTATCCGCATCCCCCATTAGGCCCCCCACGCAAAAAACCGGAACATTTTCCCCAAAATCTTCCGGCCTTTGCTTCTGAACCCTATGTGTGGAAATTTTTTACAATCTTTTCCATGATACCATATTGATTTCTATATGGGTCATCCTCCATAGGGATTACCATAGATAATCCAGGCTCCAAATCATTTTTAACCAATTCCAATTTTATGCAGCCTTCCCTGGTAGTAGGATAAAAAACATTGATGAAAGGTATCTTCTGCCCTTCTATCCATTCGAAATATTGCCTCATAATATTCAAACGTATATATTTGCTCCTATCCAGTTTTATGTAATTTAAAAAACTCTGGTATTGAACCGGGATATTCCCGTATGGCGTACATTTTTTAAATTCCACAACTGCCCTGCATTTTTGTTGGCCGTCAAACAATAGCAGGTCACAATCCCCCGGAAACAGCGCCCCCGTCTCTTTTGAATGGAGGGAAAGGTAATGTTCTAAATCTGTTTCATAATAATTTAACGGCTTGCCAATCTTAAACGGGCCGTTGGAATTTTCTATTAATAGCCGTTTCATGTATTCCAGGGAGATGGGGGTTTTCTTTAATATCCCGTCATCAGCGGCCAAAACCTCGACGGCCACATGAGCTTCGTCCTTTAAGGCATAATTTTCATGCAAATCTTTGATTACCATATACCGGCAATCGATCCCATGGGCTTTAAAAAAAGCCTGGTTCCTGTGAATGTCCCCTTTAGGGGCTGATTGATAAAACTTTTCCTCAAACAAAGGGGCATTTAAATTGATAGGGGCGTCCTCCGATATAGACACTTCCCGTTTGATCCAGACTACCTGGTTAAATCTCCCGTCGGTTTTATCCCCGTCCCAAAGGATAAAAAAACAAAAACTGACCGAATCCAAACCAAACGCATGTAAAACGGATGGATCGAACCCATAGGTAAAATCCCCTAATTTTCTATTATAAGAAACCGGACGGTTCCCTTTGGATTTCAATCGGGGAGTATAAATTTTATAATCGGTTGTATATGTCATATGGCCCCCTTTCGTGAACCGCCTTGCGTCTACAAGACTTTTATCTTGGTATCCGGGGACAGCCGCTGAAACCACTGGCCTGCATTGATCCTGTCCGGGGCGCATCCAAATCCGGAATCCCTGAAAACTGCTTTTGACGGCCTTTGTTTCGCCATCTCTTTTATTGCTTTTTCCGGGATGTTTTCATCAAAACATGCCAGCAAATGCCCATTATCGTATTCCAGGATATGGCATCCTTCTGTTTCCCGCATTTTCAAAGGCCGGTTTAGGGGAAGCCCCCATTCCAACAGGCAGCCGAACAGCAAATCCCACCCTGACCGGTCCTCTTTAATATTCGATTCCAGCATTGGCAAAAGCGATTGGCTGTATTCATGGGGGGAATAGTACACATCTTTCATGTTGCTGTCTGCCAGTTCAAAAACCCGGTATCCCACATCTATCGTTTCATCCAAAATGGTTTTCCCGGCTTCCCGCATCCTTGCCCGCCCGATCTCACATATGGTTTGATATCCGGCTTTCCGCGCTTCACTCCCCTGATCACAGATTTCAGGCAGCTGCACCAGGATAAATTGGCAGCGGGACCTGTTTTTTTCATTAAAACGCATCAAAGCATGCGCCGTTGTGGCAGACCCGCTGAAAAAATCCATTACAATGCTGTCTTCTTTCAGATTTGCTATCGTCATTAAATAATCTAAAAGCTTCAGGGGTTTGGGGTTATTGAAAACATTCTTTTTCAGCAATTGCCTGACCTCGTCCACGGCCTCATGGTTATGGCCCCCCACTTCATATGGGATCAACGTCCGGGGGACGGTACCCCGGTTCTTCAAATCACACAAAAAGGTCTTTCTTGACGGGACTGCGTTGCCGTCCTTCCCAAACCAGATCTCGCCACCTTCATCCATTTTCTTTAACGTATCCGCAGAATATCTGGAGTAAGTCCCCGGCGGCGGCCTGAACGTGATTCCGTTTTTAAAAGTATAAGAAAATACGGCGCTTTCTGCTGACCCGCTCTTCGCATGCAGCGGCGTGGCTTTCCATACCCCTTTGGGATGGTTGTCCGGATTTTTATATGCCGCATCCATTTCCGCCGTACGGGGAAACCTTCCGATTTTAAATTTTGTACAGTCCTTTGCATAACATAAAATGTGGTCATGGTTATCGGAAAAAAAAGTTGCATCATTGGCAGCCGTATATTTCTTTTCCCATACCAAATTTGCCAAAAAGTTCGCCCCCCCGAATACTTCGTCGCAAATCTTCCGTAAATCCCCTACCTCCCCATCATCAATACTGATAAAAATAACCCCATCTGGAGATAACAGGTTTCTTGATAAAATAAGCCTTGGATAAATCATGCTGCACCAATCCGAATGGAAACGGCCATTGCTGTCCGTATTTTTAAACAATTTATCCCCTTTTTCGTTGTGCTGCCCGGTCCCCTTTAAGTATTCATCTTTCAATGCCGTAAAATTGTCTTTGTAAATGAAATCATTTCCCGTGTTATAGGGCGGGTCAATGTAAATCATTTTTATGGATTCCAAATAGCTCTCCTGCAATAGCTTTAAAACCTCCAGGTTATCGCCTTCTATATAAATATTTTCTGTATTTTCCCAATGGAGGCTTTTTTCTTTGGAGGGCCTTAGGGTTTTTCTTATGGGCCTGTTTGCTTCCACAATGGCGGCCTTTTTCCCCACCCACGTAAATTCATAGGATTCGCCATCGTCGCCTACGTCGTTGGACAAGATCTGGCGGAGCCGCTCAAAGTTGACCGCCTTCCTGACCCCTCCCCCCTGGTCCGCCGCTTCCGTAATACAATGGGGAAATATAGCCTCCAGTTTTTCAATATTCCGTGCAGCCAGGCCAACAGGCTCCATGCGCATTTTGTCCATCCCTATATTTCCTCCAGCTTCTTCTTTTCTTGCTCTTTCTAAGTAAATACCCGCATCCCGTCCCTTTTACATATTCTTTTCATATTCTTTTTTCAGTATGGAGTACCAGGCCTCGTCACATATACCTTGGTTATTAACGCCGCCTGCCCTCCAAGTCCCTTCATAAACCATGCCACATTTCCTCATGACTTTACCAGAGTTCGGGTTTCTGGGGTCATGGCAGGCATTTATGCAGTTCATATTGACTTCGGAAAAAAAGAATGAAATTACCGCCTGTAGAGCCTCTGCTGTAATCCCCTGCCCCCACCAATTGCGTCCGATACAGTAGCCGACCGTTGCCGATTCCGTCTGGTCGTTTGTCTTTACCGCGCTGATGCTGCCAATGGGCTCATGGATTTTCTTTAATTCTATAGCCCACTGATAGTTTTGTGGTGCGTCATTGCCCTTTACCCAAAGTTTGATTACCTGTTTTGATTCCTCTATGTCTTTATGTACCGGCCAGGTCAAAAACTTTGTCACCTCTGGGTCGGAAGCCCAATTGCAAAACATGGGGCCTGCATCGCCTTCATGAAACGGCCTGAGTATCAAACGTTCAGTTTCTATTCTTTTGGTACCTTTATGTTGCATAATCTCCCTCCTTAATGCGGATAAAAACCCCTATTGCCCTTTGTTATTTGTACCACTGCCTCCGGGCCGGCAGCGCTGTATACCCGGGCCATTTCCCCTGCCCCTCACCTCATTACCTTTTCCAGTAAGGACTTGTAGCTGTCTACCACATCGTAGACCACCTTGCCGCCGGATATTGCCTTGAAGTGTTCCCTTGCGCAGTGGATTTTAGAATCCTCAATCATACGAAGCTGCATGGAATCCATAGACCCCTTCGTCTCTGCCACAAAATATACATGTTTCACTGACCCTTCGTAGAAGGCAATGGCCCAGTCCGGATTATAATGCCCCACTGGAGTAGGGATGTAAAAACCGTCCGGCAGCTTCACATACACCGCCACATCCACGTTCGAATCCAATTCCGCAGCAAAGTCCCGCTCATTGTTGGAATCGTAAAGAATATGGTCATACAAATGCTTCCTGGCCTTCATTGCGTTCACGCCCAGTTTGCCTTTAGCGGCGGAAGCGGTGAATATCTCCATACCATAGTGTCCATCCAAGACGTCGTAAGTGATGTGCTCTATGATAGCCGTAGCCTTCTGGCCGTTGATCAGCGCTGCCGCCTTTCGGATAAACTCCTCCGGGTTGTCCTTAAATTGGTTAAACACTTGGGGCCGGACGCCCTGAAGAATCGCAATGACAGCTTTCCTCGTCAGGCCGGTTTCATCCACCAGTTTTCCGATCAAGTCATATTTTACGCCGCAATTGGCACTAGCCGTTACACCGTAGTTTGTTGTCCCTCCCTTCACAAAAGGACTCCCGGAAAGCAGCCGGCCTTTGGATTCAATGGAATCCATGGCCCCGGACTCCACCCGGAAGTAAACCTTTGGCACGCGCAGCTTACTGTCAAGCGATGCGATGGACTTTTTAACCAGCTCTTCCGTATCAAAGTCAACCACATAGGCCGACTTTGCGTTAATCCTTGACCACAAAGCTTTGAACTCCGGCATAGCCAGCTTTTCCTCATCAACCTGAAGTTCCACATTGTTGCTGCGGGCATCCTCCGGCTGCAGGCTCCTGGCATCGTAGACGGAATCCAAAATCGCAATGATATAATCAACCGAATCCTCCACTTCCTCCGCTACTTTAACCTGGCCCACCGCTTTGTCCTCGTAATATTTATCTGTGAGCATGCCTTTGCGGTCAATGTACCCGTTGACGGCCATTTCATAATGGATTGCAAATGCAGTATCCTGGTCAATGGCATACTCGTTTCCTTTGCCGTCTTTGATAACTTTGCCAAGGAACAAGTCAACGGTAACCGCACACGGACGGCCAACAACAGCTTCGGCTATTTCGGCCTGCAGGCCTTTGGCAAAGGAATCATAGCTCTCACTTGCAATGATCGTCAGCACGTTTACATTATGGACGTCGTTACCGAGGGCGTTGGCATCCATACGCACTCCGTCCCGGTTGACACATAGGCGCAATCCACGGCCGACTTCCTGGCGTTTCCGGACATCGCTTCTGCTTTGCTTCAGCGTGCAGATTTGGAATACGTTAGGGTTATCCCAGCCCTCGCGAAGTGCCGAGTGGGAAAAGATAAAACGCACCGGTGAGCGCTTGGGGTCACAGTCTAAAAGAAGCTCTTTATTTTTCATAATCAGCTCATAGGCACTGATGTCGTCGGAAGTGGTTTCTTTCCTCCCCACCTTACTGTTGACCATATTGCCTTTTTTGTCAACAGAGAAATAGCCGGCATGGGTCATGGACGCCTTTATGCTGTTCAGGTATTGGATATAGCCGTCTTCATCCATAGAAATCTGCAGGCTGCTGATAATATCCTGATATTCCTCCTCGAACATGGCGGCATATTTGCCATTCACCGGTTGGCCTGCTGCATCATATTCCCGGTAATTCGCAACCTCGTCAATAAAAAACAGGCTCAGCACTTTAATGCCTTTGCGGAACAATTGGCGTTCCCTCTGGATATGGGTAAGGATCGTTTCGCGGATCTGGATGCGGCGCAGCTGGCCTTCGTCCACTTTTCCAATCACGTCGCCGGCATAAATCTTAATACCGTTCAGGAACCCTACAGAGCCGTCGCGGCCATCAATGGATTTCACTACAAACCCATTTCTGTATTCCTCCAGGCCATTGGAATAATTATAAAGGTTATCGCCGATTTTAACCACACGGCTTTTCTGCTTGATACCGGTTGCCTGCTTCACGTCGAACTGCAGTGTGGCCGTAGGGTCCCTCTTTGAAAGGTTGATCCCTTCCAAGTATACATAGCTGTCCGTCGCCGTACTTCCGATTTTTGTAATGCCTTTGACCGCAATTTTTTTGACCAGGCACTTATTGTATGCTTCCATGGCATCCAAACGGTAAACCATGTTGTAGACACTGTCTGATTTGTGTGTAGCCGAATATCGAAGCGTCAGTAGCGGATGGAATTCCTTAAGCCTCTCTTTCGTCTGTTTCCCTTCGACAGACTGGGGCTCGTCAATGATCAGGATCGGATTAGTCTTGGCAATAATGTCAATGGGCCTGCGGGAGCGGAACTCGTCCAGTTTCATGTAAATCCTTCTGGCATCTTTGCTTTTGGCGTTAAACGCCTGGGAATTGATGATCATTACATGGATGGAACTATCCGACGCAAAGCGGTCCACCTCAGTCAGCCGGGAAGAATTATAGATGAAGAAACGGACTTTTTTCCCGTACTCTTCAGCAAAATGCCCCTGCGTCATCTCGAAAGACTTATACACGCCTTCACGGATGGCGATGCTGGGGACTACAACGATAAACTTGCTCCAGCCATATGCCCGGTTCAATTCATACATGGTTTTGATATAAGTATAGGTTTTACCCACGCCGGTCTCCATCTCAATCGTCAAGTTATACCCATCCCTACGGCCTTCCAGCTTATCCGACGGGGCAATCTGGTTCGCACGCTGGACTTTTTGCAGCTGTTCCAGTATCATCCGGTCGTCCAGCTCCGGGACGATCCGGTGGTTGCCCCAGCCGGTATAATCCTCTTCCTCATTCATCCCGATCTGAAACGTGCCCCCCCCTTTGTCCATCATGTAAGAAGGCGTCAGGTAGGGCTGCCCCGCAAACACGTCTGTGACCGCTTTTGCAGCATCGTCTTGAAATTTCTGATGCTTATATTGAATCCTCATGGGATTACCTCCTTCAGATAACCTTCACCCTGGTATCCGGGGCCAACGCCTTAAAAACCTCGCCTACATTGATTTTTGCAGGGCTGGCCCGAAAGCCGCCGTCACAAAAGACAGCGCGCAGCGGCTGGCGTCTGGCAATGGTTTTGATAACAGAGTCCGGAATATCTTGATCGAAGCAGGCGATTAAGCTTCCATTGTTATAGGTATGGACCGTACAGCCATGCATCTGCTCGGAGGTATATGGCATAGAAAGCGGAAGCCCCCATTCCAGCAGGCATCCAAAGAGAAGGTCAAGGCCGGTGCGGTCCGGTTTCACATTAGATTCAAGCAATGAAAGCATGCCCTGGCTGTAGTCGCCCGGGGCATAATACACATCGTTCATATTGCTTGCATCTAACTTGAAAACCCGAAACCCTACATCCGTCTCCTGGGCCAACGGATGGTTCTCGCTTTTAATCCTTTTTCCGGCACGGCGTATACGTTCTTTTGCAACTTCGGAAAGGACATGCGGCACCCCGTTTTTGTCGCATAACGCAATTGCGTTTTTCAGCACCCTCTTTTTGTCGTTCGCTGCATGTGCAAGGCTATTGTCAAGGTCCTCCGGAAGTTGAACCATGATAAAACGCCTGCGGCCGCCGTCTTCCGCATTCAGCTGCATTACCGCATCAGCAGTCGTACCCGAGCCGCTAAAGAAATCCATAATGACGGCTTCCCTGTTATCTTTGACCAGGCCTATTATGTATTTCAAAAGCTTAACCGGCTTCGGGGTATCAAATACATCTTCCGGCATTAGGCTAAGCAGCTCATACTTTGCCTGCCGGTTATGCCCTGTAGCCTCCAAATCTATCCAAAGGGAAGAAGGAGGCAGCCCTTCCATGTCACATAAATAAGTCCTCCTCTTTATATTTGTCTGATCTGCGTTGAAATAAACTTCCCCCGTTTCCATTTTTTGCTGCAAGGTCTCTTTCGACCAACGCCATCCGTTTTTGGGTGGTTGGATGATATTTCCATTCGGAGCCGCAATCGTATACCGGAGGTTCGCCCGATAATTGGGCGAATTGAGGGGATTGCCGTCAAACCAGGCCCCCTTAGGGTCATGATCCGGATTTTTAAAATGTTTCCGTTTGCTTTTGTCTTGTATTTTTTCCGGTTGCCATAAAGGCTGTTTCGAGTAAATAAGCGTGTAATTATGGTCCCCCGAAAACTGTTTCGCATCATTATTGCTATTGTCTGAAGAGCGCCAGACGGCAGAACATACAAAACAGGATTCCCCAAAAATCTCATTGCATATTTTTACGAGGTCCGCGTTCTCGTGGTCGTCAATGGAAATAAAGATTACCCCATCGTCTGTAAGGAGGTTCCTGGCAATTAAAAGCCTTGCATACATCATGGAACACCAATCCGAGTGGAACCTTCCTGCATTTTCCGGATTTAGAAAAAGTTTATCCCCGTTTTCGTCATAGACGCCCATTGCCTCCTTATAGTCCTCCTGGCCCACCCGGAAATTGTCTCTATATATAAAATCCTTACCGGTATTATAAGGGGGGTCTATGTAGATAATTTTTATTGCGCCAAGATAGCTTTCTTGAAGCAGCTTTAATACGCTTAAGTTATCCCCTTCAATATACAAATTGCCTGTACGCCCCCAATCTACGCTCTCGTCAATATAGGGCCTAAGAGTAAGCCGGACGGCTTTATTTGCCTCCATTATAGCAGCTTTCTTTCCTACCCAAGTAAACTCATAAGCCTCATCGCCCTCTAGCACTTCGTCAGATAACATCTGGCGCAGCCGCTCAAAATTAACGGCCCTTTTATATGCCTTCCGGCCTGGGGCGCTATGTTTTTCGTCTAGGGCCTCAGTTATACAGTTAGGGAAAAGGGCCGCCAGCTTGTCGATATTTTTTGCAGCCATATTGGCAGACTCCATCCTCATCCTCTCCATAATCCGATTTCCTCCAGGTTTTTCAGCTTATTCTGGTTGTCGTTCCAGCCTCCGAAGAGGATCCGGCCCCTCCTTCCCTTAGCCGGCCTGCCCCTTGGAAAGCAAGGCAACCGCCTCCACATGGACGCTCCAAGGAAACATATCTATTGCCCTCACCTTTTCCGCCCTGTACCCGGCTTCGCACAAATATTTCAAATCCCTTGCCAGCGTAGCCGGGTCGCAGCTGACATAAATAATCCGCTCCGGGGCCATCTTTATCATCGTATCTAAACACAGTTTATCGCACCCTTTCCTTGGCGGGTCTACCACAACCACATCGGCGTGGAGCTGCTTACGCCCATATTGTTCCGGGAATACCTCCTCTGCTTTTCCGGCAAAAAACTCCACATTGCCAATACCGTTGAGTTCTGCGTTGGCCCGGGCATCCTCTATGGCCTCCCGGACTACTTCCACACCGTAAACCATCCTGGCCTTTTTTGCCAAAAACAAGGAAATCGTCCCAATGCCGCAATATAAGTCCCAAACCGTCTCCGTGCCGGCCAATTGGGCAAAATCCATAACCGTATGGTAAAGCCGCTCTGTCTGCGCCGGGTTTACCTGGAAAAAAGACATGGGCGAAATCCGGTATTGTATATCTCCTATATAATCAATAATAGTACCCGGGCCATATAAATCCACCGTCTCTTTGCCCATAATGACATTTGTCTGTTCGCGGTTAATGTTGCAGGAAACAGAAACGATCCGGGAATCCCCACAAGGCAGGCCAATCAGCCGCTCCACCAGCACGCCGGCCTCCGTAAGTTCTTCCACCCTGCCGTTGACCACCAGGCACACCATAATCTGGCCCGTCCGGAAAGCTTTCCGGATAAATACGTGGCGCACCAGCCCGGTATGGCTTTCTTCATGGTATGGCAAAATTCCGTATTCCTCCATATACGCCCGGATGCAAGCTAAAATCCCCTTGTTTTCCGCTGCCCCCAACAGGCAATCCTCGTTTTCAATAATTACATGGGTCCGGCTGGCATAGAACCCCGTGATAACGCCCCCCTCCTTATTCCGGCCAAAAGGAAATTGGGCTTTGTTGCGGTAACGCCACGGCTTTTCCATCCCCAAAATAGGGTAAACCAGTACGGGCGGGCCTCCTTTTCCTATTTCACGGTTATCCCCCTGCCTTGGAGCCCCCTTTTCGTCTACCATCTGCAGGTTCCCGATGCCACCGATCCTCCTTAGGTTATTGCAGATTTTATTTTCCTTGAAACAAAGCTGTTTTTTATAGTCCATAGCCTGAAGCTGGCAGCCGCCGCATCGGCGGGCCTTAGGGCAAAGAGGTTCCCTTCTATAGGGGGAGGGTTCCAGCACACGCATAAGGCGGGCATATCCATAAGACTTTTTCACTTTTGTAACTTTGGCTTCCACCAAGTCCCCAATGACCGCGTCTTTAATAAACCAAGTAAACCCGTCTGCCTTGCCGATGCCTTCTCCGTTATCTCCAATATCTGCCACCTTAACTTGAAACACCTCATTTTTTTTCTTATCCATAGCCGCCCCGCCTCCATCCATATTTCCGGATTCCCCCGCCTTTTTCCATATTTGACCATTTTTATTTGGGAAAACGTTAGATTTTCTTCGTATTTTTTCGAATTCCTTTATAAATTACACAAACTTTGTACACATTTTTATTGTATTATATAACCATGATGCAGCTACGGAAAACACCAACCCAAGAATTGCATCATGGTAATGGATCAACGGTCCGTTATTCCTTACATATAGAACCCGATGGCAAACAGCGCGCAACCGTTGTCGGGTTCGCCAAACGAATCGTTGTTTCTGGCTTGCAGGTTCCTGATTTAAGCAGGCAGGCCGAAACACTTTACATAGATGAGTTGTATTCTTTGCATACACAAACTACCTCCTAAAGAGGGCTGCCGCAAAATTTTAAAGACAATAATTAAAATTTTGCGGCAGCCCTCTGTTTCTCCTTATTCTTCTGTCGTCCTGCGGATGTTCGTCTCCAACAGCCGGTTATAGCCCAGCCATCCCGAATGGCTTGTAGCGCCTTGCAATGCCTCGATCATGGTTTCCATCTTCGCATCTGCGTTGTCGGCAAAATTCAAAGCCAAGGCCTCTAAAAGCGCCGGTTTTTTTGGCGACCCATATTCCAGCTCCCCATGATGGGCCAAAATGCAATGTTTCAGTTCTGCCGCCAAACGGTCCGGAAATTCAGGGATCGAACGGATCCGTTGGGAAACCATCTCCGTGCCAATAATGATGTGGCCAAGCAGCTGGCCGTCGTCTGTGTAGTCATTTTCAGGAAATGCCGACAATTCTTTTGTTTTGCCAATATCATGGAATATGGCGGCAGCCAGCAGCAAGTCCCTGTTTAACATAGGGTAAGCCCGGGAAAAATAATCGCACATTTTCGCCACGCTAAGGGTGTGCTCCAGCAACCCGCCCACAAATCCATGGTGGACGCTCTTTGCCGCACTGTGGAATTTAAAAGCCTTCACAAACGCCCCGTCCTCCACAAAATAACTGTCTACCAGTTTTTTCAGGGAAGGGGTTTTTATGGTAGCAATAAGCCCCAGCAGCTCTTTAAACATTTCCTCCACGTCCTTTGTGGATACGGGAAGGTAGTCTGCCGCCACGTATTCCCCTTCGTCCGCTTTGCGGATCCGTTCCACGTTCAGCTGGTACGCACCCATAAATACACTCACGTCCGCATCCACGCACACATAGTCCATGGCTTCAAAACTCCTCACGCCCGGGGAATGCAAATTCCAGATCTTTGCATCTACCGTACCGGTTTTGTCTTGCAGCATCAGCCGGCCATATTCTTTCCCTGCTTTGGTAAGCGCTATCTGTTTGCTCTTGCACAGATAAACTTCCGAAATACGCATGCCCTCTCTCAAGCTGTCAATATATTTCATTCCTGTCCTCTTTTCTTGCCTTTATCCCAGGCAAGGCTTGGCGCCTGGCAAACACTTGCGGTTCCAATCCGTCCCTTGGCTTGCCAAAGCGCCGGCCTTGCCTGCTACCTCGCGCCAACCGTCAACTGAAACTCCAGCTGCGCATAATGGTCAGGGCCATTCCTCTGCACAGTTACGTGGATTAATTGGCCGCATTCCAAATTATCCACCGTATTTTGGAAATCTTTCATGGTAATGACTTCCCGGTTGTCCACCCGGGTGATAATATCGCCATTTTGGATTCCGGAATCATATGCCGGCCGGTCCGTAACGGAATTCAACACATAAATGCCCCGGGGCAACCCCCGTTCGGCCATAAGGTCTGACACCTCTTGCCCTTCCACGCCAATGCAAGGCGCCCCTAAACCATTTGTCAACTTTTCCAATATCCCTTTGTAATCGGATATCCCCATGATCCTGGACATATGCCCGCCCTCGTCCTCCTGGTCCGGCTCCAGGGCCCAGCCTACCAGCTCCCCGGAGGTGTTCACAAAAAATGTCCCCTGGCTGGCATCCGCACCAACCCGGCTGTAAAATACATGGGTTACCAAATCCACCATCTGCTCATTTTTTTTGATATAGGATACAAAACCATAATCTACGGAATGGGCCACCCCTGCCGGGCTGCCCACGGCGGCCACTAAATCCCCTTCCCGCACCATATAAGAATTACCCAAGGCAACCGGTTCCGCCACTTTCAGCGTGGCTTCGTCCATATCGCCGGTGTTGACGGCAACAATCGCCATACCCGAAAGGGTATCCCTCTGCTTGATCCTGCCCCCCACTTCAACCCCGTTGGCAAAAGTCACTTTTATGGAATCTGCCTGTTCGATAGCGGCTTCTGGCGTCAATACCAAAAGTTCCTGGCTGGTTGCGGCAATAATTGCCCCCGAGTAAAGGGTTGTGGTTTCTACCGGATTGTCAAACCAGTCCGTTTCCTGCTGGACCGAATGCACAACCACCAGGCCCCTGGACATTTTCTGCACCTGGATGCGCAGGCTGCCCAGCATATCATTGAGGTCGTCCACCGTGTAATGGTAATTGGAAATGGCGGTACGGACCACATCCTCAAAAGGCAGGCTTACTGCCTGTGTCTCCGGCTGCCTGGCTGTCTCCGCCTCGGTTTCCTCCTCCGTAGGATCATCCTTGGGTATCGAAATGAGGGATTCCTCAGGAGGCGGCTCCCCAAACTGCCGGACCGCCCATGGATAAGAAATGGCAAAGCTTACGGCTGCTATCACCCCAAACAGTACGGCAGACAAAACCAACAGCAATCCACATTGTGCCAGCCGCCGTTTTGTCCAAGACGGCCTCACAATTTTTTCCGTTATAAAATTCCGCTTCTCCCCCGGTTCTTTTGGGGGCTCATGTACCTTTGGCATCACGAACCTCCTCCCTATGTGAATTGCCTCCGAAAACTCCCGTCCCATGGCGGACCCTATGAAAGATATCCCCATCCCAGATAGGTCCGTTTCCCCAAAAGGCTTATCCCTATTATAAGGTCCTTCTCACAAATGTGCAAGAAAAATGTGGCTTTTCCCCAGGGAAGAAATATGATATAATCAAAAAATAAGATTGAAAAAATGAGGATAACCATGAACCAAAAAGCTTGTAAAACTTTAGAATATCAGAAAATTATCAGCCAGCTTACCGAATATGCCGCATCGGCCCCTGGCAAATTGCTTTGCCGTAATTTGGCTCCGTCTACAGATTATGGCCAAATCCTCCGTTCCCAAAAGGAAACCAGCGACGCCGTCACCCGTATCCGTTTCAAAGGCAACCTGTCCCTGGCAGGCATACGAGATATCCGCGACAGCTTAAAACGCTTGGAAATCGGCAGCTCCCTTGGCATCCCGGAATTGCTGTCTATCAGTTCTGTGCTGACCGTCGCTGCCCGCGCAAAGGCTTATGGCCGCCACGAGGAATCGGAAGAATACGAGGACGATTCCTTAGACGGGATGTTTCGGGAATTGGAACCCCTTACCCCGGTTAACAACGAGGTAAAACGCTGCATCCTTTCGGAAGAAGAAATCAGTGACGACGCCAGCCCCGGATTACGCCGGGTACGCCGCTCAATGAAAGGCATTAACGACAAAATCCATACCCAGCTGAACAATATTTTGAATTCTAACCGCACCTATTTACAAGATGCTGTGATTACCATGCGGGACGGGCGCTATTGCCTGCCGGTCAAATCGGAATACAAAAACCAGGTATCCGGCATGGTCCATGACCAGTCTGCCACTGGATCCACCCTTTTTGTGGAGCCCATGGCTATCATCCAGCTGAATAACGAATTGCGTTCTTTAGAGATTCAGGAACAAAAAGAAATCGAGGCTGTGCTGGCTGACTTAAGCGCCCGGCTGGCCCCATATACCCAACCGTTGGCCTCCAATCTGGATATTTTGGCCCATTTGGATTTTGTCTTCGCCAAAGCTGCTTTGTCCCGCCATTACAAATGCAGCGAACCAACCTTTAACCAAGAAGGGCGGATCCACATTAAAGAAGGGCGCCATCCCTTGCTGGATCCCCAAAAAGTCGTCCCCATTACCGTCTGGCTGGGGGACGCTTTCGATTTGTTGATTGTCACCGGGCCCAATACCGGCGGTAAAACGGTTTCCCTAAAAACAGTAGGCCTATTTACCCTGATGGGACAGGCCGGTTTGCATATCCCGGCTTTCGAGGGGTCGCAACTGGCTGTATTTGAACAGGTATTTGCCGATATTGGGGACGAACAAAGCATTGAGCAAAGCTTAAGCACGTTTTCCGCCCATATGACCAACATTGTCGATATTTTAGGGAAGGCGGACAGCCGTTCCCTGTGCCTTTTCGACGAGCTGGGCGCCGGTACCGACCCGACGGAGGGTGCCGCCCTGGCCATGGCCATCCTGAATTTTCTGCATAACATGAAATGCCGGACTATGGCTACCACCCATTACAGCGAGCTGAAACTATATGCCCTTGGGACAGCAGGGGTGGAAAACGCCTGCTGCGAATTCGATGTACAGACGTTGCGCCCTACTTACCGGCTGCTCATCGGGATCCCGGGGAAAAGCAACGCTTTCGCCATCTCCCAAAAGCTGGGGTTGCCAAACTATTTGATTGAAGATGCCAAAAGCCGGATTGAGTCGGAGGACGAAACTTTTGAAGACATCATAAGCCACCTGGAAGACAGCCGCCGGACCATTGAGCAGGAACAGGAACAGATCCAATCCTATAAGGCAGAAGTTTCCCGCCTGAAAGCCCGGCTGGAACAAAAGGAAGAACGGCTGGATGAGCGAAAAGAAAAGCTGATCCGCGCCGCCACTGAGGAAGCCCAGAAAATTTTACGGGAGGCCAAAGAAACGGCAGACCGCACCATCAAAAATATTAATAAGCTTGCCTCGGCTTCCGGCGTGGATGCCCGAGCGCTGGAGGCCGAACGGGGGAAACTCCGGGACAATTTAAAAAAGGTAGAAAGCCGCCTCACCTTAAACCAGGAACCACGGCCCCGCAAAGCCGTCAACCCCAAAACTTTACAAATCGGCCAAGGGGTGCGGGTGCTATCTATGAACCAGAAAGGGACGGTCAGCTCCCTTCCCGATGCCAAAGGCAACCTTTTCGTCCAAATGGGCATCCTCCGTTCCCAGGTAAATATCCGTGATTTAGAACTTATCCACGAAGAATCCGTATCCGGCCCGGGCTTGGGGGGACGGCAAAAGGGGTCTGGCGGAAGCGGCATTAAAATGTCCAAATCCCGGTCTGTATCCCCGGAAATCAACCTGTTGGGAATGACCGTAGACGAAGCCATCCCCCAACTGGATAAATATCTGGACGATGCCTGTATCGCCCATCTGCAGCAAGTCCGGGTGGTACATGGCAAAGGCACCGGCGCATTACGGGCCGGTATCCACAAACACCTGAAAAAGGTCAAATCCGTCAAAGAATTCCGCTTGGCCGAATTTGGCGAAGGCGACGCAGGCGTTACCATTGTTGTTTTTAAATAGCATAAAAGCAAGGCATAAAAAGGAGAACGGAAAATGGCTGAAAAGCAACGGATTTTAATCGTAGATGATGACGAAAATATTGCTGAGCTCATTTCCCTTTATTTGGCAAAAGAATGCTTTGAAACAAAGATTGTCCATGATGGCGAAGCGGCGCTTTTGGTTTTTTCCAAATTCCAGCCAAACCTAATCCTGTTGGATCTGATGCTGCCTGGCATTGACGGCTATCAAGTCTGCCGGGAAGTGCGCACCTCTTCCCAGGTACCCATCATTATGCTAAGTGCCAAAGGGGAAATTTTTGATAAAGTCCTGGGGCTGGAGCTGGGCGCCGACGATTATATTATCAAGCCTTTTGACTCCAAGGAACTGGTAGCCCGGGTAAAGGCCGTGTTGCGCCGTTACCAGGCCACACCGCCTCCGGCCCTTCCCCGGTCGGATCAAAAGGGCGAATATGTGGAATACCCGGACTTGATTGTAAATCTAACCAATTATTCCGTAACCTACCGGGGCGAATCAGTAGAAATGCCGCCAAAGGAACTGGAACTTTTATATTTCCTCGCCTCGTCCCCCAATCAAGTCTTTACCCGGGAACAGCTGCTGGACCATATCTGGGGATATGAGTATATCGGAGATACCAGGACTGTAGACGTCCATATCAAACGCCTGCGGGCCAAAATCAAAGACCATGCCAACTGGGCCTTGGCTACCGTATGGGGAATCGGATATAAATTCGAAGTAAAACGTTAATATATTTGCATTTTTATTCCCTTCCTGCTATAATGGAAGAAAACGAAAAGAGGTGATTTTATGGATATAGCCGCCATGTCAGCTACTATATCAAGGGGCACGTTAGGCGTAAACATAAGCATGGCCCTGATGGAAAAAGTTTTGGATACCGCAGAACAAACCGGCGAAGCCTTAACCCAGATGATGGAGAAAGCCGCCACACCAGGCTTAGGGGACTATATTGATATTATGGCATAATGCCTGAACCTCCGGCCATGCCCGTTTGTCCGGCAGTTATGCATAGATTTCTATCCTGATAAAAAGGCACGGCAGTGCCGCATTCCTGCGGCCCCGCCGTGTTTTTTTACCCCTACCGTTTTCATCCTCACATATTTAAGGTACCCACACACCGTCCGGGCCCACATAATACCCATCCGGCGTCCAGGCATTTGCCATCAAAGCCCCGTCCGGACCGCAATAATACCATTTTCCTTCCCAATGCACCCATCCATAGCGAAGATACCCCGATTCGTTAAAGCAATACCATCTGCCGTCAATACATTGCCAGCAATTATAGGGGTATGTATTGTCCGGGTATTGGAACCACCAGCCTTTCTGGTCGAAACACCAGTGGGCGCCAAACCTGGTGCTGATGCCGGGGCCTCCGGAATCGCCGTTTTTTGCCCCGGGGCCATGGCTGCTGTCTTCATAAGATTGGGAAACGCCAGGGCCATGGCTGGGATCTTCCTGCCCTCCCGGCCCATAGCCATAGCCGCCCAAACCTTTTACATCTTCCGAAGATACATACCAGGAATCGGAACTCGCCCACTCCCCTTTTTCCGATCCGCCCCCTACGGCCCGGACTTCAAAATAATAATCGCCCCGCCGGGTAATGCTTTCCGCAAAATCATACTCGTTTTCATTGGAGGTCCGGATCGAGGTGACGGAGGAACCCTCCCGATAGAGCTTTACCTGATAATAGTGGGCATTTGGGTTTTTGTCCCAGGCTGCGTTGCCGTCAGAGCCAATCCAGCAGGCGCCGGTAACCGTCAGATCCCCGTTTTCCAATTTCCCCATTTTAAACCGCAAAACCAATGTGGCATTGTTGTCTTTCCTCCGGGAACTTACATAAGAAGCCTTGTCCCCTGAAAAGGTAAACATCCCTTTCCCTGTAGCGCCAAAGTAATACCCTTCCTTGGCATGCAATTCCACAGAAACCTGCGGTACCATGCCCCCGGTCCAATCCTGGCTGCCATTAAGGATAGCCACTTCCCCAACATCGTAAGCGCCGCCGGGGGTAATCAAAACTTCCCCGTTACTGCTTCCAGATTGAATCGTAGATTGAATATGGAGGTTGACCTCTGTGACCTTTGTCCGCCCTTGTGCCCCCCGGGCCACGCTGCACAGGGCCATAGCCCAGCATAAAGCAGCAAGGCCGCACCAGGCCGCCATATGGCCCCTACCGCCTACCGCCCGTTTCCTGTTTTTCATATCGCCCCTCCTTTTATGTCCCGCCTTATTCCATCATGGTTTCAGAAACACACATCCGGGCCAAAAGCCCGGCGCCACAGCCTTGTGGATTAATGCAGCGATGTGCTGCCTGACCGGGGCAAAGAAAAAATAAACTCCGTCCCCACGCCTTCGGTAGTAATTACATCAATGTTTTCCCCATGGGCCTGAATGATTTCCTTTACAATCGACAACCCCAGCCCCGTCCCTTTTTTATCCTTCCCCCGGGACAAATCGGTTTTATAAAACCGTTCCCAAATCTTTTTCACACTGTCTTTGGGGATGCCAATCCCCTTATCTTTTACCGAGACAAACGCTTTTTCATACTGGATAAAAGCCTGGATATAAATGGTAGAGTTTGGATGGCTGAATTTAATCGCATTGTCAATCAGGTTATATAGCACTTGCTGGATTTTTCCCAAATCTGCATACACCATCTGGATATTATCCGAAAAAGTCAGGTCAAAATTAATGTTTTTAGCATTACACGTCCCTTCAAAAGAGGCCGCCGTATCCTTGACCACCCGATTAATGTCAAAATTGCTGCGGGATAAATACCCTTTACTGTCTAAGGTATTTAGGGTCAGCATGCCTTGTGTCAGTTTGTTTAGCCGGTCGGTCTCCGCAATCACCCGGGTCAGGTATTTTTCATACATTTCCGGCGGAATCGTCCCGTCAATAATGGCTTCCAAATACCCTTTAATCGAAGTGAGGGGGGAACGGAAATCATGGGAAACATTGGCAATGAAAGTCCTCTGGTATTCTTCCATCTTATTTAATTCCCCGGACATATAATTTAACGTAGCTGCCAAATACCCCATTTCGTCATGGGTTTTTAAATCGATCTGGTAGGTCAGATTCCCCGCAGCATACTGGTTTGCCCCTTCTGTAATTTTTTTCAGGGGAAAATACACCGTAGTCGTAAACACCAGCAAAATAACCAGTGACAGCACATAAATCATCAAGGCAGTCAAATACACGATATTGAGGGCTTTATTGGCCTCATCCTGGATCTGGGAAATGGGCAGATGCACCAGCACATAGCCGTATGTATTGTAATTGCCGGTAATGGGGGCAGACACACTTACTACGTCATAAGGGAACAGCCCATAGTAATCCCCTTCCCAATAAGGGCGGTTTCCCGTATCTGTGGGGTCAAAGTTTTCAATCACGGTACCGGAGCGGGAGGAACGGTCACTGTCTACTACAATGATGCCCTGGCGGTTAATGACCCAGATTTCCGTCTTTAAAAATTGGGCCACAGCCAGCAGCTGCGGATAGGCAGCATTCAAATCTTGTTTTTTGCCTTGATAGATGCTGCTATAGGAACTGGCAATGGAATTGGCCTCGTCATACATTGCCTCTGTTTTTGATTTCAGGAAATTATCATACATCATCTGGTAAGAACAAGAGGCAATGGCGGTAAAACCCAGTAAGCCGAAAAGAAGATACCCCAATATAAATTTTAAATAAAGAGAGTGTTTCATAAAGCTCCTTTTACCTGCCTTATAAAATAATTATGTTCCGCACATCCTTTAAGGGGAGGAACACACTTGTTATAAAAACATTATACACGATTTTTTATTTGCAGGCAATTAACTTTCTTCCCCCTGCCCGGCCGCCTGCACACCAAGGCCGGCCTGAAATCCATATTTTTAGCACTCACCGCTTGACAGTGCTAACAATATGTGTTATATTTCGTATAGAACAAAACAAACTGCTTTCTCACCTGCCCCGAAAGGAGGGAATTTTATGAATATAAACAAATTTACCCAAAAATCTCTGGAAGCCGTTCAAAATTGTGAAAAACTGGCTTACGAATATGGAAACCAGCAGATAGAACAAGAACATTTATTTTATAGCCTCCTCACCCTGGACGACAGCCTGATTTTAAAGCTGCTGACCAAAATGGGCATTTCAAAAGAACTCATTTTAGGCGAGGCAGAGCAAAAACTGGCGGCCTTGCCTAAAGTCAGCGGCGGCCAAGTCTATATCAGCAGCGGCCTGAACCAGGTTTTAATCCATGCCGAGGACGAATCCCGGTTGATGGGTGACGAATATGTGTCGGTTGAGCACATTTTCCTGGCCATGGTCAAACAGGCAGGCAAAACCATGAAAGAACTGTTCCGGCAGCACGGCATTAACCGGGACAGCTTTTTACAGGCCCTTTCCACGGTGCGGGGCAACCAAAGGGTAGTAAGCGACAACCCGGAAGCTACCTATGATACATTGGAAAAATATGGATACGACCTGGTAGAACGGGCCCGTTCCCAAAAACTTGACCCGGTCATCGGGCGGGACGGGGAAATCCGCAACGTGATCCAGATCCTTTCCCGGAAAACAAAAAACAACCCGGTATTGATCGGGGAACCTGGCGTGGGGAAAACCGCCGTTGTGGAAGGCCTGGCCCAGCGTATTGTCCGGGGCGACGTGCCGGAAGGGCTGAAAGGCCGGAAATTGTTTGCCCTGGACATGGGGGCCCTTGTGGCCGGAGCCAAATACCGCGGGGAATTTGAAGAACGGCTAAAAGCCGTATTGGAAGAAGTGAAAAAGAGTGAAGGCCAGGTTATCCTGTTTATCGACGAGCTGCACACTATCGTGGGGGCCGGAAAAACCGATGGCGCCATGGATGCCGGCAACCTGCTAAAGCCCATGTTGGCCCGGGGCGAACTGCATTGCATTGGCGCCACTACCTTAGACGAATATCGAAAATATGTAGAAAAAGATGCCGCCCTTGAACGCCGCTTCCAGCCGGTAACCGTGGCCCAGCCTACCGTGGAGGACACCATTTCCATTCTGCGCGGCATCAAAGACCGCTATGAGGTATTCCATGGCGTAAAGATCACGGATTCGGCGCTGGTAGCATCTGCTGTACTCTCTGACCGCTACATTACGGACCGTTTCCTCCCGGATAAGGCCATCGACCTGGTAGACGAAGCCTGCGCCCTGATAAAAACAGAGTTGGATTCCATGCCCATGGAACTGGACGAATTATCCCGCAAAATCATGCAGATGGAAATTGAAGAGACTGCCTTAAAGAAAGAAACCGACCGGCTAAGCCAGGAACGGCTGCAAGAATTACAGAAAAACCTGGCGGAGCTCCATGACCAATTCGCCAGCAGCAAAGCCCAATGGGAAAACGAAAAAGCTTCTGTGGACCGGCTATCTTCACTGAGGGAGGAAATCGAACAAATCGGCCGGGACATCGCCCTGGCCCAGCAACAGTATGACCTTAATAAAGCAGCGGAATTGCAGTATGGCAGACTTCCCCAATTGCAAAAAGAGTTGGAAGCAGAAGAAGAAAAAGTTAAAAACCAGGATCTGAGCCTGGTACACGAAAGCGTTACTGATGAAGAGATCGCCCGTATCATATCCCGCTGGACGGGGATCCCGGTCAGTAAATTAAACGAAAGCGAGCGTAGCCGCATCCTCCATTTGGATCAGGTATTACACCAGCGGGTGGTGGGCCAGGACGAAGGGGTGGAAAAAGTAACCGAAGCCATACTCCGTTCCAAAGCCGGGATCAAAGACCCAAAAAAGCCCATCGGCTCTTTCTTGTTCCTGGGCCCCACTGGTGTCGGCAAAACTGAGTTGGCCAAAACTTTGGCAGAGGCGCTTTTTGATGACGAAAACAATATGGTGCGCATTGATATGAGCGAATATATGGAAAAACACTCTGTTGCCAGGCTCATCGGCGCCCCCCCAGGATATGTAGGCTATGACGAAGGGGGCCAGCTGACAGAAGCGGTACGGCGCAAGCCCTATTCGGTAGTCTTGTTTGACGAGGTAGAAAAGGCGCATCCTGACGTATTTAACGTCCTCCTTCAAGTGCTGGACGACGGCCGGATCACAGATTCCACCGGTAAAACCGTGGATTTTAAAAATACGATCCTCATTATGACCTCCAACATCGGATCCCATTACCTGTTGGACGGCATAGATGAATCCGGTTCCGTTTTGCCTCAGGCAGAGCAAATGGTTATGAATGAACTACGTGCACATTTCCGGCCGGAATTTTTGAACCGCCTAGATGAAACCATCCTTTTCAAGCCATTGACAAAAGATAATATTTCACGTATCGTAGACCTGATGGTTGCCGACGTGAACCACCGGCTGGCAGAGAAGGATTTGGAAATCCGGCTGACCGCCCCGGCCAAAGCTTTCATCACAGGCCATGGTTATGACCCCTCTTACGGCGCCCGCCCACTGCGCCGGTTCCTGCAAAAACATGTAGAAACCCTGGCGGCGCGTATTATCCTTGAAGGAAACATAAGCCAAGGCCAGCCCATAGTTATTGACACAGCCCCTGACGGCAAAAGTTTGACCGCCACCGCCCAATGCCCCTAACCCAGGCCAATACCTTTTAACGGGGACAAACCACGGCAGGGCCTATCGCCCTTGCCGTGGTTTGTCCCTATGCCAGGAAAATATCCATTACCGTCCCTTTATAGGGCGGCACAGGATAACCATTTTATTTTCTATCATTAGGCCTTCCCGAAAGCCACGCCTCCCTTTCGCAAATGGCCGAATTTCTCCTTTATAAAATCAAGCATTTACAAATTGTTTATCAAATTCCGGGTTAAAATAATAAAAGTTCTTCTCATCCAATTTTGCCTTTGTTTTTTCCAGTGCTTCCCCAAACCTCTGGAAATGCACCACTTCCCGTTCACGCAAAAACTTCAGGGGCTCCAGCACATCTGGGTCATCAATAACCCGGATCAGGTTTTCATATACGGTCCGGGCCTTTTGTTCTGCAGCCAAATCCTCAAACAGGTCTGCAAAAACATCCCCTTTCGACTGGAATTCACATGCGTTAAAAGGTACGCCGGCCGCCGCGTTCGGCCAGATGCCGACCGTATGGTCGATATAATAGGCATCAAACCCTGCGGCCTTAGCATCCTCCGCCTTCATGTTTTTAGTTAACTGGTAAATAATGGCGCAAATGACCTCCAAATGGGCCAGTTCTTCTGTGCCAATGTCCGTCAACAGCCCGGCTATTTCTTTACAAGGCATGGTATACCGTTGGGAAAGGTAACGCATGGAAGCGGACAGTTCCCCGTCAGGCCCGCCGAATTGGCTGATGACCAGAGAAGCGGTTTTTGGGCAGGTTTTTTTAATATTGACTGGATATTGCAGCCGTTTTTCATAAGTCCACATACTAGGCACCTCCTTGATTGTCCCAAGGCAACGGTCCATCCGACCAGGTAAAATGCCGTTGCCCCGGATATTTACTATAAGACCCCGTCTCGTTATTGGTATCCGGGCAGACCATAGACGGGGCCAACGGCTCAAATTCCCGGGCATAATTCTGCATTTGTTGATACCGTAAATGATTGGCTTGGGCAAAAGCATCCAAGGCTTCCTGGTCTAAAGGGTGGGTATCCAGATACAAAGTCAGGTCATCCACCTGAAAGCTGGTCTGTTGGATTTCTTCCAGCAATTGTGCGCGGTTAGCCAAGGACCCCACCTCCATTCTTATAGAATGGTTTGTCCAAACAAGGAAACACCGTCCCCTTTTTTATCGAAATGGCCGCATCATAGAGGACTTCCCACCGCTGCATGGGGACCGTAGCCATCGCAATTACCAGCCCTGCTTCAGACGAAGGCGCCGGCAGCTTTTCTCCGCATCCACAAGAAGCCGGAGCCGCTTCACAAGCACAAGAACTCATCATAAAACTCTCCTTTCCGTTTCATCCTATTTTTCCTGGCTACTAAACCCAAATGCCAAGAGATTGTTTCGAAAAAAATCCATGCACCCGCAAAATGACTCTATGCCAGTTACAAAAATCTTTTCGGAACTAATCTTTATTATGGGCACAAGAATAAAATTTACGATGATAGATCATTGTCAGAAAAGGAAAGGTTGCCATGGGAATTGGTATTTATAAATTTTTAATAACCGTGGCAACACGGCGTTGTGGCGCCGGAAACGCTTTTCCGGCCGGTTCGGGCAAACGGAAAAAAATCCAACTGTATTAGGGGAAGATTGGATCTTTACCCGGTGAAAACCTGGGTGCCTTTTATAAAAATGACATTTGTCACAAACAAAGTGATAAATGGAACCTTCCCTGGCTTTCGCCTTTGCTGTACAATAGCCTTGTGGGAACGTATCCCGCCCCACAAAGGCTATTCGCCAATCAATCCCAAACCAGGAAAGGCGGCTTATGAAAAAAAATGTAGTGCTTTTTTACGGAATCCCTGCTTATGGCCATGTCTATTCCAACCTATACCTGGCCGGGCGCCTGGCAAAAACCGGGGTGCCTGTCATATATTATTCTACGGAAACCTTCCGCATGGCAATCGAAGCCAATGGGTGCCTCTACCGCCCTTACCCCATCTGCCAAGAAACACTGGATTTGACCGACGGGAAAAAAATCTTAAAGCTCTATCGCCTGATTTTGCAATATACCCAAGAAATGCTTCCGGCCCTTTTAAAGGATGCCAAAAAGATCCTCCCTTGTGGGGTTATTTTTGAATCACTGGCGCTATGGGGAAGGGCGATCAGCGACATGCTTTCATTGCCCTCTTTCAGCTTTTACAGCATCGCCGCCATCCATTGGCCGAAAGGAAACGGATTCTTTGCTTATGCCAGGGGGTTCTCCGGAGATTTCCTCTCACATACCGGGGAAATCCTCCCCGCTATGCGGCTTAGGTTTCAGTTAAAGCGGCGTTACCCGTTAAAAAAATTAGGTCTGCTTCCGGTCCTGATGAATAAAGGCACTTACAATTTAATGGGATATTCCCGGCGGTTTCAGCCAGGAGGAAAGAGTTTCGGGAACGATTACCTGTTTTTAGGCCCCTTGGCCTCTCATCGCCATATCATAGAAGCCAATGATTTTGCCTGCCCGGACAAACCTTTTATTTATGTTTCCCTGGGGACTGTCTTCAATCAGGACCCTATGCTGGTACGGGAGCTGGTACGGCAGTTTGGCCAAGCCCGGGGTGGCCCCGAAAAAGGCGGCGGCAAACACACCGCTAACTGCCCGGTTATATTGGTATGGGATGGAAAAGCCGGGACGGCCCCTATCCGTTTCCCCCCTAATTTCATTGTCCGCCCTTTTGTCAACCAGGCAGAAATTTTTCCAAGAGCGTCCCTTTTCATTACGGCCGGGGGAGTCAACAGTATCCACGAAGCCCTTTCCCATGGTGTCCCATGCCTGCTATGCCCACAACAGGGCGAACAATTTTTAAACGCGAGGCAGTTTGAAAAAATGGGGTTCGGAAAAATACTCAAGAATCCGGCCAGCCTCTACCAGGAAGCCCAAGAAACCATACGCCTTAAAGATACCTGGGACAAAACATGGCAGCAGGAAATGACGTCCCTACATATTAACCGGGCACTATGGCTCATTCGCCGATGTTGCCTTCCGCAAACCCCTCCCGGTCCATTGCCGTAACCTTTCCTCTGCCCACGATACTACCTTGCGTGCTTCCTAGATTATAACCGGCAAAACCCTTAAGGCGCCCAGATTGTGCCGTCTGTGTTTTCCCGTGATGTGGGCAAAACCTGCAGCATATCTGCCCATAGGCAAACCTGGCCCGGTAGCCACATCCATTGGCGGCAAGGAAAACCGTAAAATCCAGGCAAGTAACCGGGGCAAAGGATACCGGATCCACCGTCAGCCGGCAAAGCGGGGGAGACGCCAGTATTTCACAATAGTGGGGATAAACCGGCAAATATCAATTTTAATATTGAAAAAAGTGGGGTGTTTTCCCAAAAAAACACTAAAAATCAGCAAAATAATTCAATCTACAATCCATATCAAAAATGCCAAGACAAAACGATAGCCAAAGAAAGGGGCTGAAAACAAATGGAGGATTATCCGAACCCTTCCAAAGATACGGTATTGGTGACAGGAGCCACCGGATTTTTGGGCGAATATCTGGTACGAAGGTTAACCGGAAAATACCGCGTCCTTGCATTAGGCCGGAACCGGGACAAAGGCCGGTATCTGGAAAAACTGGGGGCTGTGTTTTGCCGGGGAGATTTCACTGACGAATCCCAATGTGCCCGTTATTTTCAAGACGCCCGTTTCGTGATCCATGCCGGGGCCTTGTCTTCGGTATGGGGGACATGGGACGATTTCTATCAGACCAATGTAGCAGGCACTGCGCTGGTGGCCAAATTATGCTATCAAAATAAAATCAAGCGGCTGGTTTATGTGTCTTCCCCCAGCATTTACAGCGAAAAAGCCGACAGGCTGTCTATCCGGGAAGAACAGGCGCCCCGAAAAAACATGCTAAATTATTATATCCAATCCAAATTGATGGCCGAACGGGAAATCCGCCGTTGGAACAAAAGAGGGCTGGAGACGGTAATTTTACGCCCCCGAGGCCTGATCGGAATCGGCGATACCAGCCTGGTCCCCCGGTTAATGCGGGCCAACCGGCAAACTGGCATCCCCCTCTTTCGAAATGGCAACAACCTGGTGGATTTGACCAGTGTGGAAAATGCGGCCTTAGCCTGCGAATTGGCCATGACCGCCCAGGGAGCACAGGGACAGGCATTTAATATCACCAATGGGGAGCCCGCCCCCTTCCAAATACGTTTGGAACAGTTTCTGGATGCCGCAGGGGAACCCCCCCGTTACCGGAACCTCCCGTTCCCCGTATTGTATTGCCTGGCAAAGATTTTCGAATGGGCGTACCTCATCCTCCACATATCTGGAGAGCCTCCATTGACCCGCTATACCGTTTGTACTTTGGCATTCGCACAGACTTTGGATATAAAACGGGCCCGGGAAACCCTTAAATACGAACCGGAAAAGACCCTGGCAGAATCCATTGGCGAATACGGAAAATGGTGGAAAGAAAACGCCTGTCAAACATCCCGGAAAAACGCCCTGTTTAGAAAGAAGGCCGGAAAACCCAGGCATAGCCCTAAAAAAACCTTTGCTGCAGAAAACGGGCCTGCCCTGGTAACCCAAGTGAAACCATATGCCTGTGGCTATTGCACCAACAATTTGGTTTTTGCATTCCGGCGCCGGCCTTGGGAAAAACGTCAATTCCCAGCCACTGCCTTTTGGATCCATCATAAAAAACTGGGAAACCTCCTATACGATACCGGATACTCGGAACAGATTTTTCAACAAAGGCCCTTTTTAATATTATACCGGCTGTTAAACCCCGTAACCTTGAACCCCCGCCAAACGATATGCCGGCAATTGCAGGCCGACGGCATCCGGCCAGAATCCATAAAAACTATTTTATTATCCCATGCCCATCCTGACCATATAGGCGGCCTTTCCCAGTTTCCCGGCTACCGGCTGGTGGCTTTCAAGGAAACCTTGGACAGGCTGGAAAACCCCAAAGCCCGTATGCTGATGGACAAGGGGCTTCTCCCCCATAAAAGCTGCATAATCCGCAAGTCCCTGCCCAAAAACCAACTTTACCGCCACTTCCTCTGTTCCTATTTTGAACAGGTTTATGATTTATTGGGGGACGGAAGCATCATCGGTGTAAGGCTGGACGGCCATGTCAAAGGGCAGCTGGGGTTATGGATCCCTGACAAAAACCTGTTTTTGGCGGCAGATGCCTGTTGGGGCAATGACCTTATAAGCTCAACCCGGCACATGCGTTGGCTCCCCCGGTCCCTCCAAGAGGATTTTTCCCAATATCAGGATACACTTCGGCAAATTTGCCAATTAAAACAGGATTATCCCCAGATCCACATCTGGTTCAGCCATGAGCCGGTACAAAAAGGGCACCTTCCACAAAATAGGGCAATGGGCCCTTTACCTTTAACAAGCATTTACGCCGCTACTTTTCTCCGGCAGGACAAAAAAAGGGAGGGAAAACATGCCAGCTGACCCGTTTAAAGTATTCCTATACTACCTGCATTATAAATATGGCCGTCCATTTACCAGCCGGAAATCACTGGAACGATGGCAAAACAAAAAAATCAAAAAACACCTAAAATATGTGGCAAAATATTCCCCTTTATACCACGGGATGAAACAGCTGGATCAATATCCCGTTGCTGATAAACCTTTTATGATGAAAAACTTCTCGAAATTAAATACAGTGGGGATCTGCCGGGAAGAGGCGGAAGCTTTTGCCATAAAAGCAGAAAAAAACCGGGATTTTGCCCCCAAATTAAAAGGCGTTACCGTAGGGTTAAGCTCAGGAACCTCCGGAAACCGTGGAATTTTCCTGGTTTCCGACCATGAAAAAAACCAGTGGGCCGGCTATATATTGGCAAAATTCCTTCCCAATAACCTTTTCACCTCTTGCTCCATTGCCTTTTTTATGCGGGCTGACAGCAATTTATACGAAGCCGTCCGCTCCAGGCAAATCCGATTCCATTTTTTTGACTTGTACCAGGACCTTGGCACACATCGGCACCGCTTGGAGGAAATATGCCCGCAGATTTTAGTAGGGCAACCGTCCCTGTTGCTTATGCTGGCCGGTGAAAAGGCAACGGGGCGGCTGGCCATCTTCCCCCAAATTGTAATTTCCATCGCAGAAGTGTTGGAAAAGGAAGATGAAGCCCGCCTGAAAAAGGCATTTGGCTTAAAGGTTATCCATCAAGTATATCAATGTACAGAAGGGTGCCTGGCAACCACCTGTCCTTACGGGACATTACATTTAAATGAAGACATCGTGTCGATTGAACGGGAATATTTGGATGGGCACCGTTTTATCCCTATTGTCACAGACTTTTGCCGAAAAGCCCAGCCCGTTATCCGTTACCGCCTAAATGATATATTAATAGAAAGAAAAAAACCTTGCCCCTGCAAAAGCCCTTTCCTTGCCCTGGAAAAAATTGAAGGCAGGGAGGATGATATATTCCAGTTTCAAAGTCCCGACGGGACCATAAAGCAGGTATTCCCTGACTTTATCCGGAGATGCTTCCTGTTCGCCTGCGCACAGGAAACGCACCTCGGGGATTACCGTGCCGTGCAAGATACAGACGGGAAAATCATAATCCATGCCCATCTGACAGAGTCCGGAAAAAAGCAAGTGCAAAAAGAATTTCAATACCTGGCCCAAGACCAGGGGTTCCTTTTGCCAGAGATCACCTTTCAACCCTACACATGGGAACCAGGCAAAAAAATGAAACGGGTAGAGCGAAAACTCCCCTTAAAACTTCCGGAAGGAGGATCCACCAATGAAGTCCAGTCAAAAAGCACAATTCCGCAAAGTTAAAATCCTTTCCATGGGAAAAGCACTGGCATCCCAAAAGCTTTCCTTTGGCGGCCAAGCCAGGTACCGGCTGGGAAACGGCCAAACAATATTAGATTTAGCCCAACAGGCAGGGGAACAGGCACTTCGGGCCGCACGGCTGACAATCCGGGATATAGACTGTATTGTATGCGCCATGGCCACCCCACTCCAGGCAATCCCCTGCAACGGGGCATTAGTCCATGAACGCATGGCAAAAGGGCTGGGCATCCCTTCCATGGACATTAACACTACCTGTACCAGCTTTATTTCCGCCCTAGATGTTTTGTCCTATATGATTGCATCCGGACGGTATAACCGAGTATTGATCTTATCAGGGGACACAGCCTCCGCCGCCCTTAACCCTAACCAGAAAGAAAGCTACGAATTATTTTCTGACGGGGCTACAGCCTGTATTTTAGCCCGGGCAGAAGAAGGCGAAGATTCGGCCATACTATACAGCAGCCAAAAAACATGGTCCGAAGGGGCCCATGACACGGAAATACGGGGCGGCTGTGGCTTAAAACCGGCTTTTTGCCTCAATGAAGGCAACCAGGAAGATTATTATTTTGACATGAAAGGCCCCCGGATATTAAAATTATGCGCAAAAAAACTCCCTTCTTTCCTGGAACAATCGTTTAAAGAAACGGGAATCAGCCGCCGGGACATCCGCCTGGTGATCCCCCATCAGGCCAGCAAAGCCTTAGGGGTTATTATGCCACGCCTGGGGTTCCCCGCCGGCACCTACATCGACTTGGTATCCGAATATGGAAACCTGGTGTCTGCTTCCGTCCCCTTTGCCTTGTGTAAAACTATAGAAGAAGGCAAAATACAGCGGGGGGACTTGGCCCTTCTCCTTGGGACAGCTGCCGGCCTCACAGCCAATTTAATGTTGCTGCGGTATTGACCCTCCCCCTTTCCCAATCCGGGGAATACGATGAAAGGACCATACCATAACCTGCTAACCATGAAATTCCTAGTTTTCTATGGCAAACAGTTGTATAATTACATTATTTATAGTATGATAAGGAAGAAAGGAGGAGGAAAAAATGAAACGAAAAGCAATGGTTGTTTTCATGGCTGCCTTTTTGGCAACCACTTGCACAATACCGGCTTTTGCCCATTGCCATGGCCGTAACCGGCATTATAGCTGTGAAGGATCAGGAAATTATGCTGTATGCGAAGCCAACTGCGAAGATGGCTACCAATGTGGCGTTGACGGCCATTATTGCGAACTGCACAGAGACGGGGATTGCTGCACAGGGCAAGTAGCCGATGGGTATACCTACAGCCGCGGCCATCATCACCATTAAGGATTGCCGGTTCCTTTTTCGTTGTCCACCCTTCATGCCTCCACGCAACCCAAATCGTATCCACAGGCTGGCCGGTTAAGGAATTTTCTTGTAGCTGCCCGCTTCGAAACAGGCTTTATACCATTTGCCACATGTCTAAAAGGCTTTGTTTCACCCTTTTTTTCCATCCGCTTTTCATAATGGATTGAAATATTGGGGATACTGGGTTATAATGTTCAAGCAACAGCCACACGGACTATAAGGCAATCAAATCTGGACAGTTGACGAGGAAATCATATGCATAAATTTTTGCGGAGTATAGGATTCGGTGCGTACCGACGAAAAAAAGAAATTGCCGGATTATTAAATGAGTTGGAAAAAACGGCTACAAAACGCCGGCGGATCCAAATTGAAACCGACAGCAACTTGTGCGAAATCCGGGCAGAAGTAGCTCCTGGCATGGGGCTAGCGCTCGTTGGGGAAACCGACGAACACGGTGTGTTCCAAAGGGAATATTACTATCCTTATTTGCTTAGCAGCGACGTATCTTCTAATGTAACTTGTTCAATCCAACGCCATACGGAAAAAGAAACCTTTGCCGGCCTACTAGACGAAACCCGGGTTGGGATTTCATTGATTTTCTATTTGGATAACGGGTTTGAATATATGGAGAGGAAGCTTGACCACGTTTCCCGGAAAGTAACAGCGGTAAAGCTCACCGGCCTTTCTACAGAAGGAAAGGTCCTTTTGCCGCTGTATAAGACTACCAAACAAATTAAAAAGGCACAGGTAGCGGCAAAAGACCGGAACAATTTATTGGAAGCGGCCCGCAATGGCGACGAAGATGCCATAGAGACCTTAACAATCGAAGATATTGACATGTATTCCCAAATATCCCGCCGGGTATTGAAAGAAGACATCTACTCTATTGTAGAATCCAGTTTTATGCCCAGTGGGATTGAATGCGACCAGTACTCTGTCATCGGGGAAATTGTCCAAATAGAGGAAAAATCCAACGGCCTCACCCACGAAACCGTCTATGACCTGACGCTAAACTGCAATGATATGATTTTTCATGTAGGTATTGCCCAGCGGGATCTGATGGGGGAACCAATGGTTGGCCGCCGGTTCAAAGGGCAGATCTGGATGCAAGGCGTCGCCGCCTTTGAAGAAGGCGGGGATAACGAATAACGCAAAGGCTTCCCTGCCTGCCATGGCATCTCTTTGGCAGGCAGGGATTTTGTTTTTGGCATAATCACTATGGACCGTTTCCCGGAGTAATGGCCTATAACTAGAAGTTCCCCCCTCTTTGCGGTTGACAAAGAAGGCAGAGGGCGAACCTTATATCTTGCGTTATAGGCGGGTAGCACAAAATGCACGTTTGGCTTGTTTTCGTTGTGGCGGTTTAACTATAACGCAAAAGCAGTTACCCTGCATTTAAATATTTAGTTGTACCCCATGTATGGTAAACCTACAAAAAAATTCAAAATAATAGAAATACGCTCTTGACTACAAAAGGTTTTGCGAATATAATAGGAAATGGTTTTGATTATACATCAACCACTTGTACGTTTCCGTAGCTCAGATGGATAGAGCGACCGCCTCCTAAGCGGTAGGTCGGGTGTTCGAGTCACCTCGGGAACGTTGGGGACATAGCCGGAAGCCTCGATTTTATCGGGTTTTCGGCTTTTTTAATTTCAGCATCAAAATTCAAATACGCTAATATTTATGTCAGTTTTAGCTATGGGTATGGCCGCCTACTCGTCAGATTTAAAAAAGGGCACCATGCCTGAAAAAACCGTTGTCGAACAGGAAACCCATAGTGAAGAAACTGCAGAAACAAAAACGAATGGCGCAGAACCGTCAAAACCGGAACCTATGGAAACGCAAAAAGATGGAGAAGATTCAAAAGCAGACGAGGAAAACATAGAGGCAGGCCCCATTACCAGGATTGTTGAAAAATATAAGGGCACCACAATCACAATCCGAGACCCTGGTAATGAAATGTTCTATTATTTTTCCACGGAAGGGGCCTATATAGTAGATGGGGGTACACATATTGCTGTGGGGCAACAAGGTAGAAATTAGTTCCCAGGGGCTTCTTAGCGATGAAATGCATCCGGATGAAGCAGTGAAAATTGTAGCAGTTACCGATAAATAAATCCGCTGGCACAATAGAAATACCCATGAAATCCGGCCAGGGGAAACCCTTGAAAAATCCGGGTAAGCCAGGTACCGCTGCCAAAAATAAGAACCCTCCAAAAAAACCTTCCCTCTGTGGGCAAAATACCTTTACAGAATTACTCCTATATAGTACAATATTCCAAGAGGAGGATTATGGAGAACATTCAAGCAGGTAATCGGATCTCGCAAATCAAAAGGATCAGCGATAGGATATTTGAACGGATTTTATCAGAGCGGAATATTGACGCATTTAATGGGGCCCAGGGCCGCATCCTTTATGTCCTATGGCAGGAAGACGGTATTTCGTTAAAAGAAACCGCCAGCAGGACAGGCCTGGCCACTACCACCCTTACCAGCATGGTTGACCGGATGGAAGCTTCCGGTTTGGTTTCACGTACCCCAGACAGTAATGACCACAGGAAAACTTTGCTTACTTTGACCGAAAAAGCAAAAGGGCTTCAAAAAGATTACGAAGCCGTATCCCGCCAAATGGCAAGTATTGTTTACGACGGTTTTTCCCCTGACGAAGTCCGCACGTGCGAAGCCTTGTTGTCCCGAATTTATAATAACCTAAAGCATCATAACTAATTTCTCCTCCAATAATACAGAAAGGACCAAAAAAATGGATCAAAACGTAAAAGACTATGTAGCCCAAAAAGTAAAAGAATTGATGGATGCGCCTACTTGCTGTGCAGAGGCAAAAGCTGCCGCCCAAAACTGGCTGGACGCCCTTGGAACCGATCAAGAAGCCCAACAGGCTAAAAACCTGATTGCGGAGCTGGAAATGGACATCATGCCCGTTGACGGGCTGATCGCCTTTGCCGACTCCGAAGCCGGAGCACAGGTTTTTGGCGCAGAGACAGCAAAAAATGTGGCCGCACACGGAAGGGAAATTAAAGCCGCAGGCGCAAAATATTGTGACTGCCCCGCGTGCAATGCCGTTGCTGCGATTTTGGAAAAGAAAGACGGGCTCCTATAGCCTTTGCAAAACGGCGTTCAGGCACTCTTTTGAATAATGCGCCAGAACGCCGTTTGTTTTATGTGGTTTAAATCTCCAAGCCCAAAAGCTTTTGAGATTTTTCCAGCGAAAGCATATTTTTGTAAGTTACCTTTTGCACAATAGCATCCCGGCTGTCTTCCCTTTGTATTTCCCGTTGATACCCGTTGTCGGCTTCCCTGCGCACCGCCAATTCGCAGAGCAGCGCCTTATGAAATTCTTTATATCCGTCAAACCCAATTTTTCTGCACAGGTGAATCACCGTAGATGGCGAAGTAAAAGAATGTTGCGCCAATTGTTTTATGCTGTAATCCACTTCATGCTCCGGATTTTCCAGCAGAAATTTTAAGATGCCCTTCTCTGCGCCGCTGGCTTTCGGGCGGTACTCCTCCTTCCTAACGGACAAATACATTTTTCATTTCTTTCCTCCATGAAGTAATTTCATCATAACATCGTTTTATTCTTGTCCATGTTTTCGAAGTTTATGACTATACCGTTTCATATTTTGGTTAATTTATACTATTTTCATGGATTATTATGATATTTTTTCGACAACTAAAGCAATAACCCTCTGATCTCTGCTAAAACCGAAACCGGCCCTATAGGAGCCCCTTGCCTTACCGGCAAAAACAGCCGCCAGGCGGATTTTTATATATCCGGCCTGGCAGCCGCCCTTCTTCATCGGATATATACATCTTCAAGCCCCTGTTCCGCAAGATGCCTGATACTCTGATGGGGAAACCCCGGTATACCGTTTAAATGCAGCGCTGAAATATGCCGCATTGTCATACCCTACTTTCGATGAAATTTCGTATATTTTTAAATTTGTGTGCGCCATCAGTTCTTTTGCCTGGTTCATCCGGATCCGGATCAGATAATCCGTAAAAGTACATCCGGTTTCGCTTCGGAATACAGTGCTAAAATAACTGGCGCTTAGGGAAACGGCCCCGGCCACTTCCTCAATGCAGAAGCCCGGCTCATGGTAATGCCCCTGGATATACCGCACGGCCTCATCAATTACCTTCCCATATTTGCTTTTGTTTACTTTGATAAAATCACATATGGCAAACAGGCTTTTTCCCAGGTTGTCAATCACTGCATCCAGCGTACCGGAAGCGGTCACCTTTTTAAACTCCTCTATCGGGTCTTCAAATAATTCCCCAATGTCGATACCTGCCTCCCCCAAATCTTTAGCTAATCTTGTATACAAGCTTCCGACTTTTAATGTCATATACAAAAAACTTTCCCCGCCTTGTTGCTGCAAACTCACCTTTAACGCTTCCAGCTGCCTTTCCAGCCCTTTTTTGTCCTGCGCTTTCAAAGGCGTAAGAAAATCAATATCCAATGGGTTGCCCCGTATCCCCCTCTGTTCATATGCCTTGCTGTAGCTTTCCACTTCCTCATAAAATATGGTTGCGTTGGCCCCTTTAATAAACCGGTATTTCAACGCATGGATACATTGAGATAAGCTAAGGGGTGCCTGCCCCAACCCCCTCTGGACATTTCCGGACGCGATAGCCACATCGTAGCCAGAGGCCTTTGCATCCAGAGGGAACTGCCTGCGTACCTGGCCCACTGCCTGTTTCCGCAAAGCGGCCACATCTTTTTTCGTCCCGCCATACAAAAACAAACGGCACCACACACTGGTTTTTTCCAGTATAAATAAGGAGCTGCCCTCAAATTGCTGAAGCAATTGAGAAAACTTTAATTCCACCGAATATTGGGCGTCCTCTGAAAGATAATCCAGGTTTAAATTTTGAATCCCTACCTCCATAATGCAGCAGCATGCCTGGGGATCCAGGCGGAAATGGATACACTGCGCTTCTAACGCCTCCAAGTCCAATGGCGGCTCCAAAAATTTCCGTAGCAGCCCAGTCCTTGCTGCCTGCTGGTTCTGGTAAAGCTTTTGGCAAGTTTCCCTGGCCGCTTTCAATGTCTTCATCATCTCCCCCATATCAATGGGCTTTAAAACATAGTCCCTGACGCCCAGATGCATAGCAGTACGTGCATACTCAAAATCATCATAACCACTGATTACCACCGGTACCAGGGACGGGTTCACCTCTTTGGCCAAACGGGTCAGCTCCAGCCCGTCAATGTAAGGCATCCGGATGTCCGTAATCAGCAAATCCGGCCGGACTTCCCGGATTAAGCGAAGCCCTTCCTCCCCGTCGCTGGCGGTGCCGCAAAGGGCCATCCCCAGTTCCGGCCAATCAATCTGCCGGGAAAGCCCCTCCAGGATGATTTCATTGTCGTCACATAAAATTACCTTGAACAAATTCCTCTTCCCCTTTCACCTTCGGAATGCGGATATAAACCCATGTCCCTTCCCCATAAACAGAACGGATGTGAACCCCGTAATCTTTCCCTAAAAGGATTTGGATCCGTTCGTTGACATTATAAAGCCCATAACCGTTTTTCCGGCCGTCCTCTTCCGCAGGATGGGAAAGCCGCTCCCGGATGTCCATAAGCTGCCCCGGCAAAAGCCCGATGCCACTGTCCCGTACTGACAATACCAGGCAGCGCCCTTCCTCATAGACCGACACTTGGATATGGACCCGCTCCCCCTTCCTGGGGCGGGCATGGCTAATACTGTTTTCCACCAAAGGCTGCAGCAAAAGCTTTAAAGTCCTATACTCATATACGGATTGGCTACAGCTAATTTCATAGCTGAATTTTTTGCTGTAGATAATATTTTGGATCAACAGGTAATTTGTCACATGCAAAATCTCATCCCCGATGGAAATAATCTCCCGCCCTTTGCTTAGGGCAATACGGAACAGGGAGGAAAGGGCCGTCAGCATTTGGTCTGCTTCCTTATTTTTCTCCATACGCAAAAGCCATGTGATCGAATCCAGGCAGTTATAAAGGAAATGGGGCTGGATCTGCGATTGCAGCGCTTTTAGTTCAGAAGAGCGCAGCTTCCTTTGCTCCTCATAGATGCGGTTCATTAAAAGCTGTGTTTGGGATAGCATCTGATTAAAGCTTTTCCCCAAATGCCCCAGCTCATCATTTCCCAGTTCCGGCGCCCGCACAGCCAAATCCCCAGCCTCCACCTTTTCCATCAGCCGGACTAGTTGACGGACCGGCCGGGAAATGGAATCACTGATAAAAGCGGCGGCAAACACAGCCAGAATGGTCACCAGCACCAGCACCCCTGCTACGGAATACGTAATGCCCCGGTTGGCCTGGGTAATCCTGTTTTTATTCACAATGCCGGCAATTTTCCAATTTGTTTTCCCCAATTGCCGGCAAATGATCAAATATTCGTCATCGGGGACGATCGCGGAAGGCCGGTCCTGCGCCGTCTGCTGCCCTGGCCTCCATTCTTTCAATTTGTCCGCCAAAGTATTGCTGATGCCGTTTTCTTCTTCCCCGTCCGAAAAAATAACCTTCCCGTTTTCATCCAAAATAAAAATGACGCCATTGGTAATACCATAACGGATTTTACCGGCAATGACCTGTTCGTCAATATCCGCCACCACCACCCCGCTCTTCCGTCCGGAAGCCTTGTCCACCACCGGCAGGCCCAGGGAAATGAACCGGTCCGCCTGGGAGCTTTTCACAACAAAACTTCCGTTATGGGGAACAAACCAAAAAGGTCCCGAACCGCACATGATATTTCCATACCAGGAAGTTGCCCGCTGATCCTCTACCTGAAAAGAATAGGAATTAGACTTGTACCGCCCCCCATTGGCCCCCAGCACATAGATGCCAAAGATTTCATCGTGGTAAGCCGAAATGGATGCCAGCTCCATACTCCCTTCCAGGTCGCTGGAATATTGCTCCGACAAAGAGCCAAACTGGCGCCGTAGGAATTTTTGCATGTTGATGTCTTCCGAAACCGTTGTACACATAGACCAGGCCGTGTCAAAAAGCTCGTCTATTTCGTCGCAAACCAAGTTAATCGTGTCCTCGGTAGACGTCCTTGCCTGTTCCATAAGCACCCGGGAATATTTCCAATAAATAAAAGCGCTAGTCCCCACAATGGGCATAACCGACAAGATCACATAAAATAGCAACAACTTTCTTTTAAAGCTCAATTTCCTTATCATATGGTTGGTAAACCGTAGCATTATACCGCCCTTCTCTATATTTACCCTTTTCAATAAGCAGAAGAAAAGCGTTCCAGCACGTTTTCCTTATTGATGATGCGATAAGGGATAACCACATTGGGAAACGGTGTGGCGTTTCGCTCCATCTGCCGGATCAGCGTTACCGCAATAGGCCCCCACCGGGGATTGCTCTCCACCGTACCCAGGTATTCGTCTGCAATGATTGCCTTACATACATCCTGTATCCCGTTAATGGAAACGATGGAGAACTCGTCCGGATCCCGCCCGGCTGCTTTTATGGCATGAAGCGCACCCAGGCCGTCTTCGTCACTATGGGCAAACACGGCATTGATGGAAACACTGCCTTGGGACTTGATCAATACGTTTTCCATAGCCTTTTGCGCCGTAACCCGGTTAAAATTGCCATTTTCCGTATACACAACGTTTAAATTGGGGTACTGGCTCAATTCTTTCCGAAATCCAAGGGAACGGGCTTTTGCCATCGGTGAATTGGCAAAGCCCCGGATTTCCACAATATTGCATGTCTTCCCTTGATAGGCCTCCGCCAGCATCCGGGCGCAAAGCTCCCCTTCTTTCACATAATCCGCAAAAATCAGCGAGGTATAATACTCCCGGGGCACCCCTTCGCCAGTCTGATGAATCAATATTACAGGCACTTGCGCTTCTTTGGCCGCCTTTAGGCATTCTAAAAGCGGCGCCAGCTCCTTGGGCGCAATTACCAGATAATCCGCCCCTTCTGCGATCAGCTGATAAATGTCATTGATCTGCCATTCTACCGTATATTCCTCCGGCTCATGGTAAAGCAATTCCAGGTCCACGGCCAAAGCCGCATCCCGGAAACTGTTTAGCTGGGCCGTACGCCAAGGGTTGTCTGTCTCCACCTGGGAAAACCCCATCCGGATAACATGGCCCTCCTGAAGCAACGGGTCCTGGGGGGGCACCGTTTGGGAAGAGAACCGCCCACAGGCGGCCAAAACAGCCAAAAGCAGGAGAACCGCCAGGGCGCCCTGCCCGAAAACCCGCCAATTCCTCTTCCCCCTATCCCCCACGGCTACCATTCAGCCCACATCGTCACAGGGCTGCTGTCAACACCTTCGATGAAAAGGGGAAGCGCCGCCGCCCGTTTTACCGGGGTGTCCGCCAGTTCATCCTGCCCTGGAAGCCGGGACAGGTCCACATCTTCAATGATGCAGATATAATGGCTGTGAAAGGCCCCCAACATATACTGGTGGGCCAAATTGCCATCCTCCTGGTCTCTATAAGATGCCAGGGAAATAAAGTCCAGGGCCACAGCCTTAATATTGGTAAAAGTATCCATTAAATATTTGGCGCCGCTGCTGCCTAAGGCCGGCCCATGATAGGAATAAGCGTTCGGGTCTTCCACCCGCATGCGGGAAAAACCAGTCCGTAACATCAAAAGGTCACATCGGGCAATTTCCCCGGCATAAGGCAACAAGTCCTGGCCTGTAACCTTCTCCCCGGCGCCCTTTGGAATATCCAGTAAAAGCGGCGACTCATAGAAGAAACGTTCCAAAGGCAGGCTGGCAATGGGCAGGCCCTGGCCATAAAAGTGTTTGGGAGCGTCAAAATGTGTACCATAATGGTTAAAAATATGGATCATGTAGGTGTTGGCTACGTCTCCCCCGTCGATGGATGTATGCGGCTCCAACCGGATGGTAGGATTTCCAGGCCAGGCCGGATCCTTGGCCCTTACCGGATAAGAAATCAATTGGATCATAATAATACCCCCTATCTATAAAAAATATAGTGTACCGCTCGCCCCTTTCCCTATCCATTAAAATGCTTTTCTCCCCCCTTGTCAAGATATCTCCGAAAACCTCAAATGAATTATAAACATTATCAAATGAAATCTAAAATTTTGCCAATAAAATCGCATATACTTCTGCAAAAAAAGCCGGTATACTCAAAACATAACCTGAACAGAATGGAGAAAATTATGCAGATTATTGATATTCACGCCCATATATACCAACGGGTGGCAGGCATCACCCAGGGGCAGCCTATGGCTTCTACCAGCCTGGGGCGGGTCACCATTGGAAACCGGGAAGTCCAATTTCTTCCGCCCTCCTTTGACCAGACCAGCAGCAAAGCTGAAACTTTGATCGCCTACATGGACTGGTGCGGCGTGGACAAAGCCCTGCTTATGCCCAACCCTTACTATGGCTATCACAACGCTTATTTTGAAGAAAGCGCCAAACAGTATCCTGGCCGTTTGAAAGGGATCGCGTTGGTCGACTTTTTAAAAGGAAAAACTGCTGCAGATGAATTGTCTGGCATTTACGGCAAAGGCGTCCTGTCTGGCTTCAAAATTGAGACAGACAGCACCTTCCAGTGCGCCCCCCATAAAAGGATGGCCGACCAGGAATTCTCTGCCATATGGGATTGCTGCAACCAATACCGCCAACCGGTTTTTCTCCATATGTTCCGGGACTGTGATGTGGAGGATTTTGCGTCGCTGTTGGACAATTATCCCCATATTACGTTTGTAGTCTGCCATATGGGTGCCGATGCCTGTTTCCGCCCTTGGGTAAAAAAGGAAAACTTTAATCATGTGCTGGAGCTGGTACGGACCCATCCCAACGCCTATATCGATACCTCCACTGTCCCCACCTATTTTACGGAGGAATACCCCTTCCCCAGTTCGGTGGCTATCATCGAAAAGGCCTATGAGGCGCTGGGCCCCGAAAAAATTATGTGGGCCTCTGATTATCCGGGCATGTTGAACCATGCCACTTTTCAAGAGCTAATAAACCTTGTAGCCACGGGATGTAAAAAAATCCCGGAACACCACAAGGAACTAATCATGGGGAAAAACGCCCAATGGCTGTTTTTCTAACTGCCCCGGCCTTCCAAAGGCCTGTGCCTCACATTCTATGCGGGCCGTGCCGGATAACCGGCGGCGCCGTTTTAGGATAAAAAAATTATACAGAAAAAGGAGAAAACTTATGAAAAAGATCTTATCTGTTGGTTTGGCCACAATGATGGCATTGAGCCTGGCCGCTTGCTCTTCTTCCAATAATGCAGGCACCACCACAGCGGCCCCCCAGCCTCAGGAAACCAAAGAAGAAGCCCCGGAGGCTGAAGCTGAAGAGACGGAAGCAAAGGCAGGCGAAGACAGCCAGGCTGCCGGAGGCGGCAAAGATTACGTGGTTGCACTGTGCAACTATTCCATCGGAAATTCCTGGAGGGCCCAAATGGAACAGGAATTTATCGCTGAGGCAGAAAAGCTAAAAGCAGACGGTACGGTAAGCGAATATTATATCACCAATTCCAATGAAGATATCAACAAACAGATCAGCGATATGCAGGATTTAATTACCAAAGGCGTGGATGCCATTGTTATCACAGCTGCTTCCCCTACGGCGTTAGCCCCTGTCGTGGAAGAGGCCACGGACGCAGGCATCAAGGTAGTATCCTTTGACAACGTGGTAGAAACCGACATGCAGGTGGCCACCGTAGGGATCAACGAAGAAGAATTTGGCCGCATCGGAGCGGAATGGCTGGCGGACAAACTGGAAGGCAAAGGAAAAATCATCGTATTAAACGGCGTAGCCGGTACTGCAACCGACGCTTTGCGTTGGGGCGGCGCGGAAAAAGTATTTGCCCAGTATCCCGACATTGAGGTAATCGCCTCTGCAAACGCTTCTTGGGATTATGCCGAAGGCAAGGCAGCCGTAGAGTCCATGCTTTCCGCCAACCCCCAGATCGACGGCGTATGGTCCCAGGGCGGCGCCATGACCCAGGGTGCAATTGATGCTTTTATCGCTGCCGGGCGTGACCTGGTCCCCATGACCAGCGAAGGCAACAATGGCGCCATCCGGGCATGGATTGAAAACAGGGACAATGGCCTTTCCTGCATCGCCCCCTCCAACCCCACCTACACCAGTGCCGAGGCTTTACGGGTAGCCATCCAGGCCTTAAACGGCGAGGATGTCCCCAGCAATGTAGTCATGGAAGTGTCTACCGTTACGGAAGACAACGTAGACGATTACTACCGGGAAGATATGCCGGACAGCTATTGGGTGCACACCGAACTTGACGAAGACACCCTGGCTGAACTGTACAAATAAGGAATAAAGAAAACATCATTTACGGGGAGCCGTCCCTGCGGCGGCATCCCCGTTGCCGTTTCATGTCAACACAGAGAACGCATAAAGGAGAAGTCAGGTGTCATCAGAAAATCAAGTCAGAGAACCTCTGCTAAGAATGGAAAACATTACCAAGCAGTTTGCCGGCATCCGGGCGCTGGATCAGGTCAACTTTTCCTGTGACAAGGGCGAAGTACATATATTGGCCGGGGAAAATGGCGCCGGAAAAAGTACGATCCTGAAAATATTATCTGGCATCCACCAGGCAGACGGCGGTGAAATTTATTGGAATGGAAAAAAAGTCTTAATGAAAAATCCCCAACAGTCACAGAAACTGGGAATTGCCATGGTGTACCAGGAACTGACTCTGGTGGGGGAAATGACCGTAGCAGAAAATATTTTTCTGAACCAGGAACCGACTACACGCCTGGGTAGGGTTAACCAGAAAGAAATGAACCGGCGTATCCAGGAGATCATGGACCAATACGGCATCCACATTGATCCGGATATAATTGTCAACACCCTTCCCGTCGCCCAGCAGCAAATGGCCGAAATCCTGAAAATCCTGGTGCGGGATCCGGAACTGATTATTTTGGACGAACCTACATCCGCTTTGGCCAAAAAGGAAGTGGAACAATTATATGCCATAATCCACAACCTGACTGCCGCAGGCAAAACCATTATTTTTATCTCCCACCGCCTGGAAGAGCTGTTCGCCCTAGGTGACCGCATTACGGTTTTAAAGGACGGGCATTATGTCGGTACCCGGAATATGAAAGAAATTGATGAAGAAGAGCTGATCCGTATGATGGTAGGCCGCCCGCTGGAAAACATCTTCCCCCCTGCCCTCTGCCAGCCGGAACCGGACAAAGTCATTTTTGAAGTATCTGGCTTAACCGATACCCAAGGCAAATTAAACCATGTCAGTTTTCAGGTCCATAAAGGCGAAATTATGGGCATTGCCGGTTTGCAGGGGCATGGCCAAAGCGAACTGTTAAATGCCATCAGCGGCCTCCACAGCTTGTCCGGCGGCACCGTATTGGTCAACGGGCAAAAAGTGACGGTAAAAAACGCAGGGCAGGCAATTGCCAACGGTATTGCCCTGGTCCCCGCAGACCGGAAAAACCAAGGGTTAATGTTAGAACTGTCTAATCGGCACAATCTGGCTATCTCCAGTATGAAAAAACGGATGAAAGGCCCCTTCATAGATAAGGCGGCAGAATCCGATTTTGTCAAAAGCATGATCCAACAGCTGGCAATTAAAATTGGCGACGTGGAACTTCCGGTATCCAGCCTTTCCGGCGGAAACCAGCAAAAAGTAGTACTTGGCAAAGAACTGGCCACCCAGCCAAAAGTTATTTTGTTTGACGAACCTACCCGTGGCATCGACGTGGAAGCCAAACGGGAATTTTACACGATCATGCACCAGCTGGCGGCAGACGGCGTGGCAGTTATTATGAATTCCAGCGACATGATGGAAGTAATCGGCATGAGCGACCGGGTTATGGTCATGTATGAAGGCCAGATTTCCGGCATCCTGGAGAAGCAGGAATTAAGCGAAGAGCTAATTATGCAGTATGCCATGGGGATGCAGAAAAACGAAGAGAAAGCGGGTGCTGAACAATGAAAAATAAAAGCTTTTTCGATTCTAACTTTTTTCAAAAACATGGACACACCATCATTATCTACGTCTTTTTGTTTGCCTTAATGCTGTTTGTCAGCCTGTTTAACGACGCCTTTTTTACTTTAGGCAATTTTAAAAACCTGCTGCGCACTTCCATGCCCCTTTTATTGGTAGGCTTTGGACAGACGTTAATTATTTTAACCGGGGGCATTGACCTTTCCCTTGGCAGTATCGTAGGCCTTGGCAATGTGATATGCGTAACGCTCATGAATCCGGACAGCCCTACAGGATTCCTCCTGGCGGTAGCCGTAACCCTGGCCATGGGCCTGGCCTGCGGGGCATGTAACGGGCTTTTAATTACTAAGGGGAGGCTGGCTCCCATTATCGTTACCATCGGTACCACTGCCGCTTTCGACGGCCTGGCCCTTTTGATTATGCCCAAACCAGGCGGCTCCGTACATCGGGCATTTGCACGGGCATTAACCCGCGGCCTGGGAGGCGCGGCCCCGCTGCTTTTATTTTTGGCTGTGCTGGTAATTATCCGCACCCTCACCAACAACATGCCTTACGGCAAAGCCCTGCGGGCGATCGGCGGCAACGAAAACGCCGCCTATTCTACCGGCATCCGGGTTGACCGTGTAAAATTTCTCGCCTATACTTTGGCCGGGCTGCTTTGTGCCGTGGCCGGGATTTTCTTAAGCGCACAGATTAACTCGGCAGACGCCACCATCGGCAAAAACTACGCCATGAACGCCATAACCGCCACGGTAGTCGGCGGAACGGCCATGACTGGCGCTGTAGGCGACCCCTTGGGGACGGTAGCCGGCGTATTTATCATTGCCATCATTAACAATATGCTGAACCTCTTTGGCGTATCTTCATTTTACCAGTTCGTGTGCCAGGGATTGATTCTGATTATCGCCCTATCCTTCAGCGCACTGCGAAAAAAACGTACATAGGACAGGAGGGTGCAGACATGAAGAATCATCAAAACGGCGGCCCGGCCGCCGCAATCGTAAAACAGTATATGGGCAACGCCCAGGTGATGGTTTATGTGATTTTGCTGGCTTTATTGCTGCTGGCACAGATCCTTTCCCCGGGATATTTAAAACCTTCCCATGTAGCCGGTATCCTGCGGCTGGCCTCCTTTATGGGGATCGCGGCCATTGGGCAGAACCTTACCATTTTGACCGGCGGTATTGACTTATCCATTGCCAACACCATTACTTTTGCCAACATTATCGGAGCGCAGTTGATGATGGGGCGGGATGAAAATATATGGAAGGCGCTCCTGGCCGTCATCGCCATGGGCCTGGTTATCGGCGCAGTAAACGGCACTGGCGTGCGCCTTTTGAAAATTCCACCTTTTATTATGACTTTAGGCGTGGGGACTGTGGTGCAAGGCATTTTCTTGATTTATACCAAAGGGGCCCCAAAAGGAAACGCGGCGCCGTTGCTAAAAAGCATCTGTGGGCAAAGCATGTTTGGAATTGTGTCTGGCATCGTTATCCTATGGCTGGTATTTGCCGTGGTAGCAGTGGCTGTCTTAAAGAAAACGCCTTATGGGCGTAAAATTTATTCCGTAGGCATCAACGAACAAGCCGCCCGGTTTTCCGGAATCCATACGGGAACAATGATTTTCTCTGTCTATATGCTGTCGGCAGTAATCGCGGCAGTTGCGGGATTCTTGCTGGTAGGATATACCGGGACCAGTTTCCTGGATGTAGGCACCAGCTATAATACAAAGACAATCGCGGCGGTAATTATTGGCGGCACAGCCATCAGTGGCGGAAAAGGCGGATACCTGGGCACTGTGGCCGGCGCTATCATTATGACCGTCCTGGATGACTTTTTGACCATTGTCAGCATCCCGGAAGCCGGGCGCCAGATTATGCAAGGGGCCATTATCCTGTTGTTGGTATTCATTTATAGCCGGGAAAAAAAGAAATAAAGAATATGATTGACAAAATACCCTTAGCAGGCAGGGGCGTATGGTGCCAGCCGCCAAAAATGGCAATGGGAACATATGCCTCCTTGCCCTATGAGGTAATTGTTGATTGTGCTGTCAAAACCTGTGTGTAAGGGTTCCTGTAAAACAGCATCCTTTTTTGTAACCCATTGCTTTCATGGCATCAGGGTCCATTCTTCTGCATTTCCTGCAAATCAGCAAAATATTTTTCCAATTGAGCCTGTCCCCCTTCTACTGTCCCCTGGACCATTTCCGGTTTTCCGCCGCCTTTTCCCGCAAAAACTTGATGAAAGCCTTTTAAGAAATCCCTTAAATCCTGGTTTTGGCTCCCTAAAATGTAGTGGTAGCCATGGCTTTTGTTGCCCAAAAATATTCCGCATATCCCCTCATAGCGGTGCATGGCCGCGTCTACAAACCGGCGGGCGACGTTTTTGTCTAAATCTTCTTCAAACAGGAGGCAACTGGCTATAGGGCCCTGAAGAACCCCTGACTTTTTCTCCAGCTCTTCCAGCTTCGCTTCTAAATAGCGGTTTTGTAAACGGAACATTTTATCCTTCATGGACTGTTGTTCCTTTTGCAGCCTTTTTACGGCCTCCGCCGTTTCATGGGGCTTCGCAGAGAGAAGGCGGGAAATCTCCCTCACATTGTCTTCTTTCATTTGATAATCTTGCAGTGCCCGGAAACCACATGCCATTGTTACCCGGGTGCCCCCTTTATACTTCACCGCATCAACTAATTTTATCAAACCGACTTCACCGGTAAAAGCCAAATGTGGGGCACAGCAGGCACATATGTCATATCCGGGAATCAGGACAATCCTAACCTGCCCCTCCAGCTCCTTTTTGCTGCGGTAATCCAGGCGCCCCAGTTCTTCTTTGGTAGGGTACAGGACTTGGACAGCTATATTTTTTGCCACTGCCTGATTTGCTTCCCATTCTATTTCCCGGATCTGCCCATCATGAAATATGCCGTTAAAATCCAAAGTTACCGATTCCTTCCCTAAATGGAATCCCACATTATCATAACCAAAGCGCTTATGCACCAGGCCTGATACAATATGTTCCCCTGTATGCTGCTGCATTTTAGAAAAGCGTTCCGGAAAATTAATTTTCCCCGAAACATGGCCCCCCACTGCCAATGGCTGTGCCATATAGTGGATTACCTGGCCTCCCTTTTCCCGTACGTCTTTCACCAAAACCCCGTTTATTTCCCCTGAGTCCGCAGACTGCCCTCCCCCTTCCGGGAAAAAGGCGGTCTTATCCAATACCACTTCAAAACAATTGTTCTTTTGATTTTCCTGGCATGAAATTACTTGTGCCTCAAATTCCTCTAAATGGCTATCCTGATAATATAATTTCTCTGTCATTTTTCCTCTTCCCTAAAAAAATATAAACCTATAAGTAAAAGGCTACCCTTTGCCTAACACCATGAAATTTACCGGTCAAGGATGGCAAAGGCTGCAGGGGCCATACCCCTTTTCCACTAGGTCTTCTCGTTTTCCCGTAAAATATTCCCTGTTTTCTTCTTTCATACTTTGGACGCCGGAACAAGACGGCTCATGGAATTTCATGGTATTTACATTACAGACATAGGAATGCCCGGAAAGGCCTTCCCCTTGTGCCTGCGACGCCTCGTCCAAGGCACTTTCCCCAGTAGCATAGTCTATCACGATGCCAGGCTGCACATTATAGCAATACACATTAAAACAGACGCCGGCCCCGCCGTCTTCCACGGAATAGGCTTCCATCAGCACCCCAGACGCCACAAGGTTTTCCCCTTGAAATAAAGGGGTGACCCGGTACAGGACATGGTTATTTTCCTGTTCCACATAATCCGCCACAAGGTTTTCCCATGGCAGCATCCCTTCCACATTTAAATATCGGGTTCCGGTAATCAGGTTTTTCTCATTGGCATTCTCCCCTGCCAGCTGATACCCGATTAAATGGCACCGGTTATAAAGGTACTTGCCCGCAACGGTATCGTATTTCACGGTATGCCATCCTGACGGCTCAACATGGCTGATCTGGCCCCGCTCCTGTGTGGGCATGAGTTCTTGGCAGATATTGGCATACGCGGTTCCACACCGCCCCAAAGCATCCAGGTCGCTGTATTCCTCAAAAACTTCTGTAGTGATTTCCTCTTCTTTGAAAAAAGGGACGTTTCCGTTTATATAGACATATTCTTCTCCTGAATATGGCAAAAGCCCCTGTTGCCAATTGGAAGCATCCCCGTTCCCCTGTCCTCCATAGTCTTTTGTATTATCGCCTACTGCCTCCCCAAACGGCGGCAGGCTTTGGGGCAAATCTGTGCATCCGCATATTAACAGCGGCAACGCTGCCATAATCATAAGTTTTTTTAATTTATTTATCATTTTTGTACTCCTGTTTTCCGATCCGTTGTTAAGCCTTCAAAGCCAATGATCCAACCGGCTTACCTCTCTTCTTCTATAATAGAAATAATGTCCCCGGCCCTCAGCGTTTGCTGGAAAGCAGCCGGTAACCCATTCACAGTCAACTGGACTCTGCCCTTGGGATGTTTTAGATCAATGCCGGAATACTGGATCATATCCATCAGATAATAAGGACTTCCGTCTTCCTTATGAGGCAGGCGGAGCTGGGAATCATTTAAGTAAAAAAGTATACGGGGTTCAACAGGCTGAAAAACTGCTTCCTCCTGTGGCGCCGCCTGTATAGGCAGCGCCGTCTGGACAATCGGTTCTTGTTGCGTTGTTGGTTCCTGCCCTGCCGCAGGCGGCTGCCCTGCTTCTGATTCGGACCTTGCCATCGGCATTTTATTTGTTTCCTGGTTTTCCGCCGTTACAGGCCTGTCTTTCACAGCAGGGGGGGCTTTTGCGGCAGGTTCTTCCTTAAGGGCAGGGGGCGCCTCCGCTATAGGCCCCTCCTTGGCAGCAGGGGATCCCTCCAACGGTGCCTCGGCCTTGAGGGCGCTTGCGTTGCCCTCTTTAGAAACGTCTTCTAAGGCAGAAGCCCCCTTATCCCCCAAAGATATATCTTCCTTAGGCAATTCAGGCTTTTTAGGCATTTTTACCACGATAATATCCCCGCTTTTCAACGGAGTTTTCAATGACGTATGGACTCCGTTTAACGTAATATCCAAACTTTCCGCCGCGCCTTCAATATCCCCTAAGCAAGCCCTTGCCGGTATCCCCTGGACGGCAGGCACAAAGTCAATGCAATCCCCCGCATGGATGATCTCCGAAAGTTTCCCCTCTTTCTTATTAATAAACAGGGATGCCGGCTGCGCTGACGTGCCGTAAAATACTTTCCTTTTTCCGTTTACCGTCACAGTAAGGTTGACGCCGGGCCGCCCCAAAATGTCCCGGTAGCCATAGCCGTTCATCATCAAAAGGTTCAAAACCGTAAAGCTGCCGCTCCGGAACAATTTTGCCTGGCGGTTGTTGAGTATCACCCGGAAACTGTCGTTAATCAGATTTAACCCCGAAGATATTACGATCCCCAGGGGGGTGGCATATTCCGGGTTATTTAAATCACAGTCTTCGGAATATGCGTTGGCCCGGAAATAATTCCCGGCTATAGCCACCCGGTTGGCATTCATCTGGAGGGCCGTCATCAGTTCTTCTTTAAGGCCCGTTAATTTGCTCCCCCCTCCGGCCAGGAACAATGCCGAAGGCGGCCCGCCATTGATCTCCAGTATCTTATTGGCGATCTCTTTGCATAATTGGCTGGAAGTAGCCTGAATACACTGTAGGATCTGTTCCCGGGTAATTTTATGTTCCAACCCTAAAATATCTGTAAAGGTGATTTCTTCTTCCTGATCCAATTGGGCTTTTATCATCTCTGCGGACGGAAAATCCACCAAATATTCTTTCATAATGGTTTCGGTAATCTCGTCTCCGGCTACCGTGGCCATGGTATAGCCTGTCACGCTCCCCCCCGTACAGGCGGCAATGTCCGAGGTCCCGGCGCCGATGTCTACCATAACCAAGTTAAGGAGCCGCAAGTTTGCCGGGATCGCCGCATTAATCGCCGCAATGGGCTCCAGTGTAATGCTGGCCACCTCAAGCCCGATTTTGTTCATAGTGGTATACAAACTTTCCACCACTTCGCTGGGGAGGAAAGTGGCAATCAAGTCTACTTTTATCTGCTGCCCCCGGTGATCCTTCAAACTGGAGATCATATATTGGTCCAGGAAATATTGACAAACTGTGTATCCTACCAGGTAGAACCGGCGGTTATCTGCTTTCGCATCATTTTCCGCGTCAAAAGCCTCCTCCGCTTTGCTGATAGCCCCGGCCTCCAAACGGCTGATCACCTCGTCGTCAATCAGCTGTGTGGTTGGCAATTCCATTTCAAAGTCCGCCCTTTTCGTCCGCAAAGCCCTTCCCGCAGCAGCGACACAGACCCGGCTTAAGCCCATTCCCAGCTTATCTTCCAGCCTCTTCTTTATTTTTTCCGCCAGCATAGACACTTTTTCAATATTCTCAATCTGCCCGTCTACCATGGCCCGCTCGGTATGCTCTTCCTTTTCAATGGCCAGGATATTTACCTTGTCTTCCTCAACTCTCCCCACCATGCCGATAATGCTTCTTGTCCCGATATCCAGGGCAAATACGATATTTTCTGCCTGGATCTGGGCCAGAACTTTTTTGACTTGTCCCTTAGCCATGCTCCCCTCCTGCGCAATGTGAACGATTCTTAGATTACCGGATAACCATTTATCCGTTATTTTGCTTTATTTAATTGTTATTATAGTAAAATTATAGTCAGATGTAAATATTTTTCTCAGAACAAACCATACTTGTTGCCGTCTACCTGTTACTTTTTCCGGAATCATCCGAAAAAGACAGGCAAAACCCCTCAAGGGAATTTAGATGCCTTTCAACCTTTTCCAATACAAAAATATCAGCCCCATAGCCTAAAACCTGCTGTTGGTTAAATTGATTGCAATGGATCCAAATGCTGTCCTCAAATTGCGTTGACAAATGGGGGGCCACCGCCGTCCCATAGGAATCCCTGCACACAAATAGCCTGCGGGGGTCTGCCCCTGGCGTGTGGTAAATAAACTCGGAAGAAAAATCCCATTTCCGGGTTTCCCGCTTCCATTCCTGGATGCCGGTAATGTCATAATCGGTCCCGCTATCTTTGATCGGCACGTTCAACATGTCTGACAAATCTTTTTCTAAAGACCCCCTGGCTGTCATGGTAACCTCGCCTAATGGCGGCAGCTCCACTTCCAGCTCGTCCGCCAGGCTATTTGCGCCTACGTACCCACCTGCATAATTCCAATGGCTGTCCAGCTTATGATAAAAGACCAAGTCCGGATACTTTTGTTTTGCATCCAGTAACGCCTGTTTGGGGTACACCACCCGGATATCCGTATTTTCTTTTAAATACTGCACCAGTTGATCCGTGCTTGTAACAGGGTTTTTGGCTTTATAGCAGTCCGGCAGCTTTTCCTGATAGACAGACTCCTTATTTGGCGCAATAAACAAGACAAATTCTATCCCAAGACTTTCTAAAGCACGTTTGGAAGACATTAGATTGCCGGCTATAGCGGCTAACTGCCCATCGGTAAAATGCCAATAGCCCAACGATTGTTCCAGCGGGTTCCCATCTCCATCACTGCAATAAAACAGCCAGCCGTCCTTTCCGATAGCCACCTGCCCACTGGATGATTGGCCAAACAGGTAATAATCAATAGAATTGTTCAACCGGATCAGCTGGTTTCTAAAAGGGATATTGTCATTATAGTAAGCTTCCCATTCCCTGGGGAAGGCTTCGTAATTCTGCAAAGTAAACACGGGCCTTGGCCCCTTATCCCTTTTTTCATAATTTTCGGAATCTATATAAGGCCCCAAAAAATACCAGGCAAAAACAGGAGATACTATCACCATCAAAAAAATCCCGATCCATATAGCTGCTTTCTGTTTCCCCATATCCTATCCCACCTTTAAAACCGAAAATATATAAACGGGTTATATGTATTGCTGGCCAACATAGCAATGCACAAAACAAAGATAGCCCCGCAATAAACCATTTCCCAATAAGAATTTTTCCCTTTTTCCAATAACTGGGCCTTCCCTAAAACGCTTTGAATGAATCCACATCCCAGAATTCCCGCAACAATGATAAATATGGTTTTATTTCCAAATACCTTTCCCATAATCAAGGAAGTCTCCACATATCTCCAAGGCAGGAGCATCCGTTTTACCATCACCCCCGCCTGATGCAAGTTATCGGCGCGGAACAAGACCCATCCGAAAACAGAAACGGTAATGGTGTACCCATAAGCGGCTGCCTTGTGCCTGGCCAGGATTTTTTTGAACCCCAACCGCTCAACCACCTGGAACATCCCATGGTACAAGCCCCACAATATAAAATTGAAACTTGCGCCATGCCATAAACCCGTCAGAAAAAAAACAAGAAGCAAATGGATGGATGTCCGCAATTCCCCTTTCCGGTTGCCGCCCATGGGTATATAAAGGTATTCCTTAAACCAGGTCCCCAAGGAAATATGCCACCTCTGCCAAAACTCTTGTATAGAAGATGACAAATAGGGGTAATGAAAATTCTCCCGGAATTCAAACCCAAACATCTTGCCCAAGCCAATGGCCATGTCCGAATATCCGGAAAAATCGTAATAAATCTGCAAGGTATAAAGGATAGCCGCGATCCAAGCCAGCCCACCGGTCACATCGGCGTAATCCAAGCCATAAATCATATCGACACATTGGGCGACCGTGTTAGAAATAATAACCTTTTTCCCCAATCCGTAAATAAACCTGCGGATTCCCCAAGCCGTCTTTTCCGCCGTACAAACCCGGTGGGCCAATTGGCTGTCCATGTCCTTATATTGCACAATAGGCCCTGCAATCAGCTGCGGAAAAAAGGAAATATACAAAGCAAGGCGGATCAGGCTTTTCTGCGCTTTATACTGTCCGCGGTACAAATCAATCACATAAGATAAAATTTGAAATGTAAAAAAAGAGATTCCAATTGGCAACGGAACCCCTGGCGAAGGCAAATTTCTTTTGGCACATTGATTCAGGATTTCAATCAGGAAATTAAAATATTTAAAATATCCCAAAAGCCCAATATTGATAAAAATGGCCAAAATCAAGAATGCTTTCTTTTTTGCCTCAAATTTTTCCATTAGGATCCCGATTGCATAGTGGATCAAAATAGATGCCAGCATAAGCAAAATATATTTTGGCTCCCCCCAGGCATAAAAAAATAAGCTGCCCAGCAGTAAAAATATATTTTTTGCTTTCTCCGGCACCACAAAGTATCCGGCAAAAACGATAGGAAGAAACATCCACAAAAAGGCCAGGGATGAGAATACCATGCTACAAGTTCCTCCGTTGTATAAATATCCTCTAAAACCGTTTATGAAAATAATCTACGTATTACTGGGAGCTTCCGGCCGACCCACACAATCAGGCAAGAAACTGCCACAATCAAAAGGCTCTCCATTAGATTGACCGCCCATCCGTTCAATGGCGCAAACCGGACAAATAAGGCCGGAGCCAACACATAAATGAGCGGCATATGCAAATAAAAAATCCCCAAAGTGGAGGCACCGACTATTTGGCAAAATCCACGAAGCAGGCGGCTTTTGCCAAAGGGGATCTTCCCTGCCAATAAGAATATGCCACTTGCCGCCAAAAGGGTAGAAGTCCAATAATATCCGCTGGAAAGGTGAAGGCCCTGCCACCGGAACGTACCTGACTGCAAATACTTAACAATCATCAGCCCGAAAAGCCCTACGGCCACCATCACAACGCTTTTCCAGGCAGGGGTAGGCTGCCGGCCCTTTTTCTCCTGAAGGTATGCGCCAAGCATATAATATAACAAATAATTGGAATATCGGAAGCTGAAAGGGTTGACCTCCCCAAAAGCCGATACCTCCCATGCGCCTTTCCCCGCCATGCGTGCCAGCAAAGCATTGAACAAATTCACATCTGCCAGCAGCTGGTTGAAAACAAAAAAGATTCCCATTAAATATAGGATCAGCTTTTTATCCTGCCCCATGCAGGCACGAAGGACCGGCGCCGTCAAAAGTACCGTCAGCATGGCAGCGATAAACCACATATGGCCGCTTGGAATCCCCCCCACTTCCCCAAATAAAAACAGGTAAGTCAGCAGATCCCGTTTGGAGGCCGGGAAAGGGACACCCAAAGAGCAATAGGCCGCTAAGTAAATCCCCTTCCAGCCAATCATGGCTAAATAGAACTGCAAAATATGGCGTGCATGGTTTTTCCAGGTAAAAGGCCGGTGAAAGAAAAGCGCGCCGGACACCAAAAAAAACACGGGGACTGCCGTATTAGCCAACAGCACAAAAATATTATCCAGGACGCTGGCAGGGTTCAACTGAAGGTTATGAAAAAAAACAACCAGCACCATGGAAAATCCTTTGAGGAAATCCAGCGACAGGTCGCGGGACTTATTTAAAACCGGCCCATCCATAACATCCCTCCCTTGCACAATTCTCATTCCATCCTTTTCCCCCTTTTCCTAAAACCTCCTCCCGCCTCCGCCATGCCTGCGCCCGCTGCCAGACCGGTGGGTGGTGCTGCGATGGCCTCCGGAAGGCCTGCTGCACCCGGCGGCCCTGGAAGGGCGGGGGATAATTTGCTGGGTAACAAAAGAATTGGCCAAACGGTCAGACTCTTGATGGAACCGATAACCGGCGTTAGCCCGATAGCCCAGATAATAGCCGGAAACATTCTTCTGTCCCCGGTCCATGCCATATTCCCTGATTACCCCCCAGCATACGCCCCCGGCGCAAAAAGCCGCCAACGCCACTGCAAAGATAGCCTCGTACCACCGTATTGCATGGTAACGGCTGACCGCCCCTGTTTCACGGTTATAATTGTATTGTCCGTCCGGAACCCCTTTTTTCCAGTATTGCCTTGTCATCTCAAGCATCTGCTTTGCACAGCCGTCATAATCCTGCCGCCCCATAAACCGGACTGCCACGTCTAATATGGCTTCCACCCGGGCATCTGTCAACACCCGGACCATCTCCCCGGAAGTAGACAAGTAGACTTCCCGGTTGTCCATATCCATTAGGTAAAGCACGCCGTCCAAGCCTTTTCCTGCCCCGAATCCCCCTTGGTCATAAAAATCATCGGCATATTCCTCTGAGGCCTTTCCTTTGGTGTCCTGGGTAGTCACCAATATGAAATCCATGCCGGTCTGTTCCCGCAATGCCTGAACCTCATCTTCCAAGCTGTCCGCCTCTTCCATGGTAAATAACCCGGCCTGGTCATACACCCTCTGCACTGGTGGCTGCCTTTCCCCACCTGATGTCGCCCCCTTATCCGCCCAAGCCGGAAATGCCACTTTCCAAAAAGCAAAAAACACCACAACCAAAAATACCATCCCCATCCGGGTGATTTTCTTCTTTTTCACCATGCGCCATATGACCTCCACCCACATTGCCAAAAAGGTAATTTACAAAAAATATCCGGCCAACAACAGGGCCGCCAACACAGGCACAAAAACCTCAATAAACAAAAAAGCCAGGCGGCCAAAATCTACGGGAAGCTGGCCGCATACTTTCCCCGTCTGCCCGTTGCACGCAAAATAATAGATTTTTCCTGTCTTTTCTTCTTTATAAGTCAGGGTCCATACTGGCATCAACACATATTGCCATTTAGGGTGGATAATATGGGCCTCCTTAGAACGGACCTGCACCGAATCATACCCTGCAAGCCCGCTGCCTAACGAGTCCCCCGCAAATTGGCGGACTTCCGCTTCTACCTCCTGGTCAAACTGTTCCCGTTCCAAGTCCCGGTTCTCCGCTATAAACCCTGACAGATAACCCATATGAAACGGCTGCAGTTTATCTGTTTCAAAAGGCATAACCCCTTCTGCCAGCTTTCGGTTTGCTTTGGAAAGGGCATTGCGGCTTACATGGTTAATGTCCATGACCCCATCCCGGCTGATGTCATATTTTTCCGTACGCGTAAATTGGGTGCTGCCAGACACCCAAGTTTTCCGCCGGATACCCTCTGCCTCCAGCTTCCCCTCTACCTGGCAGCCATATAGCCAATACGGAAAGTATACCCCTGTCATTTTCTCAACCTGTTCCCGGGAATAAAAGGCCTTGGGCACATATTTTTTTCTGGAAATCCACTTCCCGAAAATATCCATCGCTTTGTCCCGGTCAATGGCAAAAGGAAGGATTTGATCCGGATGGTACCGGCCTTTTAGCTTTTCCGCCAACACTACCGGATTGTGGCAAAAATAGCAGAAAGTGGCCGATGTCGTCTCCTCTGCCACAATCTCGGCGCCGCAACTGGGGCACGAGTACAGGGAAACCCTGCTTTCTTCCCCGGATTCGGAAACATCCGGCTTCCCTCCATGGAGGCCCTGCCCATATGGTTCCGGCACAGGATGCCCCCCTGCCGCCTCACTTATCTGCTCCTTAGAAAATTCCGACAGGCAATATTCACATTTAAAATCCTGGCCTTCTGGTTCAAAACGTAGGTCCCCGCCGCAATTGGGGCATTTAAAAATAATCGCCGCCATATCTTCCCTACCCTTTTTCATAATCCTTTTAGCATAACAGCCTTATCCCCTTGTTAACGGTTTCCTCAACTCCTTGGTTTACCGCATTCACTGCAGAATTTTCCTGTATTTGTAGCTTTACAGGAACATACCCATGGCCCTTCTTCCGGTTTTGGCTTCCCGCACTCGCTGCAGAATTTTCCTGTATTCAGAGTGCCGCAGCTACAAGTCCACGTATGCCCGGCCGGTTTGGGGCTCCCGCACTCGCTGCAGAATTTTCCCGTATTCAGAGTGCCGCAAGCGCACGTCCAGGAAGCCCCCGCTTCCGGTACGCCTGCACCCTTCTGTGGCAATGGGCCGCCACCAAACTGGGCTTGGCCGCCCCTTTGCATCTGCTGCATGTTAGCCGCTGAAGCTGCCCCCATAAATCCGCCGCCGGCGTTGACGCCCGCGCCCATCCCCATGAATCCAGCCATGGCCCCGTTTGCGTTAGACCCTGCCGCCTCCAGCCCCCGGGCCAAGGCGCCTTGGACATACCCTTCCCTCACAGAGGGGTCCCCCAACATAGCCCCTTGGTTTCGCATATTAATCAGCTTTTGGGACTCCGTATCATAAGAGATGCTGGCTATGCCTACGTTCATAACCTCAAATCCCCTGTCCCGTTTCCAGTTTTCATCCAGGACCTGGGACATATGCCTGCTTAATGCCATCCCCTTGGACGCCACAAAAGAAATCCTCTCCCCTTCTGCAGACATCTGGTTAATAGAGGCCTGTAAAGCCTCCAGGAATTCGTTCATATATTGTTCATTAACAGAACTAAACTCCACCCGGTTGGCGTTTTTGGGAACCACCTGGGCATAGAACAGCAACGGATCCGTAACGCGGATGGAATAAGTGCCATGGGCCCGTAAAAACAGCTCCGCATTATAAAAGCTGTCAAAATAATTAACCGGATTCCGGGTGCCGAATTTAATCCCTTTGACCTCTTGCAGGTTAATGTAAAACACCTTCTGCACCCCTGGCGTCTGCCCGCCGAATTTCACCCGGTTAAAGGATTCCATCAGCGTGTCTTTAAACTGGCCGTTAAACAAAGACGGCAAAGAAGAGTTTTTAACCGTATAATAACCCTCTTCCGCCGTGTAATCCACAATTTTCCCGCCATCCACCACCATCATAAACTGGTTTGGATAGACATGGATTATGGAGCCGTCAGACACCGTATTGTCGGTCCCTTTCACGTTGGAACCTTTCCGTATCCTGGTGCCGCTGGCAAATACGGTCTGGCCCCCCATATCTCCCGGTTCCAGCACCTCAAGCCACTGGTCCGCCAACGCGCCTTCGATCGCCTCCCTGGCCGCCTTAATAATTCCCATCTTCTCCCTCCTCCTAAGGCTAATAAATGTGCCCTATTTATCTCCACTCAATATACCACACAACCTCCCCGGATGGCAATACGGTTCTGCCGCAATCCTTTTTAAGCCCGTTTCCCCGGTGTTATCGCCCACACGGCAATCCGGATCAGCAACACTGCCATCAATATCTGGATCGCCACGCTGCACCCCACCCAGTTTTGGCTGATCATATTTTCCCCATGGCCCCCAAACCAATGGGTAATCCCATAGCCGGCCCCCTCCCGGCCTGTCAGGCGGAGCATGGTCATGATAAACGTAGCTGTGGGGTTTAAAAGCAGCAAATACAAAAATCCCCCGGAATTGCTTTCCACTGTCCCGGCCATAGAGGACGCCGCATAAGCGCCCCCCGGCATCCGGTTCAGGAACAAAGCAAACTGGTTGATAACATAAGTCCCCACAACCACCACGGCCATAAGGCTATAGGCAACTACCGTCGAAAAGGTGGATTTACGGAACAGGGCAGAACAGCACACGCCCAAACTTCCCACGAACAGCGCCGCCGCCACATAACAAACCAACAGCATAGCCATGTCTTCCATGGTTACCCCGCCATAGACGAAAACCAAGGCCAATATCGGAAAACTGGAAATAATCAACAATACCATAGTGCTCAAAGAAGCCATCAGCTTGCCCAGTACGATCTGTGAAGGGGTCATTTTCGTAGACAGCATCAAGTCCAACGTGCGCCGTTCCCTCTCTCCGCTGATACTGTCCGCAGTGATAGCCGGCATGATAAATACCAGCATAACAAACTCCAGCACTGCCACAAACATATATAAATCTAAAAAACTGGCGTACTGGACCTCTGCCGTCACCCGTATCTGGACAAGGGCAGAATACATATTTAAAAGCGCTACCAGAGCCAAAATCCCGTTAAACACCAAAAGCACCAAAGCCAGCCGGAAACTGCGGGCGCTGACCATAGTCTCCCTTTTATAGACCGGATTCGCAATCATAAGATAATACCACCCTTTCCTCCTCATGGCTGGTAAGCTGCATAAATACCGCCTCCAGGCTTCCCGGTTCCCGCACAAACCCCCGTACCACCACGCCGGCGTGGACCAGCTGGGTTAAAAGGTCACCCTCCTGCCGGTTGCTTCCGGCAAACTGTACCATAATGTCCGGATCTTTTATGGTAATGGACCTTACCAGCGGATGTTCCTTTAGCACTTTCATAGCCCCCGGCAAATTTTCCTGAACCGTAATGATAAGGGGTTTGGAAGTATGGATTTTCTCCACGATTTCATCCACACCGCCGGTCAATACCATTTTCCCCGAATCAATGATCCCCACATCCGTACAAAGTTCTGACAAATCGGACAGCAGGTGGGAACTAATCAATATGGTTTTCCCCTGCCCGTTCAATTCCCGGATAGTTTCCCGGAATTCCATCCGGGTACGGGGGTCCAGGCCCGCCGTAGGTTCATCCATTACCAGCAACATCGGATCGTGGATCAATGCCCGTGCCAGGCACAGCCTTTGCTTCATCCCCCGGGACAGCCCATCCACATAAAAATCTTCCTTTCCCCCTAAACCTGCCTGATCCAACAAAGTCTGGGAGCGTTTGCGGGCTTTCAGCCCTTCCATACCGTAACAAGACGCAAAAAATTCCATATATTCCCAGACTTTCAGATTGTCATATACGCCAAAATAGTCCGGTACATATCCAATTTTTTCTTTTAAACGGTGGGGGTGGGCCAAAGCGTCAACATGGTCAATTTCCACTGACCCCCCGTCTGGCATCAGCAGCCCTGCCATAATTTTAATGGTAGTCGTCTTTCCCGCGCCGTTTGGGCCCACGAATCCATACAGGGCGCCGTCCGGGACATCCATATCTAATTTGTCCAAGGCATGGTAATTTCCATATCTTTTCCTCAGGTTTCGAATCCTTAGCATTACCGTTCCCTTCCTGCCACCATGGGCATGGGCAACTGGATGGCATTGTAGCTGACTGGCCCGTTATAAGCATATCGCACGGTCAACGTATTCCCTGGCGATAAATAAGAACGTAGCTGCTCCACGTCCAGAACTTGGCCGTCCAGCTCCATCCGGTCAAAATTACCACTGCTGTAATTATAAAAATATATGCTGCCGGTAAACGCTTCGATATAACGGTTGCTCTTATCCCCCAAAAATTCCTCCGATACCGGCTCAAAAGTCAAGCTTGCCACATCAATTTCCGTACCCATCTGGTATTCCAAAGTCAATGGTTCCGTACCCCTCATGGAATTAGACTGGGCATCATAACTTCCGCTGACCACTTTTGGGGTTTTGATCAAAACGGAACGGTACAGCATCCGGTCCCGGGATGCGTTGATTGCAACAGAAGAAGTAAGCATCGTATGGCCATAGGTTTCCGGATCCCTCTCCCGCAAAAACAGGCGTTCCTCTTTTTCCGTGCTAAATGCGATTACCCTGGCGTCTGCCGTGTAATTGCTCATGTAGTCGTCGAGATAGAAAGTCAATATATTGGAACGCTCCAATGCCAGCAAGTATTCTGCATCCCCAATGTCTGTCCGCCGGAGCAAATCCCCGCCGATAATCCGCTCTGCCACTACATAGGAATGGTTCAGCGGAAACCGCAACAGCTCCAAATCCTCCAGCCTGCGGCTTTCCCCTGGCTCCAGCCTCCCTAACAGCACCATATTGCCATAAAGCAGCAACGTAGTATTCTCCAACGGAAACGGAAAATGGTTTGTAATGGTTCCGCTTAAATTACCCTCAAAATAAACCACATCTCCAACAATACCTATTTTTTCCGTATTGTCCGTCTTCCTCTGCAATTCAAAATACCGGGAACTGAAAGCCGTAATATTCTGGCCATGTACTGTCAGCCGGTCCTCCCCCCGTTCAACGGCCACCTGATAGGGCTCTTGCCCTGTAAAACGGGAAAACTGGCCTGAACCAGGTTGATTCCCACGGGTAATCGGAAGCACGGCATAGGAAGGGTCCAGTTCCACATGGTAAGGGCGGTTATAAGGGTTGCGGATATTGACGTATGTGGTGTCTGTCACATAATCTTCTGTCACGTCCTGAATAGTCGCATAAGTATAGAAAGTTGATTGAAACCGGGTAGTCATCCCCATCAAATAGATAATCACAGCAAACGCCAATGACAATGCCACGACCCCCCGCCGGTAAAAAATCTGCAATTCCCGGCTTTTCAAAAACAGGTACATCCCCGGGCCCAAAAGAACCAGGTAAACGACTACAATAAAAGCATACAAAGACAAGTTTGGCAGCTTTTCTACATTCCCTGTATTAATCAAACTCTGTACCGACCAAAACTTTCCGGAATTTCCACTGTATACCACCTCTGCCAAACGGTTTATCCGGTTCTCACCCAACAGTGCGGTAAACAAATGGTCCACATAAGAAGGATGGCTTTCCCCAAAGGATGCGATCTCTGCCAAGTCAAAACTGGCCACGCCAATCAGGCCTTTTTCTTTTGCCGCCACGGTCATCAAGGCATAGCCATTGCTGGAAAGTATCACGTTCCCCCCATGGAGGGGAATATCCACGCAAGCCAGGCGCATCATCCCTTCTTCCGGGTTATCCAATGGAACCTCTTCCCCCAGGTTCACGTGATGGAGGCTGGGCATACCATAAGAATCATCCAGCAGCTCCGGGGCAAAACGGCCCAAAGTGTCATCCACCCCCCGCCCGGTCCCCAAAATCAGCACGCCGCCGCCATATACCCAATCCATAATCGCAGCAGTCTGCACCTCTGACAGGTCCCGCAGTTTAAAATCATTTACCACCAGCACGTCCAGCAGGCCCAACCCTACCTCCTCATAAGGGAAGTCTTCCGGATCCAAGTCAAAGCTGCGGGTGCGTAAAGTGCTGTAGCTAATGCCCACACCATCAAAATAGCGCAAATCCTGGGGGTTGTCAGAAAGGATTCCGATAAACAGCTCCGGCACATCCTGGCTGATATTTAAATCCACCTGGCGGCTGGCGATGACATTGCCGGCCTCTGCCCCACCCGCAGGGCCCACCCGGTTTTCCAGGCTTACAAACAGGTTCCGTGCATTGGTCCCTATGGGGATATAATATTTAAATACCTGTTCTTCTTGAGGCTGCAGCACAATGTCATAGGCATATTGATAAATTGCCCCGTCGGATTCCATGGATTTGATTTTTAATGTTGCATCCAAAGGGGCATCCTTTGGGTTCCCCAACGTAACTTCTACCGGTAAGTGGCGGTCCCCTTTAGCCATATTGCCATACCCATACTGGATATCCATGGTTACCTGCCCCCCCAATGAAGGGCGGCAAAAAGCCAGGCTACCAAGGAGCAAAACCATCACCGCCCAGGTTCCCAGCCGCCTAACCAAACTATATCCTTTTTTCTTCCGAGGCCTGTCTGCCCGGTTTTCCATATTTTCCACTCCAGCCTTCCTTTATTCCTAAAAGTTGCCCTTGTAGGCCAACGGGCTTGTCTACTATTGCAGGCATCCTGTAAAGAAAAGCCGGTTACGCATGCCCTGCACTTTTGCAACCGGTCCCGATGCCTTAGCCGTTACTAAAGTTCTCTTTCTCAATATCAAAATCCGTTTTTAAAGTCACCGTAAACACAGTCCCGTCCAGGCCGCTCTTCACGGTAATCTCACCGCCGTGCATATCCACGATATTTTTTACGATGGCCAATCCCAAGCCGGTGCCTCCCGTGTGGACGGAGCGCGACCTCTCAACCCGATAAAATTTTTCAAAAATCAGCGGTAGCTCGTCTTCGGGAATTACATATCCATAGTTGGTCACCGATACCTGCACGGTATCAGCCAAAGCATGGGCTTTTACCAGTACCCTCTTGCCTTCTGCCCCGTATTTAATGGCATTGTTAATCAAATTGTCGAACAGCCTGGCCAACAAATTCCCGTCGGCAGTAATTACTTTTGCCGGCACATTGCTCTGTAGTTCATAAGATAAACTTTTGTTGGCAAAGCTGGGATAAGATTCTTCTAACAATTGGCCCAATAGTTTAATAATATCCACTTTGGACACATTCATAGAAATCTTGCCATAATTCAACTTGGTAAATCCAAACAGGTCTTCAATTAATTTCTCCAAACGTTTGGATTTGCCATAAGCAATATCTATGTATTTTTTTTGCAGCTCCGGCGGCAGCGGCGTGGCTTTGGAAGACAAAAGCTCCAAATAGCCAATGATGGAAGTAAGCGGCGTGCGCAGGTCATGGGCCACATTGGTAATCAGCTCATTTTTCGTGCGCTCTGCTTCCCGCTCTTTATCCATAAGCCGCCGTATCTCATCCACCATTTTATTTAGGCTCTCCGCCATTGAAGAAAATTCATCGTCCCCTACCACCTCTATGCTGGTATTCAAATCCCCTTCGGAAATATTGCGGACTGCATGGGATATCCGGTCAATATAGGCAATGGAACGCTCTTGCAGCAATAAAAACGTAATAGAAAAAACCATTACCCCGATGAGGACATACCCAACCACAATAGCCGGGTCTGAACGGTAAATCATAGCCAGCAGCGCGTTGTCCCACTGGGAATCCTGTGCATACCCGGACAGCATGGACAGGTTTACCACCAGGAAAACCTCTACCAGGCAAGCTAACAATGTACTGTACAGGATATTGGCAATAACCCGGGTACGGTAACGGTACCTCAAATCATATCTGCTGCTTTTCTTACTTTTCAATTTTGTATCCTACCCCCCACACGGTGGTAATGATCTTATCCTGCCGCTCGTCTTCTTTCATCTTGCCCCGTAACCGGCGGATATGTACCATAACCGTGTTATTCGCCTCGTATACTTTCTCATTCCATACCTTTTCAAATATTTCATCCGTGCTGAAAACCTTCCCCGGATTGGAAGCCAATAAATACAAAATGTCAAACTCAATCGGGGTCAGCTTTACTTCCTCGTCATAGACGGTAACCTTATGGTTATCCTTATTGATGGTCAGCCCCCGGATGCTGATCTCATTCCTCACGTTCTCATGGACGTTGCTGTTCGGGTTTAATTGGGTATAGCGCCGCAGCTGGGACTTAACCCTGGCGGATACTTCCAATGGGTTGAACGGCTTTGCCACATAATCGTCCGCCCCTGTCCCCAGGCCCAGGATTTTATCCAGGTCCGTGGACTTGGCACTTATCATAATAATGGGGATATTGTTATTTTCCCGAATTTTCTTGCACATCTCCAAACCGCTCATGCCCGGCATCATAATATCCAACAAAACCAGCTGGATATCCGTCTTTTCTAAAATATCCAGGCCCTCCTGCGCATTGTTGGCTTTAAAAACCCGATAACCGTCACTGACCAAATAGATCTCCACTAAGTCGGCGATCTCCTGTTCGTCATCCACAATCAAAATATTTGTCTCCGCCATAATGAAATTCCTCCTCCAAAATGCCACTTGCTATCTTTGTATCGGAAACGCCATACCATATTTTATCCGGTAATCCTTATGATATTTGCTATCAATAGTTTAGCATAAAATGTCGGTTTGTGCCTTACTTTTTTATTACAAATATTCTGGGATTTTCCATAGGAATTGTTGGGGATGTCCCTTGCAAGGCCGGAGCAGGTTAAAAAAAACCGTACGGGCAACGGCAAAACCTCCCATACCGTTACCCGTACAAACATCAATTTTAAAATTTATCCCATAAAGGGGACCGTTGGCAGGTTACCTGCCCAACAGCTGTTTCATCAACTCATATCCGTGATCCCCGTAAATTCCGGTACCGGCTGCCGTTTCTTCGGTATATGCCTGAATGCCGGACACCGCCTCGCCGGTGCTGCGGTACAATAAATACGGTACTGGGTCTGAAACATGGGTTTTCACCGCAATGGGGGTAGGGTGGTCTGGCATTACCAGGATCGAATAGTCTTCCCCCGCCTCCTTTAAGCCCTCTAGCAACGGCCCGACAATCTGTTCGTCAATCATCTCAATGGCACGTATTTTGCCCTCCAAGTCACCATGATGGCCACATTCATCCGGCGCTTCCACATGGATGTAAACCAGATCCTGGCCTTCCAAAAGGGCCTGTAGCGCCGCTTCCCCTTTGCCCCTGAAATTAGTATCAATATTCCCTGTGGCCCCTTCTACCTCAATCACCTTCATCCCTGCGCAGATTCCGATCCCTTTAATCAGGTCTACAGCGGATATAACCGAACCATTTACTCCGTAAGTATCGGCAAAGCAGGAAATACTGGGCCTGGTGCCCTCCCCCCAAAGCCAAATGGAATTTGCCGGATTTAGCCCCCGGGCCTTCCGGGCCTGATTGACCGGATGGTCCTTTAATATGTCATAACTGCGGCGCATCAAATCAAGCACCACCGGGTTCTCCGGCAAATATCCTTCTATTTTCCGGTCTGAAATATCGTGGGGGGGCGTCAGCCCCAGCCCTACCGGGCCGCCATGCCAAATCATGCAATGGCGGTAGCTAATACCCGGATGGAAAGAAAGTTCCGCCGTGTGGAATGCCTCATCCACCGCTTTTACCAACTCTGCGGCCTCTGCCGTGGTAATCTCTCCGGAACTATAATCCAGCATGGCCTTTTGCCCATATCCGCCCTCTTCTGACAACGTCACCAGATTACACCGGAACGCCACGTCCACATCCGACATTTTAATCCCCATGCTGACTGCCTCCAGGGGGGAACGGCCGGTATAACAGCTTTTCGGGTCATAGCCCATGGCCGCCAGGTTTGCCACATCACTGCCTGGCTTCATCCCGTCCGGCACCGTTTTTACCATACCCAGGCGGCCGCGCTGCGCCAAACTGTCAATATGTGGCTTTTTTGCTACCTGCAACGGGGTCTTTCCGCCCAATGCCTCAATGGGGTAATCTGCCATACCGTCCCCCAGCATTACGATGTATTTCATAACTTTCCTCCTTTTCCACGCTCCTGCCTCATTGTAAGGCCTTTTCATTTTGATTCCTAACACTGGATTCTGCCGTTTTTTCCGTATACCGGCCCAACAGCCCTTGTTCCGCCATGGCCCGCAATTCGTCAACCACCGCCCCCGGCCCCCGGCCGGCCTCGTCAACCGTAACGTCTGCATACTTTTCGTACAGTGGCGCCCGTTCATGGTACAGCCCCCGTAACGTCATACCGTCTTTTAATGCCACCCCCCGGTCGGCCAAATCCCCAAGCCTGCTTTCCAATTCTTCATAACTGATCTTTAAATACACTACCTGGCTGATTTCTTTCAGATGGGCCATTGCCTTTTCCCCGTAGACTACGCTCCCGCCCGGGGCTATCACCGCATGGCCAGCCTTCAGCTCCCGGTTCACCTGGTCTTCGATCTGCAAGAAACCTTCCAAACCTTTTGTTGCAATGATTTCTTTCAAAAGTTTTCCTGTCTTTTCTTGGATCACAATATCCACATCAATAAAAGAATATCCCAAACGTTTGGCAAGCAGCACCCCCACAGTGCTTTTTCCGGAAGCCGGCATGCCAATTAGGGTGATGTTTGATTTGCCTGCCCAACTCATTTTTGTGCCTTCTTTCTCACGGAATATCCAAAACTCCCCTTTTTTTCTCCCAACATAAAATATTCGCCGTGGGAATAGGAAATAAGCCCGCTGTCGTTAAGGCGGAATTTTCCTTTTTCATCCATATACCGCCCGTCTACGGTTACCCCCACGATCTCTGACAGGAACAGGTGGTGGCTTCCCAAAGGGATGGCCTGGGCCACCCGGCATTCCAGGCATACCGGGCTTTGGGCAATCCCGGGAGGGGCTACATTTTGGGACGCTAAGGGGGCCAGCCCCATTTCCCGGAACTTATCTACCTCGCGGCCGGATTTCACGCCGCAATAATCTGCCGCAAACACCAGATCCTGATTCACCAGGTTCACCACAAATTCCCCGGTTTCTTTTAAAATGCCATAGGAATACCGTTCCGGCCTTACGGATATGGATAGCATGGCCGGGTCAGAACAAACGGTCCCCGTCCACGCAACCGTAATAATGTTAGGCCGTTCCCCCGGCCTGGCACAGCTAACCATCACCACAGGTACCGGATATAGCATATTCCCTGGCTTCATGGTTTCCCTCTGCCCAGGGGAGGCCGCCTTTTCCCGCTTTTTCACTCTCATTTTGCCGAATCCCCCTCTCGCTTTCCAGTATTTTCAAAACTTCGATATAGATAACATGTATCTTTGGTAAGTATGCGCCCCATACAAAAACAGCCGGGCACAGGCAGCAATGGGTATTTATGCCTCACAGGCCATCATAATTGCCGGAATCAGCTGTTTCTTGCGGGATACTACACCCAAAAGGTTTACCGAACCGCTTTCCCCGGCATTTTCCTCCCCTGTCATATGGAAGGCAAGGCGGATCAGGTTTTCTGCGCCGTTCCCCTCACAAAGCAGCTCTGTCGATTCGGTTAAGATATTGGTCAACATGAAAAACAACATATCCACCTTATGTTCTTCTAGCATCTTTGCCAGAAAAGGCGTCATCCGCCCTTTTAAATCTGTCAACTCATCTATATTCAGCGAACTGATTTGCGCCACACCGAAAGATATTTTCCCTGCGCTGAACCGTTTAAAATCCTGGTAAAAGATTTCCTGGTCACTTTTCCCTTTCAGGTTACTTCCTGCGGCAAACATTTCCCCCGCATATTTCTCAATCTCCACGCCGGCAATATCCGCCAACGCCAAAGCCGCCCTGCGGTCCACCTCCGTACAGGTAGGCGAACGGAACAAAAGAGTATCGGAAACTATGGCGCTGCACAGCAGCCCTGCCGTCTGCCGGTCTATCTCCACCTTATTTTCCTGATACATCTGATAAATAATCGTCCCCGTGCAGCCTAAAGGCTGGTTGCGGAAAAATACCGGGGATATTGTCTCCACCGTCCCCAGCTTATGGTGGTCAATAATTTCCAAAATTTCTGCATTCTCAATCCCTTCCACTGCCTGGTTCTTTTCATTGTGGTCCACCAAGATAATCGGTTTCCCTTTGGCGCCCAGCAAATTCCTCCGGGAAATCATCCCTTTATACTTCCCGTTTTTATCTAAAACCGGGAAATCCCGGTGCCGTTTGCTGGCCATCACTTCTTTAATTTCATCAATATAATCGGTCTCCTCAAACGTTATCAGTTTATCCGTCCTCATAAAATAGCTGATGGGCATACTTTGGTTAATCAACCGGGCTGCGGTATAAGTGTCATAAGGGGTGGTAAGGACTGTACAGCCTTTTTCCTGGGCCAGTTTGCAGATGGTCTTGGACGCCCCCGCCCCTTCACACACAATCAGGCAATCCGCCTCCATCTCGATGGCGCAGAGCTGGGATTCATACCGGTTGCCCAAAATAACAAGGTCATGGGGGGTAATATAAAATTCCATAATATCAGGGTTAGCCGCAGCAACCAGCACCTTTCCCTGCTCAAAATACGCATCTGCGTCCCCCACCATCAAAGCCCCTTCTAATGTTTCAATTATATTGCTGTACTTGGTCTTTGCCTTGGCCATAATTCCGCTGTCATACACATTCATATAAGAATTGGTAATATCGCCGACGGTAATGAGCCCCTCTAACACACCGTCCTCGCTGACCGCGGGAAGGGTCACAACATTCGCTTTTTGCATTAAATTCCATGCACTTTTCAGGGATATCCCCCGGTTGACCCCCTTTGTCTCCCGAATTTCAATGTCCCTTACCTGGGTTTTTACATCTTCCACCAGCCGCGGGGCCTCCACCCCAAAATAATCTAATACAAACCGGGTTTCCCCGTTGATCTGCCCCGCCCTCCTTGGCTCATATTCCCCCCCTGTCATTTCCTTTTTTAGCCTGGCATAGCAAATGGCGGAACATATGGAATCTGTGTCCGGATTTTTATGGCCCACAACCATAGCCTTCCTCTTTCGCTCCTCTAGCATAATTCCCTCCTTATTTATTATGTACTCCCAAAATCTCCCCTGTTGCGGAAAAACGTTTGTGCTTCCGGAACCTGCAGCGCCCAAAATCCAGGGGATTATAGAAGATATTATAATAGATTCCCGTTTAGAATGGAAGAAGGAATTCAGATTTTGTAAAGTTACAATCTATTCATACCAAGTTCATATTTTATTCACATGTATTTTTTATACTATTTACATAGAAACACAAAAAAACATTTTAGCTTAATAGTCAAATTGCACATAGATTTTTCATAATTACCCCGGTTGGACGAAAGTCCTCCGGGGTCTCCTCATTTCGGCATTTCTACACCAAACCCCGGCAAAAACTTTCCATTCCCTGGAGGGATCCGCAAATCATAGCCAATTTTGCCACAAACCTCCTAGTTATTTTCCAAGAAATATGTGCTATGATACTTTTGTAACATATTTGTAATATTTTTGAAACAAAAGGAGGAAATGCCATGAAGAAATTTTCATTTTATGCTTGTACCGCTGCCACTGTCCTATTTGCCGGATCCTTTGCAACTGCTGCCCATGGGGCCACTGTCGATACATATAATTTTCCCGGGGGGAAAGCTGTCATCATTGGCGGCGGCAGCTGTAACGGAAACTTTGGCGGCGGAAATTCAGATGGCTGGCAAACTATCCTCGGGCAGCTTCAGGGAAATTTAGGCGGGGGATGTTTCAACTTCCCTAATACCACCCAGCCTGGCGGAAGCCAGCAGCCTGACATGCCTTCTTCCCCTGACGCCGGCCCCATAACGCCGGACGAAGAAGACCCCGGGCAATCCGGTTCCATAAGCCAAAGTGAATATGCCGCCCAAGTAGTAAAGCTGGTCAACGAGGAACGGTCGAAAGCAGGTTTAAAACCCCTTTCAGTCAACACAATAGCGGAAAAAGCCGCGTCTGTCCGGGTGAAAGAACTGGAAAAATCTTTTTCCCATACCCGCCCTAACGGAAGCGACTTTTCCACAGCCCTCAAGGCTGCCGGTATAAATTATCAATCTGCTGGGGAAAATATCGCATATGGACAGAGAACCCCTGCAATTGTCATGAAAGATTGGATGAACAGCCCTGGCCACAAAGCCAACATTTTAGGCAGCCAATATACTTCTATCGCCGTAAGCCATTATCAGAATACCGCCGGAGTGGATTATTGGGAACAGCTCTTTATCCGATAAATGGCAGGTTATCATCCGGAAGTTATTGACATAGCCCATAGCCGTGCCTATAATAATAAATACGAAGCAACAATAAGGGGCGATTTTGTGTCGCCCCTTTTACTTTCAGGAAGGCATATCCTGGCAGGAGGGAATATGGATTATTCTTATGAAATAACAAATCGAGGGGTACGAATCCAACGGGTAAACAGCCCCATGCCTTGTGTGGCAGTCCCGGAAGAGGTCGAAGGGTACCCGGTAACTGAGCTGGGGCCTTACGCCTTATCCGGCACTTTGGTTGAAGAGCTGTATCTTCCCTCCCATTTAAAAAAAATAGGGGCTTACGCGTTTTACAACTGTGAAAAGCTGCGGCACCTGTCCTGTTACGGACGGGCCGTTGACCTGGGGGCAGGTCTATTTGCCGGAACCGGCAGTTTGGAGTCTCTAGACATTACATTATTTGACGGGGAAAAATCTTGCCTGAAGGAATTGCTCTCTGAGTTGAGGCAAACCTTACGGGTAAGGGTGCACCAAAGCCAAACTAAAGAAGCCCGGCTGATTTTCCCTGAATATTTTGAAGAATCTGTGGAAAATACCCCTGCCCGGATTTTGTTTGTTGAAACCCATGGATGCGGCCATCGGTACCGGTACTGCTTCGTCCAATCCCAATTTCAATATTCCATGTATGACGGGCTGTTTCCTCATATAATCGTGCAGGAACCAGAACCTCTGGTGACAGAATTAGCCCTGGGCCGCCTTCAATACCCCCTTGGGTTATCTCCGGACCATGAACAAATGTACCGGGGCTATGTGGCAGAACACTGGAAAACGGCTGGTTTTCTGCTTATCTGTGCCAACCGGCCAAACCGGAGCCAATCCAGCAACCTGGAGGCAGGGGGCATCCCCTGGCTGGTTCAAAATATTTTGCAGCCCCATCCCTTGGATGGGGGGGATACATGCTTTCCGGAGGCTTTTGCCGTGCAGCTCCATGAACTGGCCTGCTTCGCCCAAAAATCCAACGATACGGAAACCGTCAGTTGGATTATGGACTACCGCCATAAGCTGCATATCCATGATATACACCAAAAAGGAGGCCAACCGCAGGTAAAGCCAACACGCCGTTTTTCATTATAAAAAGGGGGCAAGAATGACTGATCCCATAAGGCATCGACAACTGGAAGAATGGAACCTGGTTCAGCTCTGTACCCGGATCCTTAACAATGCCAAGAACGAATTGTACCTGAACATGCACTATTTGGACGTATCGTTAAGCAGCCTGGGGTACGAAGCAGACCTGGCTTGCCGTGGGCTGGGCACTGACGGGTTTTTTATTTATTACCATCCGGAATATCTTGGCCGCCTGTTTCAGCAGGGGCGGACCCTGGTGAACCGCAGTTATCTGCATATGGTTTTCCACTGCCTGTTCTGCCATCCGGACAGCCAAGGGCCCCGGAACGATACCCTATGGCATCTGTCCTGTGATATTGCTGTGGAATCCATAATAGACGGGCTGTACCTGCCATGTGTCCACAGTCCTTGTAGCCTTTACCGGCAGGATTGGTATGGACGGTTGAAAAAACAGCTTTTGGTATTAAATGCAGAAGGCATTTACCATGCCTTGCAAAAAATGCCCCTTACCCAACAGCAAAAGGAACGGTTGAATGCAGAGTTCCACATAGATGACCACCAATACTGGAAACTGCCAAAAGATTCCCCGAAAACTGCCGCAACCCGCCAGAACCTATGGAAGCAAAACCGAGAGAAAATGCAGACAGAAATGGAAACCCTGGGCACCCAACAAGAGGAAGAATCCAAAAACCTCCTGGAACAAGTGCAAGTAGAAAATCGGGAGCGATATGATTATAAACAGTTTTTGCGGAGATTCTCCGTATTAAAAGAAGAGGCACAGGTTGATCAAGATTCTTACGATTATGTTTTTTATACTTATGGCCTTTCTCTTTATGGCAACATGCCTTTGGTAGAGCCTTTGGAATCACGGGAAGTCAGCCGTATCGAAGATTTTGTCATCGTGGTGGACACTTCCATGTCCTGTTCTGGGGAGCTGGTACGGCGCTTCCTGGAAGAAACTTACAACGTGTTGTGCCAATCGGAAACGTATTTCCGCAAAACCAATATCCATATTATCCAATGCGACGAAGACGTACGGCAAGACCGGAAAATCACGTGCAGGGAGGAAATGGAGGCATACATGAAGGATTTTACCCTGATCGGCCAGGGAGGGACTGACTTCCGCCCTGCTTTTGAATATGTGGACCAATTAATGAACCAGGGGGCTTTTCACCAGCTTAAAGGGCTTTTATATTTTACCGACGGACTGGGCATCTATCCTGTCAAACCGCCCGTTTATGATACTGCCTTTGTGTTCATTCCAGACCAGTACACGGACATCTCGGTCCCTCCCTGGGCCATAAAATTAATCCTGGAGCCAGAACAGCTATACCCAAACGGCAGGAGGCCGTAAACCATATGAATATCAAACGTGCAAAACAAGAAATCAAAGATACCATCCAGGCATATCTGGAACGGGACAGCTATGGCGCTTACCGGATCCCTTCTATCCGCCAGCGCCCCATCCTGCTCATTGGGCCTCCCGGGGTGGGGAAAACTCAGATTATGGAGCAAATATCCCAAGAATGCCAGGTGGGCCTGGTAGCCTATACCATTACCCACCATACCCGGCAAAGCGCTATCGGGCTGCCTTATATAAAAAAAGAACGATATGGCGGCCAGGAATATTCCGTAACCGAGTATACGATGAGTGAAATCGTGGCGGCTGTTTATGAGAAAATACGTCTAACGGATAAAGAAGAAGGCATATTATTCATTGATGAAATTAACTGCGTATCGGAAACTTTAGCGCCGACTATGCTCCAATTCCTGCAGAAAAAAAGTTTCGGCGCCCACAAAATACCAGAAGGATGGATTATTGTGGCCGCCGGCAACCCGCCTGAGTACAATAAATCCGTTAAGGATTTTGACCTAGTAACCCTGGACCGGATCCGGAAAATGGATATTGAACCGGATTACCAGGCCTGGAAAGAATATGCATTGCAGGCCAATATCCACCCGGCAGTCTGCTCTTACCTGGACCTGCGCCAGCAAAATTTTTGCCGCCTGGAAACCACTGTGGACGGAAAACGTTTCGCCACGCCCCGGGGATGGGAAGATTTATCCCATTTGATCCAAATATATGAACGCCTGAACCTGCCCATGGACCGGGAATTAATACAAGAATATATCCAGTTCCCTTTAATTGCCCGGGATTTTGCCAATTATCTGGAGCTTTACCACAAATACCAGAATCATTACCAAGTAGGGGAAATATTGGAAGGGAGAGTCCGGCCCGGCTTACTTGAAAGGCTGGAACGGTCACCTTTTGACGAACGTATCAGCGTGGTAAGCCTCTTGCTTTCCGGGCTGAATCAACAATTCCGCGCGCTTTGGCATAGGGAAGGCGTCTTAGAACTCCGGATGAAAAAGCTGAAAAGCCTACATGGGGACGGAACCTTTGACGGCAGCCCTTTTGCTGCTTTGGAATCCTTTTCCCGTATGTCGGGATCTTTCCGCGCCCATTGGGAAAAGCAGCAGGAAAACGGCCTTCTTTCGCCTGCAGAACTACGAAAACATCAAGACGTCTCCTTAAGCCTAGAGCAAAACCTCCAGTTATTAGAAGAGGAAAACTATTCTACTGCTTCCCAAGTTTGGGAAAAGATACAAAAGCTTTTTGAAGCTGATAGTGATTCTTATGAATTGCTGGCAGAGAAAACCGGCCAACAGTTGGAACATGCCTTTGACTTTATGGAAGCTGCTTTTGCCAACGGGCAGGAAATGGTCCTTTTTGTCACAAACTTAAATTCCGGCTATTTCAGCCTGCACTTTTTGCAGGATTATGACTGCGCAAGGTATTATCAATACAATAAAAATTTGCTGTTTTCGGAAGAAGAGCAGGAAATCCGGGAAAAGTTAAATAATCTATAAAACGTTAATTCCCTGCCCGGCAGGCAACGCTACCGGTCAGCCATGCCGCCGCAGGGCCTTTCCTAAGGCTATTAAGGCACTGCCTTGCCACTGAAAATTGGACTTGTGGCTTTTGGCTGTATTCAAATGGCAGCAATATTCCCACTAACCGCAGTGCCCTAAGGGCTTACGGTAATTATGGAGGAATTATGCAAAGTTTAACGAACCTATTACAATGGACTAACGACCTTTTGGTGTTGGAACCTAATTGGTTTTTGCAGGCCCTCAAGGGCTGGACGCCAAATCTAGAAGAATTTCTATGCCAGATCCTGATTGCTTTGCTTATTGTTTTTATTGGGATACGTTTAACCCGTATCCTCCTGAAAATCCTCAATAAAACGTTCCTACAAATGAAGATCGACCCAAACGTGAGCAAATTTCTGCTCATCCTGTCGCAGGCTTTTATGTATGTCCTGGTGTTTTTCATTGCGGCAGACAATATGGGGATACCTTCCACTTCCATCATCGCCATATTAGGCTCTGCCGGCTTGGCTGTGGGCCTGTCCTTAAAAGAAAGCCTGTCCAATGTAGCCGGGGGGATTTTAATCCTGTTAACCCGGCCCTTCGTTGAACAAGACTATATTTTATGCAATGATGTGCAAGGGACGGTACATAGCATCGGGCTGGTCTACACAACTTTAGACACCGTAGACAATCAAAGGGTTATTATACCTAACGGAACCATAGCCAACGCCACGGTAATCAATACAACAGCCGAAGATAAGCGGCAACTGGATCTGGAAATCCCTGTAGATTACGCTTCTGACCTTCGAAAGGCCAAGGAAATCCTCCAGGAAATCCTTTCCTCCCATCCTAAAGTGATAAAAGAAGAAAAAACTTTAGTATTTGTAAAGGATTTGGGGGACAACGCGGTTATCTTGGGGATGCGGGGCTGGATCAAAACTTCGGACTACTGGACCACCCGGTGGGAAATCATCGAATCCGTTAAACTGCGGTTGGATGAAGGAGACATCAAAATCCCGGTAATGCAAATAGAAATAAGCATGAAAACAACCCCTGGCGAATCCGGCACAACAGGCTTACCCTTATAGGCCCTTTTCGTTAGGTTAACCAATGCAGTTAGCCAGAACACTTTTTTACCATTATTTTAAAACCCCGTATCATTTATTTAAGCCTTCAATGCAGTTCTGCCTGATCCAAGGAAATGATCGGGGTAATATATTAATCGGATGTTATTACTTTACACAAATATAGAAAACGGAGAAAACCATGGAAAAAAAGAAAATGATTAAAGTATTGGAGCAAGTCACTTATCTTCCCAATGTACATTCTTTAGGGGTTATAGGGGATCCTGGGTGCGAAGGTTTAGGGACTTATAACATGAAAGTTTACGCAGGCGCGTTAGAAGAAAGCAGCAAAGATGATATAACCCTGGTCGTCGGCGACTTGGTTCCAATAGGGTCAAATTACCATTATCAAATGATCCAGGATATGACGGAAACCTTGGCTGGCAATGATGTCTACTCCCTTAGGGGGAACCATGACACAGGGGCTTACGAGGAATATTTCGGCCTGAAAAATTACGCTCTGCTAATGGATAATTTTTCCATAGTTGTATTGGATAACGCCCTCCGCGTTTTTGAGGAAGAAGGCCTTAACCTTCTGTCCCAGATCCTTGCAAAGGAAGAAGTAAAACAGGTAATTATAGCCTTCCACATTCCCATTCCAAACCATTTTATTTTAAATTGTGTCTCCGGGGAAGAATTTTCACATTTGCAGGCAGCTTATAAGCCCTGGAAGGACAAGGTAAAATATTTCCTCTGTGGCCATGTCCATTCACGTTTTGTCGATGAAATCGACGGGATCCCCTTAATCTGCACAGGCGGCGGCGGGGCCATGATTGAAGATGTGTCAAAAGATATCCGGGCCTGTGATATTGAACACCATATTGTCCATTTTTATGAAGAAAACAACCGGTTAAAATACCGGATTTCCAATCTTGCCGACGATTGCTATAACCGTGAACGTAAAGAAACGGTCTTAAAGCAAAATCTAATGGAAGCAGTGCAAGGCGAATTAATGGCCCATTTCAAGTACCTTATGTTTGCCGACCGGGCAAAACGGCGGGGATTGGAACATATTTCCAACCTTTTCCGCGCCCTTGCCGCCTCAGAATATTATCACGCACGAAACTTTTATTCGGTCCTGGACAGGCCCGGCCCTTTTAAGGAAACCATAAGTACTTTTATTCCTGGTGAAGAATTTGAATATAGGCATTTGTACGAAATGCTTGCCAAATATGCTATGGAACATCAATGCCCTCTTGCCCAACAAGCTTATTCCAGTGCCGCCATAGCGGAAGAAGAGCATGCATCACTGTTAAAACAGGCCATGGAAATGGAAGGATTTAACAAAAACACGATACATGTCTGCCCCATATGCGGCCATGTAATGCCTGGTGAATCTGTCCCGGAACGTTGTCCTGTATGCGGCGGACCTAAAAAACAATTTGAATCCTACAAAACTAATTAGCAATTTACGGCTTCTGCCCTTATACAAAAATAGCATAAAAGGTAGAAGGTTCCAGAAACCACTTGGCCATATTTGCAAGGCATAGGCCAATAATACGTTCCGATCCTCCCCTCCGTGTGTCCCCATATCTACGGAGGGTATTCTAATGAATGCAGTTTATCCGTCTCCCCTGCCAATCGGTTTTAAAAAGTATAATAGATTCTAGCCGGTTTGAAAATGAGTGTTTTCATCAAAAAAGGCCGGAATCCCTGAAACATCAGGATTCCAGCCTTTTAAAATAAGAGGCGACAATCGGATTTGAAGCGGTGACCAGGGTGCTGCAAACCGTCAATTTCCATCACAGAAAACCGCATAAAATCTACATTCTTCTAATAAATTTGCGCTTCTGGTACACTATTGGTACACTATCTTTTTTATACAATATTTCACAAATACAATTCTAATCCCATTGCCTGTTCTGTTTTACCCTAAATCACCATGTTCAATATCAATTATGCTGTTTGATTTATTCTTGTCACTTATCCTAAATCCTATATTCTGACATTAGTTTCTTCTGAAAAGCAGCATCATTCACCGAACGTTCCAAATCCTGATAGCGTTTATCATTAATCAACAAAATATTCAAATTTATTTACACGCTCCATTCCTTGTTCCATTCCCCGTGCTTCTCCTATTGCTTCTCCCTCTACTCTTCCCCGTTGCTCTGCTTCCAGCATAACCTGGTTATAATCCCGGATGGCCTTTACCCTGGCTTCATATTCCAACCGCTTTTCTTCATCCTGGCTAATCACCTGTAAATGCTGGTAGGCACTTCCAATATACATATTTTTTTCTGCCAACATATCAAAGTCCTCCTTTAACTCTTTTGGGAGCTTTGGCAGTTCCAAAATATGAAACTCCATCTTATCCGTATACAGAAAATTCCGTGAATCCTCCCGGATTCGGATATTTCTCTCTCTATCTTTATTCCCTGTGTATTACTTTTTCTCATTATCGTTGCTTTTTTTAACTGCTCCTTACACGGACTTTCTTCCTAATTATTAAATAGTATAACATATCTCCCCTGTAAAAACCAGAAAAAATCAAGCAGGATTGAATTTATGTAAATCTTCTTTCATAGCAACAAGATAAACCTCCCCCGCATCTTTCCCACAATTTCCATTCATCTGTCCAGCCACCCTGCAGAACGAATCCTCTTCACTGTGATATAAATATACAGAATCAGAAAGCACGTCCTCCGGCAAAACTTCCTTTTGGTTGATTTCTTTTACTAAGGCTGCTATTTCATTGTATTCCAGCCTCGCTTCCTGACGTACAATAATTGTTTCATGTACACTGGATGGAAGGATAAGCAAACCACCGCCTAACTTTTTTGCCACTTTTCTTAATACGCCAGGATAAAGAATTGCGGATGCTCCCCAGGCTTGGGTCGAATTGGACAGTATATAAAGCTGTAGGTTTTGACTTTCTTTCCTACCTATCGGGCAGCTATACGTGCCAAATAATGCATCCCAAATTTTTTCATCAAAAACTGTCCTATCTGTTTCCAGTTGTGTTTTTAGAAGGTCAAGCATTACATCCTTCAAGCTTACAAATGTTGCCGGGAGCCGCTTAGGCGTGTTTGCTTTTGCCATATCTCAAAGTTCTTCTTCATTCATTTCCCAAAGGTTCATATGCTCCTTGTTAATTTTTATTGTTGCCATTCCCAAATGGTTATTCTCCAATAGGAGAACAAATACAATCGCCAAATCTTCACCAATGATCCTATGCGGCAGACATGAACGCAGTCATAGGTAAAATATTTCTGTTCCCGCTCCTTTTTTTGGATCGTTGCCCGCCCTGCTGGAATCCAGATAAACGGGGCGGTATATAATTCCCTGCCGATGCCCCAATTAAAACAGGCCCGTTTAAAGCTGTCGGATGCCTGACCTTTTTCCTTTTCGGCATAACTCATTGTCCCGACATCCTGTTTGCCTATCCACTGACCCTTCTCCTTGTCCCATACCTCAACCGTACAATACAGGTTCGCATCAATTACCTGATGGCTCCGCTTCCAGACAAAAGGGGTAAAGGTTTCATCCAATAACTTTTGATCTACCCTTGCATCCTTAAATAACAGCAGGCTTGCCCCTTTTCCTGAATTTATTCTATGCTGCCTTAATACTGAATCTACGGCTTATTGTGGTCTTGGAAAAATCCTGATAAACTTCTGGTTGTTCTTCCTTCATCCGTTTGGCATCAAGCCTGGTTGTTTCCACGTTGCTCTATGCTACCCGGTATTTTTCGGTAAATGCCAGTTCATTGTCCTGCATCACCAGCTTAATTTCCTGCTCAATCTGTTTTTGCTCCTGTTCCAGCCTTTCCTTCATCTGCAGAAGTTCTTCCCTCCGTTCTAGCTTTTCATCAAAACCAACCAATGGGATACTGCTTTTCTTTTTTGCCCTACAAAAATACTGCCCCAATAATTCATCACAGGCTTTTGAGCCATCTGGCGCAGTCATACACCCAGCTATAATATGCTGGCTCCAAAATGCTTCTTCAATGGCAATTAGTTTCTTAATCACTTCATCGTTCCAGGTAATTTTCTGGTAGAGAAACGCCTTTCCCAATATCACCACAGCAATATACCACATCCGTTTCCCTGTCACTGCCATATAGTGAAGGCACTGGATAAGGTAATGGGGGGAATCTGCCCATCCTTCCACTGATCATAGCTGTAGGCACTGGCAGCCTTACACTCTAACCCGGCATCCTGGCCCACAATTAAACGATCTACATCAGCAATTATAAAGGAATGGCTGGTACTCCGGTAAAGTATATGGGAACGGCGGACTTTTAACCCGCTTGCCTCACAGAACCGCCTTGCTACGTAATCTTCCAACCCCCTTCCCTGCCGCATAGGTTCGTTATCCTTCACATTCAATTCTTCACTGGTCTTCTCCTGGAAAACATGGACCGCACTGGCATAAGGATTCAGCCCGCAGATTGCAGCAGCATCCGAACCGCCAATTCCCGTTTTTCTTAATTTCAGCCAAGCTTCATGGTTCATATCTTTAATCGATTTTACTTCATACATTCCAATCCTCCTTTCGCCAACGCTTCCATTTTTGCTCTCAGGCTCACAACAACGATCATCTTTACTGTCACTTCCAATTTCTTTCGTTTTGTATCCTTTCTCATGGCTATCTCTTTCTTCTTTATTACACGTAAATTAGCTCCACAGGCACAAAAACAGGAGTACCTTTCGGCACTCCCACTCGTTTTCATCTTCGTTTTTACCGTTCATTCTGCAATTCGTTTATGCGTTCAATACTAAGGTCAGAACATATCGCAATCTCTTCCAGTGTATATTTTCCTAATTTCAGCATACGCCTTGCTGTTTCTTCCAACCCTTCTTCACGGCCTTCATTTCGGCCAATCAACCTTGCCTCTTCCCGCATTTCCTTAATCGCCTGGCACATATCTATCACTTCCTCCTTCTCATCAAACTTTATTTTTGAATGGGTAATTGCATTGATTACAACGGCTGCACTTCTTTCATGTAATGAAACCGCTCATCGGACAAAACCACTTGCTGCAGTTTTTCTTTATCTTTAGAATATTTGATATAAAGCAGTACTTCCCGCAAACTGGTTTTCAGCTTATCCATCTCTTCCTTGTCCATATGCGCCGGGGCAATCAGGTTGATTTTATAGTCCGGTACAAAGGCAAGGATTTATTCATCCTTTACCGACAGCATCTCATGAATGCAGCGCGGCCCATCCCAAGGCTCCGGGCTGAATAAGATAACCAACGTTATGACTGGCAGCAGCCGATCCGCCTGGTAAAAACCACTTAAATATTCCTTGCCCTTTGACCCAGGCTGGCTGCCTTCTTTTTGTTTCCCAGCTTTCCTTAACCCTGCCCGTTCTTTTTCTGCTATTCGGTGGGATTTTGCAGCCTTTTCCACCTGTGTGGCATACTGTAAGGCATCATAGACCATGTTTTTTACAGGCATCGCCGTATGAATATCCGTTTGGTTTTCAATACCCAAAACCAGATAAGCTGCCGTTTCATCCTGCATCGCAGTCAGGTACTTTAAATTGTCACGGAATTTCTGTACAGGCGCTTGGGTATTGCCTTCCCCGTAAGGCATCCCGATTTCCGTTGTATCCATGGCATTTAATTTTAACGGATCAACCACCGGCTTCCCATCAAACAAAAGAAAGTTAAATGCGTCCGCAAATACCGCCGCATCCTTCATATACTCCTTCGTGATAATATCTTTTGCTGCCAACCTGTTTTTCTCCCTGCTCGTTTAATCCCATTATAGCATCTTCTTTTTTTTAATACAATTATTTCTATTTAATTACGATGGTTGCCTTTTATCTGGCTACCCTTAGGCTGCCTTTACCAATTCAAATGCCTTATCAATCATTGCATTGCCATCTACCGTCCTTGCAAACAGGTTTTCCCGGTAATTAGCCCGCTCCCGAAGGGGCCTGGCATGGGTAGCAAAATCCGATACCGCATTGATAAACCGGTAGGTATTTTTCCTTACATAAGTCAAAGCCGGCGCATCAAAGTACCTCGTTTTCACATCTTCTTTCATCCGGCAAAGGTTCTTCTTCTGCTCAGATGCATGATCCGCCAGTGAAAATAAAACGTCAATATACCCATACACCTTCCTGTCAGAAATCTTCTGCTGGTTAAGCTGGTCAATGGCCTTTCCTAATTCTTTCATATACAGGTCAGCATAGAGAAGGGTATGGCGGGCGTCTTCTAGCTTTCTCTGAATATCCCCTACATGATTAGGCCAGCTTCTTTTTGCTGTAGAAAGAGCAAGGTTTAAGGTGTTTTGGCACACTACACGAATCGGTGCCATGGCTGCCTTTATTGCCTCTGTGCCGTTATGGGCGTTCATAAAGACCAGGTACGGTATAATTTCATCCCCACTGATGATATAGCGCTGGGGAAGCTTTGCAAGCACCCAAACCCGCCAGCCACTCTGTAAGTTTCCTGCCGTTTCATAGGTGACGCCCTCACCTAACAGGGAATCCGTAAAGGCGAAAGCTTCATGGTTTTGGACAATACGGTAGCGGTCGGTTACTACTCCCAGAACTTAATGATCGGTATCGTGGATATTGGCCTGAAACCCTGATACTGGGATTCCATCTTCTGTCCGAATCGGTTTCTGAACTACGTTCCAATTTAATCCTGCCAGAATTAACGCCTCTTGGGAGGATGGAGCTTCCTCTACCCTTGTCCCTAATCCGTGTCATGGTGTTTTTCTTACATAAAACATACACTCCACATTTGCTGACATTTTTTGTCCTCCTTTGATTTTATTTGTGGAATATAAAAAGGAACTGTTGCAAAATGTAGTTTATGCACAAGATATGGATAAAACGTTTGTGGTTTCTGACATATATCATACATTTAACTATTATTTTGCAACAGTCCCTCCGCCTGCGGCGTAGTGTTTTAGCAACATGATTTCTTTCCGCCGCAGTGTGATCCTCACGGAACGTTTTTGTATCATAGAACGTACTATCTCCAAGGACTACAGAAATACCTTAATTCAACAGCACTTGAAACGGCGAAGCCGCTCAAAAAAATAGGGAAACAACGAATTTGGTACATTATTGGTACACTATTTTTTGATCGATAGTGTACCAAAGCAGTCTAAAGCGACAATAAAATAAAAAATAGGGCTGTCAAGAATTTTAGTAATCATTACTAAAATTCTTGACAGCCCTTGATTTTACTATCTTTTTGCAATAAAAAAGGAACCACATTTCTGTGATTCCTAAGAGGCGACAACCAGATTTGAACTGGTGATCAGGGTGTTGCAGACCTATATTTAATTGTATGGAAACCTTGATTTTTCAAGCTTCCCACTGTCTAAATATCTTTTTAGTGACTTATTGGTGACCTATTTTAAAACACATGCCCTAAAATCCCCTTTCCATCTATAAAAAGCTCCACCAGTGTGCAAAAAGCACTGATGGTAAGTGATCTATTCACCAGGATTTAGCCAATGCTTCACTTAATCTCTTGCCTGTTCTTTCCCCGCAAGAAGTTCTTCCATAAGTCCTAAACTAATAGGAGCTATCCTTGGATACATATTTAAATTAGATCACCCAACCGATTAACAGCAATCAATACCCTTCCTACTCCCATGCTTTAATTGTTTCTATCGGGAGTTCCAAAATTTCTGCTATTTCTTCCAGCGAATTACCTCTTTTTAACATATTCCGAGCGGTTCTCCTGTCCGCTTCCTGCCTGCCTTCCTGCCTGCCTTCCTGCCTGCCTTCCTGCCTTCCCTCTTGTCTTCCCTCTTGTATTCCCTCTTGCCTGCCTTCCTGCCTTTCTTTTTTTCTCATATCCGCTACTGCCTGGCACATATCTACTCGTTTCCCCTTTCTGTCAAATTCCAACTCTGAGTTGGTTATGGTATCGATCACGATTGCCGCTTCCGTATCCAAATTTCGGAACCGCGGATTATTCTCCAGCAGCCTGTTAAGTTGTTCCCTATCCTTAGAGTATTTGATATAAAACAGCACTTCCCGCAGGCTACTCCTGAATTTCTCCATGTCCTCTTCCTTAATCTGGGCCGGGGCTATCAGGTTGATCCGGTAGTCCGGGACAAAGGATAAGATTCTTGGATCCTTCACCGAAAACATCTCATAAATGCTCATGGGGGCATCCCACGGCTCCGGGTTAAATAAGAGCACTAACGTAACCACCGGAAGAAGGCGGTCGCCCTTATAAAAGCCGCTTAAATACTCCCCTGCTTCTATACGGATATCTGACTTTTCATTCCTTACGGCTTCCGTTATTTCCTGCTTTTTCTTTTTTGCTGCATCACGGTGGGATTTTGCTGCCTTTTCCACCTGTGCCGCATATTGGAGGGCATCATAGACCATATTCTTTACGGCCATAGCATAATGGATTTCTGACTGGTTTTCGATTCCTAACAAAAGATAGGCAGCATTTCCATCTTCCATAGCAGTCAGGTACTTCAGCCCATCCCGAAATTTTTGTACGGTAACTCTTGTCTTTCCCTCCCCATAGGGCATCCCAATTTCTGTGGTGTCCATTTCATGAAGCTTCAATGGGTCAATTACCGGGTTCCCTCCAAATATCAAATAGTTAAATGCATCTGCAAAGACTTCCGTATCTTTTATATAATCTTTTGTCACGATATCTTTTGCTGCCAAGCTATCCCTCCTCGTATCTTCTGCTGCTATAATTTTATTTTGCCATCATAACCTGCCAATAACAACAATCACTGGAGGCGGCACCCACCCATCACACAATATTGAACTCATCTCCATTTCTTCCGCTCGCAACGGCCTGGTTTCATAATCCTCCGGCCTGTCTCAGATGGCCTCATTTTTCTGGAAGTAACTCCTTTATTAACTTTTCCTGGTATAAAGCATCTTCGGATGCCCTCTTTAAGTCTCCCAATCTATTAGCAGCAATTAATATCGTATTCAGTCTGTTAATTCGGGCCGCCCCTGTTCTCTCACCTTCTTCCCGACTTTCCATCCTAATCATCTGCAGGGTCTCCGCCTCATTGTATTCTGTGATACACATCCCTTTCACCTCCGCCCTGTGCCCAACTAAAAACTTCCGGATCTCATATTCTTCTGGCATTTCATCTATTGCCTGGTCTATGTCCATCTCTGACCGGTTTTTCCGGATCCGCTCCACCAGCCATGCATACTCGGATAAAGGCTTGCAAGCTCCCAGTATCCCCTGATCCTTTCCATAATTGATATTCACCATGCGGACCTTCACCTCTATATCTGGCTCCGCAGCTTCCCTGTCCGCTTCAAACGCATCGCTTAGCTTCAGGACTTCATCCCCCTTCCCTTCTATCCCATTATAAAACGTGACCAGCTTGGGGACGGGGAGATGTACTGGCTTCTTCCCATAAATATTCAGTTTATTCCTCTGGATATATTTGTCATATAACTTCCCGGCATACATCAGTTGGCGCACCGGCATATTCGAGTTGTATGTGCTCTGCTACTCATAAATATTCATCACATGGAACAGAGTAAAGGAAAGGTCATTCTTCATTCCCATATAAACAGCATCCTCTATTGTTGTAAACTCTATATCCTCCGGATCCGTATAGCTGGTTCCGTTTACTGCATTATACAAGCTTAAGGTCCATTCCTTATTTGACTCACTGCCAAACAGGAAGCAGAACAGGCGATCCTTATGCTCTTTATTTACCGTTGACATTTTCTCCGGCCCCTCCTTTCACTTTTGGCTTTCTGCTTTTTTCTCTTTTTTGTTCCTGGCAAGACTTTCTTATTTAAATTATAGCATTTCAGACCCGCAATTACAAGGAGCCGGATCCTTAAGTTTGTATCCGGCTCGGCTCCCCGTTACAGATTTTCCGGTTCCTCCCTACTCCGCGATTTTCACCCGGCCTTCCCTCCTCCGGTAAACATAGACCTGGTCTGACAGCCAATCCTCCGGCGGCACCTCCGAGCGGTTAATACTCCTCACCATGCAACGGAACCACGCAAAATCCAGACTTCCCCTCACCGGCACCAGGAGCACCTCATGGACACTGGACGGCAGGATCACCAAATCTGTTTTCTGCCTTTCTGCAAAATCCTTTAATAATTCCGGGTACAGCATGGCCGCCGCCCCATAAATCCCTCTCTGGTTGGTCAGGACATACATGGACGCAGGGGCTTCCTCCTGTCCCTCCTCCGGAAACCCGGATACCAGATCTTCCCCATAATCCTCCTCCCTCGTATTGCTCTGCATGATTTTTTTCATCACAGCTTCCATGGTTTCCAGGCTGGCCGGGCTTAGCAGCGGCGTGTTCCTTTTGGCCTGGGAAAACAGACTCTGGGGGGATTCCCTCCATTCCTGCATGCTTTCATGGTTTATTATGGCTGACATCTGCCCCTTCTCATTCTGGCCGAATGTGACCATAAATACAATTTCCATATCCAGGAACGGCACATGAGGGACTTCCTCCAAAAGTTCCCGGTTCATCCCCCTGTTGATCAGGCGGAACACGACTTTCTCTTTCAGTTCCGGGTAACGAGGAAGGTCCCCACCAAATCCTTCCTCCCCTTCGTTTCCCCCCAACAGGCCGCAGATATCCTCTGCCACCTCATCCAGGCTGGCCATCCCGTTTCTGTACTGCTCATAATAAGGCTCCAGGCTCACGGTTGGCCTTATGCCTCCCTTCCCGCCTTTGAGGGACAGGCCGGTCTGCACCACCCCGTTATTTTTCGTGACAGGCCGGACCTCCGCCTGCTTTTTCCCTCCCCACTTTTCTTCTAGCCGTTCCACCACTGCCTTGATAAATCCTGCTTCCACTGCCATCTTCTGTTCCTCCCTTGTTATTTTTCTCTCCGCAAGCCCTGTCTGGGACGTTCCTTTTCTACGTTCCTTTCCCGTCTCCCTTTCAGTCTCTGGGTACGGACGGAAATCTCCTTGCTTTCCTGCCCGCTATGCCACATCCCTGCTTTTTGACTTCCGCAGGCAGTCCATAGCCTTCTCATAGATCTCCCCGGTCATTTGTTCCGCTGACCGGAGACGGTAACGTTCCAGCACCGCCTCCAAAGCAACCCCTGTCCGTTCCAGTTCCTTTTTCAGCTTCCCCATCTGGGTTTTACTTAGTCCTTTCCTCGCTACGTCCTTTGCCCGGGAGGCATCCCCCGGGGGCTGGCTACCGGCCGGCTCCTGAATTTTTCCTTTCATACAGTACACCACCTGGTTCCTGGAATTGATGATGCACAGGGAGTCCATACACCTCTCCCTGTCATATGCTACCGACCTCACATAGAACCGGTCCGTTGTGTAATATTTCTTCTCCCGGCCTTCCCCCTTCACCAGGATTTCTGCGATTCCCGCAGGAACCCAGATAAACGGGGCCGTATACAGTTCCCTTCCCAGCCCCCAGTTAAAACAGGCGCGTTTAAAACTGTCGGATGCCTGCCCCTTCTCCTTTTCTGAAGTGCTTTCCGTCCCTACGTCCTGCTTCCCGATCCACTGCTGCTTCTCCGGGTCCCATACCTCCACGGTACAGTACAGGTTCCCATTAATGGCCTGGTGGCTCCGCTTCCACCCATAAGCGAGCTGTTGACAAACCTCTTGCCAAAAAGATTTGCATATAAGAAAATATAT
>CAJUDH010000002.1:0-267338 GCA_910584845.1 uncultured Lachnospiraceae bacterium
GCATTTGAGAAGAAATACAGAACATATAAGGAGTTATGGAAAAATGATAAAAATATTGTTTATTTGCCACGGCAACATCTGCCGCAGCCCCATGGCTGAATTCATCATGAAAGACATGGTAGAGAAAGCCGGCCTTTCCGCCCGGTTCCACATCGCCTCCGCCGCCACCAGTTCCGAGGAGGCCGGCAACCCGGTCCACCGGGGTACCAGGGAAAAACTGGCACAGGTAGGGATCTCTGTCGCCGGAAAAAGGGCGGTGCAGTTAAAAAAATCCGACTATTCCCGTTATGATTACCTTATAGGCATGGACGATTCGAATATCCGCCTTATGCTGCGGACCCTGGGTGGCGACCCGGACCACAAAGTCCACAAATTGCTGGACTTTACCGGCCATGGCGGCAATGTGGCCGACCCCTGGTACACCGGGGATTTTGACGCTACTTACCGGGATGTGCTTGCGGGGTGCAAAGCTGTGCTGGACAATATCCTCAAAAAAGAAAACGTTTAAAATTGATCGGGTTGAGAAAGGATTCCATTATGGAAAGCGTAAGTAAAAATATCCTCCTGGCCAATGATTTCCCTGGCTACGGCAAAGTGGCGTTGGCTGCCATGACCCCCATTTTATCACGGATGGGGCATTATGTGTTCCAGCTTCCCACCGCCGTGGTTTCCAACACCTTGGATTTCGGCAAATTCCGTATGCAAGACATGACCAGCTATATGAAGGGCGCCCTTGAAGTCTGGCAAGAATTGGGGTTTGAGCCGGACTGCATCTGCACCGGCTTTATTACATCCGGGGAACAGGGGCAGCTGTTAGGGGAATATATCCAAAAACAAAAACGGGAAAAAGGGAACCGCTGCCTGGTAGTGGTGGACCCCATCATGGCAGACTGCGGAAAATTGTATAACGGCATCGGCCCTGACCGGATATGGGCTATGAAAAGGCTGGCTGCCATGTCCGACGTCATGGTGCCCAATATAACCGAGGCCTCCTTCCTCACCGGCATCCGCCCCGGCCAGGAATCCGGCTCCCCGGAACAAGTGGAAGAACTCGTTGACGGCTTAAAGGCCCTGTCTGGCAAATCGGTGGTGATAACCAGTGTAACCGAAAAAAACGCAGGCAAAGAAATCCATTGTGTATATGGTTATGACCATTTCCACCAGGAACCTTTCCGGATCCCTTATGAACACTTACCTGTCCGGGTCGCCGGCAGCGGCGATATTTTTTCCGCTTTGATGGTTGGCGGGCTTCTGGCCGGGAATCCTTTAAAAGACGCTATTACCAAAACCGTGAAAACATTGTCTGCGCTAATTGCCAAAGACAGGGAGGATCCCCACGGTTACAAAGGGATCCTCATCGAAAAATATGAAATATAGCCGGCTGACGGCCCACTTTCCCTTTACAGATAAGCCCGGCTGCCGGCTGCCACAAATTCCGTAAAAATCCTCCTGGCCGCTTCATCCTGTTCCCATAAATATTCCGGGTGCCATTGGACCCCCAGGAAGAAATCCGGATAATCCGGCTTTTCCACACATTCCACCAGGCCATGGGGCGCGAAACCGGTTGCCACCAGCCCCGGCGCCACGTTTCGAATCGCCTGGTGGTGCATACTGTTTACCTTTATGGCTTTCTTCTGCGTAATCTGTGCCAAAAGGCTGCCGGAAGCCACCGTAACCGTATGGGCTGGCGTGTCATAGTAAAAAGGCTGGACATGGCAGATCGGGAAATCTTCCGGAAATTGGCTGGGTATGTCTTGATAAATGTCCCCGCCCAAACCAATATTCAGCAGCTGGATGCCCCGGCAAATGCCTAAAATAGGCTTTTCCGCCGCCATAGCCATCTCCAGCAAGGCCAGTTCCATAGAATCCCGCCGGATGGACACGTTTCCGCAATGGAGCCGGGTTTCTTCCCCGAAATAAAACGGATGTACGTCGGGCCCGCCCGTAAATAAAAACGCGTCCAGGCTGTCCACCAGCCGCTGCAGCTCTTCCTCTTTCAAATCCAGCGGAAGGACCAACGGCGTGCCGCCGGCCGCCTGGATAGCTTTTAAATAAGCCGGGCGCATGTAAATTTCATCTTTCTCCGTATTGTGATAGGGGGTAAGGGCAATCAGGGGTTTCCTGCTTTGCATAAAATAATCCTCCTTGCATATACTCATTTTGCCTCAATACTTTCTTGACATGAAAAAGAACCGGTTGCGCCTGCAAGGCTTATGGCCCTAAAGGCGCTTTATTGTCAGAATAAAAATCTTATTTTGCAGGATCCCCCGCCGAAGGCAGGCCGCTTTCGCCATACCGTCCTTCGCCCCAGCGGGGCCCGTCACATAAGGTTTTATACGATAGACGCAATTTCCTATAATATAAATAAATGCCCCTCCCATATTTTATGGAAGAGGCACTTATGTAACGGTCTGTCGTAAATTATCAGCCCTCGCTGATAGCGCCGGTCGGGCAAACGCCTGCACAGGTTCCGCACTCAATGCAGCTGTCAGCATCAATCACATACTGTCCATCGCCCTGGGAAATCGCGCTAACCGGGCACTCCGGCTCACAGGTTCCGCAGCTTACGCATGCATCAGAAATAACATATGCCATAATAATGTCCTCCTTGAATAATCTACTACATTTTTAACTCCTGCACTTATTCTAACCGATTTACGTAAAATATTCAAGTGGAAATTACTACACAATTGGACAAAAATAAATACAGGAAATCAAGGGAAATCCGGGGCGGAACGCGGCCTGCTTTCCGCCCCTTCCCCTACCTTAGCCGGCAGCCGCTTATCCGGGGAAATATCCATTCAGGCCCTAACATAGCCCTTTAACCTGGCTTCTTTTTCTTCCCGTATCCCCTGGACAATCATTTTGCGCGCCGCCAGTGCCTCCTCTTTGCCCAGGGGCTTTACCTTTTCCAGTGGATACGGAATCCCCAGATTATGGTATTTGGCTTTTCCCATATCGTGGTAAGGCAAGACATCCAGCGCCTCCACATTATGAAGCGTACCGATAAAACGCCCCAGTTGGTATAATTCCCTTTTCCCGTCGGTAATTCCCGGCACCACCACATGGCGGATCCATACAGGCACCGCCCTTTCATCCAGATACCGGGCAAAATCCAGGACAGGTGCCTGCTGCCGGCTGGTCAGCTTTTCATGGGACTCGGGGTCCATATGCTTGATGTCCAACATTACCAGGCTGGTCACTGCCGTCAGCCGGTCGAACTGCCCCCGCACTTTTGGCGAGTGGGCATGGAAGGTAATGCCGGAAGTGTCCACACAGGTATGGATGCCCTTTTGGGCTGCCGCCTCAAAAAGCTCCGTGACAAAATCCATTTGTACCAACGGTTCCCCTCCGGTAACGGTAATGCCGCCCTTTTGGTAAAAGTCTTTGTTTTTCTCATATAATGCCAATACCTCTTCCACTGTCACCGGCGTGCCGCCATCCATGTTCCAGGTATCCGGATTGTGGCAATACAGGCACCGCATGGGGCAGCCCTGGAGGAATAATACCAAACGCACCCCCGGGCCATCCACCGTGCCAAAACTTTCCATAGAATGAATCCGCCCCACCATAAGGCAGCCCGCTAAATGGAATCGTGGAAGGTACGGGAAATCACCTCATCCTGCTGTTCCTTCGTTAGTTTATTGAAATTCACCGCGTACCCGGAAACCCGGACCGTCAGCTGCGGGTATTTCTCCGGATGTGCCTGGGCATCCAGCAAGGTTTCTTTTGAAAACACATTGACATTTAAATGATGCCCTCCTTTTTTTGCGTAGCCGTCTAACAAAGTTACCAGGTTGTCAACCTGGGCTTCACTTACTTGTGCCATAATAAAATCCTCCTATATTCGTTTACTAGACTCTTGGAAACCTTCTCGCTACTCCCAGTCTGCGCCAACCATCAGGTTGGGGATGGAGCAGGCTTTATCTTTGCTGCATTCCAGCTCTACTTCTATATCTCCTACAAACAGCTGGCCTTCTTTCCCCAGCGCCCCCGGGACAATGGAAAAGGTATTGGAAATCCCGTCCTGTGCATCTTTAAAGGAAATTTTTGCCACGGATGCCAAGGACGATACGGCCCCATGGGTATCCCTCTGGTGCATAGGGTTGGCCCCCGGCGCAAACGCCTGCCCCGCCTTTCTCCCGTCCGGTGTCGCGCCGGTGCCCTTACCATATACCACATTGGAGGTGATCGTCAATATGGAAGTAGTGGGAATCCCTCCCCGGTAACAGTGGTTTTGCTTAATATAATTCATAAATGTGTGCACCACTTCTACGGCAATTTGATCTACCCGGTCATCATCGTTTCCATATTTGGGGAAATCCCCCTCCACCTTGTAGTCTGTGACTATCCCCTGTCCGTCCCGCACCGTCCGCACTTTTGCATATTTAATGGCAGACAACGAATCCGCCACCACCGATAACCCGGCAACGCCCGTGGCAAACCATCGGGTCACATCCATGTCATGAAGGGCCATCTGTAACCGCTCGTAGCAATACTTATCATGCATATAATGAATGATATTCAACGTATTCACATAAACGCCGGCCAGCCACCGCATCATATCCTGGAAGCGTTCCATTACCTGGCCATATTCCAGGTACTCGGAAGTAATGGGGCGGTACCTGGGGCCTACCTGCTTTTTGCTGACCTCGTCCACACCCCCGTTTATGGCGTACAAAAGGCATTTGGCCAGATTGGCCCGGGCACCGAAAAACTGCATTTCTTTCCCGATTCGCATGGAAGACACACAGCAGGCTATGGCATAGTCGTCCCCATGGGTCACCCGCATTAAATCGTCATTCTCATATTGGACCGAGGAGGACTCAATGGATGTCTTGGCACAAAACATTTTAAAATTCTCCGGCAGCCTGGTAGACCACAGCACCGTCAAGTTGGGCTCCGGGGCCGTCCCCAGGTTATTTAGGGTGTGCAGGAACCGGAAAGACATTTTTGTGACCATGTGCCTTCCGTCTATACCTACTCCCCCGATGGATTCCGTCACCCAGGTAGGGTCGCCGGAAAACAGGGCATTATACTCCGGGGTGCGGGCAAATTTTACCAGCCGGAGTTTCATAACGAAATGATCCACAAATTCCTGGATCTGCCTTTCGTCAAACCTTCCCTCCCTCAAATCCCGTTCTGCATAAATATCCAGAAACGTGGAAGTGCGGCCCAAAGACATGGCTGCACCGTTCTGTTCCTTAATTGCCGCCAAATAGCCAAAATAAGTCCACTGGATGGCTTCTTGCACATTGTCTGCAGGCCGGGAAATATCATACCCGTAAATCCTTCCCAGCTCTTTTAATTCTTTCAACGCGCGAATCTGTTCCGACAGTTCCTCCCGGGTACGGATAATATGGGAATACATGGTGCTGCGGGCAGTCATCTTCTGCTCTTCTTTATCTTCGATCAGCTTGTCCACCCCATACAATGCGACCCGCCGGTAATCCCCGATAATCCTTCCCCTCCCATAAGCGTCAGGAAGCCCGGTAATAATATGGCTGGAACGGCATGCCCTCATTTCCGGGGTGTAAGCGTCAAACACGCCTGCGTTGTGGGTCTTCCGGTGTTTTGTAAAAAATTCGCTGACTTTGGGGTCTACCTGGTATCCGTTGTCCGCACACGCCTTTTCTGCCACCCGGATGCCCCCATAAGGCTGAAACGCCCGTTTAAAAGGTTTATCCGTCTGAAATCCAACAATGGTTTCTTTGTTTTTATCCAAATATCCCGGGCCGTGGGACGTAATGGTGGAAATAATCTGGGTATCCATATCCAGAACGCCGCCTGCTTCCCTCTCCTGCCGGCTCAATTCCATAACCTGGCCCCAAAGCTTGGTGGTATTTTCTGTAGGGCCTTCCAAAAAGGACTGGTCCCCATCATAAGGGGTATAATTTTTCTGGATAAAATCCCGCACATTCACCTCCCGTTCCCAATGGCCCGGGGTGAAACCTCTCCATTCTTGCCTCATTCTGCTGCCTCCTCAAGTAAAATTGCCTGGTTGCTAATTATGGCTTGCCAATCCATAAAAAATATATTATAGTAGATAGTGCAGTTTAACGGTTACGGAAACGTTTCCGCTTTTACCGCTGCATCCTCGAAAAGCATCCTCACCGAATCCGTAAGGTACTTAAAGCGAGTTGTACTAGTATATACAAAAAGGAGGAAAAATAATATGCAGATTAATAAAGATATGTTAATCGGCGAACTGGTCCAGTCCCATGAACTCATTGCCCCCATGCTGATGCGCGCCGGCATGCATTGCCTCGGCTGCCCGTCCGCCCAGGCCGAAACCCTGGAAGAAGCCTGCATGGTCCATGGGATTGACTGCGATACCCTGGTTTCCGGCATCAACGAAGTGCTGGCCGAAAGAAATTTGTAACCTTTATCCGGAATTTAAAAAGGAGGGTGTGTTTCCACACCCTCCAAAATTTTCCCGGCGCCTCCTATACCAGCATCAGCTTCTGCAGCGCACCTTGCTGTATGATTACTTCATAATGTTCCTGATAATAGGCTTCCACCGCCGACTGCTGGCGCACCTTCCCCCCATATTCCGCCAAAATATTGCAAACCCGGCTAAACACCAAAGGGTCTGTATCCGCACTGGACAAAACCAAATAATACTGGGACGTCCCCGGCTTTTTGTACAGGGTGTTGCTGCCCTGGTAAATACCGCCAACTACCTTTGCCGCCGACATTACCTCATCCAGGTTTTCAAACCGGTAAATCCGGGTCTGTACTGCCGTGGTCCCCCGGATGTCTTCTGGCTGCGGTGACGCAGGGGCAGACACGCCGTCTTGGGCGGAAATCCCTAATAGATTTTGTTTCAAAAGTTCCATAAGCCCGTCTGCGCCTTCCAAAAATTCGTTGGCCCCGCCGCCGAAGATACCCTCCGAATCTTCTTCCGCCATCTGGGAAAACTTAGAAAAGCGGGTATCCAGCTCCTCTGGGTCTTCTATTTTGGTGATGACCAGCATGACGCTTTCATTAGAAAGCGGGATGGCTTCCACCATCAACGGGATATCTTCCGCATCAAATCCAACTTCCGTGGAGGCTTTCTGAATCATCTCGCGAAACAGATTACGGGCTTTCTCGCTTCCGTAAGCCAGTTCACCCAAATTCAGATTTCGGACACTTAAATCAAAACTGCTTAAGGTGCATCGTATCTGGTTCTCATTAATCCGTTCTATCTTCATCAGACCATCACTCCCTTACCTCGTATTATCGTTCGTAGGAAACTATGTTTTTATAGAAAAAAGCACCTAGTTCCCTAATTTAATTATAGTATATGATATAGGGAAAAGGCAATTCCTATGTGAAAAATTTTATAAAAAATTAAAATATGTAAAAAGTGCTTGTAAAATCCACTTAGTTATATTAAAATATCCCTACAAAGATGATTAGGAAAGGGAAAAGGAGGTGAAAAGCCAAAAAGCGCCTGTTATTTACAAAATATCGGCTATGCCGGGTTTGGCGACGGAACCAAAACAGGACCGTCTGTCCGGCAAAGCATGGGGAACCGGAAAAACCGGACCATTCAAAAAGATCCAAGGCTTGCATGGGTTATGGGCGGCCCTCAAAAGGAACCCGTTACAGATACCCGACCGCCATCCGGGCACCCGGTAGCATAAGGCTTGGAAAAAGATGAAAACATTGCTGCCTCATCGAGGAGCTTTTGGAAGGAGATTCCTTCTATGCCCTTGTTTCCCACACGGGCATTTTTCAAAGGCAAAGCCATCCCTTTATGGGATCCCTGTTTGCCATCTGGTGGATATCTTACATTCATCAAAACTCCCCCTATCATTATTTCAATTTTAAAGCAAAGGGTTTCATGGTATGCCGCAACCTGCCAAACGGCCGGATTTTGGCCATGAACCTGTTTGGGCGAGGAAATCATTTGTCCAAACGCTATGTGCTGCAGGCTGCGCCGCACGGAAGCATCACGCGATAACGCCCTGTACCCAAGAAGCAGCCCATGGCAAAACCACCTGCATATACCGGAAAGAAGGACCTTTCCAAAGGGTGCAATACAGGACGCAGGCACTTTTAAAAAACCAAATATCATCTTTGTCCATTGCAGTTACCGGCACTGCCCCTAAAGCGGCCCCATTCCGGGAAGCCCTTCGGGAACGGCGTTTTCTGCGGCGCCGGCCCGAAAAAAATAGACTCCGCATCCTGGAAGTAAACGGATGGTTTCCTCTGTCCGGGCCAAGGGCAGGCGCATCGTTTTCGCAAAGGCTGTCAACATACCTTTCGTGGATGATGGAACGATTGCCGGGCAAAGGCCTGGGGTCCGGTATATTGGGAAGGTAATTGCCGGAACGTTAAGCGGACGTCAGCCAAAGGCATTTCTGGAAACCGGCGGCACTAAAAGGAGCGGAATGCAAGCTGGAGTTACGCCGCTGTTTGGCAGCGGAAAGGCCAGAAGAGAGAAGAAAAAACCGATCCCCATCTGTGCCCCAAGTGTTCCAGGTTCCGTAGGTGTTTTTGCTGCCGCCCGCATTGGCATGGGATTTTTAATTTTTATGGGGTTAAGGAGCAAGGGCGATAAACGGAAATTGTGTCACGGCAAAAGCCTCTTTGGCATACTTGCTTTTTCACCCCGTAACGGGAGGGTCACGTGAAAAAGTATCGATTAAATAACGAAAACCGTCAAGTATTCCTAAATGGCCTCCAGCAGTATAAAAACCAGGGAGTATCCATCCTGGTTGACGGGGAAAAGGCCGAAGCCCCCCAATGGGAAAAGGTCCTGGAGGAGTACGAAGACGGAAGTTTCTATATGGGGGATTATATTTGGGAGGATGAGCCTGCCCTTTTGGGGGAAGGAAAACATGACAGGCAAGACCCTCCGGACAAACTCCGTGAAAACCCGGAGGAATATAAGCCCTGCAGAAAATTAGTCCAAATCCGGTTTGACCGGGTATATCACCGTTAACAGGAAAAACACTTTTATTTCAGCCATATTATTTCAGGGGATTCCCAATTCAGCCTGGGAAAACATATGGGTGGGAAAAGGAAAATGCCCACCCATACCTCCCTTGGCGCCTGTGGATTTGTCAGGAAAAATTAAGAGAAAATAGGAAGCAACTGTGATATAATCGTAACAGTGCGGATCCATATATACCGTTTCTGCCATTATATCGCTGGAGGATTAAATAATGAAAAAATTTCTGATGTCGCTCATGGCAATCATCATGATTATCCTGTTCCTGGCCGCTGCTGCCGGAATTTTCTTTTATAAAAAATACGTCCCCACCAAAGAACTGGCTGACCAGAATGAATGGTTTGGCGTAATCGGTGACCGGGTAGCCATTATTTTAAATAATGAACGGGTAGAAAATATAAAAGGGCGCTATCTAGACGGCGAATTATATCTGCCCCTTAACTGGGTCAACGAAACCTTAAACGAACGTTTCTATTGGGACGAGGGGGAACAGCTTTTGATCTACACTTTGCCCAACGAAATTGTCTATGCCGATGTTTCTACCTTGGGGAGCAGCCAAAAGCCCCTTGTCGTCCAGCAAGAAAACCAGGTCTGGCTACTGGCAGGCTTAGTGCTGAACTATACGGACATACGGATGGAACGTTTTATTGACGGGGATGTAAAACGTGTTTTTATTGATACGCAATGGGACCCCATCCCCATTGCCAACACAAAAAAGGACGGGAAGCTCCGGGTGCGGGGAGGCGTAAAAAGCCCCATTTTAACAGACGTGGCACAAAAAGAACCCCTGGAAATCCTGGAGCCCATGGAACAATGGACGAAAGTGCGGACCCAAACCGGCTTTATCGGGTACATCCAGAACAAACTACTGGAAGAATCGGTAGATCAGCCACAAGTCAGCACCTTCCAGCACCCCGTTTACACAAATATCTCCATGAAGGATCCCGTTTGCCTGGTTTGGCATCAGACCTTTTCCCAGCAAGCCAATGACGCCATGCCACAAATGATGGCCAATGTAAAAGGGGTGAACGTCATTGCCCCTACCTGGTTCATGCTGACTGACAACAAAGGCAACTATGAAAGCCTGGCGGATCAAGGATACGTACAAGAGGCGCACAACATGGGGTTACAGGTATGGGCTGTCCTGGATAATTTTAACAAAGGGGACAACGTACAGTCCGAAATCCTTTTTGCCAGTACTACGGCTCGCAAAAAGCTGATCGCTTCCCTAATAAAAGACGCAAAAACTTATGGTTTAGACGGCATCAACCTGGACGTGGAAGGCATTAAAGAACAGGCCGGCCCCCATTATGTCCAGTTTATACGGGAGCTTTCCGTACATTGCCGAAATGAAGGGCTTGTTTTGTCTGTGGACAATACCGTCCCTGCTGCCTATTCCGCTTTTTATAACCGGGAAGAACAAGGGCGGGTGGTAGATTATGTGGTCATTATGGCTTATGATGAACATCATGTAGGAGGTGAAGCCGGATCCGTGGCTTCCCTGGGATATGTGACAAAAGGGGTTGAAGACACTTTGGCTATGATCCCAAAAGAAAAAGTGATTGTCGGCATCCCGTTTTATACCCGCCTGTGGGAAACCGACGGGGAAACCCTCAATGCTACATCCATGGGCATTGCCACGGCCAAAAAATGGGTGGAGCAAAACGGAATGGAACTTAAATGGCAGGAGGAAACCGGGCAGTATTACGGCGAGCTGGAAAAAGATGGCAAAACATACCGCCTGTGGATGGAGGAAGAAGCATCCCTACGCGCAAAAATGGATGTGGCCCGGGAAAAAAACCTGGCCGGTGTGGCTTGCTGGAAATTGGGGTTTGAGACAAAAGAACTATGGGACATTGTACGCTTAAAGTAAAGCAGGGAGTGGGCTATGAATAAAAAAACCTTTACCAATATCAGAAAAAAACATGCTTTCCCATTATTTTGTGCCGTTGCCCTGTCCTGTGCCATGTTCTGTGGCTGTTCCAGGGAAACCAGCTCAAATGCCGACGCCGAAAGCAGTAGCCAGCCACCGTTATCCGAAAGCCAACCGGAGCCATCCGCCAATATAGGCCCTTCTGCAGGGCCAGGCGGGCCTACAGAAGAAACGCCGGAAACCGCCCAGCCAAACATCGTGGAACCCTTCCCTTCCCAAGGGCAGGAAGAAGAGGAAGAAACTGGCTCTTTGTACCTTCCACCGGATTACGAATGGGAAAACAGCGCCATTATCGCTACCGACATCCATTACCTGGCCAGGTCCCTGACCGATGGCGGCAGCCGGTTTCAATATATGGTTGAACATGGAGACGGGAAAATCGTCACCTATATTGACCAGATTACCGACGCCTTTCTGGAAGAGGTATTCATCCAGAAACCGGATATCCTGATCCTAAGCGGGGATTTGACCCTGGATGGGGAGAAGAAAAGCCATGAAGAATTGGCAGAAAAACTTTACCGGGTTAAAAATGCCGGGATCCCTGTACTGGTGATCCCGGGAAACCACGATATTAATAACCGCCGCGCTGCGCAATATAAAGGGGAAGAACGTTCGCCGGCAGAGTTCACCACTCCGGAGGAATTCCGCTACATATACAGGGATTTCGGTTATGACGAGGCTGTCAGTGAAGACCCTTTGTCCCTTAGTTACGTATATCAGGTAGATGAATACAACCGCATGCTAATGTTGGACACCTGCCAATATCAGCAAAAAGCCCTAGTGGGCGGTGCAATCCTTAGCGATACCTATGATTGGATCGAAGGGCAGCTAGAGGATGCCTGGAGCAACGGGATCAATATCATTCCGGTGGCCCATCACAATTTGTTGGACCAAAGTGAAATCTATGTAGATGACTGCACCATTGAACATGGGGAACAGCTGGCATCCATGCTGGAAGATTGGGAAGTCCCTCTGTTTTTAAGCGGCCATCTCCATGTACAGCATACCAAGCGCTCCGAAGAACATCAAGGGATTTGGGAAATGGTGACCAGTTCCCTGGCCACCCCAGCGTGTCAATATGGGCGGTTGATTTTCCGGGACGACGGGAGTTTTGCTTACTGGACCCAGGCCGTGGACGTAGAACGGTGGGCCCGGAAGCATAACCGCACGGAAAAAGATCTACTGGAATTCGACGAATTTAAAGAACCGTTCCTCCGGCGGGTCTTTTACCATCAATCCTATGACGCGCTGCAATCCATAGAATCCTTTTCCGAAACCCAGCGGGTGCAGATGTCCCAGCTGTACTCTGAACTGAATTACCACTACTACCAGGGGACTGCCTACCAGGTACGCAACAAAATCCTTAAAGATCCGGATTACCTCCTTTGGCTGGAAGACGGTTCCTTCACGGTACTGTCGGATTATGTGCAATATATTGTCAGCGACGCCAAACGTAATTACAATTGGGTAGAAATGGATTGACGTTCTTTTTTCCTCCTTCCCGGGATATATTATGTATAATTGATAGGGATAATTGGATGGAACGAGAATGAGGGATCAAAAACCGGAAATGTTAATGGGGGCATTGCTACTGTTATTTATTTTTCTCATATCCCGGCATGCCGGAATGATGGTATCCGGACAAAAAGTAATGGCAGAACCTGCAAAACCCCTGGTGGTAATCGACAGCGGCCATGGCGGCAACGACCCTGGTAAAGTAGGTGTGGATGGGAGCCTGGAAAAAGATGTCAACCTGCAAATTGCCACAAAGCTGAAAACGTATTTGGAAGCGTCTGATGTAGAAGTCATCATGACCCGTGACGAGGACAAAGGCCTATATGGGGAAAAAGACAGCCGGAAAAAGATGGCAGATATGAAAAACCGTTGCGCACTGATCAATGAAGCCAAACCAGACCTGGTCGTCAGCATCCACCAAAATAGTTATCATGAGGAAAACGTCTCCGGCGGGCAAGTATTTTATTACAAGAGCTCAGAAAAGGGAAAGCGGTTGGCAGAAACCATCCAGAAACGTTTTGATTATGTACTGGGGGAGGATAACCGGCGGTTGGCGAAACCCAACGGGAGCTATTATCTACTGCTTCATGTCAAGCAGCCTATTGTCATTGTGGAATGCGGCTTCTTGTCCAATTGGAAAGAAGCCAAAGCACTGAACACAAAAGAATATCAAGACCGGATGGCGTGGACGATCCATATGGGGGTTATGGAGTTCCTGAACGAGGATTAACGTCCTGCCCCCATAAAAGCGGCTTTGGGGCAGGTGATTCGCTAGGAATGCCATTGCTTTTCTTCCCCACTTTGTGATATAATTTAGCAAAAGAAACACATAAAGAAAGTACTTTTCAGGAGGCCGACAGGCAATGGGCGTAATGGGAATCAAAGAACAGCATGAGCAGGCGGAACTTCTGGCCGCCATCGAAAATACGGACATCTGCACTTTTTGGTATTATCCACAAAAAAAGATGATTACTATGGATGACAGGACTGCCCGGATCTATCAATGTAAAAAAGAATATTGGAATATGCCTACAAGTTTTGCCGATGACTTTGTCCACCCATCCACACGTCCGCCTTTCTATGAAATGTACCGCCGGATTGACGCAGGGGAAAAGACGGCACAAGCATCCTTCAGCAGCATCGACCGGCGCAACTGGTGTACGGTTACCATAACTACGGTCACCTTTGACCCCTTCGGCAAACCGGAAAAAGCCTGTGGCATTGTGCAAAACATTTCCGAAATGAAAATGCAGGAGGCGGAATACAGCAATAACAAAACCCGGTTATCCAATATCATCGAAGCCATGAGCAAGATTTATATTTTTAATTATTATATTGATCTTGAAACCATGGAGTTTTCAGAAATCGTCGGCCTGGGATATGTCACGGAAATGTTGGGTACGAAAGGGGATGCCGTCCATGCTTTTCAACAATTTTGCAATGCGTTAGTGGATACAAACCATAAACTGCCGTTTCAAAATTTTGTAAATTTAGATACCCTGGCAGGCAGGATTGGCGACCGGCAAAATATCTCCCTGGAATACCTTAGCATCCGCAAAGGGTGGTGCCGGGCCAGCTTCATTGTCGTAACACGGGACAGGGCCGGGCTCCCTGTCCAGGTTGAGTTCGTAGTGGAAAATATCAGCGCTGAGAGGGAAAAAGAACTGGAAGCAAAAAAAGCGTTGGAAAGGGCTTATGAAACCGCTAACCGTGCCAATGCCAGTAAATCCGCATTCCTAAACAACATGTCCCATGACATACGGACTCCTATGAACGCCATTGTGGGATTCTCGGCCATTGCGGCAACCCACATTGACAATAAAGAACGGGTTCAGGACTGTATTTCAAAAATAACCGCCTCCAGCAAACATCTTTTATCCATAATTAACGAGGTCTTGGATATGAGCCGGATTGAAAGTGGAAAAATCCATATCCAGGAGAAAGAGGCGAACCTTCCTGCAGTCATGCATGACTTTATGAACATGATTCAAGGCCAAATCCGGTTGAAAGGGCTGAAGCTTTATGTCGACACCTTGAATTTGTCCCATGAAAACGTATATGCCGATGAAGCCCGGCTCCACCGGATCCTGCTTAACCTTACCGGTAATGCGATCAAATTCACACCTGCCGGCGGCACTGTCTCGATCCGCTTATCCGAAGGGCCCCAGCCTTCTGCCCAATATGGCAATTATATCATTTCCGTCAAGGACACCGGTATTGGTATGAGCAGGGAGTTCCTGCCTCATGTTTTTGAACCCTTTGAGCGGGAACGCACTTCCACAGTTAGTAAAATGGAAGGCACAGGCCTTGGCATGGCCATCACCAAAAATATTATTGAGATGATGGGGGGAACCATTTCCGTTGTAAGCGAGCAGGGGGAAGGGTCTTTATTCACCGTAGAACTTCCCTTGCGTCTTATGGAAAAGCAAATCGAAGACCCCAGGATTGAAGGGCTGGCCGGCCTACGCGCCATGGTGGTAGATGATGATTTTAATGTATGTGACAGCGTGTCTAAAATGTTAAATCAAATTGGAATGGCGCCTGAATGGACCTTGTCTGGAAAGGAAGCCCTTCTACGGACCCAATCGGCCCTTGAGATGAACCGGCCCTTTTCCGTTTATATTATTGATTGGAAAATCCCGGACATCAACAGCATGGAAGTAATCTGCCAGCTCCGCCAGTCTATCGGCAGCCAGGTTCCGGTTTATATCCTTACCGCTTACGATTACAGCGACATCGAAGAGGAAGCCAAAAAGGCTGGTGTAACCGGCTTTTGCCAAAAGCCATTATTCCTGTCCCAGCTTCGGGCCGCCCTCCTCGAACACCTGGGAGAAAACGTAAAATGCCAAAACGGGCCGGAATCCATGCCCAATGAAATATTCCGGAAAAAACGCATCCTATTGGTAGAAGACAATGAACTCAACAGGGAAATTGCTGAAGAGATCCTTACCGAGGCCGGATTTTCCATTGACACGGCGGAAGATGGCAAAATTGCCGTAGACAAAATAACCAGTGCAGACCAGGGGGCTTATGACCTGATCTTGATGGACATACAAATGCCCATTATGGATGGATATGAGGCTACCAAAGTCATCCGGGCTATGCCGTTTGATTGGATTAAAAAACTGCCCATCCTTGCCATGACAGCAAATGCATTTGAGGAAGACCGCAAAAATGCACTGGCAGCCGGGATGAACGGCCATCTGACCAAGCCCATAGATACGGATAAATTATTTAAGGCTTTAGCAAAACACCTGCAGTAAAACCCCGGGCGGAAATGGAAAAGGCTGTTACAAATTTGGCAATTCCACAATATCAGGCTAAATCATCCAGAATAACAATAACCAATATTATGGAAATCCGCCATATTGAAACAGCCGCTTCCCTATTTCCCTTTTTATTTCCCTTTGAAAACATGATCACACATCCACAAACACAGCATAGGCAACAAAACCTAATTCTGTCCTGCCTTATAAGTTTTTAAAGCCTGCGCCAGTTGATCCGGGCAGGATGTAGGGCGGCCCCCGCAAGGTATCCCCTCCAAGCGGGAAATCACCTCATCAATGTCCATCCCTTCTACCAGGCGGGCTACCCCCTGCGTATTGCCGGAGCATCCATTGGTAAACTTCACATTGACAACCTTGTTATCCTGAACGTCAAAATCAATTTTAGTGGAACATACATTGCGTGTTTTATAAACCATAACCTTCCTCCTCTGTTTTATCAAATTTCGTTACCAAATAGTTCTATTATATCCATTATGGCAAAAGGTTGTCAAGAAAATTCCTCCTCCTTTTGAAGCCAAACCATTCCCCATTAAATTCCAAACGATCGTTTTGGGGCAAACATTTCTTCCAGCAGCAGCCAATTCGCCCGGAAATAGCGCATCAACTGCCAATATCCCACTCCGCTCAGCCCTTTCTCTTTCACCAGGTCAAATTTTGCCTTAATGCTTCTGACATCCTCAAACCATACCTCATGTTGTATACCATATTGCCAATACCGGAAATACGGCGACATGGCAACCTTATCAAACCGGATTTCCACCCCATGGTCAATGGCAAGCTGCACCGCCTCCCGATTTCCGACTGTTACTGCCTTTGTCGTTCCCCGCACATATGGAAGAGGCCAGTCATATCCATAGTTCGGGATCCCCAAACTGATTTTCTCCGCCGGAATCTCGGTCAACGCATAATCTACCACCCGGCGCACCATGTTGATGGGTGCAACTGCCATGGGGGGGCCATATGTATACCCCCACTCATATGTCATCAACATCACCCGGTTCGCCGCCGCCCCCAAAAGCCTGTAATCTATCCCTTCATATAGAAGCCCCCGTTGATCCCGGGAAGTTTTAGGGGCCAAGGCCACGCTGACCGGATATCCAAACAAATTCATGGCCTGTGTGGCAAATCCCACGAATTCAGCAAAGGCTTCCCGGTCTTCGGCCTGCACATATTCAAAATCGATGTCCAGCCCCCCATACCCCATCTCTTGCATGACATTCCCTAACCCCAACAGCAGTTTTCGCTGCATGGATTTGTTTTGGACCAAAGCGTTTACCAGGTTATTGTTAAAATGCCCGTCACTGCCTAGGGGAGTCAGGGTCAACACTGGCCGTACCCCTTTTTTTAACGCCTCCCTCACCATCCATTCCTCATTTTTGGATGGCGGTATCAAATCCCCATCCATGGTAAACCCATAAGAAAATACATAAATAGCCGTAAGCCATGGCAGCGTGCTTTCCAGTACACTTTCCTGGATATACGGGTAGGCATACCCGCTCACATACAAGGAAGGTTTCCTTAACCTTTCTTCTCCCCGAATAAAAAGGGCCTGGCCAACAGCCAAGCGATAGGGGTATTCAATCTGGTTGTCATAAATCAGCACATCCACTGGCACTCCCACCGATGATGCAATCTGATCTACATTGTCCCCCTCCTCCACTACATAAATCAACATGAGATGCCCTCTTTTACACTTGCTGTTACCTCAATATATGCTTTTACCAGAAAAAGCTTTCCAGCAAGAAAGCCTATATGTAAAAGCCCCGGTAATATAAAGGTTTCCGGTTATAAAAAAGTATTTTCTGACTTAGGCGGTGTCGCCCTGATTGCTAAGGCTGAACCACCTTTCTGGTTCCTATGCCTTGCCTTTTCGGTTGGAACCCGTTTTTCAACTTGTAGCTTTGGAATAACTTTTGAAGCCCACCTATACCCAAGGCAATCCAGACCTCCAATCTGCCGGCAATGGTACGGACTCTGACACATTGCCAAGTGAAGAATTCATCCTTTTTGCTTTTTTATACACGGGATCTTGTCGATGCCCTATAAATATGCTAAACTGAACACAATAATAAGCCAGAATTTGGAGGGGGTTAAACAAAATAAACATGTCGGAATTTAGGAGGCAGTTTTTATGATCAATAAATATTTAATTGGTATTTTGTATGTTTGTGTATTAATATCAGCAATAGGATGTAGTATGGATGTAAATGCCAATGCCCAATCAAACGATAATGCAGGAACAACGGTTGCTTTATCCGAACACAATCAGGAAGAATCTACCGAAGGGTGCGATTATGATGAGAAATCCATCGTATTGGAAAGGAAAGGATATTCCAATCCAATTGATGCCTATTTTTTGCCCCATATTGAAAACGCTTCGTGCGAGGCCGAACGCAGGGAACTGCAAGATACCTATCGAGGTGTATGGAAAACAGAATTTGAAAATGTAATGGTTTGGATGCAAGAAAAATGCGTATATCAAGAGGATAAAGACCATTTATTGCTTTTTTCAAAAAGTGTTGAATCTCTGGTTGAAACCACCCATACGATTTTGGTAACGGATTGGTTGGACAATTACAAACAACCACCTAGTTCAGATGGCAGAAAGGTTTGGGGAAATGGAATACGTAGTGGATTAAACCAAAAAGAGGCTGAAATATATAGAGATGCAAGCATGAAATTGATAGATGATACTTATATTTTTGAGGAACGAGATTATTCATTCGAACATTATGAGTAAATCATGCCTCGTTTGTTAGTCCGGCAAATGGGGATTGGAGGATTCACATGGAAACCTATAGCCAGATTATTTTTTTTCTTAGTTTTTCCGGGATTTTTTTAGTGTTTGGTTTTGCCGGGATTTTTTTAAGTATTATCTCCCGTGGCATATGTAAAAGGATGCGAAACTATATATGGATATTGGGATGTATTGCGGGATTTTGCTTTTTTACTGCATTTCGCCATCTTATCTTTCAGATTGGGTATGGAGATATAACAGATCCAACGTACGAAGCATATAAGAACTGGAATATCTATCGTTTTATTCTAAGTGATACCATCCGTCTTTTTATCTGGCTGGGGATTGGAATACTGATGTATCTCACTTTTATCAAACAGAACCGGTTACTTAAACGCTTATTCCTCTTGGGGGCGGGCGTATTTTTCATATTAATAGTGTTTTTCGTGATGGCGTCGTCTGTGGTTTCTATGTAGTAAGCGCTGAACCATTCCATTTTATCAACAATTCAAAAAGGCCGCCCTCCGTCAAAGCACCTGCTTTTTCCTGCCCTGTCTTCTTACCACTCCTGAAAGCTTGTCCTTGCCCCCGTTTCATTGCCTGTACCTGTTTTTTGTGCCCTCTGCGTAAAAACTGAAAATCAGGTTGCAAAAAAGGTAAAATCATCCCCAAAAAGCTGGCAGGCTGCACGGCATATCAAAATAAGCGAGCGGCTTACCGGAGATGACCGCGCGTGGCTGCCTGCCGCCAGGGACAGCAAAATGGGGCCTCTTTCCCTGCAAAACAGGCAATTTCTTAGGCTTTTTAGGTGCCCTTGGCAACCGACGTTTTCACCCCCTTTTTCTTTGGCAGCGTTAACTGAAAGCTTAAATCAATCAGCTTTTTTATCTCATCTTCGGATACGCTGCCATCCAGCCGGATGCTAATCCATTTGTCTTTGTTCATATGATAGGCCGGATGGAAACCCGGCCTCATACGCAAAGGCCCGATCAAAAGCGGGTCACATTTTACATTGATAATATCAACCAAGCCGTCTTCTGTAAGCCCCAGTTTACCTTTATCCACTTCTATGATTAAAGCATACCACTTGTTATTCTCTTTATGGCGCAAAACGGCGTTTCCGTCTTGCCACGGATAATCAGGTATTGTACCATACTGTTGCTTTCCATAACTTAGAACTTGTCCCCTGTCCATTTTCCTCCTTGCCTTTTTGTGCTTTCCGTTTATCCGCTACCCTGTAGCCATCCTGCCCGGTCCATAACAAAATGGCACCGGATCCCTTTCCGGGCCGGCAAATTTTTACAGGCAAAAGCCGGATCATTGCTTCCCATCATCTGTGCGCCCCATCATCCCTGCCTTCTGCATGCATCCACAAACGCCCGGAATAACTGCCGTTGCGCCGGAGTGCCAGCTGCCGTATATTGGGGGCTCCACTGTACTGCCAGGCAAAAAGGGTACCCTTCCGGCTCCACGGCTTCCAAAAACCCGTCTGGGCTGCTGGCAGAAGGGAAAAGCCCCTGGCCAATCTTATCCACAGCCTGATGGTGCAGGCTGTTGACCGAAATAAAATCAGCTTCAAGCAGCTTGGCCAAAAGGCTGTCCGGGGCAAGTTCGACCGGATGTGTAGCAGAAGCCCGGTGAAAAAAATCAAAATGTTGATATTCCTGTTCGTTCCGAATATCCTGAAGCAACGTACCGCCATAAGCCACGTTCAAAAGCTGCATTCCCCGGCCGATACAAAACAAAGGCTTTTCCGCTGCCAATACAGCTTTCAGCAGCGAAAGTTCAAAAGCGTCCCTCATGGCATCCGGTTCCCCGCAGGCTGGCAAGGGGGCCTGCCCATACAAATCCGGCTGGATGTCCGGCCCCCCGGGGAACAAAAAACCGTCGCACTGGCTGACAGCTTCCCCCACGTCCACCGAAGCCGCCCCCGGCACAAGCATCTGTATTGTAGCGCCCGCCCTTTGCAGGCAACGTATATATTTAAACTGCCCAAACCGGCTTAACAAGCCTTTTCTCAACATAGGGATACCTATGGCCGGATACAGCATGCCTTCAACCCCTTTCGGACTAATCCCACCAAAAATACCATACTTGCGACCCTTCCAGCCCCGCCGCCAGCTCTGACAGTTTTCCGGTCCGGGTCCCCTGGTAAACCCTGTCCGTACAAAAGGCATAATGTTCTTTGGCGGCTTCTATCGGATCCACTCCGTTTAACCCTTCCGGCGCATAAAACTCCATAACATCATGGGTGAATACGGCGGGGACTGCTTTATACTTTTCATACCAATATTTACAAATGGCTATCATTTCCTCCGGCCCGGGGCAATCATTCCATCCCCCCATAGGAAAGTAGCCGATCATCTCCCATGGATTATGGACCAAAACCTCCAAAAGTAAAACATCCTCTTCCAGCATCCCCCCACAAAACGGGCAGTATCCGGTAAAATTGGATATGGGGTCCCCATCGGTTTCCCTTCCGATCCAATCATCCAAAAGGCGGATTCCAAAGTCTTCCATATACCCTGCCAAACGTTTGTCTAAAATACTTTTTCCATCCTCTTTACAGCTGGCAATGATAGAATCCCTGCCATAGTTTTCGTGGTCCATTTCTTTTAACCAGTCTGCCACATACTCATTTGCCACAACAATGGCCGGATAAAAGCCGGCTTCCTTGCCTGCCTCAAAAGCCTTCCTATATGCCTGTTCCACAAATCGGGCATCCGTCCCTTGTTCAAATACCGTATAGTTACAGGCAAACCCCTCTGCCAACTACTTTGTCGATTCTTTCATATTGCCCTCGCCCTTCTTTCTGTATACTGTTACCTGATTTGTATCCCGTCCGTGGCCACACCCTTGAAAACCGGCGCCTTGCCTGCCCATATAGGCCCCTTCTTTTACTTGCGCAAAATTTTGTCCATCGCTTTCCCCTTCGCAAGTTCGTCAACCAGCTTGTCCAAATAGCGGATTTCCTGCATAAGCGGCTCCTCAATGGCCTCCACCCTTACGCCACAGACCACGCCTTTTATTAATTTTCGGTTTTCATTCAATTGGGGGGCATTTTGAAAAAAATCGCCATAAGAAACACACTTGCTTAGAATATCTTCCAAATCTTCCCGGCCATATCCGGTTAGCCAGAAGATCACTGCATCTACTTCCTCCTGTGCCCTCCCCTTTTTCACTGCTTTCTTCACAAGAAGCGGGTAAACCTTGGAAAATTCCATTTGATAAATTTTTTCATTGCCCATATGATACCCTTTCCTGCCTATCCCCTTTCCTTTACAGTCACAAAAACCTGGTCTCCTGGCCCCTTCCCTATTTTGGACCGAATGTCTTTACGGATTCCAAGGATATAGCGGACATGTCCATCTTCGTCTTTTACCCCCATATTGACAATGCTTCCGTCATATGGCTCGCCGTCAAAAGTGGCATGCACTTTTACCCGGCCTTTGCCAAATTCTTTACGGATGTCATAAGGGAATGCCACATAAGCGCCGCCTGGCTGCCCTGCCTCATAGATCAGGGATTCATATTCATAAATTTTTCCTTCCATCTCAATGCCCTTCTTCCGCTTTTTATATCATATGCCGCCGCCTTTCACTTCCTACTTATAAAATCAGATTTCCCCACAAAATTAGATTTCCCCTTTTGGCTTTTCGGCTAATTTCCCTCCGGATAGATATATATGGCATCATGGAAGCCCTTCTATTCGCAAAACCCTCCTACCCCTAAGAAAAACCCTTATTTTCTACCGCCCCTTCTCTCTCCCCTTATCTCCAGAATCCGTTGCGCAGCCTGGCTTGCCGAAAGCAAAGACACGTCAACCCGGTCTGTTTTCCGGTTTTCATACAAGGGGATCCTCCCTAATCTCCTGGCAATGGCATCCACGGTACGGATGCCGGCGTCCACATCCTTTTGCAGCCGTTTTTGGAGTGCATCCCTGCTGCATACCAGGGAAATTATGTGGGCCTCGCACCCTGAAAGGTTCAATCCTGACAATATATCATCAATAATCTTTTATTCATGCATCACCCAACAAAAACCACATTTTCATATGCCACTGGCTCCATTATATAACATCATTTTGCCGGAGGGAAGGGGCTTTCCGAAAAACTTGCCGGCCAAAAGCGCCAGCCCAGCAAGATGCTTTTAGGGCGGCAGGCACAAAAATACAGCCGGTTTTGTCCCTTTATTTTACTGGATTCATTTAACCCCCACAGGCTTAACCACCTTACCGTGTTCATTCAGGCCTTCTTCCCCATTAATAAAAGAAGAAGTTGTAATCATGAATCGGTTTCCGCCTTTTGGTGTATAAATTCCACTTTTACACCCTTCCCGCAAATAAGGGGGCAAATCATTATTTCTGCCATACATCACCCGCCCCCCTTTTTCATAGGCGAACGCGGTGCAGCCCCGGACCTCGCCGGGAATATTGTTTTCCAGGTTATACATACAGCAGCCCATACATAACATCCAGGAAGCAAACGGCAAATATTCCAAACCTACCGTGCCGCTTACCCCTTTTATTTCTTCACACACTTCCGGAAAAAACATTCTTAACCGTTTCTCGGGCTGCCTCATCATAGGATATTTTTTGATCCAGATGGCTTTCTATATAATCAATGGCCGCCGAAAGGTTTTTCAACCACTCCATCTCCGTCTCCTCCTTCCAAAATAAAGATAACCGGACCCCAATGATATTTCCTCTCTTTTTCTGCTATCTTTTGTAAAATTAAAAATCCCATCAGCTGGCAAAGGCGCAATGCCTGCCCTGCCAATGAAGGGCAACAAGGCTTAATGTGCGAAATATCCGTCGCCGCCCCTATACCATAATCCATCTGGTAATCATATGGAACCTGATGGCGGCACTTTTGAAGAAAGGCTCCTGCCATGATTAAAAAACTCATAACGAATTTTGCGTAATGCAGATAGGAATTTATGGATGTTATGAAAAGGGACGGTTGGAATTGGCAAAATGGTATGGAAAATATGGATACTCCAGAAATCACAATGCAGCTGAAACCCTTAAAAAGAGAAGGCATCCGGTTATTGATGCCCCTCCTTGCGGATGGCTGAAAGCAAACAAGTTCTATGGCACCGGATCCTCATCATGGAAGCAACAGCCTCTAGTATTTTTAACCTTTGCGCCGTCACCATGGTCCGGCGTAACGCAGCAGATGGAAATAGCCAAAACAGGAGTAAGGGCATTCCCCCGGGCTGTCAGCCTAACCCTTCCTGGAAAATGCCCCTGCCCCATCCTCAAGCAACTGCCCCTTGGATGGTATCCTGAAATTCTAAACCTTTAAGACCAATTAATAATTTTCTGCGTGCACTTCAAAATAACTTTGCGGATGATTACAGGTAGGGCAAACTTCCGGCGCCTTTGTCCCAACAATAATATGCCCGCAGTTGCGGCACTCCCATACCTTCACTTCGGCCTTTTCAAATACGGCGGCTGCCTCCACGTTCTTAAGCAAAGCGCGGTACCTTTCCTCATGGTGCTTTTCAATCGCCCCCACCAGCCTGAATTTCGCCGCAAGTTCAGGGAACCCTTCCTCCTCTGCTGTTAGGGCGAAGCCTTCATACATATCGGTCCATTCATAATTTTCGCCGTCAGCAGCCGCAGCAAGGTTTTTCTTTGTATCCCCGATCCCGTTCAGTTCCTTAAACCACATCTTTGCATGCTCTTTTTCATTTTCTGCCGTTTTTAAAAACAGGCCCGCAATTTGCTCAAAGCCTTCCTTTTTTGCAACGGAAGCAAAATAAGTATACTTATTCCTTGCCTGCGACTCACCTGCAAATGCTGCCTCCAGATTTTTCTCTGTCTGTGTCCCCGAATACTTTGTTGTTTCCATCTTTGTTCCCCCTTGATATTATTAAAATTATAATACACCTGCAATCCGGTACTGCTTTGGCCGGCTTCCTCATCCTATATATATCCGCAGATGCTACATTTGTAGACCATAGGCAATGCCTCCTTTATATTTCCCTGCACCTAGGGCAGAGATAAAATACCTTTAAATCATAAGACAGGATCCCTTCTCCGAGCTGTTCTTCCAGGGCTTTTGTCAGGTCTTCAAAATTGATGTCCGATAATGCGCCACAATTCCGGCAGACCAGATGGTCATGTTTTCGGATTTTATCATATCGGTCAGGGGAACTTTCTATGGACAATTTCCGGATCCGGCCCTCCTGGCATAAAGTGTTAAGGTTATTGTATACGGTTGCCTGGACAACTTTCGGTTCGGTTTTTTTCAGTTCCAGAAAAATCTGTTCTGCTGTCAAATGCCCCTTAGACTGGTTCACTAATTCCAATATCAATTCTGCGTACCTGCCCACTTCTTCACCGCCTTTGAATTAGAATTATCCTAATTATAATATCTTTTCCGGTTTTTGTCGAGGGCAAATGGAAAAAAATCCTATTTTTTTTGGCATATCCTTACGGCCCCACTACGCCCCTGCCTTTTTGTTTTATTGGGCCCTGTTCCTAAAATTCAAATAAAAATAAACCGATAACCGTAATAACATGATGTTTTACGGTTGACCGGTTTTATGGTTGATTGGTTCTGCGTCAATGTGTCTGCTTTTTCAGCACAAAGGCCTTTTGGCCTTTTATACTTATTATCCTTTCATGCCTGAGCCCCGGGCAGAGCAACTTTCAAGGGCAGTACCGGCCTGGCACCGGGACGGGAATTATTCAAATTCTTCCAAATGCCGGGAATACTCTTGGATGGCATTCCCGCTGTTTACTTTTTTGAAAATTTCCATCCTTTCCTCCCCGTCTAAATATCCTCTAATATTAAACGTCAACAATAAATTTGAATGATTTTGGTTTAAAACTTTTCGAAAACGTGCCAGAGCATTTTGGCAACATCCTATTATTTTTTCACAGTGTCTATCAAAAGCTTCTGAATACACATGGGTTTCCGGGCCTGAAAAGATACTGCCGTTTTCAGCTAAATATTTGCCCATATCCGTTGAGATAGCCTCAAACGCATGGTAGAGTTCCCATTCTTCTTCACAATATTTATAATAGCCATAATCTTCGGAATCCGGTTCGGCCTGTTCCTCTAAATAATGTGTGGTATTTGCGATAACGCCAATAGATTCCATCCCTCTGGCACAATCAAGCGAAAAAATATAAAGGTCATCCTTTTCTTCCGCCCACTTATCTAAAACAGCCTCCATCTGCCCAAGCACATCATTTTCGAACTTTTCATAGTTAAACATTTATCTTATCCCCCAAAACTTCATTTTACCCTGTTTGCCCACAGGTGAGCAGAGAGTCAGTGCCCCTCTATATTATGCGCAAACGGAGCCGATGAATTGATGTAAATTGTATAATACCCGTCTTCTGTTTTATCCACATAGCAGTCCCATCCGTCAAACACATAATATTCCGACATACAGTCCTCAATCTCTGCTTTTTGCATTTTTGTTGAAAATATAATAGAGGACAGACAATCAACATGGTTTCCCGTCCCCGAAGTATTCCCGGTTTCCGAATAAACACTTATGACCTCCATATCCGGAATTTCACTTTCTAAATGCATCCGCAACGTATCGGTTTGTTGTTTGGTAGCAATATGGTTTATGCACATGCCAAAAATTTCATACAGCACAAAAGTTACGATTAATAGGATCGGCAGAGATAAAAGCGCAATCCCCAGTCTTTTTAACCACTTCATAAAATTATTTCCACTACCCCCTTCCTTTCTCCGTTTGGTAAATTGGAAGCCGAAGGGCAGCCCGAAACCGCAGCCCGACGGTAAATGGAACATTGATCCTATCTGTTATATTCTGCTTTCAAAGGGGCTATGACCTCTGGATTCTGTTTGACCCAAGCCATGGCACAGCTACATAGGACCGTGGTCAACCGGTCATCTATGAGGCCTTTGTCCCCATTCTCTTTTAAGAGCTGGATCAGCACTTCTGCAACTTTCAAATCTTTGTCGTCAAATCCATTACCCAATGAAAGGTATTTTAAGAAAGCGTCCAACATTTTATGAAAATCCTCATCCCAGTTGATACAACCGTTACCCAAAAACTCATGCTGCACCCTGCCTGCAATCCGGATCATTTCCCCCTGCGCGGTTTGTGCTTTCCCATAAGGTGGAATAAGGTATTCCCAAAGGGTTTGAAATGCCTGGTCCTCGTCCCCTTCCGGGACATGGATGGGTGAAACGCCGTCATGGACCATTTTTTCTTTGGATTTTTCATTATTTTCAGCCATTGTAATCCCCCTCAAAATTCAAGTTTATTGATACCATCATTATAGCGCAACCCCTTTCCCGTTGGAATAGGTTTTATAAAAATTTTATTTTATCCGATAACCTTCCCCCTGCTGGCCCTTCCCTCTTTTTGCCCTTTGCTTTGATAATCAGCCCTTGCTGGCATTTTATGTGATTTGCCCTTTACAGGGAATCCGGCCTGTAATCCGCATTTCCGCACCCAAAGGGTGCGTACCTGATAGGCCGTAACTTTTCCTGAACCACAAAATCCCCTTACCGCCCTGCTGCAAAGGATCGTCCCGGCCTTCCTTATTCATTTTTCGGTATAAATTTAAATATACATCGTAACGTTTTGTTGTATCTCCATTGCCTACACCGTTTTCCCTAAGAAATTCCTTCTTCGTTAGTTCAAACATTTCGTCCTTGTTGCTTTCCGGTATCGCAATTACTTTACCCTTTTCTACCCGTTTTTTTCTGTGGCAACTAAACCAGACAACCCCGAAAAGGGGCTAATATAGTCACCGCCGCTGCCATAACGGCTCATTCTGTTTTTAATTGCTTGAACATTTGTATACCCCATACCATTGCCTGTTGTATTTGTTTTTAATGTTCCGGAAATACTTTGAAGAAGAAAATTATAATTTAGAATTTCAGGTATGTTTTTACCTCTTTATTTGCACCACAGCCTCCACATGCCTGGTCTCCGGAAAAAGGTCATACCCCCAAACCCCTTCCGCCTGGTACCCCAGACCCTGAAACACTGCCAAATCTCTGGCCAGCGTATCCGGCCCGCAAGAGACATATACCACCCGTTTCGCCTTCACTGCCGCCACTGCTTTCACAAATTCCTCTGTACTGCCGCAACGGGGCGGATCCATAATCACCACGTCCAGCCGTTCCCCGTCCGCCGCCATCTGGGCCATGAACTGCGTGGCATCGTTGCAATAGAATTGAATGTTGGATACTTTGTTGCGCCGGGCATTCTTCACTGCGTCGCGGACCGCATCCGGATTCGATTCTACTCCGACCACCTGCCTGGCTTTGCCGGACGCAAGGATCCCCATTGTCCCAATGCCGCAATACGCGTCCAGGACGGACTCCTGCCCGGTCAGCTCTGCGAGGGCAACCGCTTTCTGGTACAGGCGCGTTGTCTGCACTGGATTCACCTGATAGAAAGACCGGGAAGAAATCCGGAAACGGTATCCGCACAGTTCATCTTCTATATACCCTTTCCCCCACAATATTTGCTCCCGTTCCCCCAAGACCATGTTGGTGTCCCGCCCGTTGATGTTCTGAACGATTGTCGTAATTTCCGGATGTTTCCGCAGCAGTTCCTTTACAAAGTTATTTTTGGACGGAAAAACCGGCGAAGCCGTCACCAGCACCACCATGGTTTCCCCGGTGGCAAACCCACGGCGCACCAGGACATGGCGTAAGAGCCCGTACCCCCGGTCTTCATCGTAAGTCCGGATTTTAAAAGATTTTACCAGCCTGCGGACAGAAGCAATTATCTCGTCTGCTTTTTCATCCTCAATCACACACTGCTCCACCGGTACCAGTTTGTGGGTTCCTTCCTGGTATACGCCGGATACCACTTCCCCTTTCCGGTAGCCAAACACCGCATGGACTTTATTTCGGTAATGGAGCGGGTTTTCCATCCCCACAATGGGATATACCTTGGCAAATTTATGCAACTGTTTATTTAATTGCTGCTGCTTCAACTTCAATTGTTCCTCATAAGGCAAATGGAGATATTGGCAGCCGCCGCAAATCTGTGATACCTTGCACAGGCGGCCCGTATGTTTCACCGCCTTTTGCCCTTCCTCCATGTGATCCTTTTTTATCGCCTCCCCTTTCCTTGGGCCGGTTCCCCCCTTTGCCCCTACATCCTTTTTTGTCAATTGGCCTTTTGCCGCCTTTGCCTGGCCTCCCCCCCGTTCTGCCCTTCCCCTGCTGCTTATGCTTGCCCCGCTTTTTGCATTTTCCTTGCCTGGTCCTCTCCCCACGTTCTTTTCGCTTCCCCCGCCCGTAATATCCCTTTCCCCTTTTGCCTTCCCCCCGATTGCTTGCCCTTCTTTACGTCCCGTGCCGGGTTCCTCCTGCCTGCCTTTTCTTTTCACAGCCTCTTTCCTCATCTGTGTCCCCTTTCCCTTACCGCTTATCCTTTTCTCCATCGTTACGCCTCTTCTTCCTTTTTTCTTGGTATGGGTTTCCCCTTTTATTTCGGCTTTTCCATGGCATAGCCGGAAATCAGGCCCATTGGGCTGCCTTTGTCCAAGCCCCCCGGCCATATTTCAAAATTCCTGGCATCCCTTTTCAAAAACCCTTGCATTTTCCCTTTTATCCGCTATAATAGTCCCAATAGTTTTCCGATTACCCATGTTTACCAGGAGGAAGTATTTATGGACACCATCCACAGCGCCCCTGCCCTTGACGGCAGGAACCCACTTTTTTTCATTGACCCTGTTTTACATACAGGCCGGCCGGCGGACCCTGCCGGCCGCCTTCCCAGGGAAATGCGTACTTATGGCTTTTTGGACCAGCTGGGCATCCCCTATATACGCATGGACCACTCCCCCACCGCCACCATTGAAGATTGCCATGACATTGGCAAACGGCTGGGGATCGAAATCTGCAAAAACCTTTTCCTCTGCAATGCCCAAAAAACCAAGTTTTATTTGCTCATGATGCCCGGAAGCAAAAAATTCCGGACATCCGCCCTCTCCAGGCAAATCGGCAGTACCCGGCTCTCCTTCGCGGATGCCGGCCATATGGAAGCCTTGTTAGGCGTGGCCCCCGGTTCCGTAAGTGTCCTGGGGTTAATGAATGACCATTCCAACCAGGTCCAGCTGCTGATCGACCAACCGGTTATTGACCGCCATGAATATATTGGCTGCCATCCCTGCATTAACACCTCCAGCCTGAAGCTCCTTACTACAGACTTGCTGGAAAAGTTCCTCCCTGCAGTCCACCATCCTTATATCCTGGTAAACCTCCCTTAAATCGGGCAGCTTCCTTACCGTTTCTTTTGGGAAAACCCGCTGGCTTCCTTGATCCACCCCATCAGCTCTTCATCAATCTCCTCCTTTTTCGAGATCAGGACATGATGGGTAAAACGGTTCGGGTATGGCTCTGTCACCACATCCACCCGTGGGGATCCTACTTTCCTCCCCAAACCATACGTTACCACAAGGTAAGGGTCAGGGCAATCTTTTTTCTTCCGTACCCGGGCAAAAGAAACACAGGCAAACATATGCCGGTTATAAAAAGATATTTGTGTTTTCTGTACTTTGATGGTAACTTGCCCGATTTCGGACAAAATACAGGTTTCCAAATGTTCATATAATGGCAGCGCATTCCGATTCTGGTCAAAAAACATTAATTTTTCTTCCTCCATCCCGACAGTCCCCTTCCGTTTTTTTGCGATAACAGCGGGAGGCGTTTGCGGCCTGCCCCGCGGCGCACCCCTGCCCTTCCCGATGCTTTTCCAGCGCCTGTGTAACGGGCAATCCCGGTATGATAACACGCTTATATCCGGGCAATCCTGTTTACCGTTGCCCCGTTACGGCTTCCATCTCTTTATTTGTTTCTGCTGCCCATCGGTTATCTGGTTCTCCGGCACGGCCCCACTACAGCCGTTGCCCTCCGTGGACAAGGGGCCCACGGTTTTTCACCACAGGACAGGCCACGGTTCCGCCATGTTACTGGCGCCTGCCGTACTTCTGTACGGCTGGCCCTTAAGGCGCGCAGGATGTCCTATCGGACTTCTATGGCACCAGCCGTACGTCCGTATGGCTGGCTCCGGTGCCTTGCCAGGCCCCAAGCCGCTCCCCTTATGGATCCACCTTTGCAATAGCATTTTAATATTACATAGTATAACAAAACTCTTCCCAAAAATCTTGTATTTTTCTATAAAACTAAAATCAAATACAAAATCCGGGGCAAAAGCCCCACGCCGGATCCCCCTTTCCAAGTGCCGTCATTAAGGCGGATGCCACCGGCTGGCGTATCCCCTTAAAAGGGCCGGTGATTTTTTATGCCTTACTGCTTTTGGCTGCGGCATAAAAGCCCCAGGCCCTGCCCCATTCCGCCTTAAGCCCCGTAACGTGTACATTTGCAATAAAATTTTCATCTTCTTCATATTGAAAAAGGCCGGCAACCTACAGTATAATACATGGAGGATAATGCCTGGCCACACCCGACTGGCAGGCATGGAAGCTTACCGCAGTAATCATTACTGCCACGCCCCGCTTTCCCCGCCGCAATCAAACCACGGCTGAATCAGCTGTCAACAAACAAGGAGGCCCTGTTTTATGAAATCACTGGTTATCGCAGAAAAGCCGTCCGTAGCCCGGGACATTGCCCGGGTAATGAGATGTCCCAAAGCCGGAAACGGCTATATGGAAGGGCAGCAATACATTGTCACTTGGGGGTTGGGCCACCTGGTGGAGCTGGCTGACCCGGAAGAATACAAACCGGAATATAAACAATGGAAAACGGAAGACCTTCCGATGCTCCCGGATCCGTTTAAACTGGTGGTAATACCCCAGACGTCCAAGCAGTATTCCGCCGTCAAGGCCCAGCTCCAGCGCAAAGACGTGGGGGAAGTCATTATCGCCACAGACGCCGGAAGGGAAGGGGAACTGGTGGCCCGCCTGATTTTAAAGAAAACCGGCTGCCGCAAACCCATTAAACGCCTGTGGATTTCTTCCGTGACAGATAAGGCGATCCGGGACGGTTTTTCCCACTTGAAAGACGGGCGGGAATATGACAGCCTCTATGATGCGGCCATGTGCCGTGCAGAGGCTGACTGGCTGGTAGGCATCAATGCTACCCGGGCCATGACCTGCAAATATAATGCCCAACTTTCCTGCGGCAGGGTGCAAACCCCTACCTTGGCCATGATCGCCCGCCGGGAAAAAGCCATCCTGGACTTTGTCCCCCAGCCTTATTACGGGCTGCAGGCCAAAAGCACGTCCCCGGCCCTGACCCTGTCCTGGCAGGACAAAGTTTCGGGGAGCAGCCGTTCTTTTGACCGTGGGCGGATGGAAAAACTGTTACAGTCCCTGTCCGCCAAAGGCGCGCAGGTCGAAGACGTCCGCTCCACGGCCAAAAAAACCTCCCCCCCTCTTTTGTACGACCTTACGGAACTCCAACGGGACGCCAACAAGCGGTTTAACTATTCCGCCAAGGAAACGTTAACTATTATGCAGCGCCTCTATGAAAACCACAAAGTCCTCACCTATCCCCGGACGGACTCCCGCTATCTAAGCCAGGATATCGTCCCCACCATAAAGGAACGGCTGCGGGCCTGCGGCGTAGGGCCTTATAAACTGCTTGCCGGAAAACTAGTAAACCGCCCTTTGCCCACAAAACTTTATTTTGTAGACAATAGTAAAGTATCCGACCACCATGCCATCATCCCCACGGAACAATTTGTCCAGCTGCAAAACATGACCGTGGATGAAAGGCGGGTCTATGACCTGGTAGTGCGGCGTTTCCTGGCCGCCATGTACCCGCCTTATGAGTACCAGCAGACCAGCCTGGAAGCCCGAATCGGCGGTGAACTTTTCCGGGCCCATGGCAATGTGGTAAAAAACCTGGGGTGGAAGGAAGTTTATGATGCTGACGCCAATGCCGAAAGCTGGGATAGCGACGGCCCGGAAACCGATGAGGACGGACAGCCGCCTGCTTTCCGCCCCCAGCAGCTTCCGCCGTTACACAAAGGGGACTTGCTCTCCGGCCTGGCCATTACGTTGACCCAGGGAAAAACGAAGCCGCCTGCGCCGTTTAATGAGGCAACCCTTTTGTCCGCCATGGAAAACCCGGCTGCTTACATGGAGTCCGGGAACCGGGAGATGGCAAAAACCCTGAACGATACGGGAGGCCTGGGCACGGTAGCTACCCGGGCAGACATTATTGAAAAATTGTTTTCCAGCTTTTTACTGGAGAAACGGGGCAAAGACATTTTTCTTACTTCTAAAGCCAAACAGCTTTTGGAGCTGGTGCCGGAAGACCTGAAAAAACCGGAGCTGACGGCAGATTGGGAATGGAAGCTGTCTAAGATTTCCAAAGGGGGGTTGAAACGGGATGTTTTTATGTCAGACATCCGCAGCTATTCCCAGGAACTGGTAAGCCAAATCCTGTCCGGGGAAGGGAGCTTCCGCCACGATAACCTGACGAACACCAAATGTCCGGTTTGTGGCAAACGGATGTTGGCGGTAAAAGGGAAAAACAGCGAAATGCTGGTATGCCAGGACCGGGAATGCGGCCACAGGGAAACCGTTTCCCGCACATCCAACGCCCGATGCCCCGTGTGCCATAAAAAAATGCAATTGCGGGGAAAAGGCGACGGGCAGATCTTTGTCTGCACCTGTGGGCATAAAGAAAAGCTTAAGGCTTTCCAGGAACGCCGGAAAAAAGAGGGGGCCGGTGTGACCAAAAAAGATGTGGCAAAATATATGAACCAACAGAAAAAAGAGGCCCAGGAGCCGGTGAACACCGCTTTGGCGCAAATGCTTTCGGGCCTTAAATTGGACTAAAGGAGGGATTGCGCATATGCCGGTTTTTCGTTTGGGCAAAGGCGGCATCTATTTCCCCAACCCCCAACTGGCGGAAGAAGACGGGCTTCTGGCTGTGGGCGGCGACTTAAGCGTAGAACGGCTGCTTCTGGCCTATACCAACGGGATTTTCCCCTGGTTCAACCCGGGGGAAGAAATCTTGTGGTGGTGCCCCCACAAACGGTATTTGATCTTCCCCGGCCAGGTACACGTATCCCGCTCCCTAAAAAAACACATGAAAAAACATAAAATCCAGATGGTCCTAAACCGGGACTTTTCCGACACCATGCACCGGTGCCGGATGAAGCGGGAAAAAGAAGGCACGTGGATCGGCGACGAAATGGAACAGGCCTACCTGGCCCTCTATCAAGCAGGGTTTGCCGTCAGCGTGGAAGTTTTCCAGGAGGAAGAGCTGGCCGGCGGCCTTTATGGCGTGTCTATCGGAAAATGCTTTTTTGGGGAAAGCATGTTTTCCGAAATGGAAAACGGTTCCAAAATGGCCCTGGCCGCTTTCGCCCATTTGCTGGAACACAGCGGCTTCCTTTTTATCGACTGCCAGTTTTATACCGAGCATTTGGAAACCATGGGAGGGCAATACGTCAGTTGGGAAAAGTATCAGGAACTTTTAGGCAAAGGCATCCGGCAAAAGGCTGCCGGACAAGAAGAAAACTTATAAGAGGATTCCAGGTAATCGGCGGCGTCCTTTGTCCTTTTGACAGCAACGGCCATTGGATCGAGGATCACACACAAACGGGCCAGTTGTCCGGGCAGGAAAAAAAGATCGAATTTTTTACGCAACGGAATGATTTTCCCCCTTTACCGGCTGCCTCCAATGCTGCCTTGCTATTCATAAAAATCCCGTATGCCCCATGGACGGGGCATACGGGGATCCCATAACCTCTATAGATACGTTTAAATATCCAAATACATATGCATGGGGTACGCCAGGTATTCTACATTTTCCAGCTTTTCCACAGTTATATACCCGGCAGGCGCATTCAGGACTGTCGGGATCCGGTTTACGATGGTTGCGCAAGTATGTTCCACCGTGGCCGGTTTTTGGACAAAGAAGGTGGTATCTGGCTCACCGATAATTTTCCAGTCACACAGGTCCCCGTCTTCCGGCCCGTAAACCTTTCCGATGCATTGGGTTTCGATTACCGGCCCCTGGAAGGTTTCGGTAGTCACTACCGCGCTCATCCCGATGCAGTTACCTTTCGGTATCGTAGCCCCTAGTGTCTCTGAGTACAAGTCTTTATCGTAGAAATACGGTACACATTTCTGTGTCTGGGACTTAATGGTCCATCCCATTTTATTGCACAAAGCTTCATTGGAATTCCACACATAGCTAGGCTCCAAAGTAGTAGGATGGGCGATTTTTTCCTCAAATTCTTCCGGGGTCAATCCTACGCCGTGGGCCTCGGCCAACGCCAGGCCATAGTCTTCTACATTGTAGCTGGTAGCCCCTTCAATCTTGTCAATCCGGTGTACGCCCCCTGCCACACAGCCAATCATATTGATCCAGTAAATATCCTGCATCCCCGCGCCTACGATTGTGCACCCGTTCTCCTTGGCCAGGGCATCCAGCCTGTTGGTAATGGCAGAAGCCGTTGTCCACGGATAAACGGCCTCTTCACAGGTGGTCACCACATGGATCCCCCGGGAAACGCATTTCTCAAAATGGGAAAAACAGTCATCCATAAAGCTAAACAACGTCACTACCGCAATATCTGCGTCGCACTGGTCAAGCACGGCGTCTGCATCATTTTGGATGGCTACGCCCAGCTTCACGCCTAGCCCGGCGAAGTCCCCCACATCCATACCTACCACTGCCGGGTTCACGTCAATGGCGCCTACGATCTCTGCCCCTTTTTCATAGAGGTAACGTAGGATATACTTGGCCATCTTCCCACACCCATACTGGACCACACGGATTTTCTCACAATTTTTCATCGCAAATCGCTCCTTTCCCAATTTGGCAGGGCTGCCCTTTTGCAGCCTCTGCATTGCCATACCCGTCTTCTGCCTGCGCCGGTTGGCCCTGCCCAAGCCTTCTGCCTTTTTGCCTTTTGGCTATGGGCGGCCCGCGGCAGGCTGCCCAGCCCCCCTATCCCCTTTACAAGCGCCTCCGGGAAGAATGGGGCACTACGGCCTCCGGCGGACCTGGTTTACCGGATCCCTGTTTCTAGTATAAGGGTTATACAAAGTATCAAGTCAAGGAAAAATATTCCTGTTTTATCGCCGGTTTTCTCCCCCCGGCGGAAATGCTACCGGAACCTGCAGCCGCAAAAACATCCCCCTCTCCTGCATATCCATGGGCACTTCGGCCACTACCTCACAAATATAATCCCCGGTTATCCGGTAACGTTTTTCTTCCACTTCCTCTAGCAGCCGGCCGATATAGGCCTTTTCCTTGTCAAACCCATTGCAGTAGATACACAGATAAGCGCTGGCGGCAATGGGGGTAATCAGGCTGTCCCTAACCAGCCCCCGGTCAACCAGCACAAAAATCTCCGTAGAATAATAATCCCGTTTAAGCAGCCGTTCTTTCCTCAAAATTGACCCGGCGTTATAAAAATAAATCGGGGACATTTGGTGGGCAATCAAGTCTTTTTTTACTTCCCTGAGGATCTTTTCATACATGTCAATCCCATAATCATAAAAATTCACCCCGGAATCCATCTTATACATAAACCTCCTAGGGATATATTCCAGCACAATGGTACCGTCGGGCGGCGCGCTTTCGTACCACTCATAGCTTTCCAGGGTCCGCTCGATGGCCCTGCGCTGGTAAGTCAGCTCCCTTTCCTGCCTGGCAATGGCATCCAGGTTCCGGTTCAGCAGTGCTTTTAGTTGCCCCGGTTCAAAATGGTTGACCTGTGATTTAATGTCTTTCAGGGACATCCCCAATGCCTTCATCCTCTGAATCATATCCAGCTGTGCGTTTTGCCGGATGTCATAATACCGGTATCCGGTATCCCGGTCCCGGTAAGCCGGCAAAAACAGCCCTTCCCGGTCATACAGCCGTAATGTCTGCTCGGAAATCCCGTTCATACGGGCCATCTGGCCGATGGTCATTTTTTTCATAAGATCTTCACCTCACTTTTGTGCCGGATACCCTTAAAACCAGTACCGGCTACAGGCATAAAGCCCCGGCCCGCCGCAGGGGGTACATCAAAAAACGCCGGGCGCCAACCGGTTCCCCACATCATAAAAACATCCATATATCGGTCAATTATTCATTAAAATTCTATAATATCCCTTTAAAATCCCACCATTAATCTTACATACTGCTATAATTATAGTAGAAAAACCTTATACGGCCTTCCGCTTTTGGCCAGTAAAGTTTTTACCGAAGGCGGCGATATAAAATAGAAAAAGGCATACGCCAAATAGTAGCCCCGGCTGGTTTTGCATAGGTACATCTGCCAGAAAACCGGCAGCAAAAAATATAAAGAGGCCCCAGGGCCATCCGATCTTCCAGGAGGGATTGTATTGTCAGACAACCAAGGCTTTCCCCAGCCAAACGAAGGGAAATACCGGAACATCATCCAAGAATTTATGGTGGAAAGGACCCGCAGGCCAGCCGGGTTTTCCATGGGCGGCCCCCACTACCACCCTTATTATGAACTATATTATCTGGTTACCGGCCGCTGCCGTATGTTCATCCAATACAAGCTTTACTACGTTTCTGCCGGGGATATGGTTTTTTTGCCGCCGTCTTGCCTTCACCGTACCACTTACGGGCAAGGCCAGGCTGTAGACCGTTTTACGGCCAATTTTACCCCGGGATTTGTCCGTGCCTTTACGGAAAGCTGCACCGGCGGCGCCCTGCCGTCGGCCTTCCCCCACCAAAAATTAACCATACCAGAAGGCAGCCGCAGCGAGGTCGAACAGCTGTTTTCTTCCATGATCCGGGAATCCCTGCAGGAAGACCCTTTTACGCAAATCCAGAAAAAAAGCCTGCTTTTTCAGCTCCTAGCCTTACTGGGGCGATGCCAGCAAGCCATCCCGGCACCCCAGCTGCTGGTCCCCGACGACAAAGCCATCCAGCAGGCGGCGCAATTTATTTACCGCCACCACCGGGAACCCGTCAGCCTGGAACAGGCCGCCCGTGCCGGGCATTTAAGCCCTACCTATTTCTCCCGGCGGTTCCGGCAAGTAACCGGAATGCGGTTTAAAGAATATTTGACCCACGTCCGCCTGCTGGATGCGGCAGAGCTATTACGGGCTACCGGACGCCCCGTTACGGAAATCGCCGTAACCTGCGGCTTTTCTGACGGCAACTATTTTGGCGACGCCTTTAAGAAGGCATACGGGATGCCGCCCAGCCAATTCCGGAAAAACCGGGGGCCTATTTAATGGATCCCACCTTTAATAGGGCAAAATTTCTGTATTATTTCCGGAAAAACCCCATAAATTCCGTATCTATTACCAGAATCATGCGGTATGATAACCATAATTTACGGAATAAAGAAGGGGGTCCCTATGAATGTAAAATTATCCCAACGGGAAGAAGAGTTCCTGGATTTTTCCCTTAACGGCGCCATGGGCAAAGTAATCTTCCATGTTTGTGCCCCCCTGGCCCTTTATCAAAGCCTGGCACAACTATTCAAAATCCTGGATTCCCTGATGGCCGCCCATATCAGCCCGGCAGCGGTATCCACGGTATCTTACCTGTCCCAGGTCAACCTGGCATTATCCGCCCTGGGCAGCGGGCTGGCGGTAGGGGCAGGCATAAAAATCAGTGAAGCCTACGGGGCCGGCGACCAGGAGCTGGTGAAACAGCGCGTCAGCTCTTTATTTGCCCTTTGCGCCCTTATGGGCGGCCTGCTTTTGTTTGTTTTAGCCCCTCTGGCCGCCCCTTTCCTTCGCCTGATGAGGACGCCGGAGGAATTTATCCTGGAGGGGAGCCTTTATTTTATTTTGGAATTATTCGGATTGGCCATCACGTTTTTTAACCATGTCTATATTTCTGTGGAGCGGGCCAGGGGCAATTCCTCCCGGATCTTATTCCTGAATATGGCCGTCATTGTAGCAAAGCTTGCTTTAACCGCCTGGTTCGTATATGGGTTTGGCAGCGGCATCAACATGATCGCAGTAGCCACTGTCCTTTCCCAAGGGCTTTTGATGGCGGCCGGGATCGTCAACCTAAGCCAAAAAGGCAATGCTTTTAGTTTTTCCCTCCATAAGGTTTCTTTTCGGAAAAACGTCATAGGGCCCATGGTTTCCCTTTCCTTTCCGGTAATCGTGGAAAAAATCGCCTTTTCCCTGGGGAAAGTAGCCGTCAATTCCATGAGCGTGGCCTACGGGGCCCTGACAGTAGGGGCTTTGGGGATTTCCAATCAAATCGGCGGGATTACCACGACCCCGCAAAACGGCGTCCAGGAAGGCGGCTCCGCCATCATCAGCCAAAATTTAGGAGGCGGGAAGCCGGAACGGGCCTTATCTGCCTTTTGGTGGATGCTGGCGGTAAATATTGGGTTTGGGGCCGTTTTTATGTCCATAACTTTACTGTATCTGGAACAAATTTCTTGTTTTTTTGCCAAAAACCATGAGGAATTTTCCAGGATGATCCAGGAAATCTACCGTTTTGAAGCCCTTGGGGCAATCCCCCTTGGCATCAATGCTGCCGTTCAAGGGCTCCTCTATGGTTTTGGGAAAACGAAAACCACCCTGATTATTAATTTCAGCCGTGTTTTCGTATTCCGTATCCCTGTCTTGTGGGCCCTGCAACGGTTTACCAGCCTGGGGAGCGTCAGTGCAGGAATCGTCATGGGCGTCAGCAATGTTTCCATCGGAATCCTGTCCCTGGGGATCGGGATTTATGAAGTAAAAAAAATCCGGCACCAGGCCAAAGGTTACAGGGCACATAATCCATTGACAAACGGAGCCATATAGATTACAATAATTACCGACATATGACGAAAACATTTCAAAAGGAGATGATCCTTTGGCTAGGCCACAACGCCTTCGGCGAGTTTGCGAAGAACCTGCCTATGACAGTTTTTCCCCCGGCGGCATATGCGTGGGGGAGCCAGTTGTGTTGACTGTGGATGAATACGAAGCCATCCGCCTGGTAGACTATGAGAAAAAAACCCATGGGCAGTGCGCCGCCTTAATGGATGTCTCCCGCACTACCGTGACGGAAATTTATGAAAGCGCACGGGGCAAAATTGCCGAATGCCTGGTCAACGGGAGGAAACTATGGATATCCGGCGGCCATTACCGCCTTTGCGGCGGTTTATCCGGATGCTGTGGCAAAAAAGGGTGCCGGGCAAAGCACCAGGAACCCCGAAAGGATGTCCAGGAAATGGTTTTGGCAGAGAAAGGAGCAGACAAAATGAGGATTGCCGTAACTTATGAGGACGGAAAAGTATTTCAGCATTTTGGCCATACGGCGCAATTTAAGTTTTACGACATTGAGGGAAAAAAAGTGGTAGGGCAGCAAATAGCCGATACCATGGGAAGCGGCCATGGGGCGCTGGCAGGCTTCCTCACGGCTAACGGTGTAGACGCCCTTATCTGCGGCGGCATTGGCGGCGGCGCACAAACCGCCCTGGCCAATGCAGGGATCCAGCTTTTCGGGGGGGTCTGCGGCAATGCAGACGACGCTGTTTCAGCGTGGCTGGACGGCACCCTTTCCTACAACCCGGACGTACATTGCAGCCACCATGGCCACCAAGGCCACAGCCATGCCTGCGGGGAAGATAAACAGGGGTGCCCCGGGTCATAAACCAAGTATATCGAAAGGGGAACAGCTAACCTTCCGGCCCCGGCCAATCGCCGGCAGGGGCCGGCAACACAAACCGATAAAAGAAAAGGATTGACAAATGTTTTTTGTAGAGTTATCATATACTACAAATTTCAAATCCATATGTGTTGATAAGGAAGAGTACCGATTAGGAAGCCTCCAGAGAGCCGCAGGCAGGTGGGATGCGGTGGCCGGTTTTTCGGGAAAATCCCCTTTGAGCAGTCCGGCTGAAGAACTGTCGCAGGTTTGCGTAAGCCCGACCGGCAAGTGCCCGTTACCGCACTGCCTGTTAGCATCTTTTGGGCTGACAGGTGCGAGGGGCTGCATGTTGCAGCAAGGAGAGTGGTACCGCAGAAGTTTCCAGCTTTTGTCTCTTAGAGGCAAAAGCTGTTTTTTTGTCCTATAAAAAGGTCATCCCTGCCCAAATCTCCATGGCGGCAGTTGACAATATACATTAACATCTTTCAAGGAGGATAACCATTATGAAAAAAAGTGCAAAAATTATGGCGTTGGCCTTGGCAGCAGCAACGGCCTTAAGCCTGGCCGGCTGCGGTTCTTCCGGCAGCCAGGATGGCGCCCAGGGCACGCAGGCTACCACGACAGGGGAAACTGCGGCAAAAGAGGGGGGCCAGGACGAAGCCAACGGCGGTAAAACCGCACCGGAAGGGGCCACCGTGCTGAAACTGGGCACCACTGTAAACGAACAGGACAGCTTCCAGGTGGCGGCGGAAAAGTTTGCCGAGCTGGTAGAAGAACGCACCAACGGCGCTTATGTAATCGAAATTTACCCCAACGGCACCCTGGGCGGCGAGAGGGACATGCTGGAAAGCATGCAGATCGGCACCCTGGATATGGGGATCATCACCAGCGGCCCCTTCATCAACTTCTCTTCTGACATGGGCGTTTTGGATATGCCTTATCTGTTTGCCAGCAATGAAGAAGCCTATGCCGTCCTGGACGGGGAGATCGGGCGGGAACTTTTAGACACCCTGGAGGACTCCGGGTTAAAGGGCCTTGCTTATGCAGAGCGGGGATTCCGCAACCTGACCAACAGCGTAAAGCCCATCCAGTCTGCGGCTGACCTTGCCGGCATGACCATCCGGATCATGGAAAACGACGTTTATACCGCCAGTTTCCAAGCCATGGATGTAAACGCCACCCCTATGGCATGGGCAGATGCGCTGACTGCGCTGCAGCAGGGCACGGTACAGGGCCAGGAAAACCCCATTAACGTCATTTATTCCTACAGCCTGTGGGAATCCCAAAAATATGTAACCTTGGACCGCCACTCCTATTCCACCGCCATCATCACCATGAGCGCTTCTTTGTTTGACTCCTTGGACGCAGATACCCAGCAGGTATTTTTGGATGCGGCCCAGGAAGCCGCCGAGCACGAGCGGGCATGGGTTGCCGACCAGGAAAGCTCCCAGCTACAGGCCCTAAAGGACAACGGCATGGAAGTGGTCGAAGATCCGGACCTGGCTTCTTTCAAAGAGGCGGTGCAGCCTGTCTATGACCAGTATGCCGAATACAGTGATTACGTTTCCAGGATACAGGAAGTTATCGCCGGCATGAAATAAACCGGTCCATAAAAGCCTTGATGCAAAAATACTGCCCGGCGGCCACGGGATGGACATGGCAAAATGCCCTGCCATACGGCCGCCAGGCAAGGCAGCTTCGCACAGGCCAACAAACCGGCAAGTGAAAACAGATGATTTACGAAAGGAGAACACCTTATGATTGTTGTTCATGGCATTCATAAACTCAGTGATATACTGGACAAAGCCATGGAAGTGGCGATTGTATTTATGTTAGGTTCCATGGTTGTGATTACTGGTGCGCAGATCGTCTGCCGTATCTTTTTCACCTCCCTTGCCTGGAGTGAGGAGGCTACCCGGTACCTGCTGATCTGGAGCACCCTTCTGGGTGCGGGCTGCGTGTATAAGCATGCGGGCCACATTTCCATATCCCTGGTTCAGGATGCTTTGCCTGAAAAAGCCAAGGACGTATTGCAGATCCTGATCCATGGCCTGTGTACGTTACTCTTTATCCTGATTTTGTACTATGGGGTCCAGTACTTTGGCCGGCAAGGCAAACAGTTGTCCCCTGCCCTTCGCCTTCCCATGCGCTATGTATATACCTGCATCCCCATCGGGGCCGGCATAATGGCTTTCCATGCGCTGGATGCGATCCTTCAGAACCTGCTCCACCTGTTAGGAAAGGGGGAATCTTAATATGGCAGCCCTATTATTTGTTACGTTCATCGTCCTGCTCTTGCTGGGCGTCCCGGTGGCCTTTTCCATCGTGCTGGCCTCCGTGGCCGTTATGGCCAAAGGCGGCGTGCCCTTGCTGATGGTGGTGCAGCGGATGTTCGCCTCCACGGATTCCTTTTCCCTGATTGCCGTGCCGTTTTTTATCTTTGCCGGCGATTTAATGGCCAAAGGCAAAGTGTCAAAAGTGCTGGTGGAATTTGCCGAGGCGTTGCTGGGTATGATCAAAGGCGGCCTTTCCATTGTTTCCGTGCTGGCCGGCATGTTCTTTGCCGCCATCTCCGGTTCCGGCGCGGCAACCACCGCGGCCGTAGGCGCTACTTTGATCCCCGAATTGAAAAAAAGGGGATACGATGAAGCCAAATCTGCGGCCCTCATCGCCGCCGCAGGTACCATCGGCGTGGTGATCCCGCCTTCGGTGCCCATGGTGCTTTATGCCGTTATCGCAGAGCAAAGCGTCAATACTTTATTCAAAAACGGGTTTCTGCCCGGCGTGCTGATGGGAGGCATCCTCATTGCCATCTCCCTGTTTGAAGCACAAAAGTTTAATTACCCCAAAGGGGCTTCCTTCTCCTTTAAAAATGTGGTAAAAACTTTTGTGAAGGCCATCTGGGGCATATTGATGCCTTTGATTATCTTGGGCGGCATTTTCTCCGGGTACTTTACCCCTTCGGAGGCGGCAGACGTGGCCGTCATCTATGCCATCCTGGTGTCCGTTTTCGTATACCGGGATATGGGCCCGAAAGAACTGTTCCATATTATGAAAGGCAGCGCCAAAACTTCGGCTGTCATCATGATTATTATTTCCTGCAGCGGCCCCTTTGGCTGGGTGCTTGCCAACTGGAAAATCCCGGAAGCCATATCCAGTTCCGTGCTTAGCATCTCCAGCAACCCATACATTATTATGTTCCTGATTGCGGCCATCATCCTGATTGCCGGCGTATTTATGGAAACCTCGTCGGCCATCATCATCCTGACCCCGGTGTTCCTGCCTTTGGTTAAAGCCATGGGAATCAGCCTGGTGCATTTCGGCATCGTGTTTGTGGTAGGCATCGCCATCGGCATGATCACGCCCCCGGTGGCCATTAACTTGTTTGTGGCCTCGGGGATTACGGAATTGCCCATTGAAAAAATCGCCCGGGCGGTAGTCCCTTACCTGATGGGGCTGGTCCTGGTGTTTTTCCTGATTTTATACGTCCCTATGCTCATTCCCGGGTTAATGTAAGGGTTCCGTCAAAAGGGCCCTGCCCGCGGGGTTTTCCTCCTGCGGCGGGCCGTTTCAGTGTCATGCCCGCCGCCGTGTTTTTTGCAGGGCGTCCCCTTTCATAATGCCTAAAAAAGGATCCCGCCATAGGGGATCCCTTTTTTATTTCCTTTAGGAAAGCTGCTCCAAAACCCACGCTTTATCATCTGTGGATTTCAATGTCTCCAGGCGGGCCGGATCTTCCAGCAGCGTGCAAAGTTTGCTTAACAAATCCAGATGCTCGTCGCCAATCCCCGCAATGCCAAACACCAGCTGGGCTTTTTCCGCACCGAAATCTACCCCTTCCGGATACTGGAAGAACACGATTCCGGTTTTCTTGACCGTGCCTTTTGCCTGGGTCGTCCCGTGGGGGATGGCCACGCCCATGCCAATGTAGGTGGAAACCAGCTTCTCCCGTTCCTGCATGGCGTCAATATAAGTTTCGTCCACATAGCCAAGCTTCACCAGCATCTCCCCGGCGGCTTGGATCGCTTCCTCTTTGCTCACCGGCTGCCTCCCCAAATGGATGCCTTCCTCGATAATCACCTGCTTCTTTATGGGGACATCCGGGATAACAATATCCGTATTTTCCCCGGCCGGCGCCGCCGGGGCGTCGCCGGTGCTCAGCTGCACATACAAGGCATCCAAAGCCGGATCGGCCAAGAAATTGCCAATGGTAATCAGTTGGGCCTGGGGCGCCGACTTCTTCGCCCGGTCGGCTAAAGTTGCCTGCACTACGGCAATGTCGCAGTCTGCCGGAATGTTATCCACCGACGTATTGGTTACGGTAATATCCGGGCGTCCAGATTTGATCCGGTTGCGGAACTTGGTGGCCCCCATGGCCGACGATCCCATGCCCGCGTCACAGGCAAAAACAATTTTCTTGATTTCGGAAGACCTTTCAATGGTCCCGGGCACAGGGGCCTCCCCTTTGGCCTGGGCTTTCATAGCAGCCATCTCCTGCTGTGCTTCCTCCAGGCTTTTGTTCCCTGCCATCTTAACCAGGAAAGAAGCAATGGCAAAGGAAATTCCGGCCGAAATCAGCACGCCTATAACGATTTTCACCATATCCGGGCCGGGCGCCATCATCAGGTAAGCGATAATGGAACCGGGGGAAGCCGGTCCTACCAAGCCGCACCCGGTCATATTAAACCAGAAAATGGCGGCAATGTTCCCTACAATAGGCGCAATAATCACCAGAGGGTTCATCAGGATATACGGGAAATAGATTTCATGGATACCGCCCAGCAGATGGATAATCACCGCACCCGGCGCGGAATCCTTGGTCGCCTTATCTTTGCAGAAGAACATGTAGGCCAGCAGTACGCCAAGGCCCGGGCCCGGGTTGGGCTCTAGCATGTACATAATGGACTTTCCGGCCTCTGCCGCCTGCGCCGTGGCAATCGGTGTGAAAATGCCGTGGTTAATGGCATTATTCAGGAATAGGACTTTTGCCGGCTCAATAAACACCGCCACCAAAGGAAGCAGCTCATGTTCCACCAAGGTATTGACCCCGGCCGACATTACTTGCAAAATACCGCTCATAACCGGCCCAATTACCAAATAGCCCAGCATGGCCAGCAGCATACCGAAAATACCGGCGGAAAAGTTATTAATCAGCATTTCGAAGCCTGCCGGCATATGGCCGTCCATGGCCTCGTCAAATTTCTTAATGCAAAAGCCTGCCAGCGGGCCGATTACCATGGCTGCCATCAACATTGTGATAGACGTATCGCTCATAACCGCACCGATCACCGCAATGGCGCCTACAACCCGGCCGCGGTCGCCGCCGACCATCCGGCCGCCGGTGGAGGCAATAAGGACAGGGATCAAATAGGTGAGCATGGGGCCTACCATGCTGTTAAAGCCTTTGTTGGGAATCCACCCGGTATCAATAAACAACGCGGCAAGAAAACCAAAGGCGATCAGCGCCCCTATATTTGGCATAACCATTGCCGATAAAAACTTACCAAACCTCTGTACGTAATTTTTCAAGACAATCCCTCCTTGCATATGTAGGGAACACCTTGGCATATCCACATTATGGGACCTCCAAAATGCCCCGAACAGGGAACAATGAGGAACTGGCCATGGAACAAACTCCCAAAACCTGCAAAAGCCAATCAATAAACCGTGACCCGGAACCTGCCGCATTCTTCCAGGAACGCCTCGGGCAGGCTGTCGTCCGAAACCACAATATCTACGTCTGCCAGCCCACAGATGCCAAAAGTGCTCCTTACCCCGATTTTAGAGGAATCAATTAACACAATGACCTGTTCCGACTGCCGTATGGCTGTCTGCTTGAGGACCGCTTCGTCATGGATCCCACAGGTAAAGCCTGTGTTGGAACTGTAGCTGGTAACCCCCAGGAATGTTTGGCTGAAATTCACCTGCTCCAGCTCTTTGACCGCCCCAATGCCGTACACGCTCTGGCTGTAGCGGTTCAGCTTGCCTCCGGGGATCATCACCGTAGGGTTTGACAGGTTGGCAAGCTCTGTGGCGCAGGTCAGCCCCGTCGTGTAGATCAGGTTAGACTGATCCGGAAACTGGCGGGCAAACATGGTGGTGGTGCTCCCGGAATCCACGAATATCGTGGTATCCGGGCGCAGCAGGGATAAGGCTTTCGCGGCGATCTTTTGTTTAGCCGGAATGTTGCGGACAGACCGTTTGCTTAAATAGTCGTCTGTCCCTATGATAACCTGGACTGACTTGGCGCCGCCGTGGATCCTTACAATCCGCTTCATTTCATCCAGCAGCTTTAAATCGGTGCGCAGCGTCATTTCCGACACGTTGGGAAAAGCATTTTTTATCTGGGAAAAACTGACTGTCCCGTTCTCATTGACCAGTTCCACTATCGCATTTCTGCGTGTTTCCATAGTATCCAAAATGCACCTCCGGTCTGCACCAAAATCCGCAGGCCGGGATTTTGGCACGAATTATTCGTTAATAAAGTGGGCCAATAAGTATTCTTCTGCTTCCGGGCACCAAAGGCCTTGATGGGCATCCACAATATCCGCCAGGGCAATAAAGCGGGAATCCTTTTCCTCTTCCCCTTTGGCCCGCAACTGGGTCAAATCGGTGAGGGGCATAGATAAATGGGTATAGATCAGCTTCTTTCCCCCGGGGATCTTAGGAAGGTTCAATGTGGTATCCGCTACCGCGTCCAACCCTCCGATGTGGGTCACCATCACCGCCGGGTTAATCCGTTTTGCCGCGGTGAGCTCTAAGGATTCAATCATATCTGCGGTATTTCCGCCTGTGGTACCCATTACATGAGTGGAATTGTAATGTACGTCATAAAAATTAATGGATGCGCTAAACTGGTTATCCGTAGGGCCGGCAAAGAAATTAAGGCAGCCGTCCCGCCCCAAAATATCGCTGGACTGTTTTACTACGGCGGCAACCGGCGCGTAGCACAGCACGTCGTCGTAGCCCGTGCCGCCGGAAATCCTCTTTAGTTCTGCCACCGGATCCTCATAGCTTCCCGTATTGACAAAATAAAGTTCAATCCCTTTTTTGGCATATTCTTCCGGCGGGAACAGCTGGGCCGCCCGGTCAAGGCGCTCCTGGTTCAGGTCCGTAACTACCACCATGGACGGGCGCACGTCCCGGTGAAGCGCATAGGTCAAAGCCCCAAGCCCCATAGGGCCCGCGCCAGCCATAATTGCCAGCTTGCCGTTTTCCCGGATCCCCATCTCATGGGTATAAACACCCATCTGGGTATGGTAGGCTGCGTTAAACGCCCCGATGCTGCAGGACATGGGTTCCGCAAGAGATGCCTCATAGTAAGCCCTGCCTTTGTATTCCAACAAACATCCCAGTTCCATCACTTCCGCCGGTATCACACAGTAAGTAGTGTCCCCTCCGAAAAACTCATAAGAGTATCCCGGGCTCCACATGGTACCTTTATAGTTGAGGGCCGGCTGTAACGTGAATTTCATCCCCGGCTTAAAGGTATCCTGATGGTTTTTCCCCACTTTGACAATATCGCCGGCAAATTCATGGCCCATTATGGCCGGATGTTCTGCCACGTCGTCATGGACGCGCTTGTGGGCTTCCCCAAGGATCGCGCACTTGTAAGTAGACATGCAGATGCTGTCAGAAACTACTTTAACTAAAATCTCATCATCGGTGATCTCCGGCAGTTCAAATTCTTCCAGCCTCAAATCTTTTGCCCCGTGCAGCCTGACTCCTTTTGCTTTCATAATAAAACTCCTTTCTTATCATAACTTAAAGTTGCCTGTTATGGCAACAACAAATATGTTTTCTTTTACCAACTTATAAGATATGGAACACCACTTTATTAAGCAGCCCCTCAATCACCTCATATTCTGCCGCCTGTGTGCCGCTGCACATGACGTTGGCCGCTCCGGTAGCCGTGGAGAGGCGGACGGCCTCTTCCATCCCCATGCCGGTTTCCTCGGCAAAAGCCAGGGCGGCAACAACGCTGTCACCGGCGCCCACAGTACTCCCCACAGGGACCTTCAGCCCTTCTGCATAAATAGTCTGTCTTTCTGATATGTAAAGCGCGCCTTTTCCTCCCATGGATACCACTACTTTGGCAATGCCATGTTCCTCCATAAGCCTACGGGCCGCCTCTTCCAGCTCTTTGGGCGCCTCGAGGGTTTTGCCAACCAGCCGGGAAAGTTCGTGGTTGTTTGGTTTGATCAAATATGGCGATGCCAAAAGCCCTGACGCCAAAAGCTCTCCGTCCGCATCCAGAACCACCTTAGCCCCTGCTTCCTGGCAGGCCTTTGCCCAGCCATAATAGGTATCGGTTGGAGCCCCTTTGGGGAGGCTCCCGGAAAGGACCACAATATCGCCTGCCTGCAGCCTGGCCAAAAGTTCCTCTAAAAGCCCGTCCAACAATCCTCCCGTCACCGTCAGCCCCGGTTCGTTAATATCCGTATTGGTATGGCCTTCGGGATCCACCACTTTCAGGTTGGTGCGGGTTTCCCCGTCGGCGAAATGGAAATGGGATTCCAGCCCCAGGCTTTCCAGGGCAGACAAGATGGATTTGCCTGTGCCGCCCCCCAAGATACCCACTGCTATGCTTTTCCCCCCCAGCTTGCTGATCACCTTGGATACATTGATCCCTTTCCCGCCCGGATCCGTCCGCATAGCGGTAATACGGTTTACGCTGTCAATGGTGAAAGACGGGATCTCTACCGTCTTATCCAGCGCCGGGTTTAATGTTACAGTGTAAATCATATAACCCCTCCTTTTTTCCCTTTCTATGCTGTTGAAATAACAATCATTTTTTTGTTTCAACAACTTTAACTGTATATTACCACTACTTGTCCTCCTTGTCAACTGTTATTTCAATAATTCTGACTTTTATTTTAAAAGTCAAACTAAACCCCACCGCCTTCCCCCCACCTTAGGCGCCAAAAACCTCCCCTTCCATAAAAACCAATATTCCCGGCCTGCTTTTTGGCCCGGGCATTGATAAAATAAAAAAAATTCCAAACAGGAGGACGCCCATGCTGGATATTTTTTGTTACGGATTTTGTATGCCCCTACTGCCTGGTGGCAAAAGAGGCGCTGAAAGAAGCATTAAAAGAAGAAGGGTTAAAAGCTAACATTACCTTGCAGCCTTTGGAACTGACAGAGGAACCAAGCCCACCCGTAGATACTTTCCATGACGAAAAAAGGAAATCCCGTTATCAGGTTCTGGTAAAGCCTTGTAAAGAACTGGGGCTGGATATGAAACTGCCGCCCCAAGTCTGTCCCCGGCCTTATACCAGGCTGGCTTTTGAAGGGTATTTCTATGCCCTGGACAAAGGAAAGGGGCCGGTTATCTTGAAATCTTATACGAAAGGAGAAATGGCCAGGATCTTAAAAAAACATCCCTGCAAAAACCCTTTTGGCTTTTAGCCATGAGTTTTTGCAAGGATGCCTTATGTTAAATGTTGAATCAAAAACCAGGGCGTGCAGGAAACCAAGTATCTGAAATCAACGGATCATTCCGTTAGGGCCCGCCCACCTGCCGTCCGGCACATAGCGGTCCGCCCAGAGGGCGCCCGAACCCGGATCCAGATAATACCAGCTTGCGTTTATCAGCTGATACCCTGTTTTCATCGCCCCCCTGGTCCCGTCGGAGACCGGGTTTAGGTAATACCAGCAACCATTTACATAAACCCAGCCGGTCTTCATCGCCCCCCTGGTCCCGTCGGAGACCGGGTTTAAATAGAACCAGTGGTTGTCTATATAGAGCCAGCCGGTTTTCATGTAGCCGTCATCCCCCAGGTAAAACCAATTGTTGTCCACATAGAGCCAATTTGCCTGTACCATCTGCCTGTCTTGCGAATAATACCGCCATCCGTAGCTATCTTGATACCAGCCAAAACTTGCAGGCCGGGCGTCTTCGGCACTGATATAATGCTCTTCCGACTTATCGCTCCAAGGGCCTTTCACCCCGTCAACACTACTGATGCCCCGCACCTTAAAACTGTACTCCCCCGCTTTATCCATATGGGGGTAACAATCATAGCCATTGTCTTTGGTGGTTATGGTTGCCACAGACGTATTTCCCCGATATAGCTTTACTTCATATTTGTCTGCGTCTTCCACCTCGGACCATCGGGCGTCCCTGCCGTCCCAATAGTAGTCCTCAACCGCCTCCAAATCGCCGCTGACTTTGCTTAACCGGATTTCCACATATAAGCCTTCCCCGCTGTCCTTAACCTTTTTTGACTTCAACTCGCTGCGGCTGCCGGAAACGGTTACTTTGGTAGAAGATGCAAAATAATATTTCTCCGGGTCTTTGACGCCTATTTTGACCCGGACCAGGGGCGTCTCACCCCGCACCCAGACATCGTCGTCCATGTCATAATATTCAGCCGGTTCCGTCACCTCAACCCTTTCGTCGGACAAAACCACGTTGACCTGGCCGATTTCTTTCCCCGCCTCAGGTTTTTCCTTGCACTCTACTTTTAATTTTATGCTGTTGACCTTTTCCTTTTTTTCGGCTCCATAAGCGGACAGGCCCATTGCTGACATGCAGGCTGCTGCCGCCAGCGCCCATAACATATGCCGCCTCAAATGTTGCTTCATCATGGCCCCTCTCCTTTCCATAGGTATCATCTCTGCCTCTTATCGAGATTATACCATATCAGGAAAAAAGAGGTTTTAAATTTCCCGTTCCTTTTTATTACAGTATCGGGCAAAACTATTGCAAAATCATTACGGGGCGCTTTTCACTTTGCTTTATAAGACAGTGCCCGGATTGCGTTCAATATGGCGATTACCGACACGCCCACGTCGCCGAACACGGCAGCCCACATCGAAGCCCATCCCAGGGCAACCAATACCAGCACCAGGATTTTCACGCCAATGGCAAAAAAGATATTCTGCCTGACAATGGACATGGTTTTACGGGCGATCTGGATGGTGTCCGCAATTTTGGAAGGCGCGTCGTCCATGATCACCACATCTGCCGCCTCAACGGCCGCATCCGAACCGATCCCCCCCATGGCAATGCCTATGTCCGCCCTGGCCAGCACGGGGGCGTCGTTAATCCCGTCCCCCACAAAAGCTAAAGTTTTCCCCGGCTGTTTGCGCCCCAGCAATTCTTCTACTTTGGCCACTTTGTCCCCGGGAAGCAGGTTGCCGTATACTTGGGTGATCCCCAGCTTTTCCGCCACGGCTTTCCCCACTTCTTCTTTATCCCCGGTGAGCATAACCAAGTTTACTACCCCGTTTTTTGTCAAACTTTTTAAGGCCTCCGGCACGTCCTCCCGCACCGCGTCGGAAATGACGATAGCCCCTAAATACCCTGACTCATCCGCCAGGTACAAGGTAGTGCCCAAAATAGCAGCCGGGGTATCCACCTCTACCTGCTGGCGGTTCATCATTTTCTGGTTGCCAAGATACAAGTCATGCCAGTCGCCGCCGGTTTGTATCCTGGCACAAATGCCGTGGCCGGGTACCTCCTCGACCGGCCCGATGCGGCTGCCGTCCACATCCTTTCCGTAAGCCTCTTTCACTGACAACGCAATGGGGTGGTTGGAATGGTGTTCCCCCAATGCCGCCAATTCCAATAGCGCTTCCCGCGTACCATGCTTAGGCGCCACGTCAACCACCTGGAACTTCCCGGTAGTCAAAGTCCCGGTTTTGTCAAATACCACCGTATCCAGGGATCCCATGGCTTCCAGATAGTTGCTCCCTTTCAGCAAGATGCCGTTTTTCGACGCTGCGCCCAAACCGCCAAAAAAGCTTAATGGGACGGAGATAACCAGGGCGCAGGGGCAGGAAACCACTAAAAAGCTGCACGCCCGGTAAACCCAGGTGCCCCATCCCCCGCTGGCAGCCAAGGGGGGCACAATGGCAAGGGCCAATGCCGACAGGACTACAATCGGCGTATATACCCGGGCGAACCTGGTAATAAAAGCTTCGGCTTTCGCCTTCCGGGAACTGGCGTTTTCCACCAATTCCAGGATCTTTGCCACAGTGGAATCGTCAAACAGCTTGGTAACCCGCACTTCCAGCACGCCGCTCAAATTGATGGACCCACTCACCACATCCTGCCCGGCTTCCACTTCCACCGGCATGGATTCGCCCGTAAGGGCTTTGGTATCCAGGCTGGAACTGCCTTTCAGCACCACGCCGTCCAGCGGGACCCGTTCCCCGGGGCGGATTACAATGGTATCCCCTACTTCTACCTCGTAAGGGTCTACTTGCTCCTCCTGCCCGCCCCTCACCAAATTCGCGTATTCCGGGTTAATATCCATCAATTCCTGGATGGATTTTCTGGACTTGTTTACCGCATAATCATTGAACAGCTCCCCGATTTGGTAAAACAGCATAACGGCCACTGCTTCTTCCAAAGAACCCACGGCGATAGCCCCGAAAGTCGCCACAGTCATAAGGAAATTCTCGTCAAACACCTGGCCTTTGAACAGGTTCCGGAAAGCCTTCATGGGGATGTCATACCCCGCGGACAAATAAGCGGCAATAAAAAGGGGCCACGCAATAACGGGCCTCCCCTCCATTGCCATCGCAAAAAGGAAACTTATGGCGCTTGCCGTGAGCCGGACCACCATTTTTTTCTGCTTTTTCGTCATAGCCCCTCCTAGCGAAGCACCTTAAATTCTGCTTCCGGCTCTATTTTATCCGCGATTTTCCTGGCCGCCTCCACCACGGCCGCCTCCATGCCGTCCTCTGCCACAATCGTCAGCCGCTGGGTCATAAAGCTCAATGAGGCCTCCTTCACGCCGGGGACTTTTTTTACGCCATCCTCAATTTTCGCCGCGCAATTGGCACAGCACAAACCTTCTAATTTAATAATTTTTTTCATTTCCTTATCCTCTTTTTTTCCATTTATTTATTTTATTTAAACGCCTTTCCTCTTTTGGATCCTGTGTTTCCTTTCCGCCCTTAGCGGACTCCCCTCCGCCACCGGCGGCTTTCCTTTTCGCGCCTGGCGGCTTCTTCTTTGCCACCGGCAGCTTTCCTTTTCGCGCTTGGCAGCTTTCTTTGAAGCTGTTTGTTTCGGATATTTGTTATCTGATGTTATCCCTTATTTTTTGCATCGGCCACCCTGGTCCGCTTACTCGCTAATGTGCTCCATACCCTGGGCCAATATGGTCTGGATATGGGAATCGGCCAAGCGGTAAAATACCGCTTTCCCTTCCCTGCGGAAAGATACCAGGCGCATCTGTTTTAACAGCCGGAGCTGGTGGGAAATCGCCGACTGGCCCATCTGCAGAAGTTTGGCAATGTCGCACACACACATTTCCGATTGGCTAAGCACATATAAAATTTTAATCCTGGTAGAATCCCCAAACACTTTAAAAAATTCCGACAAATCTATCAGCTGTTGCTCATTGGGCATAGCCTTTTCCACTTTCCCCACAATCTCTTCATGGACATGGATAAATTCACAGGAACCTTCCTCCACCTCCCGTTCAATCCTCTCCCTCTCCGCTTCGGTCATAGCGTCCCTCCGTTTCTGTTTCAGGCGCCTTTTGAGGCGCCCCCCGATATGGAATAGGTCCATTTTGGTTTATTATATGAACAACTATTCATATGTTTATATTATCATGTTTTTCCGGTTTGTCAATACCTATTTCTTTTACCCGCAAAAATAGAAAGCCGCCCGGCGCAACGAAAACCTTGATTTGCGCGCCGGACGGCTTATGAAAAAATACGTTACCGATCTGCCATAGGGCATGGATTCACTTCCCCACACCCCAAGGGCCCTTTTCTACACATGGCTGGAAACATCCCGCCTCCCCCTGATTTTTAATTTGCTGAAAAACAGGTAATATACCAAAAACAAAACCGTAGTCACCACCCAGGTCAGCGGGTAGCTGAACATGATGGTATACATATTGCGGTGCATAGGCACCGCCACCAAGACCCATGCCACCCGAAGGACACATACGCCCCCACAGCACAGCAGCATAGGGATCCAGCAGTCCCCCACGCCCCTTAAGGCCCCGGACAAAATCTCGATGGAAACATAGGCCACATACATGGGGGACAGGTAGTGGACCATGGCGATCCCAATGGAAATTACCCCAGGGTCTGAAGTAAACAGCCGGAACCCGTAAACCCCCCAATGATAGACCAATGCCGACAAGGCCAGGGAAGATACAATCGTCATAACCATACAGTTTTTCACGCCGCTGCGGACCCGTTGCATTTTTCCGGCGCCAAAATTCTGCCCCACAAAAGTGGTGGCGGAAATGCCAAAAGCGCAGACGACCATCCAAAACACGCTGTCCAGCTTGCTGTAGGATGCCCAGGCCGCCACGGAATCTGTCCCCAGGGAATTGATAGCCGACTGGATAATTACATTGGATAACCCGTAAGTCACCGACTGCAGCCCGGACGGGAAGCCGATACGGACCATCCTTGCCAACATCCTGCGGTCCAGGCACAGCTTTTTCCATTCCAGCCGGTGCATATCTTTGGTCCGCAGTAACGCCACCGTTACCATCCCCGCGCTTAAAGCCTGGGAAAAAACCGTTGCCAGGGCCGCCCCCAGGACGCCCAGTTTGCACACCACCACCAGCACCACATCCAAGGCAATGTTAATCAGGCAGCTGGCAATAAGGAAGTACAACGGGCGTTTGGAATCGCCCACCGCACGCAAAATGGCCGCCCCGGAATTATAAGCCAGATTGCCTACAATCCCGGCAAAATAAACGCGCAGGTAAAGTATGGACATATCCATCACTTCCTCCGGCGTCTTCATGGCCTTTAGCATCCAGGGGGCCAAAAAAATCCCCAAAACCGTCATAACAGCCCCGGCCAGGACGCTGAAAGCCAAAAAGGTATGGACGGCATACCCCACCATGTCCCCTCTTTTACCTCCGTAATACTGGGACACCAGCACAGCCGCCCCGGAAGAAAGCCCCACAAAAAATCCTACTACCATCTGTGTCAGCATCCCTGTGGAACCGGCTACCGCCGACAAGGCTTCTTTGCCTACAAAACGCCCTACAATCATCGCGTCCGCCGCATTATACAGCTGCTGAAAAAACGTCCCAAATAATATCGGGAAAAAGAACAGTAAAATCTGCTGCCAGATCAGCCCTTCCGTGATCTGGTTTTTCTTCTCCGCTACCTGACGCCCCATGGAAACCGACCCTTTCTTTGTGTACTTTCATGCCATATGTAATGAATATAAGGATACCACAAAAGCGCCGTAGTTGCCATAGGGAAATTCTCTGTTTTTCCGTGCCCCTGGCCAGGGCTTGCCTTATAAAAAGGCCCCGGGGGCTGTTGCACTAAAATCATGTGGCAGCCCCTATTTTGTATTGAAAAATAGCTTTTTCTATAAAAAAAGAAGGGGCTGCTACACGGGTTAGTAACCCCCCGTGCAACAGCCCCCCGGCAAAACCTAGGCCCTGTTACCTGCCAGCTTCGCATTGGCCTGTTCCACTTTCAGCTTGGAAAGCAGCAGCGTAATAATCAAATTAATCACCATAGGAATCCAAAGGTACATAAAATACAGCATCTGTATACAGGAATCCGCCTGTATGGGGTGGTTGGCAATATATCCGCTGGCAGCCAGCATCCAGCCGGCCAGGGCCGTTCCAATGCCGCCGCCGATCTTTACCCCCAGGGAAGTGCAGGAGAACATGGTTCCGTCAATCCGTTTGTGCCTGGTAAGGAAAGTGTATTCTGAGCAAGCCGCGATCAATGCATTCAAGTCCCCTTGCAGCGGGCTCATGCCAATGGCCGCCAGCCCTGAAAAAACCAGCATCATGGGGACGTTCCCCAAATACCCCCCTACAATGACCAGGACACGGGCCAAGGTAGCCAAGGCATAGCCTGCCAGATTGATTTTATACATCCCCTTCATTTTCTTTACCAATATGGGGGTCATAACCAGGCCGGCAATCAGCGGGACGTTTATCGCCACGGAAAATACGCCTAAAAGGGAAGCGTCCCCTAAAATATAAGTCATAAAATAAATTCCCATGTTCAATGTAGCCGTATAAATTTGGGTCAGGATATACACACAGCAGATAATGATATAAAATTTATTGGCAGCCAGCATTTGAGCCGCTTGGCCTAAACTGTACTTCTCCTTTTTCCCCTCTTCTTTTTTGCCGGCCCCTTCGTCCAGCTCTTCAGACGGGAGCTCTTTTACCGAAAATACAGAAAGGGAATTGACTGCCAGCCCGATAACCGCATATATAATGGCCACGGCCCGCCACCCCTCTGCCCCGCCTCCCATGGATTTTACAAAGTCCACGGTTATGGCCTGGATCAGGAGGCTGGTTCCAAAAGCAAACATAAAGCGGATAGAACCCATCTGCACCCGTTCCCCCCCGTTTTTTGTAACCAGGGCAGTCAGTGCGGAATAGGCAATGTTGTTGGCCGTATAAAATACCGCGTTCAGCAAGCTATAAGCGATGAAAAACCAGGCATATTTCGCCCCTTCCCCCCAATTCGCCGGAATCATGAATATGGAAGCCAAGGCGGCGGCACATCCAAAATACCCCCAGAACATCCAAGGGCGCGCCTTCCCCATCCTGCTTTTTGTTTTGTCAATCATGGATCCAAAGAAAATGTCCGTCACCCCGTCAAACAGCTTGGAAAACATCATCAAAGTGCCTACGATGCCTGCATTGAGCCCTACGGTGTCCGTCAAGTAAATCATGACAAAGGAAGACAACAAGGCATATACCACGTTTCCCGCCACATCCCCGGAACCATATCCTACTTTGTTATACCACTTTAAATATTTTCTTTCTTCCATCCTTTTTCTCCTTATCAATGCCATGTACTCCCGGAACCTCCCTATGTACCTGCCCTTGCGTTTCCGTTTCCGCCATATGCACATAAATTTAACCGCCGCCATTCCACGGCCGCCTCATAAACCGATATGCCTGGCAAAAACCGCATCACAAACTCCGGCACAAAAAGGCTTTGAAAGCACATTGTAGTAAGGGGCAGCATTTTCCCGGGCCGCCCTTGCCGCAAGTAAAACCGGCTTCCATCCTCACCGGCCAGGCGCCTTGCAGGGGATTAAGCGCATTTCATAAGAAAATTTCTGCTCGTTTAGGCGATACTCCTCTTTCAGCCGTGGGCCGCAGCTATGGGACCCGATCCCGTTTTGGCCATAATCCAGGCACAAGACCGTAAAACCGGAAGGGGCCAGCTCATAATTATGTTTTTTCTCCGTCAACTCTTCTTGGGTAAAGGGCGAGGCGTTAAAAGAAAATTCCCTGGGGGACACCGCTATCAGGCTGTAGCCTTCCCCTTCCAGCGCCACATAGTCGCAGCCACAATGGCTGCCGTTTTCCTGGGGCCTTAAGTAATCTTCATGGAGGCGGGAAACATCACTGTGGAATATACCGTGGTAGGCGGCCTGGCATTTATCCCGATAACTTTCCTGAGGGCCCATACCACAATAAACCACCTGGCTTAGCCCCTGGTCCAAAAAAAGCCGGAGGCCGAACCGGGGAAGCTCCGGAAATTCCGGATTTTTCTCTACATCCATCGTTACATGGACCGCCCCGTCAGGCAAAACCTTCCACCAAACATCCATATCCAGGATCTTCTGTATTGTAGGCGCCGACAGGGACATGGTGCTGTGGATAACCAGGCCATCCCCTTCCTGGCGCCAGTTGGACTCATAAGCCCTGGAAGCCGCCCAGTCGTAATGGGCGCGCAGCCATTCTTCTTTTATGGCCTTGTCGTTATCCGTTGGGGCCCTCCAAATGTTTACTTCCATGGGCCTGCCCAGCAGTTTTTTCCCTTTATACTCCATCTGGCAAAATATCCCTTTCCGTTTGTCATATTGATAGGAAAACCCTTCCCCCTGCACCTTTAAATAGGTTTCGCCTTCCACTACTTGGGGCCTCTTTTCTGGCCATGGGCGGCCGGACAAAAGCCCTGCCGCCATCTGGTTCCTCCCGTCGGCATTTTCCAGCAAAATCTCGTCAAACCCCAGCTCATGGCCCTCTTTTACGGCTTTGTCCCCTTTTTTCCGGTAATAGGCCAGCCTCAGATAAACCTTGCCTTTTTCCGGCACGTCCAGATCCAGTTTAACCACCCCGGCCCTACGGGGCGGGATGGAAGGGCAAGGGACCATGCCTTCCGCCTGTAGTTCGCCGTCGCTGCGCACTTCATACCCGATTGACAGGTAATCTTTTAAATCTGTAAAATCCATATAATTGTAAAGGTATACTTCTTTCGTATCCGGATCAAACTTCATTACCCTTGCCGGCCGGTGCACGTTTTTGAATTCCAAAAGCCCCGTATGTACGGTGCGGTCAGGATATACCAGGCCGTCCATGCAAAAATTCCCGTCATGGACCTTCTCCCCGTGATCCCCCCCGTAAAAATATATTTTTTTCCCGTTATCCGCTTTTCCATGGCTGACGGCATGGTCACACCATTCCCACACAAACCCCCCACAGATCTGGCTATGTTGGTGGAATACCTGGAAATAATCCTCCAGGTCGCCGGGGCCGTTCCCCATGGCATGGCAATATTCACACAAGATCAAGGGCTTGTCCGGGCTTTGCCGCAAATATTGGCCAATTTCCTCAAAAGAAGGGTACATCCGGCTGTAAAGGTCCAGGTAGGAATAGTCGTATTTTTTCTTGTCGCCCCTATATAAAGCGCTTTCATAATGGGTCAGCCGGCCAGGGTCAAACTCCTTCGTCCATTTCAGCGCCGCCTCAAAATTGCAGCCATAGGCGCTCTCGTTCCCCATAGACCAGATCACCACACAAGGGCGGTTTTTGTCCCTCTGCACGCATTTTTGGACCCGGTCCAATATGGCCTCCTTAAATTCAGGGTTATCTGCGATCGGCTCATTCCACCGTTTACTTTTGTTGTCAAAGCCATTATCCTCATAAAACAGCTCGGCCGGCCCGTGGCTTTCCACGTCAGCCTCGTCGATGACCCAAAACCCATATTCGTCGCAAAGCTGATAAAACAGCGGGGAATTGGGGTAATGGCTGGTGCGTATGGCATTTACATTATGCTGTTTCATTAAAACCAAATCTTTTTTCATCTGCTCCACACAGATGGCAGGCCCCGTCAACGGGTCGGAATCATGCCGGTTCACCCCTCTAAATTTCACTGGTGCACCGTTACAATATACTGCCTGGCCACGGATTTGGATTTCCCGGATCCCCACCCGGTCCACAATCGTTTCCTGCACCGTCTCGATCACCAGCCAATACAGGTAGGGGGTTTCCGGGCTCCACAAGGCCGGGTTGTCTACCCGGAGCTTTATCCTGCACCGGTTTCCCGCCGCGTCCTGTTTAATGCGCCAGCTGTCCACGGCCTGTTGGTTGTGGTCTAGGAGCGTAACCTTGGTAGGGGCAATATGGTGAAAATAGTCCAGCTGCAGGCTGACCCAGGCTTGTCCCCCTTCCTGCCCTGCTTGGACGAAATAGTCAAACACCCCCTCCTGGGGACGTTTTAGCAGATAGACATCGCGGAATATCCCGCTCATCCGGAACTTGTCCTGATCCTCCAGATAGCTCCCGTCGCACCATTTTAGGGCCAGCACCGCCAGTTTGTTCCTGCCTTCCTTCAAATAATCGGTAACGTCAAATTCCGTAGTGGAATGGGACACCTGGCTGTACCCCACATAAGCGCCGTTAAGCCACACGTAAAAGCAGGAATCAACCCCCTCAAAATTTAAATAGGCCATGGGGGCAGCCGCTTCTTTTACGTACCAAAATTCACGGATGTAAGCCCCACAAGGGTTGTCCGCAGGCACATAGGGCGGGTCGAAAGGGAAAGGGTAACGGAAATTGGTATACTGGTGTACGTCATACCCATAATTTTGCCACACCCCCGGCACCATTACTTTGTCGTAATAGCCGGCATCGTAATCGGTTTCATAAAAACGGTCTTTTAAATCATAAACACTCTCGTAATACTGGAAGGCCCATTCCCCTGTCAGCATCTCAATACGGTCTGATAATTCCCGGTGCTCCACCAGGGAATCCACGAAACCCGACGACGGTATATAATAGGACCGGTCTGGCATCACATGGTCGTGAAGCATCTGCAACGTTTCATAATATTTGGGGACAATCATGAGATAACCTCCTTTTCTTTCCTGATGTACATTCCGATACCCTCTTAAGCCCTTCCTTGCCCGGCCACTGCCTTGCCAGCGCCAGGACGCTGCCATTTTTGCTTTAGCTGCTTTCATGGCCTTATTATATAGGTCAAAATGCTCAATATCCATAGCTTTCATTGGACAAAATATGCACAAAATGGTACAATTAATTTGTGCTATTTTGTTGTATCCTGTGCATTTTTACTTCCCGCCTTTGTAAACCACTTGAAAAGGAGCGATACGCATGTATATTAACTGTGCCTATTGGAACAACACCCGGCAAGATTTTAAAAATAAAAAAAAGCCCTTGTTCGTCGGAAGCTGCGGAACCTACCGCCTGCTTACCAGGCCCCTCCTGCCCACCCACAGGCCCCGGGGAAGGCTGGATTTCCAGCTTTTATATATTGCTGCCGGAAAGGCCCATTTCTTTTTTCAAGGAGTGGAACAAATTGTGCCAGCCGGCAATATGGTGATATACCGGCCAAAAGAAGAACAGAAGTACCGCTATTATGGCTCCGACCAGACTGAGGTATTCTGGGTCCACTTTACGGGAAACAACGTAAAAAACATTATGCGCCAATATGGCATTGCCGATTCTGCCCATGTGATTTATACGGGGACTTCCCTGGAATACAAACGGATATTCACACGGATGATTGAAGAATTGCAAATGTGCAAAGAAAATTATGAAGAGCTATTAGTATTGTTGCTCCGCCAGCTTTTTATCTTGATCCAGAGGCGGATCCTCTCCCCTCCAAAAACCACAAACAATTTCTGGGAGTCGGAAATCGAACTGGCCACAACATACTTCCATGAACACTACCATACCGCCATCAGCATCGAAAGCTATGCCTCCTCCCGGGGTATGAGCACCAGCTGGTTTATCCGGGGGTTCAAAGAATATACCGGGGCCACCCCTATGCAGTATATCCTGTCCATCCGCATTACCAGCGCCCAAAGCCTCCTGGAGACCACGGAATATAGCGTGGCAGAAATCAGCCAAATTGTAGGCTATGAAAACCCCCTGTACTTCAGCCGCATATTTAAAAAGCAAAGCGGCCTTTCCCCTTCGGAATATAGAAAACAAGTATGGAGCAAGTAGCCCCTCCCAGCCTGGATGGCTTTTTGCCCTATAGGGCGCACTTTTCAATACAACAAAAAAAGGGCCTTTCACAGCCCTTTTTCAACCTGCCCTGCCACATTTTACATTTGGCCCCTTCCACTACCCGCAGGGCCGCCGGGGACGGCAGGAACATCCGATACCCAGCCCTCCGAAGCCGATATGGCAGGATACACCCATGGAAAGGTCGTCGCACATCACATCCATCCCCGGAAAAGCGTCCCTGATTTCCCCGGCCCACTCCCTGGCATCTTCCGCAAGGGAACTGGAGGCTGCCAAAAGGTAAACCTCCCCCCGCTCATACCACTTGCGGAACCGGGTTTCCAAATCTTGGCGCATGGCGTCCAGCATAGCCTTTTTCATCTTCGCCACCCCACGGCATTTCCGGAAAATGTCCAGGGTACCCACGTCAAACCGCAGCACCGGCTTTATGTTTAGCAAAGTGCCCAGCACGGCTACCGCCGGGCTGATCCGCCCTCCTTGTTTCAAATGCTCCAAAGTCTGCACCCCGACGTATATCACCATCTTGTCCCTGGCTTCCTCTAAGGCCTTTCGGACCTCTTGCGCCGGATAGCCTTCCCCAATAAGCTCTAACGCGTCCAACACCATGCGGTGCAGGGGGGTGGACACCCGGCCGCTGTCAACCACCAGCACGCGGCCTACATATGGCTCCTCCCGTGCCATGGCGGATGCCGTGGCATAAGAGCCGCTAAGGCCGCTGCTGATGGGGATATACAGCACTTTCTCGTATTCTTGCAAAGCCTCGTCCCACATTTTCATCACTTCTGCCGGGATCGGCTGGGACGTGGCAACCGTCAGCCCGGAATCCAATTTTCTAAAAAACTCCTCCCGGGACAAAGAAACGTCTTCATAAAAGCATTCCTCTCCAATATAAAAAGGCATGGGAAGAACCCGGATCCCCAGTTTCCCTGCCTGTTCCTGGCTTATGCCGCTATGGCTGTCCGTTATAATTCCGATTTGCTGCATTTCGGGTCCACATCCTTTATCCATATTTGGCCTTACCGTTTGCTGTCCGAACGGTTGCCATCCACTGCTTATAAAACATTATAAATCAGCCGGATAAAATATGCAAGCCCCGGCCTTCCGATCCGGGAAAGCCGGGGCAACTTGCTTTTTCATGCCTTGACGACAGAATATAATGGTTTTATGCCGTTATATATTTTTTCAGCACGGCCCGCACCGCGCCGGGACCGGCGATCTCTTCCAGGAACATATCCTCTATCATCCCGCCTATGCCGGCTTGGTACAAATCAATGCCAAAGATGTTGGCGTTGGAAAGGATTTCTTTCAGCTGCCCCTGGTAGGTTTCTGGCTTGCCTACCTGGATACCGGCCAGCTTCCCGGTCAGCTCCGGAACCATGGGATCCGGAGAAAGCTCAAACGGCTCGCCTTTGTCATCCACAGCCAACAGGTATCTGCACCACCCGGCAATCGCCAAGGGGATTGCTTTCAGCTTCTTGGCATCACCGTACTTCTCCACATAAGCTTTGATCGTCTCGCCATAACGGATACCTACTTTCTGGGATGTATCCGTAGCGATACGCTGTGGGGCGTCCGGCATAAAGGGGTTGGGGATCCTCACCTGGATAACCTCGTCAACAAAGTCCTGAGGCGAAAGGATACCCGGGTCCGTCACCACCGGCATCCCCTCTACCGGCCCGATCTCGTGGACCAGCTGCTTAAGCTCCGGGTCTTTCATCTCGTCGGCAATCAGGGTATAGCCCAAAACGCAGCCATATACGGCCAGGGCCGTGTGCAGGGGGTTCAGGCAGGTAGTAACCTTCATACGTTCTACTTTATTGACCGTATCCCGGTCCGTCATATAAACCCCTGCTTTCTCCAGGGGCGGCCGGCCGTTGGGGAACTTGTCTTCAATCACCAGGTACTGGGGGCCTTCTGCATTTACAAAAGGAGCGATGTAAGTTTTCTTGGAAGTAACTACCGGATCCATGCCCTCCACGCCCAGGTTTTTCAGTTCCGCGCATACGGAATCCGCCGGCCTTGGAGTAATCTTGTCGATCATGGACCAAGGGAACGATACCAGGCTTTCGTCGTTCAGGTAGGCAAGGAAGCCCTCGTCCACATAACCTTTTTTCTCCCATTCTTTTGCCATGGTGATAATGGAGCCCTGAAGCTTTTCCCCGTTGTGGGAGCAGTTGTCCATGGATACCACCGCCAGCGGCAATTTACCGGCCCGGTAACGCTCCAGCAAAAGGGCGCAGACCACTGCCATAGCAGAAACGGCTTTGGCCGGGCCGTTATCAATATCGGCCTGGATAAAGGGGAAGAAGGCGCCGTCAGGGCCGCTTAACGCATACCCCTTTTCCGTGATGGTAAACGAAATCATCTGAAGCCCCGGATTGACAAAAATTTCTTTCAGGCGGTCCCACTGGGACGGGTCTCCGGAAATAGCCTTGATGGCTTCCGTCAGTGAGCCAATCACCTGCTTCTCGGTGGAAGCATCGGCTTTCAAAGTAACGGCAAGCACCAAGTTGTCATACGGGTTATATATTTTATCAATCACATCGAAATCAAAGGTTTCCACACAGGTTAAGCCTTTTTCCATGTCCCCCTGGCCGATAAGCCTATCCGCCAGGCCGCCAATAAAGATGCGGAAAATATTCCCCGCCCCAAAGTGCACCCAAATAGGGGCTTCTTTCGTATCCGCAACCATTTTTTCCACGTCATAGGACGGGAGGGCGATGCCTGCTTCCTTCCAGGCCGCCGCCTCTTTCAATCCATTCAAATTCAGTTTCATGTTTTCCTCCAATCCGTGCGCGTTTCACAGCACATATAGGTATGGGTGAACGGTCCTTTCACCCTTTCCTCCAATCCGTGCGCGTTTCACAGCACAATATTCCCGCTTCGCCGGATATAGTATACCCTTGCGGCGAAAACAGATACCTGATACCCTTGCTTATGCCGCGCCTAAAATCAAGTCTGCAATGCCTGTGGTTATGAACGGGACATAAGTTACCAAAAACAGTACGGCAAAATTGGAAATCAAATAAGGCACCAATTCCTTTACCACACCGGTAAGCTTGGTTTCGCCGATATTGGTTGCGGCAAAAAGGCACACGCCCACAGGAGGGGTACAAAGGCCAAGCACCAGGTTCAGCACACACATAACGCCAAACTGGATGGGGCTTACGCCTACCTGGACTACCAGGCCCAAAAGCACCGGGAACAGGATCAGGATGGCGGCAATGGTCTCCATGAACATACCTACGAAAATCAGCAGGATATTAATCAGGAGTAGGATAATGTACTTATTGGTGGTCAGGGCCAGCATGGCATCGGCAACCATCTGCGGGATCTGCTCTTTGGTCAGGATGTAGGCGAACACGTTAGCCATACCAACCAGGACCATAATAGCCGCGCTGGAAGTAACCGTAGACTTCATACACTCAAAGAGGCGTTTAATTGTCAGTTCCTTATAGATGAAAAACCCAACCAGGATACCATAAACCACAGCCAGGATAGAGGCCTCGGTGGGGGTCACGATGCCGCCCATAATACTGGACAAGATAATCAAAGTCATCAAGATGGCAAAGAAAGATTCCTTTGCAGAAGACAAAATTTCCTTCAGGGTGGAGCGCCTTTCCGCCTTGGGGTAATTACGCTTCTTGGAAATATACCAAGAAACAAAGATCATGCCCAGGCCCATGAGGACACCGGGAACCAAGCCGGCCACAAACATTTTCGCCACGGAAAGCCCGGTCATGGTAGCTGCCATAATCATGGGGACTGACGGGGGGATGATCGGGCCGATGCAAGAGGAAGCCGCCGTAACGGCGCAAGAGAAGTCTGCGTCATAGCCGTCCTTCTTCATGGCCGGGATCAACACGCCTCCCACGCTGACGGTGTCGGCCAGGGCCGTCCCCGAAATGCCGGCAAACAACATGGAAGCCACCACGTTGGCGATGGAAAGCCCGCCGGTGATGTGGCCCACAACCTTGTTACAGAAACCGATCAGCCGCTCCGTGATGCCGCCCTGGTTCATCAAGGAACCGGCGAACACGAATCCGGGGATACAAAGCAGGGTAAACGAATTCAGCCCTGCAAAAAACCTTTGTGCAAACATGTACAGGGACATGCCTTCTCCGATGAAATAAACCAGAGAGGATATACCCAGGCTAAAGGCAACGGGAACGCCGGCCGCCAAACATACGGCGAAAGTGATAAATAATAATGCTACCATGTTCTACCCCTCTTTCTTCTTAGACAGTATCATGTATATCCGCATAATAAAGCTAACCACATAGCACCCAAATAAAAAGATCTCCGCAGCATAGATATACTTCATGGGAATGGTCAAGGCGGTGGACACCATAGCCGGTGGGGTCACCGCAAGCAGCCCCTTGGGGCCGACAACGCAGTTGATAAATACAAATCCCGAGAAGACACACAGGCAAACCATAATAACTATGCTGATGGCCTTCCGCACAGAATTCGGAAACTTCTCCACCAACATCTCCACGCCCACATATTCGTCATTTAATACTGCGGCATTCCCGGCGAAAGCGACCATGTAGATAAACAGGTACCGGGCCGCCTCTTCCGTCCAGTTGGGAGCTGTCGGAAGGAAGGTACGGGAGACGACTTGGATCAGGACACTGGCGATAAAACCAACAAGGCCGATAATGCCCACGCCGGTCATGACCTCTTTGTATACTTTGATGATCTTGTCCATTTTTCCTCCTAAATTCCTTAACACGCCCATAGCCCCTTTCTGGCTGCTTCCCCGAGGTCTTGGACATGTATCTGAAAAGCTCTCTTAACAAGTTCTTAACACAGGCCTATAAAAATCCATGCCGACTACCAATAACAGGAGGCCGGCATAGGATTGGTCTATCGCTTAAAATAATAGGTAAAACGAAACAGGGGAAGGGCGCTTTATGCTGCCGGGTCCGCTGCCACAATCTTGTCATAGATCGCTTTCTGCCGGTCTGTAAGCACACTTAGGACGCCGGAAACAGCTTTCTCTTTGAAAGGAGCCTGGTCGACTTCGATGAAAGTCATGCCTTTCTCTTCCAAAGTAGATTTTAAAGTCTCTTCTTCTTCCAGGAACATTTCATGCTCATAGGCAATGGCTTCCGTAGCGCACTCTTCGATCATAGCCTGGGCTTCCGGGGAGAAGGAGCTGAACCTTGCCTCGGAAATAGCCATGTACACCCATGCCCGCAGATGTTCGCTCTCAATAACATAATCCTGCACTTCATAGAGGGAAGCGTCAAAAATGTTGGCCAACGGGTTCTCCTGCCCGTGGATAACGCCCTGCTGCAAAGAAGTGAAAATCTCGGAGAAGGCCATCGGGGTTGGCTTTGCACCCATTGCCTCGAATGCCGCCATGGTCATGCTGGATTCCGGCGTACGGATAATAAAGCCCTGCAAATCGTCCGGGGAATGGATTTCCTTATTGGAAGTAATGTTACGGGGGCCGCGCTTAATAGCGCCTAAGTTCCGGAGCCCGGCGGTAAGCATCAGGGAATCCAGTTCATCGCCAACCTCCCCGTTCAGCACCGCGTCCATATGCTCGTCACTGGTAATGGCATAGGGCATCCCGATAATACCCAGCTCTTCTACATAAGTCTGCATGGACTCGCCTGTCAGGACGATGTCACAATCACCCATTCCAGCAATGGCTGATTGCACGGTCTCGATCTCGGAGCCAAGCTGGTTGTTGGGGTAAATGGTAACGGTGATGTTGCCGCCGGATTTCTCCTCAATCAGTTCTTTGAACTTCACGGCCATCTTGTGCCAGGTATGGGTTTCCGCGTTAATGTGGCTGAAAACCAGGTCGATCTTCTCTACGCCGCCTGCCGCGTCGCCGCCGGCCGCATCGCCGCCACCGGCTGCGCCACCGCCACCGGCTGCGTCACCGCCTGCCGCCTTAGTTTCCGTATTGGAAGAACCGCCGCACCCGGCAAGCATACCTGTCGCCAGCACTGCCGCCGCACCTAAGGCAACAAGCCTTTTCATTTTTTTCATGTTGTAATCCTCCTTAGATTTTATTTTTAACGCTATACTTGTATGGTAGCATACCAGGACAAAATAATAAATACGCAATGTTCCACAAAAATTCAAGGTTAAATTTATGCAAGTTAAACAAATCTAACTTTTTTCCTTTATAGATATTGACATTTTCCAAAAAAAGTGCAACATTATCTTGTATGGCAGACGTTTTTTTATTCTGCAAAATATAATAGAAAAGGAGAATATTCACTATGAAAGCTGTGCAAATTGCAGGGCCAAACCAGCTAAAGATCATTGATATGGAAAAGCCGTCCATCGATCATGTGAACAATGTGCTGGTTCGGATGACCGCCGCCGGCATCTGTGGTTCTGACGTAGGCATCTACCATGGTACCAATGCCGCCGCCACCTATCCCCGGATTATCGGGCACGAGATGGTAGGGCATGTGGAAGAGGTGGGGGAAGGCGTAACCAAGTTGAAAGCAGGCGACCGGGTTATTATCAACCAGGTAACCAGCTGCGGGCATTGCTACCCTTGCCGCATGGGAAGGGGCAACGTCTGCGACAACCTGCAGGTACGGGGCGTGCATATCGACGGAGGATACCGGGAATACATGGCCGTGCCGGAAAGCGACTGCTATCTGCTTCCGGATTCCCTGTCCGATGAGGATGCGGTAATGATCGAACCTACCACCATCGCCATCCAGTCTTGTTCCCGGGCACAGCTCGTACCGGACGACATGCTGCTGATTTTGGGGGCGGGGGCTTTAGGAAGCACGATCCTTAAGATTGCCCGGCAGGTCTGCAGCCATATCCTTGTCGCGGACATCGTAGACAGCAAGCTGGAAGCGGCAAAAGAGAACGGGGCTGCCTACACCATCAACGTATTAAAGGAAAACCTGGAAGAAAAAGTAAAGGAATATACCGGCGGCCACGGTTCCACCGTGTCCATCGACGCTTCCGGCACGAAAGATTCCCTCCTCACCTTATTAAAAGCAACGGGAAACGCAGGGAGGGTAATGGTTATGGGCTTCTCCACCGCCCCGGTCGAAATCAACCAATTCCTGATTACCTCAAAGGAGCTGGACGTGCGGGGATCCCGGCTGCAAAATAAAATGTTCGGAAAGGCCATTGAGCAAATCCAGGCAGGGAAGCTGGACCTTAGTGGTTCCGTATCCCACACGTTCCCCCTCGCCAAAGCCCAGGAAGCCTTTGATTTTGTGGACAGCCACGACCCGTCTATCCGTAAAATCGTCTTTACTTTTGAAAACGGAAACGCATAAAATCAAAATGTATAAAGGAGGAACCTATTATGAAAGCCGTATACTTATCAAAACCGTGGGAAGTTTCCACTGTAGAGCGTGAAAAACCCGTCCCCCAGCCGGGAGAAGCCCTGATTAAAATTATGGGGGCCGGCATCTGCGGCAGTGACATCGGCGCTTTCCGGGGAACCAACACTTTGGTATCCTATCCCAGGACCATCGGGCACGAGCTTGCCGGGATTGTGGAGGAGATCCCTGCAGACAACAAAAACGGCCTGAAAGTCGGGGACAAAGTAATCGTAGACCCCTATCTGTACTGTGGGGACTGCTACCCCTGCAGCATCGGCCGTACCAACTGCTGTACCAGCCTGGAAGTACTGGGTGTCCACCGGGAAGGCGGCATGGCGGAATATTTCTGCCATCCGGCAGACATGCTGATTAAAATGCCAGACGATATGAGCTGGACAGACGCCGCCATGGCAGAACCCCTGACCATTTCCCTCCACGGTATCCACCGGGGCGGCCTGCAGGCCGGGGAATACTGCGTTATCATCGGCGCAGGCCCCATCGGCCTGGTTGCCGGAATGGTGGCCGAGGCATATGGCGCCCACGCCATCCTTCTTGACCTGGTTCAGGAGCGCCTTGATTTTGCCAAAAACCTGGGCATCGAATATGTGGTCAACTCCAAAGAAGAAAACGCCGTAAAACGTATCCGGGAAATCACCGGCGGGGTCATGGCCCAGCAGGTAATGGAATGCAGCGGCGCCAATGCAGCAGTCCGTTCCACCTTAGACTATGTCAGCCATGCCGGCCGTATCACTCTGACCGGATGGCCCAAGGCCGAAACCTCCCTCCCCACCGACGTCATCACCCGGAAGGAAATCGACATCCGGGGCGCGCGCACCAGCGCAAGGGAATTTGAAGAGGCCATTGAAATGATCTGCACCAAGAAAGTAGACATGTCAAAAATCCTGACCAAGACCATTACCATTGACGAGGCCCCGGAAGTGATCCGGGACATTGAAAAACATCCGAACCATTACATGAAAGTCGTTGTGGCCCTTGGCGAATAAATCCCCTTTGCCAAAAGGGCGGACCCTTTTACACTGAGAAAGGGTCCGCCCTTTTCTTTATGGGTAAATTTTATAAAAAATAATCCGGGTACAAGCCTACCAGGTCCTTCTTCTCTACCTGGTGCCTGGTCAGATGGCGGGTCATCACCATCTCCGCCAATTCCCAGTCCCTCCTCTCCAATGCATACAAAATATTTTCGTGGTCGTTTACGGTTATCCCGGCTTTTGCCGCCTTTAACGTTTTTAAGGACAAGATCCGAAGCCGGTCAAAATGGACCATCTGGCTTTGGAGGAAGGCATAAATGCGGTTTTTTTTAACCGAATTAAAAAGGAGGCCATGAAAAGCAATGTCCAGCTCCATTAAAATAGCGTCATCCATGGGTTGGGCATACTTCTTTTGCTGTTCCAGATTTTCTTTTAATTGCCTTAGGTCCGCTTGGGGGACCCCTTCCTTGCAGGCAAGCTGCATAATTGCATTTTCCAGGGCCAGGCGCATAAACCGGGTCTCCTCAATCAAGTCGTAATCAATCTTAGTCACAAAGCTCCCCTTTTTCGGGATAATCTCTACCAGGCCTATCCGGTGCATCTCGATCAACGCCTCCCGTACCGGCGTCCGGGACAGGTTCAGCTGAATCGACAGTTCATTCTCGCTTAAGCCTGTCCCTGGCGGCAGTTCCAGGTTTACAATATTGTCCAGTATCATGCGTTTTGCATACATCCGGGCATTTTCACCGGTTTTTTTTCCTGATATTTTCATGGTATCCTCCTGAGGGGTATTAAAACCCTATTGGTAAGTTTAAGTGTATCATGAAACAGGGAAAATGTTCAATACATTTTTAACGGATTATCATAAAATCCGTTACGGTTTGCCCGTCCGGCCTTCACCGGTTTTTCTGCTGCTCTACCATCTCCGACAATGCTTTACGGTCAACCACCTTCACATATTGGTACCCGGCCTCCAGCCATCCGTTCTTCTGAAACTGTTTTAACACCGTAGACACGGTGGACCGGTTGAGCCCCAGGGAAACAGCCAGGTCTTCATGGGTATAGGGAAGCACCCCTCCGGCAGTCCCCCTTTCCTCCGAATCCAGGCTAATCTCGTCCAAAATATAATTAGCTACCTTCCCATACCGGTCCAGCAGGCATTGGTCATGCATCCGGGCCGTCAGATGGTCCATAGACCGGGAACAAAGCTGGAGAAAATGCAGGGCCAAATCCGGCTCTTTCCGAAAAAGGGGCACAAGGTCAGCCATACCGAAAGAAACCATGGCCACTTGATTCACCGCCTGGACGCAGGCAGGCCTTACATTCCCCCTTTCAAAAGCCGATTCCCCGAAAATACGCCCGGCTTCCACTATGTCCAGGGTCATTTCCCTGCCGGAACCTATATTTTCAAAAACCCTCACCCGCCCTTTTAAAATATAATAAATTTTATCCGCCGGATCCCCTTTTAAATAAACGAGGCGGCCCGGCTGGGCCGTCACCGCGGATCCTGCCGCCTTTAACAGCTTTTCTTCCCTTTCCGTAAACACTTTCCTTTTCATTCTCCCCACCTGGCCTTCCCAAAACCTTTTGGAACCGTTTTTCTTGTCAAAAAAGGCGCTGCGTTATATGTCCTGCGGCCTGCAAAACCAGTCTCGGCACCGATAATATACCCCGATGCAAATCACGGCCGACAACGCGGACCCTGCCGCAGGCGCCATCCCCATGGGGAATAAGGTGTCCGGAAAACAGGCAGAAGCCAAATAGGCGCCGGGGATCCGGATAAGTAAAATAGAAGCCAGGTTGTGGATAAAAGAAATCCCTGACCGCCCATAGGCGCAGAAATAACCGCTAAAGCAAAAATGCACCCCCGCCATAATACAGTCAAACACATAAGGCCGCAGGTATTGGACGCCCATCCTTACCACTTCCGGGTCATCCGTAAACATCCGCACCACAGGCCCTGCCAAAAATTGGCAGGCCACGGTTACCCCAACCCCAAAAGAAACCGCCAAGAAAACCCCATAGCCCAAAGCCTGGTCCGCCCGCCGATATTTTCCTGCCCCAATATTTTGGGCCGCAATGGCAGATACTGAGGACAGCATGGCAGAAGGCACCAAAAACAAAAAGGTTATGACTTTCTCCACGATCCCCACGCTCGCCGCCGCCACCACCCCGCGCTGGTTGGCAATGGCCGTAATCACCAAAAAGGACACCTGGATAAAGCCGTCCTGGCAGGCAATGGGGAGCCCTACTTTCAAAATCCCCCCCATAACCTCTTTTCGGAAACGGAACACGCCCTTTGTAAGGTTTAGCCCGAAATCCCGTTTGCGCAGCACGGCCAAAGCCAGCAGCACGCTTACGGCCTGGGAAGCCACCGTCGCTATGGCAGCCCCGGCCGCCCCCATATGAAGCGGGCCTATAAGCAAAAAATCCAGGAGCACATTCAGCACCCCGGCAACTGCGACAAAGTACATGGGGCTTTTGGAATCCCCCATACCCCGGAAAATACAGGCGATTATATTGTAAGCCGTTATAAATGGGATCCCGGCAAAACAGGCCGTCAAATATCGCCTGGCCTGCCCCACCGCCTCCGGCGGCGTTGAAACCGCCCGGATAATTCCGTCTACCGCCAGCATTAATACCACCGTCAGCACCAGGGAAGCCGCCAGGAACAAAGACGCCGTGTTGCCCACGGCCAGCGCCGCCTCCTGCCGTTTTCCCCCCCCTACCGCACGGCTGATGGCAACCGTGGAACCCATGGCCAATCCTACGGCCACTACCGTGATCATATGCATGACCTGGCTTCCGATGGATACTGCCGATATTACGTCTGCCCCATTGTACTGCCCTGTCACAAACAGGTCCGCCAGCCCATAAAAAGTCTGTAAAAAACAAGAAAGCAAATAGGGCAGCGAAAACCGGACCAATATTTTAAAAACACTTCCTTCTGTCAAGCCTTTTTGCATACCGCTTTCCTCCTGCTAAAAATTTAATAATTTATCAAATAATGTTATAAATATCTTCATTTTTTCCGTAGCCCTGGCTGATATAATAGCGGAAAGGAGGCATTTTACTATGTATCAGAAAAGTTTATGGATTACCCTCGCCGCCGGAATGCTGCTGGTTTTTGGCTGTTCCACTTCCCCCGCCGGCGCTTTGCCCGACGCGGATGCCGGCCCTATGCCCCTTCCTTCCACAGCCTTGGCCGAACCCCTTCCTTCCGAAGAAGAGGAAACCATAGAATTTTACGGCGTCTCCAAAAAAAAGAGCCAGCTTTCCGAAGAAACCTTGAAATGGCTGGACTGGTACTATACTCTGGCAGAAGACGAACGGGAAGCTTTGAGTTTTATCCCTTCCGAATTTTTCGCCTATGGCTCCGGCTACACCATGGAAACAGGCCCCCATGGCGATTCCCCCGCTTATGCCGATTCCCTGACAGAGCAGGAGCTGGCCGCCACCGAAGAGCTGGCCCGGTATTACTTTACAAATGGGTTTGGCGGGGTGGAAGAAATCCAGTTGGCCAGCGACAGCTTCTCCCTCTACCAAAACCTGGGTATTGAGGCCGAATACGCCCCCGGCAATATCATTATCTATATGGTCCTTACCAAAAAGGATAAGGACGCAGGAAATCCCATGCGTTCCATCAGCATTGCCCGCAAGTCTAAATCCGACAGCTGGAAAGTAATCAACAGCGGATACTGACGTCCCCGAAGGGTTTGCCAGCAGACCCTGAAACTTCACAAAACCGGCAAATGATGCAATAGGCACCATTTGCCGGTTTTTCATGAAAGCATCCTGCCACCGTTTAAACACCGGCGGCCTGTAAGGCCTGTAAAACCTATTTCCTAATCATAATCCCAATCCGGCTCCACCGGCGCGTCATATGTCCGTCCTTCCACGCCGGCATCGTCCTCCGCAATGAGGATTCCGCTGCTGTTGGCCTTATATTTCACGCCGTCCCGGTCTTTCACGGTAGTGTTTTTGACAATGCGGCCAGAAGTGTTTACCACATAATTTTTGGCGCTCCCTCCGCTCCATATGGTAAAGACCTGGTATTTGCTTCCGGAATCTGCCTTCTGCAGCTTGCCCATATAGTAAAGGTACCCGTCGTAAACCCCCGTGTACCCCCTTCCTGTGGAACTAAAGTAAAACTGGCAGGAAACGCCCCCGTCGTCTATTTTCTGTTTGCCTTTCAACATGGAGCTCTGGGAGCGGGTCCCGAAATAATAAGCCGTATATTCCGACCCGTCCTTGTCCAGGAAAACCTTCTGCAGCCCGTACACAGGCACGCCCTTTTCGTTAAACAGGTATGTATTTCCGTTGATCTTCTCCAGGTCAGAGGTTTTGGCCGAACCTTTCTGCGGCCCTACTTTAGGGACGCCTTTACTGGAAAAATAGAACCACTCCACGTCATGCTCATAGCTGTTGCGGATATTTTCCGGCGGTTCCACCGAATACCACCCGATCCGGACCTGGCCGCTGGAATCCACATAACGGTAATCCTGAATATCCTCGGAATCGTCCCCGGTTACACAGGTCCATCCGGTCTGCATGGCGCCGTCTTCCGCCAGGCAATAATATACGCCGTTGATCTTCTTCATTTTGTACTCGTCGCCGTCATCGCCGGGGACCATCTTTTTGCCGTTGTTGGAAAAATAATACCAATACCTGCCGTCGTTGTCCCCCTCGGAGTCCGGCCCGTAGTAATCGTCGTCATCCCCATCTTCGCTGGGCGGATACAGCCGTTGCCAGCCGGTCACCATAACGCCGTTGGGGTCGCAATAGTACATGTCTTCCAGGATCCAGCCGGTCTCCATAACCCCTGTGTCGCCGAAATGGTACCAATTATTATTGATCTTTTCCCACTTGTCCTTTACCGACTTCCCGCTCTGGCTGAAATAATACCAATCATATCCGCTGGAGGAATTGTAATTCTGCACCTGCAGCCACTGGCCCGCAACCATAATGCCGTCGGAACCTACATAATAGGTATCATTGTCTACCCAGGCATTGGCCGCCATAACCCCGTTGCTGTCCAGGTATCTCCAATAGCCGTCCTGGCCCGTGCGCCACGCATTGGTAATGCGGCTGCCGGAGGCATTGTAATATACCCAGTTTCCGCCTTCCTGGGCCCACCCTTGTGCTGCTTTTGCCGGAATCCCCGGAGCGCCCAAGGCCATCGCCGCAATCAGGGCAACCATCGTCAAACCACGTTTTCTCATATAGTCTCTCCTTCAATGCCATAACCTGCAAAGCTGTAGCCTGACTTCCATTTTATCAATATACTGCCAATTATTCAACCCAAATTTCCATTATTTATCTAACGATTCTATTACGATTTCCAAAGCTTGGCTTAAAATTGCATTCTGCCGCCCCCGGTTGAATATAGAAAAACTCACCTTTTTATGGTATAATCTTGCTACAGGTTATGCCCGCCCCGATTTTCGCCCCCGGTGGGGTAAAGCCGAAACACATGGGCATCCCCAAAGGGGTGTGCCAAAATGGTACGGGGCCGCCCCATCAAGATTACTGCAAAAGGAAAGGTTGGTTGACGACATGTGGATTGCCCATAACTGGAAAGACTATCAAGTGCTGGACTGTTCCAAAGGAGAAAAATTAGAGCGATGGGGGGATTACCTCCTGATCCGCCCGGATCCCCAGGTAATCTGGGATACCCCGAAATCCCACAAAGGATGGCGCCGCCCCAACGCCCACTACCACCGCAGCGCCAAAGGCGGCGGGGAATGGGAATTTTTTGACCTGCCAAACCAGTGGGAGGTCCGTTATGGCCCGCTGACTTTCCAGTTAAAGCCATTCAGCTTTAAGCACACCGGCCTTTTTCCGGAACAGGCTGCCAACTGGGACTGGTTTTCGGAAAAAATCCGCAATGCTGGCCGGCCGGTTAAAGTGCTGAACTTGTTTGCTTACACTGGCGGGGCCACGATAGCGGCCGCCCGGGCCGGGGCCAGCGTCACCCATGTAGACGCTTCCAAAGGCATGGTCGGCTGGGCCAGGGAAAACGCGGTATCCTCCGGTTTGCACCAGGCCCCGGTCCGCTGGCTGGTAGACGACTGCGTCAAATTCGCCGAACGGGAAATCCGCCGGGGAAGCCGCTATGACGCCATCATCATGGATCCCCCTTCCTATGGCCGGGGCCCAAAAGGGGAGGTATGGAAAATCGAAAGCTCCATCCATCCGCTGATCCGGCTATGCACCGGCCTCCTGTCCGATGACCCATTGTTTTTCCTGTTAAATTCCTACACTACCGGCCTGGCGCCGGCCGTGTTAGCTTACCTCATCTCCACGGAAATCTGCCCCAAATATGGCGGCCAGGTCCAGGCGGAGGAAATCGGGCTTCCCGTAGGGCAGTCCGGCCTGGCCCTCCCCTGCGGGGCCTCCGGCCGTTGGGAGCCCTGCTAAAAGGATAAATACTGTTTTTTTACCCGGATGATCCGCAATACCGAATCTTCCAGGCGCCTACGGGATATGCGGCCCTGTTTTACGGCTTCCAGCACCGCGTCATAGGCAGCCGGCAGGTCTTTGGGCATGAGCAGCATATCGGCCCCGGCTTCCAACGCCAGGACCGCCGCTTCCTCCGAAGGGTAATTCGCCTCTATGGCGCCCATGCTCAATGCATCGGTAATGATTATCCCTTCGTACCCCATGGCCTCCCGTAAATATCCGTCCATCACCAGCGGCGACAAAGAACAAGGTACGTTGCCGCCGGTGATCAAAGGCAGGGAAATATGCCCTACCATAATAAACGGGGCCTGCTCCTTAACGCACAGGCGGAAAGGGACCAGCTCCGCTTCTTCCAACTGCTCCCACGTCTTATCCATGGAAGCCAGTTTTTCATGGCTGTCTTCTTTCGTCCCCCCGTGGCCGGGAAAATGTTTCGGCACGCTGCAAATCCCCTTTGCCTCCAGGCCTTCCATATAAGCCAGGACCATACGCCCCACCAGCTTTGGATCCGAACCGAAAGAGCGGCTTTTGACCACCTGGTTTTCAGGGTTGGTCAGCACATCCGCATCCGGGGCAAAATTCAGGTTTATCCCGTATTCTGCCAGATAAGTGCCGATCGCCTCCCCTGCCTCGCGGGCTTTCCCCTCGTCGCCGGTAGCCCCGATTTTTGCCATGGCCGGAACCTTTGGCACCGAAAAAGACTTGCGGTTGCCAATCCGGGCAACGCTTCCCCCTTCTTCGTCCACAGACAAAAATAGTGGCGGCATGCCCAACTGCACGGCTATATCCTGGGTGCCCTGGGTCAGCCCTTTCAGCTGCTGCCCGTCCTGCAAATTCCCGGCAAAATAGATCATCCCCCCCACCGGATATTTGGCCAGCGCATCCTTCATGGCCTGCCCCGCCTGGGTCACCTTTTCCTCGCCGGTCAGCTGTTCCGGCTCCACGATAAAAAGCTGCGCCACCTGTTCTTCCAAAGTCATGTTGGCAAGGATTTCCTGATACCCCTTTTCCTCTTCTGTTTCCCCGCTTTTTATTTCTTCTTCCCTATCCCCTGCTTCCGTTGCCTGCCCCCCTCCTTGCCGTTTTTCTTTTTCCCTGGTCCCCCCGTTGCCTTCCCCATGGGTGGCCGCTTGGTATCCTTTTGCCGTTTTTCCCTTTGCGCTTTCCTCTGGCATCCCGCCCCCCTCTTTTTCCCCATTGCTTTCCTGTCTTTCCACGGTTTCCGGTTGTGGAACTTTTGCCCCTGCCTTTGGCGGCTTTTCCGGCGGGGCTTTCCTTGCGCATCCACAACTGCCCACCAGGAAAACAAATAGCAGGCACATGGCCAAAACCCTCCACCCGGTTTTCCTCCCCATTATTTTTCTTCTCCGCTTATTTTGCAAAACCGTTTCCCTCCATACCTTACCAATCATAAAAAGGATCCTGCACTGCAGGGTTTAAGGCCTGCGGCAGGCCGCTTGCGGGGCATCTTGCCCATATCATTTACGGCCCCTGAAAACAAAAACACAGCAGGCCGTGCCTATCCGGCAGCCTGCTGTGTCATTTTCTGTTACTGCGGTTTCTCTACCTGTACAATCGCCTGTTTTTGCATGGGAATCCGGCAATGCCTGTCGCTGCCGAACTCCACAATCACCGTATCGTCCGTCATATCAATGATGACGCCATAAAAACCGCTGGTAGTCAGCACAGTATCCCCGATAGCCACGGTAGACAACAATTGCTCATGCTTTTTCTTGTCCTTTTGCTGCGGACGAATCCCAAAAAAGTATACAACGCCAAAAATAAATACTACATAAATCAACATGGATGATATAGCCATCCCCCCGGCTTGTGCTGCTACTAACATAAACTTCCTCCTTCAATTATCTTCGCGCCTTCACTGGCTTTTGCAGAACGATCTGCAAAGGTGCCTTAATCTTGTTCCTGCGCCATCCTTTCCAGCTTTTCCGCTTTGTAAGAAGCATAGCGGTGCTGCTGGACCGCATCCCGTATCTCTTCCATCATTGTATTATAAAAATATAAATTGTGCAAGACACATAAGCGCATTCCCAACATTTCTTTTGCCTTAAACAGGTGGCGGATGTAAGCCCGGCTGTAGGAACGGCATGCCGGGCATTGGCACCCTTCTTCTATAGGACGGGAATCCCTCTCATATTTCTGGTTTAGCAGGTTCATCTTCCCCTGGTTTGTATATACGTGGCTGTGGCGCCCGTTCCGGGACGGGTACACGCAGTCAAAGAAATCCACCCCCCGGTCCACTGCTTCTAAAATGTTGGCCGGGGTTCCCACACCCATCAGGTAAGTGGGTTTGTCCTGGGGCAGATGGGGTATGGCCACATCCAGCACATGGTACATTTCTTCATGGCTCTCACCAACCGCCAGCCCGCCCAAGGCATAGCCGTCCAAATCCATGGAGGCGATGGCCTTCGCCTGGCTGATGCGGATTTCATCCACGACGCCGCCTTGATTGATCCCGAAGAGCAATTGCTGGCGGTTGACCGTGCCCGGCAAGCCGTTGAGGCGCTTTATCTCTTTTTTGCAGCGCTCCAGCCATCGGGTGGTCCGGTCCACGGAATTCTGGATATAAGCCCGGTCCGCACGGCTGGAAGGGCACTCGTCAAAAGCCATGGCAATGGTGGAACCCAGGTTTGACTGGATCTGCATACTTTCCTCCGGGCCCATGAAAATCTTATGGCCGTCAATGTGCGAATTGAAATACACCCCTTCTTCCCGGATCCGGCGCAGCCCTGACAAGGAAAACACCTGAAACCCGCCGGAATCGGTAAGGATGGGCCTGTCCCAATTCATAAACCGGTGGAGGCCCCCCAGATCCCGGATCAGTTTGTCCCCGGTACGGACATGCAGGTGGTAGGTATTGGAAAGCTGCACCTGCGTGCCGATCTGGCGCAAATCGTCGGTGGACACCGCGCCTTTGATTGCCGCCACCGTTCCCACATTCATGAAGACCGGAGTCTGGATAACCCCATGGACCGTCTCCATCCGGGCCCGTTTTGCCCGGCCGTCAGTTGTTATCAGTTCATATTTCATATCTGCCCTGCCTGCTCAGATTTATTTGCCGCTTTGCTTCTTGCCGCCTTCCTTAGCCGGGGCGCCTGCCCCTTTTTTGCCGCCCTCTTTTGCTTCAAGGGCCTTCTTGCCTTTGGCCGCCGTCATCACATACCACAGCGCGCCGGTAACGCACACGGAAGAATAAGTGCCGCACACGATGCCGGCCATCAACGGGAGGGCAAACTCACGGATGGACGACACGCCCATCAAATACAGTACAAACACCATAATAAACGTAGTCAGGGACGTGTTGATGCTGCGGGTGAAGGTCTGGGTAATACTTAAATTCACCAGGTCTTCCAAAGGCTGTTTGCCGGATTGAACCGCCAAGTTCTCCCGGATACGGTCAAAAATAACAATGGTGGCGTTAATCGAATACCCTACAATCGTCAACATGCATGCGATAAAAGTGGAACCCACCGACCATTTTGCAATGGCGTAGAAAGTCACCACCACCAGCACGTCATGGACCAAGGCCACAATGGCGCTGGTAGCAAAACGGATGTCCTTGAACCGTAGCCAGATATACAAAAGCATCAGGATTGTGGCAAAGATTACCGCCACAACGGCATCCTGCTTCATCTCCTTGCTGACTGCGGCGGAAATGCTTTCTGCCGTAATCCTCTCCCGCTCCACGCCGAACCCGTCCACCATAGCGTCCTCCAAAGCCTGCCGCTGGTCCACGGACAAGGTTTTGGTCTTAATAATCACTTCGTTGGTCCCTTCTACCTTTTGCGTCTGTATATCGGCGTCGCCGGTAATTTCAGAAACCGCCGGAACCACTTTGCTGGATATATCCTCCAGGGACATGTTTTCGTTAAAAGTCACGTTCGTGGACGTGCCCCCGGTGAAATCCATGCCATAATTCAACGCCTTTCCGGTCCGGCCGTTATTGATGGCCATCCCCGCCCATCCGGCTGCCACCACGGCCAGGGACAGGATAAAGCAAATATTTTTCTTGCCCAGGAACGGGATCGTTTTTCCGTCTTTCTTCACGCCATAAAATTTGGCATTTTCCAGCCCCAGATGATATAGGCTGTAAATGGCAAACCGGGTAATGAACAGTGCCGTAACCATAGAAAGGATAATACCGATCGCCAAAGTGGTGGCAAAACCCTTTACTGTCCCGGACCCCCGCAGCCACAACACGGCGGCGGCGATCAGGGTAGTCACGTTACCGTCCACAATCGCCGACAACGCCTTATTAAAGCCGGTCTTGATAGCCGAATGAACCGTCTTGCCCCGTCCGATCTCCTCTTTAATGCGGGTGAAGATAATCACATTGGCGTCTACCGCCATACCCACGGAAAGGATGATGCCGGCGATCCCCGGCAAAGTCAACGTCACTTCAAACGCTGCCAGCAAAACCAGGATCAGCCCTACATAGATGGCCAATGCCAGCACAGCGGCCAAACCGGGGATCAAGTAAACGGCAACCATAAACAAAGATACCAAGGCAAAACCGATGCCCCCTGCCTTTAAGCTGGTTGAAATGGCCTCCTGGCCCAGTTTCGCACCCACTACGTTGGAACGCAATTCCTCCAGCTCAAGGGATAAGGAACCGATCCGGATGGTGGACGCCAACGTGTTGGCCTCCTCATAGTCCGCCATACCGTCAATCTGGCACTGCCCCCCGGTTATGGCCTCCCGGACCACCGGGCTGGAAATAACCATCCCGTCATAAATAATCATAATACGTTTACCTACATTATTGGTAGTCGCCTCGGCAAACTTTTCCGTCCCCTCCGGCGTAAAGGTCAGGCTGACGACATAAGACCTTATGCCGTTTTGCTCTGTCTGGGCAGCCCTGGCAGAGGCCACCTGGTCACCGGTCAGGATCACTGCCCCGGTTTCGTCAATAAACATCAAAGAGCCAGGTTTTCCCAGCTCCTGTAAGATCGCATTGGCATCCGATACGCCGGGGATGTCGATATTGATCCGGTTGGACCCTTCCCGGTATACTTCGGCCTCGGTACTGTAGTTTTGTACCCTTTGCTGAAGCTTATACACCGTATCCGCCATGTCTTCGTCACTGGGGTTCTCTTCCAATGCCTGATAGGTGATGCTGACGCCGCCGGCCAGGTCCAGGCCCAGCTTAATATCATCCATGGTATCATAGCCGAAAAACCCGAACAGCCCGACCGCAAGCAGCAAAACCAGAAGGCCCAAAAGCCCTTTTCCCTTACCGTCTTTCATCTTCTTTTCTCCTTGCTTCTGTAAGGGCCCGTGCCCGTCCGCTTTCCCGCCTGGCTATCCCCGCCAGGCACCCGGCCGTCCCGGCCCGTCCCTTAACCAATTTGCATTACCTGTAACGGTCCTGATACTTGGCAGGGGCCCGAAATCCCCCGCAGCCCCCATTCCTGCAATCTGGGTATGCATGGCCCCGCCCCTTTGCAAGGCCTGTGCAGCCAGCAGGCGCCCCTGCCCGGGCCGTTATTGCCCTTCATCGCCGGCAAGCGCCGCTTTTATCATAATCGCACACTCAATCCGTTTCTTCTGCATCTCGCAGCCGATGTCATAAGCGTCCGTAATGCACCCATGGAAATGGTATGAGTTCGCCGCGCAGCCCCCGCTGCAGTAGAACCTGGCAAAACAGTTCCGGCATTTCTCCTTCGCATAAACATTACATAATTTAAATTCGTCCCGGATATCCGTCCGGACTACCCCTTCGTCCACGTTCCCCATCAAAAATTCTTCCTGCCCCACAAACTGGTGGCAGGGATAAAGGTCGCCCCAGGGGGTAACTGCCAAATACTCGGTGCCGGATCCGCAGCCGGACAGCCGCTTGGCCACACAAGGGCCTTGATCCAAGTCGATCATAAAATGAAAGAACTGGAACCCGCGCCCTTCCTTCTTCCTTTTAATATACTCCACAGCCAGCTTATCATACTCTTCCAGGATCCGGGGGACATCTTCTTCCCGGATGGCATAGGGCTCCTGGGGAGGGGCCACTACCGGCTCTATGGACATCTGTTCAAAGCCCAGGTCGGCGAAATGCTTTACGTCTTCGGAAAAATCCAGATTGTGGCGGGTAAACGTCCCCCTCACATAATAGTCTTTCCCCGCCCGGGACTTGGCAAACTTCTGGAACTTAGGGACAATAATGCCATAACTGCTTCCCTGTCCGCTGCGGGTAGGGCGCATAAAGTCATTGACCTGCTGCCGCCCGTCCAGGCTCAATACTACATTCCCCATTTCCCGGTTGCAAAAGTCCATCACTTCCTCGTCCAGCAATACGCCGTTGGTAGTCAAGGTAAAACGGAAGCGCTTGTTATGCTTTTCTTCCCGGGAACGGCCGTATTCTACCAATTGCTTGACCACTCCCCAATTCATCAACGGCTCGCCGCCAAAAAAATCCACTTCCAGGTTTCTCCGGCTGCCGGAATTGGCAATAAGGAAATCCAGGGCCTTTTTCCCTGTCTCAAAACTCATCAAGGCCCTTCGGCCATGGTATTCCCCTTCGTCGGCAAAACAATACTTACAGCCCAGGTTACAGTCGTGGGCTACATGGAGGCACAAAGCTTTTACTACGGTTTTGCGTTTTTTAAACTCTGCCACATACTCTTGGTAAATGTCCTTGGTAAACAGTTCCCCCGCATCTACCAAAGACTGGATCTCTTCGAAAGCTTCCGCCACATCCTGACGGGGATATACCTGTTCCAGCTGCTTTGCCACCTTTTGGCAAAGCCCTGCCGGCAGCTTTTTGGGGGCTTCCAGCTCGCCTACCTCCGGCTCCAGCAAGGCAATGGCGTCATATGCCACATGGTCTACCACATGGACGGAGCCGCTGGCCACGTCCATGACGATGTGATAGCCGTTATTTTCGTATTGGTGAACCACTTTTCCTTTTCACTCCATCCTTTTATACAGGGAAAACCCTGATCATAACGAAAAACCCCTACAATCTTTTGAACTATAGGGGCCTCTTCTTAATCTGCCTTATTCTCCGTATACCGCCCTGGCCGCCGGCTCTTTTGCAGCGCTTCCTTTTTAGCGGTTCGCGTTCTCACAGCTTTGGTTTCCTACGGTGCAGGAAGTCTTACATGCGGACTGGCACGAAGTCTGGCACTCGCCACAGCCGCCTTTTTTCATGGATTCTTTCAATGTTTTGTTATTCAACGTCTTAACATGCTTCACGGTACTTGCCTCCTATGGTTTGTTTTCTGATTTCGTTTTCCCCACTGCTTTTCGCTTTTTCCACTGTGCAGCGGACCCGGCCCCTCTTTGCTCCGTCTCGGCCATGGGTTCCCCCAGGGCCCCCTCATGGCCTTCCGGGCAAATCGGCCTTTCTGCCCTATGGGAAAAGGCAAATCCTGCTTTGCTGTTGTGCCGGCACAACACAAAAGCCCTCTTCCTTTTCTGCTCTGCCCATGGCCTGCGTGGAGATTATACCATAAGTGGTGTGTTCACGCAAGGTTTTTTAGAGGATATTGGTTTCTTCCGTAAATCAGGAACTTATCTCGACGCCCACAGCACCGGCCAAACCCGCGTAAAACACGATTGCATCCAACCGGCCGTCCCAAAAAGGTGGGTGCTTTTGCAGGCAGCGCCCCCTTTACCAGCAAAGCACGGTTCCGGCTTTATCTGTCTCTGCCTTGTCAAATACGATCACGTTCCCGTACCCCAAACAGCCGTCTACCTCTTCCAAATCCGTAGGCGAATTGACTTCCTGATGGCAGATTACCACCACATACTCTTTGCCGTTCCCGGTAATTTTCAGCCCTTCCGCCATGGAATCCGGATAATAAAAGCCTTTCAGGGCCGATTTCACCGGTAATTTTTCTACCTGGTACCTTGGCAAGTTTCCGGCTTCCCCGGCCTGGATCACAGTCAAAAGGGAGGTAAACCCTTCCCCTTTTATTTTCACCCGGACCTTCTGCCGGGCCTTTTGTTGGTTATAGTGGCGGGCAACCTTTCCCAAGATGGTTTCTGCCTTGGCTTTTGGCGTCAAAAAGAAAAATCTGGCCTGGGCCTTCTCCCCGATAAAGTCAGCCGTCTGCACCGCCAAGGTTTTGGCCTCCTCCCTGCAGATCGGCCCCATGCCTTCCTGTGCCCCTGCCTCCTGTCCCTTCCCCCCGGCAACGGGATCCGGGTTTTTTGCTTCCTTTTGCCCGTTTTTGCGGATGGTAGGGTCCGGATCCCCCGCCGCCTCCGGCCCCGGAAGCTGTGGCGCCTCCACCGGGCGCCATTGGCTTAGCTTTACCTGCCCCCGCTCGCTGAAGTTCCAGTATTGTTCGTAAGTATGGGGATCCCCGCTGTACATCTCATCCATCACCACATACAAATCCGGCTTGATCCAAATAACCTTCCGGTTTACAAAAACGCCGCCGGCCGAGTCCAGGTACCCCAGGTGCCCGCCTTGGACGAATTCATATTTTCCGGTAAATTTATATGGCTGTTTTACCGGCTGGCACAGTTTGCTGCATTCCCAGGAATCTTTACAAACCGTAAAATATTTCCCGTCCACGGTAATGGTATTGTGGGCGTCCGGATTTTTAAAATCAAACCTTCCTTTATCTACGGCATAGGTGTAACGCCCGGAGTCCGTCAGCACATCCTCCCCCCGGACGACCAGGTCCACATGAAGCTTGTCGGAATGCCCGTGCCCGGCGCCCATTGTCCCGCAGTGGAAATGGAGCAGGTCCGCCCTTCCCCCCCAACCGCTGCGGAGGTAATAATTCCCCGAGTCCTCCAGGGCTACCGACAAAAAGTCCGGCCGGACTGCCTTCATGGCCTCATATTCTTTTGCCCCGGCCACCCCGATGTCCCAGACGCTTTCGTAATCCAGCACCTCCCGGCCCCCGGTTTTCAGCACCGGATCCTGAAACAGCCAGGCCGCCACCCCCAGATAGTCCCGGATCTCCATGTCGTCGCTGTCGCCTGTCATAAACTCCCGCCCGTCCGGCTTCTGCCATGCCAGGTTTGCATAAGCCATCTTCCTCACCGCCTCAAGGAAAGTGGCGGGGACCGGGATATGGTTGCGCAGGGCCAAAATCAGCACATCCTCAAAGCAGTGGAGCACTTCATTATGGTACATAGGGGATTGCTCCCACTGGACGCCGTCCCCTAGGACCTGCATCCGCGCCTGGATTTCCAGATGTTCCATGGCAATGGAAGTATAGCGGGTGCGCCTTTCTTCTTCCGGCATGGCAACCCCGATCTCAAACAGGCCATGGTTTTCCAGCACCCCCCAGTTGCTGATATAGCGGTAAGGCGAATGCATTTCCAGTATATACTCCGCGTGCTCGATCAGGCAATGGTAAAAAGCATCCACCACCTGGTCGGTCAACAGGGGGCAGCCTGCAAAATAACGGATAGCCTTTGTCCAATACTCTCCCCGGAACCCTGCTTCCAGGATCCTCCATTCTGTTTTTTCCGATTCCGGCGTCCGTTTCACCCGCTCCATCCAGTCCGTCAAAAGCCGCAGGAAATGGCGGGCGTAGGTTTCGTCCTTTGTAAGCCAATACGCCTGCCCCAAACAGATAAAAAAGCGGTGGCGGTTAAACTGGTAGCTAAATTCCGGGTCGCTGTCCGGCCGGTACCCCCAGTCCACCGGCCCTTCCGGGCCGAAACAAACCGGTTCCCAGGTTTGCTCTAAATCATGGGGCAGGTCAAACAAAAATTCATTCCTGCAAACAGCCGACGCCGCCTTAATGATATGCCTACATTCCTCCGGCCAATGTTCCCGGCAATATTCTGCCGCCTCTTTTGGGCCGTCCACGAAAAAATATTCTTTTCCCCTTGCAAAAAACTCCTGTTTTGTCATCTCGCTCCTTTCACCGCCTGCCCCGGGGCCGGTACGCCCGCCCCTTTTGGCCGGGGGCGTTTCCTTACCAGTATACCTGCCAGTCTTTCTGTAGCCGGGTCAATGCTTCCATATAAAAGTAATCCCCCCAGATATTACACTCATCCACCCCGTAATGGTTGCATGTATTAAACGGGGAATGGTTGGAATAAGTACTGTGGAGCAACAGCCCGTTGGACACAGCCGGATCCTTCACTGCATAAGAATCCACCAGGGATTTCACCAGCCGTTTGGCCATCCCCCGGTAGTGGCCGGCCCGCTCCCCGTCCAGGTACCTGGCCATCTCCAACATCCCGCAGGCAGCAATGGCAGCCGAAGAAGAATCCCTGGGCTGTCTGTCCCCGTCCCCGAACTCCAAGTCCCAAAACGGCACCAGATCCTTTGGCAGATGGCGCAGGAAATAATCCGTAACCCCTTCAAACACCGGAAGGTACCCTTCCCGTTTCGTATACCGGTAGCCAATGGCCGTCCCATATATGCCCCATGCCTGCCCCCTGGCCCAGGCCGAGCCGTCCCGGTAGCCCTGGCAGGTAGCCCCATGGCTTGGTTTTCCGGTCTCCGGGTCAAAGAAAAAGGTGTGCCAGGTGGAAAAGTCGTCCCGGACCACATGGGACAGCGCCGTGTGGATGTGCTTTTCCGCCACCGCCCGGTACCGTCCTTGCCCCGTCTCTTCCGACGCCCAATATAGGAGCGGCAAATTCAGCAGGCAGTCAATAATCAGCCGGTAATTGCCTGGCGCCCCCAAAGGGCCCCACGCCTGAATAAACTCCCCCTTCTCGTGGTACCTGCCAGCCAGTTGGCCGGCTGCCATCAAAGCGGCCTTGCGCCCTACCTGGCTTCCCGTCAGCTTATATCCCGCCACACAGGACGGCGAATATAAAAAGCCTAAATCGTGGGTCTCTACGTCCTGCTTTCCCTCAATCCGCTTCAGGAAGCTGTCCATCTGCACCTGCCCGGCTTTCAGCAGTTCCTCTTTCCCCGTGTGTTCATAAGCCAGCCACACTTCCCCTGTCCAAAACCCTGTGGTCCAGTCTACGTTTTCGGTGGCGGCATAAAATCCGCCCTCGCTGTACGCCTTGGGGAAACGCCCCGTAAATGCAGGCAAATTCCGGACCACCAGCTTAGCCGCCAGGTCCAGCGCCTGCCCCACCTCCCCGGGCGAAACTTCCGGCTTAGCCGCCAGCCCTTCCTGTGAAATCCAACTCATATGATCACCTGTTGCCTTTCTTGGTTTTCCGTTTTACCCGTCGGCCATATTGGCTCCGGTTTACCCTTTCACCCCGGAAGCCGCCACGCCTTCCACAAAATATTTTTGCAGCGACAAAAACACGACCAGCACCGGAATCAGGCTTAACACCGAAGCCGCCATAATCAGGCCATATTCAGAGCCAAATTGGCTGATGAACATCCGCAGGCCCAGCTGCAACGTTTTTTTCGACTCCGTGGTTAGATAAATCAGCGGCCCTAAAAAGTCGTTCCAGGTATTCACAAACGTAAAAATCGTCAGTGTGGACAAGGAAGGCTTTGATAAAGGCAGCATGATCCGATACCAGATCTGGTACTCCGTCATCCCGTCAATCCTGGCGGCCTCACACAGCTCCGTGGGGATCCCCTCATAGAACTGTTTCATCATAAACACCCCAAAGGCCGAAAATGCCTGCAAACAAATAATTGCCAAATGGGTGTCTGCCAGCCCCATAGACCGCATCATCATAAACTGGGGCACCATGTACACCTGCCACGGCACCGCGATGGTTGCAATATAAGCCAAAAACAGCAGGTCTTTGCCTTTAAAGTCCAGCTTGGCAAAGGCGTAGGCGGCAAAGCTGCTGGTTAAAAGCTGCAGGAAAGTCACGATTATTGTCAGCTTCCCTGTATTGAGCACAAAGGTCGAAAGCGGGATCTTGCTCCAAATATCCCCGTAATTTTGCCACCGGGGATTCTTGGGTATCCACTCAATGGGAAAAATAAACACATCTTTATCCAGCTTCAGGGATGCCGACAGCATCCATACAAAAGGCACCAGCATCACCAGCGCCAGGACGGCCAGCACCACATAGAGGACCGCCCGCATGGCTCTTGTTTTCGTGTTCTTAATTTTCATTTACGGCTCCTCCTTAATTGGCATATTTCTTTTCCCCACGGAACTGGACCAGGGTGATGGCCAGCACCATAAGGAACAGCACCATGGCGCAGGCGCTCGCATATCCTAAGTTCCAGTTGCGGAACGCCTCTTCATAGATGTGGTAAACCAGCACGATCGCCGATTCATTCAGCACACCGGTATTGCCGCCGGCCAGCATATACACAATATCGTATACCTTAAAACAGTTTATCGTTAAAATAATCGTGACAAAAAAGGTAGTGGGCCTTAACTGGGGCAGGGTAATATACCAGAAACGCTGCCAGGTGTTAGCCCCGTCCAGCCCGCAGGCTTCATAAAGCTCCCCGTTGATCCCCTGAAGCCCTGCCAAATAAATCACCATATAATACCCCATATTTTTCCAGACGGAAAACATCACCACCGTAAACATAACCCAATTCTTATCTGCCGACCATTTCGGCAGGCTTTTTGCCCCTACCCCCAGGTTATAAAGGATCATATTCACCGGACCGCTTTTAGCCGGGGAAAACAGCATATTCCAGACTGCCGCCACCGCCACCAGTGACGCCACATAAGGGAAAAAGCTGACGGTCCTAAAGAAATTGCGCCCTTTGATCTTCTGGTTTAAAAGCACCGCCAGGGCCAGGGCCGCCGCCAAGGTAAAAGGCACCGTGGCCAGGCAGTAAATAACCGTATTGCGCAGGGATGCCAAAAAACGTTTGTTCCCGAACATCAGGGCAAAATTTTCAAGCCCGGCAAACTCCATGGCGTTGTTGCCGTCCCACTTCAAAAACGCCAGCACAAACGCAAAAATTACCGGCCCTAAGGTAAACACCGCAAACCCGATAAAGTTCGGCGCAATAAAGGAATACGCCACCATATCCCGCTTTGCCTGGCGGCTGAACCTCTCGCCGGTTTTAGCCTGGCGGATTTTATCCCGCATCCGGTCTGCCTGCCTCCCCAGCCTCAGCTTTTTCTTGGGGTCCGCCTCTGCCTCCGCCTGCCTTTGCAGTTCTGCCAGGCGTGGTTCCAAAAGGGACAGCTTTTTTTGCACCACAGCCGGGTCGATTGTCTTTGTCTTTCCCATAATGCCTGCCTTTCTTCCGGCAGGCGCCTTCCCTGTTTTGCAGCGCCCGCCGGATTTTTTCGCCAGATTTCTATAGTAACGGTTTTTCATAACGGTTCTTTGCTTTTAAGAAGGCAGGCGTTTTCTTCCGCCTGCCTATTGTCCTGTATCCTGTTATTTTTTATATCTCGCGCCGGCCGGCAACATCCCCTTAAGCCCTTTACTGCCAGGCGGTATGCCGTCGGCAGGGCCATTTATTGGGCGAGGACCGCGCTTACCTTTTCATTCATGTCCCCAATCCCTTCGTCGATGGTGGAATTGCCGGTCATAATATTGTCATGGGCCTCGTTTAACACAATCTCGATTTCAGAACTTTTATTGCTCACCGGCATTTCCAGATACAGGTTAGCCGTCTGCAAAGCTTCCTTGCTTGCCTCATCCTCCGGGAAGCCTTCCATGGCAGAGATCATCCCTGCAATGTCGTCGTTCATAAGGGCCGGGATATTGCCGGTAGAGGCCAGGATTTCTGCCCCTTCCTCACCACAGACAAATTTCACAAACTTCCAGGCGTCCTCTTTGTGGGGGGCATTGGCCGGAATGGAAAGGGCCGTGATGGTAGCCAGGGTAGAACCAGGCTCCACACCCTCGGCATGGGGATATTTGGCAATGCCCCAGTTGGTGCAGTCGGTATATTCCCCTGTCTTGATTTTCTCAGCCAGCGTAGAAAGGAACCAGGTACCCATATTCATCATAGCCACGTTGCCCTGGGAAAAAGCTCCGGAATAGTGCAGGTTGGAAGTTTTTAAGGTTGCGTAATCCTGGCATACCCCGTCTTCCTGCTGTGCCAACGCCATCTCATAGTAAGGTTTTAAGAAATCATAGTTGCCATCCAAAATATTATTCTTGCCATCCAGGATACCGAACAGCTGCACCGCGCTTCTCCAGGTGTGGTAATGGGCGCCATAGACCTCCTGCCCTGGGGTATCCACCGTCAGTTGCCTGGCCAGGGCGTCATACTGGTCGAAGGTCATATCATTGGTGGGGTAATCCACCCCTGCGGCATCAAAGACATCTTTATTATAGTAAAGTACCCAGAAATCGCTTCGGAAAGGAAGCTCATACAGCTTTCCGTCCACCTGGATCTGGTCCGTTAAGCCTTTATAGCCCCCCAAATCCACGCCGTCTCCGGAGATGTAAGCGTCTAACGGCTCCAATACGCCCTTATTCACCAAGGTGGTATAGCCGGGGACGTCCTTAATGGTAACAATGTCAAAATCGGAGCCGGAACCCGTCAACTGGGTTGCCAGCACGGTCTGGTAGTCGGAGCTTCCCAAATCCACCAGCTCGATCTTCAAATCCGGATTCTGTTTTTCAAATTCTTCTATCAGCGGCTGGTAATATAGTGTCAGGTCTTTATCCCAGATAGACCATTTCATGACGGTCTGCCCCTCGGCTGCCGCTACCGTCTCCGCCGCCGTGGCCTCACCGCCCCCTTCTTTGGCAGCCGTCGTTGCCGCCGCCTCATTGTCGTTGCCGCCGCCTCCGCAGGCAACCAGGCCACCTGCCATAACCGTGGCCATCATCAGGCTGATCAAACGTCTCTTCTTCATCCCTTTTCCTCCTTTAATACACGTTAACTTGTGCATTTTTTAAGATACTATTATTATAAAAAGCTTCCCCCTTGTTCTGAATGGCTTTTTTACGAAAAAAGCTTTATTATTTACCGATTTTTCCATGTTTATTACAACCTCCGCAAAAAAAGATGTATTTTTCACCGCTAACCGGCAATTTTTAACGATTGTATTCATTTGACAAATCCAAAGCCAGGCCATATGATTAATAATATACCATTACCAACAAGAAGAAAGGGGAATGATATGGGGAAGCTGCCCAAATCCATCCGTAGCAAAATCCTGTTTAGCACCGCTGCCGTCACAGCCGTCATTACCACGATTACCGTATCGGTGTGCTTCTCCCTGTTCCAGTCCTTTTTAAGGAGGAACCAAATCCAGTCCGCGGAATATAGCCTGCAAATATTTTCCGGAAACGTATCTTCAGCCATGGAAAATATCTCGAATTTTAACCAGTGGTGCTGTTCTAATATGGATATAGGCCGGTACCTGGAAGCGTTTTGCAGGCTGGAACAAATGCCTTCCATTTCTTCTTCCAATTCCGGCCTGCGGATCACCGCGCTCAACGCTTATAGCCGGCTAAGGGAAGAATACCGCAACACCTATTCCCACGAATACCTGACCCGGGTTATCATAAGCCCCGCCAACCAGCACAATTACCTGCAGATTTCCGATACCTCTTCTGCCGCCACGTCCCGGTCCATTGAACAGCTATGCCAGGAGGAATTTTTCCAGGCGCTTTTTTCCTCTGGCTCCAGTATGGAAATCGGCTTTATGGAAGACCCCCTGGCCTTAGGTGGGCAAGCCAGGATCCTACCCCTCATACGCCCCATCCGCAGCCCATACAGCTCCCACATAGTGGGATGGAGTTACCTGTCCGTATCCGAACGTATTTTCCTGGATTTTTTGGAGGCGTTCCCGTTAGAATCCGATTCCCGGCTTTATATCCACATCGGAAACCATACCTACCAGCAGGAAGGGGGCCACCTTCGGGAGACGCCCTTTCCCTTCCAAAACCTTTCGGAACTTAACAGCCAGGCGTTTAGCCAAAATAGCTTTGCCCGCAAGGTCAAAACCGGCGACGGAAGGCAGCGGATTATGGTTACCTGCCCTTTGGGCCAGGATGGCTGGTCTGTTTCCCTGATCCTTTCCGAAAAGGCCTATCAGGCCCAGAGCCAGGCTTACCTTGCCCTAATTGCCGGGATTGCTTTCACCGTCTGCCTTATGGGCCTTACCCTTTATATCCTGTTAAACCGGATCATCAACCGCCCGGTGCAAAAAATCCTGGAAAAAATCACTGCCATATCCCAAGGGGATTTCACCAGGGAACCCTCCATTGAATGGCAGGATGAACTGGGGCTGATCGGCCGCGGCATCAATCAGATGTCTGAAAACGTCGTCACCCTCATGGAAAAAAAGGTAGAAGATGAAAAACAGAAAAAAGACCTGGAATACCAGATCCTCCAAAGCCAGATCAACCCCCATTTCCTTTACAACACCCTAAACTCCATCAAATGGATGGCTACCATACAAAACGCCTCGGGAATCGCGGAGATGACCACGGCCCTCGCACGGCTTATGAAAAATGTATCCAAGGGCACTGCCGCCCATATCACATTAGAAGAAGAACTGGCCCTGGTCAAAGACTATTTCCTCATCCAGAAATACCGCTACGGCGGCAATATCTCCATCGAGTACCAGATTGAAGACCCTACGCTTTACCAATGCCTGATCCACCGTTTCACCTTGCAGCCCATTATCGAAAATGCCCTGTTCCACGGGATTGAACCCAAAGGCTGTGCAGGAAAAGTCACCATCCGGGCCGAAGCGGCCGGCCGGGAAGGCCCCCGGCCGGCCCTGCGGGTCTTTGTGACGGACAACGGCATCGGTATGAGCCAGGAAACCATAGAAAAGGTTTTAAAGGGGGATACCCAAACTTCCGCTGATTTCTTCCGCCATGTAGGGATCAGCAATGTAAACCAGCGGATCCAATACGACTTTGGGGAAGAATATGGCATTACCATCCAAAGCCGGCCCGGCGAATATACCACTATGGCCATTACCCTGCCCCTCCAGTCCCTGCCTGCCGGGGACCCCGTCCTTAACGCGGGCCAGGAGGCAGGCGTTTGACACACGCAAACCACCAAACTTTCAGAATCGCAAGGGGAAAATGATGATAAAGCTATTAATCGCAGACGACGAACCTCTGGTGCTGATCGGCATCAAATCTATGATACCATGGGCAGATTTTGGCATTGAAATATGCGGCACCGCCATGAATGGCCAGGCTGCCCTGGATATGATCCGGGAATACTCCCCCGAGCTGGTGGTCACGGATATTAAAATGCCTATCATGGACGGCCTGGAACTTGCCCGTATCTGCCGGGAAGAAATGGGCTCCCTCCCTATTTTCCTTATCCTCACCAGCTATGAGGAATTTCCCTTGATCAAGAAGGCCCTTTCCTATCAGGTAGCCGATTACCTGATCAAGCTGGAACTGGACGAAGAAACCCTAAGCGCCTCCGTCCGCCGGGCCCTGGAACGCCTGGAAGAATTAAAAGCCAGCAAGGCCTACATCCAGACCACCGGCCGGCCCATGCTCCAGAATTACCAGGACAAATTTTTCATGCGCCTCCTCCACAACCTGTTTGACAGCCGGGAACAGTTTGAGATCCAGTCGAAAGACCTGCGGCTGGATTTTTCGGACTCCTGCTATCTGGCGTCCCATGGGGAGATCCACAGCGACATCGCCCGCCAGATGGACTTTACCAAAGAAATGAACCTTTATTCCAGCAGCCTGCAGATGATCCGGGAAATCTTAGGGAAGCATACGCCCTGCTACGTAATCTCCCTGGACAAGATCCATTTCGCCGTCATTTACCACTTCCCCACTGCCGCCCAGGCGGAGTTGGGGCGCATCCAGGAAGCTTTGGAAAATACCCGTTTTATGGTACACAACTATTTCAATGTGTGGCTTACCGTGGGGACCGGGAACCTGGTGGATGGCCCTTTAAAAATCAGCGTTTCCTACCAGGAAGCCCGCCAGGCCTTTAACCTGGCAAACCGCCAGGCCCCGGTTGTGTCTTTCTCCCGCTCTGACGGGGGTGCGTGCCGGAACGCTTTTAATATTACGGTATTTAGAAATGCCTTGACCCGGGCGTTTGAAGAGTTTGATACGGATGTCCTTTTTGGCACCCTGACCGAGATCTCGGAACTGTTTTTGGCCTACCCCCAACATTTTCTCCAGGCCATGGACGGCGCCTGCAATATCCTGTACCTGTCCCTTTCCCTGCTGCCGGAAGGGGAAGATACCTTGCAGGAGGTTTTCGCCGCCTACCCGGAAGGGTACCGTTCCCTCTACAAACAAGAGGATGTGGCGCAGATCAGCCAGTGGCTATGCACCCTGCGGGACGGGCTATGCCGCGTATTGAAAAACAAACACAAAACCTACAAAGACCATGTGGTTTCCAGCGTCCAGAAATACATTGGAAGCCACCTGGAAGACCGGCTGACCCTGAACGATGTGGCTGCGGTGTTTGGCTTAAGCCCCAACTATTTGAGCGCCCTTTTTAAGAAAAACTGCGGCGTCGGCTTTTCCGAATACATCACCCAGAAAAAAATCACCCTGGCCAAGTCCCTTTTGTTGGAACAAGGGATGAAAGTCTATGAGGTGGCGGACCGCCTGGGTTTTGAGAGTGCCTTTTATTTCAGCAAAGTATTTAAGAAAGTAGAAGGCTTATCCCCCAGGGACTTTATCCAGTCCCGCACCTCTTTACATACGCCTTAATGCCAACAAAGGGGCGCCTTCAAAGGCGCCCCTTTTATCTTTACCCGGCATAGATTCCTGCCTGCCGGGGCAAAAGCCCCGGGCCAAATAAACGTTATCCTTTATATCCGAAATCTGGGATGCCCTTCCACCGCCTCCTGAAATAATGGGCGGCCATCTTCGGCCTCCGGTCCCTGGTCAACAGGCCCTTTTTGTTGCCGTCCGCCCGCATACACCCCTGGATTGTGGCAAAATCGGCAAAATTCCACACATGCTCCCCGATGAAAAATTTCCGTTTGTCAAACTCCGCATTTTGCCGTTCGTAAAATTCCACCTGGAATTCCTCGCTGAACATTTCCGCTACGCACTCATGGATCCCGGCAATAGCGTCCGCACCATATTCCGTAATCATTACTGGCTTCCCCTGCTTTTCCCAAAAATCCAGTTCCTGGTTCAGCCCATAGCAGGCGGCGTCCAGGTCGCCGGACAGGTTATACCAGCCGTAATAACGGTTCAGGCATACCACATCCATGGTGCGGGTCACCAGGTCTTTTTCATAGTTGTTCTGGCAGCAAACAAAAGTCACCGGGCGGCCTGCGGGATCCAGCTCATGGGTCAGCTCATACAGGGAACGCCAATATTCATAGGCAGACTCCGGAAAATGCTCCGTATCCGGTTCGTTCCCCATGGACCACATAACCACACAGGGATGGTTTTTATCCCGGCTAACCAGGTCCCGGATCACCTGTTCATGATGGTCCCGGATCGGGAAGGCCTTATAGGGGTTCAAGCCGTCCACGGATGCAATCCCCACCGCCGGCGTTTCGTCAATCACCACAATCCCTTCCCGGTCGCACAAGTCATACATTTCTTCCGCATAGGGATAGTGGCTGGTACGCAGGGAATTGGCATGGAGCCAGTGGGCCAGGTTTACGTCTTTTACATTCAGGCAAAGGTCCAGCCCCCTCCCGTGGAATGCCGAATCTTCATGCTTCCCAAAGCCTTTGAAATAAAAGGGCTCCCCGTTAATCAAAAACCGCGTCCCTTCTACTTTTACGGTGCGGATGCCAAAGGTTTGTTCATAACGGTCTTCGCCGCAGGCAACCACCGCCCGGTAAAGGTAGGGCTCACCCGGCCACGGCCACCATAGCTTTGCCTCCGGGACGGATAAAACCCCCTGCGCCCCTTCCCCGGCGGCTACCAGGTTGCCGGCAGCGTCCAGGATGGAAACATGCACCGGGGGCGTTTGCCGTTCCTGGCTGCCCTTTTTCCCTTCCCCCCCAATGCGGACCTCATATTCCACGGTCCCGTCCGAACCGCAGATGCCCGGCACAAGGGTAATATCCTCAATATACGTTTTAGGCGTCGTGTACAGCCGGACCGGGCGGTTAATGCCCGCATAATTAAAAAAGTCAAAATTGGGCTGGTTTTTGGGCTTTCTCCACCGCTTGGCTGCCTCCACCCCAGGCACGCCAGGGTTGTCCGAGCCAAAAAACGCCGTGCTGCCCTCATTGCCCACAGGAAGGGTGCCATGGCCTACCCGGTTGTCTACCGCCACCACAAGCTCTGCGTGGCCCCCTGCCGGCACCAGGCCTGTAATATCCAGTTCAAAAGGCAAAAAGCCGCCCTTGTGCTGGGCTGCCAGTTCCCCGTTTATGTAAACTTTAGCCTGATGGGCCACCGCGTCAAACCGCAGCACCACCCGCTGCCCCTGCCAGCAGGCAGGCACCGTCACCGTCCTCCGGTAATAGGCCCAGCCGTAATGTTCCCGGTAAGCGCGTTCGTCTTTTTGGTCATTGTAGGAAGCCGGTACCGCAATGGGCCCCATACCCGAAAGCCCCCCGCAGCGTTCCCCCGGTTCTTCCTCGTCCCCCAGCCGGAACTCCCAGATCCCGGATAAGTCCGACACCATACGTATTTCGTTTTCTCTTGGATATAACATGCCGCTTCTCCTTTTCGGTTTTCATTTTATTTTCATTTTACTGCAAAAACCAAGGAAAAAAACATGCTTTTTTTGATGGAATACCTGTTATCTTTTACGACTCCGGATGTTTTACGGCAGCCCTTTAAACTTACGGCCCCTTGGGCCGGACCATTGTTGGCGGCATATCCAAGGCGTATGCGGACATCCACTTTCCTGGCCACAAATATTTTTTAGTCGGTTTCGGTGGCATACCCGGGGCGTATGCGGACATCCACCTGGCCGCCTGGGGAGGGGCCGGTTTTGGCAAACCCTTATCCCCGGAGTTTTTCCATGGGGTCTTTCCCCCGGATCCCCGGCTCTGTCATAGTATAAGGGTTCAAGATGGTTTTTAACTGCTCCATATCCATCAATTTCCGCTCCAGGATCAGGTCACGCACCAGGCGTCCGGTGCGCAAAGCTTCTTTCGCGATATTGGCCGCCGTCTCATAGCCCACATAGGGGCAGATCGTTGTGATAATTCCGATGCTGTTTTCCACCATCTTCCGGCAGTGTTCCTCATTTGCGGTAATCCCCACGATACAGTTGTCAATCAGCGTCTTAACCGCAAAAGCCAAAGTCTCAATGGATTGGAACAGGTTGTAGAAAATAATCGGCTCAAACGCATTTAGCTCCAGCTGCCCCGCCTCTGCGGCCATGGCAATGGTCACGTCGTTGCCGATAATGTTAAACGCCACCTGGTTTACCACCTCCGGTATCACCGGGTTTACCTTGCCCGGCATAATGGAAGACCCGTTTTGTTTGGCGGGAAGGTTGATCTCGCCAAAACCGGTCCGGGGCCCCGAAGACATGAGGCGCAGGTCGTTGGACATTTTCGACAAAGTGATGGCGCAGTTTTTCACTATGCCCGAAACACTGGCATAACTGTCTAAATTCTGGGTGGCGTCAATCATGTCGTAAGACTGGATCAGGTCTTGCCCGGTCAAGGTGGACATGTTCTTTACCACCCTCTTAAAATATTGTACATCTGCATTCAGCCCCGTCCCGATAGCCGTCCCCCCCAGGTTGAGGCTTTTGATCTCGTCTTTGGCGTTCTCAAAACGCCGGATATCCCGCTGGATGGCAGAAGCGTAGGCATGGAATTCCTGGCCCAGGCGGATCGGGACCGCATCCTGCAGCTGGGTCCTTCCCATTTTAATGACAGAATCAAATTCCACCGACTTTTCCGTCAGCGCCTTTTCCAGCCTTTTCAGTTCGTCCTGCGCGTGGTCCAGCAGCTTTAAGGCCGCCATTTTCCCGCAGGAAGGGAATACGTCGTTGGTGGACTGGCCAAAATTCACATGGTCGTTGGGGTTTACCAGTTTATAGTCCCCTTTTTTTCCACCTAAAAGTTCAATGGCACGGTTGGCGATGACCTCGTTGGCATTCATATTTAGGGACGTGCCGGCGCCCCCCTGGATCGGGTCTACGATAAACTGGTCATGGAGTTTGCCGGCTATGATTTCGTCGCAGGCCTTTACGATGGCGTCCGCAATCTTCTTGTCCAGCTCCCCTACTTCAAAATTGGTAATGGCCGCCGCCTTTTTGATCTGCGCCACGCTGTTGATGAGTTCCGGGTGCATTTTAAGGCCGGTTATGTAAAAATTCTCATAAGCCCGGAGGGTCTGGATGCCATAATAGGCTTCCTCCGGCACTTCCTTTTCCCCTATGGAATCATGTTCCATACGGTATTTCCTCATTTCTTCTTTCATGTTATCCTCCGTCTTGCCCGCGTTTTACGGCACGGTATCCCCGCTTTCCGGGTAAAAACCGATACGATAGGGCGAAATGTCCCCCTCCCCTTCCCCGCAAGCCTTCTTGACACCAGTATAATCCTGCCTTATAATATTTTCAAATACTTATATCATCATATTTATTATAGATATTTACCTATAGCAAAGGAGAACCCATGTTCCAGGGGATGGATTATGTTTACGAAGTATACAAAGAACGGAGCTTTTCCAAAGCCGCCAAAAACCTTTTTATCAGCCAGCCTTCGTTAAGCGCCGCAGTCAAAAAGGCGGAACAGAAAATCGGGTTCCCCATTTTTGACCGCAGCTCCAGCCCGATCCGGCTGACTGAGCTGGGGAAAGAGTACATCCGCTCTATCGAGATCATTATGGACGTGGAAAACGGGTTCCGCAATTATGTCCAGGATACCCAGGATATGCAGACGGGCTGTGTTTCCATCGGCGGCACGAATTTTTATGCCTCTTATGTACTGCCGCCTCTTTTGTCCCGTTTTACGGAAAAATACCCCCATATCCAGGTCAACCTCATCGAGGCCTATACCACCCGGCTGACCGATATGCTTTTTTCCGGCACCCTGGACCTGCTTATTGACAACCAGGCCATGGATCCGGCAATTTACGGCAAACGTTTTTTTTGCGAGGAACACCTTCTCCTTGTAGTCCCGTCCCACTTTGTTTCCAACCAGCCGGTCCGAAACTATGCCCTGACCGCCACGGACATCCGGGAAAACCGCCATCTAAATTCCCGGATCCCGCCCATCCCCCTGGAAACCTTCCAAAACGACCCGTTCCTTTTGTTAAAATCCGGCAACGATACCCGCACCCGGGCAGACAAGATCTGCCACCACGCCCGTTTTACCCCCAAAATCCGGTTCGAGCTGGAACAGCAGATCACGGCCTACAACCTTTCCCGGTGCGGCATCGGCATCTCCTTTTGCGGGGATACCCTGATCTGCCATATGCCGGAAGGCCAAAACCTGCTTTATTATAAGCTGGATAACCGGGATGCCATCCGGGACGTAAATTTTTACTATAAAAGGAACCGGTATATGACAAAGATTATCAACGAATTTTTGAATTTAATCTGAATGCCGGCCCGGCCTTTCCTGCGGAATCTAAAAATATCCTATAGGCATTTGCCTATAGGATATATATACTTTATTTCATATTGCCCGATCCCCTTGCTGCTTACCCCCATACCGGTACAGGGCCCCCGCATACCTTTGGGTAATAATCTCCGGCCTGGTGATGGACGTCCCCACCACCACCGCATAGGCGCCCGCCTCTAAAGCCATCACGGCCTCTTCCTCCCGGGCGATCTTCCCTTCCGCGATGACCGGTATCTCTGTAATCTGGCAAATCATGCGGATCAATTCCAAGTTGACCGATTTAACCCCTATGCTTTCCCTCGTATATCCGGACAATGTGGTAGAAATCAGGTCAAACCCCATAGGGATGACCGCTTTTGCCTCCTCTATGGTAGAAACCTCCCCCATCACCAGCACATCCGGATAATGCTCCCGGATCTGGGCCAGGATCTGCCCCACAGTCTCCCCGCCGGGGCGCGCCCTTGGCGTGGCGTCCATGGCAACCACCTCGATACCGGTTTCCAGGATTTCCCTGGCGCTTTCATAGGTTGGAGTTATGTAAACTTCGCAATCATCCCGGAACTGTTTATTGATGCCGATAATGGGAAGGGGGACTTTTTCTTTAATCTTTGTAATATTGTCCGCGCCTGTAGCCCGGATCCCCGCAGCCCCCCCCTGGTAGGCCGCCGCCGCAAAAGCAGCCATAATCTCCGCCCCGTACATCGGCCACCCTACCCTTGCCTGGCAGGATACGATCAGCTTGCCTTTTAACTGTTCCAATACCGCTGCTTTCTTCGGGTTTCCCCCTGTTACCCCCTGGTTCATCAAAAGAGCCCCACCGCCTTTCCTACAATCCCCAACGCAAAGCTTACGGCCATACAAGTATACATCCCCTTTTTCTGTTTCACAAGGATCCAATAATAGGAAAGCACCAAAAGCAACGGCAGGATGCTTGGCATCAGGGAATTGATGATGTCCTGAAGGATGATCTCTTTTTCCCCGATCATCCACACACAAGCCACATCCAGTTTCACAAACCCTACGATCATGGCGCCCACTGCCATCATGCCCACAATGGTTGCGCCTTCCACGAAGCGTTCAATCAGGTCGCTGCTCTTCATCTTCACTACCAGGTTTGTCCCCAGCCCATAGCCATGTTTGATAAACAGCCACCGGGAACATACGTTGAGCGCCACGTTGGGGATCAGGAATAAAAACGGCCCTGCCGGATTCCCCTCCAGCGCCAGTGCCGCTCCCAGGGCAGCAAAAACCGTCATAAAAGTGGCCTTAAATACCGAATCCCCGATGCTGGACAACGGCCCCATAAGCGCGGCTTTTGTGGAAGAAACCGCTTCCGGGGATATGGGTTTGCCTGCCGCCCTCTGTTCTTCCAGGGCCAGGGACACGCCCAGCACTGCGTTGCCTGTATAGGGGTGGCAGTTGAAAAACTCATTGTGCCGGAGGATAGCCTCCTGGAAATCCTCCTGCTTAGGGTACAGTACCCGCAAAGCCGGGATCATGGCGTAGCAGAACCCCAGGGAACAGTAACGTTCATAGTTGATGGTCGTCATGGAAAAAAAGGACCGCCAGAATACTTTTTTCAGCACCTTGTTGTCCAAAACCCTTTGGAAAGAATCCGTTGTGCCCCCGTCGTCCCTATCAAATCCACTGTCAAACCCGTCGTCCCCCTGTTGCCGTTTTTCCATGGTATGCATGGCAAATACAACGGCCACCGCAATCACCGCGGACGCCAGCACATTCAGCCCCAGATAGACGGAACACACAAAACCCAAGGCGAAGAAGGGCCAGTATTTTTTGAAATTCATCATTTTAAGGAGCATGGCCATCCCCACTGCCGGGAGGATACCAGAAGCCACTTTAAGCCCGTCGGTGAGTACCGCCGGCATAGACGCTACCACTCGGTTGACAAACTCGCTGCCAAACTGGATGGCCAGGAAGGTAGGGATAAAAAACACCAGGAAAAATACAGCTAAACCACACATCTGCAGCCGTTCCACCATCTTGTAATCCCCGGACCTCACATATTTGTCCGCACCGTGGATCAAAATAATGTTCAGGTTCCACGCAAACATAATCAGCAGCTGGGCCAGCAGCCCAATCGGCAACGCCAGGGCAATGCCCACTTCCGCGTTCCCCCCATTAAGGATGGCAAATACCGTGGAAAGGATCCCGGCAATCTGGGCGTTGGGGGGGACGCTCCCGCCTACGGGAATGACCCCCATATACATCAGTTCCACGCTCCCCCCCACTAAAAGGCCGGTCTGGATGTCCCCCAGCACAAGCCCGATGAGGGGCCCCGCAAAAATCGGCCGGGAAACCATCCAATAGCCATATCCGTAATTCTCCAAAATCAAAAACGCAATAAACCCACTTAACAGCAACACTTGAACCATGCTCATTGAAATACCCTCCTTGGTGAAAAACAGGTCATATCAGCTTCATCAAATCTTCTTTGGAATCCGTGGGGGTCGTCCGGTTCTCCATCTTCACCCCCCTTCTGTCCAATTTTTGAAAAACTTTCTCCATTTCCGGATCCACGTACACGGTTTTGGAAATCTGCCTCCGGCCTTCCTTAAAATAAAGCCCCCCAACGTTGATTTCTTTTAGCTCAACCCCCTTTTCGCAAAGGGACAGCAATGTGGAAGGATGTTTCACCACAACGAAAATTTTCCGTTTCTCATACTTTTTCAGAAGCTCCGCCCCTTTTTCTTCATTGCAGACCATGCACTTGATGCCCGGGGGACACGCCATCTGGAGCAGGGAAACCTGAAACGTGTCTTGTGCGGCTTCGTTGTCAATTACCATGATCGCCTCGCTTTTATAAGCGACGCTCCAGGCATAAGCCACCTGTCCATGGATCAGGCGTTCGTCAATCCTTGCTATGGTAATCATGATTTGTAGCCCCTCCTTTCTTATCTCCAAACTACCAGACTTGAAAGTAAATGTCAATATTATCGTTTAATTGCGAAATTTTATTTCAAATCATGAAACATCATCGGCTGAAATCCGTGTTTGCTGAATCTTCTGGATGTTTTCATCATAATTTAAAGAACAATACAAGGCATACAAAAGGTCAATAATATAAAGCTGCGCTGTCCTCGACGCCATGGCCCCGCTCCGGAAAACCGTTTCTTTCGCAGTCACAAAAAGGTTATAGTCTGCAATCCGGTTTAGGGAGTTTTCCCCGCTGGAGGTCACTGCCACCACAGGGGTCCCGTTTTTTTGCAGGATCCCTGCGATCTTGATCATTTCCTTAGTCTCGCCGGAATAGGAAACGATAATCCCTACATGGGACGCATCCGAATTTACCGCCTGTACATACTGCCGGTCATAAAGCTGGTAGGTAATTACATTTTTTCCAATACGCATAAATTTAAACTGGCCGTCCATGGCTACCATATTGGATGCACCAGCCCCATAAAAATCAATGATCACTGCTTTTTCCATAAGGCGCACCACATCCATAAGCGCCTTTTCATTTACCAGCACCCGTGTTTCCTCAATGGTTTTTACGGCAATATTGGTGATCTTTTCTATAATGGCATGGGGGGTGTCCTCCTTCTCAATGGTGGTGGTATCCAAAAGGTTCAGCTTCATATCCTGAAAATATTTGGTTTCTTCTGCCAGCAGCACTTTCAGCCTGGCAAACCCTTTAATGTCAATTTTCTTGCAAAGCCTCACAATGGTGGCCGGGGAAGTAAAAGATTCCCTGGCCAGGTCATATACCGTATACTCCATTACCTTTTTAGGGTATTTTAAGATATATTCCCTCACCTGGTTTTCCGCTACCGACAAATTTCTGTTGTCCCTCAATTTAATCAAAACACTCATAGCCTTGTCCTCCTGGTTTGATATGGGCGCCCAAGGCCCCCTTCTTTTATGCACGGCAAAAATCGGCATGGCTTCCTGCCAACAGTATGCCTCATTTCTTCCAGGATGTAAAATAAAATTTCTATTTTTCCCTATTTATTTGATTTTTTATTTCATCCAGGTATAATGGGAGATACAAAAGAATGGTTTCAGATACGCCCTCACAAGCGAAACCGAAAGGAGCGCCCATGAATACGGATTACTTCAAGAAACTGGAAACCGAACTGCCCAATCCCGATACCCTGGGGATTGACGCCATGGAAACCCTGGAAATCCTTACTGCCATCAACAGGGAGGATGCCAAAATTGCGGCCATAGTACAAAATTGCCTGCCCGCCCTTACAGAAATGGTCGACCATATTTGCGCCTGCTTGGACAGGGGAGGCCGCCTTTTCTACATCGGGGCAGGAACCTCCGGGCGCCTGGGGGTGTTGGACGCCTCGGAATGCCCCCCTACCTATGGGGTTTCCCCCATCCTGGTCCAGGGGGTCATAGCCGGCGGGGACAGCGCCTTAAGGAAATCCAGCGAACAGGCCGAAGATAGCCCGGAAAACGGAAAAACCGACTTGATCCGCCATGGCCTCACCAGCCGGGACGCCGTCATCGGCTTGGCTGCCAGCGGGCGCACCCCCTATGTCATCGGGGCCCTGGACTATGCCCACTCGATCGGCGCCTACACAGGGGCCGTTTCCTGTGTATCCCATGCCCGCCTGTCCGGGCACGCCCAAACCGCCGTAGAGGCGGTAACCGGGCCGGAAGTGGTCACCGGCTCTACCAGGATGAAAGCAGGCACGGCACAAAAAATGATCCTCAATATGATTTCAACTTGTGTTATGATAAAAATGGGGAAAGTATATAAGAACCTGATGGTAGACGTCCAGCCAACAAATGAAAAGCTGGCTGCCCGCGCCGCTTCCATCATCTGTGAATGCCTGGGCTGCAGCAGCGGGCAGGCCGGAGTCCTTCTGGAAGCATCCGGAAACAAAGTAAAACTCGCCATATTGATGGGCCTTACAGACCTTTCTGCCGGGCCTGCCAAAGGATATTTAGAAAAGGCAAAAGGAAGGCTCAATATAGCCCTTTCCCTCATCCGGGCCGAAAACGGCCCCGGATAAAAACCGCCCGCCCCTATCGGCTTATACCTGGTTAAGCTGGCGGGTGGCCTTAGGTAAGGGCCCCAGGCAAGGCAATCAAAACACGCAGCAAGGAAAGGGCGAAAGGAGACATTCCGCCCATACCTTTTGGCACCCGGTAAAGCCTGTAATGTTATGAAACATACACAGAATGGAGGAAACTATGACAGGAATCTTATTGGTATCCCACGGAAACTATGCCCAGGCCATGTTAGAAACCGCCCGGATGATCTTAGGAAGGCAGGAAAAGCTCCTTGCCGTAGGGCTAACCCCCTCAAAAAGCCCCGAAACGCTGAAAGAAGAAATTTGCCATGCCATCCGGTCTATGGAAGGAGAAGCTTTGCTCGTCTTTACCGACGTCGCCTCCGGCACCCCTTTTAACACCGTTGCCTTGTTGTCGCGGGAGTACCCCTTCCGCCACTTTACGGGAATTAACCTCCCCCTCCTGATAGAAACCCTTGCCAGCCGCCCTTATGTCCCCATAGAAGCCTTAACCCAAAACCTAAGGGAAAAGGCCCCTTCAACCTTTATAGACGTAGATGAGAAAATGGCAGGGGCCTCCCTTGACTTTTGATGCCGGTACCGGGCCAAAGTAAGGGGCCCCTTTGATTGGCCCCAGGCACGCCCGCGTCTTCAGGCATTTCCCTAAGGCGCGAAGTGCGCATCTCCTGGAGGGTTTTGGCTTTATCGGGCGCAATTTCCTATAAAGTAAAAAACAGCCTCAAAACAACTTGCACAGATGTGCACAAGTTATTTTGAGGCTGCCTTCCCGTGTCTTAAAGGTTATTTGCCTTGCATCATATAATCCAGAAGGAATTTTACATCGTCCGGATCGGAAGCAACCAGCTCAATATCGTTAATAAGGGCCGTGTCTGCAAAAAGCCTGCTGACAGCAAGATATTTTGTCAGCTCAGATTTCAGGTTCAGCCGGTCGCCCTGTTTGGAAATCAATTCTACGCTCCCTTTGCATTGTTGGATGACTTCCAGAAATTTTTCAGGGCTTTCCACATTATAAATTTTCATCTTATCCTCCATTCTGTGTGCGTTTCAAGGCATACCCCGCAACGCGGCTATGCCAAAACCGTCAGCGCAACAGGTACAGCCAGTGGGGCATTATATCAATAGCCACACCTATGGTTTTCCTTTCCCGCCCCTATTGTAACAAGCCGGCCCATTTTCAGCAAGATGGAATCTGCACAATATTTGAAGGGCCGCCGGATGAAAATTCATTACTGTTTACAGGCCCCACAAAAACAACAGCCACATTTCCGCCCCTTTACAGCATGTTCAAAATCTCGCCCCACGCCTCGTCGTCAATCTCTTCGTCCCGGAACAGCTTCCTCCTGTCTTCATCCGTAATCATGCGGATTACACGGCAAGGGTTCCCTGCGGCAATGGACCAGTCCGGAATATCCTTTGTGACCACGCTTCCGGCGCCGACCACCACATTATCGCCGATGTGGACCCCGGGGCAGATCACGGTGTTCCCACCGATCCACACGTTATCCCCGATCACTACCTCTTTGCCATATTCATACCCTGAATTGCGCGCCGCCGGATGGATGGGGTGCCCCGCCGTATACACCGCCACATTGGGGGCCATCTGGCAGTTGTCCCCGACCCTGACCTTCGCTACGTCCAAAATCGTACAGTTATAATTGGCGAAAAAATTCTTCCCCACCTCTATGTTTGTCCCGTAATCACAGTAAAACGGCGGATTAATAAACGCGCCGTCCGACGCCCCCAGCAAATCCTTGACTGCCATTTTAATCCCGTCAAAATCCGAACGGTCCATAAAATTTAGTTTTTGCAGCTTCCTGCGGCATATCTGCTGCTCCTTAAGAAGGCCTTCATCGGCAATATAAGCCATCTGTGCATCCATCCGCTCCCGGTTCGTCATTTCGGCTATCTCCTTCCTGCCTGTTTGGGGGCAGCCTGGTACCCCGGGGCTACCCCTTCCCCATTGCTTTCCCGATTTCCAAAAGGGCTTCTTTCCGGTTTTTTTCCGGGCATTCCAGCACCATATCCAGCAGCCGGTTTAATATCTGCCCCAGCTCCCGCCCCGGCTTCATTCCGGCGTCAATCAAGTCCTGGCCGTTGACCGCCAAATGTTTTAAATCCAGGCAGTCCCCTTTTTCCCGTATCTGCCTGGTGAGGCTGCGGATCCGGGGGCCGTAGGCATTAAAATCCAGCAGCGCATCCCACACTTCGGCCTCCATGCTGCCCATGGCCCGGCGCACCGGGGCCGGTTCGGGCTGTACCTCTTTGCCTGACCAGGCCAGCAAAGTTTTCACCTTGGCAACGGTGCCGTTATCCATCTTTAAATCTTTGAGTACCCGGACCGCTTCCTCCGGGTCCGTCTGGCGCAAAAGCGCCGCCCAGCGCACATACTTGCGGGCAGGCAAACTTGCCGGGATCCGGATCTGGCCCCAGGGTATCCGGGCAAAAGCCGGGGAAATATAGCCGGAAACCCCCTGTTCAAACACGCCCCCCATCTGCTCCGGATGGCCGGACAGCAACGTTTTGCTTAGCTCCACCTGAATCCGCTCTTTGCTGACCTTGGCCAAATTAGGGGCGATTACCCCTATGGCCTCCCATGTTTTTTCTTCGACGGAGAAGCCCAGCTGGGCCGAAAACCGGATGGCCCGCAAGATCCGAAGTGCGTCCTCCGTAAAGCGCTCTATGGCATCGCCTACGCAGCGTATGGATTTCTTCTCCAAATCCTCCCTGCCCCCAAAGGCGTCCACTACGCCCACGTCATGGCGGTAGGCCATGGCGTTAATGGTAAAATCCCGCCGCTTCAAGTCTTCCAGCAGGTTAGCGGTATACTCCACCCGGCTGGGGTGGCGGCCGTCTTCATATTCCCCATCGATCCGGTAGGTGGTCACCTCATATCCTTTCCCGTCCATCAGCACTGTGATAGTGCCATGCCGGATCCCCGTATCAACGGTACGGGGGAACAAAGATTTTACCTGTTTTGGCCTTGCCGAAGTGGTTATGTCCCAGTCTTTTGGTTCACGCCCCAGCAACAGGTCCCGCACGCAGCCGCCTACCGCATAAGCCTCATAGCCATTTGCATTTAATATGTCCAAAATCCGCTCTACCTGCAGCGGCAACCGCATCTGCATCCCGGTCCCCCTATCCGAATATTAATAAGCCCTGCCCCAATACACCATCTTGGTTGCCGGCTTCCCGCAGCAGACACAGTGGCCGGACAGGCGTTCCTGGGCAAACGGCATACACCGGGAAGTCGCCCCGGTTATCTCTTTAACCTTGTCTTCGCACCCCTGGTTCCCGCACCACATAGCCTTCACAAAGCCGGGCTTCTCTTCTATAGTTTTTGTGAATGTGTCAAAATCCACGGCCTCATAGGTATGGGCCTCTAAATGGGCCTTTGCCCGCGTAAACATATCTTCCTGGATGGCATCCAGCAGGCGGCCTACTTCCTGGCCGATCTGGTCCAGGGGTACGGTAACCTTTTCATGGGTATCCCGGCGGACCAGCACTGCCTGGTTGTTGGCTATGTCTTTCGGGCCGACCTCCACCCGGACCGGGATCCCCCGCATTTCAGACTCACTGAATTTCCATCCCGGGCTCTTATCGGAATCATCCAGTTTCACCCGGAAGCCGGACAAGGCGCCTTTGACTTCCAGCGCCTTCTCCAGCACGCCTTCTTTTTTCTGCTGGATGGGCACCACCATCACCTGGACCGGGGCGATCTTCGGCGGGAGCACCAACCCGTTATCGTCGCCGTGGATCATAATAATCGCGCCGATAATCCGGGTCGACAGCCCCCAGGATGTCTGATGCACGTATTGGAGAGAATTATCCTTGGCCGCATACTGGATGCCAAAAGCCCGGGCAAAGCCGTCGCCGAAATTATGGCTGGTGCCGGACTGGAGCGCTTTGCCGTCGTGCATTAAAGCCTCAATGGTATAAGTAGCCTCTGCCCCGGCAAATTTTTCCTTGTCCGTCTTTTGCCCCCGCACTACCGGAACCGCCAGCACTTCCTCGCAAAAGTCCGCATACACATTTAACATCTGCTCGGTCCGTTCCTGGGCTTCTTCTGCCGTGGCATGGGCCGTATGGCCTTCCTGCCATAAAAACTCCCTGGACCTTAAAAACGGGCGGGTAGTCTTCTCCCACCGCACGACCGAACACCACTGGTTATATACTTTGGGCAAATCCCGGTAAGAGTGGATATCTTTGGCATAAAAGTCACAAAACAATGTTTCGGAAGTGGGGCGGACGCACATACGCTCCTGAAGTTCCTCCAAACCGCCGTGTGTAACCCAGGCCACTTCCGGGGCAAACCCTTCCACATGGTCCTTTTCCTTTTGAAGCAGGCCTTCCGGGATAAACAACGGCATATATACATTCTCCACCCCGGTTTCCTTAAACCGGCGGTCCAGTTCTTTCTGGATGTTTTCCCATAAGGCATATCCTGCCGGCTTAATCACCATACATCCTTTCACGCTGGCATAGTCGCAAAGCTCTGCCTTCTTCACCACGTCTGTGTACCATTGGGCAAAATCCACATCCATAGACGTAATGGCTTCCACTAATTTTTTGTCGTTTGCCATGGCCATTCTCCTTTACCTGTCTGTCATTTTTAATAACAAAAAAAGCCTCCAGCCCTGTCATGCAGACAAGGGGCCGAATGGCTGATTGCTCGGCGGTACCATCCTCTTTCGCTTTTATGGGGCCCGGCCGCCCGTCACAAAAACTCGCTCAAACTCCGTTAACGCCGGAACCACGCCGCATTTCCATGCGGTAGCTCCAAGGCCGGTTGGGCTTTCAGGGACAGGGAAACCTCCTACCTATGGTTTCCTCTCTGTTCTGTATGTCAGCTTACGGATCCTCTTCGTCGCCTTGATTGATTCTACGTTATTTTTTCCGTTTTGTCAAGCATAACCAGCCGGCCGCCTGCCTGCGGGCAATCCGGCGCCGGGCGTTTTTTTGGTGCCTTTTCCCTCATTGGGCCGGCGCCCACTGTGCCTCACCCCGCAAAATCCCATTTCAGGCACGCTCCGGTTTGACTCCCCTAAGAATTTATGATATGATAAGATACGAAAAAAAATTACATCAACGGAGATAGATAAGAAATGAGCAATCAAAGCGTCATGGGGATTATCTGCTCGGATTATAAGCAGTTTTTCGATGCAGAAAAAAAAATTGCCGATTACATTATGGAAAACAAAAAAAACGTGGTAGATATGACTGTGGCGGAACTGGCCCAGGCCAGCGATACCAGCGACGCCACCGTTTCCCGGTTTTGCCGGCGGTGTGGGTTTAAAGGCTTTCAGAGCTTGAAAATGGCCCTTGCCAAAGAAGTATTGGAAGAAGAGCGCAACAGCCTTCAAGTTTCCAACGAAATCAGGCGGGACAGCCTGCCCCAATCCCTGCAGAACATCCTGGCCAACAAAATGGCGGAAATGACCGGCACCATTGGCATGATGGAACCTGACAATCTGGAAACCATCCTTCGGATCCTGGAAAACGCAGAAACCATCCAGTTCGCCGCCGTAGGGAACACCATCCCCGTGGCTATGGACGGGGCATTTAAATTCAACCAGCTGGGGCTGCGTTCGGTGTCCGGCAGTATTTGGGAGGCCCAAACCGCTTTTACCTACAACCTGTCCCCCCGGGACGTGGTAGTCGTCATTTCCAACTCCGGCACTTCCCGGCGGCTCCTGACCCTGGCCCAGGGGGCCCATGAAAACGGGGCCCGGGTTATCGTCATTACCAACAATGCCTCTTCCCCTTTGGCTAAGGCCAGCGACTACAAGATCATCACCGCAACCCGGGAAAAATTGCTGACCGGGGAATTCTGGTTTTCCCGGATCCCTTCCATGCTGGTAATCGAAACCCTGTACCTGCTATTATATGTCAGCAAAAAAGACGCCGTAGCCCACATCCGCCGGCATGAAGATGCCATCCGCCCGGACAAGCAGTAACCGCGCCACACCTGGAAACGCCAAAGGCCCGGCCGTACCAGAACCAGTTTTGTACGGCCAGGCCTTTGGCGTTTTCTGGCTATTATAAGAAATAAATTTTCTCAAAAAATATATTGACGAATTTATCATTTCATGTTATGATAAACCCACGATAAGAAATAAAATTTCTTATAAGAAACGGGAGGTGATAGAATTGATTTACACAATTACTTTTAACCCTGCTTTGGATTATGTAGTGTGGGTGGAAAACTTCACCCCGGGGGCCATCAACCGGACCGTAAAGGAGAATATCTTTTACGGCGGCAAGGGGATCAACGTATCCGCCGTTTTAGCCAACCTGGGATATGCCAGCACGGCGCTGGGGTTCGTGGCCGGCTTTACCGGAGACGAGATTGAGCGGGGGGTAAAGGCCCTTGGCTTTTCCTCCGACTTTATCCGGGTGCAAAAGGGGATGTCCCGCATCAACATGAAATTAAAATCCGCCGGGGAAACCGAGGTCAACGGCATGGGCCCGGACATTGCCAAAGAAGACGTGGAGGAACTGTTTTGTAAACTGGAAAGCTTGAAAAAAGGGGACGTGCTGGTACTTTCCGGGAGTATCCCCGCTTCCATCGATAGCCGGATTTACGAATCCATCCTGGCCAGGCTGGACGGAAAAGGGGTTTTAGCCGTGGTAGACGCAGAAAAAGACCTGCTGCTCAATGTGTTAAAATTCCGTCCGTTTTTGATCAAACCCAACAACCACGAACTGGGGGACATGTTCGGCGTGGCCTTAAAAACACAAGATGACATTATCCGGTATGCCAAACGGCTGCAGCAGATGGGTGCCAGGAACGTGCTGGTATCCATGGCCGGCGACGGTGCACTGCTGCTTACGGAGTCCGGCCAGGCACATCAACAAGGGGTAGCCAAAGGCACGGTCAAAAATTCCGTGGGCGCCGGAGATTCCATGGTAGCCGGCTTCCTGGCCGGATATTTAGAAAACGGGGATTACGCCCACGCCCTGCGGTTGGGGACGGCAGCGGGGGGCGCCACCGCATTCTCTGACGGATTGGGGGAAAAGGAAGAGATTATGCGGTTATATAAGACCTTGGAAACATCCACCATTTAGAGCAGGGGCGCCTTGCCCGCGAAAGCTATTGTAAAGAATTTCCAAAAAGGTAATAAGGCTGAAGAACCACCCGCCCTATGCCGCCGGAGATAACCGGGGAGTAAAGGCCGGCAGGCACGGACGGGCATTGAACCAAAAATCAGGAGGGAATACCATGAGGATCACGGAATTATTAAAAAAGGAAAGCATTGAGCTGGGCGTATCCGTAAATTCCAAAGACAGCGCAATCGACAAACTGGCCATGCTTATGGAAAAGGGCGGGCGCCTGAACAGCCGGGCCGGGTATATTGAAGGCATAAAGGCCCGGGAAGCCCAGGGGAGCACGGCGGTAGGCGACGGGATCGCCATCCCCCATGCCAAAGTAGCGGCCGTAAAAGAACCGGGGCTGGCGGCCGTCACCGTTCCGGCAGGCGTGGACTACGAAGCTTTTGACGGTTCGCTGGCCCATCTAATCTTTATGATCGCAGCGCCTGCAGAAGGCGCAGACGTACACCTGGAAGCCCTGGCCCGGCTGTCTACGCTTTTAATGGTGCCCGGCTTTAAAGACGACCTGATTGGCGCCTCCAGCAAAGAACAATTTTTGAAAGTGATCGACGACGCAGAAACTGCCAAATACGGCGCGCCGAAAAATGCCGCCCCCCAGACGCCTGGGGAATCCACCGGCAAAGCCGGCGCCAGCCAGGCAAACGGCAGCGGCTACCGTTTGTTGGCCGTGACCGCCTGCCCCACCGGCATCGCCCACACCTACATGGCAGCAGAAAACCTGGAAAGCACCGCCAAAAAAATGGGGATTTCCCTGAAAGCGGAAACTGACGGCTCCGGCGGGGCCCAAAACATACTGACCCCGGAAGAAATCCGGCAGGCTGAGGCCATTATCGTAGCCGCCGACCGGGAAATTGAGATGGCCCGTTTCGACGGGAAGCCCGTAGTCCAGGCCCCGGTTGCCGACGGCATCCACAAGGCGAAGGAACTGATAGAAAAAGCCGCTTCCGGCCAGGCCCCCGTCTACCGGCATACAGGAGGCCCGGAGGGAAGTTCCCCTTCCGCCGGAGCCGGCGACAGTGTGGGGAGGAAGATATACAAGCACCTGATGAACGGCGTTTCCCATATGCTTCCTTTTGTGATTGGGGGCGGCATTTTAATCGCACTGGCTTTCCTGTTTGACGATTATGCCATTGACCCGTCTAATTTTGGCAAAAACACCCCCTTGGCCGCCTATTTAAAGACCATAGGCGAGCAGGCGTTTGGCTTGATGCTCCCTGTGCTTTCCGGCTACATCGCCATGAGCATCGCCGACCGGCCCGGCCTGGCGGTAGGCTTCGTATCCGGCCTGGTGGCAAAAATGGGGATGACCTTTGCCGACCCGGCAGGCGGCGCGGTAAACGCCGGTTTCCTGGGGGCGCTGTTCGCCGGTTTCGCCGGCGGCTATCTGGTGGTAGGGCTAAAAAAACTGTTTTCCAAACTGCCCAAATCCCTGGAGGGGATTAAGCCGGTTTTGCTGTACCCGGTTTTAGGCATCCTGCTGGGCGCAGCCGCCACTACTTTCATCAACCCTTATATGGGGATTATCAACGACGGGCTGACCCATTTCCTCAACGGCATGGGCGGCGCAAGCCGGATTATCCTGGGCATGGTAGTCGGATGCATGATGTCCATTGACATGGGCGGCCCCTTCAACAAAGCCGCTTATGTGTTTGGCACTGCACAGCTGGCTGAAGGCAACTTTGAAGTCATGGCCGCCGTTATGGCCGGCGGGATGGTCCCCCCTGTGGCCATCGCCCTGTGCACCACCTTCTTCAAAAAGAAATTCACCAAAAAGGAGTGCCAGTCCGGCGTGGTCAACTATATTATGGGCCTGTCTTTCATCACCGAAGGGGCCATCCCCTTTGCGGCATCCGACCCGTTGCGCATCATCCCCTCCTGTGCCGTCGGCGCAGCCGTGGCAGGCGGCCTTTCCATGTTTTTCGGATGCACCCTCCGGGCGCCCCATGGCGGGATCTTCGTACTGCCTACCATCGGAAACCCCCTGGCCTATCTGGCAGCCGTATTGTCCGGGGCCATTGTAGGCGCATTGCTTTTAAGTGTGCTGAAAAAAAACCTTAGCGAGGAAGAACGGGGATAGGTAAGGATCCGTTTTTGCAGGGTCCCCCGGCTGCGTAGGGCCGCTTCAGCGGCAAGGCCCCATTTGCCGCAGTGCGGCCCGCGCAGAACGTTTTGTCCCATAAATCCCCTTTCCCTAATAACGCCCCCCTGGTGCGGCAACTGCCTGCACCAGGGGGGCGTTATTTCATTTAATCCCAAATGGTAGTGTAGCTTTCCGGACATGCCGGGAATTCCCCACGGTTCCATTCTAGTCCAAAACGTTCAAATACTCTGTCGCTTACCAGAAAAGTACCGGCCTGTGTATCAATATGGTACCATTTACCACCAACCTGCACAATGTTCCACTGATGGCTGGGGTTAATGGATGCCTCGTTAGCATGGACATAATAACATGGAATATCTGCCGCGTCACATAAAGCTTTGAAACCCCTTGCATAGCCGGAACATTGGGCCTCCCCATAAACCAGGGCCCCCCACGCCGTGTTGGCCCGGTTCTGGGCCCAGGAAGCGGCATAAGTACAGTTCTTCTGCAGATAGTCATACAAGGCCTTAACTTTACCCATGTCGTCCATATCCGTTGTGATATGGCTACCCACGATTTCCAAGGTTTTCTGGGCGACCGCATCCAGCTCCCCTTGATTGAGGGCCGGCCCATAGACGGAACGCCGGCCTGCGGTATAAGAATCCAGGTTTTTGTTCCGTACTTCATCCAGGGTAAGGGCTACGTTCTGCTTATGCCCTTCCACCCAGGCGCCGTCCGCCCCTACATAATATGCGCCAACATACTCATTGGCGGCCATCACGCCGGTGTCCTTAAAGAAATACCACTTTCCTCCGATTTCTTTCCACCCGCTGGTTACGTTCACCCCGTCCTGTTCATAATACCACTGGTTATCCTGTAGTTTCCAATCCGCAAAAGCCGTGGTGGCAAATGCCAGGGAAAAACTTGCCGCCAATACTGCCGTCCATCTTCTCATCATGATTTTTCCTCCATTTTGAAAAATTCCATTGCCTTAGAGTGCCTGATTTCCTTGGCATAGCCAGGATCGATGGCCTTTCTGCCTTTTTTATAGTCTATCCTATTTTTCGCAAAAATGGTCCCGATCCTGACAGACGGCATGGTTTTTGGCACCAATGACCCGCCCCAAAAGATTAAAGCCCCAGGAAACCGGCACTTTTCGGGTCTGCCGCCTTTCCCTTCCTTTCCATGCCCCCGGCATTTAATCGTTATCCGGCAAAAGCTTAATGCGGACCATAACCTGCCGCACAAAGCTCCCTTCCGGCAGCTTAAGGTCCTCTGCATGGCTTTGAGGCGGCAGGTCCCCTTCTTCCTCCAGCTCTACGCAAATCCAGTTATAAGCCGCGTCCCGGGCTTCGTCCATGGCGTCTTCCAAATCCGGCCCGTCGGCCTCGCAGCACTCCAGGTCCGGAAACTCCACATGGTATCCTTTATCGTTTTTATGGGGCGTAAATACCGCCGGATAAGTAAATGTCATAGATATGCCTCCTATCTTCCCATTAGCCTGTCCCCGTTTTCTTTTAGCCAACGCTTCCTTTGCTGGTAATCCGGCAGGACAGACTCTACCAAATTCCAGAACCGTACCGAATGGTTCATCTCCCTCCGGTGGGCCAGCTCATGGACCACCACATAATCCAGCACCTCACCCGGCGCCAAAATCAGCCGCCAGTTAAAGTTTAAATTCCCTTTGGCGCTGCAACTGCCCCACCGGGTTTTCTGATCCTTTACGGCAACCCGCCCATAGCTCACCTGCATTTGCCGGGCATAATATTCTGCCCGGCGCTGCAATACCTGCCTGGCCAGCTCCTGGTGCTTTTCATAATCCTCCTTTGTCCATTCCGGAAGGCGTTCCCGGTAATCTTTTTGTTCCCGGGCCCGGTTTTGCAGCTGGGCCTGGGTCCTGCGGATCCATTCCCGGTTCTTTTGCACGTATTCCTCCGCCGCCGCACGGCTGCAGCGGTTGGGCGCCCGCACGGTCACGCTCCCGTCCGGCGACACCTGGATCGCTATGGTTTTCCTAGAACTGCGGATTAAATTATATTCAATCGCATCTTTATTGCGCATCATTCAGCCTCCTCTATAAATATTCATAAAAAAGAAGAATTTTTTTATGTTTTCCCCACTTGTATTCCCTCCCTGATTTGTTATACTAATAGGAAAACAAGCAAGACAGAAAAGGAAGCGCCATGGATTTAGTGAATCAGTTCATTAATAATTACAATAAGAAAATCCCTTTTTACGAAGCTGCCGGGCGGCTGGCCGCATCCCAGCTGGAATCTGCGTTACAGTCTGCCGGGATTCGGGCCATGGTCACTTCCCGGGCCAAAAGCCCAGACCGGCTGAGGGCCAAAGTTACCCGCAGAAACGCCAAACGGGAAAACCCCTACAAAAACATGAGGGAAATTTATGAAGACATCGCCGATTTGTGCGGTATCCGGGTATCTTTATATTTCCCCGGCGACCGCAATAAAACCGGAGACCTGATCGGCGATTTATTCGACATCCAGAATATACGCCATTTCCCGGAGCAGTCGGAACCCCCCACTTACAACCGGCGGTTTTCCGGTTATTGGGCCACCCATTACCGGGGGCTGCTGAAAATAGATTCCCTGGCCCACTCCCAGCAGCGCTACGCCTCCGCCCACCTGGAAATACAGGTAGCCTCCCTGTTGATGCACGCCTGGTCAGAAGTGGAGCATGACCTGGTATATAAGCCCCTCCAAGGCAACCTGTCCGAGGAAGAGCTGGCCATTATTGATGAACTAAACGGCCTGGTCCTGTCCGGCGAAATTGCCTTAGAGCGCCTCCAAAGCGCCGGCAACAAGCGGATCCTCAACAAAAAGTCATCATTCGACAGCCAATACGACCTGGCCTCCTATTTATACAATTACCTAAGCAACAATTTCCGGAAAGAAGACGTGGAATTGCGCATGGGGGACATCGAACTGCTGTACAAGCTGATCAGCCGTCTGGAAATAAACAGCGTTAAGGCCATTGAGCCAATAATGAAATCCGTAAAATTCGAAAAAGATAAAAGGAACATTTCCCAACAAATTATTGACCAGGTAATTACCGGCGACGCCAAACATTATGAAACTTATCAGGAACTAAGGGCCGGCAGCCATGAAAATGAAGAAACCGCAGCGACGATCCGCAGTTTTTACGACAGCTGGGTCCCCCTGGAAAACCTGTTAAACCGGATCGCTTACCGCAATTCCCCTAAGCAGCGGGGCGCATTTAATATTAACACCCTAAAGCGGTTAAACCTGTTGGATCAGGAATCTATCAACCAAATCGCATCCCTGCGCAAACTGCGCAATATGCTGATCCATGATATTGAAATCCCGGATATGGATATTATCCGCAAAAGGACGGACAAGGCCCAGGAAATGCTGCAAAAGCTACAGGCCCAGTTCCCTTCCCTGTAACAAAGCCCCGCCACATGATTTCCCCTTTCGGCTTTTCCCATTATAGCAACCCTTTACCCAAAAAGCAATATCCTTGTCGCACGGTTGCCGTCCTCCCATACCGTTTCTGATGTGCCCGCCCCGTTTATAAGCGGCACGTTTCCCGGCAGCCGGGAAAGGCCCTGGCAGGCAAACCGCCCGCCAGGGCCTTTCCCCTGCCCCGGACAAATGTTCTTCCGTTTCCGGATATGGCACCACACCTTTACCCGTCGTCGGCAGTAAAATGTTCCACCAAATCTTCAATCAGCAGCAACCCTACCGGCCCTAAAAACAGCCCTAAAACCCCGAAAAGCTGTAGACCGACATAAATGGAAATCAGCGTCTCCAATGGCGACAGCCCCACCTGGTCCCCCATCATTTTCGCCTCCAAAAATTCCCGGATTAAATAGCAGGCAAAATACAGGCCCAGCAGCACCAGGCCCCGCACCCACTTCCTTTTCACAAACTGGAGGACCGCCCAGGGGATTAATACAGTCCCTGTACCGAAAACAGGAAGGGCGTCCAGGATGCCTATGCCCACGCCGGCCAAAATGTAATAAGGGTTTTTTAAAAACCACAGCCCCGCCGTACATACCACCGTAGTCAGGAGCATAATCACCCCCTGGGTTTTCAGATACGCATTGGCAACGATGGCGAGCCGGTGGCCGATAATGGAATACTCCTGGCGAAAAGCCGACCGGAGGCACCGTTTTTTCCACACTTCCATTTCCTGCAACGCCATCCCTATGGCCACCAAAAGGATCGTAGCCATTACCATGGCCTTGATCCCCCACCGGAAAACGGAGACGGAATTCACCATTAAGTAAGGCATAGCCCCTTTTTTCAGGCTTTCCATAAAACCCTTTAGCATTTCCCGCATTAGAATCACCATGCAATCGGGGTTCAGGCAAAAGCAGTCTTCTACCTGATGGCAAAGGGCCGTCAGCCATTGGTCGGCCTCTTCCACCCAATGGGGGATTTGTTCCAGGAACATCCCAGCCTCCAGGCACAATTTGCGCCCCCCAAAATAAAAGGCCCATGACAGCAAGGCAAAAACCACCAGCAGCTCGGCCACCCCCACCAGCCCCACGGGAGGGCCCAAAACTTTTACGGCCCCTTCCCTTTGGCAGGTAGGTTTTCCCCAGTGCCTCCGGTATACCTTGATTTGGCAGCGGCGGGCCAGCCAGGACGACGACGGGCGCAAAACCAGGGCCAGTGCCCATGCTGCTAAAAAAGGAACCACAAGCGGCAGCAGAAACCGGAACGTCCCATATACTGCGCCTGTGATTCCCAAAATAAATAAAATTTTCTTCAGTTTCTTATTCGGCTTACCCATGGACTCACCTATTTCTGATTTGTACTTCTTTTGTACAGGAAATATTCTGTCCCAGATAAACAAAATTATTCGCGGCTTTGAAAGCAGGTTCCGGAAATGCCCCCCATTTATGGGTGCCAATGGCGAATTGGCTAAGCCATCCTTTTCAGCCAATAAAATCCATGTCCGTCTACCCGCACGCCGGAAGCCTTCATCACAGCCCCCGTCAGCAAGTCCTGGTATTCCCCGTCGCCCTCATCAATCCAGGCAACCCTCGGCTCCCCGCTAAAGTTGAACAGGCCGACCAGTTTTCCGTCCTTGCCCTCCCGGGCCAAGCCCAGCACGGCGTTGTCCCAGGTTTCCAATGTCCAAAAGCCGGCCGAAGCATCAAATGCCTTTTCCTGCCCCCGGATTTTTTCCAGCTGGTCCAGCCGCCCAAACAGTTTGCCCTGCACCGTATCCGGATGGCTGATGTTGTCCACTAGATTCCACTGGAATTTGCCGCGGTGGATATAGCGGGAATCCGCCGCCTTGTTGGGGTCGTTTTTATAAGTATAGTCGTTGACCTGGCCAATCTCGTCCCCGCTGTAGAGCATAGGGATGCCCGATAAAAACAGCATGTAGGCATGGAGCATCACATCCATCTGGATGGCGGCGTCCGTAGCTTCCTCGTCCTGCTCAAAGCCTGCCTTCTCCACGCCGCACATGGATGCGGTCGTGCCGCAGAACCGGGCGTCGCCGGTCACCAGGTCTTCATTGTACAATTCGCCCCGGCTTACGCTGTCCTGCCATTTTCCGGTAAAATAATCGTTTAAATATTTTTTATGGGGCACCTGGTACATCCCCCAGGACTCCAAAAGCGGGTAATCCAGCCCCCATCCAATATCGTCATGGCACCGCAGGTAATTAAGGAAGGTATAGTCGGAAGGCAGGGAACTAATAATCTCCATCTGCCGTTTCAGCAGCCTCACGTCGCCGGTAGCTACCGTGTGCCAGGTAGTGGCCATGGTGGTTACGTTATAAAGCATATGGCATTCCGGCTTTTCCACCGTGCCAAAATATGGCGCCACCTTCTCCGGCTCCATAACCACCTCCCCAAGGAGCACAATCCCGGGGCACACAATCTCCCCGATCATGCGCATCATACGCACGATCGTATGGACCTGGGGCAAATTGCGGCAGTCCGTCCCCACCTGCTTCCAGATGTAGGGCACCGCGTCAATCCGCAGTACGTCGATCCCGCGGTTGGCCAAATACAGGAAATTGTACATCATCTCATTGAACACCACCGGGTTGCGGTAATTTAAATCCCACTGGTAGGGGTAGAACGAGGTCATAACAAACTCCTGCATATCCGGCAGGTAAGTAAAATTCCCCGGGGCCGTGGTGGGGAATACCTGGGGCACGGTTTTTTCATACATGGCAGGCATGGAATAATTGTCGAAGAAGAAATACCGGTCCTTGTACTCCTGTTTCCCGGCCCTGGCCTTTTTGGCCCACTTGTGGTCTTCCGAAGTATGGTTCATCACGAAATCCAGGCACAGGCTGACCCCCTGCTTATGGCACTGGTCTGCCAGCTTCTCCAGGTCCTCCATGGTCCCCAGCTTTTCCTGTACCTTCCGGAAATCCGCTACGGCGTAGCCGCCGTCCGACCGGCCTTCCACCGTATCCAGCAGCGGCATCAGATGCACGTAATTTACGTTGCACCGCTTGATGTAATCCAGTTTTTTCCGTACCCCTTTCAAATCCCCGGCAAACTGGTCCACATACAGCATCATCCCCAACATGCCGTTTTTGCGGTACCAGCCGGGGTCCTTCTCCCTCTCCTGGTCCAGCTTTTTCAAGGGCAGGCTGCGCTCCTCATAAAACTGCCGGAGGCGGCTTAGCAAATCATCAAAAAAACCCTGGTTATCATACAATTCCATATACAGCCATTTCAGCTCGTCAATATGGCGCTCCAAACGTTCTTCAAAAATCTGATTCCCCTTTTTCATGGATTTACCCTCCCGTTTTTAATTTTTGGAAAACCCAAATTATATTGGCTTAATCATATCATTTTCTTTTCGGCCCGTAAAGAGTAAACCGTTTCTTATATATGGCAAAATGTCGCCACCGGTTTTGCCCTTCGGCAAGCCCCGGCCATAAGGCCCGGACTTGCCCTATGCGCCCGCGGCCAAACATGTTTCAACAGCATAAATGGAATTTTGCAAATGCCCCCCCGGTGGGAGTCCGCTGGAAAACCATGGCCTCCCCGGTCAACGGATGGTTAAATGACAACCGGTGGGACGCCAGGGCAATGTTGCCCCCGCCCTTGCTCTCCCCGGCAAAGGAAGGGTTGTATTTCCGGTCCCCCCACAAGGGCAGGCCATGGCCGGCCATCTGGACCCGGATCTGATGGTGCCTCCCCGTCCGCAGCGTAACCTCCATCAAGGCCAGCCAACGGTTATCCGTGTCTTGGGCCTTCTCCAATTCGCGAAACAGAAGTTCCGCCCTCTTTGCCCCTTTTACCCCCTTATCCACAATCCGCGACTGGTTCTGCCCCTTGTCTTTCAACAGGTAATCCACAAACTTATCCACATTTTGGGGTACTTTTCCACAAACTACAGCCAAATACTGTTTTTTCATAGAGCCGTTTTCGATCTGCCGGCTAAGGGCAGCAGCTGCCTTTTTGTCTTTTGCATAAACCATAATGCCACTCACCGGCTTATCCAGCCTGTGGATAACCCCTACATAAGGCTCTGCGCTGCCCGGGGAAAAATTGTGGATATGTCGGCGGATTTCGCTGACCATGTCCGCATTCAGCCCGCGGGCCGCCTGGGATTCCACACCCGCCGGTTTCCACACTACCAAAATCTGCCTGTCTTCATACAACAGCTCCAACATATTCCCATCCCCTTCCTTTCCCTTAAAATAAAATCCGGAATAAAAGGACCCGTCCGGCGGCCATGGCTCTGCCAAATTCAGATAACAAATCTTTCAATTTTTTTAAATGGCTTGCATTTTTCCCGCCAAAGTAGTATAGTATATTAAACATCATAATATAGTTTTCAAAACTATGTATTGCGGTTATTGCCATGCCACTTTCTGGCATCTCATCTATAAGCAAGCAAGGAGGCATTTTTATGACATTTAAAATCAAAGACCCTGGCAGCGCGCTTACCCACTTTATTGCCATGCTTTTGGCATTATCCGCCGCTACCCCCCTGTTGGTAAAAGCGGCCCACACCCCGCAGCACGCCCATATGTTGGCCCTGGCTGTCTTCATCGTCAGCATGGTCCTGCTTTACGCTGCAAGCACCCTCTACCATACCCTGGACATCTCTCCAAAAGTGAACCAGATCCTGCGCAAAGTAGACCATATGATGATCTTTATTTTGATCGCCGGCACTTATACCCCGGTCTGCATGGTTGTTTTAGGCGACCAGACCGGCTGGACCATGTTGGCCCTGGTATGGGGGATCGCCCTGGCAGGGATCGCCATCAACGCTTTGTGGATCACCTGCCCCAAATGGTTCTCTTCCCTGATCTACATTGCCATGGGCTGGGTTTGCCTGCTGGCATTTAAAAAAATTATTGAGGCCATGCCCCACAGCGCATTTATCTGGCTGTTGGCTGGTGGCATTATTTATACCGTCGGCGGGGTCATCTACGCCATGAAGCTCCCCCTTTTCAACGGGCGCTTTAAAAATTTCGGTTCCCATGAACTTTTCCACCTGTTTGTCATGGGCGGAAGCTTATGCCATTATATCGTCATGTACGCATTTGTGGCTTAGGGCGCCTTTAAACAGGCAGGCGCAAATCAAACAAGGGGCGGCTTTTGCCACCCCGTTTTCTTTATCTGCCCCCAATCCGTTTCCCATGGCTGCCCCCTCTGCCCAAACCGTTTCAGCCGCGGCTTTGAAGCGGTCCCTACCAACCGGAAACCATGGCGAAAACCCGGTACAAAAAACCTTCCTTGGGGCAAAACACCACAATATTATCCTGTGGGGTAAACATCCGGGCAAGATATACGGCCAAAAAAAGCGCCGTCATAACCGTGCCCATGGCCACAAACCACCTTTTTGGCATATGCCTTTTGAAAAAAAGGAGGATAGCCCCAGGTATGGGCAGCCAAAACAACGGATGGTAATGGAACGCCCCCGCTAAGTCCAGCCTGCATAAAGACAGCCACGCCCGGGACATCCCGCACCCGGCGCAAGATACCCCCGTCAGGAAAAGGATAGGGCAAGTGATGCCCATCCCCTGCAACACCAGATAAAATCCGGCAATAACGCCTATTGCGCCAAACTCCCCTTTGACGATCCGGCTAAGCCGTCTGGCCCACGCTTTACCGGAAATGTTTTTCATTATATGCCTTTGACAAGTAGTTCAGGTTTTTTACCTGGATATAAGGCGCCATAATCAGCCCAATCCCACATAGGAATGTGCCAAACAGTTTCCAAAGCAGTACGGTACTTCCGGATTCGCTGATAAGCACCCCATATCTAAGCCCGTTCCTGACCAGGCGGTCTTCAAATTTATAATCCCAAATATAGGCATATATCCCGCAAGTAAGGATGCTAAAAAGGATATATTCCGCCAAACCTGCCGTCTTCTCCCCGTCCCCCGCGCATATGATATTAATGTCCTTTGCCATGGTATGGATAAAATAAAATCCATAAATTCCACAGGTCAGGATACTGAAAATGACCACCAGCAGAAAGTTCCTGTCCGTCTTCATGGGCACAGGCCCCCTTGCCCAGCCCCCGGGGCCCCTGTCCGCCGCCATGCCATTTCCTGCCATGCCGCCAAAGCCTTGCGGGCCAGCCCCTGCCATACCGCCAGAAGCAGCCTCATTTTCCGAAAAGCCGTTTTGCGCCGCGCCAAAACCAGGATCCCCCCGCCTCTTTTGGCCTTCGGCCATCCATACTTTTATCTTCTTGAAAATATTTACCGTTTCATCCCGAAACAGCGGGTAAAGCCCTTTTGCCATGGCCAGCAATTCCTCTTTCTTCTTCCCCGCAAAAGGCTTCATACCTGATAAATAAAGGAGGCCTAGCAGGCTTCCGGCAGTGACGGCTGCATAAAAAAACGTCTTGGCAAAAGCCAGGGGGGAATAAAAAGTAGAGATAAAAAAATTAAAAAGGGCAAAAAGCAGGAATTCTGCCATAGCGGCGGCAACCCTCAAAACAGCCGCCCCTATAACCCCCATATATAGCTGCTCCGTATTCCCCCTTGTCCTGCGGGCAGCAAATACGATCAAAACATATGCCAATGCCACGCAGGCAGCAATACTCAGTATAGCAACCGTCATGTTCCCAATCTGATACAGCACGATAATAAAAGGCATAAATCCCGAAATCATGCTTCCAACCGCTTTCATGACATAATAAATCCTGGGGATTGTCCGTACTGCCTTTATGAAATAAAGGAATGAAAAAATCAGGGGCAAAACTACCAATGCCATATCATAGGGATTTTTGATGCCGTTGCCTGTCCCCGGATCCACGTGGGGCGGCCCGGCAGGGGCCCCCTGGCCAAATGCCTGCCCACCCTCTTCTGGCTGGCCGTAACCTGGATGCTGGCCCTGGACCGCAAACGGCTGTGGCTGCACCTGGCCAGGGGCCTCACCCTGGCTGTCGGACGGGTTTAGGTCCGGCCCTGTTTGCCCGGTATTTTTCCCTCCTTCTTGTAACGGCGAACCGCAAGCAGCACAAAACTTGCTTTCCTCCGGATTCTGATTCCCGCATTTTGAACAAAACATAAATTTCCTCCTTAAAATATATCCGCCGCCATGCCCTCGGACATGGAACTTTGGGGATACACACCATTTGCCTTTGCCTCCGCCGGCGGACGCAATTTGATGCTGGCATCGTCTCGTTGCGATTATACCATAGGCCCTATATTTTCGCAACCATGGGCGGTTTTAAGGGGCCGGCTACCCGGGAGGAAAATCAGTTAAAAGCCTTTATAGAAAATTATTGACAAATAGTATAGGAAAAAGTATGATTATGTTAGGCAAATTGGAAAATTTGAAAAGTGGAAGGAGGAAAAAAATGAGACGTAAAAATCAAGTTTTCGTGGCCGGGGTGATAGCGGTATCCCTTATGTTGTCCAGCGCCATGGTTAGTTTTGCCGAGACCGGCTGGGTGGCAAAAGGGGATTCCTGGTATTATTATAGCGCAGACGGCACTATGGCTACCAACCGTTGGGTAATAACCAATGGCGGGCAGTTTTGGATCAATGAAGACGGCACCATGGCCACCAATAAGTGGATTTGCACCGACGGGCTATTTTATTATGTAGGGCCGTCCGGAGAAGCCGTTACCGGTTGGTACGAAATCAATGGCGTATGGTATTATTTCCGCAGGACAATGGAAACCAACGCCTTTTCCATGGCCACAGACACCATTGTCGACGGCTACAAGATCAACAAAGACGGCGCATGGGTCCCCGATTAGGCTGCCCTGCCCTTTACTTTTTGCCAAGCCCTAGCCTTTATGCCTGGCAGGCAGGACCGGAAGGTTTGGCTTCTATGGCCGCCGCGTTTGAAAGACGCCAAGGCCATGGGTGCCAGGCCTTTTTTGCCCTTTTCCTATTTCTACCCTGATTCTGGCCCGGGCCTGCACCCGGCCGGCAAAGACCGGCTCACCGGATCCGTAAGGCCCCGGCCATACCCCATTTATCCCGTCTCCATTATATCCCTGTCCTTTTCTGGAAATTGATTTTCTCCCGGTTCTATGTTACTATACATATCAGGTAACGGTCCATAACCGTTTCTCCCTTTGCCGTTGCTGTATTTATACCGATGCTGTTTCGGATCCAGGCTACGTTTTCAGGACCCCTTATGTGCCTGGCCGCAATGCCGTAAGCGGCAAAGGTTAAGGGCGTGCCTGACAGACATTAATCTTTATCCGCACTTTAGGAGGATACCTACATGGACATTAAAAATGGCCAAAAAATTTTGGATGCCATGCAAATGACCGGCATCTACGTCATACGGGAAGAAGACCACGGGATCTTGTATTATAACCGCCGGGTAAAAGAAGTGGCCCCTCACGTCCAGGTGGGAACCCCCTGCCACCAGCTGTTTAGCAAGTGCTGCAGCAACTGCCCCTTGATTACCATTGGGGACCGCTACGAAAACCGCTCCATCACATATGGAAGCCTGTTTGGCGACGCGGCAGACATTGTGGCCACCCGGATCCAGTGGGAAAACCAGGTGCCGGCATTCCTGATCACCGTAACCCCCCACCTGGAAGCATCCGTCTACAGCTACCATAAAATCTTGCGTGCCAATTTAAGCCAGGATACCTATAACGTGATTAAAGCCAACCCCCAGGACCTTCTCCATACCAACTACGATACCCAAAGCCTTTCCCAATGGCTAAGGCTATTTGTCCGAAACGGCCATGTACATAAAGATGACATCCGGAATTTCCTTGCTTTTACGCAGGCGGAAAATTTAAAAAGCGCGCTCCGTTCCGGCCAGAAAATATTAAGCTTCGTTTATCGGCGAAAATCCGGCGACGGGTTCCGCTGGAACATTATGGAAGTGGTACCAGACACCAACTGTTCCGATACCAGCCATACCATTATGCTTTATATCAAAGACATCCATGAGATTTACCGGGAAAGCATAGAACGGGAAGAAATCCACCTGCGCAACCAGGAAATCATCCATTCCCTAGGGGAACAAAACTTCTTCATCTGCATCATCGGCTTGGAGACCGGTATTGTAAACCCGGTCCGGATGGACAAAAACCTTTACCCGGACGCAATGATGGAGCTCCTCCAATGGGACGCTGTCATAGAATCTTATATCCAGCCCCAAATCCATGAAGGCTACCGGCATGAATTCCTGCAAAAATTTTCCCTGGAATCCATCCGCAAAGCCCGGTTGGCCGGCATCCCAAAAGTTGACTTTTTGTGCCTTCAGCAAATAGGGGGATGGCAGCGGTATGTTTCGGTAACTGCCCACCTGAGCCAGAAAAATAAAGAAACAAGCTATGTGGTCCTGGCTATGCAGGACGTGGACGAACGAATCCATCAGGAACTGGAACACCGCCTTCAGGATATGCGGCTGGCCGCCATAGTCAAGTCCCGCTATTCCATGATGAATACGGTCCATTTAGACACAGGCCAATACGAACCGGTCTGGTTAGGCGAAGGCAAGGGCCTGGGAAAAACTGCCCCCGAAGATTACCGCAGTTTTTTTGAACGTGCTTTATCCACGTTTGTTTATGAAGAAGACCGCCAAATGTTCCAAAAACTGTTTTCCCTGGAACATTTGCGGGAAAAAGCGGCAGAAACGGAAAATTACCTGGAAGAAGCCTGCCAGTTCCGGATCCAGAACGGGCATTTGCGGTGGATTGAATCACGGATCCTCTATATCCGCCAAGAAGATAACACCATGGTCAACATTTTGGGGAGGGACATCACCAGGAAAAAATTCCAGGAAGAAGAACGCCTGCGGTCCGCACAGGAAAAAGCTTACATTATCAGCGGCTTAAGCAGCATGTTTTTTTCCACCTATTACATTGACCTAGAATATGACACTTTCCGCACGGTAACCCAGCGCAGGGAGGTGGGGCAGGTGTTAGGCAACTGGAACCGTTATTCTTCCGCAATCCACACATATGCCGAACATTTTATCCATCCCGAAGATTCAAAAGAATACCTGTCGGTCATGGACCCTCAAAACCTGGTCCGTACCCTGAACCCAGAACACCATTTCGTAGCCGTTGAATACCGCCAAAAAAGGAAAGGTGGCGAAGGGGCAGCGAAAGAGGACCAGTGGATCCGTGCCACTGTGGTGTTGGCCCAAACCGTGGACGGGCATCCCAAAACCGCCCTCTATGCGGCACAGGACGTTACGGAAAGCAAACGAAAAGAGGCCAGGGAACGCCGGGCGCTCAAAGAAGCCTGTGATGCCGCCAACCATGCCAATGCTTCCAAGAGCGAATTCCTTTCCCGCATGAGCCATGACATCCGGACCCCCATGAATGGGATTATCGGTATGGCGGCCATCGCCACTTCCCATTTAGATGACAAAAACCGGGTCTTGGACTGTTTAAATAAAATCGGCTTGTCCAGCCAACACCTGCTTTCCCTGATCAACGAAGTCCTGGACATGAGCAAGATCGAATCCGGTAAATTTGCCTTGTCCCATGATCCGGTTTCCTTATCCGATATGATCCGGAACCTGGAAGCCATGATCCGGGTACCTGCCCAGGAAAAAGGCCATACATTCATGATCTATCCTTTGGATATAGCACACCCAAACATTATTGGGGACATGGTCCGTCTACAGCAAATTTTCATGAATATTTTGGGAAACGCAGTTAAATATACGCCCCCGGGCGGTACGATCCAAATGAAGATTTCCGAAACCCCCGCCAAGGAGCAGGGGTATGGGTGCTATGAATTTGCCATCTGGGATAATGGTATCGGCATGAGCCAAGAATATATCAAAAAAATATTTGACCCCTTCAGCCGTGCGGAAGATTCCCGAACCAGCAAAATCGAGGGGGCCGGGCTGGGAATGACCATCACCCAGCACATCGTCCATATGATGAATGGGCAGATCCATATCGAAAGCCAGCCCGGCGCCGGATCCCGTTTTACCGTCACCCTGATCCTCAAGCAGCAGGATACGGCAGATCCAAAACCCGGCGGCCCGCCGGCTGACGGCCCGCTTGGTGCCTTCGGGGAATTGTCCTTTGACGGCAAAAGGGTCCTGTTAGTGGAAGATAACGAACTGAACCGGGAAATTGCAGAAGAAATCCTGGGCACCACAGGGGTCATAGTAGAAAGTGCCGTTAACGGCCAAGAAGCCCTGAACATTTTCCGGGATAGCCCGCCTGGCTACTATGACCTGATCTTCATGGACATCCAGATGCCTATGATGAACGGCCACGAGGCAACCCGGGCGATCCGGGCCCTGCCCCGCCCGGACGCCTCTTCTGTCCCCATTGTGGCTATGTCCGCCAACGCGTTTACCGACGATATACTGGCCAGCCGGGAATCCGGCATGAATGAACATATCACCAAACCGTTGGATTTAGGCCTTCTCATGTCGCGTCTGCGCTATTGGCTGGAACGCGCATGAAAACATAAAACTATGGCCGGTCCGGGGCAGGGTATTTTCCGCCCCGGGCCGGCCCTGTTTTCTTTATACCTCAAAAATCAAATCTCCATAACTGGGGAATGGCCACAATTCCTTATCTACAATCATTTCCAGCCGGTCTGCCGGCTGGCGAAGGCGGGCCATGGCCGGGACCACACGGTCATGGTAGGCGTGGGCCTGCCCGGAACCTGCATCCATGGACGCGCATTCGTCGGCCACGTCAACCAAGGCGGCCAAAGCCGCTTTCATATCGGATAAAAGTCCGGATGTTTCCATCAGCAGACCTGCCTGCACGCTGACATCCGCTTCCGGGCATGCCGTTCTCACGGAATTGAGGGAGTTGGCCAGCTGTGTGGTATAGCGGACCACCGCAGGGATAATCTGCTTTCCCGCCATGTCAATCATGGTCTTCGCTTCAATATTAATCACCTTGGAATAGGCCTCGTACTCCACTTCGGCCCGGGATTCCAGCTCGGCCCGGGTAAATACGCCAAATTCCTCATACAGTTTTACTGCCTTCTCGGTCGTCAGGGACGGAATGGCCTCTACCATAGAACGGATATTCGGCAGGCCACGCTTTTTTGCCTCCTCCACCCAGGCATCCGAATACCCGTTGCCGTTAAATACAATCCTCTTATGTTCTTTTAACAAACGTTTAATCAAATCATGAACTGCCGTGTCAAAGTCTTGCGCCTTTTCCAGCTCGTCGGCCGCCCCCTTAAACGCCTCCGCGACAATGGTGTTTAATACTACGTTTGGAGGGGCAATGGAATCAGAAGAACCTACCATGCGGAACTCAAACTTATTGCCCGTAAAAGCAAAAGGTGAAGTCCGGTTCCTGTCCGTTGCATCCTGGTCCAAATCCGGCAGCGTAGCTACCCCTGTCTTCAGCGTCCCCCCCCTTTTGGAACGGGTGGCCTCCCCTGTGCTGCAAAGCTGGTCGATCACATCCTCCAGCTGTTCCCCCAGGAATACGGAAATAATAGCCGGCGGCGCCTCGTTGGCGCCTAAGCGGTGGTCATTGCCCACATCGGCCGCGGCTTCCCGAAGCAAATCTGCATGGACATCCACAGCCTTTAAAATACAGCCTAGCACCAGCAAAAATTGGATGTTTTCGTGGGGGGTATCGCCGGGGCTTAACAAGTTCACCCCGTCATCCGAAATCAACGACCAGTTATTATGTTTGCCGGACCCGTTGACTCCGGCAAAAGGCTTTTCATGGAGCAGGCAGGTCAGCCCATGGCGGCCGGCCACTTTTTTCAACGTCTCCATCACCATCTGGTTATGGTCTACCGCCAGGTTAGCCTGGTCATAAATGGGGGCCAGTTCATGTTGTGCCGGCGCCACTTCGTTGTGCTGGGTTTTTGCCGTAACCCCCAGCTTCCACAGTTCCACGTTCACCTCATTCATATAAGAACCGATCCGTTCACGGATGGCGCCAAAGTAATGGTCCTCCAGCTCCTGGCCTTTGGGCGGCATAGCCCCAAACAAGGTGCGCCCCGCATAGATCAAATCTTTTCTCTGTAAATATTTGGCCCGGTCTACCAGGAAATACTCCTGTTCCGGCCCTACGGAAGGGCATACCCTTTTAGCCGTGGTATTTCCGAACAGACGTAAGATCCGCAAAGCCTGCCGGTCAACGGCCTGCATGGAACGCAATAAAGGGGTCTTTTGATCCAGCGCCTCGCCCTTGTACGAACAAAACGCCGTAGGGATGCACAAAGTCACGCCGATGGCGTCCTCCCGCAAAAATGCCGGGGAAGTACAGTCCCATGCGGTATATCCCCTGGCCTCGAAGGTGGCGCGCAAGCCTCCGGAGGGGAAAGAAGAGGCATCCGGCTCGCCCTTGATCAGCTCCTTGCCGGAAAATTCCATAATAATCCGGCCTTCCGTATCCGGCGCAGATATAAAAGAATCATGTTTTTCCGCAGTGACCCCGGTAAGCGGCTGGAACCAATGGGTATAATGGGTGGCGCCCCTCTCAATCGCCCAGTCCTTCATGGCATGGGCTACCACGTCGGCAATCGAGGGATCCAATTCCGCACCGTCCTCGATGGTCTTTTTCATCTTTTTAAACACGCTTTTGGGGAGGCGCTCTTTCATCACCACCTCGTTAAACACATTTTTGCCAAAAATCTCGGTAACATTTACGATTTCGCTCATAGATTTCCCCTTCCTCTCCTCTGAACTTCCCTATGGTGTAGGGCAAAAAGCCTGGATTACCGGCCCCGCACCAAAGCATGGCCGCGCCGGCAACCGCCTTCCCTAACGCGAAATACGCACCTTTGCGGAACGTTTGCGTTTTATGCGGCCCGCTTTCCTGCTAAAACACAAAGGAACGATGATGCCCCCCGTTCGAAGAACATCATCGTTCCTTAAATAAGATATACCATCTATGGCAAAAATGCAAGTGGTATTTTTATTTTTATTTTATGCCTTACCCACAGACCCAAACAGCTCCATCTTTTCTTTTACCGTCTCTTTGATAGCCGCTGCACCGGGGGCCAGGAGCTTGCGGGGGTCAAACCCCTTACCCTGCTGGTCTTTTCCGGCTTCGATGTACTCGCGGGTAGCCGCCGCAAAGGACAGCTGGCACTCGGTATTTACATTGATTTTGGCCACGCCCAGGTCAATCGCTTTCTTAATCATGTCCGCCGGGATCCCGGTGCCCCCATGAAGCACCAAAGGCATCTCCCCGGTCTTCTCCTGGATAGCCGCCAGGGTGTCAAAGCTTAAGCCCTGCCAGTTTTCCGGATATTTGCCATGGATATTGCCGATGCCCGCAGCCAGGAAATCAATCCCCAGATCCGCGATGGCTTTGCACTCGTTGGGGTCTGCACACTCGCCCATACCTACCACGCCGTCTTCCTCGCCGCCGATGGAGCCGACTTCAGCCTCGATGGACAGGCCCATAGCGTGGGCAACTTTTACCAGCTCTTTGGTCTTCTCCACGTTCTCCTCAATGGGATAGTGGGAACCGTCAAACATAATGGAAGAAAAACCGGCTTTAATACATTTGTAGCACCCTTCATAGCTGCCGTGGTCCAGATGCAGGGCAACCGGAACCGTGATGTTCAGTTCTTCAATCATGGCTTTTACCATGGCGGAAACCGTCTTGTAGCCGGTCATATACTTGCCGGCCCCTTCAGACACGCCCAAGATCACCGGGGATTTCAGCTCTTCGGCTGTAGACAGGATCGCCTTGGTCCATTCCAGGTTGTTGATGTTGAACTGCCCCACTGCATAGTGGCCCGCTTTCGCCTTTTTCAGCATTTCTGTTGCCGATACTAACATAATACATAGCCCTCCGTTTTGTTATTTTTGCCCGTCCGCCCGCCTACGGGAATCCAGGCCTTATCTTGTACTATTATAATACATTTTCCGGATTTTGGATAGAGGGAGTTTGTCTATTTTTCCACAACTGCGCCGATCCGGTTATGGTTTACCGGCGCCCTGCGGACGTGGCCCGTATGCCCGTTTGAAAGCTGCCTGCGGCAATGGCCAAAAGCCCGGCCCCGTAAAGGTGCCGGGCCTCAAGGCCTTATATGAAAATGGTTTCCCGCCGGTCCCCCTTTATGACGGGATCGGAAAATTCTTTGCACTTTCCAAAAATACGTCCACAATTTCAATCAACTTGGCCTTTGCCGCGGAATCACGGAAACCATCCAAATTCCTTTTGGCTTTTTCCGCATAGCCTTCAATCATGGACAAGGTATAGTTATAACCGTCCGCCTTTTGGATCAAATCGGAAATCCGGTCGTCCACATCTTCTCCCTGTATGCCGTTTTTCAGGTCTTGTGCAATCTTTTTTAGTTCCGGCCCGTAAACCGGATGGCCAAACGTATGTATCGCCGGGACGGTATAATAACCACACCAAAAGTCGTTGTGGATGGATTTTTGCGACTCCACATCCGAACATACAAAATCCATTAAATCGTCCCGAAGCTGAAAAAGCAGCCCGAAATTTTCCCCGAATGCCTGTATATCCGCCCTCTCTTTGGCATTGCATTTCCCCTCGTAAGCGCCGGCGCCGCAGGCAATGACAAACATGGCGGAGGTTTTACCGATAATGTTATTTAAACATTGTTCTTCGTTAATGGAAGTGTTAAAGTGGTTGTCCAGCTGGCTCACTTCCCCGTCGCACATATGCTCCAGTTTGGCAAACATGGTGCGGTACCAAAGTTTGTTCATTAGCCCGGTCCGGGCAATGGTAGCAAAAATCAGGAAATCGCCGGCATATACTGCCATTTCCCGCCCGAATTTTTTCTGGACGGACAATTGCCCCCTGCGCAAATCTGCGTTATCAATAATATCGTCATGGACCAGGGAAGCGGTATGGCACATCTCGATTACTGCCGCTGTTTCCGTGGCATCTACCTTCCTCCCTTTCAGCTTGGAACAAAGCAGCGTCATAATCGAGCGGATCTGTTTGCCCCTGGACTGCAAAATCCAATCCATCATTTTTTGCATCGAATCGCTGTTCGACTGGCACAAACGCTCTAAATGCCGGTTTACCTGCTTTAGTTCCTCTTCTATTTCCGGAATTCCATCAAAGCTAATCATAGCAGCCTCCTACTCGTACCTTAGTTTATCTGTGTAATTTTTCCCGGACACCCGCCGGCTGCAGGATATGGGCAAAGGTTTTGATAACCGCTTTACCTTGCCATCCCCAGGATTTCCGCCACCACGTTTTCCATGGCGTCTACGCTGCATTCCCTTTTATGCCGTACCTGCGCATCGCGGATTTCTTCCACCGCATGGGGGACCGCCACGCCGCTGACTTTGCATAGCTCGTCAATAATGGCAAATTCATCTTTATCCCCCTGGTTTCCGAACACCGCTTCCATAACGCTGTGGGAAAACTTATAAGGGCTGGCGGTAGAAGCAATCACCGTCGGCGTTTTGTCCCCGGTTTTTGCCACATATTTTTGATATACCGCCGACGCAACGCCTGTATGGGTGTCGATCATGTAACCGGTTTCGTCAAACAGCCTCTTGATCTCCGCGGCGTTTTCCGCCTCCGTAGCATACCCCCCATGGAAGTCTTCCATCCTTTTGCGCATCTCTTCTGTCGCCTCATAAGCGCCGGTATCCTTAAGGCTTTCCATCAGGCGCTTATTTACGTTGGCGTCGCTGCCGGCGCTTAAATAGACTAGCCTTTCCAGGTTGCTGGAAATCAGGATGTCCATGGACGGGGAACTGGTCAGCACAAACTCCCTTTTTTTGTCATAAGTCCCGGTCCGGAAGAAATCATAAAGCACTTTGTTATCATTGGATGCACAAATCAGGGTTTTTACCGGCAGCCCCATCTGTTTGGCAAAATACGCCGCCAAAATATTGCCAAAGTTCCCCGTAGGCACGGTAATGTTGATTGGATCCCCGCTTTGGATCTCCCCGTCCCGGACCAGCCGGCCATAGGCATACACATAATATGCTACCTGGGGCACCAGGCGGCCGATATTAATGGAATTGGCAGAGGAAAGCTGGAACCCCTGGGCCGCCAGCTGCGCGCCAAACCCCCGGTCGCCAAATATTTTCTTCACCCCAGTCTGGGCGTCGTCAAAATTGCCATGGATCGCCACCACAGCCGTATTCCCGCCTTTCTGGGTGACCATCTGCAGCTCCTGCACCCGGCTTACGCCGCCCTTGGGGTAAAACACAATGATCCGGGTCCCCGGCACGTCGGCAAAGCCTGCCATGGCCGCTTTTCCCGTATCCCCGGAAGTGGCTGTCAAAATGACAATCTCATTCTCCACATGGTTTTTCCTGGCCGCCGTAGTCATTAAATACGGCAGGATCGACAATGCCATATCTTTAAAGGCAATGGTGCTTCCATGGAACAGCTCCAGATAATAAGCCCCCGATGCCTTTTTCAGGGATACGATTCCCTCCGTGTCAAACTTACTGTCATAAGCGCGGTTAATACAGTTTTTCAGCTCTTCTTCCGTATAGTCGGTTAAAAACAGCTTCATTACTTCATAGGCGGTTTCCTGATAGGACATCCCTGCCAGCCGGCTTAAAGGGACATCCAACTTCGGGATAGAAACCGGCATATACAGCCCCCCGTCCTCTGCCAGCCCTTTTAAGATGGCTTGGGAAGCCGTCAGCCCTTTCTCCCCGCCTCTGGTGCTCTCATACGTTACATTCATCATAATGGACGATTCCTCTCTCAATTCTCACACAGATTTTTCCGGCGGCCCTGTAAGGCCACCCGATCGGAATATCAAACAAAATGTATTTTATATCTTGTAAATTGTAGCACACTTTACTACCGGACGCAAGTAAAGAAACATGGCAGGGCCGGAACCGGCCAGATAGCGGGCGCTTCTTCATATATGCCAATTATGTCATATTTATAGCACAATATTCTATAGACAAATTTCCTTGCGGTATTTATGATAGGGGCAGGCAAGTACCCTTTACCTGTTGCCAGCCAGGCAAGAAACCAAAAAAGGAGGATATGTTATGATAGCAGCAAAGCCGCCCATGGGTTGGAACTCATGGAATACGTTTGGCAAAAACATCCATGAAAACCTTATATTCGAAATTGCTGATGCCATGGTAGAAAAAGGATACCGGGACGCCGGGTATGAATATGTGGTCATTGACGACTGCTGGTCGTTAAAAGAAAGGGACCCGTCCGGAAACCTGGTCCCGGACCCGGAAAAATTCCCCAACGGGATGAAGGCCGTAGCCGACTATGTCCACAGCAAAGGGCTCAAATTCGGTATGTATTCCTGTGCCGGTATTTTGACCTGCGCCGGATACCCCTCCAGCTATGACCACGAATTCGCCGATGCCCGGCAGTTTGCCCAGTGGGGCGTAGATTACCTGAAATACGATTATTGCAATTTTCCGAAAAATGCCGATTGCGTAAACCGTTACCAGACCATGAGCATGGCCCTCAAAGCCACAGGAAGGGATATTCTGTTCGCCGCCTGCAACTGGGGCACGGGGCAGTCCTGGAACTGGATGCGTTCCATCGGTGCCCATACTTACCGTTCCACCGGGGATATTTTTGACAATTTCCGTTCTTTCATGGGCATTTTCCAATCACAGTTGGAGCATCTAAGCCAATCCGGCCCCTACTGCTTCAATGACTTAGATATGTTGACCGTAGGCATGTACAACCAGGGCAATGCCGCCATTGGCAAACCTTGCACAGACAGCGAATACCGGATACAGTTCTCCCTCTGGTGCCTGTCGGGGGCTCCCCTGATCATGGGCGCGGACATCCGCAACCTGCCTCCCCGGATCGAAAGCCTCCTGTTAAACCCGGATCTGGTCGCCATAAACCAGGACCCGGAATGCCGCCCCCCTTACCTGGCGGGCAAAAGGAGCGTAATGGTGCCGGAAGAAGATTCCGACGATGCCGTAGAGCCTTTGCGCAGGGTCAAAGACAAGCTCTTCACCTTTATCAAGCACCTTTCCAATCAGGAATTTGTCCTTGCCTATTATAACCTTTATGAAGAAGGGCGGGAAATCTCCTTTATATTTGCCGATGTGGGCCTTCCCTATGCCTCTGGCTATGGCTTTGACCTTACCGACATTTTCACCGGGGAGCACATTGGCATCAAACGGGATTACCACACGGCCTATGTGCCCGGCCATGACTGCAAGCTGTTCCGGTGCCGCCTGGCCTGCTGTCCAGGCGCCGCCAGGTAGGCGCCGGCCATGCAGGCCCGCCCGCCGTTTGCCCACTATTGCAGAAAGTGCGGCAAAAAACTGGATCCCGATGAAATTGCCATAACCAAAAAACTCATTAACCGGGGCGCTTGTTCCTTCTATTGCACCGGTTGCCTGGCTTTGGCCTTTGAGGTAAGAAAGGAAGACATCGAAAATAAAATTCAATATTATAAAGAAATCGGCTGTACCTTGTTTTTGCCGGGCCAATGACCCTGGTCCCGATACCTGTGATAAAACCCTTTACTCCATATCCAGAACACATCCGATTATGTTTTTTCATCCCTCCCCGAAATTGCCAACTACATGAATGAAAAAATGGCGGAGGAATAATCCATCCCATAAAACTTTTCCAGTGCCGCAAAATCCCCGTTTGCGGCACTTATTTATTTCATCCCTATCCATTGCCCGTAAAAGGCTCACCCTTCTTTTGCCCTTGCACTTTCATCCGGTAATTCCTAGGGCTGTCCCCATATGCACTTTTAAACATTTTGGAAAAAGTGAGGGGGTTCTCATAGCCGATGTCCCCGGCAATCTCCTGTATGGACATGCCTGTGGTCCGGAGCAGCCTGCTGCCTTGCTCCAAACGGTAGCTTAGCAAATATTCCTGAGGGGAAATATCCATTTTCTGCTTAAAAATGTGAGTCAAATAAGGCCGGGTTAATTCATTGGCAATGGTGATCTCATGATGGTTCAGGATCTCTTCTATGACAGACAGGAATTCCTCCGGTTCCAGAAGCACATCCCGAATAGGGCTTTCCCGGGTCAGCCCTGCCTTTTCCAAATAGAGCGCGGCCTTTGCCCCGTTAAAGGAAACCCAGGCATAATGCCAAGGATCCTCCGGATCCGAATAATAAAAAACATTTACATTCGGGACTGTCACAAAAATCTGCCCCCGGTGAAGCGAATAGGCCTTCCCGTCCATCTCAAGGGTCCCTTTGCCTGACAAAATAAAATGTACATGGTAATCCCTGCGCACGATGGGGCCATAAAATTTGTCCGGCGAGCAGCGTTCTGTCCCGCAGACCGTCAGGTAAAGCTCCACATCTTCCACAGGCAGGCTCCCCAACATCCGAAAGGTGGAACTGACACGATAACATTGAACCGGATAGTCTACCATATAAAATCCCCTTTCGCGTATTTTCCTTGTATTTTATCAAATATATCCGTCCATAGCACCTGCTTTATAATAATGGAAAAACCGGACATGGCCTTTGTATTTCCATGTCCGGTTTTGTATCCCTTTGCAGGCCGGCTGCCATCCCAAATATGGCAGCCCCCTTCTCAATCCTTACAGCAGTTTATTTACCACTTCCATCAGGGCGTCGCCCAAAGCGGCAGACTTGGCGTCGGCATCCTCCAAAGAAGCGCCTTTTATGCCATAATAGAACTTGATCTTTGGCTCGGTGCCGGACGGCCGGATGCACAGCCATGCGTTGTCGTTCATATCATAATACAACACGTTGGAAGATGGAAGCCCGGTAGGCCCCACTTCGCCGGTAGCCATATCCTTAATGGTATCCAGCTTATAATCCCGGGCAGACAACACCTTGTAATCGCCAAAGCCTTCCGGGGTATTGGTGCGGAAATTCTCCATAATGGACTGGATCTTAGCAAGCCCCTCTATGCCTGACAGCCCGATGGACTTTACGGCATCCTTGTAATATCCGTATTTTTCATACATAGCCACCATGGCGTCCCACAAGGTCATGCCCTTAGTTTTATAATAAGCGGCTGCTTCACACAAGGCCACGCTGGCGGAAACCGCATCCTTGTCACGGGCATAAGTACCGATCAGGCAGCCATAGCTTTCCTCCATGCCGAACATGTAATGGCCCTTGCCGGTGTCCTCTTCTTTCAGGATCTGCTGGCCGATCCATTTAAAGCCTGTCAGGCACTCTACCAGCCTGCAGTTATAGGAAGCCGCTACGGCATCAATCAAGTTGGTGCTCACGATGGACTTAACCACCTCGCCGTCTGCCGGTATCGCGTTTTGGGCCGCCTTCTGGCTTAACACGTACTCGCACAGCAGGGAGCCGGACATATTGCCAGTCAGTGAAATATACTCTCCGGACTTGTTGTCCTTTACGTATACGCCCAAACGGTCTGCATCCGGGTCGGTAGCCAGCACCAGGTCCGCATCGATCTCTTTTGCCATCTTAAGGCCCAAGGCAAACGCCTCTGCCGCCTCAGGGTTGGGGTAGCTGACCGTGGGAAATTCCCCGTCCGGCAGCTCCTGCTCCGGAACCACATGTACATGGGTAAAGCCGATTTCTTTCAATACCCTGCGCACCGGTATATTGCCGGTACCGTGGAGAGGGGTATAAACAATTTTTATGTTGTCCTGCATTTGGTCAATGGCGTCCTGGTTGACTACCTGCGCCTTTACATTTGCAATATATTTGCTGTCAATTTCTGCGCCGATCACGTCATACAGGCCGGCCGCCTTGGCGTCTGACGCACTCATGGTTTTCACAGTGGAAAGATCCTCGATGGCCAGCACTTCCTCGGTCACGCCCTTATCGTGAGGCGGGGTAAACTGTGCACCGTCTTCCCAATATACTTTATATCCGTTATACTCCGGCGGGTTATGGCTTGCGGTTACGTTGATGCCCGCAATACAGCCCAGTTCCCGCACGGCAAAGGAAAGCTCCGGCGTGGGGCGCAAAGACTCAAACTTGTATGCCTTAATCCCGTTGGCAGCCAGGGTCCTGGCAGCCTCGTCCGCAAATTCCGGCGACATGCGGCGGGAATCATAGGCAATGGCCACGCCCTTGGCAGCGCCCCCCTGCTTTATTATGTAGTTGGCAAGGCCCTGGGTAGCCCGGCGCACTACATAAATGTTCATCCGGTTAATGCCTGCGCCAATAATCCCCCTTAAACCGGCGGTGCCAAACTCCAAATCCATGTAGAACCGCTCTTTGATCTCTTCCTCATTACCCTGGATCGCCTTTAGCTCTTCCTTCGTCTCCTGGTCAAAATATGGATTGCCCAGCCACTCTTCATAGATTTTCATGTAATCCTTCATAACTGTTATACTCCCTCCTGTATATTCCCCCGCCAAAAGCTTCCTGCGAGGTAATTCATAGTAGTATTATATAACAAGATATACAAAAAAGGAAGGCAAATTAAAAGAAATTCATTTAATTTGGGACATAAAACGGTTCCTTGCCTCCTGCTGTTCCTTTAGTTTTTGTAATTTCTCAACATTTTTGGCCGGAGTCCATGCCTTGTTGGCATTATAATAGTAATTCAGTTGTTTCCAATATTTTTCCGGATACAAGAACAGGTAATACAGGCATTCCCGGTCTTTACCGTCTATAGGAAGCACTTTGTCATAATTTTCCATCATAGCCAGGCCCAAGCCTTCCCCCCACCCGTGTTTCTCCATAACCTTCCGCATAAAATGGTACAGGTCTGCCATCTGCTTCCCCCTGTGCATCTGGTTAAATTCAATCACTGCTATGCCGCCTTCCCCCATGAGCAAATGATGTTGGTTCAGGTCGCCATGGCATAAAAAAAGTTGCCCTTCTTCTTGCCCGCTTTCCAACAATTCCAGCCCCTTCTGCGCCATCAGGGCCTGTTCGTAAAATTCCGCAAAATCCTGCATGACACACAGCTCAAATTCGCTTTTTTTCCGTTTGTTGCTGATAAACGTCCGTACCCGTTTCATTTCCCGGCTATGCCGCCTCATCTCCGCACAAAGCCCTGGCGGCTGCATGGAACCCAGGTTCCACTCCCCACGCCAGGAAATTGCCCGAAACGCCCGGTGCAGCCTGGCGATCCAGGTTACGGCGGACAGGACTTCCCGGCTGTCTTTCAAATTACATTCCCGGTCTCCAAACCAGTCTTTTAAAATATATTTCGTCCCGTCTTCCCCGGTGGTAATCAGTTCCCCGTCCTGGTTGCGGATATATTGGTCTACCTGGGAAATGCCCTGGTCCTTCAATTCTTTTAAAACCGTTTCCTCAAATTCCAGGCGTTTCAGACTTCCTCGGTATTCTTTTAAAAGCTTCACGCCTTCGGGGCATCCACAGATCCACGCCCCCCGTCCCCGGCGGACTTCCCATTCCTCGCCGCCATAATTCTGCAGCACATCCAAATAATTGTCATTCAAGCCTGCCACCCCTCCACTCATTGCCCTACTGGCTATTTCCAAAATATGAACGTGGGAAAGGGAATATGACAGGATTCCTAAGATTCCTTCCCTTTACATCGCGGCCCTTTCCAAATAAAAAAATCCGCATTGCGGATTTTTTTATGGACGGAACTGAGAATAAGACCTGCCCGGCAGAAGGCCCCCCCGGTAAGAAGAGAGCTCACTGACCGTAACCAATTGATACCCCCGGTTCACCAGTTCCGGGATCACCACGTCGCTGGCGTCTGCCGTAGCCGTATACAAATCATGCATGAGTATAATATCCCCGTCCCGCACATGGTCCAACACGGCGGAGATGGTACTTTCCGCATCCTTTGTCCTCCAGTCCAATGTATCAATCGACCATAAGATAGCCGGCATGGAAATCGTGCCTGCCACTACCATCCCCGCGTCGTTGGTAGCGCCGCCGCATGGCCGCATCACCACCGGCGTAACGCCGCTGGCGTTAAAGACCACCTGGTTCGTCCGAACCAGCTGGCTTTCCAGTTCCGCGGGGGGCACCTTGGTCATTAATGTATGGTCATAGGTATGGTTCGCCACCTCGCACCCCTGCGCCACCATCTGCCGGATCAGATGTCCATGTTTTTCTGCCCGGTTCCCTACCATGAAAAACGTGGCGCGGCCGCCGCACTCCGCTAACTTTGCGAGGATCCGCGGCGTTGCGTTTTGCGAAGGGCCGTCATCGTAAGTCAGGGCCACCATAGGCTTGGACGGGTCAATCTCCCCTGCGTAAGCCGTCCCTTCCAGCTGTTTACGGACCACGGAAATGCGGATCCCGTCGACCCTCTGCCCCATGCCGGACACGCCTGCTTCCTCCCCGTTTTTTACCCAGTCTGTCCAAATGTTATTTTGCAAAACACTGTACAGCACATCATAGTAATCTGCCAGGTCGCCTGTCAGGCGCATACATACGGCCTCCAGGTGCGTCCCCCCGGCAACATCCCCCGCTTCCTGGCCGTCGGAGCTCCAATCCTGCCAGCCCTTGCCGCTTACATTCACCTGATATTGGATGGTTCCGGTCATGTCGGAAGGCTGATTATGTAAAGTAGCCCGGATGCCCGTAATATATCTGCCCGCCGGCGCCATCCCATACAGGTGGTCTGCAAAATAATGGCTCCATCCCTTTTCCTGCACATGGATACCATATAAAGCGTCGATTTTGGGAATATCCAGGCGGGGCCGCCTGACTTCCGCGGTCTCTTTCGGAACGATCTCCGACACCGGGCGGACCGGCCTTACATCCCCTTCCCCAGGCATTAATCCCGGCCTTGCACCCCCGTCTTTGGCCGCCGTATTTTTCCCTTGGCCGCCTTTTCCCATCAGGCTTACAGCCAGCACCCCGGTACAGACGCATAGGGCAACCAGCCCCAGGCAAAGCATCCCCCTCATTAAGCGGGCTTTACGTATCCTTTTTTCCATCATTTTTTTACGGCGCGTGATCCGCCCCCGCTCCTCCTGCCCCTTTTCTTCCGGGCTTTCCCTTGTCCCCGGGTCTTTCTTCTTCTCTTCCTTATTTACTATTTCTGCCATAAACTCCGCCCTCACCAAACAATTCTATCCGATTTTGCACTGCCTGAATCTACAAAACTCACCTAAGGATAAACTTCTCAATGGCTTCCCCGACCCCCCCAGCGTTATTTGTAGCTTTTGTAATATAGCCGCAAGCCTCTTTTACGGCTTCTACAGCATTTTGCATACCGATCCCCAGCCCGGCTGCCCGAATCATGGAAAGGTCATTGATATGGTCTCCAATTGCCATGGTTTCCTCCCTCTTGACCCCCAAAAGCCCGGCCAGCCTTAAAAGCCCGTTCCCTTTATTGACCCCCTTCCAGTTAAACTCCAGATACCGGTTGCTGGAATAGCTTACGTCCATATTCCCCGTAATGTCCCGCAGCCCATCCTCAATTTCTTGCAGATAGGACCAGTCTGTATTCATATACAAGACTTTGACAATCTCCTGCCCTTTCAGGAAATCAATATTCTTCTCGAATATTTCCGTTACCTCCATCCTGCCGTCCAGGTAAGCTTTTTCCTTTTGGACATAATTATAGACATATACCACCTCTTTAGTATAAACGTGAATACACACATCATATGCCAGCCCACGTTTGTACAATTCATCCGCCATGGCAAAAGTAATCCCTTCAAAGTGCAATAACCGGTTATCCTTGTTCTCTGTAATGGCCCCGCCGTTAAAAGAAATGACATATTCCTTTTCCTTGCCCAAAAGCCCCAGCTCATCCAGGGTACCTTCTACTGTGCGGTATCCCCTTCCCGTTGCCGGCACAAATTTAACCCCCAGCTCCCTGGCCCGCTCTATGGCCTGCCGGTTCCTAAGGCATACCTTGCGGTCCTCGCTTAACAATGTCTCGTCTAAATCACACACAACAATTTTATACATCTTTTCCTCCATTCTGTACCGGATGCACTCCCGCAGCCTCTCTTGTAACGGATTGTACCGGTTCAATACCTATTTTACGGCAAAATCCCTCAACTTTTTATGTATCTGCCTTTATGGCGCCCTGCACCAAAGTATATTGAAATTGTCTTCTGCCGAGTGTGCGCCACCATTTTTACCCACATTCCATTATACGCAGAAATCCGCCTAAAAGCAATGAAGCCTTATAAAAATTACAAGAATGCCCCTCTTTCCTATGGAGTTTTATGTAATAAAAACAGAAACCCTGAAAAGACAGGGTTCCTGCATTAAAAACATGCCTTCCCTCTTTATGGCCCCTGCTCAATGGCACTTGCCCCTCTTGGAGCATCCAGGGCATCCGCAGCCACATCCGGGCCTTCCTGCCCGAATATCCCGGACCTTCTTTCCGGCAACGGCAACAAACGCTATAAAAATCCCTATGCCGATAATCCAATCAACCATACGCAAACCTCCTTTTTCCTAAGCCACGGCCAACCATTTCCCGTCCCCCCTTTGATCCTTTGCCTGATCTATTATAGCCCCTTTTTTCGTAGTTGTCAATGATTCTGATAATCATTTTCATTTTATCCACAAATAACCATTTTCATCTGGAAGGAAACGTCCCATACACCTTTGAGGATTTATAAAACGCAAAGGGAGGGGTTCCAAAAAAGGACCCCTCCCTTACATTACGCCGCCTTCACATTTTTTTCTTGGGGAGGCGCCACATGCCCTTTCGGTTTGGCCGGCTTCTTCCATGCGTGCATCGCTAAGGCCAACGCAATTACCCCATAAGACACAAATACGCGGAAATACTCGCCGATTACCGGGTCGCCAAACAGCTCTTTGCCTGCCAAAGGTGATACGATAAACAGTGTGTGGAACAGGACAATCCCCAAAAGGGCCTGCTTGTTGGTAGCCCTCTGCACCGACGCGCCGCCTACCAGCAACGCCGCAATAGCAAACTGCCCCACTTGGGTATGGGCGCCATAAGTTGAAATAGTACCCACATTCTGCAAAAAGATTAGCTGCCCCCAGCTGGCCAGCACCGTGGAAAAAATCATGGCGATAATACGGGTTTTATCCACGTCAATACCCGCGGCATTGGCCACCGTGCGGCTCTGTCCCACAGTCCTCATATTCTGTCCCAAACGGGTTTTCATCAAAATATTGTTAAAACAGCACAGTGCGCCGATGCAAAGGTAAGTCATCACCGGAAGCTTGACTACAATCAGGACTTTATATAGGCTTGGGACGTAAGTCAACCCGTAAACAACTGCTGCGAGGAGCACATTGGCAATGGCTTTGTTCCGGTTAAAGGAATTCAGGGCAAACTCATCCGCCCCTTTCCTGCCTTGGAACTTCCACTTTATGAAGCCGAAAACCTGCCAAAGCGCCACCACCAGGCATCCCAGCTCTACTGCCGACAAAAGCAGCAGACGGTCTGCCGACAAAAAGCGCTCTACCGGCCCCACAAAAGTCAATGCATAGGCGGCCACGGCAATGGCAGCTTTCCCTATAACCGACTTCCAATCTACTGGCTGTTTCTTTGCCAGCTTAAAGATAACCGTACCGGCCAGGCCCAATAAGGCCAGATAAAAGCCGACCTCAACAATCGTCAACATAGGCACCGTATCAAGGGCATATTTAACCGTATCCTTTAAGTCGATGGTGTTTTTAACGCCTACGCCGGTCGGGATCATCAAGGTTGAATTGTTCATCTTGATAACGCCGCCAAATATAAATAAAAACACCAGCTGGTAAATGCCATCTGCAAAATACCCCAGCACCAGGCCGCCGATCATTTCGTTCCCCTTCATATAGTTAAACAGCTTGCCCACCAGGAAACCGAAAAACGCGGCAAACGGGGTGGCCAGCACTGCCGTAAAAAGGAATCCGGAAATACCGGTGAACCCCCAATAGGTAGTCAAAAAAATGGCCAGCTGCGCCGCCATGGCGCCAATGACAATGCCAAAATTCAACCCCATCCCGGCAATGACCGGGATAATCAAAGAAAGGACAATGAAAGAGTTACGGGCAATGCGGGTAAACAATTCCGAAACCACAAAGGTCAGGGGCTGCTTGGAAAAATAAGTCGCCGCGACACACAGGATCAGGAACAGGATTACCACCATATTATGAATGAGAAAATCAGTCGCCTTTTTATTCACGTCCGCTGCCTCCTTTCACCTGGCTAAGGGCATAGATAATAATGCCGTTGGAAATAATCAGCCTCGCCACTTCCGACAAATTGCTTTCCGGGATAAACTGGTTTGCCACTGGCAGCCCCAACGCCAGGATGCCCTGAAATAAAAAGGTGCCGATTAGCACATGGGGGATCCTGGCCCGTTTGGGGCTGGCCCCGCCAATCAATACCGCAGCCACGGAAGTAAAGCCCATCATCATGGGGCCGTTATACAACTGCATAAAGCCAAACCCCTGGGCATATACCAAAATCCCCACTGCCGCCAATACCGTAGAAAGGGTAGTCCCAATCAGCCTCATTTTATTCACATTAATGCCGGCTGCCCGGGCAAACATGGGGTTTGCCCCTGCTGCGCTCATGGCGATCCCTGTCTTGGAACGCATAAACAGCCATACCAGGAAACACATCAGGAAAAAGAACAACAAAAGCCCCGTGGGTATGGTCACGTTCCCTAGTTTAAATGCCAAGGTATTGTTCATGACGTTGCTGAAAGAAGAGGCAAGGGATATGGTATTCCTAAGGCCCTTCCCTGCATTGGGCCAGATCAATTCACCGTCCGTGAAAGGCAAAAGCATCCAGAACATATTCATAAATGCTATAATCGAAAACCCGACGTAAGTGGTCACCGTCATCTCAGAGCCTTTAACCCGGTTAAGGAGGAGCCCATAAAGGTACCCGATCCCGGAAGCAAGCACAACTCCGATTAAGATTGCCAGCAAAATCGCCACCCACATAGCAAACAAAGGAGAAACCGACACCAGGGAAGGATTTTGGGCGATCTGGAGCTGAATCACCACCAACCCTCCCAAAAGCCCGCCGACAATCCCCATGGAGATGCCAAAATTAAGGCCGATCCCGCATTGTACCGCAGGCACCATGGCAAGGGCAAGGATCCCGAACATGCCCCAACGCCTTAGGCAATCACTTAAAAGCTGCATTAAATTCATTTTGAAGCCACCTGCCGCCACTACCAGAAACAGAAAAAACGACACAATGATCACCCGGGGCAACCCGAATTTTTCCACCAAAGCTTTAACGGGATTACGCATCCTTCTCCCCTCCCTTCCATGCACCGGACATAGCAAGGCCAAAATCCGCATCCGAATCATCCGGCCTTAAAATGCAGGCCAGTTTTCCGTCTGAAATAATCGCAATCCGATCCGAAACCGAACGCAGTTCCATTAACTCCGATGACACAATGACCACCGTCATGCCAAGTTCCCGGTTCAGTTTTGCCAAATATTCCAATACCAGCTTTTTCGCGCCGATGTCAATCCCCCGGGTAGGTTCCGATACAAACAAGATATCCGGTTCCAGGGTCAGTGCGCGGGCCAAACATACCTTTTGCTGGTTCCCGCCGGACAAAGCCCCTGCCGGCTGGCGGATCCCCGTGCAGCGGATGTCCAACGTCTTTACCATCTCTTCCGCATGGCTTTTGGCCGCCGCCCCGTCATAAAGGTTCATCCAGGCCACCTTTTTCAAAAATTTCCCGTTCGTCTGCATAGCGGAAAAAATAATATTCTGCTCAATGCTTTCATCCAGCAAAAGCCCTACCCCCCGCCTGTCCTCTGACACAAAGGCCACTTTGTGGTCCAGGGCATCCCCCAATTTGTCCAGGTTAAGCGTGTCGCCGTTGATGGACACTTTACCGGTAGCTTTATAAAGCCCCATAATCCCGTTGGGGATGCCCAGTTTTCCCTGGCCGGCCAAACCGCCGATGCCCAGGATTTCCCCTTTGCGGATATCCAGGTCAATACCCCTGACATTCTCGCCCGGCATATCCACCCTATAGCCCCTCAGACTTACGGCGATAACGTCATCGCGAATGGTACGGGTATCGGCTACATCGTCGTCGATCAGTTTCTCTACTTTCCGCCCGATCATAAGTTCTGCAATCTCTACCACGTTGGTATCTTTAATATCTTTTCTGGCTACAAATTCCCCGTCCCGCAAAATAGTCATGGAATCTGCCACAGCCATTACTTCGTCCAGGCGGTGGGTGATAAAAATAATCGCTATCCCCTGGCCGGAAATCACCCGCATGGCTTCCAGGAGGCGGTCTGCCTCCGACTCGGTCAAAACGGCAGTCGGCTCGTCCAAAACCAGCAGGCGGATACCAGTCTTATCCAGCTCCCGGGCTATCTCAATAAATTGCATATATCCCACAGGGAGGCCAGCCACCCGGATATATTCCTCGATATTCAGACCGATGGTTTTCAGCGCCTTTTTGGCATCCCTGCGCATGGCCTTGAAATCCAACGATTCCATGGAGCGCCCAAACAGGCGGCTCGCCAGGTTTGGCGTGCTGATCTCCCTTCCAACCTTAATATTTTCCGTCACCGTAAATCCGGGAATCAGCATAAATTCCTGATGTACCATCCCGATCCCCAGCTCCATGGCTTTCAACGGAGAATCAATCTGCACCGGCTTGCCGTCCACCTCTACCGTCCCCTCAAAACCGCCTGTATTATGGATAACAGGCATTCCGAACAGGATATTCATAAGCGTGGATTTCCCTGCGCCGTTCTCCCCCATCAACGCGTGGATTTCACCGGGGCGGATATGAAGGTTCACACCTTTTAACACCCGGTTGCCATAGTATTCTTTGGCAATATCGTCCATTTTCAGGACATAGGATTCCTTTGTCTTCTCCAAGTCACCAACCTCTTTCTATCATTCATAATCTGCCAATATCTTATTCCGCTGATAATTGGCAAACCCACTGGCAAACTGCCTGCCAGCCCTCACGGGCTTTGCCCGGCGGTTCCACAGGCCGCCTTGCCGGCAAACAAACACTCCACATGATTTTGCCAAATATCAGCGAGACAAGACACCCCTACATAAGTTTTTCTGCTTTCTGCAAAACTTATGCACTCTGGTTTATGATCCAGCAAAGGCGCCGGCAAAAGCCGGGCACCCAATGATGCAGAAAGTTCTGCCAATTGATGTCTTGCAAAGACTCCATTGGCAGAACTCCCAGATACCATCACATTATTCCGTTATTCCAGGGCGCGTAGGAACAGGCTGTCAAACGCGCCCCGACAGTGAAACACTTATTGTTGTGAACACTTATACATTACTCAAAAGTAACGAAATCGGACATTACCAGGAAATGGTTTTCTTTCGCATTGCCATCATCATCCACATAATATTCCAGGGTCATCTGAGTGCCAGGGGCAAACTCTTCTGCACAAGCCTGGACCGTATCCCTCAAAAGGGCCTCGTCCAGGATTTCGCCATTGGTTTCGCCCTCCAGAACCTTCTTGGCATACTCGACGCCTGCGCTGATGAACAGCATGTTGCAGGGAACGCCCCAGGTAGATACCCGGCCGCCCATATTGGCTTCCGTAACTTTTGCCTGAAGCTGTTCCATCATGTAGTCCACATCTGCCTCGTGGCCTGCCATGTCAATGTTAAGGGCAGCCGGGAAAGCGTGGAACGGGGACGGGCAGCACTGAAGGGTGTAGATTGCGCCGTTCTCAAATACGGAACGGATCAACGGCTCCTGCATGCCGCAGTTGGTGGTAAAGAACACGGTGTCCTTGCCATATTTCTCGATCTGGCGCGGCACGTCTTCCAGGATAAACTGCTGTGCACCGGTAATGCCGGAATCGCCGGTGGGGTCCGGAGCGGTAACGTCAACCAGCTCGATGCCATTCTCGGCACAATACTTTTTCAGGTTCTCGTGACGGGCAACAATCAAAGCATAGCTCATGTGGCGCGGGAAAGAATAGTGGATCATGGTGGTCGCACCCTGCTCCTTCGCCTGCGGCGGAATCACGATGCCGCATCCGGGCTCGTCTACCTGGAACACAATATCTGCCTTGGGGTTGATTACGCCCGGGTCTTCTCCGGGGGTGCCAACGATAAAGATCATGTCCGGACGGGTCTCACGGACTTTGTCAATGGCTGCCGCCGTGCCGGGGATCGCCTGGCACCAGATAATCGCTTTTACATCCGGGTCGGAAGCCAAAGCCACGGTGTTGGAGATAACGGTCTCGGTCTCGGTGGTAAAGTTGTCCGGATAAGTAGAAGTAACGATCATGTCGCCATACTTCTCTTTCATCTTGTTGGCCTGGGTAATCTCCTCGTCGCCTTGGGAAGCGGTGCCGGTGATAATACCGATTTTAAAATTCTCTGCCGCCGGTGCCTCGGTGCTTGCAGCAGCGTCATCCCCTGCCGCATCCTTATCATCCGTAGTCGGCGCCGCAGTGGTTGCTGCCTCCGGTGCCGCAGTGGTTGCTGCCGGCTCCGCCCCGCGGCATCCTGCCAGTGAAAATGCCATGGCTGCTGCCAATGTCAGGCTTAGTAGTCTCTTTTTCATTACTTGTCTCCTCCTTTTTCTTGTCTATGTCCCCGTGCCCGGATCCGGCCCGGGAACCCCTTCGAACCTTTATTTAGCAATTTAGCCGAATAAAGTGTTTCGATTATACCATATACTATAGTCTTTTGTCCAGCTACATTTGTATTTTTGTGAAGGAATATTGTTACAAATCAATATATTTTGTTGTTTTTATGTCAATATTGTCATTTTTCCCAATTACCTAAAAATCTCAAGCCAAAAAACCTTCCCCCAGAACCCTTTGCCTGCGCTGGGGCGCCCTGGCGGCACAATCGCCTTACGCCACGGCCCAGCCCTTTCAGGAGGGATTTTTACTCCTGCTGGAACGGGCCCGGCCAGGAAAAAGGCCCGGCATAATGCCGGGCCTTGATATGATTGATTATTCGTCTTCGGCATCCGCTTCTTTGCCGGAAGCCTCCGCCCGCCCCCCTTCACCGAACGGCTCTTCTTCCGGCTCTTCGTCCGAATCCAAGTCCTCCGCTTCCGGTTCTTCCGTATCGTCGATCTCAAAGACCTCCGGGGCTTCCTCCAGCATATCATCCTCTTCTTCCAGGAGGATTTCGTCATCCTCGCCCAGCAAGATCTCGTCGTCCATGGCAAAATCCGTATCCAGCTTCACCGAACGGTACCGCTTCATCCCTGTCCCTGCCGGAATCAGCTTTCCGATTAACACATTTTCCTTTAACCCGATCAAATGGTCTACCCGCCCGTTGATGGCCGCCTCGGTAAGCACCTTGGTAGTCTCCTGGAACGACGCCGCAGACAAGAAAGAATCCGTAGCCAATGACGCTTTGGTAATCCCCAGCATAACCTGCTTGCCCTCGGCCGGCTGTTTCCCCTCGGCGATCAAAGCTTCGTTCATCTCGTTATATTCCAGAACGTTCATAGAAGTCCCCGGCAGCACATCGCTGTCGCCGCTCTCTTCAATCTTGATCTTCTTTAGCATCTGGCGGACGATCATCTCCACATGTTTGTCGTTGATCTCCACGCCCTGCAGGCGGTAAACCCGCTGTACTTCCCGGATCATGTAGTCCTGCACGGCACGCACGCCTTTGATCTTCAGAATATCGTGGGGGTTGACGCTCCCTTCCGTCAGCTCGTCGCCGGCCTCGATTACCTGCTCATCCTGTACTTTAATGCGGGAACCATAGGGGATCAGGTAGGTTTTGGAATTTCCGGTCTCCGTATCGGTCACCATGATTTCCCTTTTCTTCTTGGTATCCTTCAAGGTAACGACGCCGCCGAACTCGGAAATAATGGCAAGGCCTTTGGGTTTCCTGGCCTCGAACAGCTCTTCCACACGGGGAAGGCCTTGGGTGATGTCGCCGCCGGCCACGCCGCCTGTATGGAAGGTACGCATGGTCAGCTGGGTCCCCGGCTCGCCGATGGACTGGGCCGCAATAATGCCTACCGCCTCGCCCACCTGGACTGCCTGCCCGGTAGCCATATTGGCCCCATAGCACTTGGCGCACACGCCTACATGGGACTTGCAGGTTAATACGGTACGGATCTTCACCGAATCCCGCCCCTGCTTTTCCAGCACTTTCATAACCGCAGCCGCCCGCAGTGGGGTGCAGATATGGTTCTTTTTCACCACCACTTCCCCTGTATCCGGGTCTGTGATGGTCTCGGCAATATAACGGCCTGTAATCCGTTCCTGCAGCCCTTCTATGGTTTCCTTCCCGTCGGCAAAAGCCCGGATCTCCATAAAGGGGACTTCCTCGCCCTCACAGCAGTCCACTTCCCGGACAATGAGGTCCTGGGAGACGTCTACCAGGCGGCGGGTCAGGTAACCGGAGTCCGCCGTACGCAAGGCCGTATCCGACAGCCCTTTCCGGGCGCCGTGGGCGGAGATAAAGTACTCCAATACGTCCAGCCCTTCACGGAAATTGGACTTGATCGGCAATTCAATGGTATGGCCGGTGGTATCTGCCATAAGCCCCCGCATGCCTGCCAGCTGCTTAATCTGTTTATCGGAACCACGGGCCCCGGAATCCGCCATCATATAAATATTGTTATATTTATCCAGGCCGCTGAGCAAATCGTGGGTCAGCTGGTCGTCCGTATTCTTCCAGGTTTCAATTACTTCTTTATAGCGCTCCTCCTCGGTAATCAAGCCGCGGCGGAAGTTTTTGGCAATCTGGTCTACCGTAGCCTGGGCGTCGGCGATCAGTTTCGGTTTGGATTCCGGGACGGTCATATCGGAAATCGACACGGTCATGGCCGCCCTGGTGGAATACTTATAGCCAATAGCCTTAATATCGTCCAGGGTCACCGCCGTCTGGGTCGCCCCGTGGACGTTAAACACTTTTTCCAGGATTTGCTTAAGCTGCTTTTTTCCTACGTGGAAATCCACTTCCAAAAGCAGGGCGTTTTCCTCCTGCGTCCGGTCCACAAACCCCAAATCCTGGGGGATAATCTCGTTGAAAATAAAACGGCCAACCGTAGACTCCACAAACCCGCTCTTCACGGATCCGCCTTCCATGGCCTTATCCACCCGCACCTTAATCCTGGAGTGGAGGGTAACTACCCCGTTTTCATAAGCCAGGATAGCTTCGTTTACATTCTTAAATGCCTTCCCTTCGCCTAGGCTCCCCGGACGTTCCTGGGTCAGGTAATAAATCCCCAGCACCATATCCTGGGACGGCACGGCCACCAGGCCGCCGTCGGAAGGCTTCAGCAAATTATTGGGGGACAGCAGCAGGAACCGGCATTCTGCCTGGGCCTCCACGGACAAAGGCAGATGCACCGCCATCTGGTCGCCGTCAAAATCCGCGTTAAAGGCCGTACATACTAAGGGATGGAGCTTGATGGCCTTGCCTTCCACCAAAATAGGCTCAAAAGCCTGGATGCCAAGCCTGTGCAGTGTAGGGGCCCGGTTCAGCATCACCGGATGTTCCTTGATAACCTCTTCCAGTACATCCCATACTTCGGACTGCAGGCGCTCTACCATCTTCTTCGCGCTTTTAATGTTATGGGCAGTGCCGTTTTGCACCAGCTCCTTCATCACAAAAGGTTTAAAAAGTTCAATGGCCATCTCTTTGGGGAGGCCGCACTGGTATATTTTCAGTTCCGGCCCCACCACGATAACGGAACGGCCCGAATAGTCTACCCTCTTGCCCAGCAGGTTCTGGCGGAACCGGCCCTGCTTCCCCTTTAGCATGTCGGAAATGGACTTCAGCGCCCGGTTGCCGGGCCCGGTCACCGGGCGGCCCCTCCTGCCGTTGTCAATGAGCGCGTCCACGGCTTCCTGCAGCATCCGTTTTTCGTTGCGGACGATAATATCCGGCGCGCCAAGCTCCAGCAAGCGGGCCAGGCGGTTATTACGGTTGATAATCCTGCGGTACAAATCGTTCAAATCCGACGTAGCGAAACGGCCCCCGTCCAACTGTACCATCGGGCGGATATCCGGCGGGATCACCGGGATCACCGTCATGATCATCCACTCCGGCTTGTTTTTGGAAATGCGGAATGCCTCTACCACTTCCAGCCTTTTGATAATCCTGGCCCGCTTCTGGCCGCTGGAATCTTTTAATTCTTTCCTTAAAATCCCCGACTCTGCCTCCAGGTCAATGGCTTTCAAAAGCTCCAGCACGGCCTCGGCGCCCATTCCTACCCGAAACGCGCCGTAGCCCCATTTATCCAGTTCCTCCCGGTATTCCTTTTCCGAAAGTACCTGCTTATACTGTAAATTGGTCTGCCCTTTGTCCAGCACGATGTAGGATGCGAAGTACAGCACCTTTTCCAAAACCCTTGGAGAGATGTCCAGGATCAGGCCCATCCGGCTGGGGATCCCTTTAAAATACCAAATATGGGATACGGGGGCTGCCAAGGCAATATGGCCAATCCTCTCCCTCCGGACGCTCGCCTTGGTCACTTCCACGCCGCAACGGTCACAGATTACGCCTTTGTAACGGATTTTCTTGTACTTGCCGCAGTGGCATTCCCAATCCTTGCTCGGCCCGAAAATACGCTCGCAAAACAGGCCGTCCCTCTCTGGCTTCAAGGTCCGGTAGTTGATGGTCTCCGGCTTTTTTACCTCACCGTGGGACCATTCCAGGATCTTTTCAGGAGACGCAAGGCCAATTTTAATTGCGTCAAATGTCAACGGCTGATAAGTTTCATTTGTCTCAGGCATGACCAATACTCCCTTCTTCTATATATGGGCATTCTATCATCATAGCTGCCCCGCGCCCTCACACGTCCGCAGCCGCTCATCCCCTCCGGGCTCTCCTCACTCCCCGTCGGAAACATTGACAAAATCAGGCTCCCCTTCAAATTCAAACTCGCTTTCATCCTCCACGTCGTCCAAATCATCGGAATCGTTTACATCCACCAGTTCGCCGTCGCTGAATTCCTGCTGCTGGTACCCGTAGCTGCCAAAAGATTCCTCCTGGTTATAGTTGCGGTCCCCTTCAATAATGGAACGCAAATCCGTGTCGCTATAATCAATGTTCTCCCCGATCTCCACCTCCGTGTTGTCGTCACGCAGCACCCGGACGTCCAGGCCCAGGGACTGAAGCTCCTTGAGCAGTACTTTGAAAGATTCCGGGATTCCTGGTTCCGGGATGTTCTCGCCTTTGATAATGGCCTCGTAGGTTTTCACCCTCCCTACCACGTCATCCGATTTGACCGTCAGGATCTCCTGCAGGGTATAGGAAGCGCCATAAGCCTCCAGGGCCCATACCTCCATTTCCCCGAAACGCTGCCCGCCAAACTGGGCTTTGCCGCCCAAAGGCTGCTGGGTTACCAGGGAATAGGGGCCTGTGGAACGGGCATGGATCTTGTCGTCCACCAGATGGTGGAGCTTCAGATAGTGCATGTGGCCGATGGTAACCGGATTGTCGAAATATTCCCCTGTACGGCCGTCGCGCAGGCGCACCTTGCCGTCCCGGTTGATCTGCACGCCTTTCCACAGCTTCCTGTGGTCCAGGTGGGCCCCCAGGTATTCCATAACTTCCGGCTTAATCAGCCCGCTATATTTCTCCTGGAATTCCTCCCAGGGAGTATTTACATAATCGTTGGCCAGGCCTAACGTGTCCATAATGTCAATCTCGTCCGCCCCGTCAAAAACAGGGGTGGCGATATTGAACCCCAAAGCCGTGGCCGCCAGGCTTAGATGGATTTCCAGCACCTGCCCGATGTTCATACGGGAAGGCACGCCCAAAGGGTTCAGTACAATGTCAAGTGGCCGGCCATTGGGCAAAAACGGCATATCTTCCACAGGAAGCACCCGGGAAACCACGCCCTTGTTCCCGTGGCGGCCCGCCATCTTGTCGCCTACGGATATTTTTCGTTTCTGGGCAATGTAAATGCGGACCGTTTCGTTGACCCCCGGGGACAGCTCGTCGCCGTTCTCCCTGGTAAACACCCTGGCGTCCACAATAATCCCATAAGCGCCATGGGGCACCTTCAGGGACGTATCCCTGACCTCCCTGGCCTTCTCGCCGAAAATCGCCCGAAGCAGCCGTTCCTCCGCCGTGAGCTCGGTTTCGCCCTTCGGGGTCACTTTCCCCACCAGGATGTCCCCGGCGCGCACCTCCGCGCCGATGCGGATAATGCCCCTCTCGTCCAAATCCTTCAAAGCGTCGTCGCCCACGCCCGGCACGTCCCGGGTAATCTCTTCCGGACCCAGCTTGGTATCGCGGGCTTCTGCCTCATATTCTTCAATGTGGACCGACGTGTAAACGTCTTCCTGTACCAGGCGCTCGGAAAGCAGCACCGCGTCCTCGTAGTTGTACCCTTCCCAAGTCATAAACCCGATTAACGGGTTCTTCCCTAGGGCGATCTCGCCGTTTTGGGTGGACGGGCCGTCGGCGACCACGTCGCCGGCCTTTACCCGGTCCCCTTTAAAGACAATGGGTTTTTGGTTATAGCAGTTAGACTGGTTGCTCCGCTTAAATTTAGTCAGGTGGTATACTTCCCGGGCGCCGTTGTCATCCCGCCGGATGACGATACGGTTGGAAGCGGACACTTCCACCACCCCGTCATGCTGGGCCAGCACGCAGACGCCTGAGTCAACCGCCGCCTTCCCCTCAATCCCCGTCCCTACCACCGGGGCCTCGGTTGTTAGCAAAGGCACCGCCTGGCGCTGCATGTTGGAACCCATCAAAGCCCGGTTCGCGTCGTCGTTCTCCAGGAACGGGATCATGGAAGTCGCTACGGAAAATACCATCTTCGGGGATACGTCCATAAGGTCAATGGAACTTTTCTGGAAAGAAGAAGTCTCTTCCCGGAAACGCCCGGAAACGTTATTGCGCAGGAAATGCCCTTCCTCGTCCAACGGCTCGTTGGCCTGGGCCACAATATAATTGTCCTCTTCGTCCGCCGTAAGGTAAACCACTTCGTCCGTAACCACCGGGTTCATCCGGTCCGTCTTGTCCACAACCCGGTAAGGGGCCTCAATAAAACCGTACTGGTTCACCCGCGCATAGGTGGCCAGGGAATTGATCAGGCCGATGTTGGGTCCTTCAGGGGTCTCAATGGGGCACATGCGGCCATAATGGGTATAATGCACGTCCCGGACTTCAAACCCGGCCCTCTCCCTGGACAAGCCCCCCGGCCCTAAAGCCGACAGGCGCCTCTTATGGGTCAGTTCCGCCAGGGGGTTGTTCTGGTCCATGAACTGGGACAGCTGGGAGCTTCCGAAAAACTCCTTCACCGCCGCGGTCACCGGCTTGATGTTAATCAGGGACTGGGGTGTGATGCCGTCCATGTCCTGGGTGGTCATCCGTTCCCGCACCACCCGTTCCATACGGGACAGGCCGATCCGGTACTGGTTCTGCAAAAGCTCGCCCACGGCACGGATCCGCCGGTTCCCCAAATGGTCAATATCATCGGAAGTGCCAATATCCCCCTCCAAATGCATATTATAATTAATGGAAGCAACAATGTCTTCCCTCGTAATATGCTTGGGGATCAGGTCGCCCAGGTTCTGGCGGATCCGCTCCTTCTGTTCCTCCCTGTCCGCGCCAGCTTCTTCCAGAATAGTTTTCAAAACCGGGTAATATACTAATTCCGTAATCCCCACTTCCTTGGGGTCAAAATCCACATGGGCAGACAGGTCCACCATCATGTTGGACAGTACTTTATAATTGCGGTCCGGGCCCTGGATATAAACGTAAGGCACCCCCGCATCCTGTATCGAAACCGCCAGCCCTTTATCCACGACGGCGCCGGCCTGGGCCAGCACCTCGCCCGTAGCCATATCCACCACATCCTCAGCCAGGGTATGGCCTTTGATACGGTTCTGGAAATGGAGCTTTTTGTTGAATTTATACCTGCCGACTTTCGCCAGGTCATAGCGCCTCGGGTCAAAAAACATGCTGTTGAGCAAACTTTCCGCGCTGTCCACGGACAAAGGCTCGCCCGGGCGGATCTTCTTATAAAGCTCCAGCAGGCCGTCCTGGTAATTATCCGAAGTATCTTTGCCGAAACTGGCCAAAAGCTTAGGCTCCTCGCCAAACAGCTCTATAATCTCCGCATTGGTCCCATAGCCCAGGGCGCGTACCAGTACGGTCACCGGCACTTTACGGGTGCGGTCCACGCGGACGTAAAAAATATCGTTGGAATCCGTCTCGTATTCCAGCCATGCGCCCCGGTTAGGGATCACGGTACAGGAATACAGCTCCTTGCCGACCTTGTCATGCCCGATGCCATAATAAATACCAGGGGAACGTACCAGCTGGCTGACAATAACCCGCTCTGCCCCATTAATCACGAAGGAACCGGTATCGGTCATAAGCGGAAGGTCGCCCATGAAGATCGTATGCTCATTAATCTCTTCTTTATCTTTATTGTAAAGCCTTACCCGCACCTCCAAAGGCGCCGCATACGTCGCATCACGTTCTTTGCATTCTCCGATGGAATACTTAACTTTATTCCTGCATAGCGCAAAATCTACAAACTCCAGGCTCAAGTGTCCCGCAAAATCGGAGATTGGAGAAATATCTTCAAATACTTCTTTCAACCCCTCATCGAGAAACCACTGATAAGAAACTTTTTGGATCTCAATCAGGTTCGGCATCTCAAGCACTTCTTTCTGCCTTGAGAAGCTCATTCTGACGCCTTTCCCGGTCGTTACCGGACGCATTCTGCTTTTCTCCATTGACGTTTCACCCCTGTTATATATTCGATTTTGTGGCATCCCTTCGTTGATTAATAGCCAATACGGCGTCAGCCATATTCCTGGGCATGTTTTAAAGCCCCTTTGGCCGGGCGCAAGCTGCCGCCTTCAAACACGCTCCAGGGTAGAAAACCCCATAATGCCACAATAGAGCACATTCCATAATATCATAGCGTTGTCAAGGTGTCAAGTTTTTTCTTCTTGCAAATTAACAAAAAAAATGATATACTGTATGGGCAGGTTTTTACCTGATACGGAAAAAGTACATTGGAGGTATCCCTATGACCCTGTCAAACGTCTTTAATGTTTTATTGGTGGTCCTGGCCATTGCCGCCGTCCTTCTGGCAATCTTGTATTTTGTGGGGAAAAAGCTGGAAAAACGCCAGGTAGAGCAGCAATCTTTATTAGATGCGGCAAAGCAGACCGTGTCCATATTGGTGATTGATAAAAAAAAGTTAAAGTTGAAAGAGGCGGGGCTCCCCAAGATGGTCTATGAACAGACGCCCAAATATATGCGCTGGGCCAAAGTTCCCGTAGTCAAGGCAAAAATCGGCCCGAAGATTATGACGTTGATGGCAGACGAAAAAGTTTTTGCCATGCTGCCCGTCAAAACAGAGGCCAAAGTGGTAATCAGCGGAATCTACATAACCGACATCAAAAACATCCGGGGCGGTTCGGTGGTCCCTTTGAAAAAGAAAAAAGGGTTTTTTGCACGGTTTAAAAAGGATAAAACCGAAAAAAACAAAGGCCTGGACGCCAAAGAAGCCAACAGCAAAGAAGCCGGGGCCAAAGGCAAAAAAAGCAAAGATACAACCGGCGGTCCCTTAAAAAAAGACGGCGCACAAACGGACAACCCCAAAAATACACCCCCGAAACATAACGGCCCCAAAAGCAAAAACACAAAAAAGAAAAATAAAAAATCAAAATAACCTGAAAAATCCGGCCGCCCGCGGTGCCATTCCACCGCAGGCGGCCGGATTTTCCCATGGCCTGTCACAACCGCAGCTGTGCCTTCCCCCTGGAACATATATCCATGGTAAGGCAGCAGTCTGACACATGTTGATAATTAATCCCCAAAGAATAGCGTATGGAAACCTTCAGGCGGTCTTCCTGCTCTTCCAGGGCAATCTGGCCGGTATGGATTTCAATCACCATTTCCCCCATCGGGGTGACATACCGGGTCTGGTTCTTTTTGTTTCGCTCGAATATCATGTGGGCGCCGATCATGCCCCGCTTTTGAATGTCAATCTTATCCGGGGTGATTTTTACCTGGTTATGGATGTTTTCCTCAAACCCTTCCATAATTTCGTCATAGATCACATAATGCTTCCCGTTTTTCCAGAAATAGTCCCCGGTGGTAATCACCTCAATATCGTCCTGGTCGCCATCCATCGTCTGAAACCCGCTGATTGTTATAAGTACGTCTCTTGTCATAACCTCCCCCTCGCAGCCTTCAATAGTCTTCTATGTTTATTTTTTCCGTCTTCTTCACTTCCCCGGGAAGTATGGAAGTGGCGAACCTGGTAAACTTCTCTGCCAGGTCGCTGACATAAAATTGATACCTTTCCCCGTCCAGCGGCGCTTGGCAGTCCCGCTCCAGCCCTTGGCTGCACAGCAGTTCCCGCAGTTCCACAGCTGTTTCATAAGCCGGATTTACCAATACCACCTCGTCCCCCATCAGCCGGCGCAGCGTGGAACGGAGCAAAGGGTAATGGGTACACCCCAGGACCAGCGTGTCGATATACTTCTCCTTCAGCACACTCAAATAACGGGATGCGATCTCGTCCGTCACCGAATCATGCAAAAGCCCTTCCTCCACCAAAGGCACAAACAGCGGGCAGGACTTTTCAAATACCTCCGCCCCGGGGCGTAGCTTATGCATCACCTCTTTGTAAATGCCGCTTCCGACGGTACCTTCTGTCCCGATAACGCCGATTTTCCCGTTGCGGGTAGAAGAAACCGCCGTCCTGGCCCCCGCATTGACCACCCCGATCACAGGGATATCGGACTCCGCCTGGATGGCCTCCAGGGCATATGCGCTGGCCGTGTTGCAGGCAATGACAATCGCCTTTACTTCTTTTGTCCTTAAAAAACGGATAATCTGCCGGGAATAGCGGGCCACCGTGTCCCTGGATTTGCTTCCGTAGGGCAGCCGGGCCGTATCCCCGAAATATACGATACGTTCCTCCGGTATCTGGCGTATGATCTCCCGTGCCACAGTCAGGCCGCCGATGCCAGAATCAAAAACGCCTACAGGCGCATTCCTGTCCATATCATTTTTCCTCTTTTCCGGCCCGACCGTTTGGGACCTGGTTGTAATTTACCTAATATGTGCCAAAAGGCTGCATTCGGCAAGGGCACTCCATCGTATGTACGCCGGCGTACCGGCATTAGCCCCCGTTCCGTTCAAACGCCAGGGAAATCAAAGTATCCACCAGCTGCCCTTTGGACATCCCTTCTGCTTCCCACAACATAGGGTACATACTAATGGCGGTAAAGCCCGGCATGGTATTGATTTCATTGAAAACCACGTCTCCGCCATCCGTGACAAAGAAATCCACCCGGGCCAGCCCATAACCGTCTACCGCATTAAAAATCTTTTCCGCAGCAGCTTTTACCCGCCCCACACACCCTTCGGGAAGCTGGGGATGGATCACCGTGCGGGAATCTTCGTTGAAATATTTGGCTTCATAATCGTAAAACTCGGCGGCAGCCAGGATTTCCCCCACGCCGGTAGAGCGGACCGGCTTCCTCCCCCCGCCCAGGACCGCACACTCGATTTCGTGGCCGCAAATCGCCTCTTCCACCAAAATTTTACCGTCATAGCAGGCCGCCTCCTTAAGCCCCGCCTCCAAAGCCTCCCTGTTTTCCGCCTTGGTGACCCCCCGGGATGAGCCGCCGTTAGCCGGTTTCACAAAGACCGGATAATCAAAGCTTCCTTCGATCTGCTTTACCACTTTATCCGGCCCCTTTTTCAGCTCCCAGGCCATCACCGGCACATAAGCCGCCTGGCGGATGCCAAGGCTTTTTACGATACACTTGGTATAGAGCTTATCCATGGATACTGCGGAGGACAAAACCCCGCTGCCCACATAAGGGATTTGCGCCAGCTCCAAAAGCCCCTGTACCGTGCCGTCCTCACCGTAAAGCCCATGGAGCACCGGAAAGGCCACATCAACATTTTCTTGCCTGCTTATGCCGCCTTCCGTTATGATTACGCACTTTTTCGTGGCATCCGGGGAGATGACAGCCTCTGCCTGGCTTTCCCTCCATGCGCCGGAACGGACTTCGTTTGCCGACCCCGCTTTCAGCCACCGCCCCTCCTGCGTTATGCCAATCAACAGCAAATCATATTTTTGGGTATCTATATGTTCAATCACATTAATTGCCGACATGCAAGAAACCAGATGTTCCGAAGACTGCCCCCCGAACAGTACCGCAATTTTCTTTCTCATCCAATCGCTCCTCCTCTTGTTGATGTTTGATTAATTATAACATATTTGTCAATAATGAAAAGGGAAAGGTTAAAGAAATTAAGGTTAAGAGGGTTTCCCTCAATCTTATTACTATTCCGTATCGGAAAGAAAGGGAACGTGAATCCATGAAAATTCGTCCAAAGCAACCCGGCCCCGGTAAAAAACCGGCAACCCGGCCCTCCTGGCAATGTTGCCTGGGGATTTGCCTTAGCTGTTTCCTGTCGGCATTCCTGCTTTCCATGGGATGGCTGCAAAACGAACGGGAAGCCCTGGCCAGCCGGTTAGCGCCGTCGGTCTTACGCCTCCACATCCTGGCAGACAGCGACCAAAAGGCCGACCAGGAAGTAAAGCTGGAAATCCGCAGTTTGGTTCTGGATTATTTAAAAGGGTGCCTAAACACCGATGCCGGCAAAGAAGAAACGCTGGCTTGCCTCCGGGAGCACCGTCAAGACATCGAGGCCATGGCAGACCGGCACTTAAAGCAAAGGGGTATGGATTACCATGCCAGCCTCCGGTTTGTCAACGATTATTTCCCCACCCGGGTTTATAGCGGCTATGTATTCCCCTGCGGCTATTATGATGCTGCCCGCATTACTTTGGGCCGAGGGGACGGGCACAACTGGTGGTGCGTGCTTTACCCCCAATTTTGTTTTACGGATACTTCCTGCCAGCCCCTATCCGGGGAACAGGCGGCACGGTTTTCCCGGAAACTTAGTCAAGGCGACGCCCTCACATTGGAAGACCATCGCCCTGACATTCAAATCCGTTTTTTCCTGCTCCCCTTCCTTACGGGCCCCGATGCAAACGCCCCCGCGGAGGAGGCCGGCAAAGATGGGCCTAATCCGGGACAGAAGCAAGGCCCATAACGGCCCAGCCATAGTTCTCCATGGCCTGCAACAAGCTTAAATTGGCAGACTCTTTTGCTGCCTTTTTCTGGCAATAAGCAATCTGTGTCCCTACATATTGGGCCTGGGACAACAAGCCAAGCTGATATTGGCGGCCGGCGGCCGCCTGGCTGGCCTGCGCCGCCTCAAACCCCACAGACGCCGCCTCATAAGCCGCCTTGCTGTCCATAACTTGTTGATAGAGGCGCTGCATTTCAACAGACAGTTTCTGCTCCCCTTCTTCGATGACGCCTAGCCTGGCGGCAATTTGCGCACTGCTTTCCCCTGCCGGGGACGTCCTCTGGGAAATTAACGTATAATTGTTCCCTATGGCTTTGATGGTATCCTGCTCCAAATCCATGCCGCCGATCCGGGCCATGTCAAATTCCGGGATCGGGCAAATTTCCGGATTGGAATCCGGGTCATACCCCAACAACATGCACAACGTCCTTCTGGTGGACTCCAGCTGGCTATTCAGGGAAGCCAGCTGGGAACGGGCAGACAAAAGGTCCGCGTTGGCACTTGCCAGGTCGGTTTCCGTAGCCATCCCCAGGCCTGCCATCCGGCCGGCCATATCCGCCTGCTGTTCATAGAGCTGCACCATAGTTTCTAAGGTGGCGATATTCTGCCGGATCGTTTCATAGCCGATCATGGCACTTTGGGTCCCGGCAGTCAGCTGCCGTTCCACCATCCGTATTATATTGGTACTTTTTTTGTCCGTATCCCATTTGTCTACCCGGTCCCGCATCCCTTGGACTATTTTGCGGTATGACCGGTCTACGTCATAGCCCGCTTTGGAAAGTTCTTTGCTTCCCGTCAGCTTCCCCGCGGAAATATAGCCTTCTGCCAGGCTTTTTACGGCTGCATACTGGCTTTCCATCTCCGTCACGATATTGGCAAAGTCTTCCTTGCTGTCCCTGTAAGTATCCCAAAGCGGGGCAACATTCGGGTTATATTCATGGATTAATGCCCGCAGCTCGTCGTACTCAATCCGGTTGTCTTCCAGACGGGCCCGGGTTTCCGCGTCATACTGCTCCGTCCCCCGGGGCGCCCCGGGGCCGGTAGGGGCTGCCGGCGCACATAGAGGGGGCAAAACCATCCAGGCAGCCATGGCCATGACGGCCCATTTGATTTTTTGTTTCATTTCATCCCTCCCCGTTATGATGTGCTGGCCAGCCCGTTGACCGCCCAATCATACGTTTCCATGGCCTGGAACAAGTTCATGTCGGCAACTTTAAGGGCCAGCCTTTTGCTTTGTACAGCGTATTGCTGGTTTTCCCACTCCGTCCTGCTTACATTGCCCAGCTGGTAGTTTACTTCCATTGACCGGAAATTCCGGTCCGCCAGCTCCAGGTCTGCTTTTGCCTGGTCGTAGGCCAGCTTTGCCGTTATCACGTTCTGGTAACTGGTCACCAGGGCCGACCCGATTTTCCTCTCATTGTCGGCAATGGTTTTTTGCAGGCTTTCCACCACATTGGCGCTGGCGGCATTGGACAGCTTTTTCTTATTGACCTGTAAAGTATAATTGTTCTTTAAGGCGGTTTCCTTATCCGCCTCAGGATCCATGGCAGCGGCCCTTTCCATATCTGCAGAAGGGATTTCCCGGATTTCCGGGTTGTCATTAAATTTCCACCCCAACATCACCAGCAGTTTCTGGCGCACGTTTTCGATACCTGACTTTGCCGAATCCAGGTTGCGTAAGGCCGTCAGCAATGCCTCCTGGGCATTGAGCACATCGACCTGGGTAGCCGTGCCGGTAGCCTGGCGGGCCTGGGCGCTGGCCAGGGATGTTTCCGCCTGGCGCAAGGAAATTTCCGCCTGCTCCAGCTCCAGCCTCCCTTTGGCATAGCTTATCATATTGCTTTGGGCCACGGTGGCCAGGGTTTTCTCCGCCAGCTTGTTATTCAAATAAATGATCTCGCTGTCATCCAGGTTCTCGTCTGCCTGCTGTTCCAGGTTTTTCGCCTGCACCTCTGCCATCAGCACAGACGCCACCACATACCCGTAAGTGGGGTCGTCGGCATCCGGATAGGAAATACTGGCATAAATCTCGTCTGCCATATCCCGGTATTTCGCCGATATGTCATCCTTGGTATTTCCATATTTTCTTTTAAATTCATTAAGCTCCAGCTGGTTGGCCTGAACCGTGGCGTTGTATTCGGCAATCAGCCCTTCAATCTCGTCATATTCCAGCACATTGTCCTGAAGCCGGGCCCATTCCTCGGCCGTCCTGGCAAATTCCGGGCTTGCCGCCATGGCCGTGGCCGGGCAGGCTGCCATCAGGCCCGCCATCCCCAATAAAGCCAAGCGCCTCTTTCTTTTCATCCTCTTCCTCCTTTAATCATAACTGGGGGTTTTCTTTTTCTGCGGGGTCATTACTTTATAATACGCCGGCAACATCAGCAAAGCCAAAACCGTAGAGGCAATCAATCCGCCCACGTCTACCAGGGCCAAACCCTGCATACTTTTTCCGCTGTCCCCGTAAGCCATGGCTATAGGGATCATGGCCACAATGGTGGTCAGGGTCGTCATCAAAATGGGGCGTAAACGGGTGGCCCCCGCCTCCACCAGGGCCGTGTCCAAATCCATTTCCTGCCGGTATTGGTTCACCGTATCCACATAGAGGATCCCGTTGTTTACCACCGTTCCGGACAGCATCAGGAAACCCAGCAAAGAAGCCATACTAATGGGCACGTCCGTAATGTACAAAAGCCCAAAGGAGCCAATAAGCGAAAAGGGGATGGTCGTCATCACCATGATGGAAAACTTTGGGGATTCAAATTGGGCCGCCATAACCACGAACACCAGGAACACGGCGATGGCGATGGCCCCTCCCAGGTTGGCAAACTCTTCCCCCATAGCCTCATTCATGGCATTGGCCGCACGGCTGACGGTAGGGCTCATATATTTGGACACCACTTCGTTATAAAGCTGGTTTTCTATCCTCTCCTGTTCCCGTTTGTCATCCGTCAGCAAATCTCCGCTGATGGTCACCTGGTACTGCTTATTCTGGCGTACAATAGCCGCCGGGCTGTCTTTAAACCCAATATCCGCTACATCTGCCAGGGCTACGAAACCGCCGGCATTGTTGGCCAGCACCAGGCCCTGCAGCTTGTCAATGGTATCATATTCGTCATCCGGATATTCCACCTGTACGCTGATTTCGTCTCCGTCCACGTCCAGGGTAGTGGCCTCCGTGCCCCCCAAAGCGCTATTGATCGCCCCGGCGACCTGCTGGGGGGAAATGTTTTCTGCCTGGGCCTTTACCGCGTCAATATCTACTTTAACCACCGGAGCCGCATTTTCCAGGGTACTGTGTACCTTTGTTACTTCCGGGCGGCCCAACAGTTCTTTCACGATCTGGTCGGATACCCCTTTCAGCTCGTCGTACTGGGTGCCCTGCAAAATAAATTCCGCGCCGCCGGAAGAAGACATCATCAACATGGAGGAAGACGCCTTCATGGTAATGTTGGCCCCCAGGATCTGGTTCATCAAGGGCTTCCATTCCTTGATCACATCCTCTGTTTCCCGTTTCCGCCCGTCTTTCAGATAAGCCGTCAACGTGGCGCCGCCTCCGCCCAGGCTATATCCGCTTCCCCCGGAAGTCAGCATATAGGAATCCAAGTCCGGGTCTTGAAGCACGACGGCTTCCGCCTGCTTAAGGATCTTGTCGGCCTCTTCCACCGTAAGGCCCGGCCTGGTCTCAATACTGACGTTGACGGTCCCCGTATCGTCTGCCACCATCAGCTCCTTGCGCAGCTGGAATGCCATCCAGACCGACACGGCCAGTAAAACGACGGAGGCCAAGATAACCAAATGCTTCTGGGGCAGGATCCCCCTCATAATGCCGCGGTAGGCATCCTGCATTTTACCCACCAGCCAGCCCGCAGGGGAATGCTCCTTTTCCTGGGGCCGGTATATACAGTAACACAAAGGCACTATGGTCATGGCGCTGACGAGGGATGCCAGCAGGCAGAAGATAATGGTAAAGCCCAAAGGCTTGAACATCTGGCCCGTCATCCCTTCCAGCAAAGCCAACGGCAAGAACACCACGCAGGTAGTCGCCGTGCCGCCCACAATAGACTGGAGTACAATGGCGCTCCCTTCCAGGGCCGCCTCCTGGTAGCCAAGGATCCCCTTGCCTTTCGTGGACCGGAAGCAGCTTTCCAAAACCACAATGGAGTTATCTACCATCATGCCCACGCCCAGCACCAGGCTGCTAAGGGTAATTACGTTCAAAGTAAAGCCCATGGCCTGCATCAATATCAACGCAGCCAAAATGGAAATGGGGATGGAAGTACCTACAATCAAGGACGCTTTCACCTCTCCAAAAAACAGGTAGATGATCAGCATGGACACAATAACCGCCATAACCATGGTCTGCATCACGCTCTCCAAAGACGTCTTAATGGAATCGCTGGCATCGTTGACCACCACAATCTCCAGGCCCGGATCCTGGGCTTTCAGGTTAGCAGCCACCTTGTTGACTTCCTTTGACACTTCCATGGCCGTGGCGCTTTGCTGCTTTTTGATGCCCACGGAAATGGTATCCCGCCCGTTATACCGGGCAACGCCGGATGCGTCTTTCAGGGACATCCCCACGTTGGCAATATCCTCCAGATAAATGACGTTGCCGTTTCCAAGGGAGATGGGGATGGACTTTAACAGTTCCGCCGTATCGTATTCGGTTCCTGCGCTGACCGACAGCTTCTGGCCGCCCACAATCGTATCCCCCGCCGGGTAGGTGAAATTCGCGTTTCCTATGGAAGTGGCGACCGTGTTCATATTCAGCCGGTATTGCTGCAGTTTCTCCGGAATCAATTCTACTTTAATATACTCTTCCTGGCCGCCGCTAACGTCCACATCCGTCACTGTGGTAATCTTTTCAAATTCCGGTACAATTTTGTTATTTACATAGTTGTACAGGTTCGGTTCCGTCTCATGGTTAATGGACAGGTAGACCGATGCCATGTCGTCAATGTTCATCTCCACCACTACCGGGGCGTTACAGTCATCCGGCAGCGAGGCTTCCAGCACGTCCATCTTCTTTTTTAAATCGTCATAGGCCTCGTCAATATCTTTGCCGTAATCATACTGGATGATCACAAAGGACATGTTTTCCATGGACTGGGACTGCACCGTGTCCACGCCGCTTAACGCCCCGATCTGATCCTCGATTTCCGTAGTCACCAGGTCATTGACGTCCTCCGGGCTGGCCCCCGGATAAACCGTAACGATAATCAACATGGGCATATCCATCGTCGGCATCAGCTCTAACTTTGCCGACAGCACAGACTGCAAGCCGAACACAATCAGGCACAGGACCGCCAAAACTGTAGTGACCGGCCGTTTGAGGACTGATTTCGTTAATCCCATAGCTGTTTCCTCCTACTCTGCTTTCCCGCCGCCAGTTTGTGCTTCGCTGTCCGCAACGGCGGCCGGATCCCCATTCCCGCTTTGCCCGGGCGCTACGGGGTTTACTTTAGAACCTTCAAACAGTTCGGAACTCCAGGTAGTGATTACTTGGTCTTCCGCTTCAAGGCCGGACAGGATTTGAACCCGTTGGGAATCGTATATGCCTATCTCCACGGGCACCTGGTGGACTTCCCCTTCCACACAGGTATACACATAAGCATTGCCGCCCGAATAATACACCGAATCTACCGGCAGGCTTAAAACGCCTTCCTGCTTTTCCGAAACCACCGACAGGCTCACCATGGAACCGGTAGGCAATGCGTCGCCGTTTTCCACGGAAGCTTTTATTTTAAACAGCCCCGTAGCCTGGTCGATCATACTGCTGATTTCCGTGATGGTCCCCTGGTATTTCGTGCCGTTTTTGTCAATGGCCACGTCTTCCCCTACCTGCAAATGGTTCACAACCTTTTCTGTGACGGAAAAGGTCAGCTGTTTGCTGCCTTCGCCGGAAATCACGCAGACCAGCGACTGCTGGGCCACATTATCATGCACCTCCACATTGCACTGCTCCACCACGCCTCCCATAGGGGCCGTAATATTGCTGAATTCCACTTGATAATTATAGTTCAGCTTTGCCTGGTCATATTGGATCTTGGCACTCCTGGCCTGGGTCTGCACCTGCTCTAAAGTAGCTGAAGCAATATCCCCGGCGGCAAATAATGCCTGCTGGCGGGCCAATGTGCTGTTGGCATTGTCCAAAGCCGTCTTGGCGGCTTCCATGCTCAGCCTGGCGGCCTCCACCTGCTTGGTGTCAATTTTGCAGACCGCCTGCCCCTCGGCAACTACATCCCCGGCCTTTATGTACACGTCTGTGACTTCCCCTGCCGCCTTCGGGTAAATATATACCACATCGGACGGTTCCACAGTCCCCACTAAATTGCGGCGCAAAATAATGGTGGCCGGCTCCATCTTTTGAACCTCCACCGTTGGAACCGGCGCTTCCTCAACCGCCGCCTTTTCCCTCAACAGCTTGGGCGCCGCAACCACTGCCGCCAACGCCACCACCAATACTCCTCCGACGATTATCCCTTTCCTCATTACTGTCACCTCGTTTATTTTTAATCTGATCCTGGCTTTATGGTTTCAGCCCGTGACCCTTTCCTGATTTGGGGCTGATTGGGCTTAGGCGCCGGTTTTATTGGGGGCCTGGCCCATGTCCCCCCGGCTTTTTTCCGGTTCTGTCTGCTTCTTGTACACCCCATGCTTCAATATTTCCATGGTGCGGCGAAACGTCCTCCGAATGTTATCCGGCCGGTCCGGATATTCATAAAACTGTTTCAGGGAAAACGCCAGGGATCCCATAGCCATGGTCACCAGGGTCCAAAATTCTTCTTCGGTGGCAAAATAAAACCGGCTTTTGTCTACCTTCTCATACATCCACTTCACCGGGTCTTCTTCCTCTATTTTTCCCGTGGGCCCCAGGCACGGCCACTTCCGAAACCCCAGGAGCTGGGCGTTTTCCTGGTTGGCAAACACATTTTTAGCAAAATCCATCAGCTCTTTGGTCGTTTTCATCTTTCCCATAAAATACTCGAACATCAACTCTACCATGGCAAAGAAGTCGCCGCCATTGCTGTCCAGCTCGTCTTTGCACAATTTCGTCAACTGTTCGAAATTCTCCCTCATGAGGAATTCCACCACATCTTGTTTGTCAAGAAAATAGGTATAAAAGCTCCCTCTGGAAATATCGGCATTTTGAATAATCCGGTTGATGGAAACCTTTTCAAAAGGAACCCGCGAAAATTCTTTAAACGCCGCCATCCGTATCGTCTGTTGCTTTTCCTCCGGCAACCGGTAAAAACGCTCCGTAGGCAAGGCCGCCCCTCCTCTCTGCATCCGTATCCTTTTCTAGCATTTAACCCCGCAGCTGACAACTTGTCACTATCTTGAGTGACAATATGTCATCATTATAATGACACCTTGTCACCTTGTCAAGTAAAGACAAACATATTTCACACTTTTTAGCATTTTCTATATATCTTGGCTTTCCTGGAAACCCTTATTGTATTTTTGTTACATACCGTCCGTCCGGCCTTATGGAAGATACAGAAATCCCCTATCTTTTCAAAAAAACCGGCTTATCCGGTGCCCTGCCTTGTGAGGCGGCGGCCGGGCAGCACATGATAAGTCGGCGCTTTCTGCCGCCCCCCGCATCAGGGCCACTGTCAACAGCCCCGCCTTTTATGTAAAGTACCGGTTTAAAATGGAGATAAAAAGATTGGCTGGCGATGTATAATGGAAATAAAAAGGTAGAAAACCGATGATAGAAAATAAAGATTGGCGCCCTTTTGTGCCTGCCCGGCTGCCCGGGCAAGCAAACCTTGGCGCCTAATGGCGCCTTTGGGGCAGGGCAAGCTATGGAAAGCCAGGCATTTCGGTGCAACACAGGCCTTGCAGCCGGTGCACGGCCCTACCACAGGGGCTTTGGCCGGCCCATACAAATTTGACGGTGCACCGGATGCCTGGTAAAAACCGGTGGTTTTACACTTTTTGCCCATTAATGGGCAAACTGCCTTAGCCAGGATTGGAGCCGCCCGGTCACGTCGCTGACCAATTTGTGGTTCTTCCCGGAAGCCGTAACCCCTGCTACCAGCCCCCCTTCCCGGGCGATGCCGGGGAAATAGAAATCACACCGGCTCCGGTCGCCGGCATGGTTGACCAATATATGCCTGTCCCGACACAGGCGCACTACCTGCCCGTTAACCTCCCCGTCATCCGTGGCCGCAATCACCAGGCAGCAGCCTTCTATATCCGTCGGCTGAAAACACCGCCGCTCCCAATGGACCGCCCCTTCCCGGGCCAGGCGGGCCGCCAATTCTGACCCCTCTGGCGCCACAAGCCAAACGTCTGCACCAAATTCCGCCAGGATTTCTGCCCGCCTGGACGCAATCTTACCGGCCCCCACCACCAGCGCTTTTTTGTGTTCCAGGGAAAAGAAAAGGGGGAAAAAGGCCGTTTGCCCTGCTGTTTGCCTTTTGGGGCGGGGGGCAGGGCGTTTTACATCCTGAAGGGCATGGTTAGCCTTGTCCGCCGCCCTTAAAAGCCCTTCCACCTCATCCACGGACCCTGCCTCCCGGAGCTGGTAAAACAGGCGGCTGACCGCAGCCTCCACCCCTTTTTCACAGGCTTCCCCCAAGACAGAGGCTTTCAACCTTTCTATGACGCCTTCATAACTTTGGAACAGCAGCCATTTGTAAAACCGGTTCTCATATTCCTCAATGATCTGGTTTGCCGTCCCCAGTTCCGCCACTTTCCGCTCATTGTTTTGCCGGGCCAAGCGGGCCAAATCCTCAATATTTATATATTGGCCTTCCACAGCCCCCTCAATATCCGGCGGCACCGCCAAATCCAGGAACACCCGGTTTTTCGGGGTTTTGGCCCACTGCTTTACCTCAAAGGCAGTTACCGTATAATGGGGGCTGGATGTAGCGCTGATAACCACGTCCATCCTGTCCATCCACTGGTAACGATCCTCATAAGGGATGGTCTGGCAAACCACCCCATGGCCCAGCTTATCCGGTGAAGAATGGCTCCGCATGGTCACGAAAACCTCCAGGCCCGGAATATCCTGTACATTTTTCAGTATAATATTCCCGATCCGGCCTGTAGCACCGATTACCATCATTTTTTTCCCTTGCAGCCCGCCCAGGCTTTCCTCAGCTGCCTTGACCGCCAACGTAGCCGTGGATACGGGCGTTTTGGAAAGCAAGGTATCCGTCTTTACCCGTTTTGCCCCGGTTACCGCGTCCCGGAATAAGGTGTTGAAACAAGTTTTACAATAGCCCCGTTCCCGTGAAAACTCATAGGCCTGTTTTACCTGGCCCAAAATCTGGTCTTCCCCAAGGACCATGGAATCCAGCCCGGCCGCCACCTGAAACAAATGGTGGACTGCCGGACGGCCATGGTAGCGGCGGACATGCTGGCGGGCCCGGGCCATATCCTCACCGGCGCACAGCCCAGCCGCCCTCATTGCAGCCTGTTCCATAACTTCCAACACTTGGCCGATTTCCCGGGCGTTTTCTTTCCGGTCCCCGGAGCCGCCCCTTCCTTCTTCCAGGTCCTGCCCGTTAAGCCCATGGCAGTATAGTTCCATCCGGTTGCAGGTTGACAAGACTACCGCCTCGTCGATACACCCGGAATCCAGCAGCTCCTTAAGGACCTGCACCTTGACGGCTTCCGGGTAAGCAAATAACGACCGGATTTCCAACGGCGTGGTTTTATGGCTTAAGCTTAATAAATAGATCCCCATGTCAATCTCCGTCCCCGGCCAATAAACGGCAGGTCTTTTGTATTTCCTCGTCCGTATGGGCCACGGACACAAACATGGCTTCAAACTGGGACGGGGCCACATACACCCCGTTTTCCAGCATCTGCCCGAAATACCGTGCATAAGCGCCTGTGTCTGAAGATGTAGCGCTGCCATAATCCCGGACCGGTCCGGCGGTAAAAAAGGCGCTGAGCAAGGAACCTACCTGGTTCACCCATATGGCCTCCCCCCGTTTCCTGGACCTTTCCCGGAATGCCTCTGCCAGCTGCTTCCCTTTCCGCTCCATTTCCCCATAGTACTCCGGATGTGCCCTTAAGATTTCCAAGGTGGCAATCCCTGCCGTAGTGGCAACGGGGTTTCCCGACAAGGTGCCTGCCTGGTACACCGGGCCTACCGGCGATACCTGGTCCATAATCTTTGCCCGCCCCCCGTAGGCTGCCATAGGCATTCCGCCCCCGACGATTTTCCCCAAAGTAGTCAAGTCCGGTTCCACCCCATAATACTGCTGGGCCCCACCGTAACCCAGCCGGAACCCGGTAATCACTTCGTCAAAAATCAACACGGTGCCGTAAGCCCTGGTTATTTCCCGCAAGAAAGCCAAAAACCCTTCCTCGGGCGGCACCACCCCCATATTAGCCGCTACCGGCTCCACAACGATTGCCGCCACCTGGCCCGGATACGCTTCCATCAGCCCCTTCACCGAATCCGGGTTGTTGTAAAGGGCTACCAGGGTATTTTGGGTGTAGGAAGCCGGCACGCCTTTGCTGTCCGGCACAGCAGTCGTTAGCGCCGCCGACCCGGCTTTTACCAGCAGGCCGTCGGAATGGCCGTGGTAATTGCCTTTAAATTTGATAATCAAATCCCGGCCGGTATATCCCCTGGCCACCCGGATGGCGCTCATTACCGCTTCCGTCCCCGAACTGACCAAACGCACTTTTTCGATTGTCGGCATGGCCTCATGGATCATCTCAGCCAACTGCAGTTCCTTTTTTGTGGGCGCCCCGTAAGTCAGGCCGTCCACGCAAGCCCTTTGCACTGCTTCCACCACCGCCGGGTGGGCATGCCCCAAAATCCCGGGCCCCCAGGAACCCACATAGTCCAGGAACCGGTTCCCGTCCACGTCCGTTATATGGCTCCCTTTTGCATGGTCAATGAACAGCGGCGTCCGCCCCACTGCCCCGAATGCCCGTACCGGGCTGTTTACCCCGCCAGGAATCCGCTTTAAGGATTCTTCAAACAGCCGTTCTGAATTCTTTGTCTTCATCCGCTTTCCCTACTTTCTTTTAACAGCCAATTACCCTTGCGCCTGGCCGGCAATTGGCGAAATAGCGTAAATATCTGCCTTTGGCAGGAAGGCGCTACGTCCGCGCGTTTCCTCTGCCTGCCCTTTCCCTGGCCGCGTCTGCCAGCGAGTCGGCCAATATCACGGCCGCAATCCCTTCTGACGTATATTCTGCCGCCGTTGCGTAGACCGGCAGCCCCATCTGGCGCGCCATCTCTGTGGTGGAAGGCCCGATGGAAACCACTTTGGCTGCCAGGCCCTCCTTCTCTTCCAACATGCCGCAGAGGGCCTTTACCGCCGAACCACTGGCCACCACCAAGTAATCCACTTCCCGGGCTGCCCGGTTGACCTCTTCTTTGCGGCGCTGGTCCACCCAGGATTCATATAATGCCACATCGGAAAAACAAATGCCTGCCGCCGCCAATTCCCTGGCCAATATCGGAGAACCGCCTTTGGCCCGCATCAGCAGCACCCTCTGCCCCTTTTCCAGGCGCCCAACCCATTCCCTGGCCAAATCCGCGCTGGAAAAACCGGAAGGCACAAAATCACAGAGGAAGCCGTGGCGTTCCAGGGCTGACGCCGTCTTTTGCCCTATCGCCACAAATTTCATGTGCATCAGCCTGCGCAGGTCTACCCGCCGGCCCCTTAACCGGTCAAAAAACAGATCCACCCCGTTGCTGCTGGTAAATACCAGCCAGCTATACTGTTCCAGCTCTTCCAGGGCCTGGCAAAGCCCCTCATTCCACAGGGGCCGGCTCTCAATGACGCTGACCGAAACCGTCTCCGCACCATAAGGCTCCAACGCCTTTTCCAATTCCCCGGCTATATACCGGCTTCCGGTAGCCAGCACCCTTTTGCCTGACAAAACCCCTGCCCCGTACCAGCTAAGCTTGTCCGCCAGCCCTACTACCGGCCCCACCACCGTAATGGCAGGCGTTCCTATACCCTGGCGCCCCGCCTCTTCGGCCACATTCCCCAGTGTGGAAATTACCAGTTTCTGCCTGGCAGTGGCGCCCTGCTGGATCACTGCCGCCGGCGTGGCTTTGTCCTTCCCGCAGGCAAGAAGCTGCTTTGTGATCCGGTCCAGGCTTTTTAATCCCATAAGGAAAACTAACGTACCTTCCTCCTTTGCCAGTGTGCCATAATCCAGTGCTTCTTCTGCCTTATGGTCCCCTTCATGGCCGGTAATTACATGGAACGATGACGCCATGTGCCTGTGGGTCACCGGGATCCCCCCGTAAGCCGGGACGCTGTAAGAGGAAGAAACCCCTGGCACCACCTCAAAGGGGATCCCCTTTTCCTGCAGCGCCAAAGCCTCCTCGCCGCCCCGCCCGAAAATAAAGGGGTCCCCCCCCTTCAGCCGGACCACATATTTCCCTTCCCCCGCCTGTTCCACCAGAAGGCGGTTGATCTCGTCCTGGGCCAGATGATGGTTATGGGAACGTTTCCCCACATAAATCAGCTGGGCGTCCAGCCTTGCCTCATTCAGGATGGATCCGGAAATCAGGTTGTCATATAGGATCACGTCCGCCTGTCGGACACAGGCCAGGCCTTTTCGGGTCAAAAGCCCCGCGTCCCCCGGGCCGGCCCCCACCAGGGACACGGGCCGCATCCGCACCTGCCGCGCCAACTCTTGTGCCAGCCTTTTTGCCTCGGAAAGCCCCCCGCCTGCCTGAACTGGTTTTATGCCCTCATGGCCGGCGGCAAAATCTCCGCCGCCAGGCAATTCCGCCAAAATACCGCCCTCCGGATAACGGATGGTTTTTCTCCGGAAAGACGGATGCTTCCCGTCCCGGGCAAACATCACGGACATGGCAAGCCGGCCCCCATCGTACCGGCAATAAGCCCCGCAAGGGGCGTTGCATCCACCTCCCAAAATCGACAAGTATTCCCGCTCTGCCTGCAGCATCACGCCGTCCATAGGGGAATGGATAGCCGCCATCACCTGGGCCAGTTCCCCTTCCCGGATTTCCACCCCCAAAATCCCCTGGCCCGGCGCCGGAACAAACCCTTCCGGTTCCAGATACTCAAAATAAATCCCCGCCCCTTCTGTGAGGCCCAGCCTTTTAAGGCCTGCCGCCGCCAGCAATATCCCGTCATATCCGCCCTCCCGCAGCCGCTCTAACCGGGTCAGCACGTTCCCCCGCAAAAGCCGGATTTTCACCTGCGGGTTCAGGCGGCGCATCTGCAGCTCCCGCCTAAGGCTGCTGGTCCCCACCACGCTTCCTGCCGGCAGTTGCCGCGCCGGAGTCCCGCTAAGGGTCACCAGCACATCCCTGGGGTCTTCACGGCAAAGCACCGCACCCAGCGCCAGCCCCCGGGGGAATTCCATGGGCATGTCCTTGGCGCTGTGTACCGCCAGGTCGGCCTCCCCCCGCAGCAAGGCCTCTTCCAGCTCCCGGGTAAATACCCCCTTCCCCCCAAAGCTGGCCAAAGGCCGGTCCAGCATTTTGTCCCCCTTAGTGGTAATAGGCACCAGCTCAACCTCCATGGCGGGGAACTGCCCTTTTATGGCGTCCCGTACCAGTTCTGCCTGCGCCATTGCCAGCTTACTTTTCCTTGTTCCGATCCGAAGTTTCATCCTGTCTCCTTTTTCTGGATACTACTTAAAATAGGCTTACCAAATCAATGGCAGCCCTTGCACCGGTTTTGTCCCTTTTTCACCTTTTTTAATGCCTTATCAAATTATAACACGTTTTCGGATTTATGCAAGCTGTGAAGGCCATTTACATTTTTGCCCCCCTTTTCGGGAATCTTGCGAATGTTGTTTCAACCTTTTTCTACCCTCTTGATAATTTTGAAAAATCCGGTACAATACCCTTAGCAGATAAAAACATACCCTTGTCCGCTAAAGGTATACATCCGTCCGCAAACACCGTGTTTCAAAATGCGATCTCCCATACCGGTATATGTTGTAGCGGGCCCACCGGGCAGGGGAAAAGGAAGGGAGGAAACCTCATGGCTTTAACAGACGAAATCTACCGCTGGGTGTCATCTATGAAATGCGCACATATCAGCAAAAACCAAAACCGCATCCACTTTTATAATCAAACCCACAAGGGGATCATCGCCTTCTATGAAGGTTATATCCTTGAACTTTCTGTGGAAGACTGCCAAAGCGGCCATATGCTCCCGGAATTCCAGGAAAAATATGGCGACAAAGTCTTGGCCATCGACTTTATGGACTTTGCCAGCCGCAACGTAAACCATGTCCTGAACCTGATTGCACAAAAAGCCGGTACGGCAGCATAAAACGGACACCATCCGAACCATCCCATATGAGAAGGAGGGCGTTTTATGGCCCATAAAATATATGCTTTGTCCGACCTCCACGGCCATTATGAAATTTTGCTGGCCATGCTGGAAAAAATCCGTTTTGACAGCAGTGATACCTTATATATCCTGGGCGACTGCAACGACCGGGGAGAAAAGGCTATGGAAATTTACCAGTTTATCCGCCAGCACCCGGACAACATATTTTTGCTGAAAGGGAACCATGAACTGATGATGCGGGATTTCCTGGCCTGCGAGGACTGGGGCTGCCCCCGGGGAAGGCTGTGGAAATCAAACGGAGGGGACAAAACCCTGGAACAAATGGAACAATTCCTGAAAAAGGGCTGCCTTAACCAAAAGGATTTCCTTGACAAGAGGCGGGAATTTACCAATTGGCTGGTCCGTTACATCAATTCCCTGCCCAGTTTTGTGGAACTGAATGTAGGGGGCCGGCAGCTGGTGCTGATCCACGCGGGGATCAACCCGGACGCCCCTTTGCACGAGCAAGATGAGGAAATCTGTGCCTGGATCCGGGATTGGTTTTACCTGTCCCCGGCTATCAAAGGCAAAACCATCCTTTTTGGCCACACCCCTTTATGTTACATCCACGGCAATGGCTGTTTTGATATATGGTTCGACCCCATCCATCAGGATAAAATCGGCATAGACGGAGGGCTCGGGCCTTTTGTCCATGGACAGCTGAACTGCGTCTGCCTCAATGACATGTCCGTAACCGTTATAAAAAAAGAGGAAATTGCACAGGGGCATAGCCTGCCCGAAAAAGAGGAGGAAATATAGTATGGATGTGCTGCTATCTCGAATTTTAAAATATTTAAACGGTGCCTTGTCCTACGATGATGATTATAAATTCTGCACCTATATTGTAGAACATTACCTGGAAATCGAACACATGCAAAAAAGCCGGCTCCTTGCCGAAGCCGGAATCCGGGAATCCAGCCTTTCGGCATTTATGCGCCAATTGCGGGGTACCTCCCATTGGGAAACTTTCCGCACTTTATTTGTCCAAGACCATCTCCTTCGGCTGGATCAAATCCGGGGCAGGATGCTGGGCATAAAATCCCAGGACCTGATTCAAAGCATGGAAAAGGATATGTCTGACCAGGAAATGCTGGACTACGTCTCTTGCATTTGTGAGCAAATTGACCGCCACCAGAGGATCATCCTGGTAGGCGCCCTGTACCCCATGTCCATCGCCGTAGAATTTCAGACCGATTTAATTACATTTGGTAAAAATGTGGTGCAATTCCACAACTTTGACCCCAACATGCAGTTTTCTAAAAAGGATATGATCATCTTTATCTCAGCGACCGGCCGGGCTATGAAAGGCTTCCTGTCCTCCCGCAGCGACCTTCGCCCGGAAGCGGCAGATAGCCTGCTCATCACCCAAAACCCGGCCTACGCCACAGAAGAACATAAAATCAGCGACTTTGTGTTAAAGCTTCCCGGAAAATACGACGGTTTAAATTTTAATTACCAGTTAATGCAGGTCTTTGACCTGCTGCGGATCCAATATTATCAGCAATACTATTTGGGTTAAACGCCAGCGCCATTTCCCTTAGCCCACAACGTGCCCCCACAGGCTTTTTGCTACATAGGCCCATTTCCAGGGGCAGCAAAAACACGCAGCCAGATCCCTTTGGGGACCGGCTGCGTGCCTGTTTTATTCCGCTTTAGCGTTTATGCCTGCGGGCCTGCATGTTTATGCTGAGAAAGCGGCATTACATGCATATTGCCCCTCTGCTCATTCTCTGCCCAGTAAATATCGTCAGCCATCTTGGCTTCCGGATTGAACTCGACGCCTTCAAAAATATGTTTCACAAATGCCTTGTAGCCAACCCGGTCAATCAAATGGCCGCCATGGAGGTACTCAGGCTTGTAATCCAACGCCCACGCGGAGAATTTCTGCCAATTGGCAAACATCCCCAGCACCACATCCTCAGTAACCCAGTTCAGGAACAATTTGCCGGAACGGGGATTCTGCTTGCCGGTACGTCCGCCCAAAGTCACACGGAACAGTTTCTTCGGATTCCTGGTCCATGCGCTGGTGGGGCAGGCAAGTACGCACTCACCGCAGCCTACGCAGCAGCAGGTATCCTTATCAATCTTGCCGTCTTTATTCAGGGTCAACACGCCGGTTGCGTGATGTTCGCAGGCCTTTGCGCAGGCGCCGCAACCGATGCAGCGGTCATAGTCATAGACCATTTTATTAATGCCCATTACGCCAAAGTCATTGAAATTCGCCTTTACGCAATCGTTGGGGCAACCTGCCACAGCCACCTTAATGTGGTAGTGGGACGGGAAGACCAGTTTCTCGATTTTTCTGGCTAACTCGTAAGTATTCACATTGCCCTTAATGCAGTGTGCATTTCCGATACAAGACATAATGTTACGGGCGCCGATGGTAGGGTATCCGCTCTGGGGGTCATACTCTGCCGGCTGATGGGCAATGGTTTCCATATCCACGCCGCACATTTCTACGTCTACGTCATGGATATATTCCCGGATTTTCTGATTGCATGCCTCAATATTCTCATATTTGATCCCCGGGACATTCAAAGTCTGGCGGGTACCCATATGGAAAGTCCCGTTTCCGTAAGTCTCACATAATTCCTGAACCAGGGATAAGTGTTTTGCATTGATCAGGCCGCCAGGGACACGCAGCTGCAACATGAATTCACCTGCAACCTTGGACTGTCTGTAACAGTTCACACGGACTTTCTTTACATCAATATCATGATTCATATTCTTACGCTCCCTTCCTTTAGTCTATCAGATATTTTGCCTGAGTGTAGTTAAATACCGGGCCTTCCAGGCACACATACACTTCGTCAATGCGGCAATGCCCACATTTGCCTACGGCACAGGACATCCTGCGCTCAAAGGACACCCAAATCTTGTCATCCGGCACGCCGCATTTGCTGCATTCAATACCGGTAAACTTCATCATTGGCGGCGGCCCTACGATCACGGCCTCATAATTCCCGTCAAAGCCGGCCCAGTCAACTTTGGAGACAAATTCCGTCACAAAGCCCGTATTCCAGCCTTCTTTCTTCTCTGCATCCAACGTATAGAACGTAGTAAATTTATCTTTCCATTTCTCCAGCTCGCCCTTAAACACAATGCCTTCTTCATTCTTAAAGCCGGTGATCAAGGTAACACTCTTTGCATAACCCGGATTGTCATAGAACATGTTCAGCATGCTCCTTACCGGCGCCAGGCCGGTACCGCCGGTGATCACCACCATATGCTTGCCTTCAAACTTCTCAACCGGCCAGCCCTTGCCGTAAGCGCCCCGCAAAAACAGCACGTCGCCCGGGCCCTTGGTGAAAATCTCGTCGGTTACTTTACCTACGGAACGGATCGTAAAATCCATCCAGCCGTCGCCATAAGCGCTGACGGAGATGGGAGCCTCACCGATCTTCGGGATGGAAAGCTGTAAAAACTGTCCGTGGCTGGGCTTAATGTCAGTCTCCACCTTAAAGGTGTATTCCAGCTTGCTTTCTTTTTTCACGTCCAGAATCTTGCATGGAACCGGTTTAACAATGTTATTCATCTTTTCGTCCCCCTTCCTTATTTGCCTTCTTCTGCAAGGATTTCATCAATTGCCTTGGCCATCTTGTTCACCGTAGCGGTAATGGAGATGAATTCCGGGCACCTGCTGGTGCAGCGGCCGCAGCCGACACACATATGGAAATCCTTGAAACGCGCCTTGTAGTCGTGGAATTTATGCAGGACTTTGTAGCGCATCCTCTCCCCAGCGGTTTTACGGAACACATGGCCGCCGGCCATGTCGGTGAATCCTTCGATCTGGCAGGAAGCGGTAGTACGTTTTCTCTCGCCTACGTTGGAGTTTTCATTATAAATCACATCCGTAGTGGAGAAGCAGGTACAGGTGCTGCAGGCAACGGTACAGGAGCCGCAGGATATGCAGCGCTTGTTGTATTCATTCCACATCGGATGGCTCTTCAGCTTGGTAAGGACCTCTTTGTTGGGGATGTCCGGAATGGTAAGCTCGATCTGGTTCTTCTCAATAAATTCCGGCTTAAAATCGGCTGCGGCTGCTTCTGCAAACAGCGGCGCGAACTCGTCATCCTTCACGTCCACGGTCAGTTCGCCCTCGCCAACCCTCACCGCCAGGGAATAGTCCTCTGCCTTGTTGGAGCCCATGCTCACGCAAAAACAGGTATCCCACCCTTCGGTACATTCCATCATGACGATCTTGACCTTCTCGTTCATCCGCTGATAATACATATCGGCAAATCCGCCGTTCTCCAGGTAAATCTTCTCCTGGTGGTGCTGTGCGTTAATGTCGCAAGGGCGCATAAAGATCAGCAGCTTTTTGCTGGTTGCCTTGCTCTCCCTAAATTCATCCTCGGTAAAATAGAACAAGGACTGGGTAATCGGGCTCAACACTTCCTTGGCCGGATAATCGGATTTCTCCTTGAACTCGATCTCTTCCACTTTGGAAACTTTGTCATATTTGACAATATCCGTATCGGAGTACCGACCTTTCCCCGCAAACCGCTTCGGGGCCCAAATCTCGTACTCGCCCTGAAGACGGTCAAAGATCCGATTCACTTCTTCGAAGCTGACTTTGTATCCCATACTTTCTTATTCCTCCTTCTTTTTCAGCAGGAGGCCCTTCATCCCCGCCTCGGGCCTCCTGTCGGATTTTGTATCCTGAACCCATTGTATCATAATCGACAAAAATTTTCATCAATTTATTATTGGAATTTTCTCCTTTTTTGAGATATTTGGTAACTATTCCGATAGATCCCATATTTTACTTGTATCAATCGTAGGAATATACCAAATATCGGCAAAAAAATTATTATATCTTAGAAAGTCACTTGAATCCCTGTATCATATTTCTTGTCATCCACGGTGACGGTAACTTTGTAAGTCCCTTCAATGCCCTGGCAGCTTACCGGGAATTCCACCGACCTTGGGTCATGCTCCAGGAAGGTCCCTACGCACATGGCCAAAAACGGCCTCTTGGTGGTCGGCACAAAATAATGGCGGACCGGCAAGCCATTCTGGCCTTCCAGGTTCAGCATCACCAACGTCCCCTTCTCAAAGCTGGCCTTAAATACCAGGCGGTCTTCTTCCTTGGCAAATTTCGCCTTGTACTCATCCGGCATCATCCCTGCTTCCTCAGCCGGTGCCTCGGTCATAAACTCTTCCGTGACGCCCAGGCCGCCCAAAAGCTTTCCTTCGCCAAAAACTACCCGGTCTTCCTCGTCATAAAGGTGCAGCTTCTCGGCCCGGTAATAGTTGGCCGGCAGATGCATTTCATACATCACCTGGTCATCTTTCAATTCTACCGTGATAGAGCTTAACTGTACGGTCCCGTCCTCAATTTCGTTGACCTTGCTGGCGCCGGGGAAGTTCATCCATTTGCCGTTTTCCTGGCCGATGCCGCCGGAATGGACCATATAATGGCCTGGCCCGTAGTATTCGCAGTTACAGATATATGTAGAAAAGAACTCGGCGCCCCTCTCTTTCCCATATTGCCAGACCTGCTCAATGGTCATATTTTCCGTGTCAATATGGTAAATTACGCCACGGGAGAAATTATCATCCGCCTCACGGTAATGCTCCTTTTCTTTGGAACGCCAGTGGCCGTTGTCAAAGCACATTACATCCCCGTTGGGCAGGATCATGCAGGCATGCTGTTCATACTGCCAGTCAAAATCCCTGTCGCCTACCGGCTTAAAGAAATACTTCTGCATATCCTCCGGCCAGCCGGTGGGGTCGCCAATGATCCAGTTCAGTTCCCCTGTTTCAAAATCCCGGTTGATAATAATATCCTGATGGCGGCCGGAGAACGTAAGGGAATTGGTTTTCTTGTCATACCACACCGCATTGTTGTGGAACCAGTCGTGGGCGTCCTGGCTGCCGGAACCGCCTACCGGATATACGGGGAGCACATCCTGATGGTCCCATTCTTTCAGGATCTCGCCGGTTTCCCGGTCCACCATAACACATACGTCTTCTACCGTACCCCTGGGCAAATTCTGGGTCAGGATCAAAAGGTCCCCGTTCTCCATCTCCCACTCGTCATGATGATAGCCGCCGGGGATGCGGTACTCTTTATATATCTTTCCGATCATGCCCATCTCATAAAGCCCGGTGGTATGGTAAGGCGGGGCTACCAGGCGGTCAGTCCCTACCAGCAAACGCCCGTTGCGGATCCGTTTCAAATCAAATGCAAGGTTTAATGTGTTATACCAGCGGGCGTCCCCCGCATAGTCATAGGCAGCGGTAAATGCCGGGGAAGTGGGGCTTACAAATACCACGTAATCTTCCATATATTCCGGGGTGGTTTCAATGCTGGTGGGCTTTTTCAGCTTTTCCGGGGCTTTCTCTGTCTTTATGGAAACCTCCGCCTTCTCCCCGGTGCTCAGTTCAATGACCACCGTATTGTCATAGTCCTCATATAAGCCGTATACAGGGATCACCATTTTTCTGGAATCCGTGGCCGGACGGTATACCATATCTCCGGCAGCTTCTTTCCCCTTTACCGTAACTTTTGCAAAAGCCGGCCGGTCATTCTCAAACATAACCAAAGCAGTCAGCGGGGCGATCAGATATGGGTTCAGCTTAACATAGGGATTGCCAATGGTATGCTTTTCCTGGGAATACTCCTTCAGAAACGCCTCTTCTGCCTTCGATTGCTGCTTCACGATATGCTCAATCTCTTTAAATAAAACACTCATGTTATTTTCCTCCTATATATTTGCGCTATGGGGCGCCTGCATTTTCGTTGAACATTTAACAATAAAACCGGGGGCCTGGCTTTTTCCCCTCCAGGCCCCCCGACTGCTATCTTCCAATATTTATTTCATCATGCGCCTAATTCTATGGCGCCGGTTATCAGCAATGGATCGTTACGCCTGTTTCATATTTTTTGTCGTCTATGATAACACGGACCTGATAGTCCCCCTTCAGCCCTGCCTTGTTCACGTTGGTGCGGGTATTCCTCTCGTCGGAATCCATGAAAGTGCCGCAGCACATAGCCAGGAACGGGACTGCCGTGGTGGAGATAAAGTAACGGTGTACTTCCTCGCCCTGCTCCAAAAGCAGCATAACCATCTGGCCCTTTTCGAACCGTGAGAAGAAAGTAAACCTGTCGTCCTCATCCTCAATCCTGGCATTGCAGCTCTCCGGCATCAGTTCTCCGCTGCTTTCCAGGGGAATATCGGTATCAAACTCTTTTGTCACTCCCATTTGCCCTAATACTTGGCCTTTGCCCAGTTCCAGGTTAATCCCGTCACTGTACAGTTTCAATTTTTCGCCCCGGTAATAGTTGCCCGGGACATGCAGCTCCAGCTGTTTCTTTTCGTCACAGATCTCAACGGTAATGCTTTCCAGCTTTCCGCCCATGTTCTTGGCAAAAGCGCCCAGGCCTTCCGACGGGTTGCCTTCGGAATCATAAGCGATACCGCCAGAATGGACCATATAGTGGCCTTCGTTATAATATTCTACATTACAGATATAGGGTGAGAAGAATTCCGCCCCCCTGTCCTTGCCATACTGCCATACCTGCTCAATGGTCATATCTTTAGTATTGATTTTGTAGCGTACACCGCGGGAATAGCTGTCTTTGGCCGGCAAAAATTCATCGCGGACTTTCGAGCCATAGTGATGGTTGTCAAAGCACATCACATCGCCGCTGGGGGTAACCACACAAGCATGCTGTTCATACTGCCACTCAAAATTATTGCCTACGGGCTTGAAGAAATATTTATCCACCACATCCTGGGGCCATCCCGTTGGATCCCCGATAACCCAGTTCAGTTTCCCGGTTTCAAAATCAATGTTGATCATAGAATCCACATGGCGGCCGGAGAAGGTAAGGGAGTTGGTGTGCTTGTCATACCAAACCGCATTGTTATGGAACCAGTCGTGGGCGGACCAGCTTCCGGATTTGCCTACTTTATCCGGATCCAGGCAATTCTTATAATCCCAGGTCTTTAAAATATCGCCGGTATTCCGGTCAATCAGGACACACATATCCTCCACCGTCTCGCTGGTTAGGTCTTCCGTAAGCACCAGGAGGTTCCCGTCTTCCATCTCGAACTCGTCGTGGTGGTAACCGCCGGGAAGGCGGAACTCTTTATAAATCTTTCCGCAGGGGCTGATCTCATACAGGCCGGACATGTAATAGGGCATCTGTATCACCCGGTTGGTCCCCATAATCAGGTTGCCGTTTTTTAGGCGTTTTACATCAAATACGCAGGGTACGTTCATATGCCACCTGGCATCGCCTGCATAGTCAAAGCCCACGGCCAGGTCTTCTCCGGCCGGAGATACCAAGATAATATTGTCCTGAAGGTATTCCGGGGTAGTATCCATAGAGTAGATCACTTGTTTGCCGTCAAACACATCCGGGACATCAATGGTCACCACGTGGGAATCTCCGCGGTAAAGCCTCAGCTCCACCTTGTTCTGATAATCGGAATAAAGCCCTACGACAGGAAGCACATGCTTCTTAGCCTTGGGGAACGTATGGCTGATGTTGCCCTGGCGGGCTTTGCCCAAAACCGTCACGGTCACCGGCGTTTCTTCCTCTGTCTCGAAACATACCACAGCGGAAAGGGGGCTGATCAAATAAGCGTTGTACACTACCAGGGGATTTTCCAGGGTATAATTCCCCTCTTCAAATTTTTTCAGCATCTCCTCCTCTGCTTTGGCCTGCCTGTCAACCAAATGCTCCTGAAACGAATAATTAACTGCCATCTCCTTCTCCCTTCCATAGATTGAAAAAATTTATAAAAAACTTTACCTCTATTGGTTATCCTTGACCAGCTTTACGATCATTGGCTTTTGCTGCAGCCCCTGAAGGCGGCCGACTTCCGTCCCGTCTTTTAACAATACCAAAGTGGGGTATCCCGTCACCCCATACTGGGCAGTCAAATCCTTATTTTGGTCAAAATCCACTTTAAGGATCGTCAAATCCTCCCCTACTTCCTTTTCCACATCTTTTAACACAAAAGAAAGCATCTTACACGGCCCGCAGGTGGTGGAGAAAAAATCGGCCAATACAAGGCCGCTTTTAGCCAGCTGCTCAAACTCTTCATGGTTTACTTCTTTAATCATTGTTTTTTCCTCCTGTTTCTTTTTTCAATCCTCTTACTTGCGTGTGGACTGTACATAGTGGGACGCCTCCTGGGCGGCAATGGCGCCGTCGGAACAGGCCGTCACCACCTGGCGTAGGTTTTTGGTAATGCAGTCGCCTGCCCCAAAGACCCCTTCCACCGGCGTATGCATCCGTTCGTCCACCTTTACATAACCGGCTTTGTCCAACACACCAAAATCTTTTAAATATTCTGTGGTAGGCACCAGGCCGATATACTCGAAAATCCCGTCGCAGGCCACCCGGTTTTCCTCGCCGGTCTTGGTGGACTTAAAATGGATCCCCGTTAATTTCTGATCCCCTTCAAATTCCAGCACGTCCTGATACGGGTAGACCGTTACTTTATCCATAGCCCGCAGCCGGTCACAGGCCATGGGGTCTGCAGTCAGGTCAAACATGGTCACAATGGTTAGGGATTTCACAATGCCTGCCAGGAAAATAGACTCTTCCACGGCAGAATTGCCGCCGCCGATTACCACCACGTCTTTATCGCGGTATTGGGCGCCATCGCAAATCGCGCACCAGCTCACCCCGTTGCCCCGGAACTTTTCTTCCCCCGGTACGCCCAGGCACCGGGGCCTGGTCCCTGTAGCCAGGATCACGGCTGTGGCCGTGAACTCTTTGCCGTCTTCCTCACATACCACGGTTTTCTCTGTGCCCCCGTCCCGGATTTCCTTTACGGTACAGTAATCAAACGTGATGGACGGGAACTGCTGCGTATGTTCAAACATCTTGTAGGCCAGTTCCGCCCCGTTGATGGAACCTACGCCCGGATAATTCTCGATTTCATTGGTGTTGATTATCTGTCCGCCGGGGGCCAGTTTATCCAAAAGCAGTACTTTCATATCGGCCCTCGCCCCATAAATAGCCGCTGTCATGCCAGCCGGGCCGGCCCCCACGATAATCAGGTCATATTGTGCCATTGCAAAATAATCTCCTTTCCCTTAATATGTTATTGGCTCTGCGCCGCCCATCGCAGCGGGCGGCGCAGCCATAAACAACAATATTCAAATGAGCACCGGCTTACATCAATATGCCGGTCAGCGGGATACCCACAAGCAATGTAATGGCTAATTCCATCAGCACATAGGGAATCGTATATTGATATACGTACTTGGTCGGAACCCATTCCTTATTGCTGTGCAGGATCGCAGCAAAGGGGGAAGCAGCCGGCGTAATTGCTGCCGAAAGAAGCACGAACAAAATCAACAAGGTTACGATGGGCCTCGGGTTTGCCCCCGTCTGGGTACAGTAGGCCAGGATAACCGGCTGCAAAATCATGCCGATAACCAGGCTGTTGCACACATTGGTCAAAACCATGGCCATGGCCAGCAAGAGTACGATGAACACAGCTGCGCTCATCCCCTGGAAAATGGGGGACAGGACATGGTTTAAAAACGCGGTAACGCCTGTGGACTCATTGGTCAGGACGCCGCCCAGCAAAATGGCCGCAACGATAATGAAATAAGCGCCCCAGCTTAAATTGCTGGCCACCACCTTCGGGATATCCAAAGCCGGCTTTCCTTCAATACGGACCGCTCCAAGGACTGCAACTGCCAAGATGGCCAGGCCGTAGCTGTTTGCTGCCAGGAAAGGCATTCCCGGAAGAGAAGGAAGGAGGCTCGGGAACATCATGCCAAGCACCAGCAGTACAAACCCGCCGGCAACCACCTTTTGCTGAAGGCTCATAGGCGGAAGCGGGTTTTTGTTGATGCTCTCCACGTCATAATCTTTCAATTTGGAGGCATCGGGGCGGATGACAAACTTGGAATACAGCAGGTTTGCCGTCATCATGAGGAAGCCTAAGGTGATAGCCACCGCCATATAGGACACGTTGTTTACATGTATGGACCCTTCCGGCAGGTTTTCTGTAATCTTGGCAAAGTTAGACAACAGGGCCAGGCCGTTCTGCATGTAAGGGGCCATGGGGAAACCGATCAGGGCAGAAACCACCACCAGGGTCAAGACCACCCGGGGGAACGCGTCCCCTTTCTTATACCCTACCTCATTAAAGATGTCATAGAGAACCGGCCAGAACAGCAGGATCGCCGTAAAGCAGTTAATAAAGCCAGCGATCAAATAAGAACCGATGCACACTACATATACCAAAAGCCATGGTTTACCGTTGGTTACTTTCCTGGTCAGGAAAAAGCGGCCGATATACAAGGTAATCTTATAATACACCAGCGCGCCGGACATAATCATCAGGAAAAAACATTGTTGCGTAACCGCAGAACCGAACGCTTCTTTGATCACGCCCCCCATGGGCATGTAATCCGAAAAGCCCAACATGACGATGGACAACATGCTCCCCCACAAGGGGTCTACAAACGTCCACAAATACAAAGTGCCGATAAAAATTCCCAGCACTTGCATGCCAATCGGGGTAACTTCCGGCAAGTTCAGGGGCAAAAAGCGGAAAAACAGCATAATGGCCGCGCCGATGAGCGAATGGATAATGGTCATCGTGTCTTTCTTTTTTTCTGTTGCGTTTGCCATGTCTCTACTCCTCCTCAGTTGAGATTAGTTAATATCATAACGATTAGGGCAATATGCTGCAAAAAGCGCAGGCAGTCCCTCTCATTGTATACAAATAATACCACACAAAAAAAGTCTTTCCCATAACATAAGTTATAGAAATGACTTTTTTGTGGTTTTTTTCACAATTTTTTGTGATATATCCCCATGTATTTGTTTCCTATTTACTTTATGGCCGCATTGTCTTTCAGGAATATTACCACTTTATACAGCAAAGCCGTCTGGTCAACCGCTTCCTCCCCGTAGGTCTGTTGCATTGTCTGTACGTCCATGCCGTTCTCTAACGCCACAGCCTCGCGGTCAGCCGTTTCCACTGCCATGCCTTCCTTTTCTGCCACAGCTTTGGCTACCAGCTGCTGCTTGGCAGACTGCTCTGCCGAAGACCGGAGGACCTCTTTAAAGGAATCCTCAGTCATGCCTATGGCTGTTGCATAATCTTCCAGGGTCATGCTGTACATACCTGCTATACTGGTGTAATAGGCAAGCTGTTGATTATAGTCCTCTTCCACAGCTGCTTCGTTCAGCTCAAATTCCGACGCTTCTACCACTGCCAACAGCACATCGTTTTCCAGCTGCTCCTCGGACTGTTTCTTTTTCTCTTCTTCCATGTCGGCAACCAGGTCTTCCCGGAATTCTTCCACTGTATTAAAATCCGACATCCGCTGCACAAAATTTTCATCCAGCACCGCGTCCTTTTTCTCTTCGATACGGTTGACCTTTACCTCGAATACCACCGGCTGGCCCGCCAGTTCCGCATTGCCATAATTATCTGGGAAGGTCAGGTCAAGTTTCCTTTCCTCACCGGCTTTTGCGCCCACCAGCCCTTCTTCAAACCCGTCAATAAAAGCCCCGGACCCCAGCTCCAGCTCATAGCCCTCGGAAGACCCCCCGTCAAAGGCAACTCCGTCTTTCAGGCCTTTGAAGTCAATATTCACCACGTCCCCGTCCTTTGCCGCCCGGCCGGTGACGGCCACATATTCTGGATTGGCGTCCAAAATGCTTTGTATCCTGGCCTCCACCTCCTCATCGGCCACTTCTGTGGGCATTTTCTCCACTTCCACCCCTTTATATTCCCCCAGCTTGGTTATCTTCCCCCAGTCCACCGCTTCCTGGGAAGCTTCCGGTGCTTTACTGGTAGCCTCTTCCGTGGACGCCTCTTCCTGGGAAGGAGGCGTACCCTCTTCTTTTTTGGAACAGCCAGACAGGAAAACAGCAAACAGCAGTCCACACAAAGCCAGTTTTGTCAATCTTTTCATATAAAGTCCTTTTCCTTTTCTATTTTTGATGTTTAGGCCCCATGTATGGTTGCCCACATGGTCAATATACCACATCTTCCTCTTCAAAAAAAGCCCTAAATGCCCGATATGCCTGATAAATATCCAGCTTGGCCGCCAGCTCAAACGGGGAGTGCATAGACAAAACCGGTACACCCAAGTCTACCACATCCACATCCATTTGCGCTATGTATTTGGCAATGGTGCCGCCGCCGCCCTGGTCCACGGCCCCCATCTCACCGCTTTGCCAAAAAACACCTTCCTTTTCCAAAAGCCCGATCACCCGGGCCATGGTCTCAGCGCTGGCGTCGTTAGACCCCGCCTTCCCCCTGGCGCCGGTATATTTGGTCAGGACGCAGCCTTTATTAACATAATTGGTGTTGCTGGCTTCAAAAGCATCCGAAAACGTAGGGTCATAGGCCGAATTCACATCTGACGAAAGGCACAGGGAGTTGCCAAACACATTCCAGGCATTGGCGCCTTGCAGTTTTGCCAGCTTCTCTATATAATGCCTCAAATAAGAAGAATTAACCCCAGTATTCCCTTCGGACCCAATCTCTTCTTTATCTGCCAGCAAAGTTACCGTGGTATACCGGGGGCGTTTTACCTCCATTTCCGCCATCAGGGCCGTATAGGCACATACCCGGTCATCCTGGCCATAAGCCCCCACCATACTGCGGTCCAGGCCCACATCGGCCGCTTTTTGGGCAGGTACCATTTCAATCTCTGCCCGGTAAAAATCGGCTTCCGTAATGCCATATTTTTCATACAGCAATTTCAGGGCCAGCAGTTTCACCGGCTCTTTTACCTTGTCGTCTACATAGGGGAGGGAACCGACAATAACGTTCAGCTCTTCGCCTTTGAGCCCCTCGCTTAACTTCCGCTCATTCTGTTTTGCCGCCAAATGGGGGAGCAGGTCACTGATACAAAATACCGGGTCCCCCTTCTCCTCGCCGATGCAAATTTTTACCTTTTCCCCGTTTTTCTTTATGGCTACCCCATGGATGGCCAAGGGGACCGTCCCCCACTGGTACTTGCGGATGCCTCCATAATAGTGGGTTTTAAAATAGGCAAGGCCTTTCTTCTCATACAGGGGGTGGGGCTTTAAATCCAGCCGCGGGGAATCAATGTGGGCCCCGTTGATACGCAGCCCTTCCTCCATGGGCCTTTCACCGAAAGTAGTGGCCATTAAAGCTTTATGGCGGTTTACCTGGTAAACCTTATCCCCGGGGCTGTAATGCCGGCTTACGTCCAGTTCCTGATAGCCGGCGCCCCTTAGCATCCGCACCGCTGCCTCTACACACTCCCGTTCCGTTTTCCCTTCATCCAAAAAAACTTTGTACCCTTCACAGAAAGCGGCGGCTTCCTGAACCTGCCCGGGGGCCTCTTCCCCCACATGGGGGAACTCCCATGTCAGCAGCTTTTCCAGGTTTTGCCCTTCTGTTTTTTCCTTTTCTTCCATATCTCTACTCTCCTTCTAACAGTAAAGTAAAGGGGCCGTCGTTTAACAGCTCCACTTTCATATTCGCGCCAAAAACACCCTGTTCCACTTTCGTTACATGCCGGCGGCAACATTCTGCAAAATATTCATACAGGCAATTGGCTTTCTCCGGCTTCCCCGCGCCTACAAAGCTGGGGCGGTTGCCCTTGCGGCAATCCGCATATAAAGTAAACTGGCTGACCACCAGGACTTCCCCGCCTACGTCTGCCAGCGAAAGGTTGGTCTTTCCGCCTTCGTCCTCAAAAATACGCAGCTTACAGGCTTTATCTGCCAGCCTTGCGGCAACCGCTTCCGTATCCGTTTCCGCCACCCCCAGAAAAATCAGGAATCCTTTCCCGATCCGGCCCACCACCACCCCGTCTACCCGGACGCTGGCATGGGCAACCCGCTGCAAAACAATTTTCATTTTTCCTCCATCCTGTGCGCATTTCACGGCGCAACCTTTGCCGTTATTTCCAGAGTACCATCTGCAAATATTCCATCAATGTCTCCGTGGCCTCTTCCCGGTACAGGATCTCCCGGGCCAGGACCGGATAATCCGTGATCAGGTTATCCACTCCCATAAGGCGCATCCGCTCCATCTCGCTTTTGGAATTTACCGTCCAGGCATGGATGGCTTTCCCTTGCGCATGGGCCTTCTCCACCAGGTTCCAATTAATAAAGCTGGCCCGGATGCTAATAAAATCTACCGCATCCAGAGAATAAAAATCGCCATAAGCGGCAGACAGGATATACCCCGTCCGCAACTCCGGCGCCACCCCCTTCACCCGCTCCAGGTACCCTAAACTGGTGGAAGTCACCACGCATTGTTCCTGCATACCCCGCTCCAGGATCAGGCCAGCCACCTTTTCCGGCAGCGGGCTCCCGCTTCCTACATTTTTGATCTCTATGTTAAGGTTGACCTTCCCCTTACAATATTCCATGGCCTCTTCAAGGGAAGGGACCCTCTCCCCGGCAAACTCCGGAGAAAACCAGCCCCCCACGTCCAAAAGGCGCAGCTCTTCCCAGGCCATGGAGCTGATGGCCCGGTTGACCCCCGCCACCCGCTTTAAATTAGCGTCGTGGCCAAGCACCATTACCTCATCCTTGGTCATCTGTACGTCCATCTCCACCCAGTCGGCCATCTCCTCCACTGCCGCCGCCAAAGCAGCCATGGTATTTTCCGGCGCTGTTTTCGAACTCCCCCGGTGGGCCGTAACCTGCATCCCGGCAAAAATATCGTCATAAAAAGAAAAGCGGTGGTAAACCATATCCAGCCCATAGAGGGCGCCCATGGCAAAGAGGGCCAAGGCCATGCCAAAGGCTTTGGCCCGTATTGCCGCCCCCCGGAGGGGGTAGGGGGCAAAGCCTTGGCCATTGCAGTGTTTGGGACCGCCATACTGGTGGTACAAGGATGTGAGCGCAGCAAAATGGGTTACCACCAACACAATCCCTGCCCCAAACAGCAGTGCCCCCTCGACTTTTTCCGTAATAGACAACAGCATGGCCATGGCCAGGTTACGCTCCACAAACAGTACCACGCCCACGGCGGCCAGCATGACCGCCAGTATATATGCCAACATAGCGGCAGCGGCAACCGACAGGTTTACGCCCGTCAAAAACAGCGCCGTCCCCATGGCCCTCCCTTTCAGCATCCTTCTGCTCCTTCGCAGGCTGGAAGAAAAATCTTCCTGCTCTTCCATGCACCCATAACCCACAAAAGCCGTTGGCAGCGCAACGGCAACGCATATTCCTGCCAAGGCAAGGAAAACTACCTGCAGCCATGGATCCGATAAAATCTCCTGAAATATAAAATTTAACGGCCGGATATGGGAAAGGCAACGGATAGCCAGCAAAAGGTTCACCAAAAAGTAATGGGTCAGCAGCACCAGCCCCAGCCGCCAATTATGCCGCCCCGCCTCTTCCACCGCCCTTTGCAGGCCCCTCCAAAAAATAGGAAAGGGGGTCAGCCTTTGTTGGCAGGCAGCCCCCTGGAATGCGGTAATCAGTGCAGCGGCCTCTAACAGGATCCATAAAACCCCCAGGACGCTGCCTGCAAATACCACAAGCAGCGTCCATGGCCGAACCAGGAAATCAAGGAAATTCCCCGCCGTCAAATAACTGTACCCAGCCATTGACAGCGCCCACCGCAACATCCGGTTTGCCAGCCGCAGATAAGCCGGCATCCATATCCCCCGGTATAGAAGTTCAAACAAAAGAATATTCATCAGGTTCTGCCTGAGTAATTTCCATGCCTCTTTTGCCAGTGCCTTCATCCTGTCCTCACTCTTCATGCCCCAAGGACAGGATCATCTGGTTCAAAGAGGACATCTTGGCATCCAGCAGATCCACCATATCCGCGCACGCCTTCAATTCTGCCTGCAGCGTCGCAGGGGCATTCCCTTCAAATTTGTAATAAATTTTATGTTCAAGACTGGCCCAAAAATCCATTGCCACCGTCCGGATCTGAATCTCCACCTTTGTTTCCACCGGCCCCTCATTCAAGTAAATAGGTATAGTAATCACCATATGATAACTTTTATAGCCATTGGGCTTGGGCTTGCGGATATAATCCTTGATTTGCAGGACGGTTACATCCCCATGCTGGGAAATCATGTCCGCAATCCGGTAAATGTCCTCGGTAAAAGAACAAATGATACGGATTCCGGCAATGTCATTCAGCTTTTCCACCATGTTCTGGATCGTAACCTCATTTCCTGTCCGTTTCAGCTTTTTGACAATGCTGTTAGGGCTTTTCAAACGGGACTTAATATGTTCAATTGGCGTGTGGCCGTAAATATGGACATATTCGCTGTTCAAAATTTCAATCTTAGTCTTAATCTCTTTCAGCGCAGAACCATATAAAAACATGACGGATTTCCATTGATCAATCTGATCATGGAGCTTCAGGTCATTCAAGAGCTTCATCCCCACCTCTCATCTATTATCCGGCGGCTAAGGCCTTATAATTTGATGTCTTTTAATAGGGATGCAAGGCCCGTGGTAGCGGCCCTGGTCTCTTTATAGTGGAATACTTCCTCCTTCGGTTCATCCGCGGCTTCCAAAGCCTTCATGCTTAGGCTGATGCGCCCGTCTCCCACGGCAATCACTTTCACGGTCACTTTCTGCCCCTCTTTCAGCACCACGCCGGGATGCTTGATCCTCTGGCTGCTGATCTGGGACACATGCAGCAGGCCCGTAAGCCCGTTGTCCAGATCCACAAACGCCCCGTAATCTTTCAGGCTGTCCACTACGCCTTCCAGTACGGCGCCTGCTTTGACAGAAGCCATTTTCTCTGCCTTCTGCGCTTCTTCCTTGTCTTTCATTACCACACGGCTGGATAATACCAGCTTTTTCCTCTCTGGGTCTACGGTAATGGGTACTACTTCCAAATATTTGCCTACCCAGTCTTCCAGCTTCTCCACATATTTTGTGGAAATATGGGACGCCGGAATAAATCCCTGGATGTCGTCAATATATGCCACCACGCCGGCTTTTACCGCTTCTTTGACTTTGACCTTGATCACGGTCTTATCCCGCATCATATCCAGGAGGTCCGCCCACTTCTGGGCGTCGGGCCCTTCCTGGTCATGATAATCGTTGCGCTTTTGGTCAAATTCCTTATAGGAAGCCTCCAGTTCGCTTGCAAAATCCTCCATTGTCTCCACGGGCTCCTGAACCGCCGCCTCAGCCTTTACCGGCCCTTCCTCCGCCTGGGCAGATCCATTTGCCCCTACTACCATGTCTTTGACTTCTTCACTCATCGTACAACGCTCCTTCAATCTACTTCCATTTTCTTTTTTCCAACATAATCTAGCTTCCGGCCAGGTTTACGCACCGGATATGGTGGCCGCCGGGAGTATGCCCATGCCTGGCTGGCCTTGCGCAGGTTGGCCGGGCAGATGCACATAGCGGCAATCACCCGGGCCCCATGCCTCCATAGGCAATTTAAAAAGCGGCCCGGGTCACGGTTTACCGGTTTGTGGGTTACCGGTAAACCGTTGCCACTACGATGACTTTACCACACTTTCACGTATTTTTCTATAGTTTTCTGCTGAAAAGTATGCTATACTATCCCAAAAACGTAAAGAAAGGAATTTATAGGTAAAAATTGCCATGAATGACATCCTGGACTTGCATACCCACACCATCGTAAGCGGACATGCCTATAACACACTTTACGAGATGGTGCATGCCGCCTCCCAAAAGGGCGTCAAGCTTTTGGGGGTTACGGAACACGGCCCCCGGATCCCCGGCGCCTGCCATCCTTTTTATTTTTTAAATTTTAAAGTAGTACCCCGGATGGTTTCCGGCGTGCGGTTATTGCTCGGCTGCGAGCTTAATATTGTAGATTACCAGGGCGGCCTGGATTTGGAGCCCCGGTACCTGGAACGGATTGGATTAGGCATTGCCAGCATCCATGAACCTTGTTATGCCAGCGGGACAGTGGCCCAAAACACAGCCGCCTATGTAGGCGCCATGAAAAACCCGGCTGTTCAGGTCATCGGCCACCCGGACGACGGGCGGTTCCCCATAGATTATGAGACCCTGGTTTGCGCCGCCAAAGAGCACCATGTGCTGCTGGAGGTCAACAACAGTTCCTTAGCGCCCGGATGCAACCGGAAAAATTCCCGTGAAAATTCCGTCGCCATGTTGGAATACTGCCGCAAATACCAGGTCCCTGTGGTTTTGGACAGCGACGCCCACTGCGAGGCGGATGTGGGCAACCACTCCCGATCCCAAGAACTCCTTGAGGAAATCCATTTCCCCGAAGGGCTTGTGGTCAACCATTCTTTAGAAAAAGCCGCTTCCTATATCCCGGCCCTTCAAGGACTTTTAGCATTGGGGGGCGCTGGCGATGATTAATTTTCTGAACCTGGAATATTTTTTGGTGGCGGCCGAAGAACTGAATTTTACCAAGGCGGCCAAACAGCTTTTTATTTCCCAGCAATCTTTAAGCAACCATATTATAAACCTGGAAAAAGAATTTGGGGTAGTCCTGTTTAACCGGACCACCCCCCTTACCCTGACTTACGCCGGCCAGACCTTAAAAAAACGGGCCCGTCAGCTCCTCTCTATAAAAGACGAAACCTTCCGGGAACTGGCTGACATCAAAGACTTCTCCGTGGGCCAGCTCAACATCGGCGTCTCCCACACCCGGGGGAGGGTCATCCTGCCGGAAATCCTGCCGGCTTACCGGGAGGAATTCCCCAACATCGACCTGCATCTGGTGGAGGGAAATTCAACGGAACTGGATAGCAGGCTGCTCCACGGGGATGTGGACCTGATTATCGGAATGCTGCCTTTCCGGGTGGAAAACGTAGGCATTGTCCCACTATGTGAAGAGGACATATTGCTGGCTGTCTCAGATATTGTGTTAAACCACGCCTTCCCGGGCCAGGTAGAAGAAATCAAAGCCCAATTGGCCAAAGCCCCCAACCTGTCCCTGCTAAGCAACTGCCCCTTTTTGCTGATCAACAAAGGGAACCGTGTCCGCACTTTGGCTGACGAGATGTTTGACGAAGCCCAAATTACCCCCAACATTGTGCTGGAAACAGAAAATATCGAAACCGTGCTGGCCCTGGCAGTCCGGGGCATGGGGATTACTTTTTACCCCAAAATGTTTATCTCCAGCCGCTCTGATTTCCACAACAAAATCAAACAGCACACTCAGATGAATTTCTATTCCCTGAACGACCCCAAAGCCCATGGCACCCTAGGCATAGGGTTCCACAAAGACCATTATATGTCCCGGGCAGCAAGGGAATTCATACGTGTAGCCAAAGAAAGGCTTTGACTGCTAATTTTTTCCACCCCCTTGACAGGACAGGGGGTTTTTTATAATATAATAATGGTTACTGTTATTTTATTTGGGAAAAGAGGGCTGATGATGAAAACAATAAAATATAGCCGGCAAAGGGAATCCATCAAGGCCTGTCTGGCCGGGCGGGTTGACCATCCTACTGCTGACGTGATTTACGCGGACATCCGCAGGCAGTTCCCACACGTCAGCCTTGGAACCGTCTACCGGAACCTGAATTTGCTGGCGGAATTAGGGGAGATCCAGAAATTGTCCTGCGGGGACGGGAAAGACCATTTTGATTGGAACACCTCCCCCCACTACCATTTTGTATGTAAACGTTGCGGATCCGTATTGGATTTGCCTTTAAAGCCACTGGAAGGCCTGGAGGCAAAGGCCCGGGAGGCCTTGGAAGGGGAAGTGCACAGCCACATGGTATTCTTCTATGGGGCCTGTCAAAAATGCCTGGAACAAGATGGTGATGAAATTTTATCAAAAAGGTGTTGACATTTGACAAGGGATATGTTAAATTAATTTCAGTAATCATTACTGTTTTGATTACCGCATTTTCAGGCCGGCATCGACGCAGGCGCCGGTTGCCCAACTTTCAAAAGGATTACACTATTTATATAAGAAAAGGAGAAATAAATTTATGAAGAAATGGGTCTGTTCCGTATGTGGCTATGTACATGAAGGCGATACCCCGCCGGCATCCTGCCCCCAGTGCAAAGTTGACGGTTCCAAGTTTGTAGAGCAGGGCGGTGAAAGGTCTTGGGCCGCTGAGCACGTAGTAGGGGTTGCCCAGGGCGTCAGCGAAGACATCCTGAAAGACTTAAGGGCTAACTTTGAAGGCGAGTGCAGCGAAGTCGGCATGTATCTGGCTATGGCCAGGGTTGCCCATAGGGAAGGCTATCCGGAGATCGGCCTGTACTGGGAAAAAGCCGCTTATGAGGAAGCCGAGCATGCTGCCAAATTTGCCGAACTTCTGGGCGAGGTCGTTACCGACAGCACCAAGAAGAACCTGGAAATGCGGGTAGAAGCTGAGAATGGCGCTACTGCAGGCAAATTTGACCTGGCAAAACGCGCGAAGGCCGCCAACCTGGATGCAATCCATGACACCGTCCATGAGATGGCCAGGGATGAGGCAAGGCATGGAAAAGCCTTTGAAGGGTTATTGAAAAGGTATTTCGGTTAAGAAAAAGCCTTTAAAGCAAAGGTTTTAGCAATTTTAAGGGGATCGGCCCATATGGGCGGATCCCCTTTTTTCGTGTAAATAGCTGTGTAAGGTTTTGCGTCTGCTGGTAAACTGTGTAAGAAAAAAGCCCGCCTTTCGAGGGCTCCTGGGGCGAGGCACGGCATGGTAAGGCATTGGAAGGCCTGCCGAAGAGGTACTTGGTTCAGGGACCCCGTAGTTTCAAAAAATTTGCCAACTCCAAAAACCATTTACAGCGTAATCCAGCCTAACACATTGGCTATGGAACTAAACAGGATAATGGCAATACAAACCGGAGCCAGGTATTTTAAGAAAAAGTTGTACAGCTTTTTCCGGCGGAAGGCAGAAGAGCACTCCACCTCTTCTGCTATTTTTTTGAAGCCAACCACCCGGATAATGAGGATGCAGGTAGAAAAAGCGGCCAGGGGCATCATTACTGAGTTGGTCAAAAAATCAAAAAAGTCAAGAAAAGCCAAACCGAAAATTTTCACCGAATCCCAAATGCCGTAGCCAAACGAAGATGTGGTGCCGACCACCATCATAACCACTGCCATCAATAGGCAGCACTTCGGGCGGCCCCAGTGCATCTCGTCCTCCAGGGAAGACACGCTGGTTTCCAAAAGGGAAATGGCGCTGGTCAAAGCGGCAAAGAAAAACATAAGGAAAAAGGCGACCCCCACCAAAGCCCCCACCCCCATACTAGAAAAAATCTTAGGGAGCGTGATAAAAGTAAGGGAAGGCCCTGCCTGCAGCATCTCCATATCGCCTCCGGAAAAGGCGAACACGGCCGGAATGATCATGAGCCCCGCCAGCAAGGCGATAGCCGTGTCAAACAGCTCCACCTGGGCAGTGGATTTTTCAATATCCACATCTTTTCCGATATAAGACCCATATGTGTAAAGCACCCCCATGGCAATGGACAGGGAATAGAACATCTGGCCCATAGCCGCCACCACGGTCATCCAGGAAAAATTGTCAAAATTAGGTATCAAAAAATATTTGACGCCTTCCCAAGCCCCGGGGCGGCTGACGGAATAAACCGCCACAAGCACAGCCAGCATCACCAAAACAGGCATCATAACCTTTGATACCCGTTCCACCCCTTGTTTCACGCCAGCCAGGATGACGAAAAACACCAGGAGGGAAAAACAAAGGAACCAAAATTCCACTTTGCCGGAGGAAGCGATAAAATCCGTAAAATAGCCGTCGCCCGCCAAAGCCGCCGCGCTGCCCTTTAAGTATTCTACCAGGTATTTTAGCACCCAGCCGCCTATGACGCAATAATAGGGCACTATAAGCATAGGGACTACCGCGTTGACCCATCCGCCCAGGCAAAACGGCAAACTTTTTCCAAAAGCCCGGAATGCCCCCACCGGGCTTTTTCCTGTCATGCGCCCCAAAGCCGTCTCCGACATAATCAGCACATAGCCAAACGTCACCATTAAAAGCAAATATACCAGCAAAAACATGCCGCCGCCATACTTTGCGGCAAGGTAGGGGAACCTCCAGATATTCCCAAGGCCAACCGCCGACCCGGCCACTGCCAATATATATCCTAGCTTCCCGGAAAAACCGCTGCGCTGTGCCCCTTTGCCCGGATGGGAGGGCGCCGCAGAAACTTTCTCTTTCATCCTTGTAAAACCTCCTGTACATTTTTACTGATTCAAAATCGCTTTTACATAGTCTTACCATATTACCATAGAAATGCTATTGCCGCAATCCCATTCATGGATCCGGCCTATAGATTATCATGGCGGCGGCCGGGATTGCCGCCTATGGCAGCCCTTTTTATTCTCTGTCCAGAAAAACCTTCCTCTTCCTTCCGGAAAAATGCCCTTGACAAAAGCCCCCCGTTTGTTATCCTTGATGGCAGATTGGTTTAGGAGGATTTTGTATGTTAATTGTGATGTAAGGACGGATCCCTATCCCCAGAAGATACCGGCATGGCTGTATGGCCATGTTTTTTTATTGATTGGGAAACAGGGCTTTATTGGGCAAAACCTTCCAAAAGCAACTATGGATTTGCTTTTGGAAGGTTTTGGGCATGCCCCGGTGTGCCCGCCGTTAACTGGTATGATATAGGCAAAAGGCCATGGTGTACCCCGTTGGGCGCCCATGGTTTTTTGCCTATTTTTTGTATCAGTATGGCAAAATGGATTTTCAGGCATACACAAACTGGAGGAAAACATGAATATAGAAAAGCAAATAGAATTTGATAAAACAAAAGAAATCTGGATCCAATTCGCTATTACAGGCCAGGATATTGCCGAAAACCTGTCCACATTTTCTGCTCATATCCGCAACGTCCTGGAAGTATTGCAAGAGGCAGGCCCGGGCTGCCTCGTAATTATGGATGAGCCGGGATCCGGGACAGGCCCCACAGAAGGCATGGGCATCGCCATACTGGAAGGGCCCATCAAAAACGGCGCCCTCTTCCTGCCCACCCCTTTTTGCACCATAGCCGCTACATGGCCCCGCGTTCCCACTGCTTTACAAAAAACTCACGGTCTCTTTCATAATGCTTTGGGGAAGATTCTTCCAAAAGCCCGATAATGTGAGGCTTTTGCCGCCTGACCTGTTTCATCAGGCCGTCATAGCAGGCCAGGCCTTCCCCGGGCCGTGTACAAACCTGCACGCCTTTTGCGTCAAACACGCAGTCCTTTAAATGCAAAACCGAAATCCGGCCTCCATAAAAATCAAAAGCTTTTTGGATGGTTTCGTTTTGCAGGCCCGGGTTATGGGCTGTGTCCGGCGACATCAGGTTCGCCGTATCCAGGATCACCTCCACGGCGGGGGAGGCCAAATCTTTTAAAAACTGCCTCATTTTTTCCGGCGAAGACAAGGTATGGTCAAAAACCCCTTCCACCCCCACAACCACCCCCAAGGCCTCCGCCTCCGTCACAATCCTCTCAAAACTGTCCAGCAAAATCCGGTAGCACTCTTTCGAATCCGTCCCGGGCACCACCGACATGTCACGGCTGTACCTTCCCGTCTCCGTCCCTACCATATCCGCATTCATATGTTTTGCATACCGCAGGCGTTCCTTGAAACGCTCCACATCCCTTAGCCGCAAATTTTCATCTGGGTTCACCGGGTTAATATAACAGCCCAACACTGCCACATGGAGGTCCCTCTTTGCCAGCTCGCGCCCCAGGTAGCCGGCAAACCCCGCGGAATAATGGCCACAGGAAAAATCATATCCGGCTATGGATTTTTCCAAAGCCAGCTGAATATGGCATATCCCCATCCCCTTCATGCGCTCGGCAAACGTTTCTATATCGGCAGGAGGGCAAAAATCATGGGCCCTTACCCCAAATTGTATCATATTGCCCCTTTCTCCTTTCCATATAATTCCCGAAACCCTGCCGCCCCCACCAGCCCTGCGTCGTTACCCAATTCAGCCAGCAAAATGTGGGTATTGGCCTGTGATCCCTGGGAATACACCAGCGGCCACACCCGCTCCCGCAACCCAAAGAGCAGCTGCTCCCCGGCGCCGCTAAGGCCTCCCCCGATGCAAAGCCGTTCCGGCTGAAGAATATTGATAATATTCGCCACCCCTTCCGCCAGATAACCGAAAAATTCCCCGACCACCCCATTGGCTGCCTCATCCCCTTTTGCCGCCGCTTCGAAAATTTTTTGCCCGTTAAGGCCAGGCTCCATTGCCGCCATCCTGCCAAGCAGGGAATCCGGATGCTTCTTTGCCTCTTCCCGCCCCCTTTGAACCAACGCCGTGGCAGAAGCATAGGCTTCCAGGCACCCCCTGCGGCCGCAGGTACAGGGCCTTCCCCCACGTTCCACTACCATATGCCCCAATTCGCCGGCTGCGTTGTTGCAGCCGTCCCAAAGGCGCCCGTCCAAAATGACACCGCCTCCAACCCCGGTTCCCAGGGTCACGGCCACCATAGATTGGCAGCCTTTCCCGGCGCCCGCCAAATATTCTCCCCAGGCAGCCGCCTTAGCGTCATTTTCCGCCCACACGGGGCAGGGGAACCGCCCTTTCAGCATACGCACCAGAGGTACGTTGCGGAAACCAAAATTATTGGCATATTCCACCACCCCTTCTGCCCGGTTAACCGTCCCCGGAATGCCTACCCCCACGCTTTCTACTTGAGGAAACCCTACCCCATTTGCCTGCAGAAGCCTTGCGGCAAGCTGATAAATCGTGTCCGCGATTTCTTCCGGCGCCCTGGGCAGCCCCGTAGGCGTCGATGCCTTTGCTAAAAGGCGGTAACCCTCGTCCACCAGGCCCGCCGCAATATTAGTCCCGCCCAGGTCAACCCCAACATAATACATAAATTTCCCCTCCTCCTATGCCTATGTTCATAAAACTTGCCGGAAAACATTTTGTCCAGGCAATCCTATCGAACCACGCAAATCCGGAATTTCTTTTCCCACGGTGTATAAGCATTGCAGTAAACGGTATATCCTGTGGTATTTTCCTCTTCCCCGGAATAATGCCCCTGGAATTCATGCTCTCCAAAACCAGGCCCTACTTCCAATTGCCGGCCGCACCCTTCTACCTTTAAATAGCCTTCCCGGAGTATCATCCCCTCCCCGGCCCGGGCCCTCAGCCAAAAAGAATCATGGATCAGCGCAGCCCCAGCCGGGATATTCAGCTCCAGACGGGCCGGAAGCCGGTCAAGGCCCTCAACCCGTATGGTTAATTCCAGGCCGTCCGGAAGCTCTTTTACCTCTACCGTTGTTTCCAGGCGGGAATTTACCAGCTTTTCCCGTTTTGAATGGTCCATCTTCCACCAGTCCCAGGTCCCCTGAGGCTCTTTTAAGGGAAGGTAATACCATCCGTTGGCTATGCCACTTAATACACACCCGTCTTCTTTTTCTTCCAGGTTCTGAGGGATAAAATTGCGCTTGTCACAGTAGCTTTCCCCCAGCTTCACCCCCACGGCCATGGATCCACTTTTCACATATAAAAAAGAGGACTTCCCCTTTACTGCCGTATACCCATAAGAAGGCTTTTTTACCCTCAATACGCCCGAATTGGGGAAAAACTTCCGATAACTTTCCAGAAAGCCATAATGGCTGAAATGATGGCCCATCATCTCGTGGTCATCCATCAGGATATAATAGCAGTCCGGCGCCAGATCCCCCCGCCGCTGGTTGTCACAAATCAGCTTGTGGGCCACGCCGTCAAACACATCCTGCGCCTCATGGCTGCACAGGTATAAGTATTGGTAAAAATATTTGTCGGCATAGCTTTGCTTCCCCCGGTCCTGCCGGGTAGAATTTTCCGTAAACACCGTGTCGTCCGGGTCAAGGTAGTACAGCATCATTTGAAGGTTCCGCCTCACATAGCCTAAATAAGAATCGTCCCCGGTTTCCCGGAATAAGGCCATCATGGCATTGTTGACAACCGCGTTGTAATTGCCGGTGGAACGCTCGGCATATTCGCCGTTTTCATCCCCGTCAATCCCCTCGGCCAGGTATTGCCTGGCCCGCCCCCGCAGCCTCTCGGAAAACTCTCCTTCTTCTTCAAACAAACTGGCCCCCTGCATCAACGCCGCCGTAATACCCCAGCGGTGGTTAGGCGTATGGAACCCGCCTTCCACAATCGCTTCCAAGGCACGGCGCATCAGGCTACGGTACTTTTGCCGCAAGAGCCCCATCTGCCCCGACCCATCGTCATACCGCACCAGCAGCCGGTAAGCCCCGTACAGCCGTTTAAAGCAAAATGACGTGTCAGCCGCCGATTTAAAATTACAGGAGGGAAAATCAAAGCTTCCGTCTTCCCTTTGAAGCCTCCCTACAAAGCCCAAAGCAAGGTCCATAGCGTCATACAGCCTTTGCTGATGGTAAAAACGGCTGCCTTCATCCACATACACGGCCACGGCTGTAGACAACGCATATATCGTCGGTTTCGCTTCCACAACCCCGCCCCGTATACCCCCGTACATGAGGCTGCCCGCCTCTTTTTCCTGAGAATCCAAAAACTGTTGTGTCCTGATTTCTGCCCCATATCGCAGATGGGCCATATAACGCTCCATAGGTTCCTTTCCCTCCGTTTCCCGCAGGGGAAAACCTCCCCTGCCTATAAACTTCCATACAACTTATCGCCTTGCGCCAACCGTCCTGTAAAAACCGGTTGTTTCGCGCCATTGCAGGCCCTTCCTTTATTGGCTGCCCGGCGCCGCCTTCGTCAGCCTTTTACGCCGCTGGCAGCAAGGCCTCCGGTAATATACCGCTGCAGCACGATAAATATAACAATAATCGGTATGATTGACAAGATAGAGGCCGCCAAGATGGAATTCCAGTCCACGCCCATGGTCCCGATGTAGCTTTTTATGGCGATCTGGATCGTAAAATTATCCTGGTCAGACAATACCATCAGGGGGAGGATATAGTCATTCCACCTCCACATGAAAGAAAAGATTGTCAAAGTAACGGTTACGGAAGACCCTAAGGGAAGCATCAGCGCCCGGAAAATATGGAACTCCGACGCCCCGTCCAGCCTCCCCGATTCTACCAGCTCCAAGGGAATGGACATATAATGCTGGCGGTACATGAAAATGCCTGTTGTAGTCGTAACCACCGGCAATATGCATCCCCAGATGTTATTATAAAGCCCCATCTCACTGACCACCGTAAACTGGGCGATGGTAAGGATTTCCCCGGGAATCAAGGTACCCAGCAGGAAAATGGCAAACACCTTATTGACGTAAGAAACCTCTTTCCGGTAAATGGCAAGGGCATAACCGCACATAGCGCTGATCACCACGGTTATTACTGTGCCCACAACGGCAAGGAACAGGCTGTTTTTCACATAATTGAAAAGCCCGTCCTCCACCACGCCCGCATAAGAGCTGGCATCCGGGTTCTGGGGAAACAAGTGAAGCGGATAGGCAAACAGCTCGGACGATGGCTTAAAAGAGCTGAAGCACAGCCAAATAATCGGAAAAATCATCAGGAATGCCACCGCCATCCCCAGTAAGGTCACAAGAGCTACTTCCAGTTTTCGTTTCGTTGACCCTTCCATTACACCTCACCTCCGCCTTTCGTGGCCTTAAACTGAACCACCGCAATTACGATAAACAGTATACTGATCAAAATGCCTGCCGCCGACGCATACCCGTACCGGGACTGGTTAAACCCTTGGTCAAATATGTATTGGACCACATAGGTTGTGGAAGAGCCTGGCCCGCCCAGGGAAATCCCCTGGATCAACGCGTATTCTTTCAAAAGGTTTACCGTGGATAAAAGCAGGACGATAAACGTAGTCGGCATCAGCAAAGGCAAAGTGATCCGGAAGAAAGACTGGACCTTTTTCGCCCCGTCCACACTGGCCGCCTCATAAAGCTCCCTGGAAATGTTGTTGATCCCCCCAACATACAAAAGCATGTAATATCCGGCAGAAATCCAATTGGAGGCCACGCTGATGACCACCGTGGCCAGCACCGGGTTTAAGGACCACTGCAACGGGTCGGCCCCTATCTTTTGCAGGAGGAAATTTACCAGCCCATACTCCTGCCCGAACATCCAATTGATGGTAATACCGGCTACCAAAGCCGAGAACAGAACCGGGATGTAAACCAACGTCCGCACGAGGGTAGTGCCTTTGAGGCTTTGGGAGGTCACCAGCGCCGCCAAAAGCAGCGGGATGGCAACCTTAAAGGGCAGGTTGCAGGCCGTATATACCATTGTCCTGGACAATGTCTTGTAAAAATCCCCGCTGGTCAAAATATCGACGTAATTCTTTATCCCCATAAAATCCATGGTTTTCCACCCGTCATAATTGGTAAATGAAAACCAGATGCTCATACCCAGCGGAAGCAGGAAAAACACTCCAAACAGCAGCAGGGAAGGAAGCACGAACATCCAGAAAGACCGGTCGTGGCTAAATGCCTGATTTTTCCTTTTCATTATATAGTCCCTTCTGGTTCAAACGAGAACCTTTCATCTATCGCCATATCCGTTGTAATACATCCTCCGCCGGTTAATATGCCATATCCCATCCGGAGGACTCCGCCAAGGCTTTAGCAAAGCCGTCCAGGGCATCTTTGGCTGACAATTCGCCTGCTACTGCGCGCTTCAGGGCGTCCCTGTACTCATTATCCTTATACGTCCTCCAGGAAGAGCTCTCATCCACCATGAAAGTATCCGTCACATAGCCGGCTTCATTCTGAATAATGGCAAAATCTTCTTTGGCCTTGTCTGTATCCGGAGTATACGTGATGCCATTCATCACAGACGGCTCTTTGCGGATCTGCAGGAACTCTTCATATTGCCCTTTTTCAAACAGCCAGGCCACAAACTGTTTTGCCAGCTCCGGATTTTTGCCGTTGACAGGGATTGCCAGGGCCTCGCCGCCGATGATGGCCGACTGCCCCGCACTCCCCTTAGGGGTGGGCATGACGCCAAAGGTAAATTTGGAAACCTCCGTGGTAAAAGTATTATAGTTCCAGGAACCTGACAGTAAAATAGCCGCGTCCCCGTTCTTAAAATATTCGACCGGGTTATCCGTAGTCCCGCCGGCCCAGATGGCCTTAGGCATCACCTCATTATTGGCCTGGACGAACCGTTCCAGCGTCTGTATGTTCTCCGGGCTGTTGACGGCCACCTTGAAGGTATCCCCGTCTTGCTGCACCAGGGAACCGCCGCCTGCATACATCAAAATATCGTAGCGGGCCCGGGACACATCCGCTGCAAAACCATATTTCACGCCGCCCTTTTCCTGAAGGGTTTTCGCATTTTCATAAAGCTCATCCCAGGTCCAAGGCTTATCAATGGTCGGCGCGTCAATGCCGGCCGCCGCAAAAGCGTCCTGGTTATAAAACATGCAGGTGGTAGTATATTGGTCCGGAATTCCGGTAATGGTATCGGATGTGTAGGATTTCCCCACGATCTTCAAAGCCGAACCGTTAAACTGGGACAAGTCCAGCACCGTATCCATATCCACGAACTCTTCCGGGTACAGTTGGTGTAAACGGGTAGTTGCCACCAAGTCCGGAAGGTCATTATTTTTTGCCATGGAGGGGAACTTGCTTAACATATCGTCATGGGAAATGATGATTTGTTTGATCTCGTTGCCCGTCTCCTCGGACCATTTTTTCAGTGCGCTGCCCAAAGCGTCGCCCTCCCCCGGCTCTTCAGAGATCATCACCTGCAGCGTCTGCCCGGTGATTGGGCCGGCATTTTCGTTGCCCGCATTTCCTGACGCATCCTGCCCCCCTGCCGGGGCCCCGCCGTTTCCTGGCTTAGACGCCCCCCCACAGGCAGACAGCGATCCAACTGCCAACGCTGCAGCCATTACACCTGCCATGGTCTTTCTAAACATTTTTTTCATTCCGTTAATCCTCCTCTCGTTTGGTCATGTATTTTTTGCTTTCCATAAAGAAAAGCATCGCCAGCGCTTGCCCGTATGGCATGGGTTTTAGCTCGACCTCTTTATAAAAATCCCGGGATTCCCTTCCCATAGGCGTCCCGTAAGAAACCTGATGGACGACCCCTTCCTCGTCCGTATACCCCAGGATCGGCTCGACCGCCCGCATCGCCCGCATTGCCCACTCTTCCTTACCTAGCCCCATACCGGTCCCTTTCAGGATCCCATAGGCAAACCCACAGGTGGCGCTTGCCTCCACATAGGACTCTTTGTCATCCACCAAAGTATGCCACATGCCGTTGTCTTCCTGATACTCGAGCAAGGCTTCCACCTGGCGCCGCCAGGTCTGGGCCAAAAACTTTTTAACGCTTCCGCTTACAGGGGCCATATCTAAGTATTCCGGGATTGCTGCCGTTACCCAGCAGTTCCCCCGCCCCCAAAAAGCACCGGCAAAATTATGGTTTCCTTTGAATGTCCAGCCATGGTACCATAGCCCCGTCTTGCGGTCTGCCAAATATTTGACATGAAGCAAAAACTGATATTCGGCCTCGTCCAGATACCGCTGCTCCCCCGAAATCCGTCCCATGTTCGCCAGGAACAAAACCGTCATAAACAAAGTGTCGTCCCAAAGTTCCCCTTCATTCAGCGAATCGGACGTGATATGCTGAAGCCCGCCTTCGCGGGTCCTCGGGAAATCCTGGCAAATCCACTCTGCCCACTCTTTACAGACATCCAGGTAATCTTCCCTTTCCAGTTCTTTTGCCACAAAAGACATTGCCAAAAGCGGCGTTACCGTGTTTACATTTTTTGCCGGAAGCCCGACTGCAAGCTGCCTCTCATAGTAAGAAACCAGTATCTTCAAATACCTGGAATCCCTGGTATCCTGATAGAGCTTCCAAACGCCGTATAGCCCTACCCCTTGCGTCCATTCCCAGTATTGGTATTTGCGGATATCGTCATTGGCAAGGTTTTTCGTCTTCATACCTTCAAGAAACTGCTCGTCTTCTTCGTACAATACTTTCTCAAAGCTGCTAAGATATTTATCTACAGCCCGGTCAATATCCCCTTTTGTGTAGGCCATTGTCCCCCTCCTTTCCTCTTTGGGCACCGGCGCCACCCTACGGCTTTGGGGTAGCCTTTTCCAACTGCCCTATGGCTTTTATCATAACACTTGCCCACATCAATATCTACACCATTTTTTGTCTTTTTGATTTAATAATATTGCATTTTTTGCTATAAAATTAATTATTCTATCCAATAGAATCATATTTTTCTTCCCATTTTTAACTATTTTCACATATTTTTTTACCATGCTATTGTATTTTTCCCCTTTTTGTGTTTTACTGAAAATTAATATACCAACATGTCCCCCGTGCAAAAAACCTGCAGCGGCCTCCGGTAAACCGGGGCAAAACATGGAACCTGGCTTGCCAGGCCCCTTTGTCAAAGCGCGGCTGCGCCATCCGCTTTGTAAAAACAGGTTTTTCCGGATGGGCACATGCAGCAATTTAAACTATTTACCGTCAAGAGGAACCTGCCATGAAATATTACCCTAACACTTCGTTAAAATACGAACAAGGCTTTTCCATCGTCATTAATAATATGACCATCCCGATTGAAAACTCCACCTGCTACTTTTTCGATTACGATAAAAGGAGCCAATCTGTCAACATGGAATTCCCTCATTTCCATATTTTCTATGAAATGATGATCTTATTAAGCCCCAAGGCCAACCATTTCGTAGAAGGGAAATGTTATGACATGATTGCCAACGACATTATTTTGCTTCCGCCGTCTGTCTTGCACCAGTCCGTGTATTTGCCCGGACCGCCCAGCGACCGCATCGTCATTGGCTTTATGCTGCCAAAACAGGACACCTACACCAACGGCTACAGCGAAATTTTATCCGTTTTCAACACCGCCCAACCGATTTACCGGTTTCACCGGGAAGAACAGAACCGGTTGTTTTCCCGGCTTAACGAGATCACTGAAATGAGCCGGAATATTCAAAATCCCGGCGTACGCAACTTAATGATCCATTGTAAGTTCATGGAATTTTTATTCCTGCTGTACAGCATCCAAAACCATAACCAATATGCACCCAGCCCGGAAAACGGGCTAAAAGACAAAATGTATACCATTACCAATTATATCCATACCCATTACGGGGAAAAGATTTCCTTAGCCTCCATAGCAGATACCTTTTATATCAGCCCCTATTACCTCTCTCACCGCTTTAAAGAAGTAACCGGCTACACAGTAGTGGAATACATCCAGCTTACCCGGGTCAAAAACGCCCAATACCTGCTGCTGAACTCTGACAACAAGATTACCCGGATTTCCGAGCAAACCGGATTTTCCAGTTTTAGCCAATTTAACCGGGTGTTCCGGAAATTTTGTGGCATGTCCCCCTCAGACTATAAAATATCTGCCCATAACCAAACCATTTATGGGGTAACCTTACCAAAGGACAGCCAATAAAGACAAACTACCCCGGATTTATATTTTTAAACAGCAAAAGGCATACCGGCCCATCGGCCGGTATGCCTTTCCAAACAAAACAGGCTTTTTATCGTATGTCAATCTTCTTTATATTCCAAATAAGCGCCCTTCATCGGAGAAGCCGCCAGATCTGAAAACAGACGCAGCACCCCCCGCTTATATTTTACCGGCTTAGGCTGCCAGCTTTTTTTCCGCTCTTTTAGGATAGCGCTTATCTCGTCGGGCGTCTTCCGTTCCCCTTTAATGCCCACAATATCCAGGATGCGCTTCTTAATATCCAGATAAATCAGGTCCCCTTCTTCCACCAAGGCAATCGGCCCCCCTGCCTGGGCTTCCGGGCTGCAATGGCCAATGACCGGGCCTGTAGATGCGCCGGAAAAACGCCCGTCAGTTATCAGGGCAATGCTTTTACCCAATTCCTTGTCGGAAGAAATCGCCTCGGAGGTATAGAACATCTCCGGCATCCCAGACCCTTTGGGGCCTTCATAGCGGATAAATACCGCGTCCCCAGGCTTAACTTTGTGGTGGAGGACGGCGTCGATGCACTCCTCCTCGCTGTCAAAAGGCCTGGCGTTAAGGACGGCAGAAAACATCTCCTTGGGGCAGGCGGTATGTTTGATCACCGCCCCTTCCGGGGCCAGGTTCCCCTTGAGGATAGCAATGGAACCGTCGGTTCCCATCGCCTGCCCATAGGGCCGGATAATATCTTCCCGCTTCAAATCCAGCCCATATTTTTTGTTGGCTTCCTCCAGCCATTTCTGGCAGCGGCCGTAAAAGCCGTTTTGCTTTAGCTCCTCCAAGTTCTCCCCCAAGGTCTTGCCGGTAACCGTCATGGCATCCAGGTGCAGGGAACGTTTGATTTCTTCCATAATGGCCGGAACGCCACCGGCATAATAAAAAAATTCAGCCGGCCAACGGCCAGACGGGCGCACGTCCAACAGGTAACGGGCCCCCCGGTGGAGGCGGTCAAAGGTGTCGCCGGTAATCTCAATGCCGAATTCATGGGCAATGGCCGGGATATGGAGCAGGCAATTGGTAGAACCGGAGATCGCGGCATGGACCAAAATGGCGTTTTCAAAGCTTTCCCTGGTCACAATATCGCTGGGTTTCCGGTTCTCTGTCCGGGCCAGCTCTACCGCCAGCTTTCCGGCGTTTTTGGCATATGTGGCCAAATCCGGGCTGGTGGCGGGGAGCAGGGCGCTGCCAGGCAAGGCAAGGCCCAGGGCCTCAGCCATAATCTGCATGGTAGATGCCGTGCCGATAAAAGAGCAGGCGCCACAGCTGGGGCAGGCGTTGCATTTGGCCCAATTCAGCTCCTCTTCACGGATCTCCCCCCGCTCATACCTGGCAGAGTACATCCCCAACTGCTCTAACGTCAACAAGTCAGGCCCCGCTGCCATAGTGCCGCCGGTGACTACCACAGAAGGGATGTCCACCCTGGCCAGCCCCATTAAATTGCCCGGCAGCCCTTTGTCGCAGCTGGCCATAAAAATACCGGCGTCAAAAGGGGTGGCGTTAGCCTGGATTTCAATCATATTGGCGATCATTTCCCGGCTGGCAAGGGAAAAATTGATACCGTCGGTCCCCTGGCTCTCCCCGTCGCACATGTCCGTGCAGAAATACCGGGCGCCGTATCCCCCGGCCTCGGCAACCCCCTGGCGTGCAGCCTCCACCAGCCGGTCCAAATGGCCGGAGCCCGGGTGGCTGTCGCCAAAGGTGCTTTCAATAAAAATCTGTGGTTTTGCCAGGTCTTCCGGCTTCCAGCCGGTCCCCAGGCGCAAAGGATCCAGCTCTGGCGCAAGCTGGCGCATTTTTTGACTGATTAACATAACGGGTTTCCTTTCTTTAAAACTATATTTTTGGCAAAATACCGTGATAGCATTGGTTTGCTTCAATATTTCTTAATATAACATGTGATGTCATATGTTTCAATTATTAGATTTGCATAATTTCTATCCTTTTTCTTTGTATAACATTCCTATCTAAAGAACAAAATATTTAAATTTTCAAAATTTATCGTTATTTTTAACAAATACGTCTTTAATTTTATATGGAATATGTAGAATTATTGTTTTTTACACTTTATCATTTGACATACGACGTATGACGTGTTATGTTTTACGCATAAACCTTGGCGCCTTTGCGGGGCATTGATACCAAACATATTCAAAAGGAGGCATATTATGTTGTTGTTAGTATTCCTTATTTCTATTGCTGCTTTACTCCTCTGTATTATCAAAGTCAAATTAAATCCCTTTGTGGCCCTTCTCGTATGTGCTTATGGCACCGGCATTATGACCCTGGCCACTTATGCCAAAGGGTTGGCTCCGGACGGCTTTTCCTCCCTTGCCGATGTAACGAACTGTATCACAAATAATTTCGGCTCTACTTTAGGTTCCATCGGCATCGTCACCGGCCTGGGGGTTATGCTGGGCATGTTCATGTATGAATCCGGAGGGATCGACAGTATTGTTGATAAAGTGCTGAAAGCCGTCGGGCCGAAACGTTCCCAGTATGCGGTATCCGTGGCAGGTTTTATCACCGGCATCCCGGTTTTTGGCGATGTGGTATATATTATGTTTGCGCCCATGTTACGGGTACTCTCCCGCAAAACCGGCTATTCCATGGCTGCTTATGGCGGTGCGCTGGCCATTGCCACCACCTGTACCTTTGCCCTGGTACTGCCTACGGCCCCTCCGTTAGCAGTAGCCGGAGCCATGAAAATCAATGTGGGCATATTCTTCTTTTACGCATTGATCTCTGCTTTTATCGGCATGTTTATGGGCGGCATTGTTTATGGAGGCATTGTAAACCGGCAAGATCAAAAAGCGGGGAAATCCTGGGATTTCTCTGACCTGGATGCCGAACTTAGCGAAAATGCCTCCAAAGCTTCCCACAAACCCAAAATGGGGGCCGTAGCCGCCCTTTCCATCCTCCTGGTCCCCATTATCCTGATCCTGGCTGGTTCCTTCTCCGCCTTCTTACTGCCTAAGGATAGCAACGTTTTAAAAATCCTCACCTTTTTGGGCGACAAGAATGTAGCCATGACCATCGGTGTCCTTTACGGCGCATTCCTTTCCCGCCCCCACCTGGACCGCTCCATCACGGAAATCATGAATGACGGTGCGGATAAAATAGGCCTGGTCCTGCTTATTACTGGGGCCGGCGGCGCTTACGGCGGCGTTTTAAAAGCTTGTGGCATTGCCAATGTAATTACGGACGGCCTGCAAGGCCTGCATATGCCTGTCCTGGTGATGTGCTTTGCCATTGCCCAGGTACTGCGCATCGCCACCGGCTCCACAACCGTGTCGCTGACTACCACGGCCGCCATTGTTTCTTCCGCGGCTGCAGCCTCCGGCATATCCCCGGTCCTGTGCGCCGTTGCCGTTTGCGCAGGCGGCATTGGCCTGTCCCTCCCCAATGATTCCGGCTTCTGGGCTGTTTCCCGCTTTTTCCACCTCAATGAGGTAGACACCATCCGCGGCTGGACCATAGGGGGCTTTGTTGCCGGTATCTCCATTTTGTTATTCACTTGTGCCCTCAGCCTGTTTCAAGGGTTCCTCCCTGGGTTAAGCTGACCCCCCAGAGGCGATGCCGTAAGGCGCCGCCAGGCAAGGCATCGCCTCTTGTTGCCGGCAGCCGGCCCCACCTTTCCTTCCGATGCCCCATAGGCGGTACATCGAATGCAAACCGCAGCCGCAGGCTTCCTGCTGCCACAGCAGCAAGCCCCGGCTGCTTGCAATTTGCAGGAAAAACCGCTATAATACTGTTGAAAATGCCTGGTATAAAAGGAGGGACGCTGTGAAGGAAAACTTCTTTGAAAACATCAAAACCAACGAATCCTCTCTGCCAGAACGGACAGCAGAGCAAATATCCAAACTAATCATTGAACGGCGCTTAACCAGTGAAGACAAACTCCCCAGTGAATTTGAACTGGCCGAGCTGCTGCATGTAGGGCGGGGGACCGTCCGGGAGGGCATTAAGCTCCTAGTAGCCCGCAACGTGCTGGAGATCCGGCGTGGGAAAGGGACATTTATCGCATCCAATCCGGGGGAAGTCCCGGACCCTTTGGGTTTTACCTATTACCCCGACCAGTTCCGGCTTGCCTTGGACCTGGCAGAAATCCGCAGCCAATTAGAACCTTGGGTTGCCCGCATGGCAGCCGAACATGCCACGGAAAAAAACCTGGACGAGTTACGGGAAAGCTGTTCCGTGGTAGAGCAGGATATATTAAATGAACAGGACCATTCGAAAAACGATGTCCTGTTCCACATCGCTATCGCAAAATGTACGCAAAATTTAGTAGTGCCAAAATTAATCCCCATTATTACCTATGCTGTTACCCTGTTTGTTTCCTTGACGGAAAGCCGTCTGCGGACAGAGACCATCATCGGGCACCGGGAAATTTTGGAAGCGATCCGCGATAAAGACAGCAGACGGGCCGAACAGGCCATGGCACAGCATATCGAATATAACCGGGCTTTGCTGGAGGAAATTATCCGGAAATTAAAAAAAGAACAGGCTGAATCTTCCGGCACAAGCCTTTGACTGTCCAAAAGGCGCCTTTACCCGATGGCGCCCGGAAAATCCGGCCCAAATAGGGGCGGCAGGAATAAAGTTTTAAACACCTTTTTCATAGCCCCCCTTCTTTTTTCTCCCTTTCACCGGAATCTGTGCCAGGATTATCCCGGCAAACACCATCCCACATCCCGCCAGCTCTTTTTTTGACAGGGACTGCCCCAACAGCACCCAGCCGGCCAACACGGAAAATACCGACTCTAAGCTCATCAGCAGCGACGCCACGGTAGGGGAAATGTTTTTCTGTGCCACCACTTGCAACGTATAGGCCACCCCGCAGGACATAACCCCTGCATAGCCAATTGGCAGCCACGCCGCACATACCGCTTCCCAGGACGGATGTTCAAAGAAGAACGCAGGCACGCAGGAAACCGCCCCTGCCGTGAAAAATTGGGCGCAGGAAATTATCACCCCGTCTGCCTTGGGGGAAAAATGGTCAATGACCAAAATATGCAGAGAAAACCCTATGGAACACAAAAACACCAGGAAATCCCCCAGCCCTACGGAAAACCCTTCTTTGATGCATAAAAAATACATGCCCACAGCTGCAATCCCCACGCTGGCCCATACATTGGCCCCCACGGATTTTTTCAGGAACAGGCCCAGGATTGGCACCAGTATAATATAAAGCGCCGTAATGAACCCGGCCTTGCCTACCGTGGTATAAGCAATGCCAAACTGCTGGAGCGAACTAGCCAGGCACAGGAAAGCGCCGCAGCATATGCCGCCCAGGATCCCCGCCCTTTTTTGTTTCCTCTTTTCTTCCTCCCCTAGGTTTGGCCGTTGCCCCCTATTCGCTTTATGTAGCAGAAAAATGCAGGGGATCAGGACAATCCCCCCTATAAGAAACCGGCAAGCGTTAAAGGTAAAACTACCAACGTAGTTCATCCCCTCGCTCTGTGCCACAAAAGCGCTTCCCCAGATCAATGCCGTTATGACCAGCATCACGCTGCTTGCCAGGGATTTTTTCCTTGTTTGTTCCATTTTCATTTCCAGCCTTTCTTTCCGTTTTCCTCTGCTTTGCAAGTGTTTCACGGCATTGGCCCATCCCCGAAGAAAAGCGGCTATGGCCCAACATCCATAACCGCTTTCCCGCCTGCGCCTTGCCCGGCCTATGCCGCAGCTTTATTTTACTTCCTCAAACCCTATGCCCTTTAAGAAACGTCCAAATGCCTCCCGGCCTTCCGCCGTACATTTATAAACCCCGGCATCTTCCAGCACACGCATAAACACCTTGCCTACCTCGTCTTTCAAAATACCGTCCACATTCTCCCGGGTAATCCGGCTGTACTTAGGCAGGAATTCGTCCACCCAGTCACCGTGCTTTTCCAGCATCTCATGGCTGCGGACGTCTTTGCCTTCTACCAGGTATTCTTCTAATAATGCCAGTTCGTCTTTTAGCCGGGACGGCAGCACCGCCAGCCCCATCACTTCTATCAGGCCGATATTTTCTTTTTTAATATGGTGCAGCTCCTGGTGGGGATGGTACACGCCCAGCGGGAATTCTTCCGTAGTGATATTATTCCTCAATACCAGGTCCAGTTCATAGGATTCCCCGTTCTTCCGGGCAATCGGCGTAATGGTATTGTGGGGCTCGCCGTCGGTCTCTGCAAAGACAAACGCCGCCTCGTCCGTATAGCCCCTCCACTCGTGGAGCACCTTTTCCCCAAGGTCAATGAGCCGGTCCGCGTCTTTGCCCCGCAGCCGCAGCACGGACATGGGCCAATGCACAATGCCTGCCTCCACATCCTCAAAGCCTGCAAAAGTAAAATGCTGTTCTATCTTTGCCTTAGCCATGGCAAACGTGTAATGCCCGCCCTGGAAATGGTCATGGCTCAAAATCGAACCGCCTACAATGGGCAGATCCGCATTGGAACCCAGGAAATAGTGGGGGAACTGCTTGACAAAATCAAAAAGCTTGACAAAAGCCGCCCTGTCAATCTTCATGGGCGTATGCTGCCCGTTAAATACGATGCAATGCTCGTTGTAATATACATAAGGCGAATATTGGAACCCCCACTGGCTGTCGTTGATGGTAACCCGGATCACCCGGTGGTTGTTTCTCGCCGGATGGTTCAGGCGCCCCGCATAGCCTTCGTTTTCCATACACAACAGGCATTTGGGGTATCCGCTTTGCTTGGCCAGCTTCGCCGCCGCAATCGCTTTTGGGTCCTTTTCCGGTTTGGAAAGGTTAATGGTAATATCCAGCTCGCCGTAAGGGGTCTTGGCAATCCATTTTTGGTCTTTGCACACCCGGTACCTGCGGATGTAATCCGAATCTTGGCTCAGCTTGTAAAAATAATCGGTGGCCGCCCTCGCCCCTTCTTTTTCATAAATCCCCCAGAACCTGGCAGACACTTCGGAAGGCCTTGGCATCAGGCAGTCCATTAGCTTTGTGTCAAACAGATCCCGGTACCCGATACTGTCTTGTGTTATCCCCTGCCCGCAGGCATAATCCAAAAGCTCCCTCAACGTTTCCTCCAAGTCCACGTCCTGGAAATCCTGCCCCGGCTCCTCATACTCATCCATATGTAACGCTTCCAGAATCCGGTTTGTCACGTAAATCCGGTCTGTCTCGTCACAAAGCCCTGTCTCTACACCGTACTGCACCAATTTTTTAATACCGTCGTGTACCATTTGCGACCTCCCAGTAATTTTACTTTTTCCGGCAGACTTTCGTTTGTCGTTGTAAATTATACCATTTCTGCCATAAGATTACAAGAATCGGCCGCAAAAAACACGGTTTTCAACGCCTTTCACAAACGTTTTACCGCAGCCTGTATCCGCACTACCACCAGCCCCCCCAAAAGGCCGACCACCCCACCGGTAATTGTCCCTGCTGCCAGCAGTACGGGAAAGTAGAAAAACACCCCTGCTGTCCTGGCCACCCACGCCGCCACTGCCAGTTGCCCCATATTATGGAAAACCCCGCCTAAAATGCTGACCCCTACAACCCCAAACCATCCAAGCTTTTTTCCCACGGCCATGGCTGCCAAACTGGCCGCGCCGCCGGCAAGCCCATACAGCATACTGAAAGTATTTCCAAAGGTAAAACCTACCAGTACGATCCGCACCAGCGCTACCAGTGCCGCGCCCGGGCAGCCTACCGTATACAGGCCCACTACGCTGGCCAGGTTTGCCAGCCCCAACTTTATCCCGGGGACGGGTACCGGTAGAGGGATCATGGCTTCCACATAGCTGAAAACAAAAGCCAGGGCGATCAGCATTCCGTATAAGGCCGTTTTCTGTTTCCCTGCCTGCCCCCTTGCTTCCTGCCCCCCTGCCTTTTCTTTTTCCCAATCCCCTTTGTTTAATCCTTGTACCTTCCGTTTTTCTTTCGCCATAGGGCGCGGCCCTCCACAATAGCCCTGTAATCCTTCCATTAACCGTTATCGCCTGCCAATCGGTTATTTTTCTTGTGACCTCCACCGGAAATTGGGGATCACGTCGCTCCACTTCTCGATTCCGATGATGGATTTGGCAAATTCTGTGGTTTCCAATGTAGTTTTCCGGTTGTCAATATTTTTATACACGGACCAGGACTTTTTCCGCATGGTGGGCACAATATCGTTGGGCTGGTTCATATCGCATTTCCAAAGCCCGAACGTCTGGGAAGCCGCCGCCTCTGAAGGCGCGTCCACCTGGCGGCTCATGATAAAGGCGTCGATATAGGGGTTGCTGTCCGCCACATAATAAGCATACGCAATCGCCGCCGCCTGCAAATCGTTATTTTCCCCCCGGGTGGCGCTGGTGGAAGTGAACCCCTGCTCCGAAAGGATAATATGCCGCACTTTGCCGTCCCGGCCCAACCGTTGGCCTGTTTGCATGTAGTCGGTCAGCACATTTAAATTTTTTAAGTTAATTACCGGAGAACCGGGGTCGTAGGTAATCAGCCCGGTCTCATCGTCGTCCCAAAATTCTGGTTCTGTCAGGGGGATGGAATAAGGGTGGTAAGCAAGCCCCCAGTCCATGGGGCCCCCTGCCCCGGTTTTATCCGCAAATATATCCACAATATCTTTGGCATTGTATTTCGTCGTGCCGTTGGCCTCATGGTTCCAATTGTAATCCGTAGAGAAAAACAGCCGGTCGTTCTGGTTGGTGCTTCGGATGGCCGTATAGAACACCCGGAACGCCCGCTCATATTCCTGAACGTACCGGTCTACCCCCATGGGCCCTACATAGTTCCACTGCTGGTTATTGATCTCATTGCCAATAATCCAGTTGGATACCTTTCCGTAAGGGGAGGCTAGGCTGCTGTAGCGCTCCGCCAGAAAGGAGGCAATTGCCTTGATGGTTTCATAGCCTTCCTTGGTAGAAGCGTTAAACCCATAATAGAACACCTGGTTCTCCGGCTGTTTGGTTACCCCGGGATAAAACAGCTGGGGCGTGCCGTCATTCCATCCGTTGAGGATAACCGCCGTAACCGTCATACTCTTCTCCGACATCCGCCGGATGGTATAATCTAAATTCTCCATCAAGGGCTTGTTAAAGCTATAGCTTTTCCCGTCATACACATAGTCGATCCCCTGCCCCAGGATATGGTGGAACGGGATGTTCACAATCACATGGTTCACCCCAAGCTCAAACGCGTCTGCCACCATGCTGTCTGTGTTCTGGATCAGCAGCCCTTTTTTGTTCTGGGCCGTCCGGTAAGGGTCCTTGTTCTTGGCCAGCACCTCCGGGTTTGTCACATAAGCCGTGTTGCTCACCTGGGTATACTTGGCCCCGTCATACACGGCCACTACAAACCGGGAATACAGCCGGTCTTGTTCTGTCCCCAAATTCAGCGGGACCGTAAAGGACAACGGGTCCCCCTTCGTAATCCACCCGCAATAGTCCGTCCTCCCTTCCAGGCTGTCCTGATACGGCTGCAGCTCAAAAAGGTACAGGTAATTATCGTAAACGGCCGGATCCGACCAGGTTCCTTCCATCTGACCACGGATGGCAATCTGGCTGCCGCCCTCGATCGCGCATGTCAAAATATGGGCAAATTCCGTAGGGGCCGGTTTTTCCTCCCCCACCGCGGCTCCCCCTTGGGTAGGGTTTGCCAAAACATCTCTTGGTCCCATCCCTGCCAAAGCCATGGCCATAGCCAATATAGCAGCGGCTTTCACCGCCAAATATTTCCTTTTCAATCTTTTTGCCTCCTTTTCCGCCTTATATGCTCCCAGAACCCCTTTTGCACCTGCTCTGCGGCTGCTTGCTGCCGAACACACAAAAAGGGGCCGCATATACTTTCTGCCTGCCTTTTTTATGTATCCGCATCGGGCAAAAAGCCCCATAAAATCAGGCGCCGGGAAACGCTAAGGGCACATCCTTAACGCCTTCCTTCGCCAGCCGGCTACTATTTCCTATGTTATTCCTAATTATAGCTATTTATCCATGAAATGCAAGCACACACTCCTTACGTTGTCTTACGTTTTCCTTAATCAACGGGACCGCCTGGATAGGCGGCGTCCACCGGTGTGCCCTCCGTCTGGAAAGAAAGGTAAAAAACCCTGGATATTCGAAAGCAAAAGCAGGGGCACCAACCGGGCGCCCCTGCCCATTTCCCCTTTTGCGGCCATATTAACACGGCCCCGTTTTGATTCACGCCAGATATTTCTTCAGAATTTCTACCTTATCCAGCTTTTCCCAAGGCAAATCCAAATCCGTCCTGCCAAAATGCCCATAAGCCGCAGTCTGCCGGTAAATCGGCCGCCGCAGGTCCAGCATTTTGATAATCCCCGCTGGGCGCAGGTCAAAATTCTCCCGGATGACCTCCACCAATTTTTCATTGCCCAGCTTTCCGGTCCCGAAGGTATCTACCGTGATGGACGTCGGGTAAGCCACGCCAATGGCGTAAGAAAGCTGGATCTCGCATTTGTCTGCCAAACCGGCCGCCACCAGGTTCTTTGCCGCGTAACGGGCCGCGTAGGCTGCCGAACGGTCTACCTTCGTGCAGTCTTTTCCGGAAAACGCACCGCCGCCGTGGCGGGCATAGCCGCCATAAGTATCCACAATAATTTTCCTGCCTGTAAGCCCGCTGTCCCCATGGGGGCCGCCAATTACAAACCGTCCGGTGGGGTTCACAAAAAACTTGGTGTCCTGGTCCACCATCCCTGCCGGAAGCACCTGGTCAAAAATATGCTTCTTCACATCCTTGTGGATCTGCTCCTGGGTTACTTGCGCGTCATGCTGGGTGGAAAGCACCACTGCCTCCAGCCGGAGGGGCTTGCCGTTTTCGTCATACTCTACCGTCACCTGGCTCTTCCCGTCCGGGCGCAGGTATGGCAGCGTGCCGTCTTTGCGCACTTGGGCCAGGCGGCGGGCCAGCTTATGGGCCAACGCAATGGGGTAGGGCATATATTCCTCGGTCTCGTTGCTGGCAAAGCCGAACATCATGCCCTGGTCCCCGGCGCCGATTGCCGCCAGCTCGCTGTCGCTCATCCGGTTCTCCTTCGCCTCCAGCGCCCTGTCCACGCCCATAGCAATGTCCCCGGACTGCTCATCCAATGCCACAACCACGCCGCAGGTATTGCAGTCAAACCCGTAGGATGCGTTGTCATAGCCGATCTCCCTCACCGTGTCCCGGACAATCTTCTGAATATCCACATAGCCTTTGGTGGTGACTTCCCCCATCACCATCACCAGCCCCGTAGTCGTACAAGTCTCGCACGCCACGCGGCTCATGGGGTCCTGGGCCATCAGTGCATCCAGCACCGCGTCCGAAATGGCATCGCACATTTTATCGGGATGCCCTTCTGTCACAGACTCTGATGTAAATAATAATTTTTCCATGGAACCTTCCTCCTTCGAATCCAAAACCCTCGCGGATCCCCGCCGTCCCGGAAATCCGGACAAAAGAAAAGCCCGAAGCAATTATACTGCGGACTTGATCGTTTTCGCATATCAAATCCTCTTATTGCTCGATTTCTCGCTCAGGTTGGCACCTTCCGGACGCCCCTGCCGCCTTTTGGTCTGCTTTCCGGTGTGGCCGGCCCGGAACCTGCTTCCTTGCCCAGCCTCCCTGAAAAGCATCCCGGCATGCAATCGCCCGGGGTTGCCGTGACTTCACAGATCCTTTGTATCTCCATCACTCTGAATAAGGGATATTACGCACTTTTCAATTGTTGTTTGTTGTTACGGGTTTATAGTACCAAATTCTCCGCCAGGTGTCAAGACAAGAATCACGGATTCCGGCAAAACCCCGGTTCCAGGCCCTAACGTATCTTAAAAATCTTCTTCCCACAATCTGCTGGGCAGCCATAGCCAGAACACTTCTTCCTGTGGCTGGCCCTCCCCGTAGGAAAGCACGACCCGAAGCTGCCCATCCCCCATATTCTCCATATGGCAGGCCTCCTGCCCCCTGGTTTCCCCGTTTTCCAGGTATTCCCAATGCCCCTGGGGGGCTCCCAAGTTTTCCAATGCCGCTGCCATCAGGCGCTTTTCTTCCCAGTCCATCCAAATACAAGTGCCGTCCTCCCTGACGGTGACCAGGCTCCCGGGAAGTTCCCCTATTTTTTCTTCCCCCGTAAAGTCCGCCCTCATCCGCATCAGCGGCTTGGGGAAGGCCGCGTCATTGGTCCATCCCTCATAATAAAGGTAGCCGCCTGCATAGCACATGCCCTCTGCCACCCCATAACGCACCATCCCGACCTGGCGTCCGCTGCCGTCCAGGCAGATGCTCACCGGCAAAGGCCTTTTGACGCTTATCAAGGTGGCTTCTTCAAAACCCATATAGACCAGCCGCCCTTCCGCCAGCACCACTTTCTGGCGGCCCCCCCGGTCCACATACATCAGGTCGTCTATCCGTTCATCTTCCCCCTCCCTGCTGCGTGCCAGCTCCATGCGGCCATAGGGGGTATGGTAACGGTCAAACGCCTCATAGTCCGTCTTTTCAAAACCGATTGCTTCCCTTGGCGTGCGCACATAGTAATCAAACCCGTCCCGTGAAAATAGCCAATAGCTTTCGCTGGTTTCCCCTTCCGGGTTCTTTTGTTCCCTTTGGTCGCCCAAAAACAAAAAGACTTGGTCCATTTCCTGTGAGCCAGGGTCGTAATATCCATAAAACAAGTCAATCAAAGAGCCAACCCCCTCGCTTGACGCCCGGCCCCCTAATACGCCAATCCGCCCGTCCGCCATTTTTACAGCGCTATAGGCCACGATCCCCGCACCCCTTTCCGCCCTGCTTTTCATCCGGAACACATCCTCTTTTTGTATGGCCTCCCCGGTTTGGGCATGGCCCTCCAAAACCTGGTCCAAAGCCTCCCCTGCCTCAGGCCCGGGGATAAACAGTTGCCGCGTCCATTGGCCGCTTTCCCCCCTCTCAAAAGAAAACACCCCGAAATCACCGTGGAATATAAGCGAATCGCCGGAAGCAAAGTCCAGAAATACCGGGGAGGCCCCTTCTAATCCCCCTTGGCTGCCTTGGGGGGCCTTTCCGCCCTCCCCTTTGCCTTCTTTAATTTGCACCGAAGCCAGCCATTGGGAATCCGGCCTGCCGGCCTGAAAAGTTTCCTCCCCCCATTTTCCGGCCACGAAAATGCTGGTAGGCCCGTCGGCGCCCCCAATCACATAAACCGGGTCCCTGCCTTTTTCTTCCTGCCCTCTGGCCCCATCCCCTTCCTGCCCTCCCCATTCCGGGCTGGTCATCAGCCCGATGCCTACGGCTGCCAGTGCCACTGCGGCAACTGCCGTCAATGCGATTCCCGGCTTATGGTAAGACAAAATGTTGCGGATCCTCTGGTATGTGTAGTTCTTGCCAAAAGCCAAGGGCAGCAAGCCGCTTTGGGTTTCCGCCTGCGCCAGCAGAACCCGGGAATATGCCTTACGCCCGTCCAGGCTCAGATTTTTCAGCACACTCTCGTCACAGGACATCTCCATGTCGGCGCACAATAGCCGGAAAGCCACCCAAGAAAGGGGGTTGAACCAATGGACGGCCACTGCCAAAAACCCCAGCATTTTCACCACATAATCGTTTCTTCGGATATGTGCCTGTTCATGGCGCAGCACATATAAGCGGGCCCCTTCCTCCAGCCCGGAAGGCAAATAAATCACCGGATGAAAAAATCCCAGTACAAAAGCCCCGTCAATCTGGTCGGACTCTTTTACCATAACTTTTTTCTTCCTTCCAAACCCTCCCTGCCCCCACGTTCCCCGGCCGCGCCCCCTCCTTTGGGGCGCCCCTCTGCCCTGGTTGGCCATAACGCCGTTTTCTTCCCAGCCATCTGCCCGCACCGCCGTAGCCAGTTTTTTTTGCAGCTTCCACAGCAGCAGCAAATGATAGCCCACGAAGCCTGACATGCCCGCAACCCAAACGGCAAAGGCCACGGCGAGCCATGTTTGGATGGGGTTTATGGAATTTTCCGGGGTTTTGGCGGCAAGGCTTTCTTCCATGGCATGGTTCACTGCCTGGTCTATCCAGACCACCCCTGTCTCAATCCCTGGTTTCTCCTGGTAAACAATTTCCTGCCTCACCGGTTCTGGATTAACCGGAAATAAAGTATAAGGCGACACGATGTCCACCGGGCACAAGAAGCGGAACAGGGCCGCCATCCACAGCCCGTAAGAATATGCCTTGGGCAGACGTTTTATCAGGATCCGCAGCACCAGTATCAATAAAACCGTACATCCTGCCGCAAAGCTCATGTTCCCTAACCGAATCATCACGTTTTCCATTGCCCCTCCATTCTGGCAACCCTTCCGGTCCCCATGTTGTCAGCCCTCCACCGCCTTGTTAATCATGTCCCTTAATTTTTCCGCCTCTTCTTCGGTCAGCCTCCGGTCCGACAAAAAGGCGGTCACGAAAGCCGGAAGGGATCCCCCGAAGCTTTTATCTACCACTGCCTTGCTTTCCCTCTTTTGCACTTCTTCCCGCTTCACCAGCGCAGTCACCACTGCATTTTCATTTTTCACGAACCCCCTCTGGGCAAGCTTTTTCAATACGGTGAAACAAGTGGATTTCTTCCATCCCAGCCGCTCCAGGCACAGCCGCACCAGATCCATAGACCGTATGGGTTCCTGTTCCCATATCAAATCCATAAGGCGGTACTCCCCTTCAAACAGGCGCTTATCCTCCATATCCGCCCTCCTTTCTCCCCCGTCAGGGCCTGCCTATCCTGCTGCCGCAGCCGCACCACCCTGATAAGGTATAAGTCTATTGTGATAGACCTCTTTCCGTTAAGTCTATCATAATAGACCTAATATGTCAATACCCCCCCCGTTTTACCTGTTTTCAAACATCCTTCCTTTTAATAGCAGGCTTTCCTACAGAAAAAAACGGAGAAGATCCATCTTCTCCGTTCCCAATCGTTAAAAATATGTTTTCCGAAAACCCTTTACTGGATCCAAACACCGTTGGCATCCACCCGGTTCCCGTCAGGGGTAATGGTATTCACCAGCATAGCGCCCAGGTTATTCCCCGGCGTGGTATCACAGTAATACCATTTTCCGCCACTCTGAACCCAGCCTGTATGCATATAGCCGGTAGGGTTAAAGAAATACCACAGTCCGTTAATCTGCTGCCAGCAGTTCGCCGGGTATGTACCATTGGCATTACGGTACCACCAGCCCACGTTATCCTGCTGCCATGCGCCTTGTGTAGGCGTTGGCGTGTTAGGGGAAGTACTGTTCCCGTTGTTGTAAGAACCGCTTTTGATATAAGCCAGCTTTTCCTCATCCACATAAAGGGAATCCGACTCATACCAGTCTCCCCGCTTGTTATTGCTGTTAATGGCGCGGACTTTGAAATAATAATCCCCCACCCGGGTAATGCTGCTGCTGAAATCATAACGGTCGCTGGTCGTTGTAATTGCAGAGCCGACGGAACTGCTCTCCCTATATAGGCGGATCTGGTAGCTTTTGGCCCCGTCCGTCGGTTCCCACACCGCTATGGGGCTCTGATCCCCTTCCCATTCCACCCCTTCAATCTCCAGGGTGCCCTCCAAAGCATCCAGCTTAATGGTAATGGTTAAAACCGAATTTTTCTCGCTCCGGTGGGACGTGACATAGGTAGCGTCATCGCCCTTAAGGGAGACTTTTGATTTCCCCATGGAGGCAAAATAATAACCGTCGTCCGCTTCTAAGGTCACTTCTACCCTGGGCACGTCGCCGCTCAGCCATTCGCCCTCGTCATTGACCACGAAAATCTCGGTTACTTCATAACCTGCCTTGTCGTTGGAAGTTACGTTCACGTTGCTATTGTCGCCGCCGGCCTCAATGGAGGAACTGACCGTGAGGCTCACGTTCGTAATCTTCTCCCTGTCCTCTGCCGCCCATGTAGTACCTGCAAAAAGCGCTGCCAGCATACCGGCCCCCAGCATTACCGTTAATCCTTTTCTCCACAACCTCATATATCCTTCCTCCTTACGCTTAAAACTTACAGGCAGCCATTTCCCTTATTGCCGGTCCATGGCCCCATTGATCCTTAATAAATATATACAAAAAAGAAATGTACAAACTGTGACAAAAATCTGACGATTACAGGTCAAAAAACCTACAAATCTCTTACTCTTTTTGATTTTCCAATATATGCCCTGGGCCTTAAGCTCAAATACAGGAAGGAAAAAACGTCACCCGACTTTAAGCCGGAATTTATTGGCCTGCTTTTCCGAATCCACCAGCTCGATCATGGCGCCCAGTTTCTGTAGTTTTTCTTCAAAACTCTCATAGCCCCGCTGGATATAGCCAATCTCGTCCACAACCGTAAACCCTTCTGCCGCAAGCCCGGCAAGCACCAAGGCAGCCCCTGCCCGCAGGTCCGGGGACTCCACCAGCGCCCCGGTAAACCCTTTCACCCCGTCAATCACGGCCACGTTGCCTTCCACTTTGATATTGCTGCCCATCCGGGCCAGCTCGTCCACATATTTAAACCGGTTTTCGAAAATGCTTTCCGTAATCATGCTGGTGCCTTCCGTCAACGCCAAAGTCACCGCCATCTGGGGCTGCATATCCGTAGGGAACCCCGGATAGGGCAACGTCTTGATATGGGTGGAATGCTGCCATGGCTTGCCTACCACCCGCACTTCGTCATCCCCCTCAATGACCTCGCAGCCAATCTCCAAAAGCTTGGCCGAAATTGCCTCCAAATGTTTCGGGATTACATTTTTCACCGTGACGTCCCCCCGGGTAACCGCCGCCGCGCACATAAAGGTACCTGCTTCGATCTGATCCGGAATAATGGAATATTCGGTCCCATGGAATTTGCGCACGCCACGGATACGGATAATATCGGTCCCTGCCCCTTTGATATTGGCCCCCATGCTGTTGAGGAAATTGGCCACATCCACCACATGGGGCTCTTTCGCGGCATTTTCCAAAATGGTCTGCCCTTCCGCCAGGGCCGCCGCCATCATAATATTGATCGTTGCGCCTACGGACACCACGTCCAGATAAATATGCCCGCCGACCAGGTCAATGGCATGGGCCAGCACCGCCCCCCGCTCAATCTCAATCTTTGCCCCCAGTGCCCGAAACCCTTTCAAGTGCTGGTCGATGGGCCTGCTGCCGATATTGCACCCGCCCGGAAGGGGCACCTCTGCACTTTTATATTTCCCCAACAGCGCACCGATAAAATAATAAGACGCACGGATCTTACGGATATAGTCGTCGTCCACGGACACTTCATGGACCGTAGAGCCGTTAATACGCACGGTATGGCTGTCCAGGCGCTCCACGTGGGCGCCAATCTCCTGGATTGCCTCCAACATCACGTTTATATCCCTCACATCCGGCAAATTATCTATCACAACACTCTCGTCCGTCATAATGGAAGCCGCAAGGATCCCTAATGCCGCATTCTTTGCCCCGCTTATCTGCACTTCCCCTACCAGCGGGTTGCCGCCCTTCATAATATATTGGTTCATATCACACCTCTGCCTGTTGCCTGGCAACTTTGATTTTCTATTTTCTTCCTAATTTCATTTCCAATCACGGTTGTGGTTACGTCTGGCCATGCTTTATAGCCGATAAACAACAAATTATGACATTTTTTACGAAATCATTAAAAATTCATTTAATCTTCTTAATGATTATACCACAGAATTGAAATTTGTAAAGGGTTAGAAATTCCTCCAGAAACTTGTATGGACGCCAAAAACCGACATTTTTAACATATTTTCAGCCTCTACTTCCAAATTTTACCACAGGAAATAGTAATATTCAACAAAATCCGCCCGGCCCCATGGGGAGGCGCCGGGCGCCCCGCCCGGCGGAAAACGCTATCAGCTTTTTTCAGGGCAAGGGATCCGGGTTATCAGGGGGGCACGGTTGTTCCACTGCTTTTAAACACGCCATGAACCCCTATGGGGCATTTTCGTTTCATGGATGGCTTTTTTGCAACAAAATAGGCAGCAAACCTTATCCTACCGGTTTGCTGCCCTTTTACGCTGGGCTACAAGGATTCGAACCTTGAACTGACGGAGTCAGAGTCCGTTGCCTTACCATTTGGCGATAGCCCATTGCTGCAACGAGTATCATTATATATGAAAATCCCTTTTTGGTCAAGCCTTTTTTTGAATTTTTTTCATTTTTTGGCGCTTATTTGATCCTCTATCCATGGACTCAAAAACGGCATTATCCTTTGTCTTGCATAAACGGGCTTTTGCACAATGGACAGAAAACCGGCGGTTACATCCGGCCCATAGAAAGCGCCGCAGCTGCAAAAGGCTATTTTGCAGCTGCGGCGCCATTTTTACAGTCAGCCCTTTTTCCGTAAACGTACATGCCCTAAGGCAAACATACCTCCCAGTGAAATAGCGGCTAAAACCATCCATAAAAGCGGACGGCTGCCGTCCCCTGTTTTGGGGAGCTGGTTCATCCAGGCAAGAGGAATTTCGTTTTCTAACATATAGACAAATTCCTGGGTTTCCGGATTCCATACCTTAAGGTAAGTTTGGGGCACCCCGTTCTCCACGATGGTCACCTGCTCCGGGCTGGCCGGGTCATTGGGATCCGGCAGCTGAGGCATATCCGGTTCCGGGTTAGAAGGCTCCTCGGTTACAGGGCCGGGGGTTGGGGAGGGCGGGGTCGGTTTTGGGGTAGGGCCAGGGTCGTTGCCGCTTCCTCCGGACCCGCCAGGCTTATTGGGTTTTGTAGGTTCAGTGGGAACCTCTTCACGGATATAGCGGAGGATAATGATTTCTTCGCCGCTTTCCAGCGCGGCTGCCCACTGTTTATCCCTAATGCTCACATACCCATCCCCTTCTTTGCGGCCATATCCCACATTATAGTATTGATAGGTATAAAATTGGTTGCTTCCTTCGGGGGCATGCCGGTTCCTCTCCTGGACGTTTTCTTTAGTATAATGCTGTTCTATGGGTGCGGAAATATTTTCGATTTCCGTTATGCCTTCAAAGGTATATACATAGCCGATCCGGTCTGTCAAAGTACCGTTAAAAGAATCTTCTCCCGTTATATTTTCGGCAGCGCCGTCGCCTACGCGGCCATCCCTCATAGGCACAAGGCTACCGCCTTTTGCCATAAGCCGGCTGCCCTCTTCGGAACCGATATGGCTGTCGTCGGATTCGGGTTCCTTTTCCCGGTAGTAATATTCGTGGACAACGTTGTAAGAAGCTTTGACTGAGCCCTCCACGTCCACCGTCCGGTAGTACCGGAGGATAATAATCTGATCCCCGGCTTCGGTTGCATAAGCCGCCTTCATTTTGGTATCCGGCGTGTAACGCCAGCCTTCCCCGGCATTCCCTTCCCCGGTAAAGGCTCCGGTGTTGCTGCTTTGTGTTACTTTTCCATAGACAGGGTAGTCATAAGTATAATGATATTTCTTGCCGTCCACATCGAAATTTTGCGGGTCAGGATCTTTTTCAACCTCATCGGCAGTATGTGGTTTTTTCCTCTTTTCCTGTGTGAGCCAACCCACGTCCAAAGTCTCCAATCCGCTGGCCCCCTCCCAATGGTCGCCGTCTTTATCCCGCAGGTAATAGACATGGATGACTTTATATGAACCGGTAACGGGCTCTTCCTCCCGATAGTAACGCATGATGATGATTTCTTCACCGTCCTCCGTCATCTTTACATGATGCATGGATTCGTCTGCTTCATAGAAATATCCGTTTCCGTCTTTATCCTCTGCCTGGTCTGACAATAAGATCCCGGTATCCCGGCCCCCGGTGTTTCTTCCTGTAAACAAGTAGCCTTCCCCGGAAATATCGTATTCTAAAACCTCATCGCCATCCGGGGTTTCGTCCTCTGAAACCTCGTCCCCGTCCAAAATTTCGTCGTCCGGCTTGCGCGCCTTACGGTAAGAAGCCGCATTGCCAGGGGTGGCTTTTTCCGTCTGGCCGCCGGAAAGGGACGCATTGCTGGAAGAGGCTTTCTGCTGCCTGGTATCCTGCCTTTCGCTGTTGGACGGCGTGGCATTGCCAGGGGTGGCCAATTGAAAAGCTGCCGCCTTATCTTTCGTTTCCTCGGACACCATACCGTAGCCATGCCTTGCCATAGGCCTATATTTATGATTGCCGTGCATAAGTTCCAGGCCTACGGTCTGATAGTCATATTCCTCATCATCCAGCTTTCCATAAATGGTGTTAAGCAAACTTGACCCCTCGTAATGATAACCGCCGTTGGAATCCTTCAAATAATATTCATGGATAACACGGTAAGCCCCCTGTACTTCAGCAAAGGTATTGGTAAACGTTACCGTAGCGGAAGATGCCGAGTTGATCAGCACCGTACTGCTGTCGCTATAAGCCAATTCAAAACCCGCGTCTTCGTCGTCAATTGCCTTTATCTGATATTTCCCTGGCAAAAGGCGGATCTCCTGGCTGTCCTCTCCTGCCCCAAGGGATAGCTGCGCCACCACAGGGGAGGTTATATTCCCCGAATTATCGCTGCTAAGATTGCCATTTTGGTCTTTTTGATATACGATGAACCCATAAGTCCGCCCGCCGTCATTGCCTGCCGGTTTGTGGACCGTCAGGCTGCGCTCCCCAAAAACCTCTATGTCAAAATAATGTTCCTTCTGGGTAGTATCCTTTTCATCATCTTCCACAATGATCCGGAAATCGGCGGGGGTGTCTTGGAGGATAGTTTGTTTCACATCATAAGTCCCTTTTGCAAGCCCGTTTAAAGTCACCGTCTGCCCGGCCTTAAGCATTACCGTGGTTCCGTCTTTATCGGTGACGGCGTTGCCGGTAATGGGGTTTCCCTCTTTATCGGTAACCGTAAAGCCGGTAATGGGGGTTTGGTTTGCGTCCGTAACCGTATAATAATAAGTAATTTCCTTTGCCGCTATATCTGTATCTTCCGGCTTGCTTATGGTCATCCAGCCGCGTTCGTCTACGGTTTGCGGGTAGGAAGCAAGGTCCCGGTACGTCCTTGGCAGTTCCTTATAGGTATGTTCCACCCATGAAATCTGGCATTTGGCGCCAACCGTCGCAGCCGTCGCCTGGGCCCCCACCCAAAACCGGTTCGCCGGCCCGGGGATAAACCGGTTATCATAATAAGCACTTCTGTATGTAGTGTTTCCCTTCGCAGCTTTCGCTTCACGCGTGTTATATACATAGCCACTGACTGCCGACAAGTCCGGCAGACAGACTTGGTACCGGAATTTATAAGTGGCTGTCTCCGGCAGCTTTTTGCCATCCTTCCAAAGGGGGCCGTACTTCAGTTGGTCAATATAATCCCCGTTAACATCAAAATAGTATAAAGTTATCTTAGTAGCTGATGGATCCATAAATTTGCTAAAGTATTTCGGCCCTACCGGCTTGTCGTCCGTCTGCGGCACCGTCACCGTATATTCCTGGTTCCCGCTGTAAAGGTACTCTTCCACAGTGTACCGGCCAGCCGGCAGATGTTCCAGTTTATAGGAATCGCCCGCTTTGACCAGGACGTCCCTTTTGTACTCCTGTCCGTCCTTTTTTACAATATAGTAATAGGTCTCTGGCCCCCCCAGGCTTCCCGGCGCCATAATGGTCAGCTTCCCGGAGTTGCCGTTAATATAGACTTCCCCCTTCTGCCCGCCCAAAACCGGGGCTTCCCTGGGGCCAACCAGAATGGAAAACCCGTCGGATTTTAATTCTTCTATGGTATACTCCCCCCGGTTTAAGTTTTCCAGGGTTTTCTCTTCCCCGGGCCCTATTTTCATGGGGCCGCTATGGTAAATCTCTTTCCCTTGTTTAAAATCTCTGCCGACAACCTGGAAATAGGTAGCCGTCTGCGCCTTGCCTGGCCGTTTGATGGATATGCTGCCGTCATCTTTGCTAATGCTTATGGTGGAAACCCGTCCGGATACATTCATCTGGCTCTCCCGCTGAATGTCCGATACATTCCATTTGATGCCGTCAACCTCAATTTGTTCGCTGTCGGTCAACTCAATTGCCGTAATCTCCGTGGGGCCGCTAAAATTGACGATTACCTTCCCTTCCCCTTTGATTGTTTTTGTTTTTTCTACCTTTGTCCCCAGCCCGTCCTTGTCACGGGTAATACCTTCAATTTTAAACGTATATTCTTTGTTTTTGGCTTCTTCCGGGCTCCCTTGTGCCAGGATCTTCTGAATAACCAAACTATAGGAACCCCGGCCCTCCTCTGCAAAAATAATCGTCCCTACCGTCAAAATAAACATCAACACCGTCATGGTTATGACAAAGAAACGCTTCCCCCTTTTTTTAACATCCATCCCTTTTCTCCCCTTTCTTTTTGGTCCATGTTCCTTTTATCTGCCATAGCTGTACAGGCAGGCTGCCAGTGCCTATATGATTGCATTCCTTCTCTATAAAATATTGGGATTTTGTCTTTGATACCTTCAAGATGGTTCCACGTCCTGCCAATTATGATATAAAAAGAAAAAAAACCAATTTTTATGATTATAAATATAACATATTTTTCCTGTATTTACAATATGCCTTTCCCACAAAAATCATCGCGCCCAACTGCCAGAACCCCCTTTTCACGCCTGCCGGGGCAGGCGGAAGCCTGGCTATAAAACCGCAAGGCGCAAAAACAGCCGCCCGGTCCATACCGGGCGGCTGTTTTTGCGCCTTGCGGTTTTAACCCTCGCAGGAAGCCTCTGCCGATGTCTCCTGCTGTTCGGCCTCTTCCTGCTTTTCTGTCTGCTGTTCCTCCGGCAGCCCGGCTGCCTCTTCTTCCGTTTGATCCCAAGGGACGGATTCCTGCCCTTCCTCCTTGGCTTCGGAAGAGGAAGGGGCCTCTTCTTCCCCTTCGCCCTCATCTTCCTCTTCGTCCGGGCCGGAGGTGGTATCCTCTTCAACCTCCTGTGCAATCTCAGGTTTCTCAAAATACCCCTTCACCGCAACAGACGTATCGGAACCTGCCGGGGCAAGGCCGCCTAACACAAAGGTGTAGCCTTTCCCCCCTTCCAGCCCACTCACTTCAATTGAACATTCCTTTTTGGAAGCCTCTGCAACCATGGCTGCATAGGAATTGCCTTCTTCGTCCCGCACAACCACCGACGGCTTTTTCCAATTAACCCGTGTCAGGAAATACACATAAACCATGCCGTCCTCATAATCCACATAATCAATTTCAACCGGGCCGCCTTCCTCCTCCTTTTCCTCCGTAGCCACAGCCTGGGTGGTGGGGGCTTGCGTCTCTTTGGAAGTCGTTTCCGCTACCGTCTCCGTCTCCGTCGGCGTCTCTTCCTGGGTGGCAGGAGGCGGTTGCGTACCACTGGCGCTTTCCGGCTCTGTCTGGCTGGGGCGGGTGGCCTCTTCTGTGGAAGCTTCCGTTGCCCGGTCCGCCAGCTCCCCCAGTTCATAGGAGTCTTCCGCGATTTTTTTTGCGATTTCCTCCATAGTCATGGATGACAGCTCTTCCATGTCTTCCATGTCCAAATTGTTGTTCTGGTCGATCAATTCTTTCAGAAAATAAGCTTTGCCGTAAGAAATGCCGAACCGCTGGGCAAGGGCCTTCCTCTCTTCGTCCTCGATTACCTGCTGGTCGTAGACGACCGCCTCCACCTGGTTTTCCCGCAAGGTCTGTTCAATGTCGCCCACTACGCTGGCCCTTAATTCTTTTGCCTTGCGCACACTGTCATTGCTGACGGTCACCAGGATGGCATTATCCAAATGGTCCAGGTACCCGTGGGTCACCATGGAACCTACCACTGCATTGACCGCCACATTTAAATCCACGCCCTTTAAATCCATCCCTTCGATTATGGCCTGGGCTTCTGTGTTGAGCCCGCGGGCTTCCAGCACCCGTTCCTTCCGGTTAATGGAAAGCTCCACACTGGGGTTTACGTCAATGCCGATAACCGATTCGACCCGGCCGTTTTCCCAATGGTAGCGGAAACCGCCGCCGCCCATTAACGCCAGGCACACACAGGCTGCGGCTGCCAAGGTAAAACGCCGCATACGCCGCTGCAGGCGCAACAGGGCCTGATGCCCCAAATCCGGCCCTAAAACCGCATCCTGAGGGGTGGAAAGGTCTATCTGGTCCATGATATCAGGAGTAAGCGCATCCACGGCTGACTTTAAATGCTGCTCAAGCTGCTGCCTGTTCCATTGTCCGGCGCCCGTGCTTTGCTTCATTTGGCTCACTCCTCTCTCAAATATTGTTTTAGCTTTTTCATGGCCCGGTTGTATTTGGACAAAACCGTGGCCAAGGGCATCTGCAAGTCCGCCGCAATTTCCCGGTGTTTCAGCCCTGCCGATGCATGGAGCAACACGATCTGGCGCTCATCCTCTTTTAAGATGTCCAGGGCGGCTTTCAGCACCATAGCGTCCGCTAAGTTCTCCAACGGAAGGCAGACTTCCCCCGCCTCCTCCCCGTTCAAGTCTTCCAGCCCTACGTCCGCCTGCCTTTTCTGTTCCCGGAATTTCATATAGCACAGGTTCCGGGCAATGGTGAACATCCATGCCAGGGGCTTCCCCTGGGACTGGTAAGCAGCGGCGCTGGTCCATACTTTCAAATATGTTTCCTGCATCACTTCTTCTGCATCCTGGGGATTCTTAAGGATAGACAATATAAAGCTGTAAACGGTTCGGTCCGTGCTCTGGTAGAGCTGCTGAAAAGCTTCCGCATCCCCCATGCCAACCTGCCTTAAAAGTTGTTCGTCGCTCAATCGAATTCCCTTTCTGATAGTTTAATGCAACAAACCGGATTCTTATTGCACCATCTGGTAAATTTTTAAATCCACATTTTTCCATACCGGCCTGCCTTACAGGTGTCCAAAATATCTTTTCTCTGTTTTGGCCGCCCCATGGCCTAAGGGCATCTATGGCCGTTAAAAGGCCGTGGAATTTAGTTTTCCACACAATATGTGCATTCTGTCGTAATTTCACAGCAAAACTGCCCGCCCTGTTCTTTTAGTTTCTGGCAAACCTGTTGTTTTAATGCATCCTGCATGGTTTCCGTATATTCCCTGGGCACCACCAGGTCAAAAAACAGTTTTGTTTCCGCCCTGTCCTCCACCACCCGAAAATCATGGAGGGTTAGCCTGCCGTCCAATTTTTTGATGATTTCTTGCGCCATCTGCCGCAATTGCAACAGGCGCCGGTTTTCCACTTCTACCGGGTCCACATGGATCACCAGGAAAATCCCCAAAGCCTTGGCCGCATCCCGTTCGATCTGGTCTACAATCTTGTGGGCAGCTTCCATCCCCATGTCATTCGGCACTTCGGCATGGATTGACGCCATACTGCGGTTGGGGCCGTAATTGTGTACAATCAGGTCATGGCTGCCCACGACCCCCTCATACCGGTTTACAAAATCGCTGACCTGCCGGTAAACTTCCGGGTCGATAGGCGCCCCGATCAACGGCTCCAGGGTATCCTTGGCTATGCTGACACCGGCGGCCATCACCAATGCCGAAACCGCAAGCCCTACCAGCCCGTCCACATTGGCCCCCCATACCCCAAACACCACGATAGACAGGACCGTTGCCGAAGTGGCCGCCACATCGCCTAAAGAATCTGCCGCCGTAGCCGCCATCACGGAAGAATGGATCCGCTTCCCCAGCTTCCGGTTAAACAAAGCCAGCCACAATTTCACCGCCACAGAACCGGCTAAAACCCCCAGGGAGGCCAGGCTAAAAGACAACTCCTCCGGATGCAGGATTTTCCCCACCGACGTCTTAAAAAGGGAAAAACCCACCTGGATCACAATAAAAGCCACAATAAACGCAGCAATATACTCAATCCGCCCATGGCCAAAAGGGTGCCCCTCGTCCGCCGGTTTTTGGGCCATCTTCACCCCGGCAAAGCCAACAACGGAAGATACGGCATCCGACAGGTTGTTAAAGGCGTCCGCCATGACAGAAATGCTGTGGACCGCCACCCCCACTGCCACCTTCGCCATAAACAAAATAAGGTTGCAGCAAATCCCCACAATACCGGTCAGCATGCCATATGCCGCACGCACGTCCGGATCCTGGACCTGCCCATAATTTTTCACAAACTTCCTGACTAAAAACTCGGTCATAGGCTCCTCTTGACTTTTTTATGCCATCTGCCCGATGGCCTCGGTAATCAGCTGCTTAAACTGGGGGGCTACCCGGTCCGCTGTTTCTTTCACCTCTTCATGGCTTAAGGGCTGGTCTGTCATCCCACACGCCATATTGGAAATACAGGAAACGCCGCATATGCGCATCCCCATATGGTTAGCCGCAACAGCCTCGCAGGCCGTGCTCATGCCCACGGCATCCGCGCCCAAGATCCGGCACATTTTCACTTCGCTTGGCGATTCAAAATTAGGCCCCCCAAGCTGCAAGTAGGTGCCTTCCTGCAGCACGATCCCAAGCCCCCGGGCCGTATCGCGCAGCATCTGGCATAATTCCTTGTCATAAATCTGGCTCATATCCGGAAAGCGTTGGCCCAGCCCTTCTATATTGGGGCCGATCAGGGGTGAGGGGACGAAACTGGAAATCTGGTCTGTAATCATCATAAAATCCCCTGCCTTAAAATGATAGTTTACCCCTCCGGCAGCATTGGTCAAAAATAGGTATTTTGCACCCATCATCTTCATAAGCCGGATGGGGAGCACCACTTCTTCCATGGAATAGCCTTCATAATAATGGACCCGCCCCTGCATAACCACCACCGGCACGCCTTTTACAAACCCAAATACAAACCGTCCTTTATGGCCGCTCACGGTAGACACGGGAAACCCCTGGATCTGGCCATAGTCCAACGTCGCCTCAATTTTTATCCCCTCCGCGTAGTCCCCCAATCCGGACCCCAGCACCAGTGCGGCCCTGGGCTGAAAGTCTATCTTCTTTTTAAAACTTTCATAAGCAATGGTTAAACGTTTGTAAGCTTTTGTCATGGCTGCTCCCTCCTCGCTTTTATTGTATGTTTGTGCCTCTGGTTCCATTAGGCGGCCGCCGGCCTAATCAGGGCCCGCATTTTCCAATATAGGGATTATGCCACAAAAATATATCCGGCATACGCTTTCCTGCCGGCCTTCCCTATTCCGGCAGCCTTTCGCCCGCCTCTTGGGTTTTCGCCTATTTGCATTTATTATATAGCATCGCGGCCCCATTCGCAACCTATTGCCGTTTGTTCCTTGGTTAGCCGTAAAAGCCGGCTTTTCAAACGCGGATGCAAATCCACTTTTTGCTTTGGCCGAATGCCCGTGAAGGTGCAGCGGCATCCTTGCCTGCACAAATAAAACAAATGGCCAACTTACACCGTTGGCCATTTGCCATAGAACCTCCCCCCGAACGCTGCCTGTCCGGCCGCGCGCCAATGCCTTTTTTGCCCCTTTTGAAATGGCGCTACAAAATATATACGCCCCTGGAATCAAAATCCAAATAAGCCGTTTCCCCTGCCTGGTAAATCCTGCGGTTAACCGGGTTATAGTCGGTAATCTGGATCTCCATATCGCCTACCGCCACCTGGTAATACTGGTAGGCGCCCATAAAGGTAGAAAGCATCACCGTTGCCTCCAGGTATCCTTGTTCCGCCAGCGACGCCGCCTCCGGGCGGATCACCAGGGCTGCCTTGCTTCCTGCCTTAGCGCCGCAATAATTATTGACCTCCAAGGTTTCCCCTGCCACCTGGATCCTGGCCTTGTCCCCTTCTGCCGACAATACCTGGGCTTCCAAAAAATTGGCTTCCCCAATGAAATCCGCTACAAACCGGGAATTGGGATGATAGTAGATTTCCCTGGGCGTGCCGATCTGTTCTACCTTCCCTTTGCTCATAATGATAATTTTGTCAGAAATACTCATGGCCTCCGACTGGTCGTGGGTCACGTAAATGGCGGTAATCCCTACCTTCTGCTGGATCTTGCGGATCTCCGTGCGCATGGAAACCCGAAGTTTTGCGTCCAGGTTGCTCAAAGGTTCGTCAAACAGCAGCACCCCTGGCTCCAGGACCAACGCCCGGGCCAGGGCCACCCGCTGCTGCTGCCCCCCGGACAGCTGGTTGGTCATCCGGGATTCCATGCCTTCCATTTCCACCAGTTTTAAAATATCCATGACGCGCTGGCGGATTTCCTCTTTGGGCAGTTTCCGGATTTTCAGCCCATAGGCTACATTGTCAAACACATTATAATGGGGGAGCAAAGCGTAACTTTGAAACACCATGGCCGTGTCCCGTTTGTTGGGGGTCAGGTGGTTGATCGCCTCGTCACCCAGATAAATCTCCCCTTCGTCTGGGCTCTCAAACCCGGCAACCATCCGCAGCGTGGTAGTCTTCCCACAGCCGGACGGCCCCAGCAAAGTCACAAAAGTCCCCGCTTCTATATTCAGGGTCGTGTCCTGTACCGCATAGAATTCTTTTCCCGTTTTAGGGTCTTTGTAAATTTTCGAAATATGCTCCAGCCGAACGCCTTTTTTCTGTTTTTCCATCTATGCCTCCTCATTCGCTTTGATCTTTTTGCTGACGCCGAAGAATTTTATCAATGTGTTCATAACCAGCACTGCGCCGTAAGTAATGGCAATCAGCACCGTCGCATAAGCACATGCCACCCCGTAATTCCCCTTTTCCGCCTGCTCGTTGATCTGGCAGGTAATCAAAAGGAAATCCGGCGTCACCAAAAGGATAATGGCGGAAATCGCCGTTATGCTCCGCACAAAGGCCGTAACCAGCCCGCTGAAAAAGGAATCTTTGATCAGCGGCAGCGTTACAGTCATAAACACCCGGGCCGAGTTGGCCCCCATATCATAGGCCGACTCCTCGATGGACTTGTCAATCTGGCGCAGGGCTGAGATCCCGCTTCGGGTCCCGGTGGGCAGGCTACGGACGATAAACACGATAATCAGGATCAGGCCCGTCCCGTAAAGCCAGCTCATAGCCCCGGTCCGGAACAGCCCGTTGGCGTAGCCCCGGATGTACCCGATGCCCAGCACCGTACCCGGTACCGCCATGGCAAGCATGGACACAAATTCAATAAACCCTTTGCCTTTAAAACGCTTTTTCACCACCAGGTAGGCGATAACCATAGACAAAAACGCCGTCAGGGGCGACGCAATCAGAGAAAGCACAAAAGAGTCTTTAAAAGCTTTCAGCCCGCTGGTCTTCATCATATACTGGAACCATTTCAACGACAGGCTGTAGTCCCTGCCCCATAAGGTAAACAAAGCCCCGAAAGGCACCATCACGTACATCAGCACCACAAATGCAGCCACCAGGGTGCAAAATACCGTCAGGGGCACCGTCACGCTTTTGTCCTCGATCAGCATCCGCATACGGGAAGCTTTTCCGGTCAACGTCGCCGCCGTTTTCTTTTCCAGATAGTATTTCTGGATCAGGAACAGCACTACCGTCAGGGACAAAAGCACCACCGACATGGCGGCCGCGCCCGTGGAATCATAGGCCCCCGTCACTTGCAGGTAGATGGTGGTAGCCAAGGTATCGTAAGACCCCCCGATAAGCATAGGGTTGGCAAAATCCGCCACCGACTCGATAAACGTCACTAAAAATGCATTGCCCAGCCCCGGAAGCAGCAAAGGGAATGTCACGCTGGTAAATACCTTCCAGCGGCTGGCCCCCATATCCCGGGTTGCCTCTTCCAACGATGGGTCGATATTTTTCAAAAGCCCTTTGAGCATCAGGTAGCATACGGGAAAAAAGGTCAGGGTCTGCACAATGGCAATCCCCTTCAGCCCATAAACGTTGGAATCATAAATCTTTAACAGCGAACGGGTAATGATCCCGCTGCGCCCAAACAGCATAATCATAGACAGGGACAGCACGAAAGGCGGGGATACCACCGGCAGCATGGATACCACAGCAAATAATTTCTCCAGCACTTTCGTTTGCAGCTTCACATAAACCTCCACATAAGCAAACAAAAGGCCGATTGCCGTGGAGGCAACCCCTGTGAGCACGCCCAGGATTAAAGTGTTTTTAAACGCCACCTGAAACCGCTCCAAACTCAGCACCCTCTGGAACACCGACAGGGTGATCCGCCCCTCCTCCAAAAAGCTATCCACCAAAAGCATCAGCAGCGGATATAAAATAAACAGCGCCAAAAACACCAGCAGCACCACGATCATGCTAATTAAAATCGGATCTGAAAAAAACTTTTTGCGCTCCAGTTCAGCGCTCTGTCTTCCTGCCACAAGTGTACCCCCTTTCTCTTTCGCCCACCCTTAATAATAGAAAATGCTGCGCAGCGCAACCCGCGCATTACGCAGCATCTGACTTTATTCGGTCTTAAACCGGTTGGAATCCGCACTGTCCGCGGAACTTCCCAGCGCCGCAAAGAAGTCTTCCACATACTGGGCGCTGTTGGCTTTGGCGTCCTCAAAATCATAGTCGATGGTGTTGTTCATATCCAGGCCGAACCGGGTAGCTTCTTCCGGCTGAGTGGCGTTAGACAGCACCAAAAACTGATAAGAGCCTGCCTCTTTCGCATGGTCCACACACTCGGGGGACAACGCATATTCAATCCAAAGCTTGGCTGCATTGGGATGGGCACAGCCGTTGAAAATCGCCGTAGCGCCGACTTCAAAGGAAGTCCCGTCTTCCGGTACAATCAGCTCGATATTGTCGTAGCCTTGCAGGATCTGATAAATGCCGTCATGCAAAAAGCCGATGCCGATCACGCACTCGCCCGGGCCTACCATCTTAGACGGGCCGGAACCAGACTTGGTATACTGGTTAATGTTCTGGTCTAATTTTTTGAAATACTCCATGGCCTCGTCATGGCCCCTCATCTGGATCATGGTATTGATTACCAGCTTGGCCGTGCCTGCGGTATTGGGGTTGGAAAGCATAATCAGCCCCTTATACTCTTCCTTTGTCAGGTCGTCCCAGGTCTTGGGGGCCTCTAAGTTCAGCCGCTCCAGCTCTTCCGTGTTCACCATAAACCCTAAAATCCCTTTGTATATGCCATACCAGCAGTTCGTAGGGTCTTTGTAGTCCTCGCTAATCAAGTTCACCCCATTGGCAGCCTCATATTCCATCAAAAGCCCGTCTGCTACCGCTTCGTTATAGGGGTCGGTAGTCCCGCCAAACCATACGTCTGCGGAAGGCTTGCCGGCTTCCTCGGAAATCTTGGTATAAACTTCAGAAGTGGAAAGCCGCTGGAATTTGGTCTTAATCCCGTAAAGCTCTTCAAAATTTTTGCAGGCGGCTGACAAATACTCTTCCTCACAGGAACCGTACACCGTCAATTCCCCTTCTGCTTTGGCCGCCTCAATCAGCGCGTCCATACCGCCGTCCGCCTGTTCAGCCTCCGTGGCCTCTGTTTCTTCCCCGCCGGTAGCCTCTGTTGCCTGGGCCGTAGCCTCTGTTGCTGCCGTAGTCTGCGCTTCCCCGCCGCCTCCGCAGGCGGTCAGCCCCAGCATCAGGGAGCTTGCCAGAAGCAATGCCAGTTTTTTCTTCATAACCTTATCCTCCTTTTCAATTAGGTGAAATCCCTCTCGGCTTTGGCGGCAAAAGAAAATTGCCTATTGCCCTGCCAGCCGTTTCAAGCGAAATTCAAAACAATCCCCGCCGGGCCATGCCCCACTTTGCCGGCAGCCACAACGGCCCTCCCTCAAAGTGGGCGTGCATATGCGGGAATGGATTTTTAAAGACGCTCTAGGTGAATTATACCACAAATCCACAGGAAGATAAACCCTTTTCTGTAATATTTCACTATGCCCCCCCGGAACCCCTTTCCTTTTATTCCTTACTAAATTTTTCTTTTTGCTGACATTTTGTGGTTATTGTGCTATAATTTTTGTAGACTAAACTTTACTGGCTTTGTTTTGCTAAAGGAGTATGTTCCTATGATTATCTTGCATCTGGATGACGCGGTTATTAAAAGCTTAAGCGGCAATGAACTAAACATATTAAAATTTATATGTGGACATGCACAAGATGTCCTGGATATGAGCATCCATGAATTAGCCAGGCATGTTTCCTACTCCACCGCAACCATACTGCGGCTTTGTAAGAAATTGGGGTATTCTGGTTTTGCCGAATTTAAGTATGCCCTCCGGCAAGAACTAAACAAACCCCGGACTGCTCCAAAATCCGTAAAAGATTCCGCTCTTAGCACACAGATGATCTTGGATAATCTTTCTTCTAATACTGAGGGGACGGCAAAACTGATACAGGAAGAGCAATTATATCAAACTTTCCACTATTTTGACAGCAACTGCCCCATTTATCTGTGGGCGCCTGGCGGCCCCACTTCAATCCTCACCGATTATTTTGAAAAGTTGCTGTTTTCTATCGGACGGCAGAATGTTTATAAGGTCGAAGCCTCCAAGATGGGGGAACATATCCTGCGGACTATCCACACAGAATCCATCCTGGTTCTTATTAGCGTTACCGGCGATTTCGCCCCTACCGTCAAACTAGCCAAACTCGCCCGGATGAACGGCATTCCCATAATTTCCATTACCCCTTGTACGAACAACCGAATTGCTGAACTCGCTACCGTAAACTTCCGTTTTTTCACCACACAGCATGAAAATATGGGGGCGGAATTTACTTCGCGGCTGCCAATCTTTTTTATTATCCACCTGATTATCTGCACTTACCTGGAATATCGGCAAAACTTGCCGCCCCTCGCGCCTTTTTCCACACCATGGGCGCCTCCGCAAGAAAAGAGGAACGGGTGACAAGGCAACGTTTCACCCATGCCTGTTTGTGCTATAAAACGTGGAAAGAATGGAGGAACACATGATCCCGACTTTCGAAAAAGCCCACCGGCTCACCCTCACGGATACGGAAAAAGAATTGTTGAATTATTTTGAAAACAACCTTCCTTCCTCGGCTTTTATCAGCCTTAAAGAACTGGGGGCCAAATTATATACCTCCAACGCCACGGTCGTCCGTTTTTGCCAAAAATTGGGGCTACGGGGATACAACGAATTTAAGTATCAGGTCCGCCATGAGCTGGAACAGCTCAAAGGGCCTGCCTTCTCATCCAACAGCCTGATTTCCCAGTCCATTGCCCGCTTCCAGGACAATTTGGAAACCGTCAATACCGCCACGTTGGAGGCTGTGGCCCGCATGCTGGCCGATGAACGCCCCATCTATATATACGGAAGCGATTTGAGTTCCCTGGCAGCCAGGTACCTGCATACCATCCTGACGATGTTGGACCATCCGGCCATCCTGGTTGAATGGCACCGCCTGCTGAACGGCCTTACGTATGAGTTGGGGCACGATGCCCTCCTCTTCATTATCACCGCCCATGGCGATGCCCAACGGTACTTGCCGGCTTTCCAAAGGGCACAAGAACATGACACCTGTATTGTTTTGTTGACCTGTCAGCAGGATAGCCCGTTGATCCCTTACAGCACCTACGCTATATGCACCAATGACCAAGATGAAGAATACCGCCATGTAACGATCAACGGCCGCCTGGGGATCTTCACCATTATTCAAATTTTAGTCGAACTCATCGCCTCCATCCACCAGCCGATGCAGGTGACAGCTGACCCTATGCCATAAGAAAATCCCGGCAAAACGCGCTGCCCACATCCAAACCCCGGCCATCGCCGCTATTTGCCCGGCCTGGCAGCCTGTTTTCCCCTACCGGCTTGGTTGCCCTATATCCATGTGAAGGCAAGCTTCTTGCCTTCACATGGATATAGGGTAATTTTTTTCACAGTAAATTCAGGGCTGATTTAGCAGTAGCTAAATCAGCCCTGAAACAATTGTGGACTTTGCCAGCTTTATTCCCCGGTTGCAAATAAAAGCATCTGGTTGCCCATGCCAAAGGCGATATACAAGGGGCCCGCCCCGCCGGCCACACTGTCCGGCAGCTCAAAAATGACTTCCCCTGACTTGGTTTCCCCTGGCTCAATGGTTTTGTCATTCAGGCAATTGCTGTTGGTCACCGCATCCACGCAAAGATAGGAATCTTCACTGGCGGCATCCATGGCAACCGCATATACAGGATTTTCCGTACCGTAATTGGACGAGGGGAGGAAGCTCCCTTTCTGGAACCCCCGGTTTGTGACGGTAAACTTCCCGCGCAGGAATTGGTTGCCGTCAGATGCCGAATAATTAAATACCCCTTCGTTAAACGACTTCACAACTTCGTAGGAATCAAAAGTAATCTCCCATTGCCCCAAAAGCCCGGTGCCGCCGGCTAGCAAGGGGGCCTCCATACCGCTGGTGTTGTCCAGGAGCACAACATAGGCGTCCGGATCATTGATATTGTGGTAAATGTGGGCCAGCACATCGGCGCCAATTAATTCCGGGTATTGTGCAGATTCTTCATTCAGGTCTTTAAATATGGAGCTGGACGGATTTTCCATCACATTGCCCACATGGCGGAGGAATTCACCTGTAGCAGCATCGTAAAGGTCAATGGAAGTGCTGGAATAAACGGCCTGGATCTTCGTTTCCTTTCCGGATTGGTCCGTATAGTAATTGCCAAATTCATGGGCCGCCGTTAAGACGAAATAATAATCCGCCTCAGACAAGGACGCCGGCACTTCTTCATCCGGAAGCTCCATTAAAAAGTCGCCCAAAAGCCTCCAGGACGGCGGTGCATCGGGGTCTTCCCCGGCTGTGGGGTTCTGGTACAAGGCAACTACGGTTTTCCCTTCCAGGTCGATAGATTCCGGCAGGCCGTCTGACTTGGGCTCTGACAGCGTCACCGCCTCGTCAAAGGTAACGGCCAAACCGGTAGAATAATACCCCTCCCCGGTAATGGAAGAAGTGCTCTGGCAGCTGTCCTTGCTGACCTTTGACTCCATGGAGGGGAGGAAGGAATCACGCATATAGCGCACATATGCGAGGGCTTCTTCCGCTGTGCCTGTCCGGATCCGGTAAGGGTCGATGCTGTTGTACAAATACACCCCTGTCCAGTCCATGCTGTTCCAATTGTCAAAATACCCGATCTCCGTCAGGGCGTCGCCCACAGCCACGACTTTCCCCGGTTTATTTTTAACCCATTTTTCAATGGCTTCTTTTAATTTGGTAGCATAGCCGCTGTCAGAAGGCATCCCCTGGATCAGTGCAGACAAGGTCTGTCCGTCCATCTGGCTGGTAGCCGCCATCATGGGCAGGAAATAGTCATAGGGGTAATAAGCGTCGTTTAGGGATTCCCAAAATGCATCCCCCTCTGTATTTACTTTGGAAAAATAGCTGTCCACATAAGAAGAGGTATTGGGGTACTCGAATAAAAACACGGCTTCATCCTTGTTGTCTGCCGCGGCCAAACCGTTTGCCGCAAGGCTGTCCTGGTACTCGGCCATGCACAAGAGGGCCACGGCTTTAAACTGCTGGCTTAAGTTTTCTGCCGATTCCGCTTCTGGTTTCAGCTCGTCCAATTCATCTCCATGCTCAATCACATAAGATGCCGTGTCCTCGGCTTTTTGTGCCGCTTTCCATTTGGATTCAGCCGGGGTGCCTTTGGAACCACATGCAGTCAGGCAGCCCAGGGTCAGGCAACCCAAGGCAATCCATAATTCTCTTTTCATAACTTGCTCTCCTTTTTATGTATTCAAAGCATACTCACTACCAGATTATAGCAAATTATAAGTTCCAATTCAATAAAGAGAGGATAAATTTTTTCATCGGTTGTTACTGTTTTACCGCCTTTCAATGGCGCCCCAGGATCCGGCAGGAAGGGGCTTTCAATTCTGCCATTTTAAGCCATTCCTCCAGCCCAGGATAGAGCTCCCCCGCCTGTTCCAAGCCCAAAGTGCAGACGACTTCCCCGCAGTCTTTTATCAGTTTCCTGGCCCGGTCCACCTTCTCCCGGCCAATCCGGCAAAAAGCCTTTTCTTCTACCACCTCCGCGGCCAATTTTTTTGCTATGGGGTAATCCAGGTCATTTTCCCACAAAATACCGGTAGCAAAAGGGATCCCTTCCCTTTGAAGGCGGCGGTAAACCGGCGTGCCGCTGCCGTTCCCGGCCAGCACAAAAACCTTTGGCGCCCCTTTGGGCGGCAAAAGTTCCACGCCCCCCGTCTGCCAGTCATATCTGCCTGGCGCCAGCTGGTACAGCCCTTCGATATAGCCTGGGGTAAAAACTTCTTCCGGCGTGCCATACCGGTCAATCCGCCCTCCTTTCACACAAGCTACTTTATCGGAAATACACCCTGCCAATTCCAGCTCATGTAAAGACAAGAGGATTGACAGCTTCCTTTTCCTGGCCAGCCCCTGGAGGACGGACAAAAATTCCAGCTTATATCGGATATCTAAAAAGGAAGTGGGTTCGTCCAACACCAGCAGATCCGGCTCCTGGCTTATGGCCCGGGCCAACATAACCCTCTGCCTCTGCCCGTCGCTGATTTTCTGAAAGTCTTCATGGGCCAGCCCTGTTATGTGAACCAATTCCATAGCCTCTTCCACGATTTCCTTATCCTTGCCGGAAAGCCTTCCGAACCTTCCTGTGTAGGGGTATCGCCCCGTTGCCACCACCTCCTGGCAAGTCATAAGTTCCGGGCGGACCCGCGCCGTAAGCACTATGGCCGTCCGGGTGGACAACTCCTTGTTGCTCCACTGCTCCAGCCTCTTGCCATCCAGGAAAGCCATGCCCCCTAACGGTTCCAATTGCCGGGCCACACTTTTTAACACCGTTGTCTTCCCTGCCCCGTTAGGCCCGATTAGAGTAAGGATTTCCCCCTTTTTCAACCGGAGCCTTATATCTTTCACCAAAGGGGTTTTATGGTACCCTACCGCCCATGCCTGGGTGTAAAAATAAAATTCCTCCCGCAAGCTTTCTCCCTTCTGCCCCAATCGCCCCACAAGCCTCTTTGTACCTGATTTTATGGGGTCTGCGTAATGTTATGAGGCGTATATTTCAACCCTTATCCCCGCTCCTTCGCCCGGCGCGCCATAGCCAAGATCACCACCGGGGCGCCGAATACTGCCGTTACGGTACTGATACTTAGCTCCGTAGGGGCAAGCAAAACCCTGGCAAGCAAATCGCACAACAGGCAAAACGCCGCCCCTCCCAAAAAGCAGGCCGGTACCACCACAAGGGGTTTTGTTGTCCGAAACAGGTATTTCACCAAATGGGGCACCGCAATCCCCACAAAGGAAACCGGACCGGCAAAAGCCGTCACGCAGGCGGACAGCAGGCTGGATAAGGCCACAAGCGCCACCCGGAACCGCCCCACGTCCAGCCCCATATTCCGGGCATAAACTTCTCCAAGCCCATAGGCGCCCATGGATTTGGAAAGCATAAGGACGCAAAAAAACGCTGCAAATATTACCACTGCCATGACAGCTACATCCTCCCACCCAATTCCCGAAAAACTTCCTTTTGACCAGTTGTGTAAGTTCACTATATCTGCGTCGTCAGCAAAAGCCACCACAAAGTCGGTAATGGCCGAACAAATATATCCGACCATCACTCCACTGACAATCAGTGTGGACATATGGTCCATAACCTGGGACATCAGGACCACAACCCCCATGGAAACCATGGCACCGGCAAAAGCCGCCCCAATCAAGGCACCGGAGCTGACCGCCATAGATTTTCCCAAAAACAGGACCATAACAAGGGCCACCGCCAGCTTGGCCCCCGAAGATACCCCCAAAAGGAAAGGACCTGCAATGGGGTTGTGGAAAAAGGCCTGCAGCAAATACCCGGACAAAGCCAGGCCGCCTCCTAAAATAGCCGCCGCCAGGGCCCTGGGAAGCCGCAGTTTCAGGACAATGCCCCCATGGACGGCATCCGTCCCCCGCCCCCCCAATATAGCCGCGATTTCACCAAGCGGAATATCCACCGTACCGATGCAAAGGTTTAGTGCCAAAAGCAGCAGCACCGAAAAAAACAACGCCAAATACATGGCGCCATAGGCCTTTCCCCTATTTTCCACAACAGCCTCCTGCCTTTCTTTTCCTGTTTTCGCCCTGGCCCGCCCATTTGCTTTTGGGCCGCACCCCCCAGCCTAAAAGCCCCTTCCGTTTGCCCGGCCATCCGGTTATTGCTCCAGCCGGTAGATAAAAACCATGCCGTCCCCCTCTTGTTCCAGCATTTTATAAATATCCTCGGTGATCGTCCCAAGCTTCATGGAAGACTGGTATAAATTTTTCTCCGTGCAAAAAACCCGCCCTTCCTGTACCGCTTTAAACTCCCCCAATAATCTGTGCTTTGCCACAAGTTCGTCTACGCAGGTAATCCCGCCGTCAACGGCGCCGTTATAAACCAGGTAATCCGCGTCCCTGGCAGTGGCATAAAATTCCTCCATCTGCAAAGCCACCGTGGAAGAGGAGCCGCCTTCGGCCCCAAGATCTGGAAACATCGGGTCCCCGCCTGCCAGGTTAATCATTTTCGCTAAATAATCCGAGGATTTACGGACGTTTACCTTCCCGTCTGCTGTAATGTAGAAAAAAGCCACGGTTTTCCCTGACTTCCCTTTTCCCTCCAACGCTTTTAGCTTGGCCTCCTGGGAAGAAAACACTGCTTTTGCCTCTTCTTCTTTCCCTAAAAGTGCGCCGTAAAGCCTGACCCATTCCATCCTCCCCAAAGGCTCTTCTTCCCGGCTGGAAAGGTCCACCAGCACAGGTATGGAAAATTGCCTCAGCTGTTCTGCCACCTCCGGAACATGGTAAACCATGGTATTTTCAATAGCCAGGCTGCACCCCCCTGAGAGGATCCGCTCGTAATCTGGCTCCCCGTAGCTGCCTGCATAAAGGATGTCCCCCCGCTCCATGGCTTTTCGGGCTTCCGGGATATACCATCCCTCCGGCCGCAGCCCGCTAAACCCCAGAACGTCTAAAGCATCCAGGGCAACAAACATATCCATTACCCCGGAAGCTGCCAGATAAACCTGTTGGACCGGCTGCCTTAACGGCACAATGTCCGGGCTTAAATCTTCCGGAACCCCCAGGCCTTCCGGGACTGCCAAAAACCGGCCTGTATCAGATAAGGTAAACAAAACATAGCCCCTTTCATAGTAATCCACCGAAAACCCTTTGGCATACCGGATGTCCATGCTATGGGTATAAACCAGCTCCTGGCTGATCCTGCCCCCTTCCTCAAGTTTACGGCCGCCCCCTGCCCCGTTGCCCCCCTTTGGGGGCCCGCAGGAAACCAGAAGCAAGAAAGCCAAAAATAAAAATACAAAAAACAAGGCCGCGGCTATCCCAAAACGCCTTCCCTTTCCCCTTATGCCCATTTCCCCTTCCTCCTTTTCCACGTAATGCACTCTCGTAACCTCCCCGTGCCTGGTTCCCTTCCCACAAGGCTTTGCCGTCTCTTTTGCCTTCCTCTTTATTGGTTCAAACCATCCATGGCTGCTTTTACATGCCGCACATAAATATCCTGTATGGCTTTTAACTCTCCAAGCCCATGGAGCAGACATTCCACTTCATACCCTTCCCCTTCCATAACAGCCTTCCAGGAATCCTCGCCGTCTCCCGCCATATCATTGTTGGCATGGTCGCCGGCCACTACCATCAAAGGTTCCAGCACTACCTTTTTATATTTTCCTGCCCCCCGCAAAGCTGCCGTTATATCGTCCAGCGTAGGGGTTGCTTCTACCGTCCCGATATAATAATTTTCAAATCCTTTTTCCGCCAATTTTTCCTGCAGCGAAGCATAAATCTGGTTGGAAGGCGCCTGCGTGCCATGCCCCATAAATACCACAGCCGTTTCCCCGTCGTCATAGGAAGAGGTGGCGTCTGTAACGGCTTTTGCCACGGCATCCAAGTCTTCTTCATCGGCCAGCAAAGGCTGGCCAACCACAATCTGCGCAAAATCCCCGTTGTAGTTTTCCAGCTCCTGGACCATGTCCCTATATTCCATCCCGTCCATCAGATGGGTGGGCTGGACAATCAAAGTTTTAACCCCGTCGGCCACTGCCCGGTCCAGGGCCTGAGCCATATTGTCAACCTCCAGGCCATCCCGCTCTTTTAATATGTCAATAATCTTCTGGGCCGTAAACGCCCTCCTCACCGGATACCGGGGGTAAGCCGTGGCGATGGCCTCCTCAATGGCGCCGATGGTAACGTCCCGGCTTTCCTTATAGCTGGTGCCAAAGCTTACCACCAAAATAACCGCCTCTTCCGCCGCCGTCCCCTCTGCTTTCCCTTCCTCCCCGGCCTCGGGGGCCTTTGGCTTTTGGGCCTCATCCCTCTCCGGTTTTTCTGTCCCCGGCATTGCGGCAAATACCTCCTTTGCAGCCTCCCTCGTATCTGCCGCCCCTTCCGCCCCCGTGGCCGCCGTGTTGACATTGCCTTTGCATCCGGGCAGGCATAACGCTGCCGCCAGAAACAATACCGATAACGCTGAAATTTTCCCCTTCATGTTGCTTCCTCCTTATATGAATTTGATGGAAAGCCGGAGTACACGGCCCCGGCTGCTGCCATACGCCCCTGATGCCCGTCGAAGTTTTGCCCCGCACCCCCCACTTTTCCAAGGAAGGTATCAATGGACGAAAAAAGAAGGCCCGTTAAGGGCCTTCCTACCGATACGCCAATATAGCACCTGCCCAAACGTACCTGTAGTTTGTACGTAACGGCAGATGCTTTTTGTCGGACTGGCTTTCGCAGGAAGCGCCAACATACAAAGCCAAGCAGGTTTCCTGGCTCGCGGGCCTTAAGGTGGGCCTGAAAATATCCTCCTACCTCAAATATACCCTGTCGCTCCCCCGCGCCTTCTCATGCTTTCGCACAATGGCATCTTGCAAGGTGGCTTCCCGCTCACAGTGACCGGATCGCTCGGGACTTTCACCCGATTCTCTTTTACCCGGCTTCGTAAAGCCGGCACTTGGCCTTTTATGAAGTTATGGTTTATGGTTCCATTGTAGAGCCCCCGGATAAAAATGTCAACCGGAAACCCCGCAATGGGAAACCGCCAAAAGTGCCAGGCCTTTTGCGCCCACTTTATTCTGTAATGGCCCACACCCTGGCCGGAAGCCCGGTCGCCCCCTCAATCCTGGGGTAAGACACCACAAGCACCGCCCCTGCAGGCATCACCTGATCCAGATTGGTAAGGACTTCTACCTGCAGCTTCCCCTTGTCCAGCACATACCGTTCGCAGGCCAGATCCCCTGCCGCTGCCGCCTCCAGGGACGCATCCGTGTCCAAAGTCTCATGGCCGTTGGCGGCAGCGTTGCGTTCCTCATAAATATAGCGCAGCGCATCCATAGACCACCCCGGGAAATTCTCGCTGCCGTCGTCAGCAGTCCCAGAAAGGGCGTCCATATCCGGCCATTTTTTTGACCAATCCGTGCGCAGGGCCACAAAAGCCCCGTCCGGGATAGGGCCGTACTTTTCCTCATACTCCCGGATATCGCCAGACGTAACCACATATGTGGGGTCCTCTTTCACTTTTTCCGATACGTCCACCACGCAAAGGGGGAAAATCAAGTCTTTCACCCCGTATGTTTCTGACAGTTCCCGCCCCTTCACAAAATGCCCCGGAAAATCAATGTGTGTGCCAAACTGCCCCGGAAATTTAAACGTCTGTATCAGGCAATCCAGCATCTCGTTCCCCCAGTCAAAACACGTAGCCCCCAGTTCCACAGCCCCCTTAGGGATCCCCGGCCAGTAAGGGCTGTCGTTATTGAGCGGATGGGAAAGCTCCACCCAATGGTATTTTTTCGCTTCTGTCAACGCATCCCACAATTTGTACATATGAATTTACCCCCTTTATTCTATTCGTGTCGGCTATACGCCGCACATTGCTTCCCCGGCCGCCCATTCCGCGCCCCAAACCGCTGCGTCCATTGTCCCGTGAAAAAACAAACCGGGGCTAAATACGGTTTTTCCTCCATCGGTCAGCCCTCCTTTTGCTACAGGCCTTATTATATGTGGTATTATAGTAGATATTTATGCCTGTTTTTAGATTTCCCTATTTCCATAACGCAAGTATAACATAAACCACTGCTTTTGGCTACCTTAACCCACCGCCTAAAGCCAGCAGGGTTGCGGTAGCCATTATTTTAAAAAAACCGCATATCAAGCCTGTAAATCACAGATGTTTTATAGTATAATAAAACGAGCATACAAAACAAAGATATGGCCGCCCGGCAAACGCTTTTTCGTGCAAAAGGCGTTCCGGGCAAAGCCGCGCCGTAGAGGATTGCGCCGCCCATATGGCCCCCAGGCAGGATGGGCCGCGCCGGAAAGCGGCTGCCTGGAAGTGGCTGCGCCGTCCATATGGCCCCCGCAGGATGGGCTGCGCCGGAAAGCGGCTGCCCGGAAGTGGCTGCGCCGCCCATATGGCCCCCAGGCAGGGAACCACGGCCCAAATTCTTTTTATTTGTAAGAAGGCAATCAAAGGAGCAAAACAAATATGAGTATTTTTGACCACTTTAAAAAACCGGGCAAAACCCCCGAAACCAGCCCTACGGCTTCTGCCGCCCCTCAATTGAAAGATTTCCACCCTTATGACACCGGGCTGTCCCAGGCCGTTATGGCGTTATCCGAAGAATTTAACAAGAAAGCCCCATCCATACGCACCCCTTGTAGCCACAGCCAGTTCATCGCTTTACTGGCAGGCATCTGCGCCTTGCGTAAGACCCCCGGCATCCCGGGCCCCGGCCAGTCCGGCCCGGGCTATTTCACTGCCCTGCCCCGGTGCACATCCCCGGAAACCGAGGCCGAATGCCGCGCCCACTTAAAAGAGGTCTTTGGCATCACGGACAAACCGTCCTTGCTGGACTTTTGCAAAAAAGACATTTGTTGCAATAGCCAATACCTGGATTTCGTAGGCTTCTGGGAGGGCCGCCCTCCCTTTGACCTGGCCCGGCTGGACAAAGGGGCCCTGGAATTTTTCCAGGTGGCCCGGGACTTTTCCGCCCAGTTCTACCCCATTGTGGGCCATAAAGGCTATTTGGCCTGGGACATCAGCGAATGTGTAGGCCATCTGCGGACAGGCTATGCCTGCGGGCTGCTAACCCGGGAAGACCTGGAGGAAATGGCAGGGTATTGGATTGCCCAAGCCCAGTTTTTTAACGGCTGGGCAGATTTCGCCGTCAGCCTGGTGTGCGGCGAGCTATATTGGGATTTCCGCCACGGCTCCAAATTGCCTGAGCTGAACCAGGGCCTGGATTTATGGACGCGGCTGATCCGCATCCTGCTGGACGACAACACTGCCTGGGGCAGCGGCATGTGGTACGTGCCAACGGATAAAACGGGGCAATAGGCCCATTTACGGTGCCCCCCACTTTTATCTGAAGACCGGAGTACGTATATGCCGACCAAAAACCATATTTATGCCGCTATTGATTTGAAATCCTTCTATGCGTCTGTAGAGTGCATCCAACGGGGCCTTGACCCCCTTACCACCAACCTGGTGGTTGCCGACCAAAGCCGCACGGAAAAAACCATCTGCCTTGCCGTGTCCCCTTCTTTGAAATCATACGGGGTCCCCGGCCGGCCCCGGCTGTTTCAAGTCATCCAAAAAGTCAGGCAGGTCAATGCCGAGAGGAAGCGCCACGCCCCTGGCCACACATTTACCGGTTCCTCCTGCCAGGATCCAAAAATCCGCGTATCCCCGGAACTGGCCCTGGATTATATTACGGCCACGCCCCACATGGCCCTATACATGGAATACAGCACGAAAATTTACCGTATTTATTTAAAGTACATTGCACCGGAAGACATCCATGTATACTCCATCGACGAAGTCTTTATTGACCTTACCGGTTACCTTTCCACTTATGGCCTGCCCCCACGGGGGCTTGTAGAAAAAATGATGCAGGATGTGCTGCAGGCCACCGGTATCACCGCTACTGCCGGCATAGGGGATAACTTGTACCTGTGCAAAGTTGCCATGGACATAGTATCCAAACAGGTACCCGCAGGCGAAAAAGGGATGAAAATTGCAGAACTTGACGAAATGTCTTACCGGCGCCTTCTCTGGACCCACCGCCCGCTGACCGACTTTTGGCGCGTGGGGCCAGGATATGCAAAAAAATTGGAAGAACATGGGCTGTACACTATGGGGGATATTGCCCGCTGTTCCCTGGGAAAGCCGGAAGATTTCCATAACGAAGAGCTTCTTTACCGCCTGTTTGGCATTAATGCCCAATTGTTAATCGACCATGCGTGGGGCTGGGAGCCTTGCACCATGTCAGACATTAAAGCCTATCAACCGGAAAGCAGCAGCTTAGGAGGCGGCCAAGTCCTGCAATGCCCTTACCCTTATGACAAAGCGAGGCTGATCATCAAGGAGATGGCCGACCAGCTGGCCTTGGACTTGGTTGACAAAGGGCTGGTGGCCAGCCAGCTGGTTTTAACCGCAGGTTATGATACGGGCAGCCTGTCTTCCCCGGGGCTACAGCAAAAATACAACGGCCCCGTAACCACGGACCGTTATGGGCGTAAAGTCCCGAAACATGCCCATGGGAGCATCCACCTTCCCTGCCAAACCTCTTCAGCAAAACAAATCACCGGGGCCGCCTTGGAATTATTTGAAAAAATTGCCGATAAAAATCTTTTGATTAAACGGGTTTCCCTCACCGCCAACCATGTATTGCCGGAAATCTCCGCCCAAAAATCGGAAACTTACCGGCAAATGGATTTGTTCACCGACTATGGATCCCTTGAGGAACAACGGCTAAAGGAAGAAAACGACCGGCAAAAAGAGAAGCAGCTGCAAGAAGCCATGTTGTCCGTCAAAAAGAAGTTTGGCAAAAACGCCCTCCTAAAAGGCATGAGCCTCCAGCAGGGGGCCACCGCCCGGGAGCGGAACCAGCAGATTGGCGGCCATAAAGCCTAAAGGATTCCGGCCCTTCCTGCCTTCCTGAAAACGGCCCCGGCATACCTTTCCCAAAATACATAAACCGGAAAAAGGAGCACCCCATGAGCCAAAAACAGCCAAAGCCTTTTCCATATGACGATATTGCCGGCCTCCCCCACCATGTATCCACTGCCCATGCGCCTATGCCTATGGCAGACCGGGCGGCACAGTTTTCCCCTTTCGCCGCTTTAACCAGCTACCATGCGGCCATCCGGGAAGCCGCCCGTTTTACGGATGAAAAAGCAGAATTGGACGAAAATGCCAAAGCCCTTTTAGACGAAAAAATGCAAATGATCCGTCAAAATATCCAATCCCGCCCGAAAGCCTCCGTCCTGTACTTCCTTCCGGACAAGACGAAAGCCGGAGGGGCTTATATGCAGGCTGACGGCCGTGTGAAGAACATTGATCCTTTGCACCGGTCCCTCCTTATGCAGGACGGCACCTCTATCCCCATAGACGACATTGTTTCTTTGGAAGTAGAAATATAAACGGGTGCCATGGACATACCCTCCTTATAACCGGTTTAATATTTCCCCCACATCCCCGTTAATGCAAATCGCTTTTCCTTTGATTTCCTCCGGGGCGTAAGCCTCGCCATTATTCAGGCATACATAACCGGCGTTTTCCCATTGGTATGCCATATGCCAAAAACTATATTTTATAATGGCCGGCGTATTGTAGCCCACTGCCGCCTCTAAAAACAGTACTTTCCTTTTCTGGCGGCTGCGCAAAAATTCCGTATACCGTTTAGACGCGCCATGCCAGCCTTCATCTTCCACAAAAGTATGGTCCGCCCTAAGGTTCATCCCCATAGGCCCGCCACATACCGGGCAATAAGGGACAAGCCCCGGCGGCACCGCCATTTCAGGTTCCCGGCCTGCCGGTAGGGCCAACGCTTTTCCGGCGTCTGCCACAAACCCCTGCGCCTTTACCATTTCCCGGACAACGGCTTCGTTATCATAATTTTTCAAATGGCACGGCCTGCTGCACTGGAACAGCCCGTAATCGCCCTGGGTATAGAATAAACGCCGCTTATCAAACCCTGCTTTCTGAAAACAGTGGTCTACGTTCGTTGTCAGTACAAAATAATCTTTGCCCTTAACCAGGTCAAACAGTTTATGGTAGACCGGTTTCGGCGCATCCATATACCGGTTAATATAGATGTACCGGCTCCAGTATGCCCAATGTTCTTCCGGCGCCTCAAAGGCATGGAAGCCGCCGGAATACATATCCCTAAAATGGTACTTTCGGGCAAAATCACGAAAATACCGGTCAAATCGTTCCCCTGTATATTCAAAACCCGCGGAGGCAGAAAGGCCTGCGCCTGCGCCGATTACCACGGCGTCTGACCGGTCCAAAGCCTCCCGCAGCTTGCGGACCCCCTCTTCCATATCAAAAGGTTTGCAAATTTCCTGGCCTGTCATTATGTGTACCGCCTTTCCTGCGTTTTTCTGCCGGATGCAAAAAGGAAAACCCTTTCCTGGCAAATATGTGCCATCGCCTCTACCCTGGGGCCTGAAGCGCCGCCTGTCCAAGGAGCCTGCTGTAAATTTCTTTATCTATCTCTTTAAAAACATTAAAAACCACTTTCTTTATGCTGGTCTTCTTCCCCATAAACCCCTTAACCGCACCCACGGCAATCCGGGCCGCCTTATCGTTGGGAAAATGGAATTCCCCGGTGGAAATGCAGCAAAACGCCACACTCTCCAGATTATTTTCCGCTGCCAGTTCCAGGCAGGAATAGTAGCATTGCTCCAGCAGGCTGCAATCCTTTTGGGTCAAGGGGCCGTTTATAATAGGCCCCACCGTATGCAGGATATATCTGCAGGGAAGGTTGTAGGCCTTCGTAATTTTTGCTTTTCCTGCCTCTTCCTCATGGCCCTGCCCCCTTATGATTTTTGCACAAGCCATGCGGAGCTGGATTCCGCTGAAGGAGTGGATACAATTATCAATACACTTGTGGTTTGGCACATAGCACCCGGTCATCCCGCTGTTTGCGGCGTTCACAATCCCGTCGCAGCACAAGGTGGTAATATCCCCCTGCCAAAGGTACAGCCCTTCGGCTACCGGCTGTAAAGCCCCCAGTTCGGTTATGCCTTTGGCAATGGTTTCCGCTTTTAAATATTCGTCCTGTATTTTGAGGAATTCCCTGCCGGCTGCTTTGGGAGGCCGGAGGTTCATAAGCCCCCGCAGCAGCCGCCTTTGCCCTTCTTCCCCCTCCGGGACTTCCATGCCCTGATACCTGAAGTCCTCCTGCAAAAGGCAGCGTATCAAATACTGCCTCCGTTCACCCTGGTCCATGCCTTCCCCTAGCCTTTCCTATTTTTGCACCACGCTGACCCTCTTTTGGATATGGCCGCCCCTGATTATCTCGTCCACCACCGCGATGGCATAGTCCGCATAGCTGACCACGCTCTCGCCTTTGCCATTCAGCGTCAGCTCTTCCCCGCCCAGGATATATTCCCCGCTACGGGCGCCTTCTGCCTGAAAATCCACTGCCGGGCTCATATAAGTCCGGTTTTTATTGTAATATTTTATGTTACAGCAAGATAATACCACACTTACATTGTAATGTAAATAGTTACAACATGTTTCCCCGAAAAAAATTTGAAGCTTAGGATAATCCGTCCAAAGCTCCAAATTCAGCCGTTGCCAATCAATTGTTTTGTATCCCTCATAACGTCTGCCAAGGTAATGGAAGCAAGCTCGCATTCCATCGCCTTTTGCACCCGCATCAATTTATCATCCAATACCGTATGGATATTTTTCCCCACCGGGCAGGCCCGGTTAGGGTTCTCATGAAAATGGAACAACTCCCCGTTCCCGATGCATTCCACCGCATGGTAAATATCCAAAAATGAGATCTCGTCCAATGGTTTCGGAATAGACGCCCCGCCAGACCCCCTGGCCACCTCTACCAGGCCCGCCCCTTTTAATTGGCCTAATATCTTACGGACAATTACCGGATTTACATTGGTGCTCCCGGCAAGGAAATCACTGGTTACTTTATAATCATCTTGAAAAACCTCAATACAGGCGAATATATGGATAGCCAACGTAAACCTACTTGAAATCTGCATGGAAAATACCGTCCTCTCTTTTCATATTTTATCCATTTTTGATTGTAATGTCAATGATTACCATTGTTCCGGACAGAAAAACGTTACTTGCGGAAACGTTCCCGGCCCCGTTTAGCCCGGGCCGCCCTATCCCCTGCCAAGCCTAGGGGAGGGTGGCATTATTTTATTTCAGTATTGACTTAATTAAAGAAACTGATATAATAAATAGCCAAATAGAAAGGCGGGGCCCCGCCGAAAAAGTGAAAGGGGCTACATATGGATGCTGCCTTATTAATACGGGTGATGGGCGAACCCATGAGGTATCAGATTTTCCGGCTGCTGCTCCAGCAAAAGCATTGTGTCCGTTCCCTGTCTAAAAAACTTGGGGTAAGCGAATCAGCGGTTTCCCAGCATTTACGGTTAATGCGGCAAGCCGGCCTTGTATATGGGGAAAAATATGGCTACCACACCCATTATTTCCCTGATCCGGACGCCATCAGCCTGCTTGTTTCTACATTCCTGCAGATCCAGGCCCAATCACAAGAATTAAACCGGGATGCCGGCACTTGCCAATGTGAATTTCAGCAGCCGGCCACACACAAAGGTTAAGGAGGCCGGCAAACTATGATACCGATAAAAATAATTGCCGATTTGTTTTTGACTTTCAGTAAAATCGGGGCTTTTACCTTTGGGGGTGGATATGCAATGATCTCTCTGCTGGATCACGAGTGTGTGGAAAAAAGGCAATGGATCACCTCCGATGAACTTATGGACGTGACGGTTATCGCAGAGTCAACCCCCGGGCCCATCGCCATCAACTGCGCCACTTATACCGGCTACAAAATGGCTGGCCTGCCGGGGGCCGTTGCCTCTACCCTTGGCATAATCCTGCCTTCTTTCTTCCTGATTTTTGCCGTCTCCCGATATTTTGAAAACATCCTTTCTGTCCCGGCCGTGGCAAACGCCTTCCGGGGCATACGGATTGCCGTCGCTATTTTGATTATTCGCGCCGCCATTAACATGATACGGAAAATGATAAAAAAATCCCCACGGAAGAAAATACAGGCATCCATGGTGGCCGCCTTTTTCTTCCTTGTCCTGGCCCTGGATTTTGCCGGTTTTTCCGTCTCTACCATTTATCTTATCCTGGCCAGCGGCCTGGCCGGCTTTTTCCTTTTTCAGGGGCCCGCCGGCCAAAAGGCAGGAGGTGCGGCGTCATGATTTATCTTAAATTATTATTTTCTTTCCTGAAAATAGGGCTGTTTGCCTTTGGAGGGGCTTATGGGGCCATCCCCCTGATCCGGGATGTGGTTCTTGCCAACGGCTGGGCCGACCCGGCCATGTTTGCCAACCTGGTAGCCCTCAGCGAGGCCACCCCCGGCCCGATTATGGTAAATATGGCCACTTACATCGGAAGCCGGCAGGCAGGGGTTTTGGGCGCGGCTGCCGCCACTTTTGGGGTTGTCCTCCCTTCTTTCCTCCTCCTGCTTATCATTACCGTACTGTTCCACAATTTGATCCGGCACAAAACCGTACAGGCCATATTAAAAGGGGTCAAGCCATGCCTCATGGGGGTTATCCTGGCCACAGGCCTTTCCATGCTCCTGGCCGCGTTGTCGGGGGAGGGCCATACACCCGCCTTAGACAAAACCGCATGTGCTATTTTTTTCTTCTTAACGATGGCGGATACTTTATACCGGAAATGGAAGAAACGCGATTTTTCGCCTATCCTGCTTATCATTCTGGCAGCGGCCTGCGGTAGTATCCTTTACTGATTTTTACGGGCACGAAATCTTATTGTCCGACTTTAGCCGCAGGATTTTCGATTGACAATAAATTTTATCAATAGTAGAATGTGAATTACTGTTTACAGGTAAGCGGATACCTGTAAGACCTTATTTTTAAGGAACCAACGATAAACCATTGCTACAACATACCCCCGAAAGGAGAATTTTATGCCCAAAGCTACCACGAAACCAGAACAAAACAAGATGGGGGTCATGCCGGTCAAACCTTTGTTGATCACCATGTCCCTCCCCATGATCCTCTCTATGCTTGTCCAGGCTATGTACAACATTATCGACAGCATTTTCGTCGCACAGCTGGGGGAGAAAGCCTTAACCGCCGTATCCATGGCTTTCCCCATCCAGAACCTGATGATTGCCGTCTCTTCCGGGACCTGCGTCGGGGTCAACGCCCTCCTTTCCCGGTCCTTAGGGGAGCAAAACCAGGATGCCGCCCAGAAAGCCGCAGTCAACGGCATATTCCTTTCCGTCGCAGGCGCCGCCTGCTTTGCCTTGTTCGGCCTTTTGGGCTCGCGGCTTTACTTTGCCAGCCAGACCAATGACCCCACCATCATTGAATACGGCGTAAAATATTTATCCATCTGCCTGATCTTTTCCTTTGGCATTTTCCTTGAGATCGTACTGGAACGGATCCTGCAGTCTACCGGGCGTACCATTTACAATATGTATTCCCAGGGCGCCGGCGCCATTACCAACATCATCCTTGACCCGATCATGATTTTCGGGCTTTTTGGCTTTCCGGCTATGGGGATCAGCGGCGCCGCTATCGCCACGGTGACCGGGCAAATCCTGGCCATGGTCCTTTCCCTGTTTTTTAATGTGCGGAAAAATACGGATGTAAGCATTAACATGCGGGGCTTTTCCCCTGATTTGACTACCATCCGTATTATCTATGAGGTAGGTTTCCCTTCCATTATCATGCAGTCCATCGGTTCCGTCATGACCTACTTCCTGAATTTAATTTTAGTCACCTTCACGGAGACGGCCGTGACGGTGCTGGGCGTCTATTTTAAACTGCAAAGCTTTATTTTTATGCCGATTTTCGGGCTGAACAATGGCATGATCCCCATTATCGCTTTTAACTATGGCGCCCGCAACAAAAAGCGGATCATAGAAACGACAAAGTTCAGCATCTTTATTGCCGTATCCATTATGCTTACCGGTTTGGCCCTTTTCCAGGTCTTTACCAGGCAGATGCTGCTCCTGTTTAACGCATCCCCGCAGATGCTGGAGATCGGCATCCCTGCTTTGCGGATTATCAGCCTTAGCTTTTCCTTTGCCGGCTACTGCATCATTGTCGGTTCCGTATTCCAGGCTTTGGGGAACGGCGTCTACAGCCTCCTTACCTCCGTGGCCCGGCAGCTCCTATGCCTGTTGCCGTTGGCCTATGTGTTTGCGAAATATTGGGGGCTCCATGCGGTATGGTATTCCTTCCCCTTAGCGGAAATTATCTCCGTCCTCATGAGTACCATATTGTTTATCCGGATTTACCAAAAGAAAATCCGCAACCTGCAATAAATCCTTAAAAAGCAGGGATTGGCATAAAGATACCAGGCAGGGCCATGAAACCGCAACTCCCGTTTCATGGCCCTGCCTGATCCTAAAATATGATTAATTATCGCTTAAGTCCTCGCCGTTTGAGGCTATCACTTTCTTATACCAATAGAAGGAATCCTTCCTATACCGGTCTAACGTCTTTAAGTCGAACTCATCCCGGTCTACATAGATAAACCCATATCTTTTCACCATGCCCTCATGGGTGGAAATCAGGTCGATGGCGCTCCATGGGCAATAGCCCATCATCTCGGCCCCGTCGCTGATGGCCAGGCGAACCTGTTCAATGTGCTCCCTCAGATACTGGATCCGGTACGGGTCGTGTACTTTGCCGTCTTCCGTCAGCTTGTCATAAGCGCCCAGCCCGTTCTCGGTAACAATCATGGGCAGGCGGTAACGGGAATACATCTCCCGGATTGTGGCCCGGAATCCTGGCGGGTCAATCTCCCAGCCAAATTCCGTGGTGGGCAGGTAGGGGTTCTTAAAGCCTTTATACAACCCGGCCTCGCCCCGCGCCGTCTGCTGGTCGGCGCCTGAATCTAACTGCTCGGCCCCGTCGCTGGCTTCCACCGTACCTGTGTTGTAATAGTTAAAACCGATGAAATCCGGGTGGCCGCTCTTCAATGCTTCTGCGTCTCCCTCCCCAAATTCCGGACAGGCGTCGTTCTCCTCCAGATATGCCCATACCAGGTTATTATATACCCCAAACACTGCCATATCCAGATACAGCCAGTTACGGATGGCGTTGTAGTTCTGGGCAGCCAGAATATCCTCTGGCTTGCAGGTTGCCGGGTATACCAGGGAAATGTTGGGGGCCGGGCCGATCTTCGCCCCTGGCAGCATCTCATGGCACAAAGCCATAGCCTTTGCCTGGGCCACCAGCATATGGTGGTTCTGCTGGTAGGTTTCTTTTATCACGTTGGTGCAGCCTTCAGGGATGGCCAAAGTGCCGATCACCGGCCCTACCAAAGTCAGCATGTTTTGCTCATTGATGGTCAGCCAATATTTTACCCTGTCGCCAAAATTCTCAAACATTACCTTGGCAAAGTTTAAGAACCAGTCGATGGATTCCCGGTTAGACCAGGACCCCCTTTTGTCCAATGCCGCAGGCATGTCAAAATGGAACATGGTAACCAGCGGCTCGATGCCATATTTCAGGCACTCATCAATCACATTATTATAATACTCGATACCTTTTGGATTCACTTCCCCGGTTCCCTCGGGAATAATCCTGGACCAGGAAATGGAGAATCGGTACGTCTTGAACCCCATCTCCGCCATTAGAGCGATATCTTCTTTGTACCGGTGGTACTGGTCAGCACAAACCGTTAAATCAGAAGTCCCCTCCGGCACAGTTTTCACGTCCTGGCAGGATGGGCCCTTTCCGTCCTCCAGATTAGCGCCCTCTACCTGATAGGCAGACGTACTTGCGCCCCATAGGAAATCTTGGGGAAATGATTTTAGTTTTTTGTGCAGCATGGTTAATACCCCTCCTTGTTCTGTATTCGGCAATTTATACGATAAATCCTTGTATTTTAAAGGATTTTCCACAAAATGCCATATATCTATCATACCACAAAACCACAGGAAAAAACAAGGTCTTTAACTTTCCTTTTTATCTGCGGCCAACAAAAAAATGGTCGATAAAATACAGGCGAACCCCAGTAAATCCATACCTTCAAAAGACGCCCCCATCCATACTACGGAAAACAAAGTCGCAGACACCGGTTCAATGGAGGCATAGAGGCTGCCCTTTTTGGGCCCCACGCAGCGGACCCCTTCCATGTAAAGGGAAAACGCCGTAACTGTACCCAAAACCACCACGGCGGCCAGCCCTAATGCCACTTGGCAGTCAACAGGGGCAGGGATACTCCAGGGGCGGAAAACCGCAGCAAGTAAAACCCCGCCTACCACCATCCCCCAGGCGGCCACCACCGCCGATCCATATTGCTCCAGCAGCCGGCCTGGCTGTACCGTATAGACGGCCAGGGCCACCGCCGACAATAGCCCCCAAAACAAAGCTTCTTTCGACAGCGCCATGTTTCCGGGTTTCCCGTGGGTAGCCAGCAAATACGTCCCCAAAACCGCCAGGCAGATCGCCAACAGTTCATTGGGCCGGGGCAGGGTTTTATGGCGGATGGACAGGTAGGCCAAGATCAGCACCGGCCCTATATACTGCAGCACCGTAGCCGTACCCGCATTAGAGGCACCGATAGCCGTAAAATAAGTATACTGGCACATACTCATGCCAAAAACACCAAAAGTTACAACCCCCGCCCAATCCTTCTTCCATATCTTAAAAATCTCCTTCCCTTCTTTTAGAAAACAGAGCAATAACAGCAGGATGCCTGCCGACAGCAGCCGGACCGGCACCAGCCAATCCGAAGCCAAGCCCTTTTCTTGCATCAAAAATTGGCCGCAAGTTCCGGAAAACCCCCACAGCATTCCGCCTGCCAATGTCAAAACCGCCCCCCGTATTGCACGTTTCCGATCCATGTTTTTTCTCCTTTGCCTTACCGGCTATCAGCCTCCGCCTTCTGGCTTTTGCTGCCGCCCCCTGTAGTTTCTGCCATAGTTTCCAGCCTTTCTAACAGCTCTTTCGCCTTTTCCATCATGGCCTTACAGTCTTTGTATTTTGTTTTGGCATCTGTAAAAAGGAAATAGGCCGGCTCCTTGGCCTGAAATTTTAGCATCCCTTTATACTGCCCCACATAATCCGGGATCTTGGCGGTATCCAGCTTGGCATTGGCGTACATTGTAAGCCTTACTTCCTGGCGGTTTATTTTCACTTCTGTCACATATGCCCGATGGGCCAGGGCCTTTAAAACAGCCACGGACAACAGGTTTTCCACGGATTTGGGCATATCGCCAAACCGGTCCATCAGTTCGTCCTGCATGTCCATGTATTCTTCGTCATTCTCAATACCGGAAATCCGTTTGTAAATATCCAGCTTCTGGTATTCATTCCGGATATAGGAAGTAGGGATATAGGCACTAATATCACATTCCACCACAGCCTCAAAATCCTCGTCTTCCGCACGTTTTCCCTGCAATGCCAAAACTGCCTGGTTCAGCAGCTTGCAGTACAAATCATAGCCCACTGCTTCCATATGGCCATGCTGTTCTGCCCCCAGGACATTCCCCGCACCCCTGATTTCCAAATCCCGCATGGCAATTTTGATGCCGGAACCCAGCTCTGTAAATTCCCGGATGGCCTGCAGCCGTTTTTCCGCCTCTTCCCGCAAAAGCTTATCCCGCTTGTACATAAGGAAAGCATAAGCGGTCCGGCTGGAACGCCCCACCCGCCCTCGAAGCTGGTAAAGCTGGGACAGGCCCATCCGGTCTGCGTCATGGATGATCATGGTATTGGCATTGGGTATATCCAGCCCGGTCTCAATAATCGTAGTGGATACCAGTACGTCGATCTCCCCATTCACAAAATCAAACATAATTTTTTCCAGCTGGTTTTCCCTCATTTGGCCATGGGCGTAGACCACTGCCGCCCCAGGCACCAGTTCCTGGATATGGAAGGCCACCTCTTCAATATTTTTTACCCGGTTAAATACGTAATAAACCTGGCCGTTGCGGGCCAATTCCCGGTTTATGGCCTCCCGTACCATCTCGTCATTATATTCCATTACATAGGTCTGGATGGGGAGGCGGTCCACCGGCGGCTCCTCCAATACGCTCATATCCCGGATCCCGGCCAGGCTCATATGGAGCGTACGGGGAATTGGCGTGGCCGTCAGGGTCAATACATCCACATTTTCTTTCAGCCTTTTTATTTTTTCTTTATGGGTAACCCCAAACCTCTGTTCTTCGTCAATAATCAAAAGGCCCAAATCCTTAAATTTTATATCCTTGGACAGCACCCGATGGGTGCCAATCACCACATCTACCAAGCCTTTTTTCAAATCGTCTATGGTTTTTTGCACTTCCGTGCGGGTACGGAACCGGGACAGCAAATCCACACGTACCGGAAAGTCCTTCATCCGCTGCAAAAACGTGTGGTAATGCTGCTGGGCCAGAATCGTAGTAGGCACCAGATAAACCACCTGCTTACTTTCCTGTACTGCCTTAAACGCCGCCCGCAAAGCGATCTCTGTCTTCCCATAGCCCACATCCCCACAAATCAGCCGGTCCATAATCCTCCTGCTTTCCATATCCCGCTTTGTGGCTTCTATGGCGTCCAGCTGATCCTCGGTTTCTTCGTAAGGGAACAGCTCCTCAAATTCTTTCTGCCATACCGTGTCCGGCCCATAAGGGAAACCGTTGGTCGTATGCCTGGCCGCATATAATTCCACCAAATCCCGTGCAATCTCTTTTACCGCCCCCTTTACCCGGCTCCGTGTTTTTTTCCACTGATCCCCTCCCAGTTTGTTCAGTTTTGGCGCTTTGGCGTCAGATCCGGCATATTTCTGGATCCCATCCAGCCGTGTGGCCGGCAGGTACAAAACACCCCCATCGGCATATTGGATTTTCAGATAGTCCTTGGTTACTTTGTCCCGTTCAATTTTTTCAATCCCGCAATATATCCCCAGGCCATGGTCTTCATGGACCACGTAATCGCCTACGGACAGCTCGGAAAAGCTTTGGATATGTTTCCCTTCATAAGCAGGCTTTTTCCGCTTCCTTTTTTTCCTCTCCGCACCGAACATGTCGCCTTCGGTGATAACTACAAATTTAATCTGGGTATATTCAAATCCTTTGTGGAGGTTCCCGTATGCCACAAGGATTTCCCCCGGCTGTACCTGCCGGTCCTCATTGTCCGGGCAAAAGGCACTAAGCCCGTATTCCCGCAAATCCCCGGCCAGGCGGCTGGCCCGGGTACGGGATCCGGACAACAAGATAACCCGGTATTTTTCCTTCTTCCACCTTTGCAGGTCTTTGATGAGCAATTCGAAACTGTTCTGATAAGAATTGACATTTTTCACGTCAAACCGGTATTTTGCCTGTACGGCCAACCCAGGCAGTTTTTGCTCCAGCCCGGTTAAATACATGGTATTATCCCGTTGGGCCTTTGCCAGCAGTTCGGTTGCCGTATACAGCAATTCAGTCTGGCCTGGCAGCAGGTAACCTTTTTCCAACCGGTGGGACATGCTTTCCCGAAACTCCAGCTCCACCGCCTCAGCCTTTTCCCTTAGCCTTGCCGGTTCATCCAAGATTACCATGGACGGCTTCCCTTCAAAATAATCCAAAAAAGAAACCGTTTCATCGCTAAAATAGGAGAGGTAAGCATCCAAACCGGTAAGCCTGTGCCCCTCTTCTACCTCCTCGGCCAGCTCCCTTACGATCCCGGAAAGCCGGTGGGCTTCCTCGGTCATCATCTGCTTTCTCAGTTGCTTTACCGAACCTTCCATCTCTTTGCGCAGTTTCTTTACGCCCTCTTGCCGCTGCCGGTCTGTCAGCACGATCTCTGTGGCCGGATACACGGTAAGCTCTTCCAATTGCTCTGTGGAACGCTGGCTTTCCAGGTCAAAGCTGCGGATAGAGTCTACCTGCGTGTCCCACAGCTCAATCCGTATGGGCTGTTCCTCTGTCAAAGGGAAAATATCCAAAATGCCCCCGCGGATCGAAAACTGCCCCATGCCGTCCACTTGGGGCATCCGTTCATAGCCAAGCCTGGACAATTTCCCCTTCCACTCTTCCAGGTCCAGATCCTGTCCTGCTTTGATATTCTGGGTCTGGACACAAAGCTGTTCCAGGGGGAGCAGATGATCCATTAAGCCATCCAGGGTAGTCACTACCACCCCGGCCTTATCTTCGATCAAATGGCGCAATACCTGTATCCGCTGGCGCGCCATCAGGTTCCCATGAATATCGGCATTATAAAACAGCAGGTCCTTTGCCGGATACAGCCACACATCTTTCCGGAAGCAGCCAAAATCATCATAAATTTCCTTTGCACGGGAATCATCATAAGTCACGATCAGTTTCCATGCTATATCTGAGGCCACTTCTTCCATAAGATGGACTTTCTGGGAATCCAGACAACCGCTGACTTGCAGCGGCCCCTTCCTTTGCCTTAATGCCCGGTCCAGTTCTTCATATTCAATTAGTTCAACTAGCGGATTGGCAAATGTTTTGCTCATATCCCCCTCCTGCCTGAATGGCCACTATTCTTCATTCAAATCCTTTTTTCTGGTATTAAACTGGTTCATGGCCCGCTCCGGCCCTTCCGTTATCATTACCGCAACCGCTTTTGCCGCCTCCGTAAATGCCTGGTCCATCTGCTCCTGCTCCCCTTTGGAAAAGCGGCTTAGCACATAATCTTTCAAGTCCATCTTTGGCGGCTTTGCGCCAACCCCTACTTTCATCCGGGGAAACTCCTGGGTCCCCAAATGGGCAATGATATTCTTGATCCCGTTATGCCCCCCTGCACTGCCTTTCAGGCGGATCCGCAATTGGCCCGGCTCTAGGCTGATATCGTCGTAAATCACGATCAGCTCCTGTGCTGTGGCCTTATAATAGTCTACCGCTGACCGCAGGCTTTCCCCGCTTAAGTTCATAAAAGTCTGGGGTTTGATTAAAAGCGCCTTTTCCCCTTCGATCATCCCTTTTCCACATAAAGCCCGATGTTTACGTTCGCCCATATCAATATTGTATTTATCTGCCAAAACGTCGATCACGGAAAACCCTACGTTATGCCTGGTCCTCTCATATTCTTTTGTCGGGTTGCCAAGCCCTGCAATAATATACATTCTTTCCTCCGTTTTTTCTCCGGTATACCCAGGCCTTCTTCGTTCCTGATTTTAAAAAGCGGCAGCTTTGTCCGATAGGGGCAAGTATATGCACCGTATAGGATCCGTTCATAAGCATATGGAAAAAGGCCGCCGGCAAAAACAGGTACAGGAAAAACCCAGGTACATCCTTTTTAGTAAACGCGCCAAAAGCGTTAATCCCCACACCATAGGATGTGAAAATTAACGCTGTGTTTTTCATTCAATGCGGCTTTAATTTTAGCAGATCCTTTATTAATTGTAAAGCTGGTATAATATTTAATTCTTTTTTACCTTGGCCTTGGAGGCGGGCCCCAGGGCGGCGGGCCTCCAGGCCCCGGAGGCGGACCCCAGGGCGGCGGGCCTCCAGGCTTTGGCGGCGGACCCCAGGGCGGCGGGCCTCCAGGCCTTGGCGGCGGGCCCCAGGGCGGCGGGCCTCCAGGCCTTGGCGGCGGGCCCCAGGGCGGCGGGCCTC
>CAJUDH010000002.1:267438-286129 GCA_910584845.1 uncultured Lachnospiraceae bacterium
CAGGCCTTGGCGGCGGACCCCAGGGCGGCGGGCCTCCAGGCCCCGGAGGGCGCCCGTTGCAGCCCCTGCACCCGGGGCAAATGCGGCATCTGAACCATTCCTGCGGATCCTGGCGATTTTGTTGTGGCATATCTATTTATATCCTTTTCTTTTAAGATATGCCACCATATCCGTTCTTGTACTCTCATATGCAAAACTGACCCCTTTCAGCCCCATTGCTTTCATCCGCTTCAGCCCCATTGCTTTCATCCGCCGCGCCAGGCAGGCCATCGGAAAAAGCGCCCCGATGCAACATTTGCATTGAGGCGCTTTTAAACATCTTTATGGGGTCATTGCCCCATTTTCATCTACCACATGGCCGTCCGGCGTGGTGCATCCGGCGTACATGGCCCCATAAGGCATCTGGCCTTCTATGCTCTCCACCATTTGCCCCGTAGCTGGATCCATTACTTGGCGTGGGGTGGGCGGCACGTCATTTAACAAATACCACTTGCCGTCGACCTCTTTCCAGCCAGTATCCATTTCCCCTGCAATACCCAGGTGATACCACCAGTTTTCTACCTGCTGCCAGCCGGTTGCCATTTCTCCGGACCCTTTCAGGTAATACCATTTCCCTTCGAATTGGAACCATCCGGTCACCATGGCGCCGTCCTCTCCAACCCGGTACCATAAACCGTTTACCAGCAGCCATTCATTTTGGGCATATACCCCGTTTTCTTTCTTAAACTGCCAAATACCGCCAATGGGCTCCCATCTTCCTTTTGTTTCAATGGGGTCGCCTGGCCCCGGATTCGCCGTGGGGGGCGTGGGTTTCCTGCCGCTGCTGCTACCATGGCCGCCGCCATAATTATCAGAAGGCGGGTCCGTCTCAGGTTCGGGACTTTCTTCCGCCTTCAGGACAAACGAATCTTTGCCCCCGGCCCCCAGGCAGCTGAAGTTCTGCTGAACCCCACTTTCGTCCACTGCCAGGCATTTATCCCCGATCAGTGAAACTTTTACGTCCACATCTGACGATACATACAACGTCCCCAGCTCCAAAGCCTTTTCTTTGTTCAGGGCGCCTCCGTTTCCGTCTTTATCCTTTCTGCCAGCTACCACCAGCAAAAGCTCATGTTCCTCCTCGTCATAGTGCATTTCCTGGATTACCATGTTATCCGAACTGCTCCTCATGACACCCTTTTTAAATTTAAATTCACATTCGTTAATTTCCCCGTCTGGCCCCGGGTCTAAAAGCAGGCCGATCTGGAAAGTGGCGCTCTCTTCAAAAATCTCGTCCTCATCCAGCTGGAGAATCATCTTTACGCTTTTTTTGTCCCCCTTATTTGCCGCAGGCTGCCAAGTCACCAGGCCTTCTGCCGCCCGGGAGTTGAAAGGGCTTAGAGGGAACATAGCGGCTGCCGCCAGGCAGCATATGGCTGCCCCAGCCAGAAGCCTTTTTTTCATCTTCACCATCTGTCATTCCCCCCTTTCCTCGCCGTCTCCGCCCGCGTCAGCTGGCGTCCCTGCCGCCAGGCTTCCCATCCCTTCCAAACGGATGTCCGGCAAATCCTGCATTGCAGGTACCTCTACAAATACGGTGGAGCTCACCAGCCTCTGGCCTTTCTGGCCTATGGCATGGTCCACCCGGTACAATTCACCACGCACTTTTTCCGGCAACGTACCCGTCAAATGTTCCGGACGGATAAAATATACCCAATGTCCGTCGGAAATCTCTGTCAAGTCTTGCGTCCCTGGATCCGGGGCAAAAATCAACTGTTCGGCAGCCACATCGCCATTGTCAGAACCTCCTACGATTTTCCCGGATTCATCCCACAAAAGCAGTGAATTATAAGCCGGGTTCCCCTTATAGGTTCCGGTAAACACCACAGACCCTTGAGGAATCAATACCTCATTGGTCGACGCATCCACGAACGGCTCTGCCAATTTTCCAATCCCGCCGTCTTTTTCCAGATCCAGCCGGTCGCCGGTCTGTCCAAACAGGACAATTTCAGAAACGGCAATTTCTTTGCCGGCCTGGCCCGGCCCCACTAATTTTACGATAGAAGCCTCGTAGGCCACCAGCTCCCTGCCCGTACCGGATTCTGCCGGGACGCTGAAAAGGATCTTTTGCCTGCGGACCCCATTGCCGCCCTCGGTCAATGTAAAGGATGTTTCCTGCGTAGAGGCTTTTTGCCAAGTACTTCCGTCCTGGCTCATGTAAACCTCAAAGGCCCCCATAGGCGCGCCGTCTTCAGACAACTGGTATTCCAGGCCGGTCAGGACCTCCTGCCCATTTAAGTACAGCAGGATCTCCGGGTCGCCTGCCTTGGTTTTCCCCCGGTAGGTAGTGGCGTTGTCCCCGTCAACCACCCGTTTAACCTGGTTCTTTACAATGGCGTCCGGATTCTCGTCCGACGGCCCCTCGTCCATGTCGTCGGCGCCGTCATCCCCCACAGACACCATGTTGGTATCGGCTCCCCATTTGGATACATCCAGGTTCCCGTTATGGGATACCCGCACGTCCCCGATGGTATATGCTTGTGTTGGCCGCAGCCAAAGGTCATACCCAACCACTTCATAGGTAAAAGCACGGTTGTTGACTGTGGCAATCCGGTCAACCATCCCCGATTCCTCCGGGGTAACAAACCCTACTGCCCGGCGGACCACTTTGGCGCCTTGGCGTTCGATACGGAATACTTCATAGCCAAAGAAGTCTGTGCCGGAATCGGTTTCCAGGTCAATGGCCACCTCATTCCCTCCATTGCTCCCGGACTCGCTATAGGATAAGGTGCCGCTTACTTTGATGCTGCTTCCCCCTCCTGGCTGGTCGCCCCTTTCAATGACTTCGACCCTCTGGTCGTCATTGGCAAGCCAAATGGCCCGGAGCTCTTTTTCAAACTGGCCGGCATAGGCCAATGTCTTGGCGTCCGGCTCCATGCCCCACCGTTCAAAGAATTCCAATATATTTTTCTTTGCCGCGGCGCAGCCCAGACGCATAAGATTATTGTCTTTGTCCCCGTCCAGGCTTAAGGCAACCCCGCCTGGCTTTGGCGCCGAAGCCGGGTTCCTGGCATAAGAATCCACCCGGGCAAAGAACAGCCCGTTCAACTGTTCCGTATAGTCCTCATACACTTTAAAGTTGTAATCCCGGTCATAAGCCAGATGGAGCTGCCAGTACATGGCCAGCTGGACGGCCCCGTTAGGCGACGGCCCTTTTGCCCCGGAATTTACCTTTTCGTACACACGGCTGTAATCCTGCCACCTTGTAGTTTCATTGCTGTCCCTGGATTTCACCAGCTGCGGGAAATAGTTGTTGGTCACTTCAGCCACCGCATAGGCGCCTTCGTTGATCTCATGGCCGATTTCATGGCCGATCCCCCAGCCAAAATAACTTCCGGAGATATATTTCCCTTTTTCATCCGCTACCACCGGCGTGCCACACGCCATGGCGGGCGCAGAGCCGTATTCAATGCCAATGTGGGCGCCGCCGGCATACATAAACGCCCCCTCGAACATCCGCTGGTACCGGATATTGATACGGGACACCGGCATCTGGTTTTTCTCGCCGGCATTGGGGTCATCGCTCAGCCCTTTGTGCTGATAGAACAAATAAAGCATCTCGTCCATGGCCTGGAGGGAAGTTCCCAGTGTCTGCGCCGAACCGCCGCATCCCTCTAATATCTGTGACGCGGGCAAAGAATGCATGGCCCGGTCCCCGGCCACATCCGTAGCCCCAAAAACGCAGTTCCTTGCGTCATATGCCAAACCTGCAGCTCCATGGCATTGGTTATGCAGCTCCTCCGGGTCCACTTCCTGCAGCTCTTTGACATAAGCCTCCAGCCGCCCGTCCCTTTCTTCCCCGGCTACTCCGGAAAGGTCCAGTGACGGGATAAAAGCCGCGCTGGATTTCCCCGCCTCTGCCGCAGGGATGTTTACGCGGACCGCATATTCCCCTTCATTGTAATTGCCGTCATAACGGACATAAAGCTGTCCGCCCTGTTCCGCACTGGCCATACTGCCGACCTTCGGGATTACAATCTCATTGGGCCCTACCCGTAACGTCCCTGCCGTGGTAAATACCGCGTTGGACTCCCCATGATACTGGGCCGCTACCACAGTCATGCTAACCGGGTCACCCAGCCGTTTCCCTTTGGCCCCCACATAGACCGCCACTTTGTCGCCGGCCAGGCCGGCCACTCCCAGGGGCTGCCATGTGTTAAGGCCGCCTCTAAAGGCAATATGCCCGTCTTTCTTTTGGGCCAGTTTTGTATTGACCTTCAGGATTTTTCCGGAGCTCTTTCCGAGGGACAGGATCATTTCCGCATTTTCCAGTTCCTGTTTCAGGAAATCATACTGGGGCGTTTTTTCGCCGCAGGTTTCATCTACAATCTCCAGCTCGTCTTTAAAGCCGTCAATCATATCCTGATCCACGCCGTCGGCCAATTCCACATGGAGGTCATCGGTATACATGGCGTAGATGCGCTCCTGCAGATCATGGTATTTATAGAATTTCAGTTCTGCATAGCTGATCCGCCTTGCGCCGCCATGCCCCGTCTGAACCGCTACCCGGGCCTTTTTCGCCGTAAACTTCTCGCTGGCCTGGAACTCATAATAAATCAGGTTATCCTTATCCTTCTTTTGGGTAAAACGCCCTTCGGCGATATGCCTGGCGTCATCCTCATCCCAGTAAATCACCTTGCAGCTGCTATAGCCGTAAGGCTGCTCATAATCCGGGATGATCACCACCGTATCCATCTCATATGGCTGGTCGAAGGTAACAATAGGGGAATTGCCGTCATTGTTGCTGTAAGAGCAGCCTGCATCCCAGTCCGTCCTCACCCATGCCGTCTCAAAAATACCGTCTACCACAGCAAACTCGTCACAAGGCTGGTTGGCGGAATTTGCCTCGATCTGGACACCGGTAATCACATCCGATACGCCCCCGCCTTCTTTCGGTACGTTAAGCAAGTAAAAATCCGGCGTCTCTGGAGCTTTCACAATCCGGGTCTTCCCTTCATACATCTCCGAATGGCCGCTGGTACCCAAGGCGTTGGTTGCGGTCATATATAATTCATAAGTAACCTCATCCTTCAACCCTGTAATCTCTGTGCTTGTGCCGGTAACACCATGGATTTCCATAAAGGCTGCCTCTGCCCCGCCTTTTTCCCGATAGTACAGGCTGTAGCTGTCGGTGCCTTTCATCTTCCGCCAGGATACGCTTAGCTTCCGGTACCCTCCGGTAATCTGGATCTGCTGCGGTGGCTGCGGGCGGCTCTTGGCTTCCGGAACCACGGTAATGGGTTCGCTGTACTCGCTTCTCCAGTCCCCGTTGACCGACCGGACTTTTACCGTGTATTTTTTGCCATTGTCCACTTCCCCGCCGTCTATACTGGCCACTTCTTGGAAATTCTCTTCTTGAGCCGGGAAAGCAAACTCTTTTTCCCCTTTCATGGTTTCGCCTGCTGCATGGACTACATATCCGGTCACGTTAGCCTGGCGGCGCCAGCTCACTTTAAATTTCGCATCCCCCGGCTCCCCTTTTAGCTTATCCGGAATGGAAAGGTCCGGCTCCGGAATGTGGTCTTCCATGTGGTTCAAAAATTCCACCCGGGAAATCTGTGCCAATTCCCCATAGCCTTCCATACCTGAGCCCAGGGTTTTCTCAATGCGTATCAACACCCTCTTTATGGCAATCTGCCCCCCCAGGTCAATCAATATGGATTTTCCCTGAAGGGCTTCCTCATCTTTGGGCGCTTTTGCCTCCCGCTTTGCCGCCAAAGCCGCCCCGCCGGAATAATTGGCCAAAAATTCCGCCATCTCGCCGGACGCTGCCTCGCCGATGTCGGACGGGGTAGCCACACTTTTACCCCGGACGCTTTTTCGATTGGCCGTAAACGCGCTTTTAGGCGCCTCATCCTCGCCGATGGCAATGAGTGCTTCGGCAGACGAACCGGTTGCCGGGGACGGAGCCTTCTCTTTTTGCTTGGCCGGGTTGCCTTTACTTTTTGCTTTGCCCTTGGCCGTCTTCACAACCCCGCCTTGTTGGCGGCCGTCTTTCACCAGGGCCTTATATACGTTGCCGTCTTCGTCTTCAAAGAATACCGCCCCGTCCACCATCACGTCCAAAGACCCTGTGTGCGGCACGATGGCAAATCCCCTGGCTTCTACAGGATCCCTGAATTCCGCCGAAATTTCTACCGGATTGTCCCCGGCTATGGCGCCGCCGTTCAGCGGGCCTGCTTCCAGCGCCGGCTCCCCGTCGCTGCCCCTTGCCCCTGCAAACAATTGCCGGACGGCATCGTCTTCCCGGTTGCCGGATATGGCCTGGATAATATCGCCTTCCGTTATCAGCGGGTTTTCAATGGCTTTTGCCTTTGCCCTCCGGTCGCCGTTCTTATAAAACTTGGCAAAACATTCCAAGTCTACCAAGTCTACTTCCCCATCCCCGTTTAAGTCAAAACGGGGGTCTTGGGATTCCTCAAAAATAGCTTCCATAATCTCTTCCAGGTCATCCTCGTCCAGCTTTCCGTCCTCGCCGCTGTCAGAAAAATTCCCCGGAACCAGCAGCCCCATTTTCCGGGAACCGCTTTTTTCTTCCCCTTCGTACCCATAATATTCCGGGTAATCGTTAGCCAGGTTCAGCGTAGTCACCGTCTTTGCCTTAATTTCCAGTTTATTCTGGACAAAAGGCAAATAAGCGCCGGCCTCGTCCGGATCCTGGGTTAAAGTCAGGCGGTATTTGCCTTCCGGGATATCTGTCATCTCAAAGACTGCCTCTGCCGTCTCAAAAACAGCCTCCCCACCGGCGCTCCTCCCCATATAAGCATCTTCCCAATCCGTGTAAAAATCCTCCTCCAGCTCGCCGGGAATATCCAGTTTCCTTGCCGTCTTTTCATCCGGTTCCAAATAGACGTTAAAGCGGCTGTCTTTGGTCCCAAGGAAATTACGGACCTGAATCCGAAGCGCCCCGGTATCCCGGTCCCTTGCATCTGCATCATTCGGGCTTGCCAAAACCTCCGGCTTGAGGGAACTGTTTCCCCAAATGCCAGAGCCAAACGGCTTTGCCCCCCCATTAGCAGCCAGGGAAGAAAACGGCGCCTGCAGCGCCATACAGATAACCAATAATGCGGCTATCTTCTGTTTCATATCCATATCCTCCTCATTCTTGCATTCATTCTTGCCTCCTGTGTTGCCCTTTTCTGCCAATCTTGCCTTCCTATCCCCCTTTCCTTATTCCATCCGGTTTGTGTTCCCTATCCATACCGTGATATGTAAAATATTTTCTCTTTTTCCTTTTTGTTCTCCTTTCCTTTTTCCAATCCTTTACATTGTGTGGCTTATAATTATATCGTTACTTCTATTTTGTTGTCAACCGATTATTTGTTCGTTTTATTACTGTTTTGCTATACCCTCTAAGGGTAACGGGGCACACCGAAAAATCCGGCTTTGGGTGGCCACGCCAACAAACATCCCGAAAAATATGGAAAACCATTGAAAAGCCATACAAGATACGTTATATTCTTAATGGCCCCCTTACCCACTAAGGTACCTGGGACGTTATGTAAAATCATGCAAATGGAGGAAATGGATTAATGTTTTGCGAAAAATGCGGAAATCAAGTAGCCGAAGACGCAACGTTTTGCCCCAAATGCGGCTTGGCATTGGCATGGAATGGCAAAGGGCCCCACCAGCCGTCAGCATCCCCGCCAATAAGCCCCCAGACAGGCATGGCATCGAAAAAGAAACTGTTTCTGGCTTTGTCCCTGGCCGGGGCCGGCATCTGCCTGATCTGTGGCATCTTGCTTGGGACATTGCTTTGGCTCATGGCGGGCCGAAAACCTTCCCATAAAGATGCGGCAGCAAACTTGCAAACCTCTGCGCCGGCTGTGCATTCCACAGAAAGCCCCTCCCCGCAGGGAGATGGCAGCACTGGACAGGCGCCACCTCCTCCCTATCAGCAAGAATATGCGAAAGTACTGCGGGATTATTGGGAAGGGAAAAAAGGCGTGATCTACGGCCAAAGCACAGGCGATTTGGCAGGGGATGAAAAAATCGGCCAGAACCCCGTCACCGGCACATATGAATATTATTATAGCATGCAGGATGCCAACGGGGACGGTACCCCCGATTTGTTTGTGGTTTCCCATCCGGCCGGCTGGTGGCTGGATAACTATATCGTGGAAGGGGTGTACACTTACCTCAACGGGGCATTGGTCACGGCATTGGACCGGACAAATGACGGCGAATATAATAATTACCATTCTTTTTGCGAAAACATGGTAATAAAAATTTCGGAAAGGTCCGGAGGAAGCTACGTCTTCTACGAACGCCTCAATGCCAACGGCTCCTTGGAAGACCTGGGATATGGTTATTGGTCGAATAACGGAAAATTTTATATTGAGGATAGGGAAGTGCCTGAAGAAGAACTGGAACGCTGGAACGGGCAGTACGATAAGCCTTCTGATACAGAATGGAAACGGATAACGGAAGAAGAGCTGCAAGGATTCGGGCTGGAAATTCCAAAACACGAAGAAATAACCGAAACCCCTGTTTCCCTTCCGCAGGAACAGCAGGCGAAGATGGTCTACTTGTTAGACCAAGTGCATCAGTCCCTGCTGTGGGATGATTATGAAAAAAACGTGGCCATCCAATATAACCTTACCAGCAAAGAAATGGGGCCACAGCAAAAGTCACGTGTCCTTTGGGTATACGAATGCCTTTACCAAGACCCCCGGGTAGGCCCTGACCCTTCCGCCGGTCACATGAATTTCAGGAACAAAGCGAAAAAAACAGACATGAGAACTATTATGACAGAACTCTTCGGGTCTGCCACCGATGCCGATATGGAAGAATTTGCCCGTTCCTATTGTTATGAACAAGATTACGAGTTTTATTATATGAGCGACGGCACTGGAGATTTTGGGGCTATGGACAATACCTATTTTGATTCCGAAAACGTGGCGGCCGTCCTGGAAAACGGCCGGTTAAAGATTACCGGCACGGTAATGAAATATAACCCCTACAGCAAGGAGGGCGGATACGAACCTTATAAAACTTTCATCGGATATTTCATCCCAAACCCCGGGGCTGCGCTGGATGGCTATTCCATAGACCAGCTGGTTATTCAATAACCTGGCCTTTCCTGGCGGCCTCCAACCGTTTTTTGCAACGCGCCGGATGTGTTGTGGCGCTTTGAGGGCACTGTCCAGGGAAACGGCCGGCGCTTTTTATGCGCCGGCCGTCGGATTGTTGCCCTCCCCTTTTTCTAATTCCTGTACTTTATGTGCTTCTTCCTCTGTCTTAATCTCCCAGTGGATCAAAAAAGTCAACGCCGCGCGCACGGCGATAATGGCGGCAACCAGAACCACTTCCGACAAGTCACGCACTACCACCGTACGTAGTATCTCGCTCCCCAATTTAAATTCCAGGCCCATTGCCATGCCCTGGGCCAGGTACAGGCGGACTTTAGGGTCCCTGCGCAGATAATTTACAAATCCCTGCAGGCCGGAAAGGACAATAATAAAAACCCCTACCACCTCAAATCCATGAATAGCAACCCCAATCACATGCTCCAGCAGCTCTTCAAACATATGCCGGCCCTCCTTATTCACCTTTCGATTCCAAAATTTTTTATTTTCCTCTTGCAATTTTAAGCCATCAATGTTAGTATATGTTCAATACTTTTATATATATTTAATTTTTGAACAAAATGAATCCACAAACCTTTCACATACCGTTTGTACCTGATAAAGAGGGGCATGGAATACCGTGAAACATGCATAGAATGGAGGAGAAAATATGGCTAACCCTAAAAAAACCCACAGCAACGAACCCTTCCTAAAGCAAATGGATCTGTCTACCACGCTGCTGCCTTTTTTTTGTATCCTGGCATTATGCGTATTGTTTGTCTTGTTCCCGGACGGCTCCTCAAAGGTCCTGGACCATATCCGCTTTCTTTTGGGGGATCAATTCGGCAGCTATTACCTGCTCATGGGCCTGGGCATGTTCCTTTGTTCTTTGTACATGGCCTTTTCCCGATATGGGAAGATCCGGCTGGGGGAAGGAGAAAAGCCCCAGTATTCCGGTTTCCGCTGGGGATCCATGATGTTCACCGCCGGCCTTGCCGCCGATATTTTATTTTACTCCTGCTGTGAGTGGCTGATTTACGCCTCCGACCCCCATGTATCTCAAATGGGGGCCTTACAGGATTGGGCCGCCACCTATCCTTTATTCCACTGGGGCCCCATCCCATGGGGCTTTTACCTGGTGCTGGCCGTAGCCTTTGGCTTTATGCTCCACATACGCAAACGCCATAAACAAAAGTATTCGGAATCCTGCCGGGCCCTATTGGGCAGCCGGGTGGACGGATGGGCCGGCAGGCTCATCGACCTGATCGCCGTATTTGCCCTGTTGGCCGGCACTGCCACTACTTTTTCCCTGGCCACGCCCCTTTTGGCCATGGCTATCAGCCGGGTAACCGGAATCGGCGCCACCACTACCCTGACCATCGTGATCCTGGCCGTAGTATGTTGTGCCTATACCGGTTCGGTCTACTTTGGCATGAAAGGGATCCAGCGCTCCGCCGCCTGCTGCAGCTATCTGTTTTTCCTGCTGTTAGCCTATGTGTTTTTCTTTGGCGGGGAAAGCCGGTTCATTGTGGAAACCGGCATCACTTCCCTGGGGCTCCTGGCACAAAATTTTATCACCCTTTCCACCTGGACCGACCCTTTGCGCACCTGTTCCTTCCCCCAGGCCATGACCATCTTCTACTGGGCGTACTGGATGGTGTGGTGCGTGGCAGCGCCCTTTTTCATTGGCGTCATCAGCAAAGGGCGGACCATACGCCAAACCGTCCTGGGCGGATATTTTTGGGGGCTTGCCGGCACTTTTACTTCTTTTATTATTTTAGGCAATTATGGGCTTGGGATGCAGATGCATGGGCGGCTGGACACCTTAGCCGGGTACTTGGCTGCCGATGGTTCCAATGAAGTTTTATATTCTTCTATTATTACCCTGCTAGAGCAGCTTCCCCTATCCAATTTTGTCCTGGTTCTGCTGGTGGCATGTATGGTTACTTTTTACTCTACATCCTTTGATTCCATTACCCTGGTAGCCGCTTCTTACTCCTACCGGGAATTGGGCCATGGCCAGGATCCGGACCGGCGGGTAAAATTATTTTGGGCAATTTTTTTAATCCTGCTGCCCATGGCTTTGATTTTTTCCGAGAAGTCTATGGCAAATTTACAGTCGGTATCCATTATCGCCGCATTCCCGGTAGGGATTATTATGATGCTCATTGTAGCCAGTTTTTTTAAAGATGCCGGCGCATATTTAAAAGGGGAAAAATAACAAATTAATTGCGTTTCCCTTCCATCGTCTGCCGGATAATGCTTTCCATCATATCCATGGTCAGCTGCCCGCTGATATAGCCAAAAACGTTCCCGTCCCGGTCGATCATAAATGTGGTGGGGAACGCCCGGATCCCATAACTGGTAAACAATTCTCCGGTATCATCCATTAACACCGGATACGTATAGCCGTTTTCTTCCAGGAAGGCCTTGATTTCCTCCTCGGTTTTCTCCTGCCCCATCTGCGGGGCAGCCACGCCCAGGACAATCAGGGCCTGATCCCCTTCCTGGTCATAAGTTTCGTATAATTTCTGAATATCCGGCATTTCTGCCCGGCATGGCGGGCACCAAGTTGCCCAAAAATTCAAAAAAACCGTTTTCCCTTTATAATCTTCCAACGTATGGGTATTGCCATATTGATCCTGCAGCTGAAAACCCACGGCCGGGGGCAATGGGTTATCCTGGCCGTTTTCCTGAGGGGCCGGGCTTTCCTGCGCCTCCCTGCCCTCCCCGCCGTTTTCCGGGATTGGCGCCGTATCCTTGCCGGCATCCTCCTTCCCTGCCGCCTCCCCGCCCTGCTCCGCCGGTGGCGCCTGGGAAATCCCCGACAAGTACCCGGTCACGTCATTCATCTTCCCGGTAAACATCATAAAGCCCATTAATATTAGCAGGATCCCTCCGGCTTTTACCGTGTATTGGACCAGGTTTCTGTGCTTTTTAAAAAATTCCAGTAGGGATGTGGTAAAAAACCCCACCGCCAGGAACGGGAGGATAAATCCCAAAGTATACACGCCGATCAGCACAAACCCTTTCCCTTTGGTAGCTGCCGACGCCGCCATTAACAGTACCCCGGTCAACGCAGGCCCTACACAAGGGGTCCAGGCAAAACTAAAAGTAAACCCCATTAACAGTGCGGTAATCGGCGACATAGCCAGGGCATCCACCTGGAATGGCAGGCGCCGTTCTTTCCCAAGCACCTGGGAATGGCCGAATATCCCCAGCTGGTATAGCCCAAACAACATTACCAGCACGCCGCCAACCCGGGCAAACATCATCTGGCTGGAATGGAAAAATGTACCTGCCGCCGATACGCCAAGCCCTAAAAGGAAAAAGGCAAAGCTGACCCCCGCCACAAAACAAACCGTATGGAGGACCACTTTCCCCTGTTGATAGTGGATGCGCCCGTCTTCCCCCCGCACCCCGGTCCCCCCGGATAAGTAGCCCATGTACAAAGGCAGCAGGGGCAGCACGCAAGGGGAAAAAAAGCTAAGGACCCCCTGAAAAAAAACGGTGATTGCCGGCGCCCCTATGTCAAGTGAAAATCCCATTTTTTAATCCCTCCTTAATATGCACATCCATGCTTCCCGAGCGGAACCCCTCCAGGTCCAAAACTACATAGGCAAATCCCAATTTTTTTAAACATCCCACAATCCCCTCCCGTTTTTCCAACGCCTGTGGAAGCCTTTCCACGTCTACTTCCAGCCGTGCCACATCCCCGTGGAGCCGCAAACGGACGTTGCCAGGGATAAAACCCTTAATATAAGCCTCCCCTTCGGCAATTTTAGCCAACACGCCGTAATCAATCTCCTGCCCGTAAGGGATTCTGGTTGCCATACAGGGGGTGGAAGGGCGTGCGGCCACGGAAATCCCATAGTATGCCGCTATTTCTTTTACCTGCCCCTTGGTAACGTGCAATTTTGCCAAGGGGCTCTCAATGCCCAGTTCTGCCAGGGCACGGATGCCCGGGCGGTATACGTGCATGTCGTCTTCATTGGTCCCATCCAAAACTAGCCCAATCCCCCTGGACTGTGCCCATACTTTTAAAGCCTGAAACAAATGGCGTTTGCACCGGTAGCACCGGTCCACGGGATTGCTGCGGATCTCTTCCTGCTCCAATTCATCTATGGTAATGACATGATGGGCCCCCCCCAGTTCCCTTGCCACCTGCTTGGCAATCTTCAAATCACAAGACGGGTGGAGGCGGCTGTCAAAAGTAACCGCATACACCTGTTTTCCTGTCTGTGCCACGGCGTCCGCCGCCATTTTCAGCAGCAAACTGGAATCCACGCCCCCAGAGAACGCCAGGCAAAGGTCCTGGCCTGCCCTCTGGGAAAAATACTGTTCCAGCTTACAAAGCTTTTCCTTGGTTTCCTTTTGTACCATCCCTTTTTCCCCCGCATTCAAAGCGCCTTTTCCCATAACCCCTCCCTTTTATATGGATGCCGCCCAATGGCTTTCCTATCCCCCTCGCCCCAATACCTGCCTATTTGATTGGGTGGGAAGCCATATACTGCTTCATCTGGTTATAGATCTGATCCGACTGTTCTGCCATTTTCCGGTTGGCCGGCACTAAAGTGAGCCACATAGCGGTAGGCAAAAGAAGCAAAATAAAAATCCAAGAAAGGACATCGCTGCTTACAGCCAGCGGATATTGAAAAAATCCGTCTACGTAAGCCTCTACAAACGCCTCCCATGAATTCACCCCTTGCTTTAGGAAAGCGGTTGCAATCTGGTAGGCGTTATAAAAAAACCAAAGGTACAGGATAAACGCCATCCTCCATTTCGTACCCATAGAAGCCGCCAAAAATATCAGGTTCATGCCCAGCCCCAAAATGCCACCCAAAAGGAGGATTACGATTGGCGGCCTGGCCATTTGCCATAAAACCAACACTTTGGTACATTGAAGCGCCAGGCTAAAGGCCATAAGGAACATAAACCAGCCCCTTTTTTTCTTTTCAAATACCTCTACTTGCGGGCAATCCTTATATAAGGATTGCCGGTACTCTTTATATTGCTGTTGTAGTTCTTGTAACTGGTCCATAAATCCTCCCCCTTTGTTTTCCTGAATTATACTACACCGCCCTTGGTTGTTTCAAGGCAAAAATGTCCCCATGGGGCATCCGGAATTTTACGGACGGTGTCCTTCTAGTGCTTCCGGATAGCAAGAAAATATCCCCATGGGGCATCCGGAATTTACGCCTAAAATGGTTGATAAAACGCAGCGGCCCAGCTGCCTGTACCCTGCTGGACCGCCTGTTTTTCATCTTCCTTTTATAATTGTCAAACTTTATAGCCCCAACCAATCCCACCAGTCGCTTAAATCACCGGAACGTTTATCGTCCGGGCGATTATTTCCGGAACCCTGGTTGCCGCCCCCTCCCCCAATGGTGCCTTTACTGCCGGGCACCGTTGAAAAATCGTCGGCAACCCAGCCAAAACGGTACTTGTCTGCCAGCTGCGCCGTAGTGCCGCCAAAGCGGATATACATGATGGAACCGCCCCTTCCATTGGCGATTACATCTTCCACCTGGGGGTCAAACACATATGTAACCCCATTGTAATCCAGATGGCACCAGGTATGCCCGGTAAATTCCCCGTTGGACTTGTGGGTAGAGCCGCTCACCGTATACACCGGCACCCCGATCTTCCGGGCCATGACGGCAAAGGCCGCTGAATAGTCGTCGCAGACCCCCAGCTTTTCTGTCAGCACGCCATAGGCGCTATGGTAGCTGTCCCCCCAATAGCTGTTGACCCCATATTCGGTATGGGCTATTAAATAATCATAACAGGCTTTCAGTTTGTCATGGGTGTCCATATCTGCCGTGATAATTTGGGAAAACACCTGATCCAGCAAGGCATCCAAATCTGAGTAGCCCGTAGATGCCTGGGGATAAAGGATCATGGAATCCAACACCTGGCGCAGGCCCCTATAATATAAATCCCCTTTATTGCTGGGAAGGCTGCGTACCCCGGGGATCAAAGCGCCGTCCCCCCCTACTTTCTGGCCGTCCGGCGTGGTAGTATTGGCCAGCATATAGCCGCTTTCATTAAAATAGTAACTTTTCCCGTCCACGTCCGTAAACCAGCCGTTCGCCTGCCAAGTCCCGTCGTTGTTCTGATACCACCAGCCTACGTTATCCCTTTTCCATTCCCCGCCGTAAACGGTAGTTGACAAACCAGCCGACAGGAAAAACGCCACCATGGCGGCCGTTACCTTGTAACTTTTTTTCTTTCTGCCCTTACAATAAAGTATTTTCATACCCTCATCCTCTCCGGCTACAGCCTTGCATTTACCAGTTTCTTCTACCTGCAATTATATACTAATTTTCAGTAAATATCTAGGAAAACCTTTATTTTTTATTGCTTTTGGGGGGGCTGATTTTACGAAACTGATTTCTTAATGGAAAACATTGCTTTTTCTCCCACAAAATTATATAATACGATTGTTTTATGATACAAGGAAAAGGGGCATACACAAGTAAACGGGTAAAAGGAAGATATTTCAACTATACTTGTTTGTGCTGTGGTGCCTACACAGAATTGAGGGAAAATGAAAAACAAATTTGATTTAACCGATTTTAAAGTGATCCTGTTGTTGGCGGGCCTCTGCTGCTTTTTATGGGGCAGCGCCGCGCCGTCCATCAAAATCGGGTACCGGCTGTTCCAGATCCCGCCGGAGGATACCGCTTCCATCCTGATGTTCGCCGGGGCCCGTTTCCTGTTGGCGGGGCTGCTGGTAATCCTATACCACAGTATCGCCAACAAACGCTGGATCCTTCCGCCCAAAAGTTCCGGGGCTGCCATTGGCAGTTTAGCCCTATCCCAAACCGTTTTACAATATCTGTTCTATTACGTGGGCCTGTCCCACGCCAGCGGTGTAAACAGCGCTATTATCACCGGAACCAACGTGTTTTTTTCCATGCTGTGCGCCAGCCTGGTTTTCCGTTATGAAAAATTGGACATCCGTAAAGTTGCCGGGTGCGCCCTGGGGTTCTTGGGTATTGCTATTGTAAACCTGGCAGGCTTGGGGCCTGGAAGTTCGTTTAGTATCTCATTCCTGGGGGAAGGCTTTGTATTGACGGCCCAGATATTTTACGCCCTTTCCGGTTCCTTGGTGAAAAAATATGCAAAAAATTTTGACGTGGTTACTTTATCCGGCTATCAATTTATGGCAGGCGGCATGGCCCTGCTGGCGATCGGGGCGTCCTGTGGCGGCTCCCTGTCCGGGGCGGTAGGCCCCTCTGCTTTTGCGCTCCTTTTCTACATGGGCCTTTTGTCCGCGGTTGCCTATACCTTGTGGGGTGTGCTGCTAAAATATAACCCTGTAAGCCGAGTGACGGTCTTTGGATTTATGAACCCGATATTTGGCGTAGTCCTATCTGCGGTTTTCCTCGGGGAAACGGGGCAGGCTCTGACCTGGAACACGCTGGCTGCCTTGGTTTTGGTGTGCCTGGGGATTTATGTGGTAAACAAGGAGAAAAAAGGCATACTGTAATGTTGTAAAACGCGCATAGAATGGAGGAAAAATGAAAAAATTGTGTTCTTGGAACGTAAACGGCCTGCGCGCCTGTATGAATAAAGGTTTCCCAGATTTCCTGGCCAGGGAAAATCCAGACGTGCTGTGTATACAAGAAACCAAAATGCAGCCGGAACAGGCCGATTTCTCATTCCCCGGATATGAAATATATTGGAACAGTGCAATCAAAAAAGGATATTCCGGGACGGCCGTACTCACGAAGGAGCCTCCCTTATCCGTATCCCGGGGCCTTGGGGCTAACCTCCATAACACAGAAGGAAGGGCCATCACCCTGGAATATCCACAATATTACCTGGTAAATGTCTATGTCCCCAACGCCCAAAATGAATTGGCCCGCCTTGGCTACCGCATGGAATGGGAAGACGATTTCCGGGCATATCTTGGTGGGCTGAAAAAGAAAAAACCTGTGATTGCTACCGGCGATTTTAATGTGGCAAAAGAGGAAATCGACTTAAAAAACCCGAAAGCCAACCGGGGAAACGCCGGTTTTTCCGACGAAGAACGGGAAAAAATGCGGGAACTTCTTGCCTCCGGGTTCGTAGATACGTTCCGCTACCTGTATCCGGACAAAACCGGGGCCTACAGCTGGTGGTCCTACCGGTTTCAGGCAAGGGAACGCAATGCCGGCTGGCGCATTGACTATTTCCTGGTGTCCGCAGGATATGAAGGGCATATTGTAGACAGCTTGATTTTTTCTGGCCAAACCGGAAGTGACCACTGCCCGGTGGGGTTGATTGTAAAGTAATTGCCTCTGGGCTGCCTATCCCCTTTTCCATGGGGTATCCATCTTATTGCAACAGTTTCGCCCCGCCGGTTTTCCCAGCGCAATCGAGCAAAGAGCAATCCGTGTAGGAAGTGCCAGCTTGTCTGTCATTCCGATACCTGCAAGTCCTGATAATTGATGGTATAGTCCTTAGCCGAAGTGCTGATAGAGCCGCTAATCCTGTTGCCATTGGCTTTCAGATAGTTAAATGCCGTATTCACAGCTTCCTTGCACTTGGAATCACTGCCCAATCTGGTACGCTCAATCTTGCCATTGCCCGGAAGCATCTGGCTTTCCAGACGGAATACGCCAAGCATACCGCTTTTCCCTCTGGATACCGTATAAACCTGTCCCGGATTGCACATTCCATCCGGTATCAGCTTGCCGCCGCCCCGTTCCGGTACAGAAACATAATGTTCTGACATATCATCCAGGTCGATATAAGAGAAATTCACATCATAAAACTCCATGCCGCCCAGCTCTTTCAGCTGTCCCTTGACACGGCGACGCATTTCCAAAGCAATCTGAATCATTTCTTCCAATTCTTCTTTGGTAAACTCACCATTCGGATACATTAGCTTCAAATAGCCATCCACCATATGGCGAACTGCAATCGTATCACGCTGATTTAAGTTCTTGCCAAGGCGGAAATCAAAATACTGTTTGGAGAAATATCTTTCTGCTTTTTCTGTTTGGAACGAAGCCGATTTCCGTCAATATCCTCAATGCCAAAATTGTTGTCGCCTTCCACTTCACAGTCCGGCTGAACCATACACCAGATACCACCGCAGAGCAGCCGGTCAAACTTTTCTGGATATTCATCCGCAATCGGCACATTGCCAACTCCCAGATTAGAAAACTCTGCAAAGAAGCAGTCCTTTTTCATATTCAGGCGGACTGTCACCATATCAATGCTTGTGTGACTGCCTTTTTCGCGGCTGAGAGAGAATTTTCTGCGATTCGTCCGGGCGTACAAAGTTATCCGCAAGAATATGCTTTACATTCTGTACGCCTTTCTCGATGACCGATTCATCATCCGAACTACAATACTGGCCTAACAGAAACTCAAGCACATAGGCCGGGGCATTTGCCCCTTCCTTGATTTTCTTTGTCAGGCCTTTCCGGACAATCTTACCGTCAAAGTTCTGGCAGAGCTTGTTCTATATTTCTTCACGGGTGCTTTCACCCTCTGTAAATTGCTCCATCTTTCCATCCTCCTACAGTACTTAGCGAAAGAAATCAAACTCATCCACCGCAAAAGCGATGTCAATCTGGAATGGCTCA
>CAJUDH010000003.1 GCA_910584845.1 uncultured Lachnospiraceae bacterium
CTTGTTTTGATTGTCACTAAATTGTCACTGTTCTGTCACTGAAAAGCAGCATCCTTTATCATGTAATGCTTCAAAATACTTTATTTTACGGGTAGTTTGCTTATGACAAGGATTTTTTATTTTTCTAAACTCTTCATCGTCGGGAACAACAGCACATCCCGGATAGCCGGAGAATTGGTCAATAGCATTACCAGCCGGTCAATGCCGTAGCCGATCCCGCCAGTGGGCGGCATCCCGATCTCCAAGGCATTGAGGAAATCTTCGTCCGTGGTGTTGGCTTCTTCATCCCCGGCGGCCAGGGCCGCTTCCTGGGCTTTAAACCGTTCCCTCTGGTCGATGGGGTCATTAAGCTCCGAATAGGCGTTGCACATTTCCCTTCCATAGATAAACAGTTCGAACCGCTCCACCAGTTCTGGCTTATCTGGTTTTTTCTTGGTAAGGGGTGAAACTTCTATGGGATGGTCCATTATGAAAGTGGGCTGGATCAAATGCCCTTCTACAAATTCTTCAAAGAACAAGTTGATAATATCGCCCCGCACATGGCGCGCCTCGTAGTGGACGCCTTTTTCGTCGGCAAGTTTTTTGGCTTCCTCTGTGGTCGGGATTTCTTCAAAATCAATGCCAGTATATTTTTTAATGGAGTCGATCATGGTCAGCCGTTCAAAGGGCTTGCCAAGGTCGATGGACGCTTCCCCGTAAGGGATAAGGGTGGAGCCGCATACTTCCTGGGCTACATGGCGGAACATGTTTTCGGTCAGTTCCATCATGCCGTTGTAATCGGTATAAGCCTGATACAATTCCATCAGCGTAAATTCCGGGTTGTGCCGGGTATCCAGGCCTTCGTTACGGAAAACGCGGCCAATCTCATAGACCCGCTCCATCCCCCCTACAATCAGGCGTTTTAAATACAGTTCCAGGGAGATCCGAAGCTTTACGTCTTCGTCCAAAGCATTGTAGTGGGTTTCAAATGGCCGCGCGGCCGCGCCGCCGGCGTTGGACACCAGCATGGGGGTCTCCACCTCCAAAAAGCCTAAGCCGTCCAGGTAGCGGCGGATGCTGCTGATAATTTTGGAACGCATGACGAAAGTCTTTTTTACTTCCTCGTTCATGATAAGGTCTGTATACCGCTGGCGGTAGCGCATGTCGGTGTTGGTCAGGCCATGGTATTTCTCCGGGAGGACCTGCAGGCTTTTGGACAGCAGCACCAGGGATTGGGCATGGATGGAAATTTCCCCCATTTTCGTGGTGAAGACAATCCCTTTTACGCCGATAATGTCGCCAATGTCCATCCGCTTAAATTCTTTGTAGGATTCTTCCCCCAAATCGTCCCGGGCCACATAGCATTGGATGTTGCCTTTCAGGTCCTGAAGGTTACAGAAGGAAGCCTTGCCCATCACCCGTTTGGACATCATGCGTCCGGCCATGGATACTTCCTTGCCTTCCCATTGGGCGTAGCCTTCCTTTACGTCCATGCTGTGGGCGGTTACGTCATACCGGGTAGCCAGGAAAGGGTCTTTACCTGCTGCCTGAAGCTCCGCCAGTTTTTCCCGGCGTACTTTTAAGAGCTGATGGACATCTGGTTCCTGGCCGCCTTTTTTCGGTTGATTTGGATTTTGCTGCTGGTTTTGGCCCTTTTGCTGCGTCGGGCCTTTTTGCTGGCTTTGCGCTTCCATTCTGTGCTTTCCTCCCCTGTGTGTTTTATGTTACGTCCAAAACTTAAGATACTTTCTGGATTTCCAGCACTTTGTATTGGATGACCCCGGCCTGGGTCTCCACATCCACCACGTCGCCGACGCTTTTACCCAGCAGGGCCTGGCCTACGGGGGATTCGTTGGAAATCTTGTTCTTTAAACTGTTGGCCTCGGTGGAGCCGACGATCCGGAATTCCATCTCTTCGTCAAAGTCCACGTCGTATACTTTTACCTTGCATCCGATGCTGATCTTATTTATGTCAATCTCGTCTTCGTCAATGACTTCTGCGTTCTTTAACAGTTTTTCCAGTTCTTCAATGCGAAGCTCAATGTCCCGCTGCTCGTCTTTGGCTGCGTCATATTCGGCATTTTCGGAAAGGTCCCCTTGTTCTCTGGCTTCTTTGATTTTCTGGGCGACCTCACGACGCCGGTTTACTTTTAAGTGTTGCAGTTCATCTTCATATTGCTTTAAACCTGCATAAGTTAAAATGTTTTTTTTCTCTGCCATTTCTACTCATTTCCTTCCTTTTTTGCTGCTCTCGCATTCCATGTATTATAGCTTAAAGCCATCTGCTTGTCAAGAAGCGGAATCCGCCGCCAACCGGGATAAAAGCACAGACAGGCCTTCCAGGGTTTCTACATGGTTGCTTTCCCGGCGGATAGCGGCAGAGTGGGGCAGGCCTGCGGTATACCAGGCAATGTGCTTGCGCATTTCTTTCATCCCCAGGCTTTCCCCTTTTAACGCTGCCTGCATCCGGGCATGGCGCAGGACCATCTGGCAGATCTGGCCCGGCCCGGGCGAGGGGAGAAGCTCCCCTGTATCCAGGTAATGCCGGATCTGCCGGAAAATCCAGGGGTTCCCTCTGGCGCCCCGTGCAACCATGATGCCGTCACAGCCGGTTTCCTGGATCATCCGCTTGGCGTCCTGAGGCGTGAAAATATCGCCGTTGCCAATGACAGGGATCTTTACGGCTTCTTTTACCTGGCGGATTATATCCCAATCGGCTTTGCCGGAATAAAGCTGTTCCCGCGTCCTGCCATGGACGGACACTGCGGCCACGCCGCAGCTTTCGGCAATTTTGGCAATCTCCACGGCATTGGCCTGGCGGCTGTCAAAGCCTTTGCGGAATTTTACCGTCACGGGCTTTTTTACCTTTTTCACTAGGGCGGTAAGGATCTGCCCGGCCAGCTTCGGGTTTTTCATTAAGGCAGAGCCTTCCCCGTTGTTGACTACCTTGGGGACGGGGCACCCCATATTAAAGTCGATGATGTCAAAAGGGCCTTCCCCAATGCGGGCGGCCATTTGGCTGACAATATCCGGGTCGGAGCCAAAAACCTGTACGGCCAGAGGGTGTTCCCCGGGTCCGGCCTGCAATATTTCCCAGGTATTCCGGCTGTTGTATAAAACGGCTTTGGCGCTTACCATTTCCGTACAGGCCAGGCCGCAGCCTTGCTCCTGGCAAAGCCTGCGGAAAGGCAGGTCGGTTACGCCTGCCATAGGGGCCAGTAGGAGAGTATTCTCCAATTCTACATTTCCTATCCGCAGTTTCATGTTTTCCTCCGTTCTGTGTACGTGTTACAACATGGCATGCCCCTTTACAGGTACGGGCAAGTTTGTTAAACAAGGTTTTTCTTCCGCCCTTTCCACTATTCCGGGCCGGTTTTACGGCCTTCCCCTTTTGCCGCGCCCCCCAAGAACAGCAGGCGGTAGTACAACTCCAAAGCCTCCAGCAGGTCCTTGCGTTCCCGGCGGTATTGTTTGATTTTTAAATCCGCCCCGATTTCGTCATAATATCCGTCGTATTCCGTGGTGGCATGCCGGAAACAGAGCCGGCCTTTTGGGTCGTATTCCATGGTAAAGATTCCGCCGCATTCTTCGGTAAACCATACGCACATGATTTTCAGTTCTTGTTTAACCGTCTCCGGCAAATTAGAAAATGCCTCATTAAAATAATAGTTTTGTTGGTATCCGTTAGAACCACAAAGGACCATAACTGGTATGTGCCTCCTTACACAGGCCCCTTTCCCTATGGACACAGAAAACGCGCCACAGGCGCGTCTTCTTTTTGTAGGGTATCCGGCATAACGCGCCGGCGGCGCGCCTTGCGGACTGTGTTTGGGGAAAGTTCCTAAAGTTTTCCTTATTATAATCGTTCCGGCGTTTTGCCGCCGGGCCGCCTGCTTTACCGGATCAGGATCTGGCTGATCTCATATTGGTCTTCCGGGATGTCTTTTTTCATCTGCAACGCTTCCTGAATGTCATAGTCCACATATTCGCCGTGCTTGTACGCCACCAGGCGGTTGCTCTTGCCGGCGGCCAGAAGCTGTGCGGCCTTGGCGCCCATGATGGACGCGTAAACCCGGTCTTTACATGTGGGGGTGCCGCCCCGCTGCATATGCCCCAGGATGGTGGCCCGGGTTTCAATGCCTGTGGCGGCCTCAATCCGCCTGGCCATGGAAGTGGAATGGCCGATGCCTTCTGCGTTGATGATGATGTTGTGTACTTTGCCCCGCTTGCGGTTGGCAATAATACGGTTGATCAGTACCTGCTCGTTGCCGTCATAGCGCTCCGGCAAAAGGATGTCTTCGGCGCCGTTGGCAAAGCCGCACCACAATGCAATATAACCGGCGTTACGGCCCATAACTTCGATAATGCTGCAGCGCTCGTGGGATGTGGACGTGTCACGGACCCGGTCGATGGCTTCCATGGCTGTGTTTACCGCCGTGTCAAATCCGATGGTGTAATCCGTACAGGCGATGTCCAGGTCAATGGTGCCGGGTACGCCGATGGTATTGATCCCCAGCTCCGCCAATTTGCCCGCGCCGCGGAAGGACCCGTCCCCGCCGATGACAACCATGCCGTCAATCCCGTGCCTGCGGCAGATCTCCGCCCCCTGCTGCTGCCCTTCCGGTGTGGTGAATTCCATGCACCTGGCCGTATACAGGATCGTGCCGCCCCGGTAGATAATGTTGGAAACGCTCCAACTGTCTAGTTCGATGATTTCTTCCTGCAAAAGTCCGGCGTAACCGCGCATAACCCCTTTGACTTTCAACCCCAGGCTAAGTGCAGTCCGTACTACCGCACGAATGGCTGCGTTCATGCCCGGTGCGTCTCCGCCGCTTGTAAGAACACCGATGGTTTTAACCTGCTTTGCCATAGACTACTCCTCCTTGATATTATGCCCTTCCGGCGAAAATTTTGTGTCTGGAAGGCGCCTTTTGGTTTGCGCTTTTTTCGCCGGCCTTTGGTCTTTTACTTTACATTCTAAATCATTTTGCCTGTCTTTTCAATCCTTTTTCCACAAGTTTGACATTATTTTCACCTATTATTTGGTAGAGCTGTCCCAGGACATCCCGGCTGGCGGATACCCGCCAGTTGGCCGGCATGATTTTTTTGGCCCGTTCTTTTTCCAAATAGACCACGACCGTGTCCTGGCCTTCAGATGTGCGCAGCACGTCCATCATTTGCTGGCGTTTTTGGTCATATTCGGATTTGTCGGAAAATTTCAGCCATAGTTCCCGCGGGATGGAATCGAAAGGCGAAATGCTTTCCAAAATCAATTTGCCTGCCGGGTCGTCGCCGATAGAAGCCCGCCCCCGGATAAAGAGTTTGGAGTCTTCGGAAAGCAGGGCCCTTTTGCTTTCATAATCCCTGGGGAATACCAGCACTTCCACGGTCCCTACCATGTCCTCGATGGTAAGGAAAGCCATTGTCTGGCCGTTTTTGGTGGTTTTGACCACTTTCCCGGCTACCATACCGCCGACGGTAACCCGGGCGCCGTCGGCCAAAGGGGCTTTTCCCGTCTCTTCATCCACCAGAAAGTCCGTGGTTTTCGCCGTAATGTTATTTTTCCAGAGGTCCAGGTATTGGTCCAGTGGGTGCCCGCTGACATAAACCCCCAGAATATCTTTCTCAAAAGCCAGCATTTCTTCCAGGGGGAATTCCGGCACTGCCGGCATGGTAATCTGGTATTGTTGCTTTTCTTCTTCGGCGGCGAAATCAAACAGGCTCATCTGGCCTTCCATTACGTTTTTCTTTTCTTTATTTTTGCGGTCTAAAAGTTCCGGCGCAATCATGGTTTTTTGCCGCCGGTTGCCGGGCAGGGAGTCCAGGGCCCCGGATTTGATGAAGTTTTCCAAAGCCCGTTTGTTTACTTCCTTGCCGCCTATGCGTTCCACAAAGTTGTCCAAGGAAGTATAGGGGCCGTTTTGCTTCCTTTCGTCAAGGATGGCCTGAACCACGGTACGGCCTACGCTTTTGATGGCGGATAACCCGTAGCGGATGGAGTCCCCGGATACGGAAAATCCGCTTTGACCATCGTTGATGTCCGGAGGCAGGATGGGGATGCCCATTTGCCGGCAGCTTAATATATATTCGGAAACTTTGGTGCTGTTGTCTATGACCGAGGTCATGAGTGCCGCCATAAATTCTTTCGGGTAATAATGTTTCAGGTATGCGGTCTGGATGGCTACCACCGCGTAACAGGCGGCGTGGGACTTGTTAAAGGCGTATTTGGCAAAATCGGTCATTTCGTCATAAATCCGGTTGGCTGTTTTCTCGTCGATGCCATTGGCCACGCAGCCTTTGACCCCTTCCCCGGGGTTGCCGTAAACAAAATTTTGCCGTTCCTTTTCCATGACGGCGGCCTTTTTTTTGGACATGGCCCGGCGCACCAAATCGCTGCGCCCCATGGTGTATCCGGCCAGGTCCCGCACGATCTGCATGACTTGCTCCTGGTAAACGATGCAGCCGTAAGTGGGGCTTAAGATAGGCTCCAGCTGGGGGCAGTCATAGGTGGTTACGGCTTTGCCATTTTTGCCTTTTAAATATTTGGGGATAAAATCCATGGGACCGGGGCGGTACAGGGAGATTCCGGCAATAATGTCTTCCAAATTTTGCGGTTTTAATTCTTTCATAAAACTTTTCATGCCGCTGCTTTCCAGCTGGAACACGCCGTCGCATTTCCCGGTTCCGATGGCAGCCAGCACTTCCGGGTCGTCATAATCAATTTTGTCCATGTCCAGATGGATGTTGCAGCTGTATTCCACCTGCTTTATGGCGTTTTGGATAACGGTCAGGGTCCGAAGCCCCAGGAAATCCATTTTTAAAAGCCCCAGTTCCTCCAGGGTAGTCATGGTAAACTGGGTGGTGACGGTGCCGTCCTGGGCCCGGGACAAGGGGACAAACTCATCCATGGCCCGCTGGCCGATCACTACGCCGGCAGCATGCATGGAGGTGTGGCGGGGCAGGCCTTCCAGGCGTTTGGCCATGTCGATAAGGTATTTGATTTCATCGTCCCCCTGGTAGGCCTGACGCAGCTCAGGGCTTTGTTTGAGCGCTTTATCCAAGGTCATGCCCAAATCCCCCGGGATCATTTTGGCGATGGCGTCGCAGCGGGCGTAGGGCATGTCCAGCACCCGGCCTACGTCCCGTACCACGCCTTTGGCAGCCAGGGTACCGAACGTGACGATCTGGACTACCTGGTCCTTGCCGTATTTTTCTACTACATAGTCAATAACTTCCTGCCTCCGTTCGAAACAGAAGTCGATGTCAATATCCGGCATGGACACCCGCTCCGGGTTGAGGAACCGCTCAAAAAGCAGGTGATACCGGATCGGGTCGATATCCGTAATCTCCAGGCAGTAGGACACGATGCTGCCTGCGGCCGACCCCCGCCCCGGCCCTACCATAATGCCGTGGGATTTGGCGAAATGGATGAAATCCCAGACAATAAGGAAATAATCCACATATCCCATATCCCGGATGACCCCCAGCTCGTATGCCAGCCGGTCTTGTAAAGCCCCGTTGCCGTCGGGGTACCGCCTGGCCATACCCTCCTGGCACAGCCGGTTGAGGTAGCCCCAGGAATCGTACCCTTCGGGCACGTCATAGCGGGGGAGTTTGGTCACGCCAAATTCGATTTCCACATTGCACCTTTGGGCGATCTGGTAGGTATTGTCAATGGCTTCCTGGGCATAGGGGAAGAGGGCGCGCATTTCTGCTTCCGATTTGCAGTAATATTGGCCGCCTTCGTACCGCATGCGGTTTTCGTCCGCTACCTTTTTGCCTGTCTGGATGCATAGCAGGATGTCGTGGGCCGCCGCGTCTTCGGCATAGGTGTAATGGATGTCGTTGGTGGCCACCAGGCCGATCCCCAAGTCCCGGGACATGCGGACCAGGCCCTGGTTTACGGTTTTCTGGGCGGCGATCCCATGGTCTTGCAGCTCTAAAAAGAAATTCCCTTTGCCGAAGACCTCCTGATACCGGAGGGCAGAGCCTTTGGCTTCCTCGTACATCCCCCGGGCCAGGTAGCGCTGCACTTCCCCAGCCAGGCAGGCGCTTAAGGCGATAACCCCTTCGTGGTATGTGGCCAGCACTTCGTAGTCTACCCGGGGCTTGTAATAAAAACCGTCAAGGAAGCCTTTGGACACAATTTTAATCAGGTTTTGGTACCCCTGGCTGTTTTCTGCCAGCAGTACCAGGTGGTAATAGCGGTCTTCGCCGCTGCCCACTTCCCGGTCAAACCGGGAACCGGGCGCCACGTAGACTTCGCAGCCGATAATAGGCTTGATGCCCGCTTCCCGGGCCGCGCGGTAAAAATCAATGACGCCGTACATAACGCCATGGTCTGTTACCGCCATGCTGTCCATGCCCAGTTCCTTGGCACGGGCAACCAATTCTTTGATTTTGCAAGATCCGTCCAACAGGCTGTATTCCGTGTGGACATGTAAATGGGTAAATGGCACGGCTGCCTCCTTTTGAAAGTAAGGTATCCCACCCCCTGCCTTTGTGTTTGGTTTTTGCCCGATTCACATAAACCGGGTCAAGTACGTTCCACGTACGCCCCATCGTTTCTGCATATTGGGCAAAAACCGGCCTGCAAAACCAGGGGCAAAGGGCCACCGGGAGTACATCCCCCGTGGAAAAGGGCATATGCGCCCCGATTCGGCGTTTGGGCGCGAAAGCATACCCCTTTATCCACGGAAGGTAGGTAAGTTTAAGAAACCGGTTCTGTTTTTTGGTAAGCAAGGCGCGGGCTGCCGTCAGAAAGGCATATGGTCCCGCACTGCAGGAACCCGTTTTTTTCCAGCATTTTCTGCATGGGGATGTTATCTTTGTGGGTGTCGATGCGGATATTGCCGCCGCTTTCTTTCAAACACCAACGGACGCAAAAGGTAGCCACCCCTTTTTTTGCCCCCGGCGCGGCAACCCGGTGCATAACGCCATAAGGCGCGTCGTTGAGCCAGGCGCCGCCGTAGATTTTGGCGTAAGTGGGCTCGGTTTCTTTGGCATAATAGAAAATCCCCAAGGCTTGCCCGCCTTCGACACACAGATAGCTGTGGCCCCGCCGGATATCCTCTATGACCTGGCTTTTGGGAGGGTGGCTGTCCCCCCATTGGCTGGGGTTGCCGTTTTCCTTCATAAACTGCCGTGCCCTGGCATAGAGGGACAGGGCCGCATCCAGGTCTTCCATGGCCGTTTTCCTGATTTCCATGTAGCATCGTCTCCTGTAAGTTGTTTGTTGTATTTTTGCTGAAATCCATAATAACATAAAAAGGCTTTTGCTTCAATTCTCCAATGCCAATATATTGATTTTTGTTGGGCGGTCATGATAGGATAGCCAAACGGTATTAAATGGAAATTATACTTTGGAAGAATATTGGGATATTTGACATAGGTATTTGATTTTTATACCTTTTCCGTATAAAATGTAGGCATGGGCCAACAGCCAATTTTTGGAGGAGGGAAGACGAAAAAAGGATCGATACGGCGTGGGGCCGCGGGGCCAATCCGGCAATTGGGGAGGCGCCGGCCGGGGTTTTAGCCAAGATGGAAAAAGCTGCTTTTGAAGGGGCTTGCATAGCCTGGGCGCGGTTTTTGTGGCGGCGTATCTGGCGCCGGCCGCGTTTTGGCCGGAACATGCCGGGAAACGGGCAAAGGCCCTTAAAATAAAGGGTTCCCGGAAGGGCCCGAATAAAATAAAGGAGGTAAGGCAAATGAAATTTTTCGTGGATACAGCCAATGTGGAGGAAGTCCGCAAGGCCAATGATATGGGGATTATCTGCGGCGTGACCACCAATCCGTCGCTGATCGCCAAAGAGGGGCGCGATTTTAAACAGGTAATTGCCGAGATTGCTTCTATGGTGGACGGGCCTATTAGCGGTGAAGTAAAGGCAACCACCGTGGACGCGGAGGGGATGGTTCGGGAAGGGCGGGAGATTGCCGCCATCCATCCCAACATGGTGGTGAAAATCCCCATGACTATAGAGGGCTTAAAAGCAGTGAAGATCCTTTGCGCGGAGGGCATCCCTACCAATGTAACCTTGATATTTTCTGCCGCCCAGGCCCTTCTTGCCGCCCGCGCCGGGGCTGCCTACGTATCCCCGTTTTTGGGGCGCCTGGATGATATTTCTATGCCGGGGATTGACTTGATCCGGGAGATTGCAGATATTTTTGCCATCCATGAAATCAGCACAAAGGTCATAGCCGCCAGCGTCCGCCATCCCATCCACGTAATTGACTGCGCCCGCGCCGGGGCCCAGATCGCTACGGTCCCTTATAAAGTGTTAGAGCAGATGACGAAGCATCCCCTGACAGACGCAGGGGTTAAAAAGTTCCAGGCAGATTACCGGGCCGTATTCGGGGAATAGGAATTGCCCCAGGAAACCGGGCCGTATGAAGCTGCATTCCCGAAAGTCCGGGGGCGGCAAAAACAGCCCCCGGCTTTTTCTGTTTTGCCACATACTTACCCTTTGCAGGAAAGGGGCGTATGCCCAGGCGCTGCCTTCGTGGCGTAAGCCCCCTTGTCCATGTAGAGTATTTACAGGTCCTAGCCTGTGTGCTAAAATGAAAAAGTACAAAATACCCGTACAGCTGGCCGGCATATGGCTGGCAGGGCGGCTTTGCCGGATTAACAAAAAGCCCTGCGGCTATAGGCGGGTTCCGGGTATGGATAGGAAGCAGTTTTTCATGGCAGAGAAGGAGGGCATTTATGAAAAGAAGAAGGATAGGGGCAATCGCTGCCACGGCCTTTGCGGTTTTGGCGGCTACGGCCTGTGGGGGAAATAGCGGGCAGGTAGTGGAGAGCGTGCCGGTGGAAAGCACCACCCAGGCAACTCTTGGGGCGGAAAGCGATGCCGGCAAAGAGGATGTGGCGCAAGGGGAGGCTTTGGAGGCCGAAAAAGGGCGGTTTTCCCAGGAGGATCCGTCGGAATATTTAAAAACCTATTTTGACGTAGAAATCGGGCAAGACGTGGATGCGGCATCGTTTTCGGAAAACCTGAAAAAAGTGGCCGGTGGGGAAGCCCCGGCCATAGAAGGCGGCCTGACCTGGATGGCGGCTTTGGACGGGGCGGTTAAGGCGGCGGATTATGAGGAGCTGGCCCTTAGCTATCCGGAGGAGAAGGCCCAGGGGCGTTTGGAGGCCTACGGCATTGAGGCGGCCGGGCTGGAAGGGGCCCAAAAGGCAGTGCTGGCATGCGCCCTGGATGTGTCGCTTGTAACAGAAGCCGACGGGAAACGGGCGGCAGCAGGCGAGGCTTTTACACCGGCAGACGAGGGGCGCCTGCTGATGCAGGTGGCGGACGCCAACGGCGACGGCAGGAATTATCTTGGCATGGCCAGCGACCCAGACATCTACGGGAAACTGGACCAGGCATGGAATTCCTTTATCCTTTTTGATGACAGCCAGCTGTCCCAGGTGGGGAAAGCGGCGGTGGAGCAGGGGATCACCACAGGGTATGGCATAAAATCTGCCGCCTATGACGCACGGTTTTTACCGGACCTGACTTTGCAGTATGGCCATTCGGATATGAAACACGCCCGCCAGCTGATGGGTTTGCTAAACAGCGAGGGGATTGATGCCAAAGTCCAGCTGGAGCCGAAGGTCAGCATTTACCAATACCTGCTGGAGTGGGGGCCTGTCCCGGAGCCTACGCCTACTTACGAGGTGAAGGAGTTTGACGGCTTATACCTGGTTTATGCAGTGGAATATGATTTGAAATTGGAATTTGGCAATACCGGGGATATGCTCCGTTTTGACTCGGTGATCCAGGAATTTGCCAAAAAGAACGAAGGGAATGAGGATGCGGTGGGCCTGATCTACGGCTCCTGGTGGCAGCCGCTTTACAGCACCGTCAGGGAGGGGATGCCAGAGGACGGGTACCATGCGATTTTTGACTGTGTGGTGACCAACGGGATGTACTCCATCCATCCTTTTGCCTTGCCGGAAGATAAGGATGCTGTGATCGATAAGCTGAAAGAGCTGTCAGGCGGGCTGCAGGTGGAGGCCGAGCAGCGGTATTGCAACACGGCGTTTTACCATTACTTGAAAGGGGAGGATTACCAATAGGGCCAAGGGGCGGCGTGCCGTTTCCGGGTGTATGCCGGCGCTTCAAGTTCAGGAAGCGCACCGGATGGGACCGATAGCGAAGGGGCTTTGGAAGGCCGGCAGTTTGCCGGCCTTCCAGGGCCCCTTCGCCGTGGATGCAAAAGCCGGCCATGTTACGCTTTTTGGAAGGCCGGCAGGTATGGTATCCTGTAAGAAAAAGGGATACCGGTAAAAAACTGATTGACAATTCAACGCTTTACCACTATAATACATACAAACGATTGTAGTTTTCACAATAAAATATATGTGGAAAATACTCGAAAAAGAGGAAAAGAGGAAAAATCTATGAGAATGAAAAAATGGATGGCGCTTGCCCTTGCCGGTTGTTTTACCTTATCTGCCACTGCCTGCGGCGGCTCCGGAAGTGAGCCTACCACGGCGGCGCCTTCGGATACCACGGCCGCGGCTACCACAGCCGGCGGTTCCGGCGAGGCCGATACGGCGGCAGGGGATACGGCAAAAGGGCTTACCCCGGAAGAGAGGGCAAAAGAATTCATTACCGTAGGGACCGGCCCTACTTCCGGCATTTATTTCCCAATTGGCGGCGCATTTGCCACTGCCCTTAGCAATTACGGCTATCAGACTTCGGCAGAGGCGACCAACGCCACGGGGCAGAATATCCAAAATATTTTAAATAGCGATGCGGAGATTGCCATTGCGATGCAAGATGCGGTTATGCAGGCTTATGAAGCTTCGGGGGCTTATGAAGGGAAAGAGCCGGCCAGCGGGCTTAGGGCTTTGATGCGGCTATGGCCCAATTACGTGCAGCTGGTAACCACGGCGGATACGGGGATTACTTCTGTGGAAGACCTGCGGGGCAAAAGGGTCGGCGTAGGGGCGGCCAACTCCGGGGTGGAGATCAATGCCCGGATGATCCTTGACGCCTACGGGATTACGTATGACGACATTACCCCCGACTACCTGGCTTATGGCGAAGCCATTGACAATATGAAAAACGGCCAGTGTGACGCCGTGTTTGTAACCTCCGGCCTGCCCAACGCGACGGTTATGGATTTGGGCGTTTCCTATGACATGGTGGTAATCCCCATCGACGGCGCGGGGCGCGACAAACTGGTTAACGATTACCCCTATTATGCGGAGTCGGTTATTCCCGCGGGGACTTACAATAACGAAGAAGATGTGGAAGGCGTATTTGTTTACAATATTATGCTGGTCCGTGAAGATTTAAGCGACGAGATGGTTTATGACATTTTAAACGGCGTGTTTGAAAACATCAGTACCATTAAAGCTTCCCACAATGCCGCCGACAAGAACATTGACATTACGTTCGGCGTGGATGACATCCAGCTTCCCCTTCACCCGGGTGCGGAGGCGTTCTGGAAAGACAACGGCTACATAGAATAAATAAAGTTAGGCACGAGTGTGTGCGGCGCAGGGAGGTACGGCCGCCGCACTCGTTTCTGTGTGGTACGGGCTGCATGCATCAGGAAAAGCCGCCAGGCAAGAGGGGCGGTTTGGCTTGCGGGCCCCGGCCGTTGACGGCCAGCCCCTGGGGCAAAGGCTTGGTATCGGGCGAAGAAAAGGCAAAAGAGGGTAAAGGGATGGTTGGGAAATGGTTGCGGCGCCCTTTGACGGCGGCAGGGGCGCTGGTTTTGGCAGCAGGATTTTTCTGGTGGGCTTTTTGGGCGCCGGCAGGCACGGTATTTCAGCTTTATGACCGGGACCGGGGCCGGGTGGTGCTGTCGGTTCCGGTGAAAGCCGGCGACAAGCTAAGTTTAGAGATTGAACATTCTTTTGAACACATTCCCTGGTATGAGTATTATACGGTGACAGAGGATTTCCAGTTTAACCTGGACGCCATTGCTGTCGCCGGTTATGGGGCGGGGATACCTGCGGAGATGGATGTCCCCACGCGCATAGAAGGCGGGCTTGTCTGGATGGAAGGGATCAACAGCGTTTTTCCTAAATTCAGCTGGATTACTTCCGATCAATATATGAAAGTGTTCACCCTAAATGAAAAAGAAATATTCGATTTCCGTTCCTTGCCGGATGCAAGCCGGATTCGCGGCGAAATTATAAAGAAAAGGGGGTATTTATCTGATGTCTGATAAAAATAGCGTCAATGGTGCAGAAATTATGGAAAAATACGAAAAAGAATCCCGCACGCGTACCTTTCCCAACCGATTTTTAAACCGGGCTGTTTACGTGCTGTGCCTGGCTTTTACGGTTTATCACCTGGCCTATGCGTCCGGGATCCGCCTGCTGCAGATGGTAAATATTAAGCACCATGCCATCCATGTGGGCCTGATCCTGGTTTTAGGGTTTACCCTATATCCGGCTTTTGGCAAAAGCAGCCGGAAAAAGGTTGTTTGGTATGACTGGTTTTTTATCGCCCTGTGCGCGGTTATGCCAATTTATGTATTCGTCCGGTACCCGGCGTTTATTTCTACCGGTTTTTCCGGCGACGCCATTGATATTGTCATGGGGACTTTGCTGATCCTTTTGGTCATGGAATGTTCCCGCCGGATTTCCGGCCCGGCCCTGACAATCCTTTCGGCCCTTTTCCTGGTATATGCGCTTATGGGCCGTTCCTTCCCAGGTATTTTCCGCCACCGCGGCTATACCTGGCATCGGGTTGTTACTTACCTGACTACGGATATTTACGGCATTTACGGCACGTCCATCAAAGTTTCGGCCACGTACATCGTGCTGTTTATTATTTTCGGCGACGTAATGAACAAATGCGGCATGGGGCAATTTTTTAACGATATTGCCAATGCCCTGGCAGGGCATACCAAAGGCGGCCCGGCCAAGGTCGCTGTGCTGGCTTCCGGTTTCCTGGGTTCCATCAACGGCTCTGCGGTGGCTAACGTGGTGACTACCGGTACCTTTACCATCCCGCTTATGAAGAAGACCGGATATTCCAAAGAGTTTGCCGGCGCCGTGGAGGCTACCGCTTCTGTGGGCGGGCAGCTGCTGCCGCCTATTATGGGCGCGGCGGCGTTTGTTATGGCGGAAACTTTGGGGGTGAAGTACGGGGTAATTATCCGCGCTGCCGTGCTCCCGGCTTTGATTTACTACCTGGGGATCATTTTACAGGTTCAGATGCGTGCGGATAAAGACGGCCTCCAGGGCCTTCCCAAAAGCCAGATGCCGAAAGTAAGGGATGTGATGAAGGAGCGGGGCCATTTGCTGATCCCCATTGTATTTTTGCTTTATATGTTGATTTTCAGCGGAAAGACCGTTATTTTCAGTGCTTTTTGGACCATTATGGCCACCATAGCCGTAGCGCAGCTGCGTCCTGTGAGCCGTATGGGATTAAAGGACATCGGGGATGCTTTTGTTTCCGGCGCCAAATCCACCGTGTCCGTGGCCATTGCCTGTGCCTGTGTGGGCATTATTGTGGGAGTCTGCGGCCAGACCGGCTTTGCCCTTAACGTGGCCCATGCCATTATCAGCATCGGGCAGCACGCAATCCCGGGCAGCGCTGCGGCCAGCTTGTTCCTGACCCTTTTGTTCACTATGGTTACTTGCATGATCCTGGGCATGGGGCTGCCGTCCATCCCTTCTTACCTGATTACGGCGACCATTGCGGCCCCGGCCCTGGTGGAGCTGGGCCAGGCGGAGATTGCGGCCCATATGTTCTGCTTCTATTTTGCCATGTTCGCCAACTTGACGCCCCCGGTGGCCCTGGCAGCCTTTGCCGCGGCCGGGCTTTCAGGGGGGAGCCCCATGAAGACAGGGTGGCAATCGGTGAAGCTGGCTTTGGCCGGGTTTATCGTCCCGTTTATGTTCGTGTACAACCCGCAGCTTTTGCTGGAGGATGTCACTGTGGCCGGGGGCCTGCAGGTGGTGGCCACGTCCTGTGTAGGCGTGCTTTTGATTGCGGCTGCGGTGGAAGGGTATCTGAAAGGAAGGCTGAATGTGGCAATGCGCCTGGTGGCGGCAATCGGGGCGCTGCTGCTGATTGACGGAGGCGGCAAGACGGACCTTCTTGGCATTTTGTGCCTGGCAGTGGTAATAGGGGTGCAGATGATGAAAGTCCGGATGGTTCCGGCAGATAACGCGGTCTGAAAAATAAAGAGGATATGGCAGTACAGCCGGCCTGGCGGGCTTTCTTAAGCGGGGGGCAAGGCGGGCAGTTTCAAAATAGCAAGGCAAAGGGGATACCGGTTACCGGTATCCCCTTTGTTTGGATTCCACCGGGGCGGTTCTAAAGGTTTACGCTTTGGCAAATTCCTCCATAACGGTGGCCACCATTTTAATGGCATTGATATAATCTTCCAGGATAATATTTTCGTTCGGCGCATGGATATTGGAAGCTTCGTTCCCCGCGCCGAACATGACGGCATCCAGGCCGGCGTCATGGCAGAACTGGTACATGGCTGTGGTGCCTGAGCTGCTGATGAATACTTCCGGCTTCATGCCGTAGACCGGTTCTACGCATTGGATCACGGTCTGGGCGAACAGGCATTCCGGGTTGGCGCGGAAAGGCGGCTCCCCGGAAAGGCGCACCACTTCAATGTCCGTAAAGCCCCGGCGGTCCAAATGATCCCGTAACAATTTGAAAATTTCGTCCGGCTTCTGATCCGGGACCAGGCGCAGGTCCATTTTCACCACAGCACTGCCGGGCATGACGGTTTTGGCGCCGTCCCCAAGGTAGCCTGCTTTAAATCCGGCGATATTGGCGGTCGGCTGGTAATACAGCTTTTCCAACAAAGGGACGCCGGTGAGGCCGTTGATAAACCCGTCCAGCCCCAGCCTTTCCCTGGTCTTTTCCTCGCGGAAATGGAGGGTTTCCAGGCAGGCCATCTCATAGTCCGTCGGTTTTTTTACGCTGTCGTAAAACCCGTCGATGGTAACATGGTCATTGGCGTCTTTCATGGTTGCCAAAGCCTGGACCAGCCGCCAGGCGGGGTTTTTTACAATAGCGGCATTGCTGGAATGGAGGTCGCTGATTGCAGTGCGGCAGCGCAGTTCAATATACAAAAGCCCTTTGACCCCCAGCCCTACTTCCAGGGGGCCGTCCAGCTGCTTGCTCCCCCCTTCCCAAGCAAACCCGTCTGTCTTCAAACGTTCCGGGTATTTGTGGGCAAATTCCGATAAATGGGGGCTGCCGATCTCTTCTTCACCTTCATAAATCAGCTTAATGTTTAAGGGCAGCTGGCCGTAAACGGCCTGATAGGCCTTGATGGCGCAGACACGGGCCAGCAGGCTCCCTTTGTTGTCCGTAGAGCCGCGGGAATAAAGCTTCCCGTCCCGGATCTGCGCGCCAAAAGGGTCGCTTTCCCACTCATCCAGGGGATCCGGGGGCTGGACGTCATAGTGGTTGTAGAAAGAAAGGGTGCGGTTTTCGTTCTTCCCCTTGATTTCGCCGTAAATAATGGGGTTTCCGCTGGTTTCTACAATATCTGGCGTGATCTGGATGGTGGCCAGTTCTTCCACAATCAGGTCAACCATTTCCCGGATACCTACGTTTTGGGCAGATATGCTGGGTTGGCGGCAAAACTTCTGCAGCAAGGCGATATACTCATCCTTGTGGGCGTCAACATAGTCGTAAAGCCGTTTCATTTGATTCCTCCTTTTGGTCCTTCACTCCCAAAGCCTTCCTGGGTTTGGCTTCTAAGAAGCTTTACAATAGTGTTAAGTGACTTAATACTCAGGTTAGGGCTATCATACCACTTGGCTGAAATGATGTCAACAAATTACTGTTTCCAGGCAGGCTTGCGAAAAGCAAAACAGGGCCAAACAGCCTTTGACATTTTTCCGGTAACGTTTTATATTGTTAGAGGCGGCAGGGGGTTCCAAAAGGGGATCCGCTAAAATGTAAGATGGAGGAGGGAGTTATGGCAACGGAAGAGGAAATAAAATTAATTATTGACCATTTGGTGCACCATTCCGTTTACCGGATCGGAATGGTGTATGATTTTACCACTGTGTGCAACGCCATGGCCAACCGGCCCAGGGAGTACGAGCCGGGGCTGTTTTTGACCATGGTGGAAGTCCGGATTGTATTGGAAATTGCGCAAAAGCCCGGGATTACGGCTTCCGAGCTTTGTAAAACCTCAAAAAGGACCAGGAGCGCCATGTCCCAGATTGTGAAAAAACTGAAACAGAAAAACATGGTATACGGTGAGGCCAGCAACGAACATCAAAAGAGGATGCTTTTGTACCCTACGGAAGAAGGAATGAAACTGCGCAACCACATTGTCCGGAACAAGGAAGAGGATAAAACCCGGGTATTTACCCGGCTGATTGAAAAAGGATGCAGCGCAAAAGAGCTGGAAAGCTTTTATAAAGTCATGGATATTTATATGAACCTGATGATTGAGGAACCGAAAACCGGCTGGGATTATTTGATCCCGAAACATTGAGGGGCTGTATGGAACGATTTTCGGGGTGGTAAATAAGATCCAAAATTTGGAAAGGGAAATTTTGTGTGTTGACAAAAAACGCCCTATAGACTATAATGTGTTTAATCACTTAACACGTCAATAATTTACCGTGGTAAAATGATAAAACTTAGTTACTTAAAGCGCAATGGAGCGGAGATTCAGTCCTTCTTTTATTGCGCTTTTTTTTGCAAACAACCGTGGGAGGCTTGTACGCCCTCTGGGAAGGCTGGGTAATTAAGTCACAAAAAACAGAAGGAGGAACAGCGAATTATGAGGAGGAAAAGTATCAGCAAGGTGTTGGCAGCCGTCATGGCCTGTGCAGTGGCCGTAAGCGGCTGCGGCGGTTCCGGGCAGACATCCGGGGGCAGCAGCGCGCCGGCAGAGCCAGGGGCTACCGGGGCCGGGGAAGCCGGTACGGCGGCAGGGGCGGCGCAAGAAGGGTCCAAGACGCTGAAAATTGGCGCGGCAAGCGACATTATGACCCTGGACCCCCACGACCAGAACCAGACTAATACAGGGGACCTGTTTATATCCATCGGTTCCCAGCTGTTTAAACGGGATTTGGATTTCCAGGTGAAAGGGGATTTGTGCACGGAATATGAACAGGTGGACGACCTGACCTGGACTTTCAAGATCCGGGACGACGCTTCTTTCAGCAACGGGGACCCCATTACCATTGAAGACGTAAAATGGAGCCTGGACCGGGTGTCTTCGGACGAAGGGCTGGTGGCCTACATCTATTTTAAATATATCGACAATGTGGAAATTGTGGATGATGCTACCATCAAGGTTACTACCGAATCTCCCAGGCCGGATATGACAAGCCTCCTATGTATGCCCAGTTCCACCATCCTCCCTTCTAAATTCATTGAGGAAAACGGGATGGAGGCCTACATCAAGGAACCGGTCAGTTCTGGGCCTTACCTTTTGAAAGAGTGGATCCCCGATGACCACTACACTTTGACCCCCAATCCGGACTATTATGGGGAGCCGGCTACCTGGGAAGAAGTGGTGGTGAGGGCCATCCCGGAAAGCTCCACCCGCGTGTCCGAACTTCTCACGGGCGGCGTGGACCTGATCTACAACGTGCCGGTCAACGAATGGGAACGGGTATCCAATAACACCGACGGCTACGGGACTTCCCTGGTATACGGGGAAACTTCCCGGATTATGCTGATGCTCCTTCGTATGACCGACGGCTGGGTATGCCAGGACCCGTTAGTCCGGGAAGCCATTGAGTGCGCCATTGACAAAAACGCTATCTGCGACACTTTGCTGCTGGGGGCAGGCACGCCAACCCGCAGCCGCATCGGGTCTTCTGTGGTAGGGTTTAACAATGATTTGTTTGGCAGCGAAAAAGGCGACATGTACGACCCGGAACGGGCCAAAGAGCTGTTAGCCCAAGGTGGGTATAGCGAAGGCCAGATCGAAGTAAACATGACTGCTTCCAGCGGGCGTTACCTGATGGATGCGGAGATGGCCCAGATGATTGCCGCATATCTGGAGGCCGTAGGGATCAAGGTTAACCTGGAGCTTGTGGACGCCACGGTCCTTTCCAATATGTTCTCCGCAAAAGAAAACAAAGACCTGTTTTTGATCGGCTTGTCTGACGGGCAGTATGACGGATGTTATCCCCTTGCCCAGTTCTGTGACCCCATCCGTACCGAGGGGCAGAGCGATTATGACAACCCTGAGATTGTCAAGCTTTATCAGCAGGCAAGGGTGGAGAAGGATCCGGAAAAGAGGGCGGCTTTGTCTACCCAGATCCAGTCTATTGCGGCCGAGGACAGGCCCCAGGTCTGCATAGCCCAGATGAAGGCGATTTTCGGCGTCAGCAACCGGGTGGTCTTAAACCCGAGGATGGACACCAACATCCTGCCGGACGAGGTAAGCTTAGCAAAATAATGTTACGGCCTGCCGGTTTGCCTTATGGGCAGCATAAAAAATAACATGCCTGGCGCAGCGCCGCTGCGCCAGGGCTTTTATCCCCGTGCCGCGTAACAGGCGCTTACGTGGTTTGCCGAACCCGGCGGCACTTAAAAAAGGGCAGGCGCAAGGCAGCGGCATGAAATGGCAGGGGAGCCGGGCGGCAACCAATGGGGGCCGGCGACAAGACAGGAGGAACCAACATGGGAAAATATCTGGTCAAAAGAATTTTGCAGATGATACCCGTCATGATTATTATTACCATGATTATTTTTATATTGCTGAATGTGGCGGGGGACCCGACGGTGAACTTGCTTCCCCTGGATGCCACGGAAGCGGAAAGGGAGGCGTTGCGCACGGCTATGGGCCTTAACCGGCCCCTTCCGGTGCAGTATCTTGATTTCCTTAAGAAAGCCTTTACCGGGGATTTTGGCAATTCTTACCGGTTTAACCAGCCGGCATTGCAATTGGCCATGGCCAGGATGCCTATGTCCATCCAATTGGCGGGGGCCGCTTTACTGTTTGCCGTCGTCATGGCCATCCCCTTAGGGATCTTAAGCGCCCAGTTTGCCAATTCGCCCTTTGACCTTATCATCAGCGGGGTTTCCGTGCTGGGGCGTGCAATGCCCAGCTTTTGGGTGGGTATTATGCTGATCCTGCTTTTGGCGGTCAATTTCCGGCTGTTCCCGGTATCGGGCAGCGGGACGCCGGCCCACTTGGTGCTGCCGGCCCTGACGCTGTCCATTCAAAATGCGGCCCAGATTATCCCCTTGATCCGGTCGAACATGCTTTCCATTATGCATGAAGATTACATACGGACGGCACGGAGCAAGGGCCTGCGGGAATGGGGCGTCATCTGCATCCATGCTTTCAAAAACGCGTTGGTCCCGGTGGTTACCATTATCGCTTTGGAGGTCCCCGGGCTTATCGGCGGGGCTTTGATCACGGAAACCGTGTTTGCCTGGCCCGGCTTAGGCCAGTTCCTCATCCAGGCGATCGGGAACCGGGACATGAGCGTGGTGCAGGTATGCATTTTCCTGATCGCGGTGATTACCCTGGTGGCAAACTTAATAGCGGATATTGTTTATTGCCTCATTGACCCGCGTATCCGGTATGAGTGAGGAGGGGACGATTGTGAAAAAGACAGGACAGGAAAAAAAGACGGCGTACAGGGCCCCCCGGTGGCTCCGTATGCTTTGGAGGAGCAAGACCGGGCTTTTAGGTTTTGTGATTGTGGCCGTGGCTGTGGCCTGTGCGCTTTTTGCCCCCCAACTGGCGCCCTATGACCCCAATGCCATTAACCCTTTGAATATGTTAAAGCCCCCGGCTTTCATGGAAGGCGGGGACCCTGCTTTTTTGCTGGGGACCGACAATCTGGGGCATGATATTTTAAGCCGCCTGATTTATGGGGCTAGGGTATCCATGGTTATCGGCATAATGAGCGTGGTGCTGGCCGGGGTGATCGGCACGGCTTTTGGCTTGTTAGCCGGTTATTATGGGGGGGTTTTGGATGCGGTGGTTATGCGGATTACCGACGCTTTCCACTCAATCCCCCGTATGCTGTTGGCCATGGTGGCGGTCAGCCTGATGAAGGCAGGGATTGGCACTTTGGTGCTGGTAATCGGGGTAACCGGCTGGATTACCTATGCCCGCCTGATCCGCAGCGAGGTCCTGGTATTAAAAGAGCGGGAATTTGTCAAAGCGGCAATCACCATCGGGACGCCGGACTACATAATTATTTTCCGCCATATCCTGCCCAACGTGTTTTCTTCATTTATCGTGGTATCCACTTTGGCGGTCGCTACCAGCATCATTGCGGAAACCAGCTTAAGCTTTTTGGGGTTGGGCATCCAGCCGCCGGATATTTCCTGGGGAGGCATGCTTAGCGCCGGGAGGAACTACCTGGCCACCAACTGGTGGGTGGCTACCATGCCGGGGGTCACCCTGACATTGACTGTGCTGGGGATCATGTTTTTAGGCAACTGGCTCCGGGATTTCATGGATCCGCACAACCAGGGCTTGGAATAAGGAGGCCGATAGGATGAAGCAAGAAACGTTATTGCAGGTAGAAAAACTGAATGCCTATTTTAAAACCGAAGACGGGCGGGTCCAGGCCGTAAAAGACGTGTCTTTTCAGGTAAAGAAAGGGGAGCTTTTGGCCATTGTAGGCGAATCCGGCTGCGGAAAAAGCCTGACTTCTTTGTCCATTATGGGGTTGACGGCGAAAAACTGCCAGGTGGAGGCAGAGGGCATCGAATTCCAGGGAGAGGACCTTTTAAAGGTTTCGCCCAGGCGGTTTCGGCAGTTGCGGGGCAAAGAGCTGGCCATGATCTTCCAGGAGCCCCTGACCAGCTTAAACCCATTGTTTACCATCGGTTACCAGTTAATGGAAACCATCCGCCTCCATAACCCTGTGACTAAAAAACAGGCCCGGGAGATGGCGGTGGAAGTCCTGAAAAAGGTGGAGATCCCCAGGCCGGAGCGGATTATCATGGAGTACCCCAACGCCCTTAGCGGGGGGATGCGCCAGAGGGTTATGATCGCTATGGCGTTGGTGAACAAGCCAAGCCTGCTGATTGCAGACGAGCCTACCACGGCCCTGGACGTGACCATCCAGGCCCAAATTTTATTTTTAATGAAACATTTGATGAAGGAGTACCACACTTCGATAATGTTTATCACCCATGACTTGGGGGTGGTTGCGGAAGTGGCAGACCGGGTTATGGTCATGTATGCCGGGCAGGTGGTGGAAGAAGCCAACGTGTACGACTTGTTTAACAAGCCCTATCACCCTTATACGAAGGGTTTGATGGACAGCACCATTAAGGTTGACCAGAAAGAAGGGCTGCTGGCCACCATTTCGGGGACTGTCCCCAGCTTGGCAGAAATGCCGGAGGGCTGCCGCTTCCATCCAAGATGCCCATTGGCCGGCGAGGAATGCAAAAAAGCCTGCCCAGAACTTCGGGAAGTAGAGCCAGGGAGGAAGGTCAGGTGCATCCATGGGAATACAGGAGGAAAAGAAAATGGCTGAGGAATATTTGCTGGAAGTCCGCCATTTGGACAAATTTTTTACCATAAAAGGCGGAGGGCTGGGGAAAAAGCCGGAAATTTTGAGGGCAGTCAGCGATGTGGGCTTTTGCCTGAAGGCAGGGGAAACCCTGGGGATCGTAGGGGAGAGCGGATGCGGGAAATCAACCCTTGGGAATACCATTATCCGCCTGTTAGACCCCACGTCGGGGGAGATTTTGTTCCAGGGCAAGGATCTGGCGAAGATGAAGAAACGGGAGTTGGCCAAGTACCGTCCGGATATGCAGATGATTTTTCAGGACCCCTATTCTTCTTTAAATCCCAGGATGCGGGTGTTTGATATTATTGCCGAGCCGTTGCGGACCCATCACATCCTGGCCGGCAAGGAGCTGGAGGAACGGGTGTTAAAGCTGATGGAACTGGTAGGCCTGGATGTATCCTATGTAAGCCGCTACCCCCACGAATTTTCCGGCGGCCAGCGGCAGAGGATCGGGATTGCCCGTGCCCTGGCCTTAAAGCCGAAGCTGATTATCTGCGACGAGCCGGTTTCTGCCCTGGACGTTTCCATCCAGGCACAAATCCTAAACCTTCTTCGGCAGCTTCAGGAAAAATTCAACCTGGCCTATATCTTTATTGCCCACGGCCTTCCCAGCGTGCGCCATATCAGCTCTAAGATTGCCGTCATGTATTTGGGGAAAATTGTGGAAATGACTTCAAGGGACCAGTTGTTTGCCCACCCGATGCATCCTTATACCTTGGGCCTTTTTGAGGCGATACCCATTCCGGACCCGTCTTTGCGCAAACCGGACGGGGAAAGGGAGATCCTTAAAGGGGACATCCCCAATGCCCTGCATCCGCCATCCGGATGCTATTTCCATCCCCGGTGCCCTTATGCCCGGGAGGATTGCCGCAGCAAGGCGCCGGCGCTCAAAGAAACAATGCCGGGGCATTTTGTTGCTTGCCATTATCCGGCAGAGGGCGGGGGAGGCGCAGGGGGGGAATGAAAAAATACTTGCCCCTGTTAGCCAATATTGCCTCCCAGATGCTGTTTGGCTTTGCCTATATTTTCATGAAGATGGGTATGGCTGTGGTCGGCCAGGATACCGTAAAATTTTTATCTTTCCGGTTTGGGCTTGGCTTTCTGGCTATGACCCTTATCCTGGCGGCAGGTTTTCAAAAAGTAAAATATAAAGGCCGTCCGGTCCACTTGATTTTGATTTGCGGTATGTTTAACCCGCTGGTCAGCCAAGTTTTGGAGACGACCTCCACCACCTATGCGCCGGCTTCCCAGATCGCCTTGTATGCCAGTGCTATGCCGGCGCTGATGCTGGTTTTTGCCGCCTTGATTAACCACGAATATCCAACCAAAGCCCAGGTGGTTTTTGTGCTGGTGACTATGGCGGGGGTGCTGGTGGCTAATTTGTCTGACAAGTCGGCCACAGGGCTGACGGCGCTGGGGCTGTTTTTCATCGTGTCTTCCAATATCGTCATTGCGTTGGGGCGGGTTATGGTCCGGAGGGCCTCTAAGGTTTTCACTTCTTTTGAGATCGTATATATTACCACAGCGGTCGGGGCAGCGGCTTTTACGGCAATTTCCCTGGGGGGCCATGTGATGTCGGCCCCCGTTGCCACTTATTTTTCCGGGCTTTTATGCCCGGAATTTATTGCTGCCGTGCTGTACATGGGCATCGGCTCCTGTGTGGGCGCGTTCCTTTTGATGACCTATGCCTCCGCCCGCCTCCCGGTGGCGGTCTTTGCCTCCACCTGCACTTTGGGGACGGTGGTGGGGATCGTTTCCGGGGTGGTGATTTTGGGGGAGACGTTTCAAGCCACAGATATTTTGGGCACAGGGATTATCCTGGCGGGGATCATCGGCATCAGCCTGTCTTATGAGACGGCGGACTGAGGCCCACCCCTTCTCCCGGCTGTCCGCCCTGCCGCCTTTTCCTTTTCTGCCGCAGCCGTGGCGGCCTGGCTCGGGATCCGCCAACTGCGGTAACAGAAGATCAGATACCCGAGGCGGCTGCTGAACAGCAGGCTGCAGGGATAGCCTTTCATAAAATCCGTACGGAATTCGTTCCGGGACATCAGGTTCTCTTTTTTCAGCTCATATTCCTCCTCAACCCGGAAAAGCTTGCCCATATCCTGAAAAAGCTGCCCGAAAACAGAGAGGCAGGCTTCATTGGCCGCCGGGCCTTCCGGTATGGCCTGCATCTCCGCTGACCGGTTAAGGCCCCGGAGGATCAGGGGCGCTTCCAAGCCCAAAAGGAGCTGTAGCCGGATCCCGCCTTCCAGGTCGTAGAGCTGCCGGCAGTAAAAGCCGTTTCCAATATTTTGCCCTTTATATTCTGCGCTAATAAGCGTGGTTTCCACTTGGAATAAATCCAACGTAGTCCGGCACACGGTCCTGGCAATCACGGGGATCTGTGAAGAAATATCATAGCCCCTGCGGGGGACGGACCTCCCCACAATGGCCTGGTCTTCCCCCATAATATGTTCGGCCAGCCAGTTGCTCATAATCTTGATAAATCGCTGGACCGATAACAGGGAATAGCCGGACAGTTCCATATCCCTTTTCAGGGAAATCAGGGTTTTGTCCCTGAAATTGTCGTGGATCCGTTTGTGTTGCCCATATGCGCCGTATCGGATCGAACGCATATATGCTTCCTCTTCTGAAAAATGCTTCATGGTATAGGTTTCCAGATATTTGATCCCTTCCTTGTATGCGTGCTGGTTGGCTTTCGCATCTTCAGAAATGTCGAGCAGTTTTTTTACGATCCGAAAAAGCTTGGCATGTGCCTTGTCTATTACTTCCACACCAATGTTAAACTTTTCATCCCATACTGCCTGTTCCATAAGAATCTTTCCTCCCGATTTAAAATATTGATCCGGAAGCTCATAGCATAGGTTTTTTTGCCGTATCTACGCTCCAGGCCAGAATAGATTGAGCTTACCGGAATTCTGGCTGCCCTTCAGTGGATATACAAAAACCCTTTTTTAGTATATCACAGACGGTGGGGAAAAGAAAGCCTTTTCACGGCGGGGTATGGGTTTGCCGTACTTTTTTGGAATGCCGGCTGCTTGGGGAAACAGGGGTGCAAACGGACCGGGGATTTTATTTTCCTTGCCCACAGAAGGCTGTTTTGTGCCTGGATAGGCGGCCAGCCGGCAGGCTGGAGGAAAAGAGCCAGGCGGGATGCCAATTGGCCTTGAGGCGCATAAAATAAACATAATGGTAAAAGCCAGGTGGTTTTATGGGGTTTGTCCTACGTTTTCTTGTCGTGGCTGCCATAACCGGTTGCCTGTTGTATTATGTGCCAGACGGATGGAAAAAATATAATGCCCTTTTGATGGCCGGATATATGGTCCTGGTTGGGATTGTATTTTTATGCGGGCGGTTTTAGAAAACCATAGGGACGGCCATAGGCCGTCCCAACCATAAAAGGGCTGCCTAAAACAGGTTTTCGCCCATCCCCCAGTTGGCGATCCCTTGATAGGCCGTGTAAATATTATCCCCCGGGATCCCCAGCTCTTCCTCCAGGATGGCGGCGATGGCTTTTGTCATTTTTGCACAGTCTTCCCTTCTGGCATCGCCCAACAGGCGGACGGATACAAAGGCGCCTTTTTCCAGTTTTTTTCCTCCCATGAAAAGGTCATAGTTATCGGAAAAGCCTACCATCAGATAGCTTTCGGGCTTGTGCAGGAGGGAGATGGCCTGGCCCAGCCGGGTTTTGAGCCGTTCCTTTTTGCTTTCGGAGAGGGCTACTGTGATTTTGGAATCAATAAATGGCATGATAAAAACCTCCTTATTTTTTGAATGCCCCGGACCCCTTTCAAACATTCCTTTGTTTCAAAAGGGGTACCGCGGCCAATATGCGAGTGTTTTTCCTGTTTTGTATTTTTCAGGTGTGCATACTTTCACGCTTCCTTTTCTTCCAATTCTTTTTTTAGTTTTTTCAGCCGGCAATTGAGTTCGACCAAATTCCCCAACTGCTTTTCCTGCCTGATTTCTTCTTCAAGGGCGGCGATTTCCCTCCGGAGGAGCCTTTTTTGTTCCCCGTGCATAATCGCTTTTTTCAGGCTGCCTACGTTTTGGACCCGGTGAGCATCCCCGGTGATTTGCCGGACGAAATTTTCATATGCTTCGTCCAGGTTCCTGCCGTCCAGGCAAAGCGGTATTTTTTTCGGGTCCATCCAGCGGGTATGGACGTAAGGGTTGGCCCTTTTGGGGTCAACGCCCTTTTTCCTTTTTCCAATCCAAGCCTGGTATTTCCCTTGGTATTCCAGCAAAAAAAGGATGTGCTCAAAAACTTCCTGGTCGATTTGATACAGTATGGCCTGGTCAAACTTTTGCTGGTTCAGCTGTATTTCAAAGACTTCCAGTTCCTTTACCGTGTCTCCTGCAGCCAGGCCGGATGTGTCCGGTGTAATCCGGTTTTGCCAGATAATCTCATGGATTTGCTCTGAAAATGCCCATTTTAAGGCTAAGGTTGCGGAATAATCTTCATAAAATTTTTGTTTGGGAATATTTTTGTTGAATTGGGTATCTTTGGGCAAGCCAAACACGGTTCTCCCTCCTGTCCTAAAACATATCCGTAAAATGGTTTCAGGTATGCATACGGTGTATGGGGAAATGCCCCCCTTTGCCCCTGGTTTTGCCGGGCGGACGGGATAAAATGGCGTAGGCGGGCCGGGCCTGTGGGCCTGGCAGGACATCGGCAGCAGTGCAGGTGCAGGAAAGGCATTCTCTCTGCAAAGATTATACCATTAAAGAGGAGATTGTTCAATGGATTATGGATAGCCGGGGAGGCATCGGCGGCAACTGCCGGGCGATTACATATAATTCTTAAAATTTTGTGATTTTTTTGATTTATTATCTGTTTGATGATATAATGTCATCAAACAGGAATGTTGCCTGTGTGGGGGGGCGTTGCCTGCCGGCGGCGATTTCGGGCAGAAGAAAGATTTCCAGGTAGGGAATGTGTTGCAAAGGCGTCATATATATGATAGAATTGTTGTTATTATTTAACATAATATCCCCAATTTTCGCAAAAAAATAAGGTTTAGGGACAAAATCCGATAAACGCCGATTCAGCCAAAAGAAAGGAAGTGCCAATTATGACAGATTTTATCCGCAGGTTACCGGTGTATTTGCTGCTTGACTGTTCTGGGTCTATGATGGGCGAGCCCATAGAGGCGGTGAGGCAAGGGGTGAAAGCGCTGCTTTCCGAACTTAGGGGGGATCCCCAGGCGCTGGAGACAGCATACCTATCTGTAATCACGTTTGACAGCAAGGCCAGGCAGATTACCCCCCTTACGGAGCTGATGCAGTTTAAAGAGCCCCAGCTTAATGCAGGAGGCGCCACGGCTTTAGGGGGCGCCCTCCATGTGCTGATGGACTGTGTCGACAGCGAGGTCCGCAAGTCTACGCAGACCCAGAAAGGCGATTGGAGGCCATTGGTGTTTATCCTGACCGACGGTTCCCCCACGGACATAGAAGCTTTCCAACAGGCGGCCCAGAAGATAAAAGGCATGAAGACGGCAAATATTATTGCCTGTGCGGCCGGATCCAACGCAGATACTTCCTATTTAAAGCAAATTACTGAGAATGTGTTGATGATGAATACCTTATCGGCCGGGGACATGGCCCAGTTCTTCGCCTGGGTTTCCGGTTCCATCAAGATGTCTTCCAAGAGCGTTGACGCAAAACCCGGTGAGGCCATTGAGTTACCGCCGCCCCCCCAGGGGTTTGTTGTGGTTCCCTGACCCGTAGGCGGCAGCATGTTCCGGTAATGTGTTTGGAGGCAAAGGAGGAAGAGGCATGGACGGAACAAAGGGTTCCCCGGCGGCAAAGGGCGCCGGGCCGAAAGGAAACGGGGCCGGTGCACAAGAAAAAGGCCCCCAAGGGATAACGGGCATCCAAGCCTGTATCAATGACTATGTGCCGGATGTTTTTGCGGGGCCGGAAGATTCCATTACCCTGCCAGGCCCCATACAGGACGGGCAGAAAAAGGATAGGCCAGGGCGGCTGGAAAAGCCCATCGAAGACGGCCCGCAGCCCCAAGGGGGTGAAAGTATGCCGGAAGCCGGCTGCCAAGCCCCGGCGCCGGAAAAAGGGGCGGGGGCCGGCCATCAGGCCCCGGGTGCGGAAAAAAAGGCGGAAGACGGCCGTCGGGCCCCTTCCGGGGAAAGCCCGGTAAAACCGCAGAGGAAAGCCTTAACGGACGAAGAGGTTACGGGGCATACGGCCAGCTTGTGGAAGTATTTGCCGGTCCCCCTTTCCCAACCGGAACCGGCCCCGGAATACCTGAGCCATTTTATCCGGTTTCCCGGCAGCCGGGTGGTTGCGGCCCGGGTGCGGGGGAAAAAGCATAAACATGAGGGGACAAATTGTGACGATTGGTATGAAGTGGCAAATCTGGGGAATATCACGTTGATCGCCGTTTCTGACGGTGCAGGCTCCAAAAAATTTTCCCGCATAGGGGCAAGGGAGTCTTGTAAGGCGGCGGTAGGCTATTTGTCCGCTGCTTTTAAGAAGGTTTTTGCAGATAATCCCCGGCTATGGGATGTTTTGGGGCGCGAGCTGTCTGACCCAAAGTGCATGGAGGCCTGCGGGATTTTGGCAGGGGTAGTCCAGGGCTCCGTGTTAAAGGCTATTGAGGCCGTGGAGGCGGCTTATTATTCCCGGGCGGCAGACCCTGCCTACCGTGACGTGCTGGGGCGTGAGCTGCAGTTTAAGGATTTGTCCGCAACCCTGCTCCTCGCCGTGCTGATCCCCATAAAAGAAGGGGCGAAGGAGCACCTGGCTGTCACCTGCCAGGTAGGCGACGGGATGATCGCCCTTATCAATACGGAAGGGGATTTTTCCACATCCGTTAAGCTAATGGGTGTGGCGGACAGCGGCGACTATTCCGGCGAGACCGAGTTTTTGACCTCCCCCCAGATGCGGAATGTGGAAAGCCTTCAGTCCCGGACAAAAATTTCCCGGGGTGCGGCGGACCTGGCTTTGGTTATGAGCGACGGCGTGGCCGATGATTATTTCCCCAACGAGACAGAGATGCACCGGCTGTATTTTGACCTGGTGGTCAACGGGGTCCTTAAAGGGAAGGGGCCGGACCTTACTTTATCTTCCCTGGCCAAAGGGGTTAAGGTATTAAAACGGATCCCAGACCCCCTGGCTTATCCTTGGGTCAATGACCCGAAGGTTATGGTTGCGGTCCAATATACGAAACGGATCTGCCAGTCGGCCGGCCTTTCCCTGGAAGATTTATGGAATGACCCTTCTGTGCTGGCATTGGCTAGGTATGAACTGGAAGAAGGACAAAAAGAGGCTGTTGACCCCGGCCAGCGGTTGCAGGCCTGGCTTGACAATTATGTGGAGCGGGGGTCTTTTGACGACCGGACCCTGGTGGTGGCACGGCTGTAAGGAGGCATACGGATGGACAGGACCAAAGAAGCCACGCTGGCAGACGGGACGAAACTGCCTTATGTGGTGAAAAGAAACCCTCCTCGCGGCGGCATGAAATATACGTATTTTTCACCGGACAAATCTTATGTGGTTCAGTTTTTTAACCGGCCGGAGATGGGGAGGGACCCCAACTTAAGGAGGCGGCTGGAAGCAATTATCGGAAAATATAACCCCACCCTTTCCGAGGAAAAAGGGGGGGCCAGGGGCAACAGCGAAGCTATGGCAGCCTATTTTTCCGGCAAATTTTGCTGGCCGAAGGCAATTGTCACCAAGCCGGAGTTTGGCATTGTCTGCCCGGCATACCCATCCAATTATTTTTTTTCGGACGATGTGTCTATCCTTCCCCAACTGAGTTCAGAATTGAAAGGGAAGGACAAAAAAAGCAAATGGTTTACGTCGGCAAAACTAAGGAGGTATATGAGGGAGGAGGAGCTGGGGGACTTCCGCTCCATGGTGCAGATGTCCATTTCCTTAGCCAGGGCCATAAGGAGGATGCACCAGGCGGGGCTGGCCCATTCGGATTTGTCCTGCAATAATGTGCTGGTAGACCCCATTACGGGAAGCTGTGTGGTCATTGACATCGACTCTTTGGTGGTCCCCGGCGTGTATCCGCCGGAGGTGATCGGGACCAACGGCTATATTGCACCGGAAGTTTTAGAAAGTATGTCCCTTCCTTTCGGCGATGCCAAGAGGAGCCTTCCCTGCGCATATACGGACCTCCATGCCCTGGCCGTGCTGATTTATGAGTATTTGATGCTGCGCCATCCCCTTAGGGGGCCGAAATGTTATTCCAACGACCCGTCCGAGGACGATTATTTGTCCATGGGGCCCAAGGCTTTGTTTGTGGAAAACCCGAAGGACCGGAGCAACCGGCCCGGGGATCTGGGTGTGACTATTTATGACCATGGGCCAGAGCTGGCGAAACTGTTTTTGCGGGCGTTTGTGGACGGGCTGCACAACCCCGGCGAGCGTCCCGCGGCCATGGAATGGGAAAAGGCGCTGGTAAAGACCTGGGATTTGCTGCACCCTTGTGAAAACCCGGACTGTGCCGCCAGATGGTTTGTGCTGTACGATATGAAAAAGCCGGCCTGCCCTTTTTGCGGCCATAAGGTCAGCCCGGACAACCTGGTGAGGCTGCGCCTCAAAAGCCAGGCCAGGGGCAGGAGCGGCCAGTGGGTCGACGCGGGGCAGGTCAATGTGTACCACAATATGCCGCTGTTTAAATGGCATGTGTTTTCCCGCTGTTTCCCGGACGAAAAAACCGACCGCGGCATGATGGCCTATGTATGCAAACATCAGGGGCAATGGCTGATGGTCAACCATAATATCCAAGGGATGACTTCCCCCGGGGGGAGCCTGGTTCCGGTGGGCCGTGCCGTCCTCCTTAGAGACGGCGCCGTTTTCCGGGCGTCCACAGAGGAAAGGGGGCTTTTAATCGAAGTGGTTTGCGGCAAAGGATAATATTGTGGCCAGATTTTGTTGAGCCCAACCTCGAATGGAGGAAAATGTAATAAGAAAGGACTTTATAAATAATGATAAAACAAAACGGTTTGACAACAAGCCAGGTAGAGGAAAGCCGCCAAAAGTACGGCTCTAACGTCTTAACCCAGATACCTCCGGACCCGCTGTGGAAAAAGGTCCTTGAAGGTTTTAAAGACCCGATGATCCTCATTCTTCTGGTGGCCCTGGTGGTGCAGGTGGCTTTGTTTTTCCTGGGGCAGGCAGAATGGTTTGAGCCCGTATGCATTTTAATCGCCATCCTGATTGCCAACGGCGTGGCTTCGGTCAGCGAAAACAAACAGGAAGGGAAAGCTTCCGCTTTAAAAGCCGAGGAAGAGGCCAAAGAGATGGCTAAGGTAATCCGGGACGGCCAGCTAAAAGAAGTCCATGTCAGCGAGGTGGTCACAGGGGACCTGGTATTTTTGCAGGCTGGCGACAAGGTTCCGGCAGACGGCCAGGTTGTGGACGGCGAGGTGAGGGTCGACCAGGCAGCGCTCAACGGAGAGACGGAAGAGGCGGAAAAAATCCCCTGTAAGGAGGGGGATTCCTATGATACGAAAGATTTGCTCAACAAACATTATGCTTACCGTGGAACCGTCGTATGCGGCGGCGAAGCTTATATGGAAATTAAGGTGGTAGGGGACAAGACGCTGTTTGGCGAGCTGGCCTTGGAAGTCCAGGAAGACACCCGGGAGACTCCTTTGCAGGTGAAGCTGGGGAAACTGGCAAAGCAGATTTCCACTTTTGGGTATGTGGGGGCTGTTGCCATCGTGGCGGGGATATTGGCAAAGACCCTGCTTTCCGGCAACATCCCCGCCAATATTTACCAGTGGATCCGCCTGGTTATGGATGCCATCACCGTGGCAGTGACGATCATTGTCTGTGCGGTCCCGGAAGGGCTGCCGATGCTGACTTCCATCCTGCTTTCTTTCCAAAGCCTGAAAATGGCCAAGGATAACGTGCTGGTAAGGAAGATCAACGGCCTTGAGACGGCGGGCAGCCTTAGCATTTTGTTCAGCGACAAAACCGGCACCATTACGGAAGGCCGCCTTTCCGTGGTCGAAATGGCTACGGGGAACGTTAAGGTATTTGAAGGGCTTCGGCAAATGCCGGCAGCCCTTAGGGGGGACCTGGTGACGGGCATTGGCGTGAACAACAGTGCCAGCGCCGGCGAAGGGGGCATTATTGGCGGCAACAGCACGGACCGGGCCCTCATGTCCTTTTTGGTATCCTCCCAGGCAGAAGGGGGCATCAACAAAAAAGAAGTGCGTTGTTTCCATGCTTTTGACTCCACGAAAAAAAGTTCCAGCGTAGTCCTGGAGCGGGACGGGAAAGCCATTACCTATGTGAAAGGCGCCCCGGAAAAGATCGTGGAAAAATGTACCGGTTATGTGGATGACCAGGGCCAGGTCAAGGCGTTTACGGACAAAAAGCCCCTTATGGACTATATGGATGCCCAGGCGGGACGTTCCATGCGCCTTTTGGCGGTTGCCATGGCTTACGGGGAAAACGACGACAAAGACCTGACACTGCTTTGCGTGGTCAGTATCCGCGACAATGTGAGGAAAGAAGCAGTCCGGGCCATTGAGGAAGTGCAGAACGCAGGTATCCAGGTGGTTATGGTTACCGGGGACCGGAAGGAGACGGCGGTGGCGATTGCCAAAGAGGCGGGGCTTTTGTCCGGCCAGGGCGACGTGGCCCTGACTTCCGCAGAGATGGCGGAAAAAAGCGACGACGAACTGAAGGCGCTCCTGCCCCGCCTGCGGGTGGTATCCCGGGCTTTGCCCACGGATAAGAGCCGCCTGGTAAGGGTGGCCCAGGAGCTTAACCTGGTAGTAGGCATGACTGGCGACGGCGTAAACGATTCCCCGGCATTGAAAAAAGCAGACGTAGGTTTTGCCATGGGAAGCGGCACCGAGGTAGCGAAGGAAGCCGGCGACATTACCATCCTGGACGACAATTTTTCATCCATTGAAAAAGCTATCCTTTATGGCCGTACCATGTTTAAGAGCATACGCAAATTTTTAATATTCCAGCTGACGGTGAATGTGGCGGCCGTCCTTACCTGTTTTATCGGCCCGCTTATGGGGGAGAACGTGGTGATGACGGTGATCCAGCTGCTTTTGATTAACCTGGCTATGGACACGCTGGCTGCCATAGCGTTTGGCAGCGAGCCTGCATTGCAGGAATATATGAAAGAGAAGCCGATCCCCCGCTCGGCCAGTATTATCAGCAGGGGAATGATGGCGGAGATTCTGATAAGCGCACTTTACATTACCTTTATCTGTTTAGGCATCCTGTTTGTGCCGTTTATCCGGAACCTTTTTGGGGATGTGGATTCAACGTACCTGAAATCGGCGCTGTTCGCTACCTTTATGATGGCCATTACCTTCAACGGGTTTAATGCCCGTACCAGCCATCTGAACCCGTTTGAGGGGCTGGGGAGGAATAAAAACTTTTTGGTTGTGATGTTGTCTATCTTTGCTTTGCAGTTCGTGTTCGTTACGTTTGGCGGGTCCGTGCTCAATGTGGAGGCACTAAGCGTTTCCGCCTGGCTTATCTGTATGGCCATGGCGTTTTTGGTGATCCCCTTGGATATGGCCAGGAAACTGATTATGAGGTAAAGCGGTCCGGGGCGGCCTTTGGCGGGCAAAAGCAGGCGGGGGCCTGCTGCGGCGGGCCGCCTGCAGTGGACGGCCGGTTATCCGCAAGGTTCTTATGGCCTGCGCGGCAAATGCCCCGGAATGCCGGGGGGCGCGCAGGCTTGCAGAATAGAAGCAATTCATTTTATATTTCAGGAGGAAGAAAAAATGGCAGTTAGTTTGGCAAAAGGGCAAAAAGTGGATTTAACGAAAGGCAATCCGGGTTTGAGCAAATTGATCGTCGGCTTGGGTTGGGACACCAACCGTTATGACGGCGGCCATGATTTCGACCTGGACGCGGCGGCCTTTCTTTTGGCCGGCAACGGCAAAGTTTCCAATGACGCGGATTTTGTCTTCTACGGGAACTTGAAACATGCTTCCGGAAGCGTGGAGCATATGGGGGACAACCTTACGGGGGCGGGGGATGGCGACGATGAGCAGATCAAGGTGGATTTGAGCAAAGTCCCTGCCAATATCGAGAAAATCGGCTTTACGGTCACCATCTATGAGTCGGATGTGCGCAACCAGAATTTTGGCCAGGTGGACAACGCCTATATCCATATTATGGACGAGGCTAACAATACGGAGCTGATCCGCTATGACTTAGGGGAAGATTTTTCCATTGAGACAGCCGTGGTGGTAGGCGAGCTTTACCGCAATAACGGCCAGTGGAAATTCAATGCCATCGGCAGCGGCTTCCAGGGCGGATTGAAAGCCCTCTGTCAGAATTATGGCGTCAATGTTTAAAGAAACGGCGGATATGATGCGGTGACAGGAGGAGATTATGGCAGTCGAATTAAGGAAAGGCCAAAAAGTAAACCTGGAGAAGAAAGGCCCTTCTCTGGGGGAGATATTGATTAATTTAAATTGGAGCCAGCCACAGAAGAAAAGGGGGTTTTTCGCCCCCAAACCCCAGCCCATTGACCTGGACCTGGGGTGCCTGTTTGAGCTGCAGGACGGGACCCGGGGATGCGTCCAGGCCCTTGGCAATGCGTTCGGAAGCCTGAACACCCCCCCTTACGTGGCCCTTGACGGGGACGACCGTACAGGAACCAACGCCGGCGGGGAAAACCTTCGGGTAAACGGCGCCATGATCCCCAAGATCAAACGCCTGCTGATCTATACGTTTATTTACGAAGGGGTGGCCAACTGGCGTGAAGCCGACGGCGTGGTGACGGTGAAATGCCCTGGCAGCCAGGACATTATCGTGCGGATGGACGAATATGCCACTTCCCAGCGCATGTGCGCCATCGCCCTGATGGAAAACGCCGACAATGAAACCTTCAGCGTAGAAAAGGTCGTAAGGTTTTTTGACAGCCATATGCCCATGGACCGGGCCTTTGGATGGGGGCTTAACTGGGTGGCCGGAAGAAAGTGAGCGGATTTCTATGAAGTACGAAATTTTGTATGGGAATGCTTTTCCTGTAGTTAAATGCGATATGCAGCAAGGGGAATCCATTAAGGCAGAATCGGACGCCATGATCTCTATGTCCGGGACTTTGGACGTCAACGGCTCCATGGGAGGGAACGTGCTGGGAGGCCTTGCAAGGCGTTTTTTGGCGGGTGAAAGCTTTTTTTTCCAGACGATAGTGGCCTCCAGGGGCCCGGGGTCCGTGCTCCTGGGCCATGCGGCCCCAGGGGGGATCATTGACGTGGAACTGGACGGCACCTACAACCTTCGGGTGCAGAAGGACGGTTTCCTGGCGTCCACCTTTGGCATTGAGGTGGATACGGCGGTGCAAAACCTGGCCCAGGGCATTTTCTCCCGGGAAGGTTTGTTTGTGTTGAACGTCCACGGCAAGGGCACCGTATTTTTAAGTAGTTTTGGGGCGATCCACGCCATCAACCTGGCGGCGGGGGAGGAAGCCATCGTGGACAATGGCCATCTGGTGGCTTGGCCGGATTATATGCAATACCGGATCGAGAAGGCGTCCAACGGATGGATTTCCAGCATTATGTCCGGGGAATGCCTGGTCTGCCGGTTCCGGGGGCCGGGGACGGTGCTGATCCAGACCCGCAAGCCGGAGGCTTTCGCCCAGTGGCTGCGTGGGATGCTTCCTAGCGGCTCCTAGGGCAGCCGGACCGGTGGGGGTGTGGTAAAAGCAGAGGCGGATTTTACAAAAAGTATATGGGGATGTGGCCGGACATTGTTTTCTGCCAGGAGCCGTCTGCTGTTGGCAGGGCGTGGCCGCATTCCAGGAAAGGATAAGGAAAATTATGTCTGTTAATTTACAAAAAGGCCAGAAAGTGGAGCTGCGTAAAAATAACGGGGGCTCCCTTCGCCGTGTTATGGTAGGCCTGGGCTGGGATGAAGTGAAGCAGCGCAGGGGGTTTTTCGCCCCCAAACCGGAGGATATCGATTGTGACGCGTCGGCGTTCCTCTGTGTGGACGGGCACCTGCGGGGGGTTCAGGACGTAGTTTATTTTGGCAACCTTACCCACCAGTGCGGGGCCGTCCGCCATATGGGGGATAACCTGACAGGCGCAGGCGAGGGGGACGACGAGCAGATCCTGGTGGATTTGTCCTCCCTCCCCGACCAGTTTGACAAACTGGTATTTGTGGTAAATATCTATCAGGCCAAGCAGCGCAAACAGCATTTCGGCATGGTGGAAAATGCCTTTATCCGTATTTGCGACGCAGAGACCAACCAGGAACTTTGCAAATACAACCTTTCTGAAAATTACGATAATATGACGGCAATGGTATTCGGGGAGCTTTACCGTTATAAAGGGGAGTGGAAGTTCAGCGCCATTGGCCAGCCGACCCAGGACAACAGTGTAGGGGAACTGGCAAACCGGTTTGTATAAGGAGGTGTAGGCATGGGGGTGAACCTTTCTAAAGGACAGAGGGTAAATCTGGACAAAGGAATGAACATGGCCTTGATCGGTTTGGGATGGGACACCAACCGGTATGACGGGGGCGCTGATTTTGATTTGGATGCATCCGCTTTTATGCTGGGGGCCAACGGCAAGGTGAGGAAGGACGAAGATTTTATTTTTTACGGCAACCTGGAAAGCCAGGACGGCTCCATCCGCCATACAGGGGACAATTTAGACGGCAGCGGCGACGGGGACGACGAGGTGCTGATTATTGATTTTACTAAGATCCCTGCAGATATCCAAAAAATTGCCATTACCGTAACCATTTACGACGCGCCGGTCCGCCGCCAGAATTTCGGGCAGGTCAGCAACGCCTATGTCCGGGTGGCGCGCATGGCAAACGAATCGGATATGGTGGGCACAGAAGTGCTGAAATTCGACCTTGCAGAGGAATTTTCCATTGAGACGGCCCTGGTAGTATGCGAAATCTACCGGTATGGCAACGAGTGGAAATTCAATGCCGTGGGTTCCGGCTATCAAGGGGGGCTGGAGGCGCTTTGCAGAAATTATGGGGTAAACGTATAGCTCCTTTTCATTTTCGGGAAGTGTTTTCCGTATAGCGCTGGCCGGGGCTTAGGCCTGCCGTGAGGGCCAGGCGCCCTGCAGCTTGCTGCGGGGCGCCTGGTTTTATGGGGCCGGGCGGCGTTTCGCTTTTTCGGATATGGATATACTCCCGGCGTTGCCTGGCGCCGGTATCAGCCAGGCAGATGATAAGCCCGGTTTTTGGTAGAGTGTGTCTGAAAATTGCTTTCCGGGCCCTACCGATGCCAGGCGCCTTTTGGCATAACATAAAGGCGCTTGTATACCGCAGCCACTTTTTGCAAAGATGGCGGGAAAGCAGTTTTCAAACACATTCTAAAAAGGGGGCAGGTGGAACGATGAACAACATACAAGAAGAATTTAACCGGCAGGCCGGGAACTTTGTTATGGAACCCGGGGAATATAAAGGCCCGTTGACGATAAACAGGCCCTGTACGGTGGATGGCAGCATGTCAACCCTTTGGGCGGAGGCCGGGCCGGTTTTAATCGTGGAAGCAGAGCCGGTCACCATAAAGGACCTTCGGGTTGAGGTGACTGGCCCGGGGGCAGACGAGGAATCCCGGATAGCGATTAAGGCGGCCCATCCCCACACGGCCCTGTCTCATGTGGAGGTAAACGGAAATTTGTCCGGGTTTGCGGGCGAGGCGCCGTCCTGGAACCTTCCGCCGGTGGTTTCCCTGGGCACTTTTGCGGCGGAAACCCAAAACACTTTTGCTTTTGACATTACAGCCCCTGGGGAGGCCAGCTTAGACTGCCGGATCCAAGACGTGGAACTTGAGCCCAAAAGGCTTACCCGCGGAAAAAACCGGATTATACTAAAGACGGCCAGCATGAGGGACAATACGATCCTATATGGGGAAATCCTTGTGGTAACTAAGGTTGCCAGGCGGATTTACGTGACGGGAAAATCCCAAAAAGGGGCGCTTAAACATCAGGACCAGCCCCTGGACCCTGAAATCCGGCACTTGGAACAGACCTTGCCGGTAAACCCGCCTTGCGAGGCGGTTGCCCCTGCAGTGGAGGACGCCGGCGTGGAATCCATCCGGCGCGGGCAGAGGGTTTTGGTGGAAGGCTTACAGGAACGTTTGATCAAAGTCGTTTACGGGCATCAGGGCGTCAAGCGCCCTTTGGAAATTGACAGCTATGTTTTTATGCTTCAGGACAATGGCAAGGTCAGGAAGGATGAAGATTTCATCTTTTTTGGAAACCCCCAGTCGGAGAAGGGGGACGTAAAGGGCCTGGATGCAAACGGAATGCCTATGGTTTTAGTGGAATTGGCAAAAACGGAACCGTGGGTAAATAAAATAGCAATCTGCTTTTCCATCTATGGGGACGGTCCGGGACAGGATTTTTCCCTGGTGGAAGCGCCGGCCCTCCGGGTGTTTGACGGGGAAAAGGAGCGGTACCGGTTTCCGCTTTCTGGCCTGGAACGGGAGAAGACCGTGGTGGCCCTGGAAATTTACCGTTATAAAGGGGACTGGAAGTTTAATTTTGTAGGGGCAGGTTACCACAGCGGCCTGAAACGGCTGTGTGAAAGCTATGGGGTGGAAGTGGAATGACCGGCGGCCGGGATAACATAGCCGGATATTGCTGAAAGCCGCAAGATCAAAGGAGAGAAAACCAAATGCAGTACACATCAAAAGACCTTATGCGCCTGGCAAAAAGGTACAACAATTCCAAAAGGCCTTATCTGTTGGTGAACCCCCTGCAGGGAAAGCACCTTCCGGTAAGCCCCGGGGCATCCCTGGACATGATGGGCGGGCTGGGGGAAAAGCTGGCCGCCCGCTATCCGGGCACCCGGCTGGTGGTCGGGTTTGCGGAAACGGCCACCGCTATCGGCGCGGTGGTGGCTTCTTGTTTCGGGGACCGCTGCCGCTACCTCCATACCACCCGGGAGGAAGGGGAAGGCGTGGAAAGGTGGGTGGATTTTCAGGAAGAGCACAGCCATGCCACCGAACAGAAACTTTGCGGGGACCGTCTGGCCCAATGGCTGGAAGAGACGCCCCAGGTAGTCTTTGTGGACGACGAGCTGTCCACAGGCAAGACGCTGCAAAATATAGTGGACCAGCTTCGGCGCCAGTTTCCCCAAATGGAGGGGAAGAAAGTGGTGGCTGCCTCCGTTTTAAACCGTTTATCAAAAGAGGACGACGCCCGGCTTAAGGCGGCCGGGATTGACAGCTGCTGCCTGCAGAAGCTGCCCAATGAAGATTATGAAAAAGCCGTAGGCCAATATCAGGTTCAACCGGCAAAAAACCGGCAGGGGGAAAAAGGGCCTTTGGCTGCCATTGAGGAATTTGTGGCGCAAGGGCCGGGCCATAGGGGCGAAATTTGCCGTAGCCCACAGGAAAAGGGGTTCCCGGACCCGCGGACCGGCGTTATGGCCGGGTGCTACCAGTCGGCCTGCCAGGAGCTGGCAGCGGAGGTGCTTCCATGGGCAGAGGGCCGGATTTCGGGGGACGGCCGGGTGCTGGTATTAGGCACGGAAGAATGCATGTACCCGGCCCTTATTTTGGGGAAGGCTATCGAGGGGTCGGGGGCTGCCAGCCTGGTCCGGTGCCATGCTACCACCCGCAGCCCCATCGGCATCAGCGCCCAGGATGGGTACCCCATCCGGTCCGGCGAGAAAATCCACAGCTTTTATGAAGAGGGCAGGGAAACCTACCTTTACAATTTAGGCCGTTATGATTTGGCCATCGTCGTATCGGACGGGGCAAAGGACGGCGGGAAAGGGCTTGTGGACGTGGCAAGGGCTGTCTGCCGGTATGGCTGCGGCACCCTTTTATATGTGCAGTTGGGAGGGAAACATGTTTAGTTCCTATCATCCGGATGACGTGACGGTCCTTTTGAAAGACATTTCCGGGATGGTGGCCCCTTTGGCTACCAGGGAGAGGGAGGCGTTGATCCAAAAAGGGGTGCATTACTCGGAGATGCTCCCTTTGGAGTATGAGCCTTCCAAAGAATATTTACAGGCATATGACAAAGCCTTGGAGCTTTACGGGGAAATGGCCGCCCAGGCAGTGGCCTTTGTGGCCCAATGGATTTGGAAGGACAAGGGGGAGGATGTGGTTTTGGTGTCCTTAGCCCGCGCAGGCACCCCTGTGGGGATCTTAATCAAACATTACCTGGAGAAGAAATACCAAGCCCCGGTCAGGCACTATACCATTTCCTTGATCCGGGGAAGGGGCATTGACCGAAATGCCATGGCGTATATTTTGGACAGGCACAGGCCCGGGGCCATCCAATTTGTGGACGGCTGGACGGGGAAAGGGGCTATCTTGCGCCAGTTAGAGGAAGCCATGAAAGGCTACCCGGATGTGGACCCCGGCCTGGCAGTCCTTTCCGACCCGGCAGGCCTGGCAGCCAGATGGGGGACTAGGGAGGATTTCCTGATTGCCAGCTCCTGCTTAAACTCCACAGTGTCCGGCCTTCTTAGCCGGACCTTTTACCGGAAAGGGATTATTGGCGAAAACGACTTCCATGGGGCGGCGTTTTACAAAAATTTAATGGGGCAGGACCTGACCTACGGGTTTATCCGTTCCATAGAACAACATTTTTCTTTTTCCGGGGAATGGCATATGCCGGAAATTGTGGAACCGGGCCCAAAAGGGGACGGCCTTAAGGAAGTAGAGGAAATATGCAAATATTTCCATATTAAAGACGTGAATTTGGTAAAGCCCAGCATCGGCGAGGCAACCCGGGTGCTGCTTAGGCGGGTCCCCTGGAAGATATTGGTGAACCGCCTGGACGACCAGGAACATCTGGGGCATTTATATCAATTGGCAAAGGAAAAGGGCGTGGAAGTGGAAATTTATCCATTGCGGCGCTACCGGGCCTGCGGCCTGATACGGTCCCTTGCGGATAACTGACAGGCAAGTTTTGGTGGCGTGCGACCTGGACAACACGCTGATCCATTCTTATAAATACAGGCAGGAAAAGGATATTTGCATTGAGCGGATTAAGGGAAGGGAGCAGGGGTTTATGGCCCCGAAGGCCGTGGAGCTGCTCCGGCGTTTAAAGGGGCTGGCCCAGGCCGTGCCGGTTACCGCCCGTTCCTTGGACCAGTACCTGCGTATCCGGTGGCCTTTGGGGTGCCTGCCAGACTATGCGGTAGCCGCCAACGGAGGGATCCTTTTGGACCATGGGGAGATAGACGGCAGCTGGCGGGAGGAATCCCAAAACATAGCGGCGCCTTTTCAGGGGGAAATCAACCGTCTTTGCCGTGAACTGGCGGGGCAGGGCCAATATGCCCGGGTCCAAGTGGTAGACGGCATCTATTTGTTTGCCTGCGCCAAGGAAGGGGGCGGCCAGAAAGGGGCGGCAAGGGCCGGAAACGGATTTAGGCGCCCTTTTGCGCCGGATGGCGGCCGGTTTTCTGGCCAGACGGCCCTCGAAGCCGTCCATTCCGGGCGTAAAAGCTATTTCCTCCCCCCGGGGATCCACAAGGGGGCTGCTTTGCTGCGTTTAAAGAAAAGGCTGGGTGCAGATTTTACTATCTGTGCCGGCGACAGCGAGCCGGACATCCCGATGTTGAAAGCGGCGGACCTGGCTATTGTGCCTTCCGGGCGCCTGGCAGGCCTGGTAGGGGGGGGAAGCGTTGCCGTCTGCGGGGAAGGGGAAAACTTTGCCGAATTTGTTTTGGAGACAGCCATAGAAGCGGTGAGAGAGAGGAGGCGATGAAATGGACCATTCTCCGTCTATGAAATTTGTCATGATGCGGGCAAGGGCGGAACTGAAAGCCGCCCATTCGGATGCATTAGGTGTGGAACACATATTCCTTGCCCTTTTAAAGCTGGCCGAACTGCATGCCGGCGACTTTATTTCGGCGCCTGAAAATGTCCTTGCAGTGATTGACCAGGACATCCGCGACGTCCAAATGCAATTTAAGGAAAACCAGATCGACACGACCATGACCCGGGGGCACTTAAGGTATATGATATCCGGCGGCGCTCCGGCAGACGAAGGGGCATGGGAGAAGTGTGTCCAGCTGGCAGAGGCCTTGGCCAAGGAGAAGAAGGCCGATGCGCTGTGGGCCAGGGATATGCTTGCCGTGATTTTGAAAAACCCGTCGGACCTGATGCTGCAAGTCTGCCCGCTGAAGCGGGGGGAGCCGGAAGGCCAGGGGGAAACCCAGGAGATGAGCCGGGATTTCCTGCCGGTATTGACGGCCAGGATCCGGCGGATGCGTGCCCGGCTGCTGTCCACGGTATATGGCCAAGACCATGTGGTCCATGGGTTTGCCGAAGGGATGTTTGCGGCCGAGCTTTTGGCGGCCAGCGACGAGAAGCGGCGGCGGCCCCGGGCTATTTTTGTGTTTGCCGGCCCGCCGGGGGTGGGCAAGACCTTTTTGGCAGAGCAGGCGGCACAAGGGCTGGACATGCCGTTTAAGCGGTTTGACATGTCCGTTTATGCAGACCACCAGTCTTATATGGGGCTGGTGGGGTTTGAAAAAAGCTATCAGCATGCCAAGCGGGGGACCTTAACGGGGTTTGTCAAATCACACCCCCACAGTATCCTCCTTTTTGATGAGATCGAAAAGGCCCACCTGAACACCATACATTTGTTTTTACAGATCCTGGATGCAGGGAGGCTTTCGGACCGTTATTTAGACGAGGATATTTCTTTTAAAGACACCATCCTTATTTTTACTACCAACGCAGGCCGGAAGCTATATGAAGGGGACGCCCGGATGAATGGGGCAGGGGTTCCAAGAAACGTGGTGCTAAGCGCCTTGGAGTCAGAAGCCAATCCCCAGACCGGCCGGCCCTTTTTCCCGGAAACCATCACCAGCCGCATGGCTACCGGATGGATTTTGCTTTTTAACCACCTGGACGCCCACCACCTGGAGAAAATCAGCCGCAATGAGCTTAGGCGCATGGGGGGGCTGTTTGAAAAGCAATATGGCATCCATGTGAAATTTGACCCGTTGGTGCCCATGTCCCTTTTGCTTCAGGAAGGCGGCCAGGCCGACGCCAGAACCCTCCGGGCCCAGACCGAGCTTTTTTTTAAAAATGAAGTGTTTAAGGTCTGCCGCCTTTGGGGGGAGGAAAATTTTTCTTCGGCCCTGGCCGGCATCCGGGAAATATCCTTTACCGTGCAGGCAGAAACGTTTCCGGAGGAAGTCCGCCCTCTTTTCGCATCCGCGGAGGAACCGGAAATCCTGCTTTATAGTTCGCCGGAATTTGCCGGCAGGTGTAGCAAAGGCCTGTCCGGATACGTGGTCCATGCCACCAATAACGTAGAGGAAGCCCTTCGGGCTGCCGGGGAAAAGGACATCTGCCTGGCCCTCATAGACATAGCAGAAAAAAGTGTGGAGGCAGGCGGTTTCCAACTCTTGCAAAAAAAAGGCCTGCCGCCGGGAGAGGGCACGATTATGGTAAAACGGGAGGGGGCCTTTGATTTTGCGCCTATGGCGGCGGTAGCCATCCATGACGGGAACCATTTGTTTTGCAGCCTGCACCAAAGGCTGCCGGAACTTCCGGTTTACCTTTTGGAAACAGAGGCATTCCCCATCGACCCAGAGCTCGAGATGGGCTTTGTACGCGCAGGGGCCAGGGGGAAGCTATCGGCGGCCGGGGACGGTTTCACCGTGTTTGAGGATATGCTTTCGTCCCTTTGCCGGGAACTGCATATGCAAAAGGCGGCTTCCCGCCTGGCTTCGGAGAGAAAAGCCTTATACTTTGACACGGCGCCCAAGCTGTCGTTTGACGGCACCCAGATCCAGGTTAGGCTCCGGGATTTTTTGTTGAAGCGGACGGTTGCCGCCGATGACAACGACAGCGTGCTGGACGACGTGGAAAAGCCGCCAGTGCGGTTTTCCCACGTGGTAGGGGCGCGCCAGGCGAAGGAAGAACTACAGTTTTTTATAGAATATTTGAAAAACCCCAGGCGGTTCAGCGCCCAGGGGATAACGCCGCCTAAGGGGATTTTGCTTTATGGCCCCCCCGGTACGGGTAAGACCATGCTGGCCAAAGCATTGGCGGGAGAAGGCGACGTGGCCTTTATCCCCTTTGTGGCCACATCTTTTGTAACCAAGTACCAGGGCAGCGGCCCGGAAGCAGTGCGGGCCTTGTTCAGGCGGGCCAGGAGATATGCCCCGGCGGTGGTTTTTATCGACGAGGTAGATGCGGTAGGCAGGAAGAGGGGGCAGGTGAATTCCGGACATGGGGAGGAAATGGCCCTGAACGCCTTGTTGGCGGAGATGGACGGTTTTGCGGTGGACCCCCAACGGCCTGTTTTTGTATTGGCTGCCACAAATTTTGATATAGAAGAGGGCCAGGGGGGCATAGGGGTCATTGACCCCGCCCTGGCCAGGCGTTTCAGCTGTAAAATCCTGGTGGACTTGCCCAATGCCCAGGAGAGGGAAGAGCTTATCCGTATGCTATTGGGGAAAAGCCGGGTTCATGCCGTTTCCGGGGATATGGTAAAACGGCTTGCGGCCCGTTCCGTAGGGATGAGCCCTTCCGGCCTGACTTCGGTCCTGGACCTGGCAAACCGCCTGGCGGTGAGGGAACGGACTATTTTAGATGACGGCATCCTGGACGAGGCCTACGAAACCATAAAACATGGGGGCCAAAAAGACTGGGGGTATGAATACCTGGAACGTATCGCCAGGCATGAGTCCGGCCATGCGCTATTATGTTACCTAAGCGGCCAGGAGCCGGCTTACCTTACCATCGTAGCCAGGGGGGGCCATGGCGGCTATATGGAGCATCCTGCCCAAGAGGAAGGCCACATTTCCACCCGGGAAGGCTTGCTCAACCGGATCCGCACGGCCCTTGGGGGGCGGGCGGCGGAAATCGTTTATTATGGCGAAGAAGGGGGCCTTTCCACCGGCGCGGGGGGAGATTTGCGCCAAGCGACCAAGACAGCCATGGCCATGGCCTGTTCCTACGGCATGGACGAGGAGCTGGGATTGGCAGTCCTGGACGGGGAATATGGGGGCGGCCCTGACGTCAGAAGGCGGGTGAACCAGATCTTGAACCAGGAAATGAAAAAGGCCGTCGCCCTGGTACGGGAACATAAACCTCTCGTAGACAAGCTGGTGGAGGTGCTTTTAAAGAAAAACAAACTTTCGGGAAAAGAGGTCCAGGAGGTTTTCCGCAGCGGTATGGAAGGGTAGGAAGGAGTTGCCTATATGGAAGTAAAATTGGATACCCGGGCAGGGGAAGTGGAAAAAAGTATACAGAAACGTTTCCATAAGGAGCTGTTTTCCCGATTTGCCCGGGCGATAAACGAATATCAGCTGGTACAAGAGGGGGACCGGATTGCCGTTTGCATTTCCGGCGGCAAAGATTCCATGTTGATGGCCAAGCTTTTCCAGGAGCTTAAGCGCCACAACAAATTTCCTTTTACGCTGGAATTTTTAGTGATGGACCCCGGCTACAACCCCCAAAACCGGCAGGTGATTGAGGAAAACGCCCGGCTGCTTCAGGTTCCCGTTACCGTGTTTGAGTCGGATATTTTCGGGGCTGTTTACCAGGTGGAGAAATCCCCCTGCTATCTGTGCGCCCGGATGCGGCGGGGCCATTTGTACAGCCAGGCCCAGAAGCTAGGCTGCAATAAGATAGCCTTAGGGCACCATTATGACGACGTGATCGAAACCATCCTTATGGGGATGCTTTATGGCGGCCAGGTGCAGACTATGATGCCCAAGCTGCACAGCACGAATTTTGAGGGGATGGAATTGATCCGCCCCATGTATTTGATCCGGGAGGCGGATATTATGCGTTGGCGGGATTACAACCACCTATGTTTTATCCAGTGCGCGTGCCGGTTTACGGAGGGCTGCGCCGCGGCGGGGCCGGACGGCGCCCAGGCCTCCAAACGGATGGAGGTGAAAAGGCTGATTGCCCAGTTAAAAGAGTCCAATCCGTTTGTGGAAGGGAATATTTTTAAAAGTGTGGAGAATGTAAATTTGGAAACGGTCATCGCCTATAAAAACCATGGGGTGCGGCGCCATTTTTTGGATCATTATGACGAAAGGTAAAATACCGCCCCAATAAAACCGGAAGTCCATGAAACCGGCAGCGCAGGACGCAGGCATCGGCCTTGCGGCATTTCCAAACGGTGTGGGCAGCGCCGTGCCCGCGCCGCCGGCAACCATATAGGGCGGGCACTGACAGAAAAGGAGAATGTAAAATGAGCCTGGTAACCATAGAACATTTAACAAAATCCTATACGGAACGGCTGTTGTTTGACGATACGGCTTTTAGCATCCAGGAAGGGGAAAAGGTGGGCCTGATCGGAATTAACGGCACCGGGAAATCTACGCTGTTAAAGATTGTGGCCGGGCTGGAGGAACCAGACGGGGGCAAAGCCGTGTACCGGAGGAATTTGTATATCCGTTATTTGCCCCAGATCCCGGAATTTGTGGCCGGTGACACGGTGCTGGGAAGCATTGTGCGGGGCCATGGAAAAGAACCTCATTTTACCTCCCGGGAGGAGATGGAAGCCAGTGCCAAGGCATTGTTGGCCAAACTTGGCATTTATGATTTTGACGGGAAAGTGGAGGCCCTGTCCGGAGGCCAGAGAAAGCGGGTGGCCTTGGCCGGCGTATTGCTGTCCAAGGCAGATTTGTTGATTTTGGACGAGCCTACCAACCATCTGGATAGCAGTATGGCAGACTGGCTGGAGGAATATTTGAAACAATTTAACGGGGCCCTTTTGATGATTACCCATGACCGGTATTTTTTAGATAGCGTTACCAGCCGCATTGTGGAACTGGATAAGGGCAAATTATACAGTTACCAGGCTAACTATCAAGGGTTTGTGAAGTTAAAGGCAGAACGGATGGACATGGCCTTGGCTTCGGAGCGGAAACGGCAATCCATCCTGCGCACAGAGCTGGCTTGGATGCAGCGGGGGGCCCGGGCCCGTTCGACCAAGCAGAAGGCACATATCCAGCGTTATGAGGCCTTGCGGGACCAGCAGGGGCCGGAATTTGACCGGGAAGTGGAGTTGGAGTCGGCTTATAGCAGGCTGGGGCGCACGACTGTGGAAATTTCAGGCCTTCACAAAGCCTATGGGGAAAAAACGCTGATACAGGATTTTTCCTATATTTTCCTGAAAGGCGACCGGGTCGGGGTCATCGGGCCCAACGGGAGCGGGAAGTCTACTTTGCTGAAAATGGTTGCGGGATGGGAAAAACCGGATCAAGGGGAAATCCGGATTGGAAAGACGGTAAAGCTGGGGTATTTTTCCCAGGAAAATGAGGCTATGGACGAAAGCCTTAAAGTAATCGACTACATCCGGAACGTGGCAGAAGTGGTTCAGGCCCGGGACGGGAGCATCACCGCCTCCCAGATGCTGGAACGCTTTTTGTTTCCGGGAAGCATGCAGCACACGCTGGTAGGCAAGCTTTCCGGCGGGGAGAAGAGGCGGCTTTATTTGCTGCGGATATTGATGGATGCGCCTAACGTGCTTTTGCTGGACGAGCCTACCAATGACCTGGACATCCAGACGTTGACGGTCTTGGAAGATTATCTGGACAGCTTCCCGGGGATTGTGGTGGCCGTGTCCCATGACCGGTATTTTTTAGACCGGGTTGCCAGGCGGATTTTCGCTTTTGAAGGCGCCGGGGCGGTCGTGCAGTATGAAGGGGGCTTTACGGATTATCAGGCAGCCTGCGCCAGAAAAAGCCGGGAAGGGGCTTTGGCGGGCGGGGGAGGAAGCCGTGGGGGGGCAACGCCCGGCCAGAAAAAGCCGGAAGGCGGGCAAGAGGGGGACCTGACAGGGAAACAAAGCCCCCGAGGCGGCCGGAGCCATCAAAAGAAACTGAAATTTTCCTATAAAGAGCAAAAAGAATGGGAGTCCATCGAGGACGACATCGCCACTTTGGAAAAACGCCTGGAAGGGCTGGAAAGGGAGATTGGGGCGTCGGCCACAATATACGGAAAGTTAAACCTCCTTATGGAAGAAAAAGAAGAGGCAGAAAAACTTCTGGAAGAAAAAATGGAACGGTGGGTGTACCTGAATGAATTGGCGGAGCTGATAGGGGAAGAAGCAAATTCTATATCTTGACGATTCGAAAAGTTGCCACTATAATGGAATTGCTGCGTGCAGGCCCGGGCTACCCGGAAGGGGCCGGGCCTGCGGCAATGACAGCTAAGGGGAAATGACAAAGCCAGATAAAATATAGAGGAAGGGAAGAAGGCTTCCATGAGGGGGGATGCCGTTTTGGAACAGGCAGGACCCTCCTGGAACGGGCCATACATGGAAAAAGAAAGTATGCAAAGTCAGATGAACGATGGGAAGGATGCCGGGGAGAATAAGAAAAGCCCGGGAAAAGGGAAAAAGGTCGCCATAACTACTGCGGCGGTGGCCTGTGGGCTGGCGGTAGCGGCGGGAGGTGCCTATACATATTTGAGCGGGCAGTATAAAAGCGTATTTTTCCCCAACACAGTGATCAATGGCCTGGATGCTTCCGGAAAAACCGTAGCCCAGGTAAAAGAAATGATCGACAGCAGTATGGTCGCATATACCTTGGAGCTTGAGGGGCGTGACGGGGGCAAGGAGGAGATCAACGGCGGGCAGATCGGCCTTCACCCGGAGTATGACGGCTCTCTGGAAAACTTGTTGGCCAGCCAGGAACCTATGCGTTGGGGCCTTCATTTTATCGAAGGGGCCAGCCATACCATCGAGACTATGGTGGTTTATGACCGGGATAAGCTTCAGGACGCCATAGACGGCCTGGACTGTATGGACCGGGATAAAGCGCAGCCGCCGGCAGACGCCTATTTATCGGAATACCAGCCAGGGCAAGGGTTTGTGGTTATGCCCGAGCAGCCGGGGACTGTCGTGGACCCGGAAAAAATGATGGAGGCGGTTTCGGATGCCATATTAAATTTGCAGGACGGCATTTCACTGGCAGAGAAGGACGTTTATGAGAAAGCTAAAATCACCTCAAAAGACCCGAAGCTTCAGGAAGAGGCAAAACGGTGGAACTATTATACGGACGTTACCGTAAAATACCATTTCGGGGATCAGGAAGAGGTGCTGGATGGGGATACCACCCATACCTGGGTGAAGGAGGACGGCGAAGGCAACCTGGTCCTTGACGAGGAAAAGGTGGCTGAGTATGTGGCAAAGCTGGCGGAAACTTACGACACGGCAAGCAAGCCTAAGAATTTTAAAACCAGCTATGGGGATATGGTTACCATTAATAAAGGCACTTACGGGTGGCGGATTAACCAAAGCGCAGAGGCGGCGGCACTGTCCGAGATTATCCGGTCCGGCGTAAGCCAGGAAAGGGAGCCGGTATACTCCCAGACGGCAGCTTCCCGGGGGGAGACGGACTATGGGGATACTTATGTGGAGATTAACCTGACGGCCCAGCACCTGTATTTTTATGTAAATGGCGCATTGGTGGTGGAATCCGACTTCGTTTCGGGAAACGAGGCCAGGGGATTTACCACCCCGGCAGGGGTTTATCCTTTGACCTATAAACAGCGTAACGCTGTGCTTCGGGGGCCCGGGTATGCCAGCCCCGTATCTTTCTGGATGCCATTTAACGGCGGCATAGGCCTTCATGATGCCAGCTGGAGGGGGGCTTTTGGCGGAAGGATCTATAAGACCAATGGCTCCCATGGCTGTATCAACCTGCCCCGGTCAGCGGCGCAGAGCATTTTTGAAAGTATTTCCGCGGGGGATCCGGTATTGTGTTACCGCTTAGACGGTACCGACAACGGCAAAACTTCCGCACCGAAATCCAATGCCCCGGCTGCAGTGCCGGCAGCGGCCCCGCCGGCCCCGGCGCCGGTACAGCCGGAACCTACCATTGCGGCCAATCCGGAAGGGGAAGGCGCGCCGGCAGAAACGCCGGTAGGGGAAACCCCGGCAGAGGGGGGCGAGAATACCCAGCCAGCCATTCCCGGTGAGGGTTCCGGTTCTACGGAAAACCCCGGTCCGGCTTATTCCGTGACGGAGCCGCCGCAGACCGACGGTCCGGCCAACATGGTTCCGGAAACCCCGGCCCCCGCCCCGGAGGCCCAAGAACCGGCCCCGGAAGCCCAGCCGGAACCGCAAGAACCGGCCCCGGAGGTCCAGCCGGAACCCCAAGAACCGGCCCCGGAGACGGCGGCGGCTTCCCCGGAAAATCACGGAGGGGATGCCCAGGTGTCCCTAGAAGGGCCGGGGGAAGGCGCCGGGCAGTAGCCGGAAGCCAATCCGGATACCCAACGGCGTAAAAGGAGGATAAAGTGAAGGGAAAAGATTTGTGGAAAATAAATTTGGGGGTTGTTGCCATGGCCGTTTTCCTTTTGTGCGGCTGTGGCAGCTCCAAGGTTGCGAGGCTAATAGGGGCTTTGGCGTTTGAGGCGGCAGAAGAAGAAAGCAGCGGGGGACAGGAAGAAAGCAGCCGGGAAGAAAAAGAGGTGCCGACGCCGGCGCAAACCCAGGGGCAGCCCACAGCCCCTACAGGGCAGGCCCCCCTTGCGGGGGCGGGCCTGCCGCGCGGGGGGGAGGCGGATTACCTGCTTCCGGGCAGCGATACCCGTTATTTGACCCCGGGGGACGTGGAAGGGTTGTCGAAAGAAGAGTTCCGCATTGCCAGGAATGAAATATACGCCCGCCACGGGAGGCGTTTCCAGTCCCAGGATTTGCAAGATTATTTTGACGGGAAAAGCTGGTATGCAGGGACCGTCGAACCGTCAGGGTTTGACGAGGGGGTATTAAACGAATTTGAAAAGGCGAATATCCAGCTTTTGGCGGATACCGAGCCGTCGGCGGCGCTTTCCGGCCTTCCAGTGGCCCCTTCCAAAGAAATCGTTGACCGTTATGGATATAAAGACGGCTACTCGGTGTTGTCTTATACAATCAAACCCGGCACGGTAAAGGACCACGGGGATTATTACGAGGTTGATGCCGTCTACCAGCAGGGGATTGAAGCGCCGGGGAACCTTAGCTATGGGCAGCAGGTAACATTGGTGGTAAATGAACTGACAGGGGAGTCCGTGACGTTGGTTTACCGGGAAGGGGGGCTTTATCCTGTCGGGGAAACTTATGGGATCCAATACTATTATTCCCCCTCTGCCGACGCAAGCCCAGTGGTCTTGTACCAGGGCAGTGACGACCGGGTAGACAAACCGGTTTACGACGGAAAGCTTTATATCCGAAAGGATGCCACGGAAGAGGTGGCTATTATGAATGACGTACATGCATTGGACAGAGGGAGTTTAGACGGGGGAAACTGGTATAACGGCGTATATTTTGACCAGAAAGGTTATGTGGTACGGCTGGTGTACTATGGGGATTAAGAAAGCAAAGCCTGTGCCTGGCATGAACCGTTAATTTGCAGCGGCCCCATTTTGCCCCTGCGGGTCAGGAAGGGTTAGGCATTGGCCTGGCCGTAGCGGTTAAGCCAATCCATGCCGGGATTGATACACCGGGCAATAGCGGGTCGCCACAGTAGAAAAATGGCCAAAAGCTTGGAAAACAGCTTTTGGCCATTTATTTTAGGCTGACTGAAAATTTATCCTGCGTCATTTGGCTGAAAATGAACGTGTCAGCACACTGGCGCCCACGCGGATTCCCTAAACGTATTGGCATTGGTGTTGCAGCTTATTGCCGGAAATGACGTCAAGGATTGGCTGTGCGTTTACAGGTCAAAACCAAAATAAGTTACGGCATTGTTGTAGCAAATGCCTTCCACGATTTCCTTCAAAGCTTTTTCGTCGTTGGGGTATTCCCCGTTTTCTACCCAGCCCCCCAGCAGCTCACACAAGATCCGGCGGAAATACTCATGCCGGGTATAGGAGAGGAAACTGCGGGAATCGGTGAGCATACCGATAAAATTCCCCAGGCAGCCTAAATTGGCCAGGCTGGTCATCTGGGCGGCCATGCCAGCTTTGTGGTCGTTAAACCACCATGCGGAACCCTGCTGGAGTTTGCCGGCGGCAGAGGGGTCCTGGAAGCAGCCAATGATGGTGCCGATGGATGCGTCGTCATTGGGGTTTAGGGAGTAGATGATAGTTTTGGGGATCTCATTGGTAGCGCTTAAGGCGTTGAGGAAGTCGGCCATCTGCGCCGAGGGGGCATAGTTGTTGATGCAGTCAAAGCCGGTATCCGGCCCCAGCTTTTGATACATGTAGGCGTTGTTGTCCCGTTTGCAGCCGTAGTGCAGCTGCATGGCCCAGCCCAGGCGGTGGTATTCCTTGGCGGCAAACAACATGAATGCTGTTTTATATTTCAGCTCTTCCTCTTTGCCTATGGTTTCCCCTGCCATTGCTTTGGCAATGATGGCGTCGATTTCCGCCTCGTCGGCCGGCATATACATCACGTATTCCAGTGCGTGGTCAGAGATCCTGCAGCCCATTTGGTGGAAGAAATCCATCCGCTTAACCAGGGCTTCCTTCAAAGTGGCAAAATTGCGGATGGAAACTTGGCTGGCTTTGGAAAGCCGGGCGATATAGCCGGCATAGTCCGGTTTTTCCACATTGTTTGCCTTATCGGGCCTCCACGTCGGCAGCACCTGTACGTCAAAATCCTTATCCTTGGCAATTTTTTCATGCCATTCCAAAGAATCCACGGGGTCGTCGGTGGTGCAGACTAAAGTTACGTTGGAAGCTTTAATCAGGCTCCGGACGCTCCATTTGTTTTGAAGCTGCCCGTTGCACAGGTTCCAGACTTCTTCGGCGGTGTCGCCGCACAGGTGCCCTGTATAGCCGAAATAGCGCTGCAATTCCAAGTGGCTCCAGTGGTATAGCGGGTTCCCGATGAGCTTTTCCAGGGTTTCCGCCCATTTTTGGAATTTTTCCCGGTCGGGGGCATCGCCGGTAATGTATTTTTCTTCTACCCCGTTGGAACGCATTTGGCGCCATTTATAATGGTCGCCCCCCAGCCATACCTGGGTAATGTTGTCAAATTTCCTGTCTTCGGCGATTTCCTGCGGGTTGATGTGGCAATGGTAGTCCAAAACCGGCATTTTTTCCGCAAAACCGTGGAATAAATTTTTGGCGGAATCCGTTGACAGCAGGAAATCCTGATCCATAAATGCTTTCATGAAAGTAACCCTCCTTAATTAAAATTTAGTTGTTGCCCTTTTTATCAAATCGGCGGCAATGGTAGTCCGGCTGGGGACATTGCTGCCGTTGAATACGCCCATAAGCGTGTTAATCGTTGCCGTGCACAAATCCTCAATTTTGCTGTCGATGGAAGTCAGTTCCGGGTCGGTGCAAAGGGCATAGCTGGAATTATTATAACCGATGATGCTTAAACTATCAGGGATGCCCCGCCCTACGGCATGGGCATATTTGACGGCGCCTACGGCCAGCGTGTCGTCCGAGGCCAGGACGGCGTCAAATTTCAGTCCGCAGCCATGGAGGCGCAGGAGCATTTCCCGGGCAGCCGCCACGTCTTTGGGGCACCGGCGGATGTAAGGTTCCCGGATCGGCAGCCCACATCCGGTTAGGGCGTCCTGGTAGCCTTTTAACTTGTTGACCCCACTGTAGGAATGGCTGGTATAGACATAAAGGATGTCACGGCAGCCGGAGGAAATCAGTTTGCTGGTAGCTTCATGGGTAGCGGCCCGGTCGTCGCAGACGGTGGAATAAATGTTTTCCCCTTTCAGGCAACCGTTGACCAGCATAATGGGGAGGCTTTTGGAAGCGTCTATGATATAACGGTTGTCCTCCGGTTCCATCTCTACCAATTTGGAGCCGGCCAGGATAATGGCGTCCACCTTTTTGGAACGCAGCAGGTTGAAATATTTTTGCCTTGTTTCCAGGGAATTGCCTGTGCAGCAGAGGATGGAATCATAGCCGTGGGCGCGCAGCCCCTGCTCCAGGTAGTAGATCGCGTGGGCCAGGTAGGGGTCGGACGAGTCCGAACACATGATGCCGATGGTTTGGATCGTGCCAAGCCCCAGGCCCCGGGCGAAGACATTGGGGGTATAGCCCAGCTCGTCCATGACATCCAGCACCAAAGCCCTGGTGCGTTCGCTTACGTTGGGGCTGCCGTTGAGCACCCGGGAAACCGTGGCAATGGACACGCCGGCCTTTCTGGATACATCGTATATATTCATCAAACAACCCCTTTTCTCTGTGTATCTTCCAAACCTTCCCGGAGCTTGGCTTTTGCACGGGAAAGCCTGTCCTGCGGCACAAAAGGCAGATGGCAGGACAGGTGATGCAGCCAATGGGCCCCAGGGGGTGTAAGTGCTTACAACCTGATTATCATTATATGCGGCAAACCGAAATATTGCAAGCGGTTTGTGTTTTTTTCAGAAAAATTGCCTTGACTTATGAACCAACATTCTGTAGAATTAATGTAAGCACTTACATAAAGCAAAATCCGAGGAAAAGAGGAGAAGGGTCATGCAGGATTTTATCAGGATTCATGAAGACGACAACGTGGCTGTGGCATTGCGCACCATTGCCAAAGGGGAGCGGCTGGCCGTGGGCGGGTATCAGGTGGACGCATTAGAAGAGGTTCCCCAGGGGCATAAATTTGCGCTGAAAGATATAAAGGCGGGGGAGGACGTGGTCAAGTATGGTTTTCGCATCGGTTTGGCCAAGGAGGATATTCCGGCGGGGGGCTGGGTCCATATCCATAATTTAAAAACGGCTTTGGGTGATTTACTCTCTTATGAATATGAACCGGCGGTTTCCCCTCTGGAGGAGGCGGAGCATGAGTATTTTGACGGCTATCGCCGCAGGGACGGCAAGGTGGGGGTCCGCAACGAGATTTGGATCCTCCCCACGGTGGGCTGCGTCAATTCCATTGCCAGCGCCCTGGAAAAAAAGGCGCAGGGCCTGGTGGCAGGCACGGTAGAGGCAGTAGTGGCTTTTCCCCATCCGTACGGGTGTTCCCAGATGGGGGATGACCAGGAAAATACCCGTACCGTACTGGCAGACATGGTCCGCCACCCCAATGCCGGGGGCGTGCTGGTTTTGGGCCTGGGGTGTGAGAACAGCAATATTCCGGTGCTCAAAGGATATATCGGGGAGTATGACCCCCAAAGGGTGAAATTTTTGCAGTGCCAGGACGTAGAGGACGAGCAGCAGGAGGCTATGAAGCTGCTGGAAGAGCTGGCTGCCTATGCCGGGGCTTTCCACAGGGAGAAGATAGATGCCGGCGAGCTGATTATCGGAATGAAGTGCGGCGGGTCCGACGGGCTGTCTGGCATTACGGCCAACCCCGCCGTGGGCGCATTTTCCGATTTGCTCATATCCAAAGGGGGGACCACGATCTTGACCGAAGTCCCGGAGATGTTTGGGGCGGAAACCATTTTGATGAACCGCTGTGAGACCAGGGAACTGTTTGAAGAGACGGTTTCTTTGATTAACGGTTTTAAGAATTATTTTACCAGCCATAATCAAACCATTTACGAAAACCCTTCCCCCGGGAATAAGAAAGGCGGGATTTCCACGCTGGAAGACAAATCCCTGGGCTGTACACAAAAGTCCGGCAGCGCGCCGGTAAAAGGGGTGCTGGCCTACGGGGAGCCGGTGAAGGTGAAAGGGCTGAACCTGCTTTCCGCCCCGGGCAACGACCTGGTGGCCTCTACGGCCCTGGCGGTTTCCGGCGCCCATATCGTGCTCTTTACCACCGGGCGGGGGACGCCCTTCGCCTCCCCGGTGCCTACGGTGAAGATTTCCAGCAATTCCAAACTGGCGGGGCATAAAGGCGGTTGGATTGATTTCAATGCCGGGTGCATGGTGGAGGGCAAAGGCAAGGCCCAATTGGCCCGGGAGCTGTTTGACTATGTGCTGGAAGTGGCATCCGGAAGGAAGGTAAAGGCAGAGGAGGCCGGGTTCCATGATATGGCTATTTTCAAGCAAGGGGTTACTCTGTAACGGGACATCCGCCGGATGGCCCGGTAAGGGGCAGCCGGTGCAGAGGGGGATATGAGGATATGAAATTAAACAGGACGACGCAGCGGACCGTAGAGATTTTGAAACTGGTATCAAAGAACCCGGAAGGGATTACCCTGGATGATATTTGCAAAACCCTGAACCTTCCTAAGACCAGCGCCTATGATATTGTAACCACGTTGGCCGAGATGGGCATGGTCAATGTAGACAAGGGGGCCAGGCAAAGGTACACCATTGGGCTGACCGCTTACCGGATCGGGGTGAATTATACCAACAATTTGGATTTTATCGGGGCCCTAGAGCCAGAACTGAAGAAATTTGCCAAAGAAGTAGGGAAAACCGTATTTTTTGGGGTACGGTCCGACCATGAGGTGGTATATATATGCAAATCCGAGCCGGAAAACCCCATTATCACCACGGCAACGGTGGGGACGAAAAACCCCATGTACTGCACTTCCCTGGGGAAGGCGATTTTAGCCTACAGCGACGAGGAAACCCTCCGCCAGGTAATGGGGCGGATTAAATTTGTCCGGAAAACAGAGAATACCCTTACGGACCCCGAATCGCTTTTGGCAGAATTGGATAAAGTAAAACAGCAGGGCTATGCCCTGGACGCCAGGGAAGTGGAGGAACATATGGAGTGTGTGGGGGCGCCGGTATTCGGGGCCGACGGCAACGTGCTGGGGGCAATCAGCGTGTCCAGCCTGTACAAACCTACCGAAGACTATGAATCCCTGGGGCGGCTGGTGGCAGGAAAGGCAGGGCAATTGTCGAAATTAATGGGTTATATTAGAAAAAATTAGAAATATCTATTGACAAATCTTTGGGTAGCGATTAATATGTAATCATAAAGTTCGTAAATATGAAAACAATTCGTAAATACGAACAATAAGAAAAAGGAGAAGAGCGCTATGAAAAAAGAACAAGTATTGATGAGGATGAAGGAAGACTGCCTGGTGGCTGTGGTTCGTGCAAAGGACCTGGAACAGGGCGAAAAGGTGGTGGATGCCATCATTGAAGGCGGCATTAATTTTATCGAAATCACTATGACAATGGATGAGGGGAACCCAATCGACTTTATCGCCGCTATGGCGAAAAAATATAAAGGCAACGATAAAGTTGTCATCGGGGCGGGCACGGTTTTGGATCCGGAGACTGCCAGGGCCGTCATTTTGGCCGGCGCCAATTATGTGGTGAGCCCTGGCCTTAATGTGGATACCATCCGGCTGTGCAACCGTTACCGGGTGCCCATGCTGCCGGGCGTGATGACCCCTACCGAAGCCATTACCGCCTTGGAAGCAGGCTGCGATATTATCAAGATCTTCCCCGGCAACATTGTGGGGCCGGCGGCCATCAGCTCCTTTAAGGGCCCGCTGCCCCAGGGCGAGTTTATGCCTTCCGGCGGCGTGGACGTGGACAACGTAGACAAGTGGATCAAGGCCGGCGCCTATGCGGTAGGGACCGGAAGCAGCCTGACCAAAGGCGCCAAGACCGGGGACTTTGCCGCAGTTACCGCCAAAGCAAGGGAATTTGTGGAGGCTGTAGCCGCCGCCCGGGCCAAATAAGGGATAGGAACTATTAATATAAAGCAACAAACAAAAAGGAGAAGAAGACAATGGCAAAAGTAGTAACCATGGGCGAGATTATGTTAAGGCTGTCCACCCCCAACAATGAGAAGTTTATCCAGGCCGACGAATTTGACATTAATTACGGCGGCGGCGAAGCCAACGTGGCTGTTTCCTTGGCCAATTACGGCCATGACGCCGAGTTTGTGACGGCAGTGCCGGCTAACCCCATCGGCGAATGCGCCGTGGCGGCGTTAAGGAAATACAATGTGGGCACCAGGCATATTGCCAGAAGCGGCGAGCGTTTGGGCATTTACTATCTGGAAACCGGTTCGGCAATGAGGGCTTCCAACGTGGTTTATGACCGGGCCCATTCTTCTATTTCTACGGCTACGGCGGACGAGTTTAATTTTGACGAAATTTTTGCCGACTGTGACTGGTTCCATTTTACCGGCATTACCCCCGCCGTCAGCGACAGCGCCGCACAGCTGACCGAAGCTGCGTTAAAAGCGGCCAAAGCCCATGGGGTGACCGTGTCTGTAGATTTGAATTTCCGTAAGAAATTGTGGTCTTCCGAGAAGGCCCAGAAGGTTATGACCAATTTGATGCAGTATGTGGACGTTTGCATCGGGAACGAGGAAGATGCGGAGAAAGTCCTTGGCTTTAAGCCGGGCAATACGGACGTGACTTCCGGGGAGCTGGAGTTAGCCGGCTATGTAGACATTTTTAACCAGATGGCTGACAAGTTTGGGTTCCAGTACATTATCAGCTCCCTGCGCGAGAGCCATTCCGCTTCCAACAACGGCTGGTCCGCATGCATTATGGACGGGAAGACCCGCGAGTTTTACCATTCCAGAAAGTATTCCATCACCCCAATCGTAGACCGGGTAGGCGGCGGCGATTCCTTTGCGGCGGGCCTGATTTGCGGCTTGCTGGACAAGAAGGATATGAAGGGCGCTTTGGAGTTCGCGGTGGCGGCTTCTGCATTGAAGCACACCATCCCAGGCGACTTTAACCTGGTTACCCGCGCCGATGTGGATAACCTGGCCGGCGGGGACGGTTCCGGACGGGTGCAAAGGTAAGGGGTTGACGGGCCTAAACCTGGAAGGCTAAAAGCCGGGTAACGGCAGGAAGCTGCCGGCAGCCGGTTCGGCACAGATCAAGATGGCTAATTTCCATAGGTATGGAATTAGCCATTTTGTCTGTAAAGAAGTTTGATAGAAATATAACTATATAGGGCAAGCGATGTAAAACAATCCATAGGATAATGGCAGGGTGTGCCGGTCGCATCCCATGCGGCCTGCCTTCCGGTCCCCGGCTGTCCGGGCCGCAAGGCGGTGCCATGTTGGCCGGCCCTTAGGCGGCAATATACGGCCGCCAAAGGCAAGGCAGGGCGGGCCGTATACAAACGGGGACCGGGGCAAGGGGTTTGCCGGATCCTGTGAACCGATCAGGAGGAGGAATCATTATGGCAACAATTATGGGAAATGTAATCGTAGGGCAATCCGGCGGGCCGACCGCCGTGATCAATTCCAGCCTGGCCGGAGTATATAAAACGGCCAGGGACCGGGGGGCGAAGACGGTCTATGGGATGCTCCATGGCGTCCAGGGGCTTTTGGAAGAGCGTGTGGTGGACTTATCCAAACATATCCGCAGTGACTTGGATATTGACTTGTTGAAGCGCACGCCGTCTTCCTTTTTGGGGTCTTGCCGCTACAAACTGCCGGAGATCAAAGACGACCAGGATGTTTACGATAAAATTTTTGCTATTTTAGACAAACTGGAAATTGAATATTTCTTTTATATCGGCGGCAATGATTCCATGGATACCATCAAAAAGCTGTCCGATTATGCAATCTTAAACGGAAGCAAGATCCGGTTCATGGGCGTCCCCAAGACCATTGACAACGATTTGGCCGTCACCGACCACACGCCGGGGTTTGGCAGCGCCGCCAAATACATTGCTTCCATTACCAAAGAAGTGATCCGCGACGGGCTGGTATATGACCAGCAAAATGTGACCCTGGTGGAAATTATGGGCCGCAACGCCGGCTGGCTTACAGGGGCGGCGGCGCTGGCCAAAGGGGAAGACTGCGAAGGGCCGGACATGCTGTTCCTCCCGGAACTGACCTTTGACGTGGACACGTTTATGAAAAAGGTAGAAGAAATCCATAAGGTAAAGAAATCGGTGGTAATCGCCGTTTCAGAGGGCGTGAAAGTAGCCGACGGCCGGTATGTCTGTGAGCTGACCGACAACATCGACTATGTGGACGCTTTTGGGCACCGCCAGCTGACAGGGACGGCCCGCTACCTGGCAGAAAAGATTTCCAAAGAAGTAGGGTGCAAAACCAGGGCCATTGAGTTTAATTCTTTGCAGCGCTGTGCCTCCCATATTGTGGGCCGTGTGGACATTACGGAAGCATACCAGGTAGGGGGCGCGGCCGTAAAAGCTGCTTTTGAAGGGGAGACCGGGAAGATGGTGATCCTGAAACGGGTTTCCGACGACCCCTACCTGTGCGTAACGGATATTTATGACGTACATAAGATTGCCAATATAGAAAAGAAAGTGCCCAGGGAGTGGATCAATGAAGAAGGCAATTACGTTATGCCGGAATTCGTCAATTATGTAAGGCCGTTGATCCAGGCAGAACTTACCCCCATGATGGTAGACGGGCTGCCCAGGCATTTGCGGCTGGACGACGTCAGTTATGGGAGATAGGAAAAATTTATGCCCCACAGGCAAAGCTTGTGGGGCGTTTTAACCGGGCCCCACCCCCAGCGCCGATAGAAAACATGGCCTATATGAAAAAGGCCGGATTTGGACATTCATATGCCCCCTCTGAAGCAGGCCGTGAAAAATAAGGCTGCAAAACAGAGGGGGCAATTATTGTGGGTTTAAAAGGTGGAATGATGCCGGGGCCGAACCGGTGCGCAGACATGGTTTCAGCCTTCCAACGGGTTGTTGTGTCTTTTTTTGAAAGCAGCGCCTACAGCAAAAGAAATACTTGACATTTTAGTTAGCATATGCTAACCTTGTGGAAAGCATTGGTTACGGGAAATATTTGAGGGCGGCATGGAACCGGTGCTTTTTGGGGATATTACCTTTTGTGGCTGAGGTGGGCACAGGTAAATTAAAACCGGGTTTTGCAATATGTTTAGAAATGGGAGGATTGACGTGATGCCGGCAGAAATGATGCTTTCTTATTTACGAAACTGCAGCCCAGAGGGGAGGCTGGGATTTCAGGTGGCCATGCAATGTGCCCCTGTGTTAAAAGACGTAAAGATTTCGAATCTGATTATAGTGAAGCCAGGGGGCTGGCATAAAATCCGGGCAGATTTGAAGAAAAGCCGGATTATATGCGTCCCCCTTTATACGGACGGAGAAAAGGAAGTATTGTTTTTATACCGCTATGAGCGGTTGGAAAACCATTTAAAAGAAGAGGCCGTCCGCCGATTTTTGCGAAAACACGGATATGAAACCATGGGCATTGCTTCTGTCCTAAAAAGGCTGAGGGCCCGCTACCAGCTTTATGCGGGGGCAGGCCGGGAGTTCCCCCATGAGCTGGGCGTGCTTTTGGAATACCCGGTAGAGGATGTGGAAGGCTTTATTGCCAACCGGGGGCAAAACAGCCTGGCATCCCGTTACTGGAAAGTATATAACAACCAACAGGAAGCGGAACGCAGGTTTCAACTGTATGACGAGGCCCGGGACTGTGCCCTGCGGGAAATGGCCAACGGCTGTGCCTTGGGCCAGGTGGCAGTGTCCTGAACTTTGCTTTAAGCCAAGCGCCTTTTTTACGGATACAGAAAATAGGCGGAGCACAGGGCAATTTGCATAACCGTAGAGAGGGGGATGGCCAGCCCTACCTGAAACAGGGATGCCTCCGGCTGCTGGCTCATAAGGTAGGATACGGGGATCCGGATGGCAAATGCGCCCAGGATACCTGGAGCATAACAAAAGTGGTCCGGCCGCAGCCGTTAAAATATCCGATAAAACAAAACAGGAAGGATACCAGCAAGGTGTCAATGGCATAAGCCCGCAGATAGTCTGCCGCCGCCAGGATAACTTCTGGGTCTTTGGAAAAGGTACCGGTGAGGACAGCCCCATGGAAGAAGGAAATGTAAAACAGGATCAGGCCAACCCCAAAAGACACGGCCATACCATAGGCCATCCCCCGTTTGGCCCGGTCCATTTTCCGGGCACCGAAATTCTGCGCCACAAAGGCGGACATGGACTGGCTGAAGGCATCATCAAAATAAAGGTACATAGTTTTTCCGCCACCCCCACGCCTGCAAAGGCGGTAACCCCAAGGCCATTGATGACGGCAAGGATCACCAGGAAAGAGACGCTGACCAAAAAGTCCTGAAGGGCGATCAGCAACCCTAAAGCCAAAGCTTTGCCGGTCAATGTTTTATGGAAACGTAAGTTGGCCCGGGAAAGATCAAAGGGCAACTGCCGCCTGCTTCCGTTTTTGCCCGATTTTCTGGCCTAACAGGATCGTAATGCCCATAGCCAGGCCGGTTACAACCGAGGTGGCTGACCGCATAACCTGGCTTCCGGTGGAGACGGCGGAAACGTCCGCGGCAGAAGCGAACTGCCCTACAATAAGAAGGTCCGTGCCGCCATACATGGCCTGGAGAAGCAAGGCGAGAAGTACAGGCGTGGCAAACGGGAGCAGCGGCTTTAAGATGGGCCCTTCGGTGAAAAGGAGGCCGGTTGTGTTTTGTGGCCCATATGGGTTCCTCCTAAGATAAAAAAGGATAAGGCAGCAGACATTTTGTCCGCCATCTTATCCGGCAAAATACTTTTTGGTATATTCCCTCCGATGAATGAGGCGATTATACCAGAGGACGGAAGAAATGTCAATGCCGGGATTTTATATCGGCAACAGCCTGAAACCACAAAAAACAAGATTACCCTTGCCAAACGAAAAGGGCTGTGCTATAGTAAAACTACTTGACGCAGACTTCTGATCTGCAAGGGGCAGCGTGGCTGCCGGTCGCGGCGCTTGTTAGGAAAGCGCATCTGGCGTTTCGCCGGAAATTACCCGACAATCCGTTTTTATTCATGCTCATATTCTTTTTTACAATTTCAATGACAAAGCCGGCAAGATTCGTTATAATAGACAAGGACTATTACATTACGTTGCTACGGGGCTTCCCGTGGCTGTACGGCAGGCGCCGCAGCGGGTGCCCCTAAAAGCCTCCGGCGGATGCACATAGGAAGCCGCCATTTTGGGGCCGGTATGGACCGGGCGCCAAGGGCGCCGCCTTACCGGGGCGGTACCTTTACAGTAAACAGGAAAGAGAAAGAAAATTGTTATGAGGCGAGTGGTTATCGGCATATTGGCACATGTAGACGCGGGGAAAACAACGTTGTCGGAATCGATTTTATACAGGACAGGGAAAATCCGGAAAATGGGCCGGGTAGACTTTGGCGATACGTTCCTGGACACAGACGAGATGGAGCGCGCCAGGGGGATTACGATTTTTTCAAAACAGGCGGTATTCCCCCTAGGAGGGATGTCAGTGACCCTTTTGGATACGCCGGGCCACGTGGATTTTTCGTCGGAAATGGAAAGGGCCTTACAGGTGATGGATTACGGGATTTTGGTCATCAGCGGGGCAGACGGGGTGCAAGGCCATACTGAGACCTTGTGGCGGCTGCTGCAGCGCTACGGGATCCCCTGTTTTTTGTTTATCAACAAAATGGACCAGGACGGCACAGACCGGGGGCGGCTGCTGGAAGGGCTGCAACAACGGCTGGACGGCAACTGCATTGATTTTGGCGGGGACGCCGGGCAGATGCAGGAAAACCTGGCCGTATGTGAGGAATCCCTTTTGGAGTCTTACTTAGAGCAAGGGGAAGTAAAACCTGAGGAAATCCGGCGGCTGATCGCCCAGAGGAAAGCTTTTCCCTGCTATTTTGGCTCGGCTTTGAAAGGGGACGGCATAGAGGAGTTTTTAACCGGTTTGGAACAATGGGTCCGGTGCCCCCAATACGGACCGGAATTCGGCGCCAAAGTATTTAAGGTTTCCCGGGACGGCCAAGGGAACCGGCTCACCCATATGAAGGTTACCGGCGGGTCTTTGAAGGTGAAGGAAGCCCTGGAAGGGAAAATGCCGGAGAAGGTAAATCAGATCCGGATTTATTCCGGCGGAAAATTTGAAACGGTGGGGGAGGCGCCTGCGGGTACAGTGTGCGCCGTTACCGGCCCCCTGTCTACTTATCCGGGCCAGGGGATAGGGGCGGAGCCGGAATCCCGGCTGCCGGCGCTAGAGCCGGTGCTGCATTACCAGATCCTGCTGCCGGAAGGGTGCGACCCCCATTCGGTACTTCCAAAACTGCGGCAATTGGAGGAGGAAGACCCGCTGCTCCACATAATTTGGGACGATGTTTTGCAGGAAATCCACGTCCAGGTTATGGGTGAGGTCCAAATGGACATTTTGAAAAACCAGATCCGGGAACGTTTTGGCATTGAGGCGGAGTTTGGCGCCGGCAGTATTGTATATAAAGAAACGATTTTGTGCCCGGTAGAAGGGGTGGGGCATTTTGAGCCACTGCGCCACTATGCGGAGGTACACCTGCTGATGGAGCCGGGGGAGCGGGGGAGCGGCCTTCAGCTGGACACCTGCTGCAGTGAAGAACAATTGGACAGGAACTGGCAGCGCTTGGTTTTGACCCATTTGGAAGAGAAAGTCCACAAAGGCGTATTGACGGGGGCAGAAGCCACTGATATGAAAATTACGTTGGTTTCCGGCCGTGCCCATTTAAAACATACGGAAGGCGGAGACTTTAGGCAGGCCACTTACCGGGCCGTGAGGCAGGGCCTGATGGAAGCAGAGTGTTGTTTGCTTGAGCCGTATTATGCCTTTTTCCTGGAAGTGCCTTTGGAATCCGTTGGACGTGCCATGGCAGATTTAGAGCGGATGCAAGGCGTTTTGGAACCGTTGCGGACCGAAGGGGATAAGGCAGTGCTGACCGGGACCGTCCCCGTGTCGGAGATACGGGAATACCAGAGGGAAGTGGCAAAGTATACCAGGGGCAGGGGGAAGCTGTCCTGTGTGCTGGACGGGTACGGGCCATGCCGCAAGGAGGCAGAAGTGGTGCAGGCGGCCGGATACGACCCGGAGGCGGATGCAGACAACCCTGCCAGCTCCGTATTTTGCGCCCACGGGGCCGGTTTTGTGGTGCCGTGGGACCAGGTAAAGGACTACATGCATGTGGAAGGGTTCCTGTCAAAAAGGCATGGCGGCGAGGACGGGGGCGGAAAAGGCGGCCAAAGGGCAGCCGGCAGGCAGCCGCTGCCCTTTGGGGAGGAAGAAAAAGAGCTGGAAGAGATTTTTACCCGTACTTACGGGGAGCGCAGGCGCAGGCCTCCTGGCGGGGAAGGCCCAAGGCGGGTGGCCTATGGGCAAAAGCCCCCGGCCCGCGGGCAGGACGGCGGACGGGGCGGCCCCCAAAAGGGGAAGGGGGACCCTGTGGCCAGGCAGGCACAAAACGGGGAGAAAGAAAAGGAATACCTGCTGGTAGACGGGTATAATATTATTTATGCCTGGGAAGAGCTGCGGGGGCTGGCCCGGCTGACCATCGACGGCGCAAGGTACCGTTTGATGGACCTCCTTTGCAATTACCAGGCCTTCCGCCAGTGTGAACTGATTGTGGTTTTTGACGCGTACAAGGTAACGGGAAACATGGGCCATGTGTCGGATTACCATAATATCCACGTGGTATACACAAAGGAGGCGGAAACAGCCGACCAGTATATTGAGAAGTTCGCCCATGAGATGGGGCAAAAGTCCCGGGTGACGGTAGCCACTTCCGACGGCCTGGAACAGCTGATTATCCGGGGCCAGGGCTGCCTTTTGATGTCAGCCAACGACTTGCGGGAGGATGTGGAGCGGACAGACAGGCAGATCTGGCAGGAGCGGGACAAGCTTCAAAAAACAGGCAGGTATTCCTTGTTTGACGGGGTGGATGAGGAGCTGGCCCGATATTTGGAGAAGGTACGGCTAGGGGAAGAAAGTTTTGGATAGAATCTTGAAAAACCGCAGGAAATGCAGTACAATAGAATCCAATCAGGGCCTGTTGCGGCAGCCGCCACATAGGGCAAAAGACCGGGCATGACGGTCGTTAAACAGAAGGAGATTACAGATGAGCAAGAAACCAGTGGTATTAATGATCCTTGACGGATATGGCCTGAATGACAAATGTGAGGCCAATGCGGTTTGTGAGGGGAAAACCCCGGTGATGGACCAGCTGATGGGCCAATGCCCCTTTGTAAAAGGGCAGGCCAGCGGCATGGCAGTAGGGCTTCCGGAAGGCCAAATGGGCAACTCGGAGGTAGGCCACCTGAATATGGGGGCCGGCCGCATCGTATATCAGGAGCTGACCCGGATTACCAAGTCCATCCAGGACGGGGATTTCTTTGAAAACAAAGCCTTTATGGCAGCCGTAGAGAACTGCAAGAAGCATGGCTCGGCGCTGCATATGTATGGTTTGGTATCGGACGGCGGGGTGCACAGCCACAACACCCATATTTACGGGCTGTTAGAGCTGGCAAAGAGAAATGGCCTTGAGAAGGTATATGTGCACTGCTTCCTGGACGGCCGCGATACGCCGCCGGCTTCCGGCAAGGGGTACGTGGCGGAACTGGAAGCCAAAATGAAGGAACTGGGGGTAGGGCAGGTGGCCACGGTGGCCGGCCGCTACTACGCCATGGACCGGGATAAGAACTGGGACCGGGTAAAGGTTGCCTATGACGCATTGACTAAGGGCGTAGGCGTGGCGGGGGACAGCGCAACGGAAGCGATCCAGGCATCTTATGACGAAGGGAAAACCGATGAATTCGTTATGCCCACCGTGGTCATGAAAGACGGCGCCCCGGTGGCTACCATCAAAGACAACGATTCCATTATATTCTATAATTTCCGTCCGGACCGGGCCAGGGAGATCACCCATGTGTTCTGCGACGAGGTGTTCGACGGGTTTGACCGGGGGCAGCGGGTGAAAACGACCTACGTATGCTTTACCGATTATGACGAGACCATCAAAAACAAGCTGGTTGCTTTTGGCAAAGAATCCATTACCAATACCTTTGGCGAATTCCTGGCCTCGCACGGGATGAGGCAGGCCAGGATAGCCGAGACAGAAAAATATGCCCATGTGACGTTTTTCTTTAACGGCGGCATCGAAGAGCCCAACGAGGGGGAAGACCGTTTCCTGATCCCCTCCCCCAAAGAAGTGGCTACTTATGACCTGAAGCCGGAGATGAGCGCGCCTGGCGTATGCGACAAACTGGTAGAGTCCATCCTGTCAGGGGACTATGATGTCATTATTATTAACTTTGCGAATCCGGACATGGTAGGCCATACGGGCGTGGAGGCTGCGGCCATCAAAGCCATCGAAGCCGTTGACCATTGTGTCGGCCGGGCCGTGGAGGCGCTTAAAAAGGCGGACGGCGTCATGTTTATCTGCGCGGACCACGGAAACGCAGAGCAGTTGATTGATTATGAGACCGGGGAACCTTTTACCGCCCATACCACCAATCCGGTGCCTTTCATCCTGGTAAACGCAGACCCGTCCTACAAGCTGAGGGAAGGCGGCTGCCTGGCGGATATCGCCCCCACTTTGATTGAGTTAATGGGCCTTGAGCAGCCTGCCGAAATGACAGGGAAATCGCTGCTGCTAAAATAACAGGCCTTTGTGTGCCTGAAAAATCACCCCTGCCGCTTGCCCGCTTGTGCAAGAGATTCGGCCTTGGCCCGGTCTGCGCAAGCCCGCTGGGCTGCCCACAGGGGCCATCCCCGCAAGGGCGCCTACGGCGTTTAGCCAATCGGGAAGCACGATTGGCAGAAGGTATTTTTCAGGCACATTCCAGATTCAGGCGTTTAAAGGGGCCGGGATGTTTTCCGGCATGCCAAGAATATAGGGAGTAAAACCAAATGGCCGGGTGCGCACCAAAGGAACGCCCTTCTTTTATGTGGTGCCTGCATGGCATAGGCGGGGGTTTTTGCGGGCTTTAGCATGTGGCTTTTGGGCATAGCCAACAACGGGAGGGGTTATGGGATTGGGCAGACGAATGAGACGGGGGAAATGGAGGTGCCCCTTTTTGCTTATGGCATCCTTGGCATTCTCTATGGCTGCCTGCAGCGTGAGGCCCGGTGGGGCAGTGGGGGCTGTTGCGGAAGGCAATGGAAATTATGTAATCAATCTCGGCCATACCAATGGCGAGGGCGATTCCTGGCATCAGGCCGCTTTAAGGTTTAAAGATTATGTGGAAGAAAAGTCCCAAGGCCGTATGCAGGTAAATGTTTACCCCGATAGCCAGCTGGGGACAGAGATTGACATGATCCAGTCCATTTTGACCCAAAATGGCTGCGATATAACGTTTACCGGCGAGTCTATGCAGACATACCAGCCGGACCTGGGGATTATTGGCATGCCATATTTAATCAAGAGCGATGCCCATATGGAGGCAGTGCTCACCGGGGACGTGGGCAAAGAGCTGGAGGGGCTCATGGAAAAATGCGGCATGAAAGTGCTGGGCTACTTTATACGGGGGCCCCGCAATGTCACGGCAAACAAGAAGGTTGTGTCACCGGGGGATATGGACAAGTTTGTGATCCGCACCCCCCAGTCGGCAATGACTGTGGCGGCTTTCCGCTCGATTGGGGCCAAGCCTACCCCTATGGCTTTGACGCAAGTCTATGACGGTTTGCAGCAAGGCGTTATCGAGGGCCAGGAAAACCCCTTGGCAATGGTTTGGCATGGGAATTTTTATGAAGTGCAGGACTATGTGATCCGGACGGAACATTTGCGGGGGTGGGTTTATATTGCCATGGGCAAGGAAAAGTTTGACGCGCTCCCTTCCGATTTGCAGCAAATAGTTGTGGAAGGCGGCCAGGAAATGCAAAGATATGAACACCGGCTGTTTTTGGAAAAAGAAGAGGAGCTGGAGCATTTGCTGGCTGAGGAAGGGATGGAATTTGTGGATGTGGACCAGGAAGCCTTTGCCCGTGAAATGACGGCCGGTGTAGTTGATACCCTGACATACAGCCAGAAAGCGCTGTACGAAAAAATTGAAGCTGTAGATCCGGATTTGTAAAAGTAGGAAACAGCCTGGCCGATCCGGCTATTTTCCTGCCGGATCGGCCAGGCTGGCTATATACGTTAGGTAGGCCATGATTATGCCTTTATGGGCTTGGCGGGCTAATCCATTTCCACTTCCCAATCCAGGAAGTTGCCGGTGGCGGCGTCGACCTCAAATTCATATTCCATTCCGTTACATAGGAATTCCCCTTTGTAAACCAGTCTGCCGTCCTCATATTCTTGCCCTGCTTTTTTCCAAACCACATCGGTTTCTTTCAGGCCGGCTTTTTTGAGGGCCATGGCTTTGGCGTCTTCCAGGGTAATGGGGGCAGCGCTTTTCGCTGAACCGGAGCCATTGTTTTTCAGGAACTGGAGGTAGCCTTTGCCGTCGTAATCCCAGCTAAGGATTTTTCCGGTGGCGGCGTCAATTTCGTAGCTGTACTCTTTTTGGTCCGAAGTATGGAAATCAACTTCGTGGACCAGCCGGTTGTCGTCGTATTCGGTCTTGGATTCATCATAGGACACGGTTTCTTCCGTTTGCCCTGCATGGCTGGCGGCAATGGATTTCGCCTGTTCCAAAGTAACACGGGCCGCCCCTTCCTTTCCGGCGTCCTTTTTTAACTCATAGCCCACCTCTAAGATTATGCCGTCCTCCACAAGGATTTCATATTCATATTTTTGAAAGTCATTGGTCAAAAACTCCACTTCAAATATGGGCTGATTGTCTTCCCTGCCTGATTTAGCCAGGATATAAGAAGTATCTTTTTCTTTTACGCCTGCGTTTTCCAAGGCAATGGATTTCGCCTTTTCTTCCGTAACCTGCGCGGCAAAACTGCTGGTGGCCATCAAGGAAAAAAGGACGCCTGTGGCCAGCCCGGTTTTTAATCCCAAAATCATTTTCCCCATCTCTTTGCACCTCCTATGAGAATTATGTTTTATGGCATGGATGGAAGCAATGCCATAATTATTGTAACACAAAACAAGAAAATGGTGATAGGCATTTTTATAAAATTTTTGACATTTTACAAACAGCCGCCGTAGGCCGCAAGGAGGCATTAATCTTTGTACAGCTGAGGATAGATTTCTTCCGCCAGCAGTTCTACGTAGGACGGGTCGGTGAAATCGTGGTTGGTAATAAGGATGTCCTGGATCAGGCCGTAGCGTTTTAAGCTGAATTCTTCCGGGCTTAAGGGTTCCTGGTATTCCTCACGCAGCTGGGCATCCAGCCGTGCGGCGGTATAGTTGCCTAAAAACCAGCCAATAGCCTGGCGTATGCCGTCTTCCTCGGCAGAGATTTGGCCTTGGACTTCTTTGGCGGATTTGACGGTTTTTGCGGCAACGGCCAAAGCAGCCAACGCCATTGCGGTGATAATGCATAAGGCAGGGACGCCGACGGGGAGCTTCAGGATGCCGGTCCAGCACAAGAGGGAAAAAACCAAAAGGGCGCCCCCCACAAAAAAGAATGCAGAGGCAGAGGATTTTAAGTCGTCATATTTTTGTGATTTTTTCACATACACATGGGAGGGTTCTGGCCTATGGGTGGATTTTGGCGGTTCCTGGCCGGCGGCCGGACCTTCCTGGGTTTCGGCTATGGCCGCTTGCCAAGCCTCATATTCCTTTTGCTGTTCTTCATATTCTGCCTGTTTTAAGGCCAGGGCTTTTTCTTGTTCCTGGCGCTTTTTAGCCAGGGCGGCTTCCTTGGATTCTTCCAGCGGGCCGCCGCAGTCGCTGCACACGGTGATCCCGTCTATAAATTCCATATCACATTTGGGGCAATAAGGCATAATTATAGTCCTCCTTCCGCTGCTATTATAAGCCACTTGGGGGCATTCGTCCAGCAAATTTGAAAATTATGCTTCCATTTACCCGGAAAATACGATAGAATAAAAAGCGCGGCATAAAAGTAGATTAAGGTATATGCGAAAGAGGCCGTGAGAATTTTGGAAAGCCCGGGAGGCGCGTGATGAAGACCACCGTATTGTTGAAACGTTTTTTACCTTATTATAAAAAATATAAGAAAATTATGGTATTTGACCTGTTGTGTGCGTCATTGACCACTGTGTGCGAAATGGTCCTCCCGATGTTGCTCCGGCATATTACCAACCAGGGGATGAGCAACTTAGCGTCCCTTACGGTGGGGGCCATCGTAAAGATCGGGGGGGTTTATTTTGCCTTGCGGATTATCGACGGTTTGGCGGCGTTTTATATGGCTTACACGGGCCACATTATGGGGGCTTTTATTGAGACGGACATGAGGCAGGATGCCTTTGAACATTTGCAGAAGCTGTCCGACAGCTATTTTAACAATACGAAAGTTGGGCAGATCATGTCCCGGATTACCAGCGACCTGTTTGACGTGACCGAATTTGCCCATCATTGCCCGGAAGAGTTTTTTATTGCCTTATTAAAGGCACTGGTTTCCTTTCTTGTATTGTCCGGGATCAATGTTAAGCTTACCCTGATTATTTTTGCCTTTATCCCGGTTATGATTTTGTCCTGTTCTTATTTTAACATGCGGGTAAAAAAAGCATTCCGGAAGCAGCGCCGGCAGATCGGGGAATTAAATGCCCGGATCGAGGATAATTTGTTGGGCAACCGGGTGGTGCGGGCCTTTGCGAACCAAGATATTGAAATTGAGAAATTTCGCCAGGACAATCAGGCATTTCTGCGGATTAAAAGGGAAACCTATTTATATATGGCGTCTTTTCAGGACACGGTCCGGATGTTCGACGGTTTGATGTATGTGGTGGTAATCGTGGCCGGCGGTATCTTTATGGTAAAAGGAAAAATCGAGCCGGGGGACCTGGTAGCGTTTACTTTATATGTAACCACCTTGTTGGCCACGATCCGGCGGATTATTGAATTTGCCGAACAGTTTCAGAGGGGTATGACCGGGATTGAACGGTTTGTAGAGATTATGGATTCCACCGTGGAAATCCTGGATGAGCCGGGGGCGTCGCCCCTTACCGAGGTAAAAGGCAACATCCGGTTTGACCATGTAAGCTTTGAATACCCCGACGACCACAATTCCGTGCTCAAGGATGTCAGCCTGTCTATCCGGCCGGGGGAGCGGATTGCCTTGGTGGGGCCGTCCGGTGGGGGGAAAACTACATTGTGTAATTTGATCCCGCGTTTTTACGACGCGACCAGCGGGGAAATCTGCATTGACGGGCGGGAATTAAAAGGGATTACCCTAGAGAGCCTCCGTACCCATATCGGCATTGTCCAACAGGACGTTTATTTGTTTTCCGGAACGGTGTATGACAATATTTCTTACGGCAGGCCCAAAGCGTCCCGGGAAGAAGTGGTCCAGGCGGCGAAGATGGCCGGGGCCCATGAATTTATTTCCCAATTAAAAGACCAGTACGACACCTATGTGGGGGAGCGGGGGGTAAAACTGTCCGGAGGGCAAAAGCAGCGGATCAGCATTGCCAGGGTATTTTTGAAAAATCCGGCAATTTTAATTTTGGATGAAGCCACTTCGGCATTGGATAACGAAAGCGAGCAGTTGGTAAACCGCTCCCTGGACCGGCTGGCAGAAGGGAGGACTACCCTGACGATCGCCCATAGGCTGACGACCATTCAAAACGCAGACCGGATTTTAGTGCTGTCGGAAGGGCGGATTGCCGAGGAAGGCAGCCACAAAGAATTGTTGGAGCAAAAAGGGATCTATTACCAGCTTTATATGTCCGTGCAGGGCCAGGAATTGGGCGGTGCCCGGGATGGGGAGGACGGGCTGGCATATATATAAAACCAGGGAAAAGGAAAATGGCTGATAAATGGAGGGATTAATATGAAGACGGCAATTGTGACAGACAGCAATAGTGGCATTACCCAAAGCCAGGCGGAGGAGTTAGGGCTTTTTGTGCTGCCCATGCCCTTTATGATCAACGGGGAAACTTTTGAAGAGGACATCAGCCTGACCCAGCAAGAATTTTACGGGCGTTTGGCCGGCGATGCGGATATTTCTACGTCCCAGCCATCCCCGGAAACGGTGACTGCCTTATGGGACAGGTTGCTGGGGGAATATGACGGGATTGCCCATATCCCCATGTCCAGCGGTTTGAGCAGTTCCTGCCAGACGGCCATGATGCTGGCAGAAGATTATGGCGGGCGGGTACAAGTGGTTGACAACCGGAGGATCTCCGCAACCCAGCGGCAGTCCGCGTTGGACGGTATGGCCATGGCAGCCCGCGGGATGGATGCAGGGCAAATAAAAGAAGAGCTGGAGCGGACCAGTATGGATTCCAGCATCTATATTACCATAGATACCTTGAAATACCTGAAAAAAGGGGGGAGGATTACCCCGGCGGCAGCGGCTTTGGGTACGCTGCTGCGCATAAAGCCCGTGCTTCAGATCCAAGGGGAGAAGCTGGATGCGTTTTCAAAAGCAAGGACCATGAAACAGGCCAAAACTACCATGCTTTCCGCCGTGGCCCAGGATCTGCAAAACCGGTTTGGGGATCCGGGGGCGGAGCGCACCTGGCTGGCGGTAGCCCATACTTGCAATGAGGAAGCGGCAGGGGAGCTAAAGGAGGAACTGCGACAGCTTTACCCCAAGACGCCAAAGATTATCATTGCCCCCTTATCTTTAAGCGTTGCCTGCCATATTGGACCGGGGGCGTTGGCGATTACCATGGCCAAATGCCTGGATATATAAAAGAAAAGGTTAAGGGAAGTGGATAGGGGCAGGATGAAAAATGAGGCAAAAAGAAGGCGGTTTTTTCACAGGCCGGATATTACAGTCAGTTTAAGCATCCCCATGGCCGTGTTGCTGGTCCTGTTTGGGATGATCCCCACATTGTTGTGCACCCAGGTGCTCATAAGTTCCCTGCGGCAGAGCCATATGGATTCCAGGATGGTGGAAGTACAGAACCAATGCCAGATATTAAGCAGTAAAATGACCCGGACCGGCTACCTTCGGGGAGAGAATAAAGACGGGGCCATGGACAATGAAATCCAGACCCTGGCAGATGTCTATAACGGTCGGATCGTGGTGGTCAACCGGGATTTCAGGATTGTCCAGGACACATTCCACATAGCGGAAAAAAGGCTTATGGTGGCGGAAGAAGTGATCCGCTGTTTCCAGGGGGAGAGCAGCAGCAAATATAACAAGGACAAACACTATTTTGCCCAGGCAGTCCCTATCTATGATACTGCGCCGGTAAACGGGATCGAGGGCGTGCTGGTGATTACCGCTTCAACAGAAGGCATTTTATCTTTGCTGGACGCAATGTTGGACAAAGCGGTGTTTTTAGAGCTGTTGGTGTTTTTAATCCTTATCCTGGCTGCCATGACGGCGGTAAAAATGCTTTTGAAGCCATTTAAGGAGTTTCAAAAGAAGCTGAACCTGGTAGCGGCAGGCGCGCTGGACACGGATATCAGCGCCAACGGATACAGGGAGACCCAGGATATTTCGCGGGCGGTGGGCATTACCTTGTCAAAATTAAAAGAGGTGGACCAGTCCCGCCAGGAATTTGTGTCGAATGTTTCCCATGAATTAAAAACCCCTATCACTTCCATCCGGGTGCTGGCAGATTCGCTTATGGGGATGGAGGAAGCCCCCATGGAGCTGTACCGGGAGTTTATGGAGGACATTTCCTACGAGATTGACCGGGAGAGCAAAATTATCGACGATTTGCTGTCGCTGGTAAAAATGGATAAATCTGAGGCAGAACTAAATATCGCCCAGGTGGATATTCATGTGTTGGTTAAGCAAATATTAAAACGGCTGCGGCCCATTGCCAATAAACGGAAGGTGGAGCTGATCCTGGCCAGCATCCGGGAAGTGACGGCAGACGTAGACGAGATGAAATTATCTTTGGCTATCAGCAACTTGGTGGAAAACGCCATTAAGTATAATACGCCTGAGGGGTGGGTACGGGTGACGGTAGATGCGGACCATAAGTTTTTTTACGTGAAGGTGGCAGATTCCGGCATTGGCATCCCCGAGGCAGAACACGACCATATTTTCGAAAGGTTTTACCGGGTGGACAAGGCCCGCTCCCGGGCAACGGGCGGCAGCGGCTTGGGGCTTTCCATCACCCGCAACGTGGTTTTAATGCATAAAGGGGCTATTTTACTTAACAGCAAGGCGGGAGAGGGAAGTACCTTTACGTTGAGGATCCCTTTAAATTACATTGCCTAAATGTTCAGATACGATCCAAAGCCGGGATGCCGGCCCTAACGGAGGACGAGGAATGAAACGGTTGCTACGATGTAGGCTGCTGCTTTTGCTGGCAGCTGTGTGGCTGGGGATGAGCGGATGCCAGAGGAGTGAAAAGCAGCTGGAGGACGGGGAACGCTTGTATCAAGTCTATTACTTAAATTCGGTTATGACCCGCCTGTCCCCTATAGAATATCCGACCAGGACCGAGGATACGGAACTGTTGATACAAGAATTGATGGACCGGTTTATGAACGTGCCGACGAACTTGGATTCCCAGGCAGCCTTGTCAGAGAAAGTGGTTTATCAGGGATATAAGCAGGAAGATATGGTGCTTTACCTGTACTTTGACAATAATTATACCGCCATGGAACCCTACCGCGAGATCCTTTGCCGTGCCGCCCTTGTAAAGACCCTGACCCAAATCCCGGGGATCAATTATATTTCCATCTACTCCGGGGAGCAGCCGCTGGTAGACACCAAGGGGCAGCTGGTAGGCATGCTGTCGGCTTCCGATTTTCTGGATGGCATTAGCGACGTGAATGCATATGAGCGGACGGAGATGACTTTATATTTTACGGACGAAGCCGGCGAATACCTGTTTGCGGAAAAGCGGGAGGTGGTCCACAATATCAATACTTCCGTGGAAAAGGTGATCCTGGAGGAACTGATTAGCGGGCCGGAACAGCCGGGGCTGGAACCTACCCTGGAGCCGGGGATAAAACTTTTAAATGTGTCGGTGAATGAAAATGTGTGTTACCTGAATTTTGATTCCGATTTTTTGAATAACCAATTGGAGGTAAAAGATTATATCCCGGTGTATTCCATTGTTAATTCTTTGTCGGAGCTATCTTCCGTAAACCGGGTGCAAATCAGCATCAACGGGGTACAGAATGCAAAATTCCGCGATTCCATCGAGCTGAATGCCATGTTTGAGCGGAATTTGGACTACATTGGGGAGGAAGAGGGCCCTGCTGGTACCGGCCCGATAAATTTGCCGGAAGAAAAGGAGGGATAGAAGATTAAACGGCCACTGTTGCTTTTGTCGGCAGGATTCGTACTTGGAGAGGGATGTGGGCTGCTGGGCACCGTGGCGCCCCGCATGATGGCGGGGATTTTGTTAGCAGGGGGATTCGGGGCATTTTCCTGTTTCCTCGGGATGTGGGATTTAAAAAAGGGAAAGGCCGGCCGCCGGTTCCGGACAGGCAAAAAAGCCCTTACCCACAGAAAAGACAGGAAATTTTTCTGGCCTTTCCTGTTTTTGGTTTTTTTGTGGGCCGGATATGCACGGGGGCGGCAGGCAGAGGCAGATTGCCGGCGGGAACTGGAACTGGGCCTTGACGGCAAACGGGTGGAAGTTTCCGGAACGGTGCTTTCCATACGCAAAAAGGGCGAATCTTTCCTGCTGGTACTGGGGGACTGCGCGGTATTTAGCCCGGGCCGGGGCAAAGGGCTTGGCAGCCTTGGGCGTGTCCAGGTTTATGTGGATGCAAAAGAAGGGTCCCGGCCCCGGGCCGGGGGGAAGCTTTGGGTGGAAGGCCAGGCCAGCGCCTATCAAAGGGCAAGGAACCCCGGAGAGTTTGATTATCAGCTGTATTACCGCTCTTTAAAGATGAATTACCGGATTTTCGGCGACCAATGGGAAGGTATGGGCGGCAGATATGGGTGGTACCGGGACGGTTTATACGAATTGTCCGCTTATGCCGGACATATTTTGGAGCAGGTGGCCGGGCCGGAAGATGCGGGCATATTCCAGGCCGCTATTTTGGGGGAGAAATCCGGAATGGATGAGGAAATCCGGAACCTGTACCAAAAAAGCGGGATTTCCCACCTTTTGGCTATCAGCGGCCTGCACCTGTCCCTGGCCAGTGCGGCGGCTTACAAAGGTTTGCGCAGGCTGGGCCTGGGCTATGGCAAGGCCGGTATTTTGGGCGGCTTTTTTTTGTTAAGTTTTGCGGTTATGTGCGGCGCGCCGCCTTCGGCGCTGCGCGCACTGGTGATGGTGCTTTGCGGTTTTCTCGCGGCCTATTTGGGGAGGGCTTACGACCTGCTTTCCGCATTGGGGCTGGCTGCTTTGCTGCTTTTGTGGGACAGCCCATACAGGCTTTTCCAATCCGGGGTCCAGCTGTCTTTCGGGGCAGCGGCCGGTATCGGGGGCTTGGGCCCGGAACTGGTCCGGGGGTTTGAAGGGCAGGGAAGCGCCGGACCGGTAAGGAAAACCTTGATTGTTAGCTTTGCCATGCAGATGATGACTTTGCCAATAGTCCTCTACCACTTTTTTCAAGTCCCTTTGTACGGCCTTTTTTTGAATCTGCTGGTGGTCCCGCTCATGGGGATTGTCATAGCATCCGGTGCGGCGGGGGTTTTTTTGGGAAGTTTTTGCCTGCCTTTGGGGCGGTTTGCCGTTGGAAGCGGCCGCTGTGTTTTAAGGGGGTATGAATCTTTATGCCGCCTGTGGGGGATGCTGCCAGGCAGCAGCCAGATTTTGGGCCGGCCCCGGATGGGGCAGGCCGTTGCCTTTTATGGGTTATTGGCAGTGGCGGTATGGATGTGCCGGAAGGGCAGGAAGCGCCTTTCGGCGTTGACGCTGGTTTTGTCGGCTGCTGCCTTGTTGCCTGTGCCCCTTCGCGGCATGGAAGTAACCTTTTTGGATGTGGGGCAAGGGGACGGCATCTGCATCCGGACCCGGCAGGGGACTATCCTCGTGGACGCAGGCAGCTCAGACCAGAAAAAGCTGGGCGAGGGCCGGCTGGAACCCTTCTTAAAAAGCAAAGGGGTACGGTCTGTGGAATATGCAATTGTCAGCCATGGGGACGAAGACCATGTCAGCGGCCTTACCTGGTTGATGGAGCATGGGGATATACCGATAAAAAACCTTATTTTGCCTGAGGTGGGTAAAGGGGAGGAACCCTACTGCCGTTTAGAAGCCCTTGCGAAAGGGCAGGGCGGGGACGTGTCTTGGATGAAGCGGGGGGATCAAATTTTAGCGGGAAGGCTAAAGGTCCATTGCCTGTATCCGGAAGAAGAGGCGCTGCCGGGGGAAGGCCGCAATGGCCATTCCCTGGTGCTGCAGGTAGATTACGGGGGGTGCCACCTGCTGCTTACAGGCGACATGGGCAGCGGTGGGGAAGAAAGGCTGTTGGACCTGGAAAAAAGGGAAAACGGGGGCTTTGGCGGTATCGGAAAGGTCCAGGTATTAAAAGTGGCCCATCACGGTTCCCGCTATTCTACCGGCCCTAAGTGGCTGGACGCCGTGGGGCCGGCCTGGGCGGTGGTTTCTTATGGGGAAGAAAACCGCTATGGGCATCCGGGCCAGGAGGTAATGGAGCGGCTGGAGGACCGGCATATAACGGTGTATGAGACGGGGAAAGGCGGGGCAGTCACTTTGCGGACGGACGGGAAAGGGCTGTGGTGGGATCAGTGGATGGACGGCCGTTGACCCCTCTGCCCTTGCGGGCCGGTTTTAAGAAAAGGGGAAAAGGAAAAGAAAATGCATTTTCAAAATTTTTAATGTGTGGTAGAATAGGAGTTAGCTACAAAAATTCGGTTTCTGTTATGGAAAGGAGAGCTTATGGATTATCAAAATTTAAACCAATACCAGGGGGCTTATGGCGCCGCCCAGGAGCATGAACCACTGAGCCAGTATACGGCCAAGACCTTCGGGTGGATGTTCCTCGGCCTGACGGTGACCTTTCTGGTGGCTTTGACAGTCAATGTGACGAAATTAATCTGGCTTGTGGTAATGACCCCCATGGCCATCCCGGTGCTGGGGATTTTGGAGCTGGTGGTGGTATTGTATATGTCGTCACAAATCACCAAGGTGTCTGTGGGCATGGCAAGGGGGCTGTTCCTGACCTATTCCGTGTTAAACGGCATTGTTTTTTCTACCTATTTCCTGATTTACGAATTGCCCAGCATGTTTTTTATTTTCGGGGCCACGGCATTGTTTTTTGGGGTGATGGCCGCCATCGGCTACGTTACCCGTGCGGATTTAAGCAATCTGAGGAATTTCCTTGTGGGCGGCCTGGCCTTTTTGCTGGTATTTTGGGTGGCATCCCTGTTTATCAATTTGCAGCAGTTTGAGATGATCGCATGTACGGTGGGTATTTTTATTTTCCTGGTATTCACGGCTTACGATACGCAGAAGATCCGGGCTTACCATCAGGCATATGCCTATGACCCCCAGATGGCGAAAAAGGCATCCATTTTTTCTGCTTTGCAGCTTTACCTGGATTTCATTAATTTGTTCATTTACCTGTTGCGGGTGCTGGGCAGGAAAAAGTAAGCAAGGGGCCTTATGCATACATTAAACCAGCATATTAGGGAACAGACGTTTAAACCGGTATACCTCCTCTGCGGGGATGAGCCTTTTCTAAAAAACAGCTATAAAAAAAGGTTAAAAGAAGCTGCCGTTGGTGATGACGGCATGAATTTTGCCCGTTTTGAGGGCAAGGCCCTGGAGATGGAAGCATTGATCCGCCTTGCGGATACCATGCCGTTTTTCGCCCCACGGCGGCTTATTTTGATTGAGGACAGCGGCTATTTTAAGGGTGCGCCGGAGGCTTTGGTCAAGTACCTGCCCCAAATGCCCGACACCACATGCCTGGTATTTGTAGAGTCTGTGGTGGATAAGCGGGGGAAATTATACAAAAAGGTCAAAGAGCTGGGCTATATTGCCGAGCTGGGCCGCCAGGACGGGGCCCAGCTGGCAAAATGGGCCGGGGGCATTCTGGGGAAAGAAGGGAAAAAGATTACCAGGCAGACCATGGAGTATTTTCTAGCTATGGTCGGCGACGACATGGAAAACATACGGACGGAACTGGAAAAACTGGTCAGCTATACTTGGGGCCGGGAGGTGGTTACGGATCAAGATGTGGAGGCCGTCTGTACCGTGCGGATCAGCAACCGGATCTTTGAAATGGTGGCTGCCATTGCCAACCGACAGGGGAAAAAGGCAATGGAACTATATGAAGGCCTCCTGGCCTTGAAAGAACCGCCTATGCGGATTTTATTCCTTATCGCCCGCCAGTTTAACCAGATTTTGCAGGTGAAAGAGCTGGCGGGCCAGGGCATGGACCGGAACGCCATTGCCTCCAAATTGAAAATCCAGCCTTTTATCGTGGGGAAGGCCACGGCGCAGGCCCGGCAATTTTCCCATAGCCAGATCCTGTCTTATGTAAATCTGTGCGTAGAGGCGGAGGAGGCGGTAAAAAGCGGCAAACTGGAAGGGCGCATAGCCGTGGAGATGCTCATTGCCAAAGAATATTGAATCCTAAGATAACGCAGAAAATCCTGCCATGCAGGATTTTCTGTTTATAATTTCACGGTTATTTTTTGTCTATGGAGATCTGGGGAGGATGGGTGGCCACGGCCGGGTCAACCCCCAGCTTGGGGTTCAGGGAAGTGTCCAGGCGGAATTCCATAATATCTTCCACCCGGCAGTTCAAGATGGTGCACAGCACATCAATGGTATGCGTGGAAACATAGGCGTTTTTCTTTAAACACCCGATTTGGCCGGCGCTGAAACCATAATATTTAATTAAACGATATTGGCTGATTCCTTTGGTTTTCATGGTTTCCCAGAGACGGTCATACGTTACCATTTTTCTTCACCTCTGTTTTATTAAACCAGCATTATCCGTTAATGTATATTATCCATAAGTGGATAATCGTATACAGAGGTTGTTTTGGAGGCAAAATCCGGCAACAAAAAATCCCCTTTCCGGCACGCATTCCGGAAAGGGGATTTTCGTTATGGTTCGTTTCTTCCTTTATTGGTTTCATCGCATCCCCACATCTGCCCCTATGCGGCAGCCACGCAAAGGGGCAGATATGGGATTCCAGCCTATGATTTGAGATTATGCGATGGTGTTTACTGCTTTGGACAGGCGGGACACCTTACGGGAAGCCGTATTCTTATGATACACCCCCTTGGTGCATGCCTTGTCAATTTCGGAAATCGCAGCAACTAAACATGCTTGGGCAGCAGCCTTGTCGCTTGCGGCAACGGCGGCTTCGACTTTCTTGCAAGCAGTCTTTACTTTGGAACGGATCGCTTTATTTCTTGCAGCCCTGGTCTGATTAACCAGAATCCTTTTTTTGGCAGATTTAATATTAGCCAATAGGTTCACCTCCAATATCTTGATTTATAATCTCTGGTTTGCATCAAAGTCTGGACACGGACAGTTCAATGTAAACATGCTTTTCTATTTTAGCGAATGTAAAGGGGAATGTCAATACATATTTTGGAGGATTTTGCAAAAAATAGAGCTATGTATAAGGAAAGGAAACCATTTTATCTGAGAGGGGAAAACAGTTATGGAAATGAGGGATCCGGTGGATTTTCAGGTTCGGACAGATTTGGCGTTGGAGGAACGGGAGAGCTTCCCCGGGGACGGGGGGGAGATTTCGGGAGTATCGCTGCGGGAGTGGCATGAGGAGAAGAGCCAGGTGAAATTTACCGAGGTGAAGATTTTAGACGAGCGGGGGGCCAAGGCCATGGGCAAACCACAGGGGACTTACCTGACTTTGGAAGCCGGCCAGCTGGCAAAGAAAGACGAGGATTACCACGGGGAGGTGTCCGCGGAGCTGGCAAAGCAGATGCGGCAGCTGATTGTTGATTTGATGAAAGGGGAAATGCGGGAAGAAAGGGGCGTGGGCCGGAAACCGGAAGAATTGCGGATCCTTGTGGTAGGGCTTGGGAACCCTTCGGTGACGCCGGATGCCCTGGGCCCCAAAGCGGTGAACCAGCTGCAGGTGACCCGGCATCTGGAGCAGCAATATGGGGACGGGTTTTGCCGGGGGAGGGGGCTGCCGGTTTTAAGCGGCCTGATCCCCGGCGTGATGGCCCAGACCGGTATGGAGACGGCGGAGATATTAAAAGGGGTGATCCGGGAAACGGGGCCGGACCTGGTGATCGCCATTGACGCGTTGGCGGCCAGGAGCATCCGCAGGCTGGGAACGACGATTCAACTGACCGACACGGGGATCCATCCCGGATCCGGTGTGGGGAACCACCGCCATTGCCTTACCCGGGAAAGCCTGGGGGTACCGGTGCTGGCAATCGGAGTGCCCACGGTGGTGGGGGCGGCAGCCATCGTACACGATACGGTTGACGCCATGATCGGGGCATTGGCCGGCAATATGGCTACAAAAGGGATGGGGGATTTCGTCCAGGGCATGTCTTCTGACGAACAATATGCGCTGATCCGGGAACTGCTGGAGCCGGAATTCGGCAGCCTCTATGTGACGCCCCCGGACATCGACGAGAAGGTGGGCCAGCTTAGCTTTACCATTTCAGAGGGGATCCACCAGGCGGTTTTCCCGGGCTAAAACGGTTGTCAAGAGGGGGTTTCTGTGTTATGATGTCTTCAGTTGCCGTTTGCGGCAGACATTGCGGAGAAAGGGAAATCCCATGAAATGGACAAAATTTACGTTACAAACCACTTGTGCCGCCGTGGACCTGATCAGCAGCATGCTGGGGGATATGGGCATCGAGGGGATTGAGGTGGAAGACAACGTCCCCCTGTCCGAAGCGGATACACGGGGGATGTTTATTGACATTTTGCCGGAACTGCCCCCGGACGACGGCACGGCCAGGGTCAATTTCTATTTGGAAGAGGCGAAACGGAAAGAAGAAGTCCTAAGCCAGGTCAAAGAAGGGCTGGACGGGCTGCGCCTGTTTGTGGATGTGGGGGAAGGCACCATTACCGTATCGGAGACGGAGGACAAAGATTGGATTAATAATTGGAAGCAATACTTTAAGCCGTTTACGGTAGACGATATTTTGATTAAGCCCACATGGGAGGACATTCCAAAGGAACATAAAGACAAGCTGCTTATCCAGATTGACCCGGGCACCGCGTTCGGGACCGGTATGCATGAGACGACCCAGCTTTGCATCCGGCAAATGCGAAAATACGTGGACTGCCAATCCCGGATCCTGGACGTGGGGACCGGCAGCGGGATTTTGGGGATTACGGCGCTGAAACTGGGGGCAGAGGAAGTGTTTGGCACGGACCTAGACGACAACGCCCTTCGGGCCGTGGCGGAAAACCTGGAAGCAAACCAGATCCCTGCAAAAAAGTTTAAAATGGCCCTGGGGGATATTATTGAGGACCAGGCCGTCCAGGAGATGGCCGGCTATGGGCGGTACGACGTGGCAGTGGCCAATATCCTGGCCCCTGTGATTATTTTATTACAGGAAACCATCGGCCGGCACTTGAAGCCAGGGGGGATATTCATTACATCCGGGATTCTCAATACCAAGGAAGCAGACGTAAAAAAGGCTATGGAGGCCAACGGGGGCTGGGAGGTTATAGGGGCCGCCTATCAAGGGGACTGGGTGTCCATCACCGCCCGGAGAAAATGACCAGGCGCGGCGGGAAACCGATACAGAATGGAGAATAGCATGCATCATTTTTTTATTGCTCCGGATCAGGTGAAAGACGGCTGCTGCTTTATTACCGGACAAGACGTGAACCATATCCGGAATGTGCTGCGGATGAAGCCCGGGGATCAGGTGGAGGTCCGGGACGGGATATCCCGGAATTACCGGGGGGAGCTTTTAACCATCGGCCGGGACCAGGTGTGCGTCCGCATTTTATCGGAGGAAGAAGGCAGCAGTGAATTGCCTGCGCGGATTTACCTGTTTCAGGGCTTGCCCAAAGGGGACAAGATGGACTGGATCATCCAGAAAGCGGTAGAACTGGGGGTGTACCAGGTCATCCCCATGAGAACCCGGCGGACGGTGGTAAAGCTAGAGCCCAAAAAGGAGCAGGCACGGCTGCGCCGGTGGAATGCCATTGCCGAGGGCGCGGCCAAGCAATCCGGGCGGGTTGTGGTCCCAAAGGTCAGGGGAATCATACCTTTTCACGAAGCCTGTGCACAGGCGGCGGGGTTTGGCCGCAGCCTGATCCCATATGAACTGGCAGAAGGGATCGAAGCGTCCCGGGCGGCCTTGCGGGATATTTGCCCCGGCATGGAGGTAGGCGTACTTATTGGTCCGGAAGGCGGTTTTGACATAGAAGAAGTGGAGCAGGCCAAGGCTGCCGGCATTCGCCCGGTTACCTTAGGCCGGCGTATATTAAGGACGGAGACGGCAGGGATGGCGGCTTTGTCCATTTTGATGTTTCATTTGGAAAATGACGTAAGGTAAATTTTACCGTTGAGGTACAGGCCTTTTGCCGGCCCGGTAAGTTTTATCCGGTAAATGGCGCAAGGTAAGTTTTACCTGCAAGGCAGGGGGCGCAGAGAGAATGGAAGCATATTTTGACAATGCCGCCACTACGCGGGTATTGGACAGCGTAAAGGATATTATGGTGAAAACCATGTGCGAAGATTACGCCAACCCGGCGGCGAAGCATGGTATGGGCATGGCGGCGGAGCAATATATCCGTAGGTCCCGGGCGGAAATCGCCAAGACGCTGGGGGTGGCAGATAAAGAAATCCTTTTCACTTCCGGGGGTTCGGAATCCAACAATATGGCACTTTTCGGCGCGGCTTTTGCCAATAAACGGGCAGGGAGGCATATCATCGCCACCAATATTGAACACCCGTCGGTGTTTCGTGTGCTGTCCTGCCTGGAAGAAGCCGGGTTTACGGTGACGTTCCTGCCTGTGGACAACGAAGGGCATATTTCATTGGAAGGGCTGAAGGAAGCGGTACGGGAAGATACCATTTTGGTGTCGGTTATGTATGTGAACAATGAGGTGGGGGCCGTGGAGCCGGTAGAGGAGATTTCCCGGACGGTCAAGGCGAAAAACCAAAAGGCGCTGTTCCATGTGGATGCCATCCAGGCCTATGGAAAATATGCCATCCGCCCGAAAAGGCAGGGGATTGACCTGATGTCGGTGAGCGGCCATAAAATCCACGGGCCCAAAGGCGTAGGCTTTTTGTATATCCGAGACGGCGTGAAGGTAAAGCCTTTGATCTACGGCGGCGGCCAGCAGGGCGGCATGAGGTCCGGGACGGAGAATGTCCCGGGGGTGGCGGGCCTTGGCGTAGCGGCCAGGGAAATGTATGATAACCATGAAGAAAAGATAAGGCATTTGACCGGCCTTAAGGATTACCTCATTGACTGCCTGGCCCAGATGGACGGCGTGGTGGTCCACAGCAAAAAGGGGACGGACGGCGCCCCCCAGATTGTCAGCGCCAGTTTTTCCGGCGTCCGCAGCGAAGTCCTCCTTCATGCGCTGGAGGATAAGGGGATCTATGTTTCTTCCGGGTCGGCCTGCTCTTCCCATCATCCGGGGGCCAGCGGAACATTAAAAGGGATCGGCGTGCCGGCAAAGCTGCTGGATTCCACCATCCGCTTTAGCTTTGGGCTGTTTAACAAAAAAGAAGAAGTTGACTATTGTGTTTCCGTTTTGGAAGGGCTTTTGCCGGTTTTGCGCAAATACCGGGCAAGGTAAGGCCCAAAGCCGGGGACGGCTACGGAGGATAAATAATATGGAATTTCAATCATTTTTAATTAAATATGCAGAGATCGGGACCAAGGGGAAAAACCGGTACCTGTTTGAGGACGCATTGGTCCATCAGATAAAAAATGCCCTGAAAAAAGTAGAAGGGACGTTCCTGGCCTCGAAAGAGTCCGGCCGCATTTATGTACAGGCCATGGGCCCTTATGATTACGGCCAGGTAATGGAAGCGCTGCAGCGGGTATTTGGCATAGCCTGGATCTGCCCTATGCTGCAGGTGGAGGATAAAGACTTCGGGCGGCTAAAAGAGACGGTAGTAGATTATGTGGACCAGGTTTACCCGGACAAACATTTTACTTTTAAGGTGGAGAGCCGCCGGGCGGACAAAGAATACCCCATCCATTCGGAACAGATGAACCGGGATTTGGGGGAGCGGATCCTTGAGGCATTTCCGGACACAAAGGTGGATGTCCATAAGCCGGACGTGCTGCTGAAAGTGGAAGTCCGCAAAGTGGTCAATATTTATTCCCGGATGGTCCCCGGCCCGGGGGGGATGCCCGTAGGCACCAACGGCAAGGCCATGCTGCTGCTGTCAGGGGGCATCGACAGCCCGGTAGCCGGCTATATGGTTGCCAAACGGGGGGTAAAGGTAGATGCGGTGTATTTTCATGCCCCGCCCTATACCAGCGGCCGGGCAAAGCAAAAAGTGGTCGATTTGGCCAGGCTGGTAGCCCGGTATTCCGGGCCGATCCCTTTGCATGTGGTGAATTTTACCGACATCCAGCTGCTGATTTATGACAAATGCCCCCATGAAGAGCTGACGATTATTATGCGGCGTTACATGATGCGGATTGCCGAGGAAATCGCAAGGAAAAATGACGGTTTGGCGTTGATTACCGGAGAGAGCATCGGGCAGGTGGCCTCCCAGACGGTAAAATCCCTGGCGGCGACCAACGAAGTGTGCATGATGCCGGTATTTCGGCCACTGATCGGTTTTGATAAACAGGAAATTGTAGATATTTCCCAGAAAATAGGGACTTTTGAGACTTCCATCCAGCCCTTTGAAGATTGCTGCACCATATTTGTGGCAAAGCATCCCGTGATTAAACCAAATCTGGAGCGGATCCGTAAATCGGAAAAAAATCTGGAAGGGAAGATCGAAGAGATGGTGAGGGAAGCCGTGGATACGGCGGAGATGATCTGGTGCGATTAAAATCCAAAATGGATGCGGGCCCCACTTTGCGGCCGGCCCAGGTACGGTTGATTTTGGTTCAAATCCAGTTGGCGCAGCATAGCTGTGTTGCCCGTATTTGAACCAAAACCCAATATGGGCGCCTGGAAACCCTACAAAGTGTGGCGCACATGGGACGGGAAGCAATTTTAGATATGCTTCCGCGTTCAGATCAAATAGGGGGCGAGGGTCTCGAGGATTTCTTCGATACCCGATTCGGCGTGGATGTTCAAGTCGATGGGCTTGGACAAATCCAGGCTGAAAATCCCCATAATGGATTTGGCGTCTATGACGTACCTGCCGGAAACCAGGTCAAAATCCACGTCGTATTTGGTTAGGTCGTTTACGAAAGATTTTACTTTATCAATGGAATTCAATGAAATACGGACAGTTTTCATATGCAATGCCTCCTTACTTGCCATGTTATGTGGGCTGTCATTTTCTTTTTGCCTGATAACATACTACCTAGATATGGTAAAAAAGTCAATAGGGAGTTTACATGAAAATTGCAGCCGGGCGTTTCGCCGGCCGGCGGGGACGGGTTTTTGACGGGGAGGTTTTATGAAGAAGGCGGCGCTGCACAATTTAGGGTGCAAAGTGAATGCATATGAGGCCCGGATTATGGGCGGGCTTTTGGAAGAAGCAGGTTATGAGGTGGTGGATTTCCGGGAGTGGGCGGACGTATATGTGGTGAATACCTGCTCGGTAACCAATATCGCCGACCGGAAATCCCGGCAAATGCTCCACCGGGCAAAAAAACAGAATCCGGCGGCGGTAGTGGTGGCAGTAGGGTGTTATGCCCAGGCGGCGGCCGGGGAGCTGGAACAAGACCCGGCTGTGGATTTGGTGGTCGGGAACGAAAACAAAAAGGACTTGGCGACCATATTGGAACGGTATTTTTCCCAAAGGGGGGAGGCTGCAAAACAGGAGGCGGCAAAGGGCCTTGAAGGGCCGGGGAAAGGCGGGGACGCCGGCCATACCCGGGCTTTTATCAAGGTACAGGACGGCTGCAACCAGTTTTGCAGCTATTGTATTATCCCCTACCTCCGGGGCCGGGTGCGCAGCCGCAGCCCGGAAGACGTGGAAGGGGAAGTACGGGCCCTGGCGGCGTCGGGCTACCGGGAGGTGGTGTTGACGGGGATCCACCTTAGTTCTTATGGCACGGATTTTTCCGGGGGGAGCGGAGGGCTTTTGGGCCTTTTACGGAGGCTGCACCCCATAGAAGGTTTGTCCCGTATCCGTTTGGGGTCCCTGGAACCCCGCATTATTACCCGGGATTTTGTGGCGGCCTTAGCAGAAATGGAAAAAATATGCCCCCATTTCCATTTGTCCCTGCAAAGTGGCTGCGACGAGACTTTAAAGCGGATGAACCGGCATTACACAACGGAAGAATATGAGGGGCGGTGCGGCCTTTTGCGGGAGTTTTTCACCAGTCCGGCCATTACCACGGACGTGATTGTAGGATTCCCGGGGGAAACCCAGGAAGAGTTTGAGGAAACCAGGGCATTTCTGGAACGCATCCGTTTTTATGAAATGCATGTGTTTAAATATTCGAAACGGGACGGGACCCGGGCGGCCCAAATGCCAGGCCAGCTGCCGGAGGCGATAAAGGCTAGGCGCAGCGAAGAACTGCTCACTTTGGAAAAGGCCATGTCGGGGGCTTACCGGCGCAGTTTTTTGGGCCAGGGTATGCAAGTGCTTTTGGAGGAAACGGTTACGGTAGACGGAAAAACCTATATCATGGGCCACAGCCGGGAATATGTGAAGGCGGCTGTCCCTTACGGGGGGCAGGCCCCCAATACCATCGTGCCCCTGGTCCCCCGGCGGATGCTGACGGAAAGCATTTTGTGCTGATAAGCCAGTGGCCCAAACCTTTAGCAGCCAGAATTCTTTTGAAATCCCCCTTGCCGAATTGGACAAATTGGTATAGAATAGAGAAGAATAGTTAAAGGACGTGAAAAACATGGGCGAAATTCATAATACACAATTTTTTGAGACGGTACAAGAGAATAAGATGGATGTAAGCCAAGTGTTAGAGCAGGTGTACGTGGCCCTGACGGAGAAAGGGTACAATCCGGTAAACCAGATTGTGGGGTACCTGATATCCGGGGATCCGACTTACATTACCAGCCATAAAAGCGCCAGAAGCCTGATCATGAAGGTGGAGAGGGACGAAATCCTGGAAGAGTTGATGTCGGTCTATATTAATACCAGGCTGGAGCCGGCGGATGGGGAAGAGGAAGCAGAAGAGGGGGCATAGCCTTTTTGCGGCCCGGCACCGGACTGGCGGCTGGCCTGCGTTTGGCACGGGCCGATGTATGCAGCCGAAAGGGATCCTGTCATGGAAACGGCCTGCCTTAGGCGGGGAATCCTGCAAAACAGGATTCCTATTTATTTTATGGGGATTTGTGTATGAGGATTTTAGGGCTTGATTACGGTTCCAAGACCGTTGGGGTAGCGGTAAGCGACCCGTTGGGGATCACCGCCCAGGGCGTGGAGACCATTAACCGCAAACAAGAGAATAAATTAAGGCGTACTTTCGCCCGGATCCAGGAGCTGGTTTCTGAATATAATATAGAAACCATTGTTTTGGGTTACCCTAAAAATATGGACGGCTCCGTCGGGGAGCGGGGGAGGAAGACCGAAGAATTTCGAGACATGCTGGCAGGCAGGACAGGCTTGCCTGTGGTCCTGTGTGATGAACGTCTGACAACTATAGAGGCCAATGAGATTTTAATAGAAAGCGGAGTCCGCAGGGAGGACCGGAAACAGGTGATTGATAAAATTGCCGCTGTATTGATTCTGCGTTCCTATTTGGAGTCCGTGCAGGAGAGGCAAACGTGATGCAGGAAGAAAAGATTACGCTGTGGACGGATGACGGGGAGCCCGTGGATTTTTACGTATTGGAAGAGACCCGGATCAACGGGATGAACTATTTGATGGTGACAGACTCCCAAGGGGAAGAGGACGGCCAATGCTATGTGCTCAAGGATATGTCCGGCGACGGGGACAGCGAGGCGGTTTACGAATTTGTGGAGAACGACGGCGAGCTGGAATATTTGTACCGGATTTTTTCGGAGCTTTTGGGGGACATGGATGTGGACCTGCAAAAATAAGGGAAAAGCGGGAGAGGCATGGAACAGGGACAGTTTAAAGAGGTATTGCGTAAACATGGGTTGAAAGTGACCAGCCAGCGCCTTTTGGTCCTGGAAACCATGGCATGCCATCCGGGGGAACATTTGACGGCGGAAGAGATCCATGATATGGCCAGGGGCAAATATCCGGAGATTGGCCTGGCGACGATTTACCGTACCCTGCAGGTGCTGGTGGGGCTGCAGGTGATCGACCGGGTATGCTTTGACGACGGGGCCGTGCGCTATGAACTGGGGACGGACAAAGGGCCGGGAAGCCACCACCACCATCACGCTATTTGCCAGCGGTGCGGCCAGGTCATATCGTTTGAAGGGGATTTGCTGGAGACGTTGGAGCAGGCCCTTTATGATACTATGGGGTTTACGGTGACAGACCATGAAGTTAAACTGGTAGGCTACTGCAAAAATTGCGCAAACAGGGAAAAGCAAGGGAAAAGAGAAAGGCCAGGTTAAGGGGAAGACGTTTAAGGCCGACGATATTTGGAGGGGAAAAAAATATGGAGGAATTCAATTGAGAACAGAAAATCAAAGAGACATGAAAAACCAGAAAGACAGTAAGATGGGAAAAAACCAAAAAGAACCCGGTGAACTGAAAGAATCAAGGGGCGCAAGGGAACAGGCCGAGAGGAGGCAGGGGGACCGGAAGGCGAACAAAAGGGAACCCAATGAGGGGAAACCTAAGGTAAAGGTCATCCCCTTAGGCGGTTTGGAACAGATCGGCATGAACATTACCGCTTTTGAATATGACGACAGCATTATCGTAGTAGACTGCGGCCTGTCCTTCCCTTCTGACGATATGCTGGGCATTGATTTGGTAATCCCGGACGTCACTTACTTGGAACAAAATTTGGACAAGGTCAAAGGGTTTGTGATCACCCACGGCCATGAGGACCATATCGGGGCCTTGCCTTACATTTTGCAGAAGGTAAATGTGCCGGTCTATAGTACAAAGCTTACCATCGGCTTGATTGAGAATAAATTAAAAGAACATAACCTGATGAAATCCACCAAGAGGAAAGTGGTCAAACATGGGCAGTCCATTAATTTGGGCTGTTTTCGGGTTGAATTTATTAAAACCAACCATAGCATTGCCGACGCGGCGGCTTTGGCCATCTTTACCCCTGCGGGGATTATCGTGCACACAGGGGACTTTAAAATAGATTATACCCCGGTGTTTGGGGATGCGGCAGACTTGCAGCGGTTTGCCGAGCTGGGCAAAAAAGGCGTGCTGGCTTTGATGTGCGATTCCACCAATGCGATCCGCCCGGGGTTTACCGCCTCCGAGCGTACGGTGGGGAAGACCTTCGACGCTATTTTTGCGGAACACAAGTCCAACCGGATTATTGTGGCCACTTTTGCGTCCAATGTGGACCGGGTCCAGCAGATTATTGATTCGGCATATAAATATAACCGTAAGGTAGTGGTGGAAGGGCGCAGCATGGTCAGCGTCATCGGCACCGCCAGCGAGCTGGGGTATATCCGTATCCCCGAAGGCACCCTTATTGACATTGAACAGTTAAAAGATTATACGGACGAACAGACGGTGTTAATCACTACCGGAAGCCAGGGGGAATCCATGGCGGCTTTGTCCCGCATGGCGGCCAGCCTCCACAGGAAAGTGTCCATCAAGCCTAACGATGTGGTGATATTAAGCTCCACCCCCATTCCCGGCAACGAAAAGGCCGTTTCCAAAGTGATGAACGAATTGTACCAGAAAGGCGCAGAGGTGATTTTCCAGGATACCCATGTGTCCGGCCATGCCTGCCAGGAGGAGATCAAGCTGATGTACGCGTTGCTCCATCCCCGGTACGCCCTTCCGGTCCACGGGGAATACCGCCACCTGGTAGCAAACCGGAACCTGGCCCAATCCATGGGCGTCCCCAAGGAAAATATTCTGTTGATGTCTTCCGGGGACGTGGTGGAGATCGGAGAAGATTCCTGTAAAGTGGCCGGCCATGTCCCGTCCGGCGGCATCCTGGTAGACGGGCTGGGTGTGGGGGACGTGGGGAATATTGTCCTTCGCGACCGGCAGAACCTGGCCCAAAACGGCATTATCATTGTCGTGCTCACCTTGGAAAAATACAGCAACCAGCTTCTGGCAGGGCCGGATATTGTGTCCCGGGGCTTTGTCTATGTGCGGGAGTCGGAAGATTTGCTGGACGAGGCCCGGCAGATCGTAGACGACGCGGTAATGGACTGCCTGGACCGCCACCTCACCGACTGGGGGAAGATCAAGAACATTATCCGGGACAGCCTTAGCGACTTCTTGTGGAAACGGATGAAACGAAATCCCATGATCTTGCCCATTATTATGGAAGTGGAATAGGCCGACGTTAAAGGGGCAGGCAGCGGGGGGGGTCATACCCACGGGCCGGCGGTTAAAAAGGCGGCCAAACCGGCCCAGGTGAAAGGATGAGGAACGATTATGAGCCAGATGACCAGGGAAATCAATAAAATAACGGGGACTATTATAAGCGTGTCGGGTAAACTGATTGTCTATGCGCTGGTGATCCTGCTTTTGGTGGAAGGCATGTCCAGGGGATATGCCTTTGGCCATGAGGTTTTTTATGCTACGCCGATGGAACCCAAGCCAGGCACCCGGTACGCCGTGACCATCCCCAAAGGGCAAAAGCCCTCGGACACAGCCAAAGCCCTGCAGGATCTGGGGTTGATCCACAATGAGTATGCGCTGCGGATTCAAATGTGGTTTTATGATTATGAAATATATCCGGGCACTTATGAACTGAGCACTGCCATGACCTCGAAAGAGATTTTACAGGCCCTGAATGAAAAGCCCAAAGAAGAGGGGCAGGAAGACGGTGCCGATTCCGAAGTACAAGAAGGAAGCGGGGCGGGGGGCCTGGAAGCGGAAGACCTGAAAATTTTTGGGGATCCGGACGAGGCCGGGGAAGATACGCCATGACCCGGCTATGGGAAGAAGGGGAAGGATACCGGGTTGCGGACTATATCCGTTCCCTAGAAAGCGGGCACGGGGCGCTGTGCGATGGCATTGCCCAGGAGGCCAGGGCCAGCCATGTGCCGGTTATCCGGCCTGAGACGGCGTCCTTTTTAAAAACCATGACGGCTATTGTCCGGCCCGCCCGGATCCTGGAGGTGGGGGCTGCAGTGGGCTATTCGGCGCTTTTGATGGCCCAGGCCATGCCCAAAGGGGCCGCCATCACCACCATTGAGAACGATGGAAGCCGGGCGCAGAAGGCCCGGGAGCATTTCTGTACGGCGGGGATGGAAGGGCGGATTACCCTGGTGGAAGGGGACGCCGGACAGGTGATCGGCAAGCTAAAAGGCCCGTATGATTTGATTTTTATGGACGCCGCAAAAGGGCAGTATATCGGTTGGCTTCCACGGATTATGGAGCTGATGGCCGACGGCGGCGTACTTTTTTCGGATAATGTTTTTCAAGACGGAGATATTTTTGAGTCCCGGTTTGCCGTGGAGCGGAGAAAGAGGACCATCCACAGCCGAATGCGGGAATATTTGTATGTGTTAAAACATACAAAGGAGCTGGAAACCAGCATCGTGCCCATTGGGGACGGTGTGGCGTTGAGCGTAAAAAAGGCCCAGGGCATAAAGGAGGCGGCGTTAAATGAGGAAGATTGAATTGCTAATGCCGGCCGGCAGCCTGGATGTGCTGAAGGTCGCCGTGGTATACGGCGCCGACGCGGTATATTTGGGCGGCGAGGCTTTTGGCTTAAGGGCCAAGGCGAAGAATTTTACCAACGAGGAAATCCGCCAAGGTATCGCCTTTGCCCACGAAAAGGGGGCAAAAGCCTATATAACCGCCAACATCCTGGCCCATAACCAGGATCTGGCGGAAGTGGAAAAATATTTTGAAGAGTTGGGGGAAATCCGGCCGGATGCCTTGATTATATCCGACCCCGGGGTGTTTTCCCTCGCCAAAAAAGTTTTGCCGGACATGGATATCCATATCAGTACCCAGGCCAACAATACCAATTACGGCACGTACCGTTTTTGGTACGGGTTGGGGGCGAAGCGGGTAGTTTCGGCCCGGGAGCTGTCTTTACAGGAAATCCGGGAGATCCGGGACCATATCCCCGGGGACATGGAAATTGAAAGCTTTGTCCACGGGGCCATGTGTATTTCTTACTCCGGCCGCTGCCTTTTAAGCAGCTATCTGGCCGGGAGGGATGCCAACCGGGGAAGCTGCAGCCACCCTTGCCGCTGGAAATATTTTCTGACCGAGGAGACCCGGCCGGGGGAATATATGCCCGTGGCCGAGAATGAACGGGGGACATTTATCTTTAATTCCAAAGATTTGTGCATGATTAGCCACATTCCGGAAATGATAGAATCGGGGATTGACAGTTTCAAAGTGGAAGGCCGGATGAAAACCGCGCTTTATGTGGCCGTGGTGGCCCGGGCCTACCGGAAAGCCATAGACGATTATCAGAAAGGCCCGGACGTCTACCGCGCCAATCTGGACTGGTACCGGGCAGAGGTAGGGAAATGTACCAACCGGCAGTTTACCACGGGCTTTTATTTTGGGAAGCCAGACGAGGCGGCCCAGATATATGGCAGCAGCACTTATGTCAAGAATTATACTTATTTGGGGACGATTGGCCAGGTATTGCCTGACGGCCGGGGGCGGGCCGTGCAAAAGAATAAATTTTCCGTGGGGGAGAAGGTCGAGGTAATGAAGCCGGACGGGCGCAACCTTGAGGTACCGGTGCGGGGCATATTCAACGAGCAGGGGGAAGCAATGGAAAGCGCCCCCCATGCCGGCCAGGTTTTATACTTGGATTTGGGGGTGGAACTGGAGCCTTTTGACATTTTGCGCCGGAACGAAGAGGGACAGGGGGAATAAACATGCTGATGGGGATCCTTGCGGCGGGGGCGGTGGCCTGCCTGGCCTATTTTGTGGTAATCGTCCTGTACTCCGGGATCGAGACCGCTTTTGCCTTTATCTGGTTTTTGTTTGCAGCGGGGCTGGGGCTGACGGCTTTCAGCCTTTGGTATTATCAGAAGTTTCCGGGGCGGATACCGCTGCGTTTGCCGGTTTCCCTGGTGACGCTGTGCTGTGCCGGGGCGGCTATAATGCTTTTGCTCCAGTTTTTGATTATCGGCCGGGTACCCCAGGTGGCGGATTCCGGCCTGGAATATGTGATTGTGCTGGGCGCCCAGGCGGGCAAGGACGGCCCCGGGCGGACGTTGCGCCTGCGCCTTGACAAAGCTGCGGAATATGCCATGCAGAACCCGGAAACCATACTGGTCTTGTCCGGGGGGCAGATCGGCCAGGAGCCCCGGACAGAGGCCCAGGCCATGATGGACTACCTGCTGGAAAAAGGGGTCCCCAAAGGGCAGATGGTACTGGAAAGCCGTTCCACAAGCACAAAGGAGAATATCGCCTATAGTTGGCTGCTTATAGAAGAACTGAAAAAACAGAAGCACAAAGAGGACGTCCAGGACCCGCGCCCCCTCCCCGCCTATTTGCCTTCAGCGGCAGGGCACGGCCTGGAACGGGACAGGCAGATCGGGATACTGACCAGCAATTTTCATCTGTTTAGGGCCATGCAGATTGCCAGGAAACAGGGGATGAAAGAAATCTGCGGCATTGCCTCCCCGTCAGACCGGGTGCTGTTTGTGCATCTGTGTTTCCGGGACGGGCTGGCTGTGCTAAAAGAACGGCTGGTAGGAAATTTGTAGGGGAAGGCAGGGCAATGTGACAAGAAGTGTGCGGAAAGGAGATATGGGAATGAGCCATAGGGAAGAAGGACAATGGGGGCAGATTAAGGAGCTGGAGGCTTATGAAGTGAAAAGCCGCCGGACCATCCGGGAACTGCAGTCGGAGGGCATGGTATTGGAGCACAAAAAGACGAAAGCCAGGCTGTTTTTGCTTTCGAACGAAGATGAGAACAAGGTGTTTTGCATCGGGTTCCGCACACCGCCAGACGACGATACCGGCCTGCCCCACATTTTGGAGCACAGCGTGTTGTGCGGTTCGGAAAAGTTTCCGTTGAAAGACCCGTTCGTGGAATTAGCCAAAGGTTCCCTGAACACTTTTTTAAACGCTATGACATATCCGGATAAAACCGTATATCCGGTGGCCAGCTGCAATGAAAAGGATTTCCAGAACCTGATGGACGTTTATATGGACGCGGTGCTGCACCCCAACATTTACCAGGAAGAAAAGATTTTCCGCCAGGAAGGGTGGCACTATGAACTGGAGTCTGTAGATGGGCCTTTGTCTTACAACGGGGTGGTCTATAATGAGATGAAGGGGGCTTACTCCTCACCGGAAGGCTTGCTTGACCGGTATACCCAGGGCGTCCTGTTCCCGGACAACTGCTATGGCAAGGATTCCGGCGGCGACCCGGCGGCGATCCCCCAGCTGACTTATGAGAAGTTCCTGGATTTTCACCGCACTTATTACCATCCTACCAACAGCTTCATCTACCTGTACGGAAATATGGACATGGCAGAAAAGCTGGAATGGCTGGACAGGGAATATTTAAGCCACTATGAAGAGCGGCCGGTGGATTCCCGGATCCCCATGCACAAGGCATTTGACCAGCCGGTGGAACGGGAAGTCCACTATTCCATTACGGAGGAAGAGCCGGAGGAAGGCAAGACTTACCTGTCTTTAAATACCGTAGTGGGGACTGGTTTAGACCCTATGCTCTATGTGGCGTTCCAGATTTTGGAGTATACGCTCCTTGGGGCGCCGGGGGCGCCTTTAAAACAGGCGCTGATTGATGCCGGCATAGGCAAGGACGTGCTGGGAGGCTATGAAAGCGGCATTTTACAGCCTTATTTTACCGTGGTGGCCAAAGACGCCAACCGGGACCAGAAAGGCGAATTCCTGGCAGTGGTGAAAGGGACTTTGCGTAAGCTGGCAGACCAGGGGATGAACCGGAAAAGCTTGCTGGCAGGCATAAATTTTTATGAATTCAAATACCGGGAAGCAGATTACGGCTCGACCCCCAAGGGGCTGATGTGGGGGCTGCAAAGCCTGGACAGCTGGCTGTATGACGGCGACCCTATGATGCATTTGGAATTCCAGGCCACATTTGACCAGTTAAAGGGCAAGGTGGATGAAGGGTATTTCGAGCAGCTGATCCGTTCCTATTTGCTGGATAACCCCTTTGAGGCGGTGGTGGTGGTCAGCCCGGAGAAAAACCTGACAGCCCGCCAGGAAGAGGAGGCGGCAAAGAAGCTTGCCGGTTACAAGTCTTCCCTTACCGGCAGCCAGCTGCAAGGGCTAACCGAGGAAACCCGGGCCCTGAAGGAATATCAGGACACCCCATCCTCCCCGGAAGACCTGAAAAAAATCCCCTTGTTGGAGCGGGGGGACATTGATAAGGAAGCGGAGAAACTAAACTGGGTGGAAAAGGAAGAGGACGGCATCTTAGTGCTGCACCATGATTTTTTCACCTCCGGCATCGGCTACTTGAAAGTGCTGTTTATGACGGATACCGTCCCCCAGGAAGACCTTCCCTATGTGGGGCTGCTGAAAGCGGTCCTGGGGAACGTGGATACAAAACATTACCCTTATTCGGAACTTACCAGCGAAATCCATTTGAACAGTGGCGGGGTGGACTTTTCCACGGCGGCTTACGGAAATTTAAAGGACCCGGAGAAGTTTACCGGCGCTTTTGTGGCCAGCGTACGGGTACTCTATGACAAGCTGGATTTTGGCTTTTCGATTTTAGAGGAAATATTGAGGCATTCGTCTTTTGACGATGAAAAACGGCTGGAAGAAGTGATCCAGGAAAACCGTTCCCGGGCCAGGATGAGGCTGGAAAATGCAGGGCACAGCGCGGCGGTGTCCCGGGCTTCCTCCTACTTTTCCCCAACCGCTTATTTTAATGAATTGACCGGCGGCACTTCCTATTACCATTTCTTGGAGCGGATTGCCAAAAACTACGCTTCAGAGAAAGGGCAGCTGGTTGCCAAATTACGGGAAGTCAGTGAAAGGCTCTTTACCCGTTCCCATATGCTGGTCAGCTACACAGCAGACCAGGAAGGCTACCAGAGGCTGCCCCAGGCCATGAAAAAACTAACCGGCCAACTGCCGTGCGGCAGCGGGGAAAGGTATCCTTTCACCCATCCGGTAAAGAACCGTAACGAAGGGTTTAAAACTTCCTCCAAAGTCAACTACGTCGCCCGGTGCGGCAATTTCCTGGACGCTGGGTATGCCTATACGGGGGCTTTGAAAATCCTCCAGGTAATATTAAGCTATGATTACCTGTGGCTCAATATCCGGGTGAAAGGGGGGGCCTATGGCTGTATGAGTGGCTTTGGCCGTTCCGGGGAGGGCTATCTGGTATCTTACCGGGACCCCAACCTGGAAGAGACCGACAAGGTCTATGAAGGCATTATAGGCTACCTGGAGAACTTTGACGCAGATGACAGGGATATGACCAAATACGTCATCGGAACCATCAGTAACCTGGATACCCCCCTGCCGCCTTCGATCAAGGGAAGCCGGGCCCTGTCCACCTATTTGTCCCATGTGACGGAAGAAATGCTGCAGGAAGAGAGGGACCAGGTTTTGGGGGCTACCAGGGAGGATATCCGTGGATTGGCCAAACTGGTCCGGGCAGTCCTGGATACAGGAAGTTTCTGCGTAGTAGGGAATGAGGACAAAATACAGGCGAACCAAAAGCTGTTTGGAGAGGTGAAAAACCTTTTTGCCATGTAAAACAGGAAGGCGGCCGGATGCATCAAACCGGACGCGCCCTCCATTCCGGAGGGCTCAAAAAGGATAAGGTGGAAGGGCGGCCTTTTACCGATACCTGCCTGCACCCGGTAAAGCGGCGCATGTAATGCCGCGGAACGCACAGAACGGAGGAAAAGATGGAATCAGAAAATCAAAAAGGCAAGTCGGGGTTTGTAGCCTTGATCGGCAGGCCTAACGTGGGAAAATCCACATTGATGAACCAATTGGTGGGCCAGAAAATCGCTATCACCTCGTCAAAGCCCCAGACTACCCGCAACCGGATCCAGACCGTGTACACCGACAGCCGGGGGCAGATTGTGTTTTTGGATACCCCCGGGATCCACAAGGCAAAGAACAAGCTGGGCGAATATATGGTGAAGGTGGCGGAGCATACACTGGAAGAAGTCGACGTGATTTTGTGGCTGGTGGAGCCAACTACCTATGTAGGCGCAGGGGAAAGGCACATTGCCCAGCAGCTGGGCCAGGTGAAAATCCCCGTGATCCTGGTGATTAACAAGACCGATACGGTGAAGGCCCACGATGAGGTTTTAACGTTTATTGCCGCTTATAAAGACATCTGCGAATTTGCGGAGATTGTCCCCATATCGGCCCTGAAAGGCAAAGGCACCGGCACTTTGACCGATTTGATTTTCCGGTACTTGCCTTACGGGCCCCGGTTTTATGACGAAGAAACGGTGACAGACCAGCCGATGCGGCAGATTGCAGCAGAGCTGATCCGGGAAAAGGCGCTTCGTATGTTGGACGAAGAGATCCCCCACGGAATTGCGGTAACGGTTGAAAAAATGTCCCGCCGGAAAAACGGCATCATGGATATTGAGGCGAACATTGTCTGCGAAAAAGATTCCCATAAAGGGATTATTATCGGAAAAGGCGGCCAGATGCTAAAAAAGATCGGTTCGGCGGCCCGCAGGGAAATCGAGGCAATGGCAGAGGCGCAAGTGAACCTGCAGCTTTGGGTGAAAGTCCGGAAAGAATGGAGGGACAGTGAGCGGCTCATGAAAAATTATGGTTATAATGTAAAGGAACAGGGGTAAGAACCTATGATAAAATTTGAACGGATCAGCGTCATGAACCTGGAAAACGCCATGAGGGGTGCCAGGAACCCTATGAACAGCTGGAACCGGATGGACAGCGGCTATGACCCGCAGGGAAATTACGTGCTGGGCCCCAACGATTTGGATTTGGCCAGGCGGCTTTGCAGGGCAGGCAGCGACCACCGGAAGTTTATCCGCCAGATCTTCGTTTCCGTAGATATTACGGCCCCTATGTACTGGTGGAAAGAATACGATACCTATAAAGTGGCGACGGTGGCCAACTCCACCAGCACCATGCACCGGATCCACAAAAAGCCGTTTGAGATGGAAGACTTCAGCCATGACCAGATGACGACGGAAACCTTGGATTTTATGCAGGGCGTAGTAGGGCGGCTAGAGCAAATCCGCCAGAAATACCTGGAGGGGAACAAAAAGGAAGACTGGTATGACCTGATCCAGCTTCTGCCTTCCAGCTATAACCAGATGCGGACTTGTACGTTGAACTATGAAACCCTGGCCAATATTTATGATGCGAGGAACGGCCATAAACTGGCAGAATGGAATGAATTTTGCAGATGGGTCGAATCCTTGCCTTATGCAAAAGAAATTATCATCGGGACATGTTGATAAAACCTGGGCGCTTCTGGCGGCGGACAGCCACAAAGGCAGGGGCAAGGGGATTTTTGCAGGCGCCTATACACAAAATGGAGGGAAATTATGTACAGGATTTTGAAGGCAGAGAAGTTGGCGGAGAAGATTGTTCTGATGGACGTGGAGGCCCCTCGGGTAGCCAAGGCTTGCCAACCGGGGGAATTCGTTATCGTAAAGATGGATGAGAAGGGGGAGCGGATCCCTTTAACGATCTGTGACTTTGACCGGAAGGCAGGGACCGTGACGATTGTGTTCCAGGCAGTGGGGGCGTCCACCCAGAAGATGGCAACGCTAAAGGCCGGGGACGGGTTTTTGGATTTTGTAGGGCCGCTGGGGCAGCCGTCGGAGTTTGTGAAGGAAAACCTGGAGGAATTAAAAGGGCGCAAATATTTGTTTGTGGCCGGCGGCGTGGGCACGGCCCCGGTATATCCCCAAGTGAAATGGATGCGGGAGCATGGTATAGAGGCAGATGTGGTTGTGGGTGCAAAAACCAAAGGTTTGCTGATTCTGGAAGAGGAGATGAAGGCAGTGGCCGGAAACCTTTACATAACCACGGACGACGGTTCTTACGGCAGAAAAGGCATGGTGACAGAGGTGATCCGGGAACTGGTAGCCGGCCAGGGGAAACACTATGACGTTTGCGTCGCCATCGGCCCTATGATTATGATGAAATTTGTATGCCTGCTGACCAAAGAATTAAACCTGCCGACGATTGTCAGCATGAACCCCATCATGGTTGACGGCACGGGGATGTGCGGTGCCTGCCGCCTAAGCGTGGGTGGCCAGGTCAAGTTTGCCTGTGTGGACGGGCCGGAGTTTGACGGCCATCTGGTAGATTTTGACCAGGCGATGAAACGGCAGCAGATATATAAAACCGAGGAAGGGCGCGCCCTGCTGCGTATGCAGGAAGGGGATACCCACCACGGCGGCTGCGGAAACTGCGGGTAACGGACATGAAACAAGATACATAACCTTTTATCTGGCTGCATGTACCCGGTAAGGCCGCATGCGGCAAGGCGGGATCGGTTTAAAGGGAGGAAAAGGTGAAAAACATTTCACCATACCTGTTTGCACCCGATAAAGCGGGGGTTGCAATGCTAGGAAACGCGTACAGAATGGAGGAAAATATGGACATGTTAAAAAAGGTGCCCGTGAGGGAACAGGATGCGAAGGCCAGGGCTACCAATTTTGAGGAAGTATGTTATGGCTATAATCAGGAAGAAGCCCAGGCGGAGGCCTCCCGGTGCCTGAAATGTAAAAAAGCAAAATGCATGGAAGGGTGCCCGGTTTCGATTGACATCCCCCGGTTTATCCAACAGGTGGAGGCAGGGGATTTTGAGGAGGCCGCCAACGTAATTGCGGAGGCTTCGGCGCTTCCGGCAGTCTGCGGCCGGGTATGCCCCCAGGAATCCCAGTGTGAGGGGCGATGCATCCGTGGGGTCAAAGGGGAACCGGTTTCCATTGGCAAACTAGAGAGGTTCGTGGCCGACTGGTCCAGAGGGCATGGGTTTGTGCCTAAGGCGGCAGAGGTAAAGAAGGGAAAGAAAGTGGCTGTTATCGGTTCCGGCCCGGCCGGGCTTACCTGTGCCGGGGATTTGGCCAAAATGGGGTATGACGTGACAATTTTTGAGGCCCTCCACGAACCAGGCGGTGTACTTACCTATGGGATCCCGGAATTCCGTCTGCCTAAGGAGGCGGTGGTCCAGCCGGAGATTGACAATGTAAGGAAGCTGGGGGTCACGATTGAGACGGACGTGGTTATCGGCAAGTCGGTGACCATTGACCAACTGATGGAAGAGGAAGGGTTTGAGGCCGTATTTATCGGCTCCGGCGCCGGCCTTCCAAAGTTTATGGGCATCCCCGGGGAAAATGCCAACGGGGTATTCTCCGCCAACGAGTACCTTACAAGAAGCAACCTGATGAAAGCTTTCCGGGACGATTACGACACCCCCATTGTGGCAGGGAAAAAAGTGGCTGTGGTAGGCGGCGGAAACGTGGCTATGGATGCTGCCAGGACGGCCCTTAGGCTGGGCGCGGACGTACATATTGTATACCGGCGCAGCGAGGCAGAGCTGCCGGCCCGGGTGGAAGAAGTCCACCACGCCAAGGAGGAAGGGGTGGTGTTTAACCTTTTAACCAATCCGGTGGAGATCCTTACCGACGACAAGGGGTGGGTGAAAGGGATGGTGGTGCGCAAAATGGAATTGGGCGAACCGGATGATTCCGGCCGGAGGAGGCCGGTGGAGATTCCGGGATCTGACTATACCATTGATGTGGATACCGTGATCATGTCCTTAGGGACTTCGCCCAACCCACTGATTTCTTCTACCACCAAAGGGCTGGAAACAAACCGCCGGAAATGTATTGTGGCGGAGGCGGAAAACGGCCAGACCACGCGGGAAGGCGTTTTTGCCGGCGGCGACGCGGTGACCGGGGCGGCCACGGTGATTTTGGCCATGGAAGCCGGGAAACATGGGGCGAAAGGGATCGACGAGTATTTGAAGAAAAAGGATCTGGCTTAAGGCAGAAATGGTTTCGGAGCGGGCAAGGCACGGGTTTCGGCACGTTTTGGCGCAAAACGGCGCAAACATCCTTGGCTGCCCCGAAACTGCGTTTTTTTGTGGCAGTATGGCGGCGGGGCTAGGTTTGGGATAGGGGTTCTGACAGGGAATCCGGTTTAAATCTTGGAAAAAGCATGTTGAGAAAGAGGGGAAGGGTATAGTGACGAAAGAGGAAAAATACAGGCAGATGGTTGAAGAACCGGTAAACCGCCTGATCCCTAGGTTAGCGGTGCCTACCATCATCAGTATGTTAGTGACTTCCTTGTATAACATGGCAGACACTTTTTTTGTGAGCCAAATAGGCACCAGCGCTTCTGGGGCGGTGGGCGTCATGTTTTCCGCCATGGCCATGATCCAGGCTGTGGGGTTCACCTTGGGGATGGGGAGCGGCAACAATATTTCCCGTTCCCTGGGGAACCAGGATGAGGAAAAAGCCGGCGTTTTCGCAGCGACCGCCTTTTTTACGGCAGGGATGATAGGGATTTGCTTTTTTGTTTTTGGCACGCTGTTTTCCCGCCAGCTGGTTTACCTGCTGGGGGCTACGAGGACCATTGCCCCCTATGCATTGGATTATGCCCGCTATATTTTGTTTGCCGCGCCTTTTATGATGTGCTCTTTTGTAATGAACAACATCCTCCGTTCCCAAGGGAACGCCATGCTGGCCATGGTGGGGATAACCACCGGGGGCATTTTAAACATGGTACTGGACCCGATTTTGATTTATGGGTTCCATATGGGGATTTCCGGGGCGGCGATTGCCACCATGGCAAGCCAGATGGTGAGTTTTGGTATTTTGCTGTACCAGAGCAATTGCCATGAGGACTGCATCAAAATACGGATATCGAAATTTAAGCCTTCCCTGGAGGTTTACGGGAAGATCCTCCATGCAGGCCTCCCCTCTTTTTGCCGCCAGGGGTTGGCCAGCGTGGCAGCTGTTGTGCTGAACTTTGCGGCAAGGCCTTATGAAGACGCCGCCATAGCGGCCATGTCTATTGTAGCCCGGTTTATGATGTTTATTAATGCCAGCCTGATCGGGTTTGGCCAGGGCTTTCAGCCGGTGTGCGGGTTTAACTTTGGTGCAAAGCGGTACGACCGGGTTTTGGAGGCTTATTGGTTTTGCGTGAGGGTGGCGGTGGCTATGCTGTCCGTGTTCGGCGTGGCGGCATTCCTTTTTAGCCGGCCGATTGTCACTGCTTTCCGGCGGGAAGACATGCAGGTAATCCAGGTCGGCTCCCTTGCCTTACGGCTTCAGGTATTAACTATGCCTTTCCAGGCTTGGGTAATTATGGTCAATATGCTGACCCAGTCTATCGGGTATGGCTTTCGGGCTTCCCTGGTGGCTATGGGGAGGCAGGGGATTTTCCTGGTCCCCCTGTTGCTGATATTGCCCAGGTTTTGGGGTGTTCTGGGGGTTCAGGCGGCACAGCCCATAGCCGACCTGTTTACCTTTTTGCTGGCAACGGTTGTGGTGGCCGGGGTATTGCGGGAGTTGGGAAAATTGAGGGAAGAACAAAATAAAGGCAGGAAAGCTGTCCCATAGGGGCAGCTTTCCTGCCTTTATAGGAAATTGCGCCCGATAAAGCAAAATCCTCCGGGGGATGCGCACTTCGCGCCTAAAGGAAATGTCTGCTGACGCAGACGCGCTCCGGCGCAAGGGTCTGGTTCATCGGATCCCTTTGTCCCCCATAGGAACGTAACCCATAGGGCAGAAAGCCTTCCGGGCAGGAAGGCGCTGCGGCGCAGGGGCTTGTGCCACAGAGGCGGACCGGGGCAGGCGGGAGCCCCTGAAGGCAGGATTAAAAAAACCTTTATGGATCTATGAAAAAAGTGATGGACAGATCTGCTTTAGTATGCTAATATGGTAGCGTGCCGCAGGAAAGCCTGAAGCGGATTACATGAAAGAGGAGGAGAGGATATTATGAAAAAGAAGTTTATGAGCTTAATGGTGGCCGGCGCTATGGCCTTGTCTTTGGCAGGCTGCAAAGGCGGGGCAGCGACGCCAACAGCCGCCGCCGGGGCAGAGGCAGAGTCCGGGGCGGAAAAAGGGATCGAAACTGCCGCCGGCCAGGATGAGGAAGTAAGCCAAGGAAAAGGAGAGGATTTGGAGGCCACAGGGGGCGGGGAGGCAGGAGGTACGTTTATTGTTGGGTTTGACCAGGATTTCCCGCCTATGGGTTTTGTGGGGGACGACGGGGAGTACACAGGCTTTGACCTGGAGCTGGCAGAGGAAGCGGCTAACCGCCTGGGGCTGGAGTTTGTGCCTCAGCCGATTGCCTGGGACGCTAAGGATATGGAACTGGGTTCCGGAACCATCGACTGCATCTGGAACGGGTTTACCATGAACGGCCGCGAGGATAACTATACCTGGAGCCAGCCATATATGGACAATAGCCAGGTTTTTGTGGTAGCGGCCGACTCAGGTATCAATACGTTGGCAGACCTGGCAGGCAAGGCCGTTGAAGTGCAGGCTGATTCTTCTGCAGAAGCGGCTTTGAAGGACAACGCGGAGTTGAGCGGAAGTTTCGGCGCGCTCCAGACCACGCCGGATTACAATACGGCATTTATGGACTTGGAGATGGGGGCTGTGGATGCTATCGCTATGGATGTGATTGTGGCCGGATACCAGATTGAGCAGAGGGGCGCTCAAGATACCTATAAAATCCTGGACGAAACATTGGCTTCCGAAGAGTATGGCGTTGGGTTTCTGAAAGGAAATGAGGATTTAAGGGATAAGGTCCAGGAGGCCTTGGAAGAAATGGCGGCCGACGGCACCATGAAGGCGATTTCCGAGAAATGGTTTGGCCGGGATGTGACCACCATCGGAAAATAAGGCCTGTTTTACTGGCTTTTTGTTTTGTAAGGGAGAATCCGGGAGTATATAACATAGAAAATACGTAAGGGAAAAGGAGCAGGGGATCATGACAGTGGGCATGATAGTATCGCAGTTGGCAGGAGGTATGTTGGTCAGCATACAGATTTTTGTGGTCACTTTGATTTTTTCCCTGCCTCTTGGCATGGTGGTGGCTTTTGGGAGGATGTCCGGAAACCCGGTTATCCGGGGCGGGGTGAAGGCTTACATATCCGTTATGCGGGGGACGCCGTTGATGCTGCAGTTAATGGTGGTATATTTTGGGCCGTTTTTCCTTTTTGGGGTCCGAGTGGGCAACGGATACCGGCTGTGGGCGGCCCTCATCGGTTTCGTTATAAATTATGCCGCTTATTTTGCAGAGATATACCGTGGGGGGATCCAGTCCATGCCGGCAGGCCAGTATGAGGCGGCTCAGCTTTTGGGCTATGGCAAAGGGCAGGCTTTTTTCAAAATCATCCTGCCCCAGGTGGCCAAACGGATTTTACCTTCCGTGACCAATGAAGTAATCACGCTGGTCAAAGACACGTCCTTGGCTTTTACCATCAGTGTGGCAGAAATGTTCACCACGGCGAAGGCGTTGGCCTCCTCCCAGGCCAGCATGATGCCTTTTGTGGCGGCAGGCTTGTTTTACTATATCTTTAACCTTGTGGTGGCAATGGCTATGGAATATGCAGAAAAGAAAATGTCTTATTATCAATGACGGGAGGCCAAAGATGAAGCTGCTGGAAATGGGCCATGTAAAAAAATCATTTGACAACCTTAGCGTAATACAGGATATTTCCCTGTCTGTAAAGGAAGGCGAGGTCGTATCTATCATTGGGCCGTCAGGGTCGGGGAAATCCACATTGCTGCGCTGCGCCACCATGCTGGAAACGATGGATAGCGGCGAACTGGCTTATCTGGGGAAAAAGGCAGCCTGGAACGATGCACAGGGGCATGTCGTATATGCCCCCAAAAAGGAGCTGAAAAAAATACGGGAAAATTATGGGCTGGTATTTCAAAATTTTAATTTGTTCCCCCATTTTTCCGTGCTTAAAAACATTATGGATGCGCCGGTTTCCGTGCAAAAGCGGGAGAGGGGGGAAGTGTACCAGGCGGCAAAAGAGCTGCTTAAAAGGATGGGGCTGGAAGATAAGGCGGACGCTTACCCTTGCCAGCTTTCCGGCGGCCAGTGCCAGCGGGTGGCTATAGCCCGGGCTTTGGCGTTAAACCCTAAGATCCTTTTTTTTGACGAGCCAACATCCGCCCTGGATCCGGAGCTGACGGGGGAAGTGCTGAAAGTGATCCGTTCCCTGGCGGATTTGCATATCGCTATGGTGATCGTGACCCATGAGATGGCCTTTGCCCGGGATATTTCCCACCGGGTCGTGTTTATGGCTAATGGGGGCATTGTCGAGGAGGGCACGCCGGAGGAAGTGTTTGCCTCCGGCAACGAGAGGACGCAAAGCTTTTTGGGGAGGTACCGCAATAGCGGGATGTAGCAATCGTACCAAGGTTCTTGCATGCAATTCATTAAATTTTCCTAAACGTTTGGCTTTACATCAAAAAAAGAGTATCGATCTTAGGCGGAATCCCATAAGGAACTATATGAAATTTCCGGAGAAACCGGCGTGGCATAGGTAGCCATGCCGGTTTCTCTGTGCCTCTGGCTGGCTCCGGTTTGTGAAATGGGGTACGGATTTTTCCAACATAGGTAAAATAGGTTTCAATCGTGGCATGTTTCCGTCCGCCTATTTTCTCCGGGCTGTGAATCACAATCCTGTAGCTCATTTACCGTGGAAGCGCTCTGCTACACGTTCTGCTATCTCTGGTTTCCAATATTTCGGGAGATTGTTTAAATCTTTTTTCTCACTCGTGCAGGCGGCCCTCCTTCTGTGCTTCGGCAAATGCTTTGACAAACTGTAAAGCGTTTTCTTCTTCCCCACGCAAGATTTCAAATCCCCATTCCCGCCTGTAGTCATGTAGGCGCTTGTATTCCTGCAGCCATGATACGTTCCAGTACATCAGCGGGAATCGGTTCTGTGGTCAAATCCCTAACGGTCCTGTGGTTGTTGATTACTTGATAAAATTTCATGATTATTTATCCTTGATTTCCCCGAATTTCTTCTTCATGCAATTAGAAAACAATGTAGTAATGCGTACCATTTCGATAATATCTTTTCCTTCCAATTCAGCCATTGCGTCAATTTCGGCACTGGCGGCAGGCGGGATAATATCTTTTGCGTATTCCCTGCCCGCGTCCGTAAAACGGACGATTTTATTTCGGCGGTCATTCTCTGCTTCTGTAAGTGATAGATACCCTAATTTCCAAAATTTTTTAATAATTGCACTTACAGTCTGCTTTGTGGCAGACAGCCGTTCACAGATTTCCGATTGCAGGCAACCGTCCCCGGCAAACCAGATAATACCCAAAACAAACAATTCCTTTGATGTCAGATTATACTTTCTTGCATGCAGCTCATAGGCGGCGTATTGTATATCCCGCAGCTTACAATATTGATTTACATAGGCTCTTACTTCTTCTCTATCCATATCGGCCCCGCTTTCTTATAATAACAGATAGTCTAATGTTGGATATTATAATATCAGACATATTGCGTTCCATCAAGGTAATTCGGATGTATATTTATGTATTTTATGTTTTTATGACCAGTGTTGTCCTGAATTCGGGGTAATAATGGCAAGCAATGCTTTCTTGTACAGAAGGCTCATTTTTGCAGATTTTCCGTATCCGAAAAACCTGCGAAAGCGTTTGTTGGTGATATGTCCCCCGACCCCGTAAGATCGTTCCTTGTGGTAACGGCCGCGCGCCTTTTGGACGCTGAAAAATGGAAGCCTAAAATCTTAACAAAATAAAAAATGCTATGCAATCCGTGGAATTTTTGCATAGCATTTTCTATTTTTCCCTTTACCTGGCATAAGCCATAAGTTTTGCAATGTTCCCTTATGGGCTATTACCCTTTCAATAAGTACTCTTTTTTATAATGTCCCTTACCGTGCGCGAGAAGGTTCGAAATCCCGGCACCTTAATCTGTAGGGAGATGGGTCAATTTCCGCAAGCACTCATGTTTGCAAGGGAAAAAAATAGCCGCCACTATTCCCAGTAGTGACGGCTGACCTCATATGAGGTAAAAGCTACCATTATTGAGGGTAGGCCGCCTCTCTGGCTTTCCCCTTCTACTTTTCTAAGAACTTCACTACAAAACAAAAAAGAGTATCTATCTTTCGATAAATACTCCCTTTTGTAATGCTCTTTACCGTGCGCGAGAAGATTCGAACTCCCGACACCTTGGTCCGTAGGGAGAAGACCTAGAACTTGTAAGCGCCCTTTTTACAAAAGAAATCCCACTTTTACCAAGGACTCTATATTTTTTGCAAGCGCAATGCTCTCTATTACAAGCGGAAAGCTCCTTTTTACAAGCAATCCGTCCTATTTTGCAAGCAGAAACTTCATAAACCTTTTTGAATCAACCTTACTAAGATTGGAGTATATTCTCATTGTCGAATCTTGGAAACTATGGTACAATCCTATTAAGGAAAGTCAGAGAGCAAAGGCGGCTTACCCTCCACCATTGGAGGGGCTAACCCTCCAATCATTTAGAAAGGAGGGATTGCCAATGATTACATATCAGGATTTTTTCTTGTTTTATACATTCATTGTATCCCTTATCAGTCTGCTTTATCAGATTTTTAAGGGTAAAAAATAGCCGCCACTACCGCAATTAGTGACGGCTGACCTCGTAAGAGGTTAAGTCAACATTGTTGAGGGTAGGTCGCCTCTCTGGCTTTCCCCTTCTATTTTACTATAGCATATTTAACAGACCGTTGCAACCTTTCTTTTTGGTATTTCTGGTATTTTGGTATGTGCCTCCCTGCCTGTTAAACCTTTATACCGCTTCTTCTTCCTTTCTGACCTGTTCCGCCATTTCCTTTGTTTTATCAATATTGAAAGTGTCAGCAATATTTTTATAAGGAAGTAACAAAAACTCATGGATACTTGAAGGCAGGAGCACCAGATTACTTTCCTCCATAAAAGCAAAGTTTTTTAACACATCTTCGTATAAGACAGCCGCCGCACCATAGATTCCACATTGATTACTCAATATATACAAGGGACTGTTTATCTTATAAGACAGAAACTTGTCCAGCCCCGGCCACCCACATTTCTCTTGGGAATCTTTCAGAACACTCTCCATAAACCATCCCATACTGCACAGGGAAACAGGAAACAAGTTTGGCGTATTTTCTTTCGCCAGCTCATATAAAGTCCCTATGTCCTGTCCCCATTTCATCCTGTCCTTATGGCTGACCGGGCATATTGACTGCCCCTTTTCATCCCTCCCAACCAAAACATGAAATGTAAGAGCTAAATCCAAATAAGGAACATGGGGAACCTCTTTGAGCATTTCCAGATTTTTGTCATAATTTACCATCTTGTAAAATATCTTATCCTTTACCTGTTCAAAGTCCCCCAGATTCTCCAAAGGGAAATCCGGTTTTTCATAGGTGTTAAACATATCATAAATATTTTCTGATAACTGCTCCAATTCCATGCCCTCCTGATACGCATCATAATAGGAATCAAGATAAAACATAATCCCTTCCTTATCCCCTGGCTTTTTCCCAACCAGACTCGTCACCAAAACTCCATTGTTTTTCTTTACATGCTGAACCTCAATGGCAAGCCGCCCTTTCCATCTCTTTTCCTGTTCTTTTCTTATACGCTCCACAAACTGATAAAACTTAAGCATATCCATTACCCTTCCCTTTCTTCTTTTTCTGCCAGCTCCGCAAGATAAGCGATTTTATCAATCGTAGCCTTTGTAATATCTTTCATGCACTTCACAACGAACATGGAGCATACGCAGTAAACCGCTATCATAATAACAACCCCCAGACTTTTTACCACCTCATACATAAGCTCACCCTCCTTTCTCTTTAATGAGGTGTCATTGTAACGTTATAAAGTCAAAAAGGATAGAGTGATATTAGCCAGAAATCCTATCGTGAGATTAGGGCATATGCCATTTCTTAAAATCTCCAAAAATCCTTATCTACCTGCAGTCCCCATACCCCTATAAACTCATTTAACCCCCCTGGAACCCCTTTCCCCCCTTATCCCCAATTCCCCACCCCCAACCCAATAAAACTCCTTTAAAATCGTTTTAGACTACCCCCAGCCCCATCCCACCCACCTAATTCCAACACAAAAAAGGCCCTATGGAAATTTTCTCCATAAGGCCACATAAACTATTTTTCAAATGAATTGTATAAGGAGGGCAGTAGCAGTACCCCTAAACTCCCTAAAACCCCCACAAGCGCAAGCGTTTTTTACAAGCGAACGCAAGCGAATTGTACCTATGCACAAGCTGACTTTTAATGCTCTGCCCTCATTTTCACCTGGAAACTTAAACGCAATTCCTCAAATTTTCTAAGAACTTCACTACAAAACAAAAAAGAGTATCTATCTTTCGATAAATACTCCCTTTTGTAATGCTCTTTACCGTGCGCGAGAAGATTCGAACTCCCGACACCTTGGTCCGTAGCCAAGTGCTCTATCCAGCTGAGCTACGCACACATAATAGGAACATTAAGTAATATTTACTGCAACAAAAAACATTTTACAACGTTTTCCTGGATTTGTCAAGTGTTTATAATAAAAAAACTGTTTCATATTTGTAGGATTACAATACATGTGTTACAACTGAATATTTAAGGAGCAGAGATACTGCTTTGGTGCTATAGTTTATCCATCACAACAAAACAAACAAAATGGAAGAATTGAAAACCTATTTGAAAATGTGGCCTAATCGCCATTATGCCATCAAAAAAAACGCCGAATAAAGTAATATAAGCTTTTTTAAGAAGAAAAGAGCCTTTGGCCTTTGCCGGTTAGGGGATGAACTTGCACAATCCCTCGGCGTTAGGCTATTTTTATTATAAAATTTCTACAAAACAGTTGAAATATGAAACCCATTGCGATATACTTATATTGTAAGATTGGAAATAGTAGGAATTATTTTAGCTTTTAATACGGCATAATGTCGATTATGTCATAAATCAAGAAAGGGGCGTAAATATTTATGAAACAGGAACAGGCAGCAGGCGCACAGGGAAAGGGCCCCCCATACTTACCCTGCAGGTACCACAAAAGGCTGCCGGACAGGGCGCGGGGCCGCCCCAGGCCCTTGGCTGGCGCGGTAATACGCACCAGGGGGCTGCTTTTTGCGGGGGACCGCTTGAGGGTAGAAAGCTTTAAAACAAAGGGGAAAGGAGAATAACGTATTATGCCAAGTAAGATTCGCAGGAACTACCGGCGGGCGCTGGCCTTCCTTTTGACGGCGGCCATGGTCATCACCAACCTAAGCGCTAACCTGTCTGTGGCCTTTGCGGCAGGCGAGACCGAACGGGCCTTGTTTATGGTGGAGGGCGCGCAACTCAAGGAGGCCATCCGACTGGCGCAGGAGGAAGGCGAGGTGTTCCGGTTTTCTTCCCTGGAGCTGAAGGCCGGGAGGAAAAGCATCAAAAACAAGTATGAAAAGCTCTTAGGCGCCAAGGAGGGCAAAGTCTATGGGCTGGACTTGGAGGTTGACGACAGCTACGCCCCGGACGGGGTTTCACTGGAGGCCTACTACAACGCAGGCACCGGGGATGTAGTGTTCCTGTTTGTCAACGAAAGCGACATGGTGGTGGACTTCTATATAAACATCGACGGTTATGAGACGGAAGCAGTAACCGTAGCGCCCAACACGGAGAACGTAGGGGACGGGGATGCCGCCTATGCGGAGGATTACCAGTCCGGCACTATGGTGGACGACGTAAAGGAAAAACCCAGTGCAGCAGTGGTGGGGACGGAACCCAGTGGGGAAGGGCCTGCCGAAGGGGAACCGGCAGAAACGGAAGAGGCCGGAACACAAGGGGCTATAGGGGCTGAAGAGGAAGAAACCGAGGCAACGGAAGAAACCGAAACAACGGAAGAAACCGAGGCAACGGAAGAAACCGGAACAACCGAAGAAACCGAAGAAACCGAAACAACGGAAGAAACCGAAGAAACCGAAACAACGGAAGAAACCGAGGCAACGGAAGAAACACAAGAAACCGAAGAAACCGAAACTACCGAGGCAACGGAAGAAACCGAAGGGGCCATAGAGGAAGCACCTGAAGCAGAAGGCGGTATGCCCTTGGGCATCTCCCGCCACGGGGCAGCAGTCGTAGCCGTTTCTTTAGATAGCCTAGACGGCGGAAAAGAAACCCAGGAAGGGGAAGCCCAGGAAGAAGCCGGGGCAGAAACCGAAGAGGACGAAGAAGAGGCCCAGGCAGAAACGGAAGAAGAAACCGAAGAAGCCCAGGCAGAAACGGAAGAAGAAACCGAAGAAGCCCAGGCAGAAACGGAAGAAGAAACCAGGGAAGCCCAGGCAGAAACCGAAGAAGCCCGGGAAGAGGCTGAAGAAGAAACCGGGGAAGCCCAGGCGGAAACGGAAGAAGAGGCCGAAGAAGGAAGCCGGGAAGAAACCGAAGAAGAAACCCGGGAAACGGAAGAAGAAGCCGAAGAAACCCAGGAAGAAACTGAAGGGGCAGCAGGAACCGAAACAGGGGACAAAGCCACCGATAAGCCCAGTACGGGGAAAGGGGAAGGCAATGGCGCCGACATGGACGGCCAGCTGCTGGAGGATGACACGGAAGTCCTTGGGGAACTGGAAGGTAAGGACTACAAGACCGTCACCATCCGCGACCATGCCAATGCCAGGGCGTTTGTGGTGGCATGGGAAGACATAGAGGGGATCCTACTGGAAAACAGGGCGGGTGAGGACGCCATAGAGTATTCTGTGGAATACCAGGTGAGCTCCCCGGACGCTGCAACCGTAAAAGGCACGGACAGCGTGGAAAAAGGCATGGACCTGTACTTTGCCGTTCAGGCGCAGGAAGGGTTTGAGGTCGTTGCCGCCTATGCCAACGGGGAAGAGGTCAGTGAGGCAGGGGACGGCGCCCTCGCGAGCGCGTCCAACTGGAAGGGATACTCCCATGTGTTTGTGGTTGAGGGCGTGGAGGAGGACCTGTGGATTGACGTGGAGGTTGTGCAGCTCGAGGAAGAAAAGCCGATCATCCCTGCCGCCACTTACACGGCAGAAACCAATGACGCCGTGTTTACCGTCGACGTGCCGGACGGGGCTTTTGCCGAAGAGGTTGAGCTTCAAGTATCTAAAATTGAAAATGAATCAAAATTAAAAGAATACACAGACCAGGCCAATGAGGCATTGACCTCCAACCAGGTAGTGGCGGGAGTCCGGGCCTATGACATTTCCTTTGTTTCCAAAGAATCCGGAGAAGAACTGGAACCGGCAGATACGGTTTCCGTTGGCATCCGGTTTAAGGGGTCTGCCATTGCCAAGGATGTTTCGGACGAAGAAGTAACCAGCCTTTCTGTGGTACATTTACCGGAAAATAATGAAGCCCAGGTAATGGCGTCCGTTGACAGCGTAAAAGAAGCCGAGATGGAATTTAAAGCAGACGGTTTTTCTGTTTATGTAGTCACATCCAATGTTGAGGCAGCAGCAGCCAACGGAGAAAATGGGTTTGCAACCATGCAGGAGGCAATTGATGCCGCGGAGAATGGGGATACCATTGTATTAAAGAAAACAATAGCAGAAAACGTAACCATAACCGATAAAACCATCACCATTGATACCAACGGGCAGACATGGCTAAGCAAGAACAACTACTCATCTACCGGAGAGGGTTCTATCATTACGGTTTCCAACAGTACCTTGGCTTTGGTCGGGGACGGTAAAATCAGCGGCGTTTCTATTAGCGGCAGTGAGTATGATAAGCTGGGGCTTGGATGGGTAACGAACGGCAATATCAAATACCGGACCATTACCGCGACAAACAGCCATCTGGTTATTGGTGAAGAGGGTGCCGAAGGCCCCACCATCGAGGGGAACGGAAACACATCCTATGCATTATATGAGACAGTCAATAAAACCCGGGGCGGCGCTATCTTGGTTCAGGGCGGCAGCCTGGTGATGAATTCAGGAACCGTCCAGAACGGCTGTTTGGGAGGAAGCAATTCCTATGGCGGAGGAATCGCCGTTGTCGAAGGCGACGGATTTGTCATGAACGGCGGTACCATCGCCCAGAACATCAATAAAAAGAGCGGCACACGGTATGGCGGCGGCGTTTCTGTAGAAAAAACGGATTTCACCATGAACGGCGGCGAGATCACCGGAAATACCGTTGGTTCTTACGGCGGCGGCGTTTATGTGACGGGAACAGCTTCTGCAAAAGCCAATGTAAAAATAAACGGGGGCGCCATTTCCAAAAACATAGCGGATTCCCGTGGTGCAGGGCTTTATATCATGTACAGTAACGTAACGATTGACAAAACCACGTTTTCAGAAAACAGCGGAAAAGGATGGGGAGGCGCTATATTTGTAGACTGGTCAGAGACGGCGGTCAATGACAGTGTGTTTACAAACAACACCACCTATAACCGGGGCGCTGCTATCTATAATGGCGCTCACAGTAAAAAGCTTACGGTCAATGGATGTACGATTACCGGCAACAGCCTGACAAAAGCACTTACGTCTACCGTAGGGGGCGGAATCTGTGACGAATCGCCGGAGGATCTGGAAATTGGGGGTGGCACCGTTATTACAGATAATACAATAGCCGGCGGAAAAGGCGGTGGTGTCTATGTCCTGAAGAAAAAGGCCAAAACCATAAGCTTTGGGGATGTCACCATTACCAATAATGAAGCGTCACAGGGCGGCGGCGTTGCCGTTGACACAGGAGCCAGTACACTTACCGCGGCGAATAAGCCGTCCATCGTGATCACGGACGGGACGAAAGTTTATGGAAACACTGCCAGGGCCGACAATGCCGTTGCCGGCACCAGCGCCCATGTATCGGATGATTTTTTGTTCTTCAACATAGACAGCAATATTAAAAAGACCGGATTTGACAATCATGTGGTAATGGTAGGCATGGATGAGTATACGCTGGTAAACGGCGGGGACTCCAATGTTGAGACTAAGAATACTTCCAGAGGCTACTACAATTACCAAGAATCCAAGCTGACGAAAGAAGACTGCGTTGACAGCAAGGATGTTTATCTGGATCCGGCAAAGAAAGCGGAGTTATACGTTTGGCTCACCGACGAAAACGGCAACGGGCATGGGGAAAAGCTGACAGAGGCCAACGGGCTTTGCACCACCTTAAAGGATGCCTATGAAGCCGCAAAGAAGGATGGGGCAAGCGGAAAGGTCTATATCTGCAGCACAATGACCCTCACCGAGGAAGATAACCCGTATCTGGCAGATACAAATGTAACCTATATGCGTTATAAGACGTTCCAGAGCGGACATATGTTCTCTGTCAAAGGCGGGGAAAGCGTTACTTTCAACGGGTCGCATGTTGACGGCTGTGGGATTGAGACAGACAGTGCAATGGTCGAATGCGGCCTCAACGCCACCCTGACCATTGCTGGTGAAACCGTTTTAGAAAATGCCAATAACGTAGATAGCAGCGGCGGTGCGGTTAAGGTTCATGGCAATAGCTACAATGGATCCAATCATGCAACCTTCTATATGACAGGGGGTACCATCCGGAACAACCGTGCGAAGGAAGGCGGCGGTATCTATGTATTTGGCAGCGCTATGGCATGGCAGCATGGAACCAAGGCGGTCATCACCGGAGGTACCATTTCCGGCAATGTGGCGACTACCGGCAACGGTGGCGGTATCCTGGTCGAAAACAGCGGCACATTAAGGATGGAGTCAGGCAAACCGTTAATCGAAAACAATATTGCTGCGTTCCAGGGCGGCGGTATCTGTATCGGAAGCGACTGGGGCGGATATGATGCGTCAGAGGGATACATTTACAGCGCCACGATTACAGGGAACGATTGTGTGCAGGCAGGAACTAATTATGCAGGCGGCGGCGGTATCCATATATGGGCCGGAAGTTCCCTGAATATGAAAAATGTTTACATGCATAGCAATTACGGGACGGCGAGTGTGTCAGGCCAGTCGGCGCTGTACTCCTGCCCAACCGGAAAGCTGGCGATCTTTGAACTGGACGGTGCATTAATTACCAATAATAAGAGTTCTGTGGCCTGGACGGAATTCCCGGATATCAGCTTTAACGGCCATGGGTTATATGCCAATGTCTCTGAATTCGCTTTAGGCGGCGGGGAGAATAACTGGCTGAAAGGCAAACCGAGTTCCACAACTCCGGCGCCGAAGCCTTATTACCAAAACACAAAGGAATCCTTTGCGATCAGCAGCAACGTGACGGCGAACACCATTGAACTGGCAGAAAGGGAAGCAACGGTTATCATAACAGAAAACCGGTCGCATCAGCCAGGGTCTGCTATTGCAAATAACGGTACTTTGATTATTGGTACCGAGACGAAAGCCCTGGAAGTTGTAAAGAAGTGGGAAGCAGCGGATGGCGGCGAACTGGATGAACATCCGGATCAGGTGATGGTCAATCTGGCCTACCGGGACGAAAACGGAAAGGTTGTGGTGGTGGATACCGATACCCGCAAAGATGCCCGCCAGATTCTAAGCGAGGCAAATGAGTGGCGTTATTGCTGGACCAACCTGGGTGAAAATACAGATTGGACGGTTGTGGAAGCCAATATCACCGGTTTTGACCCGGAGGTACCGGAAGCGGTTAAGGTATCAAACCCGCTTTTAAACCAGCTGTATCAGGTCACACTCACAAACAAGAAAGATGAGGGCAGCAATCCAGGAAGCCTGACCGTAAGCAAAAAAGCTTATAAGGAAAATCCGGATGCCAATGAAACCTTCACTTTCGTGGTAGAGCTTACCAATACGGGGGAGGGCCTGTTCACATACCGCATTAAAAAAGCGGACGGGACAAAAGGCGAACTGCAATGGATCGAAGACGTGTCTTCTTTTGAAGTAACCATAAAATCCGGCGAGGAATTTACGGTTGAAGGCCTTCCGGAAGGAGCCGGCTATACCGTGGCCGAAACGGAAGAAAGCCGTGAAAATTATGCCGTCTATGTAGACGGAAAACTGGTAGCGGACGGCAAGGCAACCGGCACGATTAAAAAATCGGACGGCAACAACAATACCCAGGTAACCATCCAATATTCCAATGTGGAGACCACGGATATCAGCGGATCCAAAATATGGGACGACGATAATGACCGCGACGGGGTACGCCCTGAAAAGATCCACATTACCCTGCAATCTTCTAACGGCCTGTCTTATGAAAAGGAAGTAACTGCCGATGCAGAGGGCAATTGGACCTGGAGCTTTACCGGATTGCCGAAACGGGATAAGGACGGAAACCTGCTAACCTACCACATCAGTGAAGAAGCCGTAACCAGCTACAGCAGCGTTTATGCAGAAAACGCTTCGGGAGAATTACAGGAATTTGATATTAAAAACATACACACGCCGGGCAAGACCAGCCGCACTGTGGAAAAAGTGTGGAAAGACGGCGACAACCGGGATCATGTGCGCCCAGAATCCATAACCGTCCAGTTGTATGAGGAAGTAGACGGAAACCGGAAAGCTTCTGGTGAGGCGGTAACGCTAAATCAAGGAAACCACTGGTCGTACACATGGGAAAACCTGTTTGAAAAGGAAAACGGCAAAACCATTTCCTATTCTGTAGAAGAAGTGGATGTGCCGGGTAAATATGAAGTTGTAATCCAGGAAACCGGAACCAAGTTCATTATTACAAACACTTACAACCCGCTCACTGTTTCCAAAACCGTAGAGAAACGCTGGGAGGACAACGAAAACAGCGACCGGCTGCGTCCTGCTTCTGTCCAGGTCAGGCTTTTGGCAGATGGAAACCAGGCAGACGTAAAGGACGCCGTAGTAACCCTAAACGCCTCAAACAATTGGAAATACACATGGAATGGCCTTCCTGTAAACCGCAATGGGGAAGCAATTTCCTATACGGTTGAGGAAATTAATGTCCCGGCAGGCTATTCGGCAACCGTGGCTGTGGATGGCGATACCATAACCGTTACCAACACACATGCCCCGGCAACCGTTAAACGGACGGTGCATAAGGTATGGAATGACAATAACGGCCAAGACCGGCAAAGGCCGGATAGTATTTCTGTCGAATTGCTGGCAGATGGGGAAACCTTGGAGACGGTCACCCTTAACGAAGCAAACCATTGGAGCCACCAATGGGAAAACCTGCCGGAAAACGGCAAAAACGGAAACAAAATCTCTTACACGGTAAAAGAAGTCAACGTAGATGGATATACCGTAAGCATAAGTGAAAGTAATGGCGTCATAACCATTACCAACACCCCCGACAAGCCCAGCAAACCCAACCGTCCTGGTGGCGGCGGCAGCGGTGGCGGCGGTGGCGGTGGCGGCGGCAATACCCCCGGAGGCCCCGGCGAACCCGGCGAACCGACCCGGATTGACGAGCCAGACGTACCGTTGGCCAACTTTAATGAGATCGATCCGGATCTCATCCCGCTGGTAGAAGAAGAAGTGCCCCTGGCATCTTTCCTTCCCAAAACGGGGGATTCCCGTAGCGTGGCCATGTGGATGCTGGTATTTGGCGGAGCCGGAATCGGCATGTTGGCTACAGCCATCGGACTGAAGAAAAAACGCAAAGAAAGTTAAAGGCAAAAAATCCCCCGGATTTAAATCCGGGGGATTTTTTGCCCCTTACTGCCTTCTTCCCTTATAGGTGCCCGCCATTTTTAAATAGGGCAGTTCCTTTTTCAAATCCATGCAGATACTCTTATGCCAAAAAAATTCTCCTAAAAATAATATTTTATGCATCCAGTCCTCAAACAGCAAAGCGCGGGCCAGCCGCTTAACCGAATAGATTTTCCTGCTGGCGTATATATGCTCCAGCTGAAGGCCATAGGGGGTGATATTGGGGGGATAATGTACCACACATCCGTTATATTTCGACCAGTTTTTATGTAGCAGCCGGCCTTTGTTAGCTTCATAGGCCGGCGTCCCGGGTACAAAATACATGGATTGGATTAACACGCCTTTGATATTATTCTCGATCACAAAGTCTGCCAGGCGCCTTCCAATGCCCTTTTGGTTATTGTCCGCCCCTAAAATAAACAGCCCCCGGACGCTAAGGCCGTGACGCTGGATATTCTGTATGGAGTGTTTGATTTCTTCCACCGTGCTCTTTTTGTGGTAAGCCTGAAAGTCCCTGTCGTCAATAAATTCAATCCCCATGGCAAGTTCGAAAAATCCGGCTTTTTTCAGCAAATCCAGCATTTCATCGTCAAACCCTACTTCATATCGGGCCTGGACGGTAAAATGGGTGTGGATCCCTGCCTCAATGATGCCATGCAAAACGGCCATGGCCCACTGCCGGTCGGCAAAGAAATTGTCGTCGGTAATCCACAGCCCACGCAGGAGCCGGGGAAAGCGGCCGGATTCAAAAAAGGCAAGGGACTGGCGGATATCTTCTATCACGTCTTTTACCGACCGGGTCCGGACCTGCCTCCCAAAATGGCGCACCAGGGCACAGTAATCGCATTGGTGGGGGCATCCCCTGGAAGCGTGTACCTGGGGCCAAATCGTATTGTAATGGACACGGTCATGATACCGGTAAACCAGGTTCCGGTCTGCTATGCCGTCAATATTACGGGGCGGCTTGCGCTGCCCGGTTACCACCAGCCGCCCGCCTTGCCGGTATGCCACTCCCGGCACCGTAACCGGCCCTCCTTGCTTTAAGGCATGAAGCAGCTCTAAAATGCTTTCATCCCCTTCCCCCAGCAACACAAAATCCCCATATCGGGCGGCTTCCGGATAATTCATGGACGCGTGGAGCCCCCCTAATACTACCACGGCTTTCGTATGCTTTTTAAAATAGCGGGCTAATTGATACCCCCGGTTGGCGTTAAAGGTGAAAATCCCGCCAACAAAAATTACGTCTGCGTCTGTCACGTCATCCTTGGGGATTTTAGAAATGGATTCGCTGTACATCAATGTATCCTCATACTCCCCTTTTACAATAGTTGCCAACCAATTGAGCCCTACCGAAGGGGTGCGTATGTACCGGTCATAGACAAAATAATTCAACACCGTCCTCTTATAAGGGCGCTCCCCCGGTTCCAGGAACCTGATTTTTCGAATATCCATTATCCATCCCCCTGTCCTGTGCCTGCCTCCAATACCCCTTTGTGCCCAAATCTGCAAAGCGGTTTCTGCCGGCTGCCCACTCGCTTATAAAATTTTAGCATATCCGCCCCCATCTTTCAATATGGGGATTTTCCGGTCGCAAATATTAAAGTTTTATGGTATAATCACTTGGCATACGATTATTTTATATGTAAAGATCTGAATACCGTTTTTGTCATCTGTACGCTCTGGTACTGAGAAGATAGGTTTGGGGGAATTTAGCCTTTGAGGGACATTCTCCCCATCTGGAAGGGAATTATTATGGATTGTTACTTTGCGCCCATGGAAGGGGTTACCGGATATGTATTCCGCAATGCCCACCGCCGGTTTTACGGCAATATAACAAAGTATTTTACCCCTTTTCTCGCGCCAAACTGTTCCCGGAAGCTGTCGTCACGGGAACGGAACGATATTTTGCCGGAACATAACAAGGGGATTATGCTGGTGCCCCAAGTCCTGACGAACCGGGCCGAGGATTTTATCTGGGCGGCACAAGCCATACAAGAATTTGGCTATGGGGAAGTCAACCTGAACTTAGGCTGCCCTTCGGGTACTGTGGTAACAAAATACCGCGGCGCGGGCTTTCTGGCCTTGCCCCAGGAGTTGGACCGTTTTCTGGAAAAGGCCGCCAGGGGCATGGAGCAAATGGGGATGAAATTTTCCATAAAAACGAGGATCGGAAAATCAGACCCGGATGAATTCCGACAGCTGCTCTTGATTTTTAACCGGTATCCCCTGGAAAAATTGATTATCCATCCAAGGCTTCAAACCGACTTCTACCAAAACCGCCCTAACTTTCCCGTGTTCCAGTATGCCGTGGAACATAGCAGCAACCCTCTGTGTTACAATGGCGACATCTTTTCCGAAGAGGATTTTATCTGCTTTCAAAACCAATTCCCCACGGTGCCATCAATTATGCTGGGAAGAGGGCTTTTACAAAACCCTGCCTTAGCGGAAACCATAGCCGACAGGGGAAAAGATCCTACCGGAAAAAATCCGCCCCAGCAAAGGCTTCTGCGGTTGCGGGCTTTCCATGACGCCGTGTTGGAGGGCTACCAAAATACCATCCCCGGCGACCGGAATGTGTTATTTAAAATGAAAGAGCTTTGGTCTTACTGGGGGAAAAACTTCCCGGGGGAAGGCCATTTACTGAAAAAACTCAAAAAATCCCGATGGATACCCGAATATACGGAGGCCGTAGACGGGATATTGCCCCGTCCCCCTGTATCCTAAGCCGGCGCCCTCTCCACTTGGGAGCATCATACAAAACAGGTTTTTTATGAAAAGCCTATCCTATAAAACAAAATGCCCCTTGACTTTTTACGGAATTTCGTGTATCCTTATTTTCATAATTCAATTGGCTGCAAACCGATGACTGGGATAAGTAACTTTTCGGAACATGCACAGAGAGCCGCAGGCGGTGGGATTGCGGTGATGGAAAGAAGGGTGAATGGACCCGCGAGGGCAAACTGAAACAGGCAAAAGCATGGAGTAGGGGAGACGTGGCTGCACGTTATAGCAGGAAGTGTATGTTTGTACACGGCAGAGCGCATTCGGAAGAATGAATTTAGGTGGCACCGCAGAAGTGATAACTCCTGTCCTATCAGATTTAGGGCAGGGGTTTTTTGTAGTTAGGGGGAGGGCCTCCGGCCCCTAATGCTTTTGCCATCGGTTTCCGGGTCCGGGTAGGCCGGGATCGGTTGATTGCGGCAGTGGATTTGGTAAAATAAAATCAAATAAGAAGAAAGGAAGAGGCGCTATGGAACAGACGATCCCCTATAAAATTTATCTGGAAGAACAGGAGATGCCGAGGCAGTGGTACAATGTGCGGGCTGACATGAAGAAAAAGCCGGCCCCCATATTAAATCCAGGCACATTAAAACCCATTACCCTGGAAGAATTATCTGCCATTTTTTGTAAAGAACTGGCCAGGCAGGAATTGGACGATGCGACCCCTTACTTTGATATACCCCAAGAAATATTGGATTTTTACCGGATGTACCGCCCGTCGCCGTTGGTGAGGGCTTACTGCCTGGAGAAAAAGCTGGATACCCCCGCCCATATCTATTACAAATTTGAGGGGAATAATACTTCCGGAAGCCATAAACTAAATTCTGCCATCGCCCAGGCCTATTATGCCAAAAAACAGGGCCTTAAAGGGGTGACGACGGAAACCGGGGCTGGCCAGTGGGGGACGGCGTTATCCATGGCCTGCGCCTATTTGGGCCTGGATTGCCAGGTCTATATGGTGAAATGTTCGTATGAGCAGAAGCCGTTCCGCAGGGAAGTGATGCGCACCTACGGCGCTAAAGTGACGCCTTCCCCGTCTATGGAGACCGAGGTGGGCCGGAAGATGAACGCGGAGTTTCCGGGGACGACCGGAAGTTTGGGATGCGCCATTTCCGAGGCGGTGGAGGCGGCGGTAAACCAGCCGGGATACCGTTACGTTTTAGGGTCTGTACTGTCCCAAGTACTGCTGCACCAGTCAGTGATCGGCTTGGAAGCCAAGGCGGCGCTGGATAAATACGGCATCAAGGCGGATATGATTATTGGCTGCGCCGGCGGCGGCTCTAACCTGGGCGGTTTGATTTCCCCCTTTGCGGGGCAGATGTTAAGGGGGGAGGCAGATTATGAAATTATCGCCGTAGAGCCGGCTTCCTGCCCAACCCTGACCAGGGGCGTATATGCTTATGATTTCTGTGATACGGGAAAGGTTTGCCCGCTGGCGAAAATGTATACTTTGGGCAGCGGCTTTATCCCGTCGGCCAGCCATGCCGGCGGGCTGCGCTACCATGGCATGAGCTCCGTAGTGTCAGAGCTGTATGACCAGGGGCTGATGGCAGCCAGGAGCGTGGGGCAGACCGAGGTCTTTCGGGCGGCCCAGGCCTTTGCCCGGGTGGAGGGCATCCTTCCGGCGCCGGAGAGCAGCCACGCGATTAAAGTGGCTATTGACGAGGCCTTAAAATGCAAGGAAACCGGGGAGGCGAAAAATATCGTCTTTGGCCTGACCGGAACGGGATATTTTGATATGGTGGCCTATCAGCGGTTTAATGACGGGGCAATGAACGATTATGTCCCCGGTGACGAGGAGCTGGCCAGGCCCATGGGCATGTTGCCGAAAGTAGAATAGCCAAAATAAAAGCGTCTGCCCGTGGCAATGGCCTGCAAACGTGCCTTATCGTTTGTGCCTGAAATGGCAGTTTGAAGGGCGCCGCGGAATTGGCATGGACCGGAAAGCGGGGAGGCGGCAAAATGCCGCCATTCCCCGTTTTAGCCTTCCAGGGGGAAATGGCAAAACACTTGCCGCCCCCCTATTTGCCTGGATTCGGGGACCTTTTGCCGGCATAGGCCTTTGGCATAGGGGCACCTGGTATGGAAACGGCATCCGGATGGCGGATGGACCGGGGAGGGGAGCTCCCCTGCCAGCAGCTCTTTGTCCTGGCTTCGCAGCCGGGGGTCCGCCTTGGGGATGGCATTGAGAAGAAAACGGGTATAGGGGTGGAGGGGATGTTGGTATAATTCTTCCGTATCCCCGACCTCGCAGATATTCCCCAAAAACATGACGCAAACCCGGTCGGCGATAAACTTGACTACGCTCAAATCATGGGAGATAAACAAATAAGTAAGCCCATACCGCATCTGCAGGCCTTTTAGAAGGTTTAACACCTGGGACTGGATGGATACGTCCAACGCAGACACCGGCTCGTCGCAGATAATCAGTTTCGGGTTCAGGGCAATGGCCCGGGCGATGCCGATCCGCTGCCTTTGGCCGCCGGAAAACTGGTGGGGGTACCGGTTGTAAAATTCTTCTGCAATGCCCACTTCTTTCATCAATGCCTTGACCCGTGCTTCCCGTTCTTTTTTATTCTTCATGCCGTGGGTAGACAAAGGTTCGCCGATGATCTTTTTTACGCTCATCCGAGGATTCAGGGATGCGTAAGGGTCCTGGAATATGATCTGCATTTGCTTCCGGTAACAGGAAAATGCAGCTTCGTCCAAGGAGGTAATATCCTCGCCGTCAAACAGGATTTGGCCGGAAGTAGGCTCCAAAAGCCGGATGAGCAGCCGGCCCAAAGTACTTTTCCCACAGCCGGATTCGCCTACCAGGGCCAGGGTTTCACCTTCATACAGGCTTAGGCTTACGTCTGTCACGGCGTGGACTGCCTGGAGGCGGCCTTTGCTTTTGCCTATGGGAAATTCTTTTACCAGGTTCCTGGCTTCTAAAAGGATTTTTTTCGGGTTCTTATTCTCCATCTAGCCGTACCCCGCTTTCGTATTGGAAACACCGTACGCCATGGCCTTGTATGGTTTCATAAAGGCCGGGCTGTTCTTCGAAACATCGTCTTCCGGCCTGGCTGCACCGGGTACAAAAACTGCAGCCTTTGGGAAGGTGGAGCAAATTGGGCACCACCCCTTTGATGGTGTGCAGCCATTCTACCTTTTCATCCAGCTTGGGGATGGATTGTAGCAGCCCTTGGGTATATGGATGGCAGGCCTGTTCAAAAAGCGAGAAGGTTTCCGCCTGCTCCATGACCTTTCCGGCATACATGACATAGACATAATCACAGATCTCTGCCACTACGCCTAAGTTGTGGGTAATGAGGATAATGGAAGTGCCCTGCTCGTCGCACAGCTGTTTCATCAGCCGTAAAATCTGTGCTTCAATGGTTACGTCCAGGGCAGTGGTGGGCTCGTCCGCCACCATTACTTTGGGGCGGCACACCATAGCCATGCCGATCATCACCCGCTGGCGCAGGCCGCCGGACAACTGGTGGGGATAGCTGTGGTAACGTTTCTCCGGTTCCGGGATGCCTACCGCCCGGAAAATTTCCAGTACCCGTTTTTTCGCTTCTTCCTTGGGAATTTTCTGATGGAGCAGGATGGCTTCTTGCACTTGCCGCCCCACCGGGTATACCGGGTTTAAGGAAGTCATAGGCTCCTGGAAGATCATGGAGATTTCATTACCCCGGATTTTTGCCAGCTCTTTTGGCCGTAAATGGGTAATATCCCTCCCGTCCAGGGTGATGGTCCCGTCCACAATCTTTCCCGGATAGCGCAAGAGCCCCATGATTGACATGGCTGTCATACTTTTTCCGCAACCAGATTCCCCCACCAGGCCGATAATCTTTCCTGCAGGCACTTGGATGCTGACCCCGTCCACGGCCGGCACTTCGCCTTTTGCCGTGAAGAAATGGGATTTCAGGTTCCGGATGTCCAGCACTAAAGTTTGTGTACACATGGGTATTCCTCCCTTACTGTTCTTTGAGATAGGGGTCGAGTATATCGCGCAATCCGTCGCCCAGGAAGTTGAAGGCCAGCACCACCACCATGATAGCGGCGCTGGGGGCAATGGACAGCCATGGTTCCGAAAATAAGTATTTTTTCCCCCGTACCGCCATGAGGCCCCAACTGGGGGAGGGGGGCTGTGCGCCAATGCCCAGGAAGCTTAATGAAGCCTCGGACAAGATGGCGGCCGGGATATTCAAAGTAAACAACACGATCAGGGAGGGGAGGCAGTTGGGCAAAATATGCCGGAACATAATGGTCCATTTCCCCACACCCATGGAACGGGCCGCCTCTACAAATTCTTTTTCTTTCAGGGACAATGTCTGGGACCGCACAATCCTTGCGGTGCCTGCCCAGTTTACCAGGCTTAAAGCTATGAAGATGTTCACCAGGCCGCCGCCCATGGTGTACATGACCACCATGGCCAGAAGGAGGGAGGGGAAGGCCAGCATTACATCAGCCAGGCGCATGATGATAAAATCGGTTTTTCCGCCGTAAAAACCGGCGCAGAGGCCCAGGACGGTTCCGATGGCCATGGAAATCAAAGTCGGGACCAAGCCGATCGTCAAGGAAATCCGGGCGCCGAAGATGATGCGGCTAAGTACGTCCCTCCCCAGCTCGTCCGTACCCAGCCAGTGGGCGGCGCTGGGGTCTTTCAGCCGGTCGGCCAGGCTCTGTTCCAGATGGTCATAAGGGGCCACTAAGGGGGCAAAAATAGCGGCCAGGAGGATCAGAAGGATCACCAGGGCAGAAAATGCCGCTATTTTGTTTTGCCGTACCAGGGTTTTTCCTTTGTCCAGCCAGGTGTCTTCTTCCCCGATCTGGCTGGAAATGTTTTTTTCTATTTTATCATTCATGTCAATGGTCCTTCCTTTTGTTTCGCTGTGGAACAAACCGGCGTGGAATTGTTTTTTTCTTTCGCCTATGCGCTTTCCCGGATACGGGGGTCTAAGACGCTGTAAAGCAAATCAGCGGCCAAGTTGCCCAAGATAATTAGAATTGTGGTAAAAATCACCGTGCCCTGCAACAAAGGCATGTCCCGGGTTTCAATGCCGTTTACCGCCAGGCGGCCGATGCCAGGCACGCCAAACACGCTTTCTGTCAGTACGGCCCCGGACAGCATGCTGGAAATTTGCAAGGCCATCATGGTAACTACCGGAAGCATGGCGTTTTTCAGTGCATGCCTTACAATTACGCCGTTTTCCCGCAGCCCTTTGGCCCTGGCGGTGCGGATAAAATCGTTCTGCATGACTTCTACCAGATTGGAACGGGTCATGCGGGCAATGCTGCCAGCCGAATTCCAGCCCAAGGCGATGGCCGGCAGGATCATAGCCTGCAGGGAGTCAAAGCCCGATACCGGGAACCATTTCAGCTTGAAGGCAAACACATATTGCAGGATCAGGGCGGTCATAAACACCGGCATGGAAACCCCCATGAGGGCGCCCCCCATAAACAGCCGGTCCAGCAGCCGGTTTTGCCGGATTGCGGCGATGACCCCGGCCGTGACCCCGATGGTCCAGGCCACCAGGGCGGCCAATAAAGACAGCCTTACCGTATGGGGGAACGAGTCCAGGATGATTTGGGCTACGTTGCGGTTTAAACGGTAGGAGGTGCCAAAATCTCCCCGGAGGGCGTTGCCAATATATTTGAAAAACTGGATGTACAAAGGCTGGTCCAGGCCCATTTCCCTGCTTATTTTCTCGATCACCGCCGGATTGACGTGTTCCCCCATCATGGTAGTGGCCGGATCCCCCGGTACGATCCGCAACATGATGAAAATGGCCAGCACTACGCCAAGGAGCACGGGGATGGATATAGCTATGCGTTTCAGTATTTTTGTAAACATGGGCAACCTCCCTTTTCTGGTTTGGCTTTTGGCCTGTGTGGACGGTTTTATAACAACAATGCCGCAAAATTGATTACTCAACTTTGCGGCACTTGTATTCCATTACTCGCTTAAAGAAACGCCATAATAGACCAGGTCGCTGACCCCGCTCCATACTGGCTTAAAGTCCTGCACCCGTTTGCTGACCGCCCACAAATGGGTCCGGGAATACATCGGCACCCAAGCGGCGTCCTCGTGGATCAGCTTTTCTTCCAAAGACCGGTATTCGGCAAGCCTTTCATCCTCGTTGACAATGCCCCGGGCCGCGCCTACACGGTCCATAACCGCCGTGTCCGGATAGTTGATCGACCGGATTTTCGTCTTTTCTTCGTTGCCAAAGAACGTGTAAATGAAATTCTCCGGGTCGTTAAAGTCTGCCGTCCAGGTGGACAGGAAGGAACTTAATTCACCGGATTTGCGGGTTTCCAGCCAGGTAGATTCGTCGTAATTCTTGATATTGGCTTCAATCCCTACTTCCGCCAACTGTTCTTTGATGATTTCCAATGTCATGATAGCCGTGTCGGAAGAAGAGGAGTCTGCCGCCAGCTCCATGGAAAACCCGTCGGCATAACCGGCTTCGGCCAGTAAGGCCTTGGCGCCTTCCGGGTCATAGCTGATCTTGGTCTGGCCTTCGTTGTAGCCGATGAGGCCAAAGGGGTAAATCCCCTGTTCCACCTGGCCCCGGCCGCCGTACAGCGCGTCCAGGATTGCCTGGCGGTCAATGGCCATCTGGAAAGCCTTGCGCACTTTTACGTCCTGGAACGGTTCAATATTGAAGTTCATGGTCAGATAGGTAATGCCTACCCGGGGGCCTGACACGATCTGGTCCGGATAGGTTTCCAGGAACCGGTCTGTGGCATCCGTCACAAAATCCAGGTCAATGATGTCCAGCTCCCCGTTTTCAAACATCATGGTCTGGGTCTCGGTGTCGGGGATAATTTTGATCACCACGCCCGGCAGGGGGGCAGCGCCTTTCCAATAATTTTCGTTCCTTACCAGTACCAGCTGGCTGTTAAAAGACCAGGCGGCAAAACGGAAAGGGCCGGTGCCAACGGTGGCCGCCGGGTCCATGCCAAACTGGTCCCCGGCCGCTTTTGTCGCTTCGCTGTCAAATATGGACAGGCCGGGGGCGGTCAGGCAGGAAAGGAAAGCGGCAAAAGGTTCGGTAAGCGTGATTTTTACCGTATAGCTGTCTACCACTTCCACGCCTTCCAGGGTTTGGGCGCTGCCGTCGATCATTTCTGCGGCGCCTTTTACCTGATCCAGCAATTCGGTATTCACGCCGCCTTCCACAGTCAGCAGGCGCTCAAAAGTATAGAGCACGTCTTCGGCCGTAAAATCGTTGCCGTTTTGAAATTTAACGTCATCCCTCAAATGGAAGGTATATTCCAGGCCATCGCCGGAAATATCCCAATCCTTTGCCAGGCTTGGTACGATCTTGGAATTGCCCTGCCCGTCCACCTCGATTTCCACCAGGCGGTCGAAAACATTCATGGGGACAGCATAGTCTTTGGATGTTTTTTGCACGTCTACGGTCTGGATATCTGCATTGAGCACGGAAAGGAAAAAACCGGTAGTATCAATGCCAATATCACCAGCCTCCCCGGTATTCCCGCTTGCGGCAGTGGTTTCGCCGGACGTGCCGGCACCATTTTCGGCAGCCGACGTGCCGGAAGCGTCTTTGCCGCCCCCGCAGCCGGTCACAGCCATACTCAACGCCATCGTAGCGGCAAGGGCCAGGCTCAGCCTTTTTTTCATCATAATTTTCCTCCTCTTAAACACGTTTTAAGGTTTTCCGCGATACAAAAAAATAGTGCGATTCCTTTATGGGATGCACCTTTGCGCGTAGGTCTGGAATTTTGCCTTAATGTTCAAATAATACCACACATATTTTTTTTTTTCAACTGTTTTTTCGGTAGCCCTTATCCAAATTACCGGTATGGGAACTTCCTTTTTGGAAGAGGATATGGTAAAATAACGAAATGAGAGAATATCATATTAAGGAAGGGAGAAAGATTATGAAGCGGAGGGATGTGGCAAAATGGCGGCAGCCTTTGGCGGTGGCCCAAATCCATTGCCCTGATAGGCAATGGATTTGGGGTGCCTGCCCAAGCAGGCAGTGTTGAGAAGGGCCCATGGCCGATCGATGAGGTTGCAGATTTGCCGGAGGAGGTGAAAAACCGGCAAGTGGGCCTGGGGACAGAAGAAGGCGAGCTGGGCTTTCCGGAATTCCTGCAAGTGGTGACGGGGCTGCAGGAGGAAGAGGATGAAAACCCTGTGGCATCTGGTTCCAGGTGGGAAAGGATGGCTACGGCTTCCGACAGCAAAGGAAGTTTTTGGGAGCAGGTCCCGGTTACGTGGTCATTGGTGGACGCGGACAATGGCCTGGCTGCCTATGACGGGGAGGTCCCGGGGACGTATACCTTTGAGGCAGAACTGGCAGACAGCCGCTACGAAATGGGGGATGCGCTGTTGCCTATGGTTACGGTGGAAGTGGATCCGGACGCAGATGTTGTGGAATACATAGGCGAGCTGGCCCACCTGGGGAAGGCGGGGACTTGCGTGGCGGAGAGCCTGCTTGGCCTGGATGATGGCAATGTTGACCTGACAGGGGGGAATTTTGAAAAGTGGATCGACCGGATTGATATTCCACAAGAAGTACGGGATTTGTATGCAAAATGGGAAGAAGGCATTGACAACGACGGGCTGGAGGATATATTCATTGATGACGGCTACTATTTAAAATCCGAAGCCATCCAGGCTTCCAACTATTTATTTAACGGCATCCCGTTTATGCGCGCCACCCGTAGCTCGAAAATCAGTGACGATGAGTGGAGGTATATATGCGACTGCCTTGCCGCCGCTTTTCAGGCTTTTGACCGGGACCATCCGGAAGTTTTTTGGCTGGAAGGCAGCAGCATGGCATATTTGTATGGCGTAGGGAGGACTGTAGGGGGGAAAACCACCTATGAATATACCATGTATTTTGTGCTGAAAGACTATAGTACGAAAGGGTTTGACGTCCGCAGCAAAAATTATCAAAATGCGTCTGCCATCAAGCAGGCCATCCATACCCGTGACCAGCATGTGGATACCATCGGGAAAAGCATTTCTTCTGATGACCCGATTGACCAGATTATCGGTTATAATGATTGGCTGACCAAACATAACGCCTATAATAGCAGCAATCCCCTGGGCAGCGCGCCTGCATCTGCCTGGGAGTGTGTTTCGGCGCTGGCCGGAAGCGTGGGCAGCCAGGGGCCGGTGTGTGAAGGGTATGCCCGGGCATTTAAAGTGTTGTGTGACCGGGCAGGGATCCCCTGTGTGCTGGTGGACGGGTTGGCATACGCAGCCCCGGGCGGGGAGCACATGTGGAATTATGTGGAAGTTGAGGGCCAATGGTACGCTGTGGACGTGACCTGGAACGACCCTGTTTCCAGCCAGGCCGGAAGCGGCCCCATATCTGGTTTTGAAGGGGAGGATTGGCTGCTGTTAGGTTCGGAGACGATGGTGGAAGGCGCGGCAGGGGGGGAATGTACGTTCCTGGACTCCCATCCGGTTGCCAATAACCCGGGTGCAATGTCTTTCCCCAACGGTCCGGAATTGTGTGTGGACCGGTATCCCCTGGCAATACCGAACGTTACGTTTACCTCCTCAAGCGAAAGCGTAGTTTATACTGGCCGTCCGGCCCAAATCACCCCGCCTTCCGTAACCATAACAAAGGAAAACGGCGACGAGGAGGAAGTGGGAAGCCCCACCATTTCCTATTCTTACCGGCCGGCCGGAGTGTCAGGCTACACGGCAGGGCTTCCCGTCCATGCAGGCACCTATACGGTGCGGGCCCACGTAGAGGCGTCTAAGAAAGACGGGTACCGGGGCGCCGCCAGTTCCAATACGTTAGCATTAACCATATCAAAGGCATCCCGTACCATCCCCGCGCCTACGGTTGCCGGGTGTACGGATTCTACGGTTACCCTGAATCCGGCAGTACCGTCTGCGGGGGCCGGCGACGGGACGGTGGAATATGCCTGCAGCGCCGACGGAACCCTGCCCGGGTCCGGATGGCAGAAAAGCCTGGCCTTTACCGGGCTGAGGCGGAATACGGCATATACCTTTTTTGCACGGGTTACCGGCGGGAAAAACTATGAAAATGCCACATCCTCCGGGGCATCCGGGAAGACGGACAAAACCCGTCTGCCCAAACCGGAACTTGAGAGGGCTACCTATGCCTATACCGGGGGGACGGTCACTGTCGAATTGAAGGGCTTTGACGGCAGCATTATGGCCGTTACCGGAAATACCGGCAGCGGAAAAGGGGATTACCGGGCGCTTGTTACTTTAAGCAGCGGTGATTATGTTTGGGACGACGGGTCTTCGGGAGCCGTGGAGCTGGATTGGAAAATTATGGAAGGGCGGACCTTGCCGGCCTTAAAGGTGCAGGAGGGCAGCGTGACGGAAACCGGCGCTGTTTTAGAAGGGATAAGCCCAGAGCCTTCGGAAAGCGCTTCCGACGGGAGGCTGGAGTATGGCTGTGCCAAAGGAAACGATATTGGCCAGGTCGAAAACTGGCAGCCCGGCCCGGCGTTTACCGGCCTGGAAAGCGGCACTACCTATTATTTCTTTGCCCGCATGACAGGCGGCGCCGTATATGTGGATGTGGTATCCGGCCCGGTTTCAGCCACAACCAAAAAGGTCAGGCTGAAGAAGCCGAAATTGTCAGACAGCGGAATTTATGTTTATGAAGGTAAGGTGATGCAAGCGGCTGTCCAGGGGTATGACGCGGATACCATGGACATGGACGGCAACAAGGCGACGGATGCGGGCAATTACACGGTAACCGTCAGGCTGAAGGACACCAAGGGCTATGAGTGGGAAGACGGGACGGCAGGCAGCGTATCTTTGAGCTGGAAGATTGCGAAAAAGCCGGTAGCCGTAAAGGCCGCAGACAAGAGCAAATATTATGGGGAGGAAAACCCGGCGCTGGCCCTGGAAGATTTGCCAGAGGGGTTGCTGGCCGGACCGGACCAGATGGAGGATTTGAAAGTAACCCTTTCTACCACGGCAGGGAAGAATTCGGCGCCGGGGGCCTATCCGATTACGGGGGTGGCTGCAGCAGACGGGAACTATGAAGTTACCGTGGAGCCAGGGACGTTGACCATACACAGGAGGCCTTCCGGAGGCGGATCCAGCGGAGGCGGTGGCGGATCCAGCGGCGGAGGCGGATCCAGCGGCGGCGGTTCCCGTGCCCCCGGCGGCCCGTCCAATTACGATACCATGGCTGGCAGCTGGCAGGAAGGGGAGGCCGGCTGGAAGTTCTTAAAGGAAGATGGGAGCTATGCCTCCAGCACCTGGGGCCGCATTAACAATAAATGGTATTATTTTGACGCCAACAGCAACATGGTTACCGGCTGGTACGTGGTAAACGGCCAGTGGTATTACATGAACCCGGCGGCAGGGGACGGCCAGGGGGCCATGGTTACCGGCTGGCATTTTGACCCGGTTTACCAGACCTGGTTTTATCTGGTTTCGGAAGGGAGCATGGCAACCGGCTGGCAGCTGGTTGGCGATAAGTGGTATTATCTGAATCCAACGGCAGATGGGACCCAGGGCGCTATGGCAGCCAATACTTATATTGACGGCTATTATGTAGGCGCGGACGGGGCATGGGTGCCGTAACCTGGATAGGAAACGAATAAGAAAGGGCCGGAGGCTTCCTTATGTAGCGGGGCAGCTACATAAAGAAGCCTCCGGCTTTGTAACAGCAGGATGTTAACGGGATGTTTCCTGGCAAATATCCCCCCACGCCAGGCAGCATTCATGCCATTGCCGCCATGCTTCCCCGGCTTTCCTCCGTAAATCTTCATATTTTTTCTGGTTTTCCCAATCTTCCCCTTTCCAGAAACCTTCCGAGCTTTGCCACTGGCATAACAGGGCGCCGGCCTGTTTTTCCCATTCTTCATATTGCCCCCCGGCGGCTTTTGCCTGTTCCAGGGCAACCCGCAGCTTCCATTCCCCATAGGCCTCCTCGGTAGGGATCTCCCGAAGCCGGTGGCGTTCGGCGCGGGGGACGGCCCGGAGGGAGGCAACCAAGGCCTGGTCCTCGGCCCGCATTTGTGCCCCCATGGCTTTGGTATAAGCCTTTTTTTGGATCTGGCTTTGGTAATGGCCATAGCCGAAAGGATAGTAAAAAGCCTGGCCCTCCTGGAAAATCAGCAGGGACTGCGCCACCTGCTGGATAAAATACCGGTCATGGGACACAAACAATATGGTGCCGGTATAGGCCTGGAATGCCGATTCTAGGGTTTCTTTGGCCGGGATGTCCATATGGTTGGTAGGCTCGTCTAAAATCAGGAAATTGGGGCGGCTTTGCAACAGTTCTGCCAGCACCAGGCGGGATTTTTCCCCGCCGGATAAATCACTGACCCGCCGGGAAGCTTCCCGGCCACGGAACAGATAGGCGCCTAAGGTATCCCGGGCCTCTTTCTCCGTCAGGGAGGGGAAAAGGCCGCAGAAATGTTCGATCACGGTTTTTTCGGACTGGATTTGGGCAGAGAGCTGGTCGAAGTATCCGACGGTAATGTGGTTCCCCAAATGCCATTTGCCGGCTAAGGCGGGCAAAAGGCCGGCTATGGTCTTTAAGAAAGTGGTTTTCCCCACCCCATTGGGTCCGATCAGGCCGATTTTTTGCCCCCGCCGGATGCGTAGCGACAATTCCAGCAATGGCGTTTGGTATCCGATTTTCAGGTGTTCCGCTTCCATAACCCATTTCCCCCCAAGCACCGCCGGACGGATTTCCCCCGTGAACAAATGAGCCTCCTCTTTTAAAGGCCGTTCTACATGCCCCATGCGCTCCTTCTGCTTTTTTTTAGCACGGGCAAAGGAAGCCTTGGTAGGCTTGTGCTTGAACCGTTCCACCAGGGCTTCCAGGCGTGCCGATTCTTGCTGCTGCCGTTCCCAAGCCTTTTGCATAAGGGCGAAACGTTTTTGTTTTTCCTGGCGGAACTGGGTATAGCCCCCTACATAGCGGAAAGCTTTCCCGCCCTCCAGCTCATAGACGACCTGGGCTACCTGGTCTAAGAAAAACCGGTCATGGGATACCATGACCACAGCCTGCCCATATGTTTTCAGATATTGTTCCAGCCATTGGGCTGAGGCTTCGTCCAAATGGTTGGTAGGTTCGTCCAGGAGCAAAATGTCCGGCTTGGCAAGAAGGAGGCGGATCAGGGCGATCTTTGTCTGTTCGCCCCCGGAAAAATCCGTCAGCCGCTTGTGTTTGTCTTCTTTGGCAAACCCGAACCCTGTGAACAGCCGGTCGTATTCCTGTTCATAGGCAAAACGTTGCGGGTCAAAGGTATCTTTGCACGGGCAGGCTTCCAAAAGTTCTTCCTCCACAGTCCGGCAGGATCCGGCAAATGCCTGCTGGTGCAGCATCCCCACGGACACTTTCCGGGACGTGGCGATCCCGGGGCCGTTGCGCTTGTCATCCCGGTCCAGGGCTAATTCCCCGGCAAGCACCCGCAAGAGGGTGGTTTTTCCGGCGCCATTGCGGCCCACTACGGCAATTTTTTCGCAGCCTTTTATTTCGAAATCAAAATGGGACAACACCGGATGCCCGCCTGGGGATACGCTGCCGTCCATAACCTGATATAGCATGGTTTCCTCCATGAATGAATATTGACAATGGCTATCAAAGTATTTTACTGGCGTCAACAGGATTTTACCATAGAAAAAATCGGATGTAAACGGTTATCAAATCCGTCAGGCAAACGGCGGGATGTCTAGGAAAACCTTTTATTTTGACATGTTTTGACACTGGAAGGCAGGGCTGCTTTATGTTAAGATAGATAAAAAATATAGAAGGAACCAAAACAGTGGCAAAAGAGACGATGGGAAAATACGGGAAGGCAGCCAGCGGATGGCTGAAGATAATTTGGAGGGCCGTAGGCCTGCTCCTCCTTTTGGCTATGCCGGCAGTTTCTTACCTGCTATTGGAATACGTTACCGGCAATTTGTTTGAAATTTATACGGATATGGCAGTATGGAACGTCCTGTGGATTTTTGCTTTTTACCTGGCGGCTTTTGCCCTAAGCGGGAGCACCCGGGTGGCCGTGCCGTTAATATCGGCGTTTTTCTTTGTGCTTTCTGTAGCGGAAAGCTTTGTAGTATCTTTTCGGGGCACCCCCATTATGGTTTGGGATATCTTGGCGGTGCGGACTGCCATGACCGTGGCAGAAAATTACGTATATGAAATAACGGAAGAAATGAAACATGCAGCCGCCATACTGGCAGCCTTGAACCTGCTGCTCCTATTTGCCCCTATCCGTGCAAAAGGGTGGAAAAGGAGGCTGGCAAACGGGGTGGGCGGCGCAGGCATGGCAGTGGGTTTTGCTTTTTTCTTTTACAGCCACATTATGCCGGCCCGGGGGCTGGAAATCAATATGTGGGAGATGGATTCCACCTACCGTACTTGTGGATATGTGCTGTCAACGGCCGTTTCCTTGAAATATGTGGTGAAAAAGCCGCCCCATGGCTATTCTCATGCCAAGCTGGAGGAAATCTATACACGCTTTGGCGAAGATCGGGGCGACGGGCGGCCGGAAGGTCCCATGGGGCAGGGCACGGGGGAAAAAGAAGCCTTGCGGAAAGTGGTTTTGCCGGAAGGGGACTTGTCGGATATGTCCTTTTGGGGAGGCGCTTCCCCCGACGGGGTGTGGGAGGGCAGCGCCAGGGAAGAAAACAGGGCCGTGGATTCCCGGGAAAAAATCTGCCCGGTGAATTTAATCTGCATTATGAACGAAAGTCTGTCCGACCTTAAAGTAGCCGGTGATTTTTCCACCAATCAGCCATATTTCCCTTTCCTAGACGGGCTAACGGAAAATACGGTGCGGGGAAGCCTGTGCGTTCCGGTGTTCGGCTCCATGACAAGCAACTCGGAATACGAATTTCTCACCGGGGATTCGGTGGCTTTGCTGCCTTCCGGTTCCATCGCCTATCAATTTTATGTAAAACCGGGGACCCATTCCCTGGTCAGCGCTTTGAAAGCCCAAGGCTACCGTACCGTGGCCATGCACCCTTACCCGGGGGAGAACTGGAACCGGGACGTATGTTACCCCAATATGGGGTTTGACGAGTTTTTAAGCGGGGATTATTATACGGGCTGTGAGACATTCCGCAATTATGTCAGCGACCGTGCCGATTACCAAAAAATTATAGAACTGGTGGAGGGGAAAAAAAGCCCGGACGACAAATTGTTCGTATTTAACGTAACCATGCAAAACCATGGCGGCTATGAAAAGAAGCATAGGGATTTTCAGGAGGATGTTTTCCTTACAGGCCCCCTGTTTGGAAAATACCCCAAGGCCGACCAATATTTGTCCCTGATGAAAAAATCGGACGAGGCTTTCCAGGGGCTTTTGGAATATTTTGAAAACTGCGGGGAACCTACCATGATCGTTATGTTTGGCGACCATCAGCCTGGGGTGGAAGACCTGTTTTACGACGAAATTGCAGGCATGCCCAGTGGGGAGGTGCCGGCAAAGGACCGCCTCATGTGGTATCAGACGCCTTTTGTGGCCTGGACGAATTACGGGCAGCTTTCATTGGATATGGGTAAGCTGGGGGCCGTGTTCCTTTCTTCCCATGTACTGCGTTTGGCCAATTTAGAGCTGACCCCCTATCACCGGTTCCTGCTGGAAATGTCCCGTCAGGTCCCTATCGTAAGCCCTATCGGATGTTATGGGCAGGATGGGGCCTATTATTCCTGGGAGGAGGCAGAGTCCGGCCGGTGCCCCTTCAGGGGATGGGTCATGGATTATGAATATTTGGTCTATAACCATAGCATGGACGGCAAGAAAATGGACAAGTTGTTTGAGCTTCCCCCGGGTAAGGGCCCATAAAATTATTTTTCCGTTGAAGGGAAAAACCCCTTGACTCTTCCCTAAGGTCACCCGTTATATTAATGCCATGGCCGGATGGTATCCGGCCATAACGGTGCCGTTCAGATCTCTTGGCTGTTTGTTGGCGCTGCCCATGGGCGGCCGCCATTGGCCATTAACAGGGGCCCTGCCGCGCGTAGGGCGGAAAGGATGGAGGTTGTAGGAAATGCTAAGTTCAGGCCAAATGTCCAAAATTTGTGGAGTTAGTGTAAAAACCCTTCGGCATTATGATAAAATCGGGCTGTTAAAGCCGGAAAGGACAGATGCCTTTATGGGATACCGTTATTATGAGGAGTCCCAGATCGGTTCTATGCTTCTGATCGGGCGGCTGAAACGTTATGGCTTTTCCCTGACGGAAATCCAAAGCCTGTTGGCCTTAACGGACCATCAACAACTCTTTTTCCCGGTGAAGAAAAAATAGGGGCCGGTCCGGCATCCTTTCGGTGGGCTTTGTTTCATGGGGGCAACCCCTATGGATGGATAAAAGGTGCTGTTGCATGTTGCAGCAGCACCTTTGCTTTTCTGAACCCTATTCCAGTTCCAGGCGGACGTTCCAAAAGGAAACGTCCGCGCTTCTGGCAACGAACAGGCCCGGATAAACATATTCGGGGTCAAGGGAAGCCAATGGGAAATCAAATCCTGCAGAGACAGGGGGATTGTCCCCCAAAGTGCAGGTGTAGCCGTCGGAAGTTTTGCGGATTTCCAGGTGAAGGGCGTCCCCGGGCCGGTAAATGCGGGAAGCCTCCCCGCCTTGGGTAAGGGTGGAATTTTTCCGTGCAAAGCAGTTCCATGGCTGGGAAGAACCCATCATCAGGGGCCCTGCGGCCACGTAATCCCCCAAAGTATCATTGGTAATCAGGTCCAGGTAAATATCGTCCCGCACCATAAGCCCAAAAGAAGCCTGGTTGTTGGCGTCTAGCCGGTTAATAAAAACATCCGCGGATAAAGTGAAATTCCGCCCGGCCGGGACGGCCTGGTAATACATGGCAACCCCGTCCGTATCGGGGGAAATCTTCCCCACCCGGAACGTGGCACGGGAGCCGTCGTTTTCATCAAACCGCCCGGCCGCCATGTGGATAGAGCCGTTTTCTTCCGGCTCCATGGTAAAATAGACGTTGTTCATATATTCATAGGCCCCGATGTCGCCGAACACGGTCGCCTTCCAATCCCCGGCATTTGGCCAAAGGGAGCTTTCCTGGGACGGGCGGTTGAAAGTTTTCTCCTGGTACAGCGGGTTTACGGCCAGGATGGACGGGTCAGGGGGGGCCGGGTTTTCCACCAGGTACTGTTTTAACGGGCAATCGGTTTTTTGGAGTTCGTCGGCAATAAGCCAGGCGTTCCAGGCGGCGCCGTAGATATTGGTATGGGTGTTGTCAATGCTGACATCCCGGGAAGAAAGCCAGGCGTGGCGGTCTTTGACGCCCTGGGCCCCTAACTGCTGGTAGATTTCCCGGGTCCGTTTGGTTAAATTTAGGACAGGCACGCTTTTGGCGACGCCGGCGTTTTGGATAGCCTTGGCATAGTTGCCACCGGGAAAAGCACCGTCAATGGTGGACTGGGATTCGGTGATATGGCCACTGGCCCCGGTATAATTGTTCCCTAAATCCCGGCGGACAATGGGGGTACAAAGTATAGGGCTGGCCCCCGCTTCCCGGACCGGACGGATGTAATACTCAAACAGGTAATGCTGGATGGAACCTGGTGTGGAAATCGAGGTGTTGGGATTGGTGTAGCGCAGGGATTCCGGTTTTTCGTCGTTGTGCCCGAACCCGATGACCACATAATCCCCGGCTTCTATCTCCTGGAGGAGGCGCCGGTACTGGGAGGTCTGGAGGAAGCTTTGGGAGCTGGTGCCGGAGACAGCCAGGTTTTCAATGGTGATCCCCTGAAAATACCGGTCCAGCTGGGTGCCCCACCCATAGCGGGGGTAATAATAGTTGGTATCCTGAAAAGCCGCGGCAGTGGAATCGCCTACCACCCAAAGCGTAGGGGGGGGAGGCGTGCCCTGGCTGTCCGGCAAGTCCCCGCTTTCGGTTCCGGAAGGGGGGGCTAAGGCGTCTTGGGCGCTCCAGGCGGGCGCCGGGCCCATATTTAGAATCCCCATAAAAGCTAAGGCCAGGCAGGCCAAAGCCAGCGGTTTCCATTTTGTATTGGTTGTCTTCATCTTATTGTACTCCTGTGTTGTTTTCCGTTACCCCGTAAGCAGAGGGGGATACATGGAAGAAGTTTATTTTTAATGGCTGTTTCATTATACAAAATATTTACCCGCTTGAAAACTACATTAAAAAAAATGTAAGGTTTCCGGTTTTTCTAAAAACAGGTAGAGCCTATGGCCGGATTTGACGGAAGCGGCCGGTTTACCTTGCCAGCCGCCCCCAATCCTCGTAAAAACCGGGATAAGAAATTTTGACGCATTCCGCCCCTAAAATTTCCGTTTCCCCTTCTGCCGCCGAGCCGGCTACGGCAAAAGTCATGGCGATCCGGTGGTCCCCATTGCTGTCGATTTGTGCCCCATGAAGGGGTTTCCCACCCTGGATAACCATGCCGTCCCCGGTTTCTTCTACCTGGGCGCCCATGGCTTTCAGATTCTGCACCATGACGGCAATCCGGTTGGATTCTTTGACTTTCAGCTCTTGTGCGTCCCGGATGACGGTTTCCCCGTCAGCGAAACAGGCCATGGCGGCAAGAATAGGGAGCTCGTCAATCAGGGTGGGGATTATGGCGCCGCTGATTACCGTGCCATGGAGGGGGCTGCTTTTTACCAGGATGTCCGCCGTGGGTTCACTGGAACCATGGTCTTCATTTAACAGGGTAAGGTTTGCCCCCATATTACGGCACACGTGCAGAAAACCGTCCCGGGTAGGGTTGACCCCTACGTTTCGGACCAGGATTTCCGACCCGGGGAGGATCAGGCCTGCGGCAAGGAAAAAGGCGGCAGAGGAAATGTCGCCGGGCACCAGGATTTTCTGGCCGTATAATTCCCTGGCAGGGCGGATAAAAGCCGTGGCGCCTTCCGTGCGCACGTCAGCGCCAAAGCATGAAAGCATGCGTTCCGTATGGTCGCGGGAGACGTAGGGTTCGGTGACTTTTGTTTCCCCGCCGGCATAAAGCCCGGCCAGCAAAATTGCTGATTTGACCTGGGCGGAGGCCACGGGGGAGTGGTAGTGGATCCCCTGTAAAGGGCCGCCTAAGATTTCTAATGGGGCGCAGCCATTGCCTTTGATGCTGCGGATTTGGGCCCCCATCTGAGACAAGGGGTTCAGGATCCGCTTCATGGGCCGTTTTTGGATCGAACTGTCCCCGGTCAGCGAGGAAGCAAAATGCTGGCCTGCCAAAATCCCGGAAATCAATCGGATGGTGGTGCCGCTGTTGTTGCAGTCCAGCATATGTTCCGGTTTTTTAAGCCCCCGTAAGCCGTTGCCCCGCACGGTGACAACCTGGCCCCGGTTTTCGATTTCCACCCCCATGCTGCGGAAACAGGCTATGGTAGACAGGCAGTCGGTCCCTTGAAGAAAATTGTGTATTTCTGTGGTCCCGTTGGCAAGGGAACCAAACATGACGCTCCGGTGGGAGATGGATTTGTCCCCGGGGACGGTTACCTGGCCTTTCAGGCCTTTGCATTTGCGAAATTTCATGTTTCCTCCATTCTGTGCGTGTTCACGGCAATGGATGCCGGTTTCCCCCATTTTCCTGTGCCATTCCTAAGGGATTAATTCATAATTGTATTTTTTCAGCTGGTTCCAGGCCGCCTTCATGGCAGCTTCTTCATAAAACGTAATCCGCAGGGCCCCTTCCCCCCGTTCCCGGTTATGGTTGATGCCGATATTTTTGATATTGATCCCCCGGGCGCTTAGGATAACGGACAAAGTGGAAATGGACCCGGGCTCGTCCACAATATCTACCGTAAAGGAATAGTCCGGGGCCACCGAACCTTTGGCCCGGTCGGAAATGGAGTTGCGGTAAGAGCGGGAGCGGTCAAACAGCTGGAAAACCGCTTTTTTGTCCTGGTTTTCCAGGTGCTTTTGCACCTGCTGCAAAGATTCCATGTAGGCCTGCAGGGCCTGGCTGACCGCTTTTGCATTGGCCATGCAGATCTGCTCCCACATTTCCGGGGAAGAGGAGGCGATCCGGGTAATGTCTTTAAACCCGCCGGCGGCAAGCCGTTTCATCCGTTCTTCCTCGTCGTCGGAATCTTTTACCAGGTTTACCAGGCTGGAGGCGATAATATGGGGCAGGTGGCTGATGGCCGCCACAATCTGGTCGTGTTTTTCACAGTCCAGGATCAGGGGGATAGAACCGGCAAGTTTAGCCAGCCCGACCATTTGATCCACGTCCTGCCGGCGGGAGGCGGCGGTAGGGGTGATGATATAGTAAGCATTTTCCAGCAGGTGGCCGGTGGCGTTTTCATATCCGGTTTTTTCGGATCCGGCCATAGGGTGGCCCCCTATAAAACAATGTTCCATCCCCAGTTCTTTTACGGCCCGGTGGATGTCGGATTTGGTACTGCCTACGTCAGTCACAATGGCGCCTTCCTTTAAAAAGGGGCGGATGCGGGACAGATACCGGGCGTTGTGCTCCACGGGCGCGCAGAGGAAAATAATGTCACATTCTCTTAACGGCTCCCCCACTCCGTCCAAGATTACGTCCACGACCCCGTCTTTTTGCGCCTGCTCCAGCTTCTGCCGGGTCCGCATATAAGCCATAATTTTCAAATCTGGCCGGACTTGCTTCAGGCGTTTGGCCAGGGAGCCGCCGATCAGCCCCAAACCGATAAAGCCGATTACCTTGCTTGTCATCCCAATGTCCTTCCTGCCAGCCGGGCATAGGGGAGAAGCTGTTCGGTGAGCTGCCCGAATTGCTCAAAGGTCAGGGATTGGGGGCCGTCGGATAGGGCACAGGACGGATTGGGGTGTACTTCCACCATCAGCCCGTCCGCCCCTGCTGCCACGGCACATTTGGCCAGGGGCAGTACATAGGCCCGTACCCCGGTGGCATGGCTGGGGTCTACAATCACCGGAAGGTGGGTCCTGCTGCGCAGCACGGGGACGGCGCTGATATCCAGGGTATTCCTGGTGGAAGTCTCAAAGGTACGGATACCCCGCTCGCACAATACCACGTCTTCATTCCCTTCGGACATAATGTATTCCGCCGCGTTGAGCCATTCGTCGATGGTGGCGGACAGCCCCCGTTTCAACAGCACAGGGACGCCGGCTTTTCCGGCTTCTTTTAAAAGCTCGAAATTCTGCATGTTCCTGGCCCCGATCTGGAGCATATCCACATATTTGACGGCAGTTTCGATGGCGTGCTGGCTGGTTACTTCACAAATCACCCGCAGCCCTGTGGCTTCCCTGGCTTCTTTCATGTACCGCAGCCCTTCTTCTTCCAGGCCCTGGAAGGAGTAGGGGGAAGTCCTGGGCTTGTAGGCGCCGCCCCGCAGGAAAGTGGCCCCAGCTTTTTTTACGGCATAGGCGGTCTCCAAAAGCTGCTCCCGGCTTTCCACCGCACAAGGCCCGGCCATGACGGTAAGGGTCCCCGGCCCGATGGAAGTGTTCCCCACCTGTACCAGGGAATCTTCCGGGTGGAATTTTTTGTTGGCTAATTTATAGGATTCGGTTACGGGGACTACTTTGTCCACGCCGTCAGCAATTTCAAAATTAATGCCATGTAGTTTGCTTTTATCGCCGACCACGCCAATGATGGTCACTTCATGCCCCCGGGAAAGGTGGACCTGCAGCCCTTTTTCTTCGATTTGCCCGGAGATACTGTGGATGGCTTCTTCCGAAGCGTTGGGCCTCATAATGATAATCATAATCTATCCCTCGCATTTCCTTTTTATTTTGACCGTAGATTTTTTGGCCGTAACAGGCCGTCAGCCTGCTGCCTTCGTATTCTAACGCATTTTTTTGATATTGTCAACGCTCTATTACGTTGAACTTTAACACTTTAAAGCAAATATCCATTACCGGTTAAAAATAATTGATACAAATCTGCTCTTTATCTTGTAATTTACGGACTTTTCTAGTAAAATACCCTTATGAGACAAAATTTGAAGTACAGGAGGAAATAATATGAACGTTTATGGGACACAGCAAATCCGTAACGTCGCATTGCTTGGCCACGGAGGCGCCGGTAAGACGACAGTCGCAGAAGCCCTGGCGCTGCTGACTGGCGTAACAAAGCGTATGGGGAAAGTGACTGACGGCAATACGATCAGCGATTATGATAAGGAAGAGATTAAACGTCAGTTTTCTATCTCTACCTCCCTGGTACCGCTGGAATATAATGGAGAAGAAGGCCCGATTAAGATTAACCTGCTCGACACCCCCGGATATTTTGACTTTGTGGGGGAAGTGGAGGAAGCCATCAGCGTGGCCGACGCCGCAATTATCGTAGTGAACTGCAAGGCGGGGATTGAGGTGGGCACCGAGAAAGCTTGGGAACTGTGTGAAAAATACAACCTCCCCCGGATTATATTCGTGACAAATATGGACGACGACCATGCCAGCTACCGGGAACTGGTACTGAAGATGGAGACCCGGTTTGGCAGGAAGATCGCTCCTTTCCAGCTGCCGATCCGTGAAAATGAAAAATTTGTGGGATATGTGAACGTGGTAAAAATGGCCGGCCGCCGTTTTACCAATATGAGCGATTATGAAGAGTGTGAGATCCCCGAATATTCCCAGAAAAACCTGGGCATTGCCAGGGAAGCGCTGATGGAGGCGGTTGCCGAGACCAGCGAGGAGTATATGGAGCGCTATTTCTCCGGGGAGGAATTTACCTATGAAGAGATTTCCTCCGCCCTTCGGGAACATGTGATAGACGGCAATATCGTGCCGGTGCTCATGGGTTCCGGTATTAACTGCCAGGGCTTTAAGACCCTTTTGCAGGCAATCGACCGGTATTTGCCCACACCGGATAAGTTTGAGTGCATCGGCGTGGATATTTCTACCGGCGAGCGGTTTACCGCTAAGTACAATGACCAGGTGTCTTTGTCAGCCAGGGTTTTCAAGACCATCGTAGACCCGTTTATCGGAAAATATTCCCTGATGAAGATCTGTACCGGCACTTTGAAGCCGGATTCCGCCATTTACAACGTGAACAAGGACACGGAAGAACGGGTGGCCAAGCTGTATGTGCTGCGGGGCAAAGACGCCATTGAAGTGAAGGAGCTGAAGGCCGGCGATATTGGCGCCGTGGGAAAACTGAACGTGACCCAGACCGGCGATACCATAGCCGTGCGCACCGCCCCCATTGTCTACCATAAACCGGACATTTCCACCCCCTACACTTATATGCGCTACAGGACCGTGACCAAAGGGGATGAGGATAAGGTAAGCAGCGCCCTGTCCAAACTGACTGAAGAAGACTTGACTTTGAAGGCGGTCAACGACAAGGAAAACCGCCAACTGCTTTTGTACGGCATCGGGGACCAGCAGCTGGAAGTGGTGGTGAGCAAGCTGTTGAACCGCTATAAAGTGGAAGTGCAGTTAAGCAAGCCCAAATTTGCCTTCCGGGAGACGATCCGCAAGAAAGTGGAAGTGCAGGGCAAGTATAAGAAGCAGACCGGTGGCCATGGCCAGTACGGCGACGTAAAGATGACCTTCGAGCCGTCGGGGGATTTGGAGTCACCTTATGTATTTGAGGAGAACGTGTTTGGCGGCGCCGTGCCCAGGAACTATTTCCCGGCAGTGGAAAAAGGCGTGCAGGAAAGCTGCGTGAAAGGGCCGTTGGCTGCCTATCCTGTAGTCGGCGTGAAGGCCACGCTCATTGACGGTTCCTACCATCCGGTGGACTCCTCTGAAATGGCCTTTAAGACGGCAGCTTCCATGGCCTTTAAGAAAGGCTTTATGGACGCCAACCCGGTTTTGCTGGAACCCATTGCCTCTGTGAAGGTAACGGTTCCGGATAAATTTACCGGCGACGTTATGGGGGATTTGAACCGCAGGAGGGGCCGGGTGCTGGGCATGAATTCCGACCATCATGGCAAACAGATCATTGAAGCCGACGTGCCTATGTCCGAGATGTTTGGCTACAATACCGATTTGCGTTCCATGACCGGAGGCATCGGCTTGTTTGAATATGAGTTTGCCCGTTATGAGCAGGCTCCCGGCGACATCCAGAAGAAAGAAGTGGAAGCCAGGGCTTCCAAGGTGGACGGCCTGGACGCATAATCAGCACAAAGAGCTATGCATGGGGAAGCAGGCCGCAGGCCGGCTTCCCTTGTTTCGGCGTCCGGAATCCACAGTCCTACGGGGCGTTTTGTGACGACAGGAGGAAAAAATGGAAGCGAGAAAATTGTTTTCCCGGGTGGGATGGGCCTTTGTGGCCTTTTGCCTGGTAAACATCGCCGTCCAGCTGCTGATAGGGGCGGGGATCGGCGCATGGATAATGTTAATGGATGGGGCAATGCCCGACATGGACACCCTGCTTTTGTCGCAGGTTTGTATGTATGTGTTTGCATTCCCTGTATTTTGGCTGATGATGCGGCGGATCCCGTCTTGGCACAAGCCGGAAGGGGAGAAGCTTTCCCTGGGCAGCTTCCTTATGTGGGCCGTTGTCTGTTTTGGCTTTACTTATATCGGCAATTTTATCGGCCAATTTTTAATGTGGGTGGTTGGGATGGCCACGGGCAACCCGCCGGCGAACCCTGTGATGGATATGCTCGGCGAAATGAACCCCTGGGTTATGATCCTGACTACGGTGGTTATCGCGCCGGTGATGGAAGAACTGATGTTCCGCAAATTCCTCATTGACCGCCTGGTGCCTTATGGGCAGAAGGCGGCAGTGTTAATATCCGGCCTGGCCTTTGGCTTGTTCCATGGAAACTTTTTCCAATTTTTCTATGCCTGTATGCTGGGCGGGATTTTTGCCTATCTTTATAGCAGCACTGGGCGGATCCGCTACAATATCTTATTGCATATGATCATCAATGCGGTGGGAGGGGTGGTGCCGATTTTGCTGTTGCCAGGTTTGGAGGATTTTACGGCAGCTTCCCTTTTTTCCATATTTGGCAGCTTGGTATTGGTGGCGATAATGGTTGCAACCATTATCGGCGCCATAGTCCTGGCCTGCGTTTTTGGCTGGAGGCTGCCATGGTTCGGGGGCTGGGCGCCCAGGCCGGAGAAAGGCCTTTGGCGGGCGGTGCTGACTGCGCCAGGGGTCATCGGGTTTATGGCGGCATGTGTAGTTATGTTTATTTTATCATGAAAAATTCTATATCATGAGAAAGGTAAAAGAATAGATTGATTAAAGAAATGAATAAAACGGTATATGAAATTTCTCAATTTCGAAAAGGGCTGGAAAACCGCCCGGCAGCAAAAGGCCTGCATCCCATAGACAGGGAAACATTCACTTTGCTTTTAAGCGGTATCTCCACCTGCCGGAAAATGCCAGGCATCCCTGCCCATATGGGCTATGAAGCTTTGTACCATTGCGGGGAGGAGGGGTCCGAAAAAGAAGGCCGGGAATATTTGCGGGCGGTATATGGCATCCAAGGGAGGAAATCCCTGGAAAAGGCCTTGCTGGAGAAGTTTTCCGACGGCGAAAGGTATGGGTATTTTATGACTTTCTGGGTGGGGGCCCCCATGTTCCATCCAAGGAGCCTGGAGCCGGATGACTGGTCATGGTTTTTGGAATGCATGGATTTGGCAAAGCCATTTTATCCGCTTCTTAAGGAAAAGGGGTTTTATGCCTGGGGCATTAACGAAAAAATAGGCCTGTGCCGGAAGGCGGCGGCTTGCGGGGTTATTTCCGACCAGGATTTTTGGGAGCTGGCAGACCCCTGGGTCCGCCAGGCCCAGGCTTTTTACCGTTCCTGGGAGGAATATGCCGTAAGCTGCCTGTGCGGCTCTGCTTATGTGATGCGCCAGGAGGGTTCCAAGATGGCTGATTTCCTTCACCTGAATATGGAGCTGGTAGGCCAGCTGCTGGCAGAAGGGGGCGCATGGGGGGATAATGGCTGGTATGTGCCAAAGGAAAGGGAATGGGCGGACCTGCAGGACCCCCGGCAGCAATGCCTGGCTACCAGGAAGGTGCTGGAGGGGGGCCAGGTGGGCTATATGTACCGGGAAGAGCCTGCGGACGATTTCCCGGATTGCGGCTGGCGCTTCTTTGTGGGGGACGAGCCGGAGGAATATATTACCCAGCCGGACAACGTAGTGATCTGCAGTTTCAATGAAATTGCAAACCTGGACCCCACCGTGTTGGCTTATTTTTATGCCGGCTACGGCCGGGAATTTGAAAAAGGGGAAGATGGCTGGAGGGAGGCTACACAGGAAAATGGGCAGCAGGTTTAAGGCCCGTTTGCTGCTGTTGGCGTTGCCTGCCCTTTTGGCAGGGTGCGCGCCCATGCCCGGCATCCCGGACAGGGAGGCAGAGGGGAAACTGGCCGTGGTGGCGACTTTGTTCCCTTATTACGATTTTGCCAGGCAGATTGCCGGGGAGCAGGTGGATCTGGCTTTGGTAGTGCCGGCAGGGATGGACAGCCATTCCTTTGAGCCCACGCCCGCGGATATACGGACCATACAGGCGGCAGACGTGCTGCTCTGTAACGGCGGGGCCATGGAGCATTGGCTGTGGGAGGTCCTGGACGCCGTGGATACTTCGGAAACGGCTGTGGTGGCCATGATGGACTATGTGGATGTGGTAGAGGAAGAAATGGTGGAAGGTATGGAAGACGGGGTTGGAGGGCATGTCCATGAAGAAGGGGACGGCCGCCACCACGGGGATGGGGAAGACGGGGAATATGACGAACATGTGTGGACTTCCCCGGCCAATGCCATGAAGATGGCAGAGGCGGTCCGGGACGTGCTGGCGCGGGAAGACCCGGGGCACAGGCAGGAATACGAGGCGGCAACAGAAGCATATTTGGCGGAATTGGAACGCATTGACGCCGGTTTTCGCCAGGTGTGCAGGGAACGGAAAAGGGACACCATTATATTGGGGGATAAATTCCCTTTCCGCTATCTGGCAGACCAGTATGGGCTGGATTACTGGGCCGCTTTCTCCGGATGCAGCACGGATACGGAACCCAGTGCGAAAACTATTGCTTTTTTGATTGATAAGGTGCGCCAGGAGGGGATTCCCGTGGTCTACTACCTGGAACTAAGCAGCCCCAGGGTGGCAGAGGTGATCGGCGAGGAAACCGGGGCAAAGCCTTTGCTTTTGCATTCCTGCCATAACGTGACCCGGCTTCAGTTTAACCAAGGCGCCACTTATGTGGGGCTGATGGAGCAGAATATCGAGAATTTGAGAAAAGGGCTGGTGGAATGAAGCCGTTTATTATCTGTGAACATGTAGGTTTTGGATATGAAAACCAAGACGCGGTGGTGGATTTAAGCCTGGAAGTGGAGCCTGGAGATTACCTGTGCATTGTGGGGGCCAACGGGTCCGGGAAAAGCACGTTGGTCAAGGGGATTTTGGGGCTTTTAAAACCCACTTCAGGCAAACTGGCCGTGGCGGAGGAGCTGCGCCGCAGCGGCATCGGCTATCTGCCCCAGCAGACGGCGGCCCAAAAGGACTTTCCGGCCACGGTTTATGAAGTGGTGGTCTCGGGGACCCTAAGCCGTAGGGGGAACCGCCCCTTTTATTCCAAAAGGGAAAAGTCGCTGGCAGGGCGGAACATGGAACGGCTGGGGATCTATGGCTTGCGCCGCCAATGCTACCGGGAGCTGTCCGGGGGGCAGCAGCAGCGGGTTTTAATAGCCCGGGCCTTGTGCGCCACAAAACAGATGCTTATATTGGACGAACCGATCACCGGTTTAGACCCGGCGGCCATCCAGGGGTTTTACCGTTTGGTCAAAGAACTGAACCAAAACGACGGGATTACCATTATCATGGTCTCCCATGACATCCACAATGTGGTTACCCAAGCCAATAAGGTCCTCCACATGCAGCAGCGGGCGCTGTTTTACGGTTCGGCGGCAGATTACCGGAAAAGCGCAGCGGGGCGGGAGTTTTTGGGGGAAGGGCCGGAAGGATGAAAAAGCGGCGGGGAGAAAGGGAAGGCAGATATGGCAAGGAAAGCCCATAGAAGGCTGGGAGGTGATGGCGGATGGGAATAGTAGGGGAGATGTTATCTTACCCGTTTTTGGTGCGGGCTTTTGTGGGAGGGATATTGATTTCCCTTTGCGCGGCGCTTTTAGGGGTCAGCCTGGTGTTGAAACGGTATTCCATGATCGGGGACGGCCTGTCCCATGTATCTTTTGGCGCGCTATCCATAGCGATAGCCATAGGATGGTCGCCTTTGGCTGTCTCCCTCCCCGTAGTGGCTTTGGCTGCCTTTTTCCTGTTGCGGCTTACGGAAAACAGCAAGGTAAAAAGTGATGCGGCCATTGGGATGATTTCCGCCTCGTCCCTTGCAATCGGGATTGTGGCTACGTCCCTGACCACGGGGATGACTACGGACGTCAGTAGCTATATGTTTGGCAGCATCCTTGCCATGAGCCGGGGGGATGTAGCCCTTAGCGCCGTGCTTTCCCTGGTGGTACTGGGGCTGTTTGTGTTTTCTTACCATAAAATTTTTGCCGTTACTTTTGACGAAAGTTTTGCCAAGGCGACAGGGGTGAAAGTGGAGTTTTATAACATAATGACCGCCATGCTGACGGCTGTGGCCATTGTGCTGGGGATGCGTATGATGGGGGCTATGTTGATTTCCAGCCTCATTATTTTCCCTTCCCTTACTGCCATGCGCCTGTTTAAAAGTTTTCGGGGGGTGGTATGGTGTTCCGGGGTATTGTCAGCCCTATGTTTTTGCATTGGCATGGTACTGTCTTACCGGCTGTCAACACCGGCGGGGGCCAGCGTGGTACTGGTCAACCTGGCGGCTTTTGCCATGTTTTCTTTGGTTGGGCTGACGGTTAAAAAGAAGTGACTTTGACTTGTAAATTGCAGTATTTTAAGCTATAATTGTACTGGCGTTGCGGTGAAGGCACCTGGAATGCCGCATACCGGCATGTATGGAAACGGCATTTACACGATAATACTGATAGGGGAGAAGAAAACATGGGTTTATTTTGGAAAAAAGAAGGACCTTTGGACATGGAGTCAGCCAAACGGCTGGCCGCCGAACAGGCACTGATGGAGAATAAAAAGCAAAGCGATAGCAGAACCTGCTATAACCATTTGGAGGCCCAGTTCTTATTAGGCTATACCGGCGTGGTACTGAAGATTCATATTAACAATTTTAAGCGCATGAATGATTTGTTCGGCTTCGAGTATTGCGAGGAATTGCTGGATGACATTTTGAATTACCTGGAGCAGAAGACCCGCTGTACGGTTTATCGTTACGTAGGCGTAGAGTTTATCATTATTTTGAGGGACCGCACGGTAGGGGAAGCCTCACGGCTGGCCGAGCAGTTGACCCAGCGGTTTGAATATAGCTGGACTGTGGGAGAGACCGATTGTTTGTGCTCCATCCAGATCGGCCTATGTGCTTACCCCGGTTATGCCACCAATGCGGCGGATATGCTCAAGTGCCTGGATTTGGCCTTGACCAGCGCGTCGGAGATGGAAGGCAGCCAGTGCGTGGTTTACGACAGCAAACTCCATACCCAGTTCCAGCGCCGCCAGTCCATTGCCCGTTATCTGGGCAAAGCGTTGTCAAAGCAGGAGATTGAAATGCGTTACCGCCCCACCTATGACGTAGCCAAGGGGTGCTTTACCCGGGCGGAGTTTTATATGCGGATTTTTGTCAAGGATTTGGGCATGGTAGGCAGTGCGGAATTTTTGCCTATTGCCGAGGATTCGGGCCAGATCCGCCTAGTGGAATATTTTGCCCTTGACAAGTCGGCGAGCATGATTGACCTGCTGCTAAGGGAGAACAAAGAGTTTGAATCCATAGCCGTCCCGATTTCCCCGGTGCTTTTATTACAGGGTGATTTCCTAGGGGAGGTTGAGAGGATCATCCGGTCATATGAGATCCCTGCAGGGAAACTGGCTATCGAGATTGACGAGTATGCGGTCAACATGGCTTATGGCAATATTACCATGTTAATGCAGGAGTTGTCAGACATGGGAATCGAACTGATTTTGAATAATTTCGGTTCTGGCAATTCGGCTTTGAGCCGGGTACTGGAACTGCCGGTGGATACCTTGAAGCTGGACCGGATGTTCGTATGGCAATTGGAAAACAATCCCCAATCGGAGCCGGTGATTGAAGGCCTGGTACATATTGCAAAGCACATGGGCAAAAAGCTCATTGCCGAAGGTGTGGAAACCCAAAGGCAGGCCGAACTTTTAAAGCAGTATGGCTGCAACATGCAGCAAGGCTTTTTCTATGCCCCCACCATGCCGGAGAACAACCTCCTTTCTGTCTTGAACCGTTCCCTGGACGGCACGCGGGGGCTGGTGGAAGAGCAAAAACAAGTGTTGAAGCGGTAATGGCAAAGGCGGTACCCTTTGCATGAAAAAGGATATTTCGGGGACACTGATTTGAGTGTCCCTGTTTTTTATGCGCAGGGGTGCGAAGTGAAAATAGCTGCTGTTGCAGCACGCACCCCGCGCGGCGAGTAGGGAAGAAATCTCCCCTACTCGATTTTCAGTTAGAAAATTGTGCCTTATGAAACAAAACGCCTCCAGGGCGCATGACGTGCAAGGGAAAGGGCTGCTGCCGCGCTCCGGCCCAAGGGCTTGGCGGGCCGGGATCCCTGACCCCTTATATGGAAGGGCTGCCCGGCGCCTATGGGGAGGCCAAGCTCTATGTGCCGGCCCATAGCCGGCGCAACGAAACGGATATGGGCAATGGGGCGCTTTGATGTCTGGCGGACGTCCGTTTTGCGTGGACCGGGGCGGAACAAAGGCTGCCCGGCCAGATTACGGATACCGCCGGCAGCAGGCTGCCCGGCGCCGGCAGCGCTGCCTGGAAACGGGAAAAGCGGGGCAAAGGTTTTCCGGCGCGGATAACCGGTTTTCACCGGGCAGCCGGCCAACGTCAAAAGCGGCAAGGGATAATCGGCAGGCAGGATAGAAAGGCATCAGGAATGCAATGGCAGATAAAAATATGGCAGTCGGGAAGGAGTCGGAAAAGATGAAAGGTAAACAAAAGGCAGGCGGTACCTACGAGAAACTAAAACCTTATTTGGAACAGGCTATGGCCTTGCAGACGGCGTTGATGTTGTTTGAATGGGACAATGAAACTTTGGCGCCGAAAAAGGCCGGGCCTTATACGGCAAAGGTGCAGGGGGCTTTATCTGTGCTTTACCAGGACCTTATGGCCGGGGAGCCGGTAAAATCGCTGCTGTCCCAATGCCAGGAAGAGGAAGGGCTGACCGAGGCAGAACGGGCCATTGTCCGGGAAGCGGTGGAGGAAAAAGAAAGGCTGGAATGCATTCCGCCAGACGAGTACCGTGCATTTCAGGAGCTGGTGTCAAAATCTACCCGGATTTGGGCTAAAGCCAGGGAAGGCCAAGATTTTGAGGCATTTGCCCCTACATTGGAGAAGATTATTTTTTATCAAAAAAAGTTTGCCGGATACCGGGCAAAAAAGGGGCAAAAATTATATGACGTAATGTTGGACCATTATGAAAAAGGGTTTTCCATGGAAAAGCTGGATGAATTTTTCGGGTTGCTGAAAAAAGAGCTGGTACCTTTGCTGCACCGGATACAGGATAGTGGCGTGGAGGTGGAAACCGGGTTCCTGAAAGGGGGGTACCCTCCTGAAAAACAGCGGGAATTAGCAGAGTACCTGGCAGAATATGTGGGTTTTGATTTTGAGAAAGGGGTGCTGTCAGAAAGCGCCCATCCATTTACCACAAACCTGCACAACCATGATGTCCGAATGACTACCCATTACAAAGAGCGCATGGACAGTTCCCTGTTTTCCGTGATCCATGAGTCGGGCCACGCAATTTATGAGATGGGGGTGGCGGATGAGTTGACCCAGACCCTGGTGGGGCAGGGGGCATCGATGGGGATGCATGAATCCCAGTCCCGTTTTTTTGAAAATATAGTCGGGCGTGACGAGGCCTTTTGGGAACCAATATACCCAAAGCTTCAGGAACTATTTCCGGAAAAGCTAAGGGACGTTTCCCGAAAGGATTTTGTGCGGGCCGTCAATCAGGTACAGCCGGGGCTAATCCGGACCGAGGCAGACGAGCTGACTTATAGCTTGCATGTGCTGATCCGGTATGAACTGGAGAAACAGTTAATTGAGGATGGCCTGGATGTGGAAAAACTTCCCGGGTTGTGGGCAGACAAGTATGAAGAATATCTGGGTATCCGCCCCCAAAATCCTGCAGAAGGGGTGCTGCAGGACATCCATTGGGCCCAGGGGTCGTTCGGATACTTCCCCTCCTATGCCCTGGGAAGCGCGTTTGCGGCGCAGATGGCAGCTTTTATGAAGAAAAGCATGGACTTTGGGGAGCTTTTGCGAAAAGGGGAGGTGAAGGTGATCCGGGAAACGCTGCGGGGCCATATCCACCGGTTTGGCAAGCTACGGGACAGCCGGAGGCTGCTTAAGGATATGACGGGGGAAGACTTCAACCCCCAATATTATGTGGAATATTTGAAGGGAAAGTATGGGGAATTGTATGGGATAGGGGGGTAAAGGGACAGGGGAAGGATGTATTATGAATGTTTTGGCATAGTGGAGGCATACAATGGCAGGGAACGGAAAGATTGGGGGAAACCTATGCCAAATCAGAAGCTGGAAAATTTGCTGAACCTTTCTCTGGAGGTATCGCCTGGGGAGCGGGCCAGATCCCAGGAGCTGGAAACCGGATACCTGCCGGGGGAGCGCTCCTGGGAATTGATTGTGAAATATTCGGGGAGTTTGGATGGGGTGCGGGATCTGGGCGTGCAGGTAGAAGAGATGAGGAACGAGTATGCGGTTTTTGTCATACCGGAAGATTTGATTGACCAGGTCAGTGCGCTGCCGCAAATTGAATATGTGGAGAAACCAAAGAGGCTGTTTTTTGCCGTAAACCGGGCAAAAGCAGCTTCTTGCATTAATATCCTGCAAGAGCCGCCAAGGAATTTGACCGGGAAAGGCGTGCTGGTGGCAGTGTTGGATTCGGGGATTGACTATTTCCATGAAGATTTCCGTAACCCCGACGGCACCACCCGGATCGTAGCCCTGTGGGATCAGATCCTGGAGCGGGTGTTTACCAGGGAGGAGATCAATCAGGCTTTGGAGATGGGAACCAGGACAGAGGCCAGGGAATTGGTGCCTTCGGTAGACGGAAGCGGGCATGGGACTTCCGTGGCCGGGATTGCGGCCGGAAACGGGCGGGAATCCGACGGGGCCTACCGGGGGGTGGCCTATGAGAGTGAGCTTTTGGTAGTAAAGCTGGGAAATGCCCGCGAGGAAGGTTTTCCCCGCACCACACAACTGATGCGGGCAGTGGATTTTGCGGTGGGGCGGGCGGTGGACATGGGGATGCCTCTGGCGGTAAATATTAGTTTTGGCAATACCTATGGGTCCCATGACGGGACTGGGCTTTTGGAAACGTTTCTGGATGACATCGGGAATTACGGACGGACGACCATTGTAGCGGGGAGCGGGAATGAAGGGGCGGCAGCCGGGCATTTGTCAGGTACGTTCCCTTTGGCAGGGGGAAGGCCGGCAGGGACAGGCCCATTGGGAGGGGCGGCAGCCGGGGGCGGTTTTCTGCCTGGCAGTTCGGGAATCGGCAAATATGGGGAGGTGCTGGCAGAACTGTCGGTGGCCCCTTATGAATCCGGGGTCAGCGTCCAGCTATGGAAGGCATATTCAGACCAGTTTACGGTGAGCTTACAGGCCCCTTCCGGAGAAAGGCTGGGGCCTTTATCGGAGCAGCTGGGGCCTGTGCGTTTTCGTTATCAGAGGACACAGGTGCTGGTATACTACGGGAAGCCGGGGCCTTTCAGTACGGCCCAGGAGATTTATTTTGACTTTGTGCCAGATGAGGGAAACTATGTCGAGAGCGGGATCTGGACTTTCCGTCTGGAACCTCAAAGGATTGTGCAAGGGCGGTATGACTTCTGGCTGCCGTCCTCGGCTGTACTGAACTTTTCCACCCGTTTTCTGGGGGCTACGCCGGATACGACCCTGACAGTCCCGTCAACGGCGGCAAAAGTGATTACGGTAGGGGCCTATGACAGCGGAACCAATGCCTATGCAGATTTTTCGGGCAGGGGATTTACCCGCATGACAAAACAGGTGAAGCCGGACCTGTGTGCGCCGGGGGTGGGGTTGATGGCGCCGGGCAACGGGGGAGGATACCGTTCGGTGACCGGGACTTCCTTTGCAGCGCCGGTGGTGTCAGGGAGCGCAGCGCTTTTGATGCAGTGGGGGGTTGTGGACGGGAATGACCCTTTTTTGTATGGGGAGAAGGTAAAGGCTTATTTAAGGAGGGGTGCCAAGGAACTGCCGGGGTTTACGGAGTACCCGAACCCGCAGGTGGGGTGGGGGGCGCTGTGTGTGAGGGATAGTTTGCCGGGGTAGATAAGTTATTGATGTAAATGTATGAAAATTCATGGCACTTTTCGGCAAAGCGAGATATAATATATTTTATGAATCGAAACTAAGTTTCTAACAATCGTTTTTTAACTTGATTAAGGGTCAGTTTCAGGTGCAGCCTGGGGTGCCTGGCAAAGACCATTATCCGGATCGTTTATATGATTACTTTTGCCTTGCCGCAGGGGAAAAGCATGTTCAACTGTTTCATGATTTGGAAAGAGAGAAATTTGCTGATATTTGCTGCGGTTATTTTCTGGGGTTATAATACGCTGTATGATTCTGCTACAAGTGGGATTGGGCCTACAGAACAGGCTCTTATGGAGGCTGTTGATCGATTGGGGGATTATAACATTTGCATAACAGACCGGGAGTTTCTTACAGAGAAAAGTTCAAGTATGGACACTTGCTTAGCAGTAGATTTTGTAGGTGGGTACCTGGCAGATTTTGGATGATTTGTTGCAAAATGCAGGATTTCAGCGGATGATTTGCTTATACTGGGAGGAACTTCATTTGACGTTCAAGAATAATTGTAGCCTATCCGGCAATGTGGGTGGAACCTTTTGAAAAAGATGTTATATATGTCATTGATTTTTGTATTAAATATGCACGGCCTTATGCAGTACAGAAGATTATTGAGAATAGAAATTCCAAACTAAGAAAAAATCAAGGTAAACTTAGGATATGATTGGAAAAGTCTTACAGCCCTGGGCCAGATCGGAAAAATCCACCACCGTCAAATCTTGAAAATCAGACTGGTAGAGTTTTTCCCGTATCTGCTTGACAATCTCCGGCGAACCGCGCAGGATGGGCACAGGAAATTCGATGATGCCAAGATGTCCGTTGCCGCTTTGGCCGGTCACGTCAGCCCCTACCACCTCCGGCATTTTCTTTCCCAGGGTAATCCCCATGGTTGCCGCCGTATTGGCGATAATGCCCAGGGGTAAGCTCTTGTCAATCACCATGACGCACTTCTCATTTTGCCAGTTCATTTTGCTTTGCTTCTTTTCTCAAAAATAGTTTGCTCTCCGACAGGAACAGGCCCGCCAACGTCAGAGCTGTTCCAACAGCGGCCAGGGCGGTGATTTTCTCATGGAGAATTGCCACCGAAGTCACTACCGTAATCACGGGAACCATGTAGATGTAAACGCTCGTCTTGACCGCTCCCAACGCCTTGACCGCGAAATTCCAGGTGACAAAGCACAGGGCCGATGCGCCTAATCCCAAAAAGAGGATGTTGAACAGGTACACAGAGTTTGCAAACCTTGTTAAATCCAGTTTGAAATCAAACAGAAAAAGTGTTGGGAGCATAAATAGGATGCCGTAACAGAACACTCGCCGGGTGGTGAGAATGGTGTGGTAGCCGTAACCGCTGATTTTCTTTGTCAGCACAGAATAACAGGCCCAAATCAGTGCGGCCATCAACGCCAGCAAGTCCCCGGTGGGGTTTAGTTCCAGCTTGGAGCCGTTGAAGCTGATAAGGGCAATTCCGGCCATTGCGACTACAAAGCCAACAAAAAAGGTAGTACGTGGCTTTTCCTCTTTCAAGAACTGGTGGGACAGGATTGCCGTGAAAAATGGGGCTACGGAGATAATCACCCCGACATTGGAGGCCATTGTGTAGGTAAGCGCGATATTTTCCAGCAGATAGTAAAGGCATATTCCACACAGGCCCGCTGCGGCAAAGGTCAATTCCTGCAGCAGGGTTGTCCCTCTCAAACGGCGGGGGTAAACAACCAACAGTGCAAGCAGTCCCATAACAAAGCGAAAAAACAATATTTCTACTGGCTGGAAGTCCGCCAGCAGAATTTTGGTGGAGATAAAGGTCGTTCCCCAAATGATAATCGTAAGCAGGGCAAAGAAGTGGCCCGCTGTGCCGTTACCCTTCATACGGTATTCCCTCCGTGTCCCTGAATATGTCCCGATAAATTCCGGGGGCCAGCCCAATAAACCGGTTAAAATAATTGGTAAAATGGCTCTGGTCGGAGAAGCCGGTTTGCAGCGCCGCCTCAACGGGGGGAACGCCTTGCTCTAATAGTTTTTTAGCCTTGCCTATGCGAATGTTTTCCAGATAGCTATACGGTGTGACACCTTTTGAGAGAGCAAAGGCCCGGAGCAGGGTGGATTTGCTCAATCCGGCGCAGCGGCAAATCTGTTCCAGATAAATCCGCTCGGCATAATGTTGTTCCATAAAGGAGCAGGCTTTTTCAATTTCCTCCCGGCACTCCGGGACGCAACTTTCAAAAGGCTGTCCGTATTGCTGTATCAGCAGAGAGGTCAGGAGCAGCAAAGTTTCCTCTTTCCCAAACTCGTTGGAACCTTTCATTACCAGCTCATGAAGGGGGCGCAGATAGCAGGTGGCTTCTTCATCAGAGATTACATTGCGAGAAAATCCGGGCAGTTCCCGCTTGCCGGTAACTTCCTCCGCTAAATCCAACATAACCTCCTTGGTGATGTTGAAGCCCCGATAATCCAGCGTACTGCCGTCATTTTGAACACAGGCGTGGTTATCCCCCGGGTTGAATAGAAGAATATTACCCTTTGTAATGGCGTACTCCTGATTTTTGCAGGATAAAACACGTCCCCCGTCCTCCATAAATCCAATCACATAGTATTCATGAAAATGGTTTGGGAAAGGCTGTACGATGCCCTCAAAACGGTAAGCCTCAATACGTAGTTCATCATCGTAGACCACAGTTCGTACTTCTTTTTTCATGCGGCTTTCCTCCTTAATGATGCCTATTATACCAGATAGGATTACTGCTGGCTTGTAAAATATCTTCATTTTCTTCCTGATGTTAAAAAGTGCGCCAAAGGAAATGTTTTCCTTGGCGCACTTTTGATTTGTCAGCAGCTCCGCATGGTTTTGCGGTTTTGTTCCTATCAGTGACAGGCTTTTACCCCGAAAATAACGGTATATCGGGGTGAAGAGGATCCGTTGGCCCAGAGTATGCTGCGGGCAAAAACAAAAGCACTGTAGGCCGGCGAGTTTTTGTTTTCATCTTAAGAAATATCAGGGCATCTGCCGGACGTCGCTGGGGCGGCAAAGCAAACATCCCGGAGTGGCAGAATAAATAAAGCTATCCGGGCAAAGCCGGATAACCGGTTGGATTTGGCGGCGTCACTTAGATTGATTTTCTGACTGCGTTGTCACAAAAACGGAAATAGTCCGGGCGGTGCCGGGATTGGGTGTACTCAAACATTACGCCGTCGCTGTTGTAGGTTTGGCTGCTGATTACTGCCATGCAATTATAATCCTTGGCGTTCATTTTCAAGTATTTTTCGTCAATCTGCGTCATCTTTTCTACGGTCATAACCCGTTTGCTGTTTACAATCGTCATGTGCAGGGTATGTTCCAAGTATTGATAAATGGAATGTTCAGCAATTTCTTTTGTGAGCCCGGGGGTTGCCTCTTTTAAGAAATAATTGTGGTTAAGGATTAATGGCACATCATCAAAATGATGTAGGCGCTGGATATAAAAAATATCTGCCCCCACAGGAAAACCTGTGGAGAGGGCTTGCTTTTCGTCAATGGCAAACTCGGTAAATAAAAGCACTTTTGTAACGGCATGGTGGCCGTTCCGTGCGGCAGATTCCCGAAATGTCTCAATTTCCCCGATGGTAAAAGCTGTTTGCGCTATGGGCTGATAGATATTGCGTACCCCTTTTCCCTGCATGGTTTGCACATAACCGTCCGTTACCAGGCGGCTGACTGCCCGGCGGAGGGTATTGCGGGAGCAGTTATAAGTTTGGATCAATGTGTTTTCCGAGGGCAAAAGCTCCTGATAAGCGAAAACATCGGTTTCGATTTTCTGTTTTAAGTCTTTATAAATCGTTTCGTATATTGTTTTTGGCATTTTGTCCACCTTTGGCCCAAAAATCTTTTTGATTCCCTGTATCCGGTCCGGGTGCCTGCAAATCCCAATCGCTTCGGGAGGGGCCGGCTTTACCCGGAAGCTATTAAATTTTATTAAGGAACGGAATGCCCCGGGCATTTGCTTCATTGCTAACAATGCATACTATAACATCTGACGGGCTGCCGCCGGAATTTTTGCATGGTCAAATTTGACGGGAAACGCCCCCGTGCGTCCCTCTTGGCCTTCCCGCACCAGAGACCTGTCGGGAAACGCCCCCGTGCGTCCTTCTTGGCCTTCCCGCGCCAGAGATCTGGCCAGCAACCTCCAGTACAGCCGTTTTAGCCTTTCTTGCGCCAGGGATCTGTCCGGCAACGCCCCCGTGCGTCCCTCTTGGCTTTCCCGCACCAAAGACCTGGCCAGCAGTGCTCCCGTGCGGCTCCTTTGGCCTTTCTTGCACCAGAGATTCAAACCCGTCTCTATGAAAATATTATAGGGATAAAAAATGAAAAAGTCAATTACTTGTTTAAACAAATTCTCAAAAAAGCATTGACATGTTTAAACAAGTATGCTATAACCTAAACAAGAGACATGTTTAAACAAGTTTAAAGAGAATGGAGGGAGCGAAGATGGGGAAATACGCAGAGGAAGCGAAGCAGTTGTTACATCTGGTAGGCGGGAAAGAGAACATCGCGGCAGTTTCGCATTGTATGACAAGGATGCGGTTTGCTTTGGCAAAGCCCGGGAAAGCAGATGTGAAGGCAATTGAATCCATGCAGGTAGTAAAGGGGAGCTTTACACAGTCGGGGCAATTCCAGGTTATTATCGGCAATACCGTGGCTGATTTTTACAATGGCTTTATCAAAGAAGCAGGCATAGAAGGGGGATCGAGGGACGCCCTAAAACAGGCGGCAAAGAAAAACCAAAATGTGCTGCAAAGGGTGGTCACTGCGCTGGCAGAGATTTTTGCGCCGCTGATTCCGGCAATTATTACAGGCGGCTTAATCCTTGGCTTTCGCAACTGTATCGACAGCTTATATTTGTTTGAAAACGGAACGAAAACCCTATGTGACATCAGCCAGTTTTGGGCAGGCGTCGACAGTTTCTTGTGGCTGATAGGCGAAGCGGTATTCCATATGCTGCCAGTGGGTATCTGCTGGTCGGTGACAAAAAAGATGGGGACAACGCAGATGCTGGGTATTGTCCTGGGCCTGACGCTGGTATCGGGGCAGCTGCTGAATGCCTACGCAGTTGCAGGGACAGCGGCGGCGGATATACCCAAATGGAATTTTGGTGGTTTCCAGGTCAACCGGATCGGTTATCAAGGGCAAGTGATTCCTGCAGTTTTGGCGGCATTTACCTTAGTGTACCTGGAAAAATTCTTCCGGAAGGTTACCCCACAGGTGGTTTCCATGATTGTTGTACCATTTAGCAGTTTATTGTTGTCCGTAATGGCGGCCCATTTTGTACTGGGGCCGGTTGGCTGGAAGATTGGGGCGGCAATCTCCACACTGGTTTTTGCCGGAATTACCGGTACGTTTAAGGTAGTATTCGGAACCATATTTGGCGTCGCCTACGCCCCACTGGTAATTACAGGGTTTCATCATATGTCCAATGTCATTGATTTACAATTAATAGCAGACTATGGCGGAACCATGCTGTGGCCCATGATCGCCTTATCAAATATTGCGCAAGGTTCCGCCGTCCTGGGGATGGCCTGGCTGCAAAGGGAAGACCCAAAAGCACAGGAAGTAAATATCCCTGCATGTATCTCCTGCTACTTCGGCGTCGCAGAACCGGCCATTTTCGGTGTGAACCTAAAAAAAGGGTTTCCGTTTGTCTGTGGGATGGTGGGTTCTGGCTTGGCGGCGGTTATCTGTGTAGCGACAGGGACGACGGCCAACGCCATTGGCGTAGGCGGCATCCCCGGAATCTTGTCCATTCAGCCCCGGTTTATGGCTTCCTTTGCAGCCTGTATGGCCATTGCTTTCGCAGTGCCTTTCTTTTTGACAATCGTTGTGGGGAAGAAGCGGCTGTCAGCGGAGCCGGTAGATGAGGCAGCCAAGGCAGCGGACATTGCTGACGGGCAAGGGGTCCATGCACAGCCTTGTGGGGCCCGTGAAAAAGATACAAAGGAATTAGGGGCAAAGGACGGGGGGGAAGGAAGGCTAACGGCGTTTTTATCCGGCAAAGCAATTCCCTTAGCGGAAGTCGGGGACGGCGTTTTTTCGGAAGGGGTTTTAGGCGATGGTATGGCAGTTGTCCCGGAAACCGGAACTTTGTATGCGCCGGCAGATGCAGTGGTTGCAGCGCTGATGCCGGATTCCCGCCATGCCTGCGGATTAAAGCTGGAAAACGGTATGGAAGTCCTGCTACATATCGGGATTGATACGGTAAACATGCATGGGGAAGGGTTTGAATATCTGGTGCAGGAAGGCCAGAAGGTTTGTGCAGGGACGCCGCTGGTCAAATTTGACCGGTCAAAGATTCAGGCGGCAGGTTATCGGGATGTTACGGTATGCATCGTCAGCAATGAAGGGAATGCCCGGGACATCCGGTTCCATACAGGAATGGACGTAAAAGCAAATGAAACAACTGTGGTGACGTTTCGGTAAAGGAGGAAACAAAATGGCAGATTTCAGTAACAAAGTAGTGTACCAGATATACCCGAAATCTTTTCGGGACACCAACGGGGACGGTTTTGGGGACATCCCCGGGATCATCGAAAAATTAGGGTACCTGCAAGGGCTGGGGGTGGATTATCTATGGCTGACGCCGATTTTTATTTCCCCTCAAAGGGACAACGGATATGATGTGGCAGATTACCGGAAGGTGAACCCCTTATTTGGGACAATGGAGGATTTGGAAAGTTTGATCCGCCAAAGCAGGGAACGGGGCATGGGCATTATGCTGGATATGGTATTTAACCATACGTCTACACAACACGAATGGTTCCAGAAGGCTTTGGCAGGGGACAAGGAATATCAGGAATATTATATTTTTAAAGAAGGTACGCCGGATCAAGCCCCCACAAACTGGAAATCAAAATTTGGCGGCTCCGCATGGGAATATGTGCCTGGCCTAAAAAAATGGTATCTCCGGTTATTTGACGTGACCCAGGCGGATTTAAACTGGGATAACCCAAAAGTCCGGGAAGAATTAAAAGAAATCCTCCGGTTTTGGAAAGGAAAAGGCATCCGGGCATTTCGGTTTGATGTGGTCAACCTGGTGTCAAAGCCGGAAAAGCTGGAAGATGATGTTGAGGGAGACGGGCGTAAACTTTACAGTGACGGCCCCCATATCCATGAGTATTTGAAAGAACTGGTAAGGGATGCGGGGATTGAAGATTTCGTAACCGTGGGAGAAATGTCCTCTACCTCCTTGGAACATTGTATCCGGTATTCCGCTCCGGAAGAAAAAGAATTTTCTATGTGCTTTCAATTCCATCATCTGAAAGTAGACTACAAAGGCGGGGATAAATGGGCGCTTATGGAGGCGGATTATAAGAAATTGAAAGAGCTGTTTATTGAATGGCAGATGGGGATGCAGCAAGGAGGCGGCTGGAATGCCTTGTTTTGGTGCAACCATGACCAGCCCCGTATTGTAAGCCGGCTGGGGGATGAAAACGTTTATTGGAAAGAGTCGGCGAAAATGCTGGCAGGTATGATCCATTTGATGCGGGGGACCCCATATATTTACCAAGGGGAAGAGATCGGGATGCTCAATGCCCATTACCATTCCATAGGGCAATACCGGGATGTAGAGAGCCTCAATTATTATAAGATTTTGCTGGAAAAGGGGAAGACGCAAGAAGAGGCCCTTGAGATTTTATCGGCCAGGTCCCGAGACAACAGCAGGACCCCCATGCAGTGGAACGAAGGAATGTACGGCGGGTTTTCTGAGGCAGAGCCATGGCTTCCTATGCCTGACCGGTTTCGGGGGGAGATTACGGTAGAAGCCCAGGAAAAGGATGACGGTTCCATCCTTGCCTTTTATAAAAAGCTGATTGCCATGAGAAAAGGCTATCCGGTGATTGCAAAAGGCGAAATCTCCTTTTTAGAAACCGGGGCGGATAAGGTCCTGGCGTACCAAAGGGAGCTTAAGGGGCAGAAGATTGTGGTATTTTGCAACCTGGACGGAAAGAAGCAGAGTGTGAAAACGGACGGAGAGTGGAAAGGCTATAAAGTATTGCTGGAAAATTATCCTTTGCCGGCCCAAGGCGCCCCGTCCCGCGGGGGCAAGGATGAAGGGATCCCCTTAAGGAGCCTTGAATGGGAAAAAGGCCAGGAGGCATCGGGAGGAAAAATATATACCATGGAGCCTTATGAGTTTATGGCCCTCGGAAATGTAAAGGGCTAAAATTAAAACGGGTGGGCCACAGCTTTATTTCTGTGGAGGCCACAAGTAGATGAATCCCGTCATTTGTGTTAAGATATAAATACCTGCGTGGATAAGGGGCATTCGGGTTATCGGACCGGATGCGATGATTTTGTGGCGAAAGGCGGCAGGCTGTTACTATCATACGGAAAACGGTTCCGGATGGCGGGCTTAAATTACTTGGGAAAAGGTAAAAGGAAGTATGGCAGATAAATTTGCGGTGATTGATACGGAGACAAACTGGTATGATAAGGTTATGTCCATTGGCGTGGTGGTTGCTGATTCAAAGACAAAGATAAAGATGGATTCGGTATACTACATAATTGACCCGGAATACCGGGTAGGCGGGATGTATGCAAATGAATTAAGGCCTGACGAAACAGGGGTCCGCGTTGCCCACAGGAAACAGGCATTAAAGGAGATCCGGCAGTGGCTGGACACTTATTATGTGCAAAAGCTTTTTGCCTATAACGCGTCTTTTGACAAGAACCATTTGCCGGAATACTCTAAGTATCAATGGTATGATATTATGCGCTTGGCATCATACCGCCAATATAACAAGGCCATACCGGATTCTGCGGATTGCTATAAAACCGGAAAAATGAAACGGGGATATGGCGTTGAAAGCATATTGCAGATGCTGAGCGGAAATAAAGGGTATAGTGAAACCCATAATGCCCTTTTGGACGCACAAGACGAGCTGCAAATTATGCAATTGCTGGGGCATGGGATAGGCGAATACGATATTGCAATCCTATTATAAAAAACATGGGTGATAGGGCTGTAACAAAGCAGCCGGCGCCGGCTCACGGGATCACTGGGGCCGGGGCCGGCTGTGGTTTTTAACCCCCTTTCAAAAATGTGTCCCCAGTGCCTGCCTGGAGAATTTGAGTGGTATCCGAATCCATTTCCAAAGCCGGGCTGGTTATCTTTTATTGGGGTTTCGGCGCCGTCAGCCATGGATGGGATCTCCCCATCCATATTGCCACAACGTCCAGGGACGGTACTTCCTCTTCGGGTATTATAGTACAAGTTGCCGTTTACCCTTACCCTGGGGATCCTGCCCCACATGGTATCTGCTTTGCCTGTTTTGGCAATGTATTTGATAGCCCCATTTTAAGATGGCGGCTGCTAATGTCCGATTCGCCAATCCGAGCGAATATTGATACAATCTAAGGTTTGTTCACCTTTTCCGGAAAAATTAGGGCAGTAGTTGCTTTGGGATTTTTGCATAGGGAATATTGGGGAAATTTAGGCTGAAAATCGGAAAAATGGGCTGTAAATAAATGGCATAAATAGGGCGCCATTGATTCACAGCCCCTTTCTTCTTTCAAATTTTTTAACAAATTATTGCTTCCTCAATCATTTTTCTGCTTAAGTCAATCCCTAATACTTTTACCGCCCCTTGTTCTGCCGCAAAGGCACAATGCCAGCCATAGCCGCACCCCAAATCGAGGACGGTTTTCCCTTGAAGCAAAGGGAACAGAGGCTGTAGCTGGTGCCATTCTCCCGCGGCGCTTAAACCATCCCTGCTTCGGGGCATTTTTGCGTATTCTTCAAAAAATTTTTCGTTGTCGTATCCATTATTCACGGCCTACGGACCTCCTGTTCGGATTTGTTTTGATAAGCGTTGTTTCCTCAGTGAACAAGGGGGGCACGGTTTTCCACCACAAATTTGCGATTCTGCTGCGTTACTGCCGCTTCGCGTAGTCCAAGCACACTTCGTTCCAGTGCCTTGCACCATGGCAAAACTAAGGTGCAAATCCCCTGCGGGGGCCAAGTACCGGATTTTGGTGGCTGGCAAGGCAACGGAATGGGGCGTACTGGATGTACGCCGATGGACGGCAATGCTGCCGGCCGCCAAAAGACGGCACTTGGGGTGTGTATCCCTTTGTCCACTAAGGGTATGGCGCCATAAATCCAAAGGTAAAAAATAGCGGGTTCCCCGGCCGGGCGGCGGCCCTACGGCATACCCGGTACTGGCCTTTTTATCTTGTTCCCGCCCGGATAAATGCAACAAAATGCCGGTGGTATTTTGGTATTGCCGGAACATACACGGCCCTATTCTTCGTGGGCGCGGTTATAAAGCAGCTGTATTTCTTCGGGCAGGCGGTCCGGAAGCATTTCGTTTAACCGGTCTTCACTTTGGTCTTTGATTGCCTGTTCATAATACCAGCACTTGAAACGGATCATATCCAATGCCTTTTGCAGCCGTTGGATTTCCGCTTCCACTGCCTCCTTTTGTTTTAAAAAGAGGCTGTGCCTTTGCCCATAGGTTTCCCTTCCCTGGGAACACCATTTCATAAATTGTTTGATGTTTTTAATTTCCAAACCGGATTTTTTCAGGCATTCAATCACATGGAGGGTTTCGATTTCTTTATCCGTAAATTTCCGGATGCCGGAATTTCGTTGTATATCCGGGAAAAGCCCTTCTTTATCATAGTAGCGCAGGGTGGAAACGGGGATGTTAAACATGCTTGATATTTGTCCGATTGTATACATTAAGGCGTCCCTCCATAAACTTCCTTGTAGTTTTTGGCATTGCGCCAACGCCCTTTCAATACCAGCCATACCGCGCCTTTAGGCGGATGTAACGCCGAACGCGAGGTAGTCCGGTTTGACATAATCCGGCCATACCGCGCCTTTAAGCGGATGTAACCGTGGCCGGTATCCCCAATCCGTTTGAGGCCCTTGTTTTGCGGGATCCGTTTTAATGGGGTGCTTACGGGGCACCCGGCCTTTAAAAATATACCAGAAACCGAAGGGGGCGTTGCAGAAATTTTAAAAATATAGTGGCCATGTATTGACATAAAGTTAGGTTTAGGTATTAAAATAACATGGAATGGAAAAAAAGTCAATGCCGGCAACCGAAAGGGGCAAAGGAGCAGGCCATTGGGCCTGCCGTCCCGGTCAACCGCGGCGGTTAAGGCAAAGGGCGGAAAATCATTGGGCCTTGGCGGCGATTCCGATAAAGCCATGGCGCTTGCGGTAAAAAGTAAGGAGGTGAGGCGATGGGCATGGAATACAGGGTCAGCAAAAAGACCGGGGACCGCATCAGCGTAATCGGCCTAGGCGCCAGACTGGCAGTCCTACCAGGAAAACGCCGTGCTGGAATACCTGTTGGAGATGAAAGGGCAGGGGGTTGTCCGGCACATCGGGCTTTCCACGCATACGCCCGGATTGGCAAATACAGTGCTTGACAGCGGGCTTGTGGAGCAGCTGATGTTTTCCATCAACCCGGCATACGACTATTGCCACGGCGAGTGAGGGGCCTTTTGGGGTTTTTTGAGGCGCCACCGGAAGAGAAAGGCTATGGGGCCTTGGGCGCCTTTGTGCCCAGGGACGGGTTGGGCAACTGCGTGTATTGCAACCATTGCCGTCCTTGCCCTATGGGTCTGAATGTGGGGTTGATCAACAAATATTATGATTTGGCGGTGGCAGGCGATACCATGGCGGCGGACCATTACAGGAAGCTGGAAAAACATGCGTCGGACTGCACCCGGTGCGGCCATTGCGACCGCAGGTGCCCGTTTCAAGGGGGCCAGTCCGAAAAAATGGGAAAGATCGCAAAGTATTTTGGACGGTAGGAGGATGGGCGCTATATTGAAAACCGATAAAAGGGTATCCGGCGGATGGAAGAATGGAGTTTGGGAAGGCGCCTATGAATCAGAAGGAGGGAACAAAAATGTCAGAGAAAAAAGCAGTCCCCGGGACAGGAGGGGAACATTATATCCCCTATCAAGAACGTTCCGGCGGGGAGTCCGTCGTGTTTTTTACCCGCGATTTGTCTGCGGAAGGGTTAGTGAAGATTTTTGGGTGCATCCAGGAAGCGCTGGAAGGCAAAATAGCCATTAAGCTCCACACCGGTGAGAAAAACGGCCCCAATATTATTCCGCGGGGATGGGTGAAGGCCCTTATGGAACAGAAATTGCCAAAAGGGGTTATTATTGAGACGAATTCTTATTATGAAGGGGACCGGGATTGTACGGCGAAGCACAGGGAGACTTTGCAGGTCAACGGCTGGACCTTTGCCCCCGTGGACATTATGGACGAGGACGGGGCGGTATTTTTGCCGATAGAAGGGGGAAAATGGTTTACCCGGATGTCCGTGGGCAAGACCCTGACGGAATACGATTCCCTCCTTGCCCTCACCCATTTTAAGGGCCACACCAAAGGGGGGTTTGGGGGCTCCAATAAAAATATCGGCATTGGCTGTGCGGACGGGAAAGTGGGGAAGGCCATGATCCATACCACCCCGGGGCAAAATGACCAGTGGGATATCAGCGACGAAGAATTTATGGAGCGCATGACCGAATCCACCAAGGCTGTGGCAGACTATTTTGGCAAAAAAACCGCTTATATTAACGTAATGCGCAACATGTCGGTTTCCTGCGACTGCGAAGGGGTTTTGGCAGAGCCGGTAGTGACCCCCAATGTGGGGATCTGCGCCTCTTTGGATATCCTGGCCCTGGACCAGGCTTGTGTGGACATTATCTATGCCATGTCCGAGGAAGAGCGCCATGCCCTTGTGGAGCGGATGGAATCCCGCCATGGCCTGCGCCAGCTTTCCTATATGAAAGAATTGGGCATGGGCAATGACCGCTATACGTTGGTGGATATTGACCACGGCGGCCGGGAAACTGCGTTGGCGGATGTGGTCAAAGGCCTGGTACCTTTTGGGCAAGAAGCCTAAAAACTTCCGGGGCACATGAGAGGGGATTGGAGGAAAAACGATGATATATAAAAAGTTTCAGGATTTGGAATTGTCCGCCTTGGGGATGGGGGCCATGCGCTTGCCGGTTATTGACGGCAATGACGGGCACATTGACGAAGAGGCGGCCAAAGAAATGGTGGCTTATGCCATGGAAAAAGGCATCAACTATTATGATACGGCATGGGGCTACCATGAGGGGCAGTCCGAAATCGTCATGGGGAAGCTTTTAAAGGCATATGGCCGGAACCGCTTTTACCTGGCCACAAAGTTCCCGGGCTATGATTTGTCCAATATGGATAAGGTTTCGTCCATCTTTGAAGGGCAGTTAAAGAAATGCCAGGTAGATTATTTCGACTTTTATCTGTTCCACAACGTATGTGAGATGAACATTGACGCCTATTTAGATGAAAAATATGGGATTTACCCTTATTTGACGGGACAGAAAAAGGCAGGGAGGATCCGCCATCTGGGATTTTCCGCCCACGGAAGCTATGATGTGATGAAGCGGTTTTTGGAGGCCTACGGCAAGGACATGGAATTTTGCCAAATTCAGCTGAACTATTTGGACTGGTCATTCCAGGATGCCAAATCCAAGGTGGACCTGTTAAAAGAATACGGTATACCGGTATGGGTTATGGAGCCTCTTCGGGGCGGCCGTTTGGCATCCCTCCCGAAAGAGGAAGAAGCTTCCCTTTTGGCCATGCGTCCGGAAGAAAAAGTCCCGGCCTGGGCTTTCCGGTTCCTGCAGGCGATCCCGGAGGTGACGGTCATCCTTTCGGGCATGTCCGATTTCCGGCAATTAAAAGAAAATATAGGCACCTTTGAGGAAGACCGGCCGTTGAAGGGGGAAGAGTGGGAGGCGCTTTTGGGGATCGCGGGAAAAATGCTGCAGAAAAAGACCCTCCCCTGCACTGCCTGCCGGTACTGTACCGCCCACTGCCCCAAAGGCCTTGATATCCCGTCCCTGCTCGCCTTGTATAATGAACATTGTTTTACGGAAGGGGGATTTATCGCGCCCATGGTTATGGCCACGCTGCCGGAAGAAAAACGGCCTTCCTCCTGTATCGGATGCAGAAGCTGTGAGGCAGTATGCCCCCAGCAGATCAAGGTTTCCGAGGCTATGAAAGATTTCTCTGAAAAAGTAAACGGATAGGGGCAAAAAAGCCCGGGCAGCCGCCCGGGCTTTTTTGGATCCACGCCTGCCCCTGTGGGGAAGCCCGCTTGATAATGCTTTAGCTTCATGATAAAATGAAAGCAAAAACAAGGAGGCAAAATCATGGCTAAGAGAAGGTTCCCGGAAGGCTTTTTATGGGGCGGCGCCACCGCGGCCAATCAGGTGGAAGGCGGATGGGATGAAGGGGGAAAGGGATGGTCGGTATCCGATTGTGCAAAGGCGCATTTTGACGTCAATGTGCTGGATTATTATGCCCACAACCATATTACCACCGCAGACGTGGAGGAAGCTATGGCCCATCCCGAAGACCTGGTCCACTACCCCAAACGCCGCGGCAGCGATTTTTACCATCATTATAAAGAGGACATCCGCCTGTTTGGGCAGATGGGGTTCCGGGTATACCGTATGTCCATCGCCTGGTCGAGGATTTTTCCCAATGGGGATGATGAAACCCCCAACGAAGAAGGGCTGGCATTTTATGATGCGGTATTTGACGAATGCAGGAAATATGGCATAGAGCCGTTGGTGACCATGTCCCATTATGAGCCGCCGTTACGTTTAGCCCTTACATATGGGGGCTGGTATTCCCGCGAGGCGATCGGCATGTTTACCCGGTTTGTGGAAACCATCTGTACCCGTTATAAGGATAAGGTTAAATACTGGCTGACTTTTAACGAGGTGGATTCCATGATCCGCCATCCCTATACCACAGGGGGGCTGATTGAAGACCGCTTCCCGGGCAAAAACTTTGAAGAGGTGATTTTCCAGGCCATGCACCACCAGTTTGTCGCTTCCGCCCTGGCCACCAAAATTTGCCACCAGATTATCCCCGGCTCCCTGGTGGGCTGTATGCTGACCAAACAGACGTATTATCCTTTTACCTGCAAGCCAGAGGATGTGCTGAAGGCGCAGCAGATGATGCGGAGTACCTATTGCTACAGCGATACCCAGGTGTTTGGGGAATATCCGGCTTATTTGCTGTCCCATTTTAAAAACAACGGCATCCACATTGTGAAGGAAACCGGGGATGACGAGATTATGAAAGCATATCCCGTTGATTTCGTATCGTTTTCCTACTATATGTCCTCTTGCGCCGCCCACAGCACCGAAGGGCTGGATTTCACGGAAGGCAACAATATGACGGCCCTGAAAAACCCGTATTTGCTTTCTTCGGATTGGGGCTGGCAGATTGACCCCATGGGGTTGCGTATTTCTATGGTAGACCTCTATGACCGTTACCGCAAGCCTCTGTTTATCGTGGAGAACGGCCTGGGGGCCAAAGACGTGTTACAAGAGGACGGGACCGTGGACGACCAGTACCGTATTGATTATTTTGACGCCCATTTCCGTGCCATGTTAGATGCCATTGAATACGACGGCGTAGCGTGTTTGGGGTACACCTCCTGGGGGTGCATTGACGTTGTCTCCGAATCTACAAAACAAATGTCCAAGCGTTATGGCTTCATCTACGTGGATTGTGACGATTACGGGAAAGGGACTTACAAGCGGATCCCGAAAAAATCATTTTATTGGTACCAGAAAGTGATTGAAACCAACGGGGAGTGCCTGTTTTAGAGGCCAGGCACAAAAAGCCAAAGTTATGGAATTGCCTTTCCCGCCGATATATTTGGATAGATATGGCCGGGGCAGGCACAACTGTACCGAAGGCGCCCCCAAAGGGGGCAAAAGGCCGGGGGCGCTTATACCTAAAAAGGCTCGCCCGAAAAGGTGCCCGTAAGCCCTGGCCAGGCGGCAGGGCCATAGGCCTAAGCAGCTGGAACCGCAAACAGGCGTGGGAGAAAAAAGCAGGGCAGAAAGAAGGGCCGGGAAAAGGATGGAAGACAGGGTTCGCCAGGAAAAAATATGGGAGCAAAGGGCTTTTGTGGTTGTGGAAGAACAGAAACTGGCCGAAGCTATGGAAAAGCAGAAGCTGGCAGAGGCGATGGAGATACAAAAGATTACGGACGCCATGGAACGGCAAAAAATGGCGGGGGCCATGGAAGGGCACAGGCTAGCCGGCACGGAAAAGGGGCTGGACGGCGAGGGGGGACGTAAGCCCTTCCAGGATGGGGAAGGGCCGGGGCCTGCCCGGGACAAGGATGTGCATGAGCCGGACGACGGCAGGGAAGAAGAGGACCGGGACGCCATGGAGGACGAAGTGCAAGCAAGGCTGGAGGTAAAGAGGATCCGGTCTATGGAGGCCATGGGCACATGGATCATGGGTGCCAGGATGGCCCCGGCCCCGCAAGGGGGAAGCCTGCCGGCTGCCGGGGCCGGGCTGTCCAGGGGCCATGTGGCGTATCGCCAGGCAGCGGACGCCAAAGAGGAGCCGGACAGGGAAAACAACGGAAAAACATATTACAGGAGGGCTTAAGGAGGTAAGATGCCGGGACAAAACCAGTTGCACAGACAGCTTTTTGCCATGGAGGACGATGCCTACCGTGAGTTTCACTGCCGTTTGATCCCCGGGGTGGAAAAGGGCAGGGTGATCGGTATCCGGGTGCCCAAACTAAGGGAGTTTGCCAAAACTTTTGCGAAAAGCCCGGATGCCGGGCAATTCCTGAAATCATTGCCCCATTTTTATTATGAAGAAGATAACCTCCATATGATGTTGATTTCCATGGAAAAAGATTATGGGAGATGTTTGGAGGAAATGAAACGGTTCCTCCCCTATGTGGATAATTGGTCTACTTGTGATTTTGCCCCGCCCCGATGTTTTGGGAAACACAAGCAAGAGCTGCTGCCGGAAATCCGAAACTGGATTTCTTCCGGGCAAACCTACGTGGTCCGTTATGGGGTGGGGCTTTTGATGCGCCTTTATTTGGATCAGGATTTCAAGCCGGAATATTTAGAGGAAGTGGCGTCGGTCCGGTCGGAAGAATATTACGTGAATATGATGATTGCCTGGTACTTTGCCACGGCTTTGGCAAAACAATGGGAGGCGGCCCTGCCTTATTTGGAAGGGCGCAGGCTGCCTTTATGGGCGCACAGGAAGGCCATTCAAAAAGCAGTGGAAAGCTACCGGATCCAGGAGGGGCAGAAGGCATACCTGAAGGGGTTAAAATAAGGGCAAAGGGCATATGGAAATTTCCATATGCCTTTTTGCCTATTTTTAATGAAAAAATTTAGGATTTCATGTATAATAATATACAAAAGCGGTTTGGAAGGGCCTTTATTTACCATTAAGAAAGGCTTTTGGAGCGTGCCTGAAAAGGGGAAGGCGCCCCTTTCTAAGGGAAGGGCACATTTGCAAAAAGCTGTTTTTTGCATATTCTGGTATTAAGAGGGGTTACAGGTATGAATCAGACAGGGATGGCACCATATGGTTTCTTGTATGCGGCAATTGCCTTGCTTTTATTGTCCTGGCTGGCGTTGTCTGTGTTGACGGTTACGTTGCGCCTGCGCCTGCGTGACCGGGAAAGCAAGAAGCGGTTCCGTTATGAGCGGATGTTTTTTCAGGATGTGTGCCAATCCGGCCACATTGTTTATATGATGCTCCGCCGCAGCGATAAAAAGCTGTTGTACCTTAGCGAAAACGCAGCCGGCGTGTGGGGGATCCCCGCAGGGCAGATCCGGACGGACATTCAGGTACTGGAAGGGCTTACCACCAACGGGTACCGGCGGGAATTTATGGAAAAGTGGGAGGCCTGGGACGGGGAGGGGACGTTGCTGCAAAATTTTTCCAGGAAGAAGGCAGACGGGGAAGAGTCCTGGTATGAGCTGACCGTATCCCTCTCAAAAGGCGGCGGCGAGTATTTGTTCCGGTTCCGGGAAAATACATACGAACAGGCGGAGATGAAACGCCTGCGGGGGGAAGTCCACCAGGCGCAGATGGACGTAAAATATAAAACAGATTTTTTGTCCAACATGTCCCATGAGATCCGTACGCCCATGAACGGGATCCTGGGTATGCTCGCATTGAGCCGGATGAGCGCCTCCCGTATGGATGAGGCCTGTAAAAGCTCCAAAGAATATACGGCGATTGTAGAATATCTGGATAAGGCAGAAAGCCTGTCCCAGTTCCTTTTAGGGCTGATCAACGATATTTTGGATATGTCCCGGATCGAGAGCGGAAAGCTGGAGCTGGCCCAAGAGCCTTTTGACTTGTTTGGGTTTGCCGAGAAATTAAGGACTATGTTCCAAAAGACCATTGAAGAAAAAGGGGCGGCCTTTCAAATGGAATTGCTGGACTTTGACGTGCGTTGGGTGGTTGGAGACGAGCTGCGCTTATCCCAGGTAATTGTGAATTTTTTGTCAAATGCAGTGAAGTTTACCCCGCCCGGGGGGAAGGTTACGGTTACTTTCCGCCAGATGAACCGGATGGATGGAAAAGTCCATTTTATGATCCGGGTAAGGGATACGGGGAAAGGCATTACGCCGGAGTTTTTGAAAAGGATTTTTAAGCCTTTTGAACAGGAGACGGCAACCATTGCCAAAAGTTACGGGGGCAGCGGCCTGGGTATGGCGATTGCAGACAATATGGTAAAGCTGATGGACGGGCATATTGTGGTAGACAGCGAGGTGGGCAAGGGCAGTGATTTTAACGTATACCTGGCCTTGCCCATAGACGATACCCATCCTCAGGATGTCCTGGACGGAGAAGCTGCAGCGGGAAGCGCGGCGGCCGCCAGCCAGGAAGCCGCAGGCGGGCATACCATTGAAGGCATGAGGATTTTGATGGCGGAAGACAACGAGATTAACGCCGAAATCGCCATAAGCATCCTGGAGGAAATGGGGGCCTGCGTGGAGAGGGCCGCCAACGGGCAGGAGGCCTTGGATATGTTTGCAGGCCATGGCCCCGGTTATTATGATACGGTTTTAATGGATATCCAGATGCCGGTAATGAACGGCTGGGAAGCTACGGCGGCTATCCGTGGGCTTGACAGGGAGGATGCGGCGGCCATCCCCATCTACGCATTGTCGGCGGACGCCTTTGTAGAAGATAAACGCCGGTCGGTTTCCATCGGCATGAACGGGCATATTTCAAAACCCATTGATTTTGACGAGCTGGTAAAAACCATAGGGAGGTCGGGAAGTGAAAGATAAGAAGAAATGGCTGGATTTTGTGCATAAACATTTTGCCGGTATGGGGATCGGCGCCGTTACGGTAGCGATGGCCCTGACGGTAGCCAAAGGCGTATCAGGGCAGGGGGCCGGCTTTGACCCCGGGGACATTGACACGTCTTTTTCTTCCGGCCTTTCAGACCTGCCAGACAAAACGGGGTATGATTTGTCCGGGGAAGGGGAAGGCAATGAGGAAGTAAACCATAATGCCGGCGGCGATCAGGAGGAAGAAAAAGAAGAAGAACCGGAGGAAGAACAGGAGGAAGAGGAAAGCCAGGAAGAAGCAGGGGCGCTGGGGCTTAACCCGGAACAGGCCTGGAAAGATCCGGAAAGCGAGCAGGTTATTTTGCCAGAGGGGATGGCGGACGAAGCAGAGCCGTCAGATACCATTGACACAACGATAAACCCCGGCCCCGGCGAAGGGAATATCCTGGAGGCCGGCCCCGGCAAGAAAGGCGGCTTCGGGGGTGGAGGATCCGCGGGCGGCGCGGGCAAGCGGGAGGACCCCAAAGGGGATGCCCCCCCAAAAGGTGACGAAGGTGGAAAGCCGGGCGGGGAAGAGGGGGGCAAGCCGCCCGTGGGAGACGGGGAGGGCGACACAGGAAACGGAGGAAAACCAGGGGAAGGGGAGCAGCCAGAGGGGCCTAAGGAAGACGGCCCGCCTGTTGACGGCGGGGATACGGGCGTGACGCCGGGCGGGGATAAGGTTTCCGTGGTTATCGGCGGGGAAAAGAAAGAATTTGACAATGAAGACGACGCCCTTGCCTGGGTTGCGGACAACGGGGGGAAGAACGAAGACGGCCAATATTTTGAAGGGTTTATCAAAGACGAGGACGGAAACCTGATCCCCAGTTATACAGACAAAGATAACTTTACTACCGGTTCCGGCTCCGGCGGGGACGTGGCTTATGGGTATGACGGGGAAAGCAGCGTTTTTGTAGTGCCGGAAGGGGTGGCCCTGGTGGATTTGTCTGTCATGGGGAACGGGAAGGTGAAGGCCATCGTTATACCCAAGACGGTGGTTCAGATTGCGGCAGGCGCCGGCAACCGGTTCACGGCCCTGGAAAAATTTATAGTGTCGGCGGACAATCCCCGGTATTTTAGTGTAGACGGGGTGCTGTACCGCCGGACGGACGGGGGGGAGGTTGAACTCCATACAGTCCCTATTATGAAAAAAGAAATAAAAATATGGCCGGAGCGTTTAACGGTGATTAAAGAGAATACGTTTTACGGGCTTTCTTTAGACCGGGTGGAACTGCCGGGGACAGTTACCTCATTGGAAAGTTCTGCCTTTGGGGAGTCTTCCATCAGGACGCTTGTGCTTCCGGAAAGCATAAAGGCCATTGGGCCTACGGCTTTTGCCTTTGCATTTCCAGCAGAGGGGGAAGGCCCTTCGTGGCATACGATTGTCGTAAACTCGGCCAAGCCGCCGGAAATAGCCGGCAGTACGTTTTACTGGATGGATTATAATTTGGAGAAAAAACTGGGGGGCCCCACAACCGAAATCCTGGTGCCGGATTCTGCGGATGACAAAGTTTACGAGTCTTACCTGATGGCCTGGGGTATGGCCCTGGCGAAACGGTATGGCGGGGAGACGGCACTTAAGATCTTAAAAACGGAAGGCGGGGCCCAGGCCAGGTACGAATATTTTGAAGAAAACGGGAAAAGCGGCTTTCGGAGGGTTGGGCAAAGCATACCGCCGTTTTTAAGTGATTCCTGGGGCATATACCGCATGGACGAGGCGGGCCGCCTGATTTTGGTCCAATGTACGTCTGCTTCGTCTACGGTGGACCTATCGGCGTCGGGGATCGTATCCGTCGACGAAGGGGCTTTTGATACATGCCTTTCCCTGGCGGCTATCAAACTGCCGGAAACTTTGGAGGATATGCCAAAGGCCGTTTTTGCCAACAACAAAAACCTGAAAGCCATCGTTTCCTATGGGCCATATCCGCCTTGTATGGAAACCGGTGCGCCTGCCCATTGCGCCGTGTTTGTAAAACCGGAAGCCCTGGGAAGCTATGAGGCGGCATGGGGCAGCCAGGTGCGCAAAATCCTCGGGACGTCGGAAACCTATTCGTTTACGTCGGCAGGCCTTGTGTTTGACATGGGGAATACGCGCCTTCTTGACGTCCCTGTGGAGATGGACGGCGTTTTTAACATCCCCAGCTACGTTACCTGCCTGTACGACCGGGCGGTAGCAGGCAATGTGGCCTTGAAGCGGATTACGGTCCCGGCAAAGGTCACCCATGTGGGGGAAGGGGCTTTTGCCGGTTGTGCCAATTTGACGTCGGTTACTTGGTCCACGGCGGCGTCCGTGCCGGATTCCTGTTTTGAAGGATGTACGGCTTTGAAAACCTTTAGCGCATCTGGTTCGGGGCATAACCTTACCAGCATGGGGGACCGGGCCTTTTCCGGCTGCCGTTCCCTGGAAACAGCCTTATGGTACAGCTATGCGTCAGGGAACCAAAACTACTATTACTATTACTATTTGAACCATATAGGGGAAGAGGCCTTTTCCGGGTGTACATCCATGGGCTATGCCTATTTACACAGTTCCGTGGCTTATGTGGGGGAGGGGGCTTTTGAAGGGAGCGGGCTTTCCGGCGTGGACTGGTATACGCCTGCCCCTGTGGCAAGGGCCTGTTTTGCCAACTGTAGCCAGCTAAAAGCGGTGGGCTGGGGCAGTGGCCTTGTGGAGGGGCTGGAGGATGAGGCTTTCTTTGGCTGTACCAGTTTAGCTACGCTTACCATACCTTCGCCGGTAACTTCCATCGGGTCTGGGGCGTTTGACGGGAGGGAAGGGAAAGGGCTGACCTTGCGGTTTGGCCCCCTTACGCCTCCTGTATGGGACGGGCCGGAGTCCCTGGACGGGGTCACGATTTACGTGCCCGATTCCCAAGAAGACGGCGACCGTATTTATCTGGCGTATTGGGATGAATGGAAAGGCTGGCTGGGCGAACAGGGCAAAGAGGTGTTAAAAACGGAGGATGGCGCGCAAGATAGGGCCGTGCCGGAGCCGGAAGAGGCTGTGGGCTTGGAAGAGGTTTTCCCGGATATGGCGGGGCCGGAAGGCTTGGAAGAGGGGGAAGAGGAAGAAACAGGACCGGAAGACGAAGGCCAAAAAGAAACCTTCCCAGACGGAACCGGTCCGGAAAGCCCTGGCCAAGGGGATCCGATAGCCAACCCGGACGAAGAGGCGCCCGAGGGGGCCGGCCCCAAAGAAGATGGGGCGAAAGAGGAAGAGAAGGGGGAAGAAACTCCGGGGGAGGAAGGGACCATGGGAACCGGTCCAGAGGAAAATATCCCAGGAGAAGGGACGTCCCCGGAAGGGGAACCGTCCCCAGGGGAAACCGTACCAGGAGAAGGGACGTCCCCGGAGGGGAAACCAGAACCGGATGAAGCCGAGCCGGGGGAAGGGACGCCCCCGGAGGGGGAACCGGATCCGGATGAAGCCGAGCCGGGGGAAGGGACGCCCCCGGAGGGGGAACCGTCCCCAGGGGAAACCGTACCAGGGGAAGGGACGCCCCCGGAGGGGGAACCGGATCCGGATGAAGCCGAGCCAGGGGAAGGAGCGCCCCCGGAGGGGGAACCGTCCCCAGGAGAAACCGTACCAGGGGAAGGGACGCCCCCGGAGGGGGAACCGGATCCGGATGAGAAGGATCCCGGGGAAGAAGCCGGCCCCAAAGAGGAAGAGGGGAAAACTCCGGGGGAGGAAGGATCCGTAGGAACCGGTCCAGAGGGAACGGCCCCGGGTGAGGAAACCGGTTTGGACGGGGAAGGCTTGGACGGGGAGGGCGTTCCAAAAGGGACCGCCGCCCAAGAAACCGTCCCGGTAAGGGGGGCGGGCCTCAAAGAAGAAGGCCGGCAAGGAATGGCAAATCCGGATGGAGAAGGGTCCGGAGGGGAAGAAAAGGAAAGCCCGGGTTTGAGCGGGGCACAGGAGGCAGCTTCCGGTCCCGGAAAACGGGGTTTGGGAGAAGTGGGTTCAAAGGGGGATAGCAGCGATGATTATTAGGCAATCCGAACAGGTTATGAAAGAAGTCGGCAAGGTGCTGATCGGCAAGGGGGAAGTAATTGAAAAAGTCCTGATGGCAATTTATGCCGGGGGCCATATCCTCCTTGAGGATACGCCAGGGGTCGGAAAGACCACTTTGGCGCTGGGGTTTTCACGGGCATTGGGTATGGATTACAAGCGGATCCAATTTACGCCAGATACCATGCCTTCAGACATTACCGGATATTCGATCCCCGGGCAGGACGGCCAGGTGGTGTACCGGCCGGGTGCAGTCCATACCAACTTATTTTTGGGGGATGAGATCAACCGGACTTCGCCCAAGACCCAGTCTGCGCTTTTGGAAGCTATGGAGGAAGGGAATGTAACCGTGGACGGGGTTACGTACCTGCTACCCAAGCCTTTTATCTGCATCGCGACGCAGAACCCGGTGGGCATGTCCGGCACCCAGCCTTTGCCGGAGGCCCAGCTTGACCGTTTTATGATCAAGCTTTCCATAGGGTACCCCAATACAGAAGACCAGATCCGTATATTGGATGAGAAAAGGAACCCAAACACCATGGACGAAGTGCAGGCCGTGGTGACCCGGGATATGGTTTTGGAAGTTCAAAATTACCTGTCAACCATCCGCATGACCCAGGATATGCTGCGCTATATTACCGTTTTATGCGAACGGACCAGGGAAAACGACGGGGTGGAATTGGGGGTAAGCCCCCGGGGGATTATCGCCTTGTCCCGGATGGCGAGGGCAAAGGCTTTGCTGGGGGAGAGGGATTATGTTGTACCGGAGGACGTGCGCGCGGTATTTCAGGATGTGTGCGCCCACCGGGTAATCCTTAAGCCCCAGGCCAAGATGGAGGGGCGGACCGTGGCCGGAATTTTGGAGAATATAATAACGTCAACGGAAGTGCCGGGGATGCCCGGGAAAAAGAACAGACGATGAAAAAATATAGGATAACATACCTGGCAGTGTTGACGGCAGTCTTTTTTTGCGGATTGTGGGGAGGCAACAGGCTGGTGCCCGGACTGTTGGCATTGCTTGTAATTGTGCCGGTTTGTTCCGGCATAAGCCTGTATCTGTCTGTGGGGAAATTGTCGCTTTCCCTGGACGGCAGGCACAGCTGCCCTTCAGGCCAGCCTATGGAGATTACGCTTAAATTGAAATACTCATTCCTGCGCCCGGCAGGCAACGTGCAGGTGGGCTTAACCTGTGAGAACCTTGTGTTCGGCACTGTAAAACACCAGTCCTACCTGCTCCAGCTGGGAAGGGGGAGGCATCATGAATACGGCATTTCTTTAGACACCTCGGTTTGCGGGAGGATAGTGGTCCGCATCCGGGAGATGGCCTGTTATGACCTGTTAGGGCTTTTTTCTTACCACAAGCCCATGGAAGAGGAGTTTGCCTGTATGGTGTATCCCTATGAAGCCCGCATGTATGTTTCCCTGGGGAAAAACAGAGAGCGGGAGCAGCCCGGGGACATCTATGACGGGAAAAAAAGCGGGACAGACGTGAGCGAGGTTTTTGGGCTGCGGGAGTACCGGGAAGGGGATCCCCTCCAAAGCATCCACTGGAAATTGTCCGGGAAATGGCGCCAGCTGATTGTCCGGGAATTTGGGCGCCCGGTAAACTACCATACCCTTTTGCTCCTGTCCCCTGCGTTAAGCTATGGGGGCCAGAAAGCGGAAGAATCGGTTATCACCTCCGTTTTCGACTTGGGGGTGTCTTTGAGCCATGCGCTGTTAAACCAGAACATCGCCCACTTTGTAGGTTATCTAACCGGCTGCCAATTGTGCTGTATCCCTGTGGATTCGACCCACAGTTATGAGGATATGCTTTTAAACCTAATGGGGCAGCCGATACGGCGCAGTGGAGACGAGGCGCTGATTTCTTTTGTCAACCAGCAGCTATACCGGCAGTATACCAAAGTGGTTTATGTGACAGGCGCGGTAAACGAAGCGGTAGCCCAGAACCTGTCTGTACTTGTCGATTTAACGGTCCTCCAGGCGTCACAAGGCCAATCCGGCTATCTGATGGACGGCGGGGGATATGGGACTGTCAGGGTTTCCATCGAAAAGATACGGAGCATGGAACATATCATACCGCTTTGAGCAAGTGTGGAATATGGGGAAATGATGAAAGAAAAACGAGAAATTTTAGTATTGACGGAGCGGAGGGGAGAACTTGCCAATACCCTGTGGTCCGCCCTGCTTGGGTCTGCCAGCGCAGCGGGCGTTACGGTGGCGGCAATGGGGACCTTTTTTATTTTGGGAGGGGCGCCGGTCCTTCCAGGGCCTGCCCTTGCCGCGGCAGCGGCCGTTTTGGGGGTATCTGCCTTGGATTTCCTGTTTAAAGGGCGGTCTTATGGGACATTCCTGTGCCTGACGACGGCGGCCGCCTTATTTTTCTCCTCGGCCCCTGGCATAACCCGGGAAATTTATGCATGGGCAGATTGCTTCCAGGATGTGTGGAACCAAGTGTTTGGCACGTTTTACGGGGGGGCGGGCCTTGGGCATGTAAAAGCAGACATGCAGGCGGCGGAAATGGTCGCCGCTTTTTTGGCTGCGGCTACGGTTACGGAACTGGTACACAGAAAAAGCTTTGCCCTGCTGACGGGGGTGGCTTTTGCGCCCCTTTGCCTGGGCCTGATGCTTTCTGTCAGGCTGCCTGCCGTTTTGGTTGCGGTTTTGCTGGCCGGGTGGATTGGGGTATGGCGCGTGACCAGCGGCCCGGCCAGGATCCGCCTGGAAACGGTAGTTTTGATCCTGGGCACAGGCGCGGCTTTGTGCCTTTTGCCTTCCGCCTTTCCCGGAGCTTTGTGGCAAAGGTCTGCCGGAAAGTTCCAGGCCCATGTCAGGCAAGGGATAGAAAAAATCCAGTATGGGGAGGATGGCCTTCCCCAGGGGGATTTGATGAGAGCGGATCAAATGATGGCAGATGCAAACCCACGGTTAGAGCTTGAGATGGCGAAGCCCACATCCGTGTATCTGAGGGGATATATAGGCGCAACATACGAAGAAAACCGGTGGAAGCCTTTTTCAGCCAGGGTTTACGGCGGGGAATTTGCAGGGATGCTTTCCTGGATGGCGGGACAGGGTTTTTGCCCGGGGATGCAGTATGCAGGGTATCAGGATGTATCCGGGGAGGAGCAGGAGCCGGAATTGGCTGTTTCCGTAAAAAACCTGGGCGCCAGCCGCCGTTATGTGTACCTTCCGGCGACGGCTTCTTCTTATTCGGGGAAAAAAGGGGGATGGCGGCAGGATTGGTTTATGCAGGCCCCTGGATGGTTTGGGCAAAAGGAATATGGGTTCACCTATTATGATGCGCAGCAAAATGCAGAAGTCCAGCCCCCGGGGTCCTGGATTTATGAAGGAGAGGCCGCCGAAGAAGCAAGGCGTTTTCAACAGGCGGAAACGGTGTACCGTTCTTTCGTCTACAGCAATTATTTGGAAATCAGCCCAGGGCAGAAAAACTTTATTGACAGCGTTTTTTATCAGGGGGACAGCCGGGGTGAGGCAAAAGGGGTTTATAACGCCACATCCCGGATCCGGACAGTCCTGCGCATTGTGGCGGAATATGAGGAAATGCCCCCGCCGGTTCCGTCCGGCCAGGATTTCCTCCCTTGGTTTTTCCAGGAAGGGAAGAAGGGGAATGCCGCCTATTATGCTACGGCGGCTGTGCTGGCCTACCGGGCGGCAGGGATACCGGCCCGCTATGTGGAAGGGTATGTGCTGACCAAGGCGCAGGCGGAAGGGGCCCAAGGGAAAACCGTGGTGCTTTCCGGCAAAAATGCCCATGCATGGGTGGAAGCCTATGTAGACGGCGTGGGGTGGAGGACGATGGAAGTCACGCCGGGTTTTTATGAAGAGGTGTATCCGGCGGATATTATTGTTGCAGTCCCAAACGAAACCTTTGACGGGGCAGGGGGAGATGTGGCGGGGGTCCTGGCCTCGGAAGAATACGAGTACCCTAAGGATGCGCCGGAAAATCCGGTTCTGCCCCAGGAGCCGGAAGGGGGCGTCCATTTTCTGGCTTTGCTCCTTCTAACGGCCGCCCTTCTGCTCAAGGTGCTGGCCAACCTCCATAGGATGGTTCTGGGATACCGGTACAAAAGGATGGGGCAAAAGGCAAAGATGTATTTTTTATATGGGGAAATTATGGATATGATGGAAAAGCTGTACCATAATTTCAACCCGGGCCGTCCACTGGACCTGCAGGGCCTGGGAAACCTGCCTTTCGACCAGGGGCTTTATGAACGCACGGTAAAACGGATGGAAAGGGTGGTATATGGGGAGGCAAAACCGGCCCCCGGGGAGGTCCCTGCGACGGAGGCCCTGGCCGTGCAGGTCCAGGCGGCCTTGTGCAGGAAGCTGGGGTGGAGGCGGTGGATATACCGCTACCACTCCTGGATACAGATGTTAGGGGGATGAATGCCCGAAAGGGATATTTATTTTGAAAGAAAGCAACAAAGGGGCACCCGGCACACCGTTTGTTTGCCGGGTGCCCTTTTCCTGCACAATGGCTTGGCATAAATGTTTAAGGCGGTTTTGCCGCCCCTGTTGCCGGGGTGCCAAAACGGGAAGGGAAACGAAAAAGAACCATCGTAAGGATTGATAATTATTAGATAAAGAAGTATGATATAGCGTATCAGAATGAAAGGGAAGGAGTAAAACCGTCCATATGGAACAGAAAGGTGACCACAATAACTTTATGATGCAGCTGGCGACGTTCGTGGTGAATAAACGGAACGCGTTTGTTGTATTGTTTGCCATTGCCTGTATCTATTGCCTGACTACCTTAAACCGGGCGCAGGTGAACACGGAGCTCACGGATTATCTGCCGGATTCCACGGAGACCAGGCAGGGGCTGGACATTATGGACCGGGAGTTCACGACTTTCGGGTCGGCGAAAATCCTGGTAACCAACATCACTTATGAAAAAGCCTTAGAGGAGGCGAAGGCCCTGGAGGAAGTCAGGGGCATTTCTTCCGTGCGCTTTTTTGACTGGGACGACCAGGACGGCGTTTATGACGAGGAAGAAATCACCGACTATTATAAAGATGCCTGTGCGCTTTATACGCTGTCTTTTGACGAAGAAGAGGATACGGAACTGTCCCAGCGGGCTATGGCTAATGTGCGGGAACAGCTAAAAGGTTACCAGGCCTATTTTTATACGACGGTGGATAAAGACGACAATGCGGCATTGCAGCAGGACATGAAAGGGATCCTGCTTGTGGCGGCAACCATTATCCTCCTTGTCCTGCTGTTTACTTCCAATACATATATGGAAATCGTGGTTTTCACCATGACTTTCCTTGTGGCTATCATACTCAATACAGGCACGAATTTTTGGTTTGGGGATATTTCCTTTGTGACCAATGCGGTGGCGGCAGTTTTGCAGCTGGCGTTATCCATTGATTATGCCATTATATTGTTTCACCGTTTTATGGAGGAGCACCGCACTAAGGGGACTGTGGAGGCGGTTACCGTGGCGCTAAGCAAGGCAATCCCGGAGATTTCTTCCAGCAGCCTGACCACGGTGTCTGGCATGGTAGCCTTGATGCTGATGCAGTTTGGCATAGGGATGGACTTGGGCCGGGTTTTGACCAAAGCCATTGTATTCAGCATGATGACGGTGTTTTTCCTAATGCCGGCCATGATTGTAATGTTGTCCAAGTGGATTGAAAAAACCGTCCACCGCAGTTTTGTGCCTTCTATACGGATTTGGGGGCGGCTGGTGGTTAAGACCCGGTTTTTTTTGCTTCCGGTTTTTCTGGTTGTGACAGCAGGCGGATGTGTCCTGTCCAGCCAATGTGAATACGTCTATGACCATGGGTCCATCGAGGCGGCTAAAATGAACGAATATATGACCGCCAAGGTACGGATTGAGAAAACGTTTCCGGTGACCAATACCATGGCGGTAGTGGTGCCAAAAGGGGATTACCAGAAAGAGGCAAAAATCATCAAAGGCCTGGAAGAGATGGAGCGGGTGGATACGGTGCTGGGGTTAAGCAGCATTGAAGTAGACGACGACGGAAAATACATTTTGGTCAATGAGCTAAATCCCCGGGAATTTGCAGAGGTTGCCGACGTGGACCTGGACCTGGTGCGCCTTTTGTACCAGTTTTATGCCATTGACCAGGAGCAGTACGGTGCGTTTATGAAAAACCTGGACGAATACCGGGTGCCGGTCATTGATATGGTAGATTTTATCTATGACCAGAAGGAAAAGGGCGCCATTGACCTGGACGATGACCTTTCCGAGGATGTGGACGACCTTCATGAAGCCCTCAGCAACGCCAGGAAGCAGTTGGAAGGGGAAGAATATTCCCGGATTGTGTTTACCATGGCCGGCCCGATTGAAGGGGAGGAAACGTTCCAGGTTATCGACCAGATACGGGACATGGCAAACGCATATTATGACGAAGTATACGTGGTGGGCGATTCCACCAGCGATTATGACCTAAGCAAGTCTTTCCGCAAGGACAACGTTAAGATCAGTGTGCTGACCGCTTTGTTTGTAGGGATTATTTTGCTTTTTACCTTCCAGTCCGCAGGGCTTCCTATTATGCTGGTATTGGCAATTCAAAGCAGCATATGGATTAACTTTTCCATACCGCCTTTAAGGGGGGGGACTATGTTCTTCCTTAGCTACCTTATTGTAAGCGCGATCCAGATGGGGGCTACCATCGACTATGCCATCGTCATTACCAGCCGGTATATGGATCTGCGCAAGCAGATGAAAGACCGGAAGCAGGTCGTGGTGGAGGCTTTAAACCAGGCTTTCCCAACCGTGGCTACTTCCGGGACGATCCTTACCTGCGCCGGTTTTGCAGTGGGGAGGCTTACTTCCAACGCGATCATCGCTTCTTTGGGGAAGGCTTTGGGCGCCGGCACGTTGATTTCCATAATTATTGTCATGACCATATTGCCGCAGATCCTTTTGGTGTTTGACGGGATAATAGACCGGACGGAATTTAACCGTGGCGCCCCAAAACCCGGCGGTAAAAAAGAAGGGGGCCGCGCCCTTGAAAAAGTGCCGGCGCCCGTGGCCGGTGAACCGGCAGTGCCGGGCAATCCTGTGGGCGGAACCGGGCAAAAGGGCAGTCCCGCGGCGGAAACCCCCTCGGAAACCGCCGCCGTAACCTCGGAAAATCCCGTGGCACAGGCTGAAAAACAGGCAGGCAAGAATCCGGAAACGGAGGAAGAAGGAGGTGGGGACCATGAAGAAGTCAACTAGAGCCATGGCATGGCTTACGGCCGCGGCCGTTTTCCTGGCATCTGTGCCGGCGGCCCCTTTGCGGGCCCAGGCGGAAGGGGATGCCATATCCATCCGCACGGTGGAAGACTTCCTGGAATTTAGCCGGTCGTGTACGTCAGAAAGCTATTCCCAAGGCAAAACGGTAAGCCTGGAGGCAGACCTGGACTTGACCGGCGTGGATTTTTGCCCGATTCCGGTGTTTTGCGGTACTTTTGAGGGGAATAGCCATACGGTCAGCGGAGTATCCATCGTACGGCCCGGCTCCAACTTGGGCCTGTTCCGGTATTTGGAGGAGACAGCGGTGGTGCAAAACCTAAATGTCCAGGGGGATTTAAAGCCGCAAGGAAGCCGGAAAAAGATCGGGGGCATAGCCGGAACCAATAAAGGGGCGATAAAAAACTGTACGTTTTCCGGAAAAGGCCAGGCCCTGGAAAACTTAGGCGGTATCGCAGGGCTTAACGAGGCTACCGGCGTAATTGAGAATTGTAAAAATTTGGCCGATCTGGAAGGGAACCGGCGTATCGGCGGCATTGCCGGCGAAAATGCCGGCATAATACAAGATTCCCACAACGAAGGGGCAATCAATATCGCATCGGAGGGGCTTTACGAAGACCCTAAGGAGAAAAACACCATTTCCATGGACCGTGAAAGCATCCACGAAACCATTATGGTGGAAAAGGTCAATGACGTAGGCGGGATAGCAGGCCTTTCTTCCGGGACTATCCGCCAATGCGGCAATTTGGGGGATATTGGATATAGCCATACGGGATATAATATCGGCGGGATAGCAGGGCGGCAGAACGGGTTGCTGGTTTTATGCGACAACGAAGGGGATGTGGCCGGGAGAAAAGACGTAGGGGGGATTGTGGGCCAGCTGGAGCCGTTTTTGATGGTCCAGTACGGCGAGGACACGTTTGACCGGATCCACGGGCAGGTAGACCGGATTTCCGACACAACAGACGCCATGGGGCAGGAATTGCGCCATACTACGGACGCGTCGATCGGCAATTTGGACCGGGTGGACGAGATCGTAAAACAAATCCGTGACATTACCCGGGATAAAAAAGACGACCGGAGGGGGAAGCGCAAAGAGTATGACGAGAAGGCCGGCCGGCAGCTGGATTTAATTGACGAGATATTGGCGGAAACGGAGCTGGATCTAGGAAGCCGCACCGCAGACCAGTCAGAAAGCCGGCTGCGGGCCAACCTGACCCGTGCCAGAAAGCTCCTGGAAAGCCTTGGCGGCGCAGGGGGCGGCCAATTGCCTGACGATTATATCCCCGACGAAGACGCCGGCGTTTTGGAAAACCTGCAGCGCCTCCATGAGATATTGTCCCAGCTGGAAGAATGTGGGGCAAACATAGCAGAAGAAGCGGAGGTAATGGTTGAGGCAAGGATTGACGGAGTGGTAGAGGGCGTGCAGGATTTTGAGGACGATTTGGATTCTTTAAGGGTCGCGTCCAAAGAGTTCCTAGATTTGACCAGGGAATACAAAGACCAGCTTTTTGACGATGTGGATGTACTGGATGAAGACTTAACCGGGCAGCTGGACCAATTATATGACGAGCTGGATTTCCTGTCCGATAACCTTAAATCGGGCAAAGACCAGCTGCGTGCAGAAAAAGACCGCCTGGACGGCCAGCTGGATCAAATGCAGGATATTCTTGTAGAAGGGAAGGAACGGGTACAGGCCGAGCGGGAGAGGGTGGAAGACGACGAAGAGCCCTTATTCGAAGATATTTCGGAAATGGCATCCGATTTGGCCAACGGCATGATAGTCGGCTGTTCCAACCAAGGCGGCGTGTTTTCTGATTTTCAGGCAGGCGGGGTGGTTGGGACGATTGGCATAGAGCTGGACCTGGACCCGGAAGAAGATATTGAGGCCTATGGGGAAGAGTCCCTTTATATGAACCGGTATGCACAGGCTTCTGTCCGGGGATGCCGCAACCAGGGGGATATTACGGTGCAGCAAGATTATGCCGGAGGCATTGCGGGGACAGCTAGGATCGGCGTTTTGGCATCCAACCAGAATTACGGGGACGTTTTGGCCGCAGACGGGAATTATGCCGGGGGCATTGCCGGGAGCAGCCAATCTACCATTACCGGAAGCTATGCCATGTGCCAGGTGGAAGGGAATGATTATATTGGGGGCATTGCCGGTTTCGGGAAAAGCCTGAAAAATAATTGTGCCATGGTGGATTTGGCACAGGGCGGCGGGGAATGGATGGGAAGCATTGCCGGCGGCCGGGAGGAAACCGGCACGGTCCAGGGGAATTTATATGTGGACGACGGCTTAGGGGCTGTAGACGGGGTCACTTTCCAGGGGGAAGCACAAGGGGTTTCCTATGAAGAATTGCTGCAAAGGGAAGGGGTGCCGCCGGAGTTCCGCAGCCTTACCGTGACGTTCCTGGCAGACGGCCAGGTGGTGGAACGGGTGGCCTGCCGTTACGGCCAGTCCCTGTCGCCGGAAGAGATGCCCCAGATCCCTTCCAAACCGGGGTTTTTCCACCATTGGGAAGAAACAGGGCTGCCGGATATACGCAAAAATTATAAAATTCATGCGGTTTACGTGCCTTGGACTACCACCATTGCCTCCGGGCAAGCGCCTATGCCCCCGCTGCTGGCCGAAGGCGCCTTTTATCCAAACGCCAGGCTGCTGGTACAGGAACGGGAAAAGGAGGGCCTTGTTACGGATTCCTTGCCGGGAGGCTACCGTGAAGTGGCGGTTTACCATTATGAGGTCCGGGACGAAGAAAACCCGTCCCTGCCTTCGGCTGTAAAACTCCATATATTGGCCGGGGGCGCAGACAGCGTGGCGATTGTGCAAGACGGGCGGGCAGAAAAAGTGGATGTGGTAAAAGACGGCCAGTACCTGATTTTTGAGGCGGGGGCATCCGGGGACATTGTTTTGCTTAAGTCCAGGCCCACTGGGATGATTTTCCTTGCCATTGTGGCTGCCGTAACAGCTTTGGCCGCCATAGGAAAAAAGAAAAGAGGATTGAAAAATGTGGAAAACCATACTGTTTGATTTAGACGGCACCCTTCTTCCTATGGACCAGGAAGCATTTACCAGGGCATATTTTAATGCTTTGTCAACAAAGCTGGCGCCATACGGGTACGACCCATCAGAATTGACCGGCGGCATCTGGGCCGGGACGGCCGCCATGGTAAAAAACACAGGCGCCCATTATAATGAAGAAGTGTTTTGGGCAACGTTTTCCCGCTTGTTGGGGGAAAAGGTATATGCGGATAAACCCCTTTTTGATGAGTTTTACCAAGAGGAATTTAACCATTTAAAAGGAATCTGCGGATATGCCCCCCAGGCAGGGCCGACGATAAAAAAGCTTAAGGGGCAAGGGTATGCATTGGCCCTTGCCTCCAACCCGGTATTCCCCATGCAGGCCCAGAAAAACCGTATGCGGTGGGCAGGGGTGGAGGAGGATGACTTTATTTGGGTTACATCCTATGAAAATTCCCGCTATTGCAAACCCAACCCCCGATATTACGGGGAAATTCTGGAAAGAATTGGTTGCCGTCCACAAGAATGCCTTATGGTGGGGAACGATGTGGCCGAAGATATGGCGGCCGGTGCCATAGGGATCTCTACATTTTTGTTCACCGACAATTTAATCAACAAAAACAAGGAAGACATTTCCTGCTATCCCCAGGGGGGATTCGGCCAGCTGCTGCAATTTATCTGCGGACCGCAGCCGCATTGACCAAGGAAATGCGGCCCCTATACCCGGCGCCTTTTTTGGCTGCCGGGTGTAGGGGCCGCAGACATAACCCATGTAAAACGATTGACATAGCAGCCCACACTTGTTAAAATAGGAATTATCACCATTAAGGCGAACTATTCACAAGACGTAGGGGGAAACCAATATGTACCATTGCCATATTCGTTTCTATTTAATAGGCCATCCGGGCAATGTATTCAAAATACTGAAGGGAATGTCCCCATCCAAGCAATTTACCCATGAGTTTTTGACGGATGACGGACCGGATGCTGCATTGCTGGCCAAGGCTGACGTAATTTTGGCCGATTTGCAGGGTATGGATGTAAAAGAAACATTGCGGGTGTTGATTTCGGGAAAGAGGAAAGAGGCGGAGTTAATACTCTTTGTGGAAAAAGGCCAGGTTGCGCTTTTAGGGGGCAGCTTGCCAGAGATAAAAGACATATGGATATTGCCTATGTCAGATGAGGAAATACGGTTTCATTTTCTCCGGTGGCAGGAGAGCTATAAAACTGCCAGGGATTACTGGCAGACCAGCCAGTATTTAGAGGCTACCATCAACAACATCCCCAATTTAGTTTGGTATAAAGATAAAGACGGCATCCATGAAAAAGTGAATGACAGCTTTTGCAGGACGGTTAAAAAGACAAAAAAGCAGGTGGAGGGCCGTGGGCACGCGTATATTTGGGATGTTGCCCACGACGACCCTGCATGCATCGAATCCGAGAGGGAGGTCATGGACAAAAGGCAGACCTGCGTATCGGAGGAGATTGTAAAAACCGGAGAAGGGGTAAGGCTTCTGACCACTTACAAGTCCCCGCTGTATGATTTGGACGGGAGCGTGATGGGGACCGTCGGTGTGGCGATTGACGTGACGCAGGAACGGGCCTATGAACAGGAGATTGTGAAAAAGAACCAGACGCTGGAGACAATCTTTACCACCATAGACTGCGGGGTGATGCGCCATACGGTGGACGGGTCACAGATCCTTAGCATCAACCGGGCGGCTTTAAAAATATTAGGGTACGAGTCCCAGGAAGAGATGATGGAACGCGGTTTTGACATGGTGGCGGACTCGGTGATGGAGGAAGACAAAGGGAAGCTAAGGGAATGCATCCGGAAATTGAAAAAAGAAGGGGACAGCGTCAGCGTAGAGTACCGGGTGCAACATGAAGACGGCGAGATTTTGCACATTATGGGGAACGTCAAGCTCCTGAAAGAGAACGGGGAGCCGTTTTATCAGCGTTTCCTGTTGGATTGCACCGCCCAGAAGCTGCAGGAGAAAAAGAACGAACGGCGGCAGATGGAGCTGGTCCAGGCTCTGAGCATTGACTATAATTTGGTTTGCTTTTTCGATATGGATACAGGGAAGGGGTTTCCTATCCGCAATGAGGATCATGACGGCCGGCTATTCGGTTTTGCTTTTGAGGGGGAAATATCCTTAGAGGCAGGGGTCCGGGATTATACCTCAAAATTTGTTTATGAAGAGGACCGGGAAATTCTGCTTCAGGTATTTTCCCTGGAATCTTTGCGGAAAAAAATGGAGGAAAAGAAGCAGCATTATGTAAATTACCGCGTTTACATAGACGATAAAGTAAAGTATTTTCAAATTAAGGCAGTACGGGCCGGCAAATGGGACGGGCATCATGGCATTGTATTGGGGTTCCGCAGCGTGGATGATGAAATCCGCAGTGAAATGGAGAAAAAAAGCCTGCTGGAGGACGCGCTTTTGCAGGCTAACCGGGCCAGTAAGGCAAAAAGTGTCTTCCTTTCCAATATGTCCCATGATATCCGCACTCCCATGAACGCCATAGTAGGGTTTACTTCCCTGGCCATTGCCCATATCGACCGGAAGGAGCAGGTGGAAGAGTACCTGAAGAAAATTATGTCGTCAGGGAACCATCTGCTAAGCCTAATTAATGACGTTTTGGATATGAGCCGCATCGAGAGCGGTAAAATCCACCTGGAAGAAAAGCCATGCAGCCTGCCGGACATCCTGCATGGGATCCGGAACATCCTCCAGGCAGATATTCATGCAAAGCAGCTGGAGCTTCATATTGACACGGTGGACGTGCTGGACGAGGAGATCTATTGCGACAAATTGCGTTTAAACCAAGTGCTGCTGAACCTGCTGAGCAATTCGGTGAAATATACCGCTGCGGGAGGTATGGTTTCCATGCGGATCACGGAAAAACCAGGGGCGCCGAAAGGCCACGCCAATTATGAGTTCTATATTAAAGATACCGGTATCGGCATGAGCGAAGAATTTGTAGCGCATATCTTTGAGCCTTTCGAGAGGGAAAAGACCAGCACCATCAGCGGGATTCCGGGCACCGGCCTGGGCATGGCCATAACGAAGAATATTGTGGATATGATGAACGGCTCCATCGAAGTCAGGAGCAAGCAGGGCGTGGGTACAGAGTTTATCCTTTCCCTCACGTTCCGTTTGAATGCGGTGCCCAGGGAACCGGAAGATATATCCGAATTGAAAAACTGCCGGGCGCTGGTCGTGGACGATGATTTTAACACTTGCGACAGCGTGTCTTATATGCTCCAGCAAATCGGCATGCGCGCGGAATGGACTTTGTCAGGCAAGGAGGCCGTGCTGCGCACCCGCCAGGCAGCCATGCGGGGCGATGGCTATAGCGTGTATATTGTCGACTGGCTGCTGCCGGACCTAAATGGCGTGGAAGTTACCCGCAGAATCCGAAAGGAGACCGGGGAAGACGCGCCGGTTATTGTGCTGACTGCCTATGACTGGGCAGACATCGAAGAAGAAGCAAAGGAAGCAGGGGTTACGGCTTTTTGCAGTAAACCCTTATTCCAATCGGAGCTAAGGAACTGCCTGCGTTCGATTGTAAATATGGAGTCGGAAAAGGAAGAGTGCTTTGGGCAAGATCCAATACAGTTTACCACGGGCCGTATTTTGCTGGTGGAGGACAACGTGCTGAACCAGGAGATCGCCGAGGCTATATTGGAGGAGGCCGGATTTACCACGGAGATTGCCAGCAACGGCCAGGCGGCTTTGGATATGTTGGAAAAATCGGAGCCGGGATATTATCAGCTGATCCTTATGGACGTCCAGATGCCGGTGATGAACGGATACGAAGCCACGCAGAAGATCCGCAAGATGGCAAATAAGGCCCTATCCTCCATACCGATTATCGCAATGACCGCCAACGCTTTCGAAGAAGACCGCCAGGAGGCTTTCCGGTGCGGTATGAACGGGCACATAGCAAAGCCGATTGACGTGAACCATTTGTTTGACACTTTGAACGAGATTTTAAACTAAAAAGGGCCTTTTTGCAGACGGCCATATTTTGGAAAAGCAGGGAGGAAAAATGTTAAAAGTAGGGACAAAGGCGCCATCCTTTCAACTGCCGGATCAGGATGGGGAGATGCATACTTTGGAAGAATACCGGGGGAAGAAGGTGATTTTGTATTTTTACCCCAAAGATAACACTTCTGGGTGTACAAAGCAGGCCTGTGGATTCGGGGAACGGTATCCGCAGTTTAAGGAAAAAGGGGCTGTGGTCCTGGGGGTGAGCAAAGACAGCGTGGCCTCCCATAAAAAATTCCAGGAAAAGTACGGGCTCCCTTTTACCTTGCTGTCAGACACGGACCTTGTTGCCATTAAGGCTTATGACGTATGGCAGGAAAAGAAGAACTACGGAAAAGTTTATATGGGCATTGTACGCACCACTTACTTGATTGACGAGGAAGGCAAGATTGCCAAGGCCTTTGACAAGGTAAAGGCAGCAGAGAACCCCGGGCAGATGTTAGAGGAACTGGGATGAAAGTGATTCTCTCGCCTGCTAAGAAGATGAGGGAAGGCCGGGATGAATTTCCGGCTCAGGATTTCCCCCGTTTTTTGGAGGATGCCAAGCGCATTTGTAAAGCAGTTCAAAAACTGTCCCTTCCGGAGGCCAAAGAGTTGTGGAAATGCAATCAAAAGCTGGCGGAGCTGAATTTTTGGCGGTACGCCCAAATGAAGCTGGAAGATGCGGCGGTACCAGCCCTCTTATCCTATGAAGGGCTGCAATACCAGCACATGGCGCCGGTTGTGTTTACCCGGGAAGCAGCGGCCTATGCACAAGGGCATTTGCGGATCCTGTCCGGATTATATGGCGTGCTCTCCCCCTTTGACCGGGTGACGCCATACCGCCTGGAGATGCAGGCCCCGTTGCCGGTGGGGGGCAAAAAAGACCTGTATGAATTTTGGGGGGACCGGCTGTACCATGCTGTGCTGGACGAAGACCGGACGATTGTGAACCTGGCTTCTAAGGAATATTCCAGGGCAGTGGAGAGGTATGTCCAACCAAAAGACCGGTTCCTCACCCTTGTTTTCGGAGAGCTTTCGGGCGGAAAGGTAAAACAAAAAGGGACTTTGGCCAAAATAGCCCGGGGCGAGATGGCGCGCTACATGGCGGAAAACCAGGTGGAAGACTTGGATAAGCTTCGCGGGTTCCACGTTTTAGGGTATGAATTTTCCAAGCGCCATTCTACGGAGAAAGAATGGGTATTTTTATTATAAATGAAGGAAAAGAGGAAGACGGGTTCTTTGCGGGGGCAGGGGATCCGTCTGTTTTACTATAAAACGGCCGGACCCCACGGCAGGGGTTGGGCGCTTGCAGCGCTGCCCATATAGCGCCGCCCATACGGCGCCAAAATGCCCGGGTATTGGCTGTTGAAGGTTTCCGGAAGCACCCCTTGCAGCGCCGCCCATACAGCGCCAAAATGCCCGTTCGGATATTTTGTGTTTATTTGATGGAGCCTGCAGGCCCCTTTTTGCTATTGGAGGGGGCGGCATGGCGGGGCCAGGGGTTTTTGTGAAATGGCTATGCCCCCACGGCAGGCGGCAGGATAGCCAAAAACGGCGGTTTTGCCGCGCAACGGGGAACCTTGACAATCAGGGCTGGAAACCGTATAACCATTTCCATATAAGGAATAACAAAACGAAGGCAGGGCGAAGCATGTATAAATATGAGAGCATAGCTAAAGACATTCAAAATAAGATCCAAATTGGCGTTTACCGGGCAGACGAGAAGCTTCCCCAGGAGCTGGAACTGTGCAAACAGTACGGCGCTTCCCGGATTACGGTGCGGGAGGCGTTGGATTTGCTGGTATACCGGGGGCTGATTACGCGCAGGAGGGGGGCGGGGACTTATGTAAAAGCGATAGCCGGAAAGGCAGCGGATTCCGGGGAGTTTGCCAGATCCCAGCAGTTTGGCGGTTTTAGCAGGGACATGCAAGGGAAAAAAGTGTGTTCCAAAGTCCATCAGTTCACGTTGCTCCGGGCGCCAAAAGAGGTGGCGGAAAAATTAAAGGTCCCCGATACGGCGTTTGTCTGTTACATCTGCCGTACCCGCATCGTGGAGGGGAAACCCCATGTGGTAGAATATACTTACATGCCCATGGGGTTTATTACAGGCATCACGGAAGAGGTAATAGAAAATTCCATATATGAATATATCGAACAGGTTTTGAAATTGAAAATTAAAAGCGCCCATCGGGTGGTGCGGGCGGATATGCCGACACAGGAGGAACGGGAATGGCTGGCCATAAAAGAAGAAGCCATTCCGGTCTTAGAGGTGGAACAGACGGCCTACTTAGATGACGGGAGAATTTTTGAATATTCCAAGTCACGCCATCGGGCCGACTGTTTTGCCCTGCGGACGGTCAGCTTAAGGTGATGCAAAGGATTTTGGCTGTGGTGTCCGGCCGGGATTCCCTAGGGCCGGAAAAATCCGGGAAAACCTCTTGACAAACATATAAATCATAATATAATAAAAATATGTTATAACAAATTTTTATAAAAATATAATAAATATAAGGGGGAACATACATGGAGATTCGTTTGCCAAAGGGTTTCTTTATGGGGGCTGCCATGTCAGGGCCGCAGACAGAAGGGGCTTACCGGACAGGGGGGAAATTGGAGAATATTTGGGATACCTGGTCGGACCGGTCCATATCGGATTTTCATAATAAGGTGGGCAGCTATGTCGGCAATAACTTTTATGAAAAGTACGAAGAAGACATACGGCTTTTCAAAAGCCTGGGCATGGACTCTTTCCGCACTTCTATCCAGTGGAGCCGGCTGCTGGACGAAAACGGGCATTTAAATCCGGAAGGGGCAGATTTTTACCACAGGGTATGTACATGCGCAAAAGGGCAGGGGATCGAACTGTTTATGAATTTGTACCACTTTGACATGCCTACCTACCTGTTTCGCCGGGGCGGATGGGAAAGCCGGGAAGTGGTGGAAGCCTATGCTTCCTATGCAAAGGCGGCTTTCCGGGAGTTCGGGAAGGAAATTAAATATTGGTTTACGTTTAACGAACCCATTGTGGAGCCTGACCAGAGGTACCGCAACGGTTTGTGGTACCCGTTTATCCGGGATGCCAAACGGGGGATGAACGTCCAGTACCATTTGTCCCTGGCCCATTGCCTGGCAGTCCGGGAGTTCAGGAAAGCCCAGGAAGAAGGTTATCTGATGCCAGGCGCCCAAATCGGGCTTATCAATTGCTTTGCCCCGCCGTATACCAAGGAAAACCCCAGCCCGGAGGATTTGGAGGCACTCCGGATGGAAGATGGGGTCAACAACCGTTGGTGGCTGGACCTTGTGGCAAAAGGGGGGCTTCCCGGGGATGTGCTAAAGACCCTGGAGGCTTGCGGGCTCATGCCGGATGTAAGGCCGGGGGATGAGGCAGTCCTTTCCATGGGCAAGGTAGACTGGCTCGGTTTTAATTATTACCATCCGTCCAGGGTGCAGGCCCCCAAAGAAACTTATGACGAGAACGGCTACCGCAAGTTTTCCGACCCTTATGTTTGGCCGGAAGCGACGATGAACCCTTACCGGGGGTGGGAGATCTACCCCAAGGGGATTTATGATTTTGGCATGAAAATGAAACAGGAATACCCGGAGCTTAAATTCTTTATTTCAGAAAACGGTATGGGCGTAGAGCAGGAAAACCGGTTTCGCAGCCAATCCGGGGAAATACAGGACGATTACCGGATTGAATTTATAAAAAGCCATCTGGAATGGATTATCAAGGCAATCCAGGAGGGGGCCCGGTGCATGGGGTACCATTATTGGGGGGTTATCGACAACTGGTCCTGGAACAATGCCTTTAAAAACCGGTATGGCCTGATTGAAGTGGATTTGGCTGGGGATTATGGGCGTAAGTACAAAAAATCTGCGGCATGGATGAAAAAGCTGATACAGGAGAGGGACAGCTGATAATTATAAAAAGAGCTACAAAGAAGGGAGGAGGCTAACATGAAATTTGGGGCATTGGAGGCAGGAGGCACAAAAATGGTGTGCGCCGTTGGCACAAAAGAGGGGGAGATCCTGGAGCGGGTGTCATTTCCGACGGAAAGCCCGAAGGAAACGATGCCGAAGCTGTTGGAATATTTCCGGGATAAAGAAGTACAGGCCCTTGGGGTCGGCTGTTTTGGGCCTATTGATTTAAACCGGCAATCGGAATCTTACGGGAGGATTTTGGAGACGCCCAAATTGGCATGGCGCAATTATGACATTTGCGGGTATTTCCGGAACGGGCTACAGGTGCCGGTAGGGTTTGACACAGATGTAAACGGGTCCATGCTTGGAGAGTGTACTTGGGGGTGTGCCAGAGGGTTAGATACAGCCATCTATATCACAGTGGGTACCGGCGTGGGCGTAGGCGTGCTGGCCGGAGGAAAGCTGCTCCATGGGATGCAGCATCCAGAAGGCGGGCATATGTTGACCCCAGCCAGGGAAGATGACCCATACAAAGGCAAATGTCCCTACCACGGGCATTGCCTGGAAGGGCTGGCGGCAGGGCCGGCCATAGAAGAAAGGTGGGGCGCGAAGGCTAAGGACCTGGCCTGCCGGCCGGAAGTGTGGGAGCTGGAAGCCCATTATTTGGCTTATGCCATAACCAATTATATCATGGTGCTGTCCCCGCAAAAGATTATATTAGGCGGCGGGGTTATGCACCAGGGGCAGCTGTTCTTCCTGGTACGTGCCAAGGTAAAAGACATGATCGGCGGTTATCTGAAAACCAGGGGGCTTGAAGACATGGATTCCTATATTGTACCGGCATCGCTGGAGGATAACCAAGGGATATTGGGGGCATTAAAACTAGGGATGGATGCTTGGGAAAAGGAGAAAGGAGGACAGCGATGAAAGAGCCGATTTGGTTGGAGCCGGTTTTTAAACAGATGGTCTGGGGAGGGGACCGGATGCGCGGATATTTGGGCTATGAGATCCCGTGGGAGGATACCGGGGAAGCCTGGGTGGCCAGTGCCCATCCCCAGGGGGACTGCACCATTGCCAAAGGGCAGTTTGCGGGGAGGAAACTGTCTTGGCTGTGGGACAGCCACCGGGAACTGTTTGGAGGGTTGGAGGGGGATGAATTCCCGCTGCTGGTTAAATTTATTGATGCCAGGGATGATTTGAGCATCCAGGTACATCCGGACGACCGATATGCAAAGGTCCACGAAAACGGGGCCAGGGGCAAGACCGAGTGCTGGTATATTTTGGATTGTGAGGAAGGGGCCGATATTATTGTAGGCCATCGGGCACAGGACCGGGATGAAATGGAACGGCTAATCGACGAAGGGCGCTGGGAAGATTTCCTTAACGTATACCCGATCCATCCGGGGGACTTTTTCCAGATCCCGCCGGGAACCGTCCATGCGATCCGGAAAGGTACTTTGCTTATTGAGGTGCAGCAAAATTCCGACATTACATACCGGCTTTATGACTACGGGCGCCAGCCGGGGGGCAAGCCCAGGGAGCTTCATATAAAGCAGGGGAAGGATGTGGTCCGTTGCCCTTACACAGAAGAGGCAGCCGAAAAAAAGGTGTTCCACGAAGAAGGGTATGACCGGACGTTTTTCGTATCCTGCCGATTTTACACTGTGGAAAAATACGATATTCGGGGAACTTTGCTGCTAAAACAGGACCATCCGTTCCTCATAGTCAGCGTGACCGGCGGGGAAGGGTCTATGGACGGGCTTCCCGTGAAAAAGGGCGACTGCCTGATCTTGCCTTGGGGATATGGCGCCGCAAAGCTGGAGGGGGATTTAAGCCTGGTTACGGCGCATGTTTGACGGGGAAAGCAGATGTTTTTTACGCGTCCAATAATAAACGGCCCCGATCATGTCAGCCAGAAACCATCCGATGGGCACTGACCACCAGATCCCCACAACCCCGATGGCCGGAACGGCGGAAAGGGCGTATGCCAACAGGACCCGGGTGCCTAGGGAGGCGATGGTGAGGGCCACGGACATCCCTGGTTTGCCCAATGCCCGGTAGAGCCCGTAGAAGAGGAACAAACAGCCTATGCCGCAGTAAAACACCCCTTCCACATGAAGGTAGCGGACCCCTTCCCGGATCACTTGGGTTTCCCCCGGATCTACAAACAGCTCCATTAAAGGCCGGGCAAACAGGCAGACCGCAGCTGAAATGAAGGCACAGAAAACCAGGGTGGTAATAACCGCCCCTTTTAATCCCGCGCGAATGCGGGATTCTTTGTTTGAGCCGTAATTTTGCGCGATGAAAGTGGAAAAGGCGTTGCCGAAATCCTGCACCGGCATGTAGGCAAAAGCGTCGATTTTGACGGCGGCGGCAAAAGCGGCCATGATGGTGGCGCCGAAACTGTTGACCAGCCCCTGCACCATAAGGATCCCTAAATTCATCACGGATTGCTGGACACAGGTCAACAGGGAGAAGCTGGCGATTTCCCGGACGCAGGATTTGCGGATGGGGCGGCGGCCAAGGTTTTTCCATAGCAAAGGGTGATGGACCAGGGTGTAGGCGGCAATACCGGCCCCGGAAACATATTGGGCAATGACCGTTGCCCCGGCCGCCCCGCCGGCGCCCAGCTTCAGCCCCAATACGAACCATAGGTCCAGGATAATATTTAAAATGGCGGAAACGCCAAGGAACAGCAGCGGTGCCACAGAATTGCCAAGGGCCCGCAAAAAAGAGGCGAAATAGTTATAAAGGAATGTGGCAAAAATGCCGGAAAATATTACAAGCAGGTATTCCCGCATGGTTCCCCACACTTCCTGGGGGACCCGAAGGAAGGTCCGGACCCCGTCCAGGCAGAGGAAGGCGAGGGCGTTGAGCAGAAGGGCCAGGCATGCGGTCAGGAAGAAAGACGCATGGGCGCTTTCTTGCAGGCCGTCTTGGTCTTTTTGCCCGAACCGGATGGAGAACACGGCCCCGCTGCCCATACATAGCCCTAACAAGATGGACGTAAGGAAAGTCATCAAGGTAAAGGAAGAGCCCACGGCCGCCAAGGCATTTCTCCCCAGGTATTTCCCGACAATCAAAGTGTCGGCCACGTTGTAGCATTGTTGTAAAAGGTTCCCTAAAATCATGGGTACGGCGAAAAGCAGCATAGAGCGCATAACAGGCCCTTGGGTTAAATCTTTGTTCATTTTTATATTTCCTTTATGTAATACATAATTGAGGCATAACCGTGAAGGTTTGCCGGCGGTTATAGCCCTGGTGCAACGAACCATTATTATAACAATGGGAGCCGGGAAAGTCAATTGGAACAGCCTTTAAAACGTTGCTGCATAGGACAAGGGCGGAATACATATAGATGGAAAAATGGACAAAAACAAACATGTGCCGGACAGGGTCCAAAACGGCCCGGAAAGGATGGATTATGGAATTTGACATGTCACAGGTGGATTTTGAAGCGTTAAGGCAGGTGGACGTGCGCACGGTGGATTTGGATACCCTTGTGGATATTAACGAGGTGAAAATAGACGAAGGGCTTCCCCGGGAACAGCGCATAGCCGAATTTGTCCGCCAAATTAAAAACCCATATTGTTTTAAGGTAGGGAAAGTGGCGGTAAGCGTTGAATTTTCCGATGACGGGGTGACATTGGAACAGAGGATGGAACAATATCTGCAATCGTTGTAGGAAGGGGATGGAACAGGTTTTGGAAAGCAGTCGGGCAAATACGCCGGGGCAAAGCAGGGAAAGCTTCTATCATGCAGGTTTTTACCTGCGGCTATCCCGGGAAGAGAAAGATAAGGCAGAGAGCGACAGCATCGCCGGCCAGCGCAGCCTGTTGACGGAATATCTGTCAGCCCACCCGGAGATCCGCCTCCGTAAGGTATGGGTTGACGACGGATATTCGGGTGTAAACTTCCAACGGCCAGGTTTTCAAAAGATGATGGAAGCCGTGAGGGAAGGGGAGGCCGATTGCATAATCGTCAAAGATTTTTCCCGGCTTGGCCGTAATTTTATTGAGGTGGGAAAATATATTGAAAAAATATTCCCGTTTTTGGGCGTGCGGTTTATTTCTGTCAACGACGGGTACGACAGCATAAACCCCTGGACGGCTTCCGACCATTTGATGGTTCCGGTAAAAAACTTAATAAAGGGAATCGGTTGCTTGCGGTCGGGGTTTACAAGATACCTTCAAATTTGGCAAAACCGGCAGCCCCCGCTGCATCGCAGCCTCACATAACCAGGCCGGAAAACCGGTAAAATACTTTGATTTCTTGTCTGCGCACCCCTTCTGCAGCGGTCCCCTCACCGACTTCAATATGGTCGACCAGTTCGCCGATAACAGCCGGGTCAAGTTCCTGCAGGCCCAGATATTTTCGGATGGCCTCCGCCCGGCTTTGGATGGCGCCGGTTTCTTTTTTTTCCTTTCCCGTTTCACACAGGAGTGCATCCAGGTGTTTGGCCTTGGCAATGCGCTCCTGTTCATTTTTTTGCATCAGTATCCGAAAGGCAGTTTCATTGACTGCGCCGCTGCACTTGTCCTCATAGAGTTTTGCGGCCAGGTTTTCCAGTTCCTGCACCCTGCGGCGCAGCTTTCCGGCCTCCCGGCGGATGTGGTCCATGCGCTGTGCGTTATAATCGTCGGCCCTTTGTTTCAGCCTGTGCACCACGGCGGCCTCGTCAAACGTTACCGCTTGGGCGTGTGCCCGGATTTCCGCGGCCACGATCTGCGCCAGTGCCATTTCATATATCCGGTGGGCGGCGCAGACGCTTTTGCCAGACCGGGTATATTTCCGGCAGGAATAGGAAACATATTTCTTTATCGTGCCGTTTTTCCTGTGCTGTGTTTCCGTGCCGGCGCAGAGCTTGGATTGACAGCCTGTACATACCAGTTTGCCGGAGAACAGCTTGGGGGTGGGGGGGCCGCTGCCCTTAGGGCGCCGTATTGCCGCCCCATGGGCCGGTTGCACCTTTTTCCAGGTATCGGAAGGTATTATGGCTTCATGCGCGTTTTCATGGCGTATCCACTGGGATTTTGGCTTGCGTATATGGGTGTGGTCTTTGTAGGAACGGGAACCGGTATGGTTCATACAAAGGTTCCCCATGTATACTTCGTTTCTGAGGATGGCCTTTACCGTCAAATCGGTCCAGGGCCGGGGGATGCCGCCGGTGCCCTTGCCGGCCAGATGATACCGGTAGTCCCGGGGGGAGGCGATGCCCTCTGTGTTCAGCGCCGCGGCAATCTTAGCGTAGGACGTCCCGGCCAGCCGCATCTCAAAGATACGGCGCACGGTCACGGCGGCGTATTCATCCACCGCCAGCTTGTGCTTATCCTCCGGGCTTTTGCGGTAACCGTAAGGCGCATAGGCCACAGCAAACTGCCCGCCGGCCTTTTTACTATAGAGGACGGATTTGATTTTGCTGCTCAAATCCCGCAGGTGGTAATCGTTCATCAGAGAGCGGAAGTGGAGCATATCCGTGTTGCCGCCCTCGGTGTCCAGGCAGTCCAGCACAGACACGAACCGGCACCCCAAAGAAGGGAACACCACATCCGTATACCTCCCCACCTCCACATAGTCCCGCCCCAGCCGGGACAGGTCTTTTACAAGGATAAGGTTGATGACGCCGCTTTTTGCGTCCTCCAGCATTTCCTGGAATCCGGGCCGTTGAAAGTTGCCCCCGCTGAAGCCGTCGTCAATGTAGGTTTTGGCCTCCACCCAGCCGTTGAGCGCAACAAATTTGGAAAGGAGCTTTTTCTGGTTCTCGATGCTTACCGATTCATCGGCGGGGATATAGCCCTTTGCTTTTGCGGAGTTATTTGTGTCGTCCACACTCAGGCGGCAGTAGATGCCGGCATGGTATGTTTTCATAGCCATTCCTTTTACCTCCCGGCCTTCCAGGTTAATACTTTGTGCAGCCCGCCCCAAGGCCATTTGCCCATTCAGTTGGGGTGGCAGGGGCGGCTTGCGCCATTGCATGGCGGACAGCCAGCTGCTCCAGCGCTTCGCCTAATTCTTTTTCCCCGGTGAACACGCTGGTCACACAGTAGATGGTCTTCCCGACCTTTACCTCTTTGTAAGAGGTGGACAAGGCGTTAGTTGTGGCCTGTTGTTCCATAGGTGCGCCTCCGTTTCTTTGATTGGTGTATAGGACAATGTATGAAAATACAGATTGTCCATATTCCGTAAAGGGAAGGGCGGCTATGCCGGGGCTGTTGGGGGCAGTTTTTGCATACCCTTCCCGATGGACCCGTGTTCAACGATGCCTATAGCCGGGATATTTCGGTAAAAGTCCGCAGCCACCTGGAGGTGAAACGGCAAAAAGGCCAATGTATTGCCCCATTTGCCCCTTACGGCTACCGCAAAAAGAAAGAAAACCGGAACCAGCTAGAGCCGGATGAGGAAGCGGCGGCGGTAGTGAGGGGGATCTTCAAGAAAAAGCTGGAAGGCTATTCCCCCCAGGCCATTGCCCGTTGGCTTGACAGCCAAAATATCCTGTCCCCCATGGAATATAAGTTGTCCCAGGGAAGCCGATATTCCAGCCCTTTTAAGAAAAAGCCCGTGGCAGGCTGGACGGCGGTGGCCGTGCTGCGCATCCTGAAAAATCCGGTTTATGTGGGGACGCTGGTACAGGGGAAACGCAGTTCCCCCAATTACAAAGTGAAGAAAATGGAAGATCTGCCCCAGGGGCAATGGATCAGCGTCCCAGAAAGCCATGAACCCATAATCAGCCAGGAAACCTTCGATGAAGCGGCCTCCATGTTACGGGCAGATACCCGGGCAGCGCCAGGCCAAGGCAAGGTATACCCCCTCTCCGGCCTTGTCTATTGCGGCAGCTGCGGGCGGAGTATGGTGCGCAAAAACAATTCTTCTTCCCAAAACCCTTATATTTATTACGTATGTTCCGGCCATAAAGGCAAGGAAGGGTGCAAAGGCAGCCATGGGATCCGGGACAAAGCCCTGGAACAGGCCGTCCTTGCTTTGATCCAGATGTATATGTCCCTTGCCATAGACGGGCAAGCCTTGAAAAGGATGGGGGCCCGGCTGCCCCACGATACCTGGGATGGGGGGAGGCGGAATGGATCTGTGGAATTACGGCAAAAGGAAAAAGAAAAATATTTGCGGTATCGGCAGCGGCTTCAGGCAGATTTTGAAGAAGGGGTGGTATCCCGGGAGGATTTTATAGCATGGGGGAAACGGTTTGAAGAAAAAATCCGGGAGGCTGGGGAGGCGATAGAGCCAGAGGGGAGGGAGGCAGAAAAGCTGCTTTGGGGCCAGGAAGGGCGGCAGCAGTGGATGGAGGCCCTGGAAAAACACCAAAAGGACGGCCGGCTGACAAGGAGATGGGCCGTGGCGCTGCTGGAGAGGGTCCAGGCTTATGAAGGAAGGAGAATCCATGTCTGCCTCCGGTTTAGCGTTGGCCGGTAGTACCATGCCGGTATCCGTTTTTTTTAATGCCCTGACTGGATTTTTACCGGCCTGTTGCCTTCGGCCCACAAGGCTATGGAAGGGCCTGGGCTGCGGAGGGGGACGGCCCTTCCGGTTCCTTGTTTGGCAGCAAAAGAGGGGGAGGGAGATTTGGCCAAACAACGGGTTGACCAGTTGCATAAGGGGCATTATAATAAATTGAATAAAGTTTGTAATGGCAAAGGGACATGGGGGCGGGATATGCTGCAGGTAGTTACGGGCGGGAGTGCCAGCGGGAAGTCGGCTTATGCGGAAAAATTGGTGCAGGGATGGGGGACGCCCCTCCGATATTATTTGGCCACGATGCAGCCCTGGGGGGAGGAAGGGGCCCTTCGGGCCGCCAGGCATCGGAACATGCGGGCAGGAAAAGGGTTTGTGACGGTGGAGGCTTACCATCACCTGGAAGCCCTTTCTTTTGGCTTTGGCCCGCAAGGGGGCAGCGGGGCAGCGCAAGATACGGCTATCCTGTTGGAATGTATGTCCAATTTGGTGGCCAACGAACAGTTTCAGGCCGGAGGGTCCGATGAAGAGGTTTTAGGCCGTATTGACAGGGGGATCCGGCGTTTGCAGGACTGCGCTGCGTACGTGGCAGTGGTCACCAATGAAGTGTTTTCGGACGGGGCCGGTTACGGGGAGGAAACCATGCGCTATCTGCGGCTGCTGGGCCAGGCAAACCGGCGGCTGGCAGCCGTGGCGGACCGGGTAGTTGAGGTGGTGTATGGGCTGGAAGTGGAATGGAAACCCCTGCGCCCCCCAAATGGGTCCGGATAAAGGGGCCTTGGGCAAACAAGGGCCGCAGGCAACCGGGAAGGGCCCGGCATACCAGGAAGGAAAAGGAGAGGGGCAAATATGGGCTGGCAGAATGGGGGGCAGGCACAAAATAGGGGAGGCGGGGGAAAAGGGCCGGGGCAGGCCAACCATGGCGGCAAAGTTTTACAAGGGCTTCTTATGGCTTTTTCCCTCTATTCCCGCATCCCTGTACCCCAGGCGGAATGGTCAAAGGGGGGGATGCGGTATGCTTTTTGCTTTTTCCCTTTGGTAGGCGTAGTAATCGGGGCGGCCGTAGCCGGCTTTGACTGCCTGGCACGTGTGGCCCATGTGGGGGAAGTTGCCCGGTCCTGCGTGGGGGCGGCATTGCCGCTTCTGCTTACTGGCGGGATCCATATGGATGGTTTTTTGGACACGGTAGACGCCCGCAGTTCCTGCCAGCCCAGGGAAAGGAAGCTGGAGATATTAAAAGACCCCCATACGGGGGCTTTTGCCATAATCGGCGGCGGGGTTTATCTTCTGATGTACCTGGCCGTCTTCAGCGAGCTGGGGCCGGCGGCGTTCCCGGCAGCGGGGGGGGTTTACGTGACATCGCGGGCGTTGAGCGGCTGGGCGGCGGTCTCCTTCCCCAAAGCAAAAAAGGACGGGATGCTAACTACGGTTTCCGCCGGTACCGGCTATGGGGCCGCGCGCATTTTTTTGGCTGCCTGGTGGCTGTCGGCGGCGGCGTTTTTGGTTTGGTTTGGCGGGCTTGTGGCGGGAGGGGCGGCATTGGCGGCGGCTACGGCGGCATTCGGCTTTTATTACCACATGGCCATGAAAGAATTTGGCGGGGTCACGGGGGACCTGGCCGGATATTTTTTACAGGTGTGCGAATTGGGCATGCTGGCGGCGTTGGCGTTTTTTCTTTAGGATGTTTTAGGTTCGGAAATCAATAGGCAGGAAGGATGGGGCGGTTAAGGTACGGTAGCCGTAACGAAAGGGCGGTCGCATGATTTTTATTATCGGAGGGGCGTGCCAAGGAAAGCGGGATTTTGCCCGGGGCCTGTTTGGCCTTTCTTATGAGGAATGGGAAAGGGGGGTGGCGGACGGGGAAAAGGACTTGCCGGAACTGGCCTGGGAAAAGCCATATTTGACATCTTTCCACCAGTGGGTCCGCCAAATCCTGGCACAGGGGGAAGACCCGGCCGGTTTTGTGGAAAAGGTGCTGGGGGCGGCCCCGGAAGTGGTGGTTATGGATGAGGTAGGATGCGGGGTGGTCCCCATAGAACGGCGGGACAGGGAACTGCGGGAAGCCGTGGGGCGTGCGGGGCAGGCTTTAGCGGCCCGGGCCCAACAGGTTTACCGGGTGGTTTGCGGCATCCCTATGCGGTTAAAATAAAGGCAAAGGAAAAAGGAAGATGGCAGGTACAGGAAACCGGATGCTGGCCATAGCGGTGGCGATGGGATTTTTGATGGATTTGTGGCTGGGTGACCCGGAAAACTGGTGGCATCCGGTACGGGGGATGGGGTGGCTGATCGGGAGGATGGAAACCGGTTTGCGGAGCGTATTCCCCAAGACCCCCCGGGGGGAACTGGCAGCCGGAGGGGTCTTGGCCCTGTCGGTGCCTGCCATGGTAGCAGGGGCGGCCGCCGTTTTGCTCCTGGCGGCGCAAAAGGTCCATCCCATGGCCCACCTGGCAGTTATGGGCGTAATGAGCTGGCAGGCCCTGGCGGCAAAGTCTTTAATGGCAGAGAGCCGGAACGTTTATGACGCCCTTAAGAAGGGGGAAGTAGAAGAAGCCAGGAAGGCCGTTTCCCGGATCGTGGGGAGGGATACGCAAAAGCTTTCCGAGGAGGGCATTATCAAGGCGGCAGTGGAGACGGTAGCAGAGAACGCGTCGGACGGAGTGGTAGCCCCGATGGTTTACCTGATGCTATTCGGGCCTGTGGGCGGTTTCGCCTATAAGGCAGTCAACACCATGGATTCCATGGTAGGCTACCAAAACGGGCAATACGAATATTTCGGCCGGGCGGCGGCAAAACTGGACGACTTGGCCAACCTTTTGCCTTCCCGGCTGACGGCGCTTTTTATGGTAGGGGTAGCCTGGCTGCTGCCGGGGTTTGACGGGCCCGGGGCGTTTTTTATTTGGCGCCGCGACCGGCGCTGCCATAAAAGCCCCAACTCTGCCCAAGGGGAGTCGGCATGTGCCGGTGCTTTGGGGGTGCAGCTGGCCGGGGACGCCTGGTATTTCGGGAAGCTGTGCCCAAAACCTACCATCGGAGACGGCAAAAGGCCCGTGGAGGCAGAGGATATCCTCCGGGCGAACTGCCTGATGTACGGCTCGGCGGTGCTGGCCCTGGCGGCCGGGGTAGCCGGGCTTCTGGTTTTATAAAAGGAGGGGGGAAGGCATGGAACATGGGCTTCATGGAGGGGATATTTATGGCAGTGAGATTATCCATGATTTTTCCGTCAACGTCAATCCCCTGGGCCTGCCGGAAGGGGTGGGCCAGGCCCTTAGGGAGTCGGTAGGGGGCTGGTGGCGTTACCCGGACCCCCAATGCAGAGGGCTGGTCCGCAAGCTGGCGGCGTACCATCACGTTGCCCAAGAAAGGCTGGTCTGCGGCAACGGCGCGGCAGACCTGCTCTACCGTTTCGCCCAGATGCGAAAGCCCAGGCAGGCGCTGACGCCGGTGCCTACTTTTTCCGAGTATGAACGGGCGGTGAGGGCGGCGGGGGGTGAAACCAGGTATTATGGCCTCCGGGAAGGGCAGGGGTACCGTCTGGATGTGGACAGGCTTATCGGCAGCCTGGAAGGGGCAGAAGTTTTGTTTTTGTGCAACCCCAACAACCCTACCGGGCTGGCCCTCCCCAAGGGGCAGGTGGAAAAGCTGGCAAAGGCCTGCGGGCAAAAAGGGGTGTTCCTGGTACTGGATGAATGTTTTTGTGATTTTTTGCAGGATCCTGAGGAATTTTCTTTTCTTGGGAACATAGGCAAATATCCGGGGGTTATGGTCCTTCGGGCTTTTACCAAAACTTATGCCATGGCCGGCCTCCGGCTGGGGTACGCCGTGTGCGGGGATCCGGGGCTGGCGCAGCGGCTACAACAAGCCGGGCAGCCCTGGAGCGTGTCTTTGCCGGCCCAGGAAGCCGGCGTGGCGGCGCTGGATGAAAAGGGGTACCTGGCCAGGACGCGGGAGCTGGTGGAAAGGGAGCGGGGGCGCCTGGGGGAAGGGCTAAAACGCCTGGGGTTTAAAGTGTTCCCTTCCCAGGTGAATTTCCTGCTGTTTCAAGATAATAAAGGCGCCTATGGCGACCTGTGGGCACGGTGCAGGGAAGGGAAGATTTTGATCCGTGACTGCTGCAATTTTCCCGGTTTAGGGCCGCCGGGCCGGGCCACGGGCCATAAGGCAGGGGAAGGGGGGCCTTGGAAGGCCTCGGGCTATTACCGGATTTGTGTCCGGAAGGAGGAAGAAAACCAATATTTATTGCGGTGGCTGGCACAGCTGTGAGGGTGCTGGCCAAAGGCGGAAGGAGGGGGCCATGAGCCTGTACCGAATTATTTTGGCAGACGACGAGGAAGAAGTGCGCAAGGGGATTATCCGGAAAATCGACTGGGCCAGGCTGGGCTTTCAGGTGGTGGGGGACGCAGGCAACGGCAAGGATGCCCTGGAGATGATTGAGCAGATGGAGCCCGACGTGGTGATGACGGATATCCGTATGCCATATATGGACGGCCTGGCTTTGTCGGCCTGGATCCGCAAAAAGTACCCGTCTATGAAAATATTGATTTTTTCTGGCTATGACGATTTTGAATACGCCCAGCAGGCGATCAAGCTGAAAGTGGCCGAGTACATTTTAAAACCGGTGAACGTGGAAGAGCTGACGGAAATTTTAAACCGGGTGAAAGATAATTTAGACGATGAGATTGCACAGAGGCGCGATGTGAGCCTGCTGCGGGAAAGCTACCGGAGAAGCCTCCCCATTATGCGGGAGTTGTTTTTTAACGACCTGGTGCGGGGGAACGTAACGGAAGAAGCAGCCTGCCAGAAACTGCGGGAATATCAGGTGGACATCCTGGATGCCAGAAAGTGGGTCGCGGCGGTTGTCCATGTGGAAGCCCGGGAGCCGGGGGAAGGGCATCCCTTATCCCTGCACCGGGAACAGGAGCTGATCCCTATTTCCGTAAGGCAGCTGGTGGAGGACAATTTAAACGGCTATTTCCGTTTTACCATTTTTAACTCTACCGTGGGGATTACGATTATCGCCGCTATCGACCAAGGCAACTCCCAGACCGGGTTTATCGACCTGTTGGGGGACGTCTGCAAGGAAATCCGCCGGATCCTGGAAGTTACGGCCACCATTGGGGTGGGGTCCAGCAGTATGGGTGTGGGCCAAATCGGAAAATCTTACCAATCGGCGGTAGACGCCCTGGGTTACAAAGCCATTGTAGGCACAGGTGGCACCATTTACATTAACGATGTGGAACCGGTGAGCCGGGGGAAGCTGGAACTGGACGGAAAAGACGAGGCGGAATTGGTTTCTGCTATAAAATTCGGCCCGAGGAAGGCCATTGAGGCGGCGGTTTCCCTGGTTATGGGGCGGATGGGCGACGCCAGGGTGCATGTCCACCAGTACCAGATTTATATGCTGTCCATCATCAACTGCATTACCCGGCTGATGCAGCAGTACGATATGGATTTGCGGCAGATTTTCGGTTCGGAAGATTCTTATATGCAGCTAATATCCAACGGGCAAAAAAAGGAAGAGTTTACCGCCTGGCTGATTTTGGTGGCTTGCAGGATGAATGAGGCTATGAGCCGGCAGAGGGACAAAACGGCAAGGAATGCCATTTCAAAGGCGAAACAATATATCCAGGAATATTACCAGAATCCGGACCTGTCTGTGGAAATGCTCTGCCGTGAGCTTCATATGAGCCCGGCTTATTTTTCCACCATGTTTAAAAAAGAGACCGGACAGACGTATGTGGCCTATTTGACGGAGATCCGCCTTAATAAGGCGGTGGAGCTTTTAAACGGCACCAATGACCGGACTTATGTAATCGCCCAGAAAGTGGGGTATCAGGAGCAGAATTATTTCAGCTATGTGTTTAAAAAACGGTTTGGCGTTTCCCCCACCAGGTTTCGGGGGCTTGACGGCGCCGGAAAGTAAATAGGGGGGACCATGGCAATGTTTAAAAAGGCCGGCCGTTTCCAAAAGGCCGGCATCCGATATACCATATTTATCTATTTTACGGTCAGCGCGCTGGTAACAAGCATGATGATCGGCTTTTCCCTGTATGGGAGGCTGAACGGGCAGCTGGCGGCCACGGTCCGGGAGGAGAACCAGGCCGTGATTAACCAGGTGACCCTTTCGGTGGATTCTTACCTGCGTACCATTATGAAATTGTCCGATTCCCTCTATTATGGCGTGATCAAAAACGCAGACCTGTCTGCCGGGACAGATGAGGTAAACAGCGAGATTACCCTTTTATACGACAACAACAAGGATTCCGTTTCCAATATCGCCTTGCTGTCCAAAGAAGGGGAGCTGCTCACTGCGGTGCCGGCTGCCCGCTTAAAAACAGGCATGGACGTGACCGGGGAGGAGTGGTTTCAGAACACATTGGAACGGACGGATAACTTACATTTTTCCATGCCCCACGTCCAGTATATCTTCGATAACAGCGAAAACCAGTACCGGTGGGTTATTACCTTGACCCGGGCGGTGGAGATTACCAAAGGCACTTCTACGGACCAGGGGGTGCTGCTTGTCGACATCACTTATGGAAGCCTGCAATATATGCTGGACAACATAATGCTGGGGAACCAGGGGTATTTGTACTTATTAAGCAGCGGGGGAGGGCTGATTTACCATCCCAAGATGCAGATGATAGATGCCGGCCTTGAGGCCGAGAATGTCCGGGCGGCGGCCGGTTACCGCGACGGCAATTACCGGGAGTCCTACCGGGGCGAAAAGCGGGACATAGTGGTAAAATCGGTGGGCTATACCGGATGGAAGATCATTGGGGTGACCCCCGACCGGGGGTTTTCGCTAAGCGGGGTGAAAACCAAATTGTTTTTCGTGTTTGTGGCCGGGCTTTTCCTGTTTTTGCTGGCCATAACCAATGCCTATATCTCCTCAAAAATCACCGCCCCCATCCAGGAGCTGGAAAAATCGGTCAATGCCCTGGAAGAAGGGCAGCTGGATGCCCAAATTTATCAGGGCGGGTCTTATGAGATCCAGCATCTGGGCCGTTCCATCGGCGATATGGCCAAACGGATCCAGACGTTGATGGACGATATTGTGGCGGAACACGAATCCAAACGGAAGAGGGAGTTTGACACCCTCCAGTCCCAGATCAACCCCCACTTCCTTTATAACACCCTGGACATTATTGTGTGGATGATCGAAAATGAACAGAAGCAGGAGGCGGTCAAGGTAGTCACGGCCCTTGCCCGGTTTTTCCGGATCAGTTTAAGCAAGGGGAAAAGCATTATCCCCGTGAGGGACGAGCTGGAGCATGTGCGCAATTATCTGATGATCCAGCAGATGCGGTTTAAAAACAAGTTCACCTACCGGATCGAGGCAGACCCTAAGGAGCTGGGGCTGGCTTCCTTAAAGCTAATGATTCAGCCCCTGGTAGAAAACGCCATCTACCACGGCATGGAGTTTATGGACGGGGACGGGGAGATCCTGGTGCGGGCCTATAGGGAAAATGGGGAACTGCATTACCTCGTCCAGGACAACGGGTTGGGCATGACCAGGGAACAGGCGGAAGGGCTGCTGACAGAGAAGAACCATGTGGCTTCGGGCCGCGGCTCCGGCATTGGGGTGAAAAATGTCAACGAGCGGATCCGCCTTTATTTTGGAGAACAGTATGGCCTGTCCATCCAGTCGGAGCCAGATGTGGGCACGGCGGTTGACATCCGGATCCCGGCCATGTCCTATGAGGAATTGATGGAGAGGGAGCAGGCATGATTACTGGAAAAGAGAAAGTTTTATGGATATTATATGGCACGGTCCTGCTGGTTTTGTTTTTGTTGTCTTCCACAGACCTTATTATTAAGGAAAAGGAAGGGGAAATCTACTCCGTTTCTGTGGTGGTTGAAAAAACGGCGGACGACGATTATGTGAACTTCCGAAAAGGCGCAGAGCGGGCGGCTATCGAGCTGAACGCAGACGTCAGCTTTATTACTTTGTATGAGGAAGGGAACCAAAAGCAGCAGACGGAGCTTTTGCTGCGGGAACAGCAGGACGGGAGCCGCGCGTTGATTGTTTCCCCGGTGGATCAGGAAGCGGTAGCCCGGCTTTTGTCAGAAAAGCGGGTAACCGTGCCTATGGTATTGCTCAATTCGGAAATCCCCTCTACGGGGGACGGGGCTACGGCACGGATCGCCTTTGACTATTACGCCATGGGGCGGCAGCTGGGGGAACAAGTCTTGACAGAACAGCCGCCGGGGCAGATGGTATACCTTATTGGCGGGCAAGTGGCAGATATGGTCAGCCAACGGTTTTTGGACGGGATATTAAGCGTTATCGTTCCGTCGGGGCGTTGCCTGGTATCCCGCCAGCAAAAAGGAAAAGAGGGCTGGAAGGCTTTCGTGGAAGGGCTGGGCCGCCCAGGCGGGCAAGTGGCAGGGGAGGTGGTGATTGCTTTAGACCCGGGCAGCCTGGCAGAGGTGGCCCAGCTTTTGGCAGAGGACCCGGCGCATGCCTCTTATGTGGATGGCCTGTATGGCAGGGGGACTACGGTCCGGATCCTGAATTACCTTGACAAAGGGGTTATAAACGGTTTGTGTATCACGGATGATTTTAGCGCGGGATACCTTAGCGTGAAGACGGCGGTGGAACTTTCCGGCAACCAGGTGCCTGCGGACATGGGGTACCTGGAAAGCCATTATATAAAGAAGGAAGATTTAAGGAAAGAAGATTACGAAAAGTTATTGTACCCCATTGAATAAAAAGGGGCGTGCCATATACAGAATGGAGGAAAGCGTGAAAGACAGGCGTGGAAAGTGGCGGATTTTGATTTTTTTCCTGTGCATAGGGGCGGTTTCAGTCGGCTGTGCCAGGCTGGAAAAGGAGGATGGGAAAAAATCCGTCCGGATTGGGGTAAGCCTTTATCGGGGGGATGACACTTTTATCAACAATATCCGGGGCGAATTGGAAAATTGCGCCAAAGATTATGAACAAAAGCAAGGGGTAAAAGTGACTCTGGACATCCAGGATGCCAAAGGGAACCAAAATACCCAGAATAACCAAGTGGAACGCTTTATCTCCCTGGGGTGCGACGTCATGTGCATTAACCCGGTTGACCGGACGGCGGCTTCGGTTATTATCGACAAGGCCATGACCGCCGGGATCCCCCTGGTGTTTTTTAACCGCCAGCCGGTGGAAGAGGATATGAACCGGTGGGACCAGCTGTATTATGTAGGGGCGGCGGCCAAGGAGTCGGCCGTACTGCAAGGCAGCATCCTGGTGGAACAATATAAAAAAGACCCGGGAAGCCTGGATATAAACGGGGACGGCGTTATCAGCTATGTATTGCTGGAAGGGGAAAGCAGCCATCAGGATTCCCTGATCCGTACCGAATGGTCCATCCAGACTTTAAAAGACGGCGGAGTCCCTATTGAGAAGATTACCGGCGGCATTGCCAACTGGGAAAGGAGCCAGGCTTCCGCGCTGATGGAGCAGTGGCTGGAGCAATATCCCGATACCATAGAATTGGTAATCTGCAACAACGACGATATGGCCCTGGGGGCCATCGACGCTTTGGAAAGGGCCGGGGACGGGGGGGCGAACCTGGTGGGCATTGACGCCACCATCCCGGGGCTGGAGGCAGTCCGTTCCGGGAAGCTTTTGGGGACGGTGTCGGCGGACAAGGAAAGGTATGCGGGGGCGATCTTTTCCCTGGCGTCGGCAAAAGCCCTGGGAGAAGAAATTGACCCCGATATTTCCCTGGAAGGGGGGAAATATTACTGGTGCCCCCAGGTAGCGGTCACGGAAAATTAGTGCATTTTTAGTGGATTTAAAATAAAATCAAAGAAATTTTATAAAAATCGAAAAAAAACATATGGAAAAATCACAAAAAATCAGGTATAATATGGTTGTCAGCAAGGCAATGTGCCAAAGCTGATCAATATAAATCCATAGAAAAGGGAGGATTTTACGACATGAGACTGACAAAGAAGATTATGGCTATGGCATTGGCTTCCGGCATGGTATTGTCTATGGCAGCCTGTGGAGGCGGCTCTTCGACTGCGGATACCACCGCGGCCCCGACTGAGGCGGCAACCACCGCAGCAGAGGCTGAGGATACAAAAGCCGACAGTGCCGAAACGACTGCCGCAGAGGTGAATGAGGCCGTGGAAGGCAAGGATCCGGCAGAAGTCAAAGTTGGTATTTCCATTTACCAGTTTGCCGACAACTTTATGACCCTGTACCGCGAGGAATTAGAGAAATACCTGATTGAAGAGCTGGGCGTTAAGAAAGAAAACATCTCGATCATGGACGGCAAGAACGACCAGGGCGAGCAGATGAACCAGATCCGTAACTTCATCACCCAGGGCTGTGACGTTATGATTATCAACCTGGTACAGGCTTCTTCCGAGCCTACCGTTACCGAAGAGTGCAACGCTGCCGGTATCCCGGTGGTTTACATCAACCGTGAGCCGGAAGCCGAGAGGGAGCAGGCATGGGTTGACGAAGGCATCAAAGCTACTTATGTAGGCGCAGACGCAAGGCAGTCCGGAACTTTCCAGGGCGAGGAGATCGCTGAGCTGGAGAACAAGGGCGACGCAGACGGCGACGGCGTAGTCCGCTACATCATGGTCCAGGGCGACCCGGAGAACGTGGATGCCCAGTACAGGACAGAATTCTCGATCCAGGCCCTGACGGATGCAGGCGTAGAAGTGGAAGAGCTGGTTAAGATGCGTGGCGACTGGGATCAGACCAAAGGCCAGGAGATCACTGCCAATGCATTGTCCCAGCATGGCGCCAAGATCGACGTGGTATTCTGCAACAACGATGCCATGGCCCTGGGCGCATTGCAGGCAATCGAAGCCGCAGGCAGAAAAGTGAACGAAGATATTTATCTGGTAGGTGTTGACGCTCTGGTTGAGGTTGTTGAGCACGTAATGAACGACAAGATGACCGGTACCGTATTTAACGACTATTTTGGCCAGGCTCATACCGCAGCTGACAAGGCCATGGATTTCGTCAACGGCAAAGACGTAGATAACGTATACATGGTTGACTATGTGAAAGTTACCACGGAGAACGCAGCGGAGATTCTTGACCTGATTAAATAATGGTTTGTAGGCCTTAAGGGGTTCCCTTAAGTCTGACTGGCAGGAAATAAGACGGGAAAATGTCGGGCGTGTCTTCATGGCACGCCCGATTTAATGAAAGGAGAGAATGGGATGGCAAACTATCGATTGGAAATGCGCGGGATTTCCAAAAGCTTCCCTGGCGTAAAGGCCCTGGACAAGATAAACCTGAAAGTACGTCCAGGCACGGTCCACGCCCTTATGGGTGAGAACGGTGCAGGCAAGTCCACGTTGATGAAATGCCTTTTCGGCATTTATCACAGGGACGAAGGGGAAGTGTATCTGGACGGGGAAAAAGTGGAAATCCACAATCCTGACGAAGCCTTGCAAAAGGGGATGGCAATGGTGCATCAGGAGCTGCAGCCAATACCGGAGAGGACGGTTGCGGAAAATATGTATGCAGGCCGCTATCCGGTAAAGCATTTCGGCCCTTTGAAAGTGGTGGACCACAAAAAAATGTTTGAGGAGACGGCAAAATGGCTGGAAGACGTGAAGATGCCATACAATCCGAAAGCAAAGCTGGGAACCATGTCCATTGCGCAGATGCAGTCGGTAGAGATTGCCAAGGCAGTGTCCCTTCAGGCCAGGGTGGTGATCCTGGACGAGCCCACTTCTTCTCTAACGGACAATGAAGTAGAAGCCCTCTTCCGCATTATCCGGGATCTGAAGTCCCGGGGCGTTTCTATGATCTATATTTCCCATAAGATGGCAGAAATCCGGGAAATCAGCGATGATATTACCATCATGCGGGACGGTACCTATGTAGGTTCCTGGGCCATGGAAGACATTACGGACGAAGAGATAGTCAAACAGATGGTAGGCCGCGAACTGACCAATATTTATCCTCCCAAGAATGACGCCAAGGTAGGCGAGGTCCTTTTGGACGTGCAGGATTATTCCAGCATCCATGAGCGTTCCTTCCAGAACTGCTCCTTCCAGCTTAGGAGGGGGGAGATCTTAGGCTTTGGCGGCCTGGTTGGCGCCCAGAGGACGGAATTGATGGAAGCGATTTTTGGTATGCGCCATATCAGCAAAGGCCAGGTTTCTATCAAGGGCCAGAAAGTGCGGATCCGGCAGCCCCAGGACGCGATCCGGGGCGGCATCGGCATGATTACGGAGGACCGCCGGGGGACCGGTATTTTAGGATGTCTTTCCATTGCGGATAATGTCTCTATTTCCTCTTTAAACCAGTATGTAGAAGTGGGCGTTAAGCTCAACAAAGGAAAGATCGAACAGTTGGTGAAGGAAAACGTGGCAAAGCTTTCCATCAAGACGCCCAGCAGTAAGACGCTGATTCAGTCTTTGTCCGGCGGAAACCAGCAAAAGGTGCTGATTTCCCGTTGGCTGGCCAACAATCCCGATATTTTGATCATGGATGAGCCGACCCGCGGTATTGACGTGGGCGCCAAGTATGAGATTTATCAGATCATGATCGAATTGGCGCAGCAAGGCAAGGGTATCATTATGATTTCCTCGGAAATGCCGGAGCTCATTGGCATGTCCAACCGGATCCTGGTTATGTGCAACGGCCGCATAACCGGCGAGGTACAAGGAGACGAGGCAACCCAGGAACGCATTATGAGCTATGCGACTCAGTTCTAGGAAGAGGAGGAAGAGAGAATGAACAGCAAAAAAGTCAATGTAGTGGACTTGTTGATTAACAATGGTATCGTGATATTGATTCTCGCCATGGTGTTATGGGTAGGCGTGACCAAAGATAACTTTTTCAGCATGAGCAACTTCAGCAACATTTCAATCAACGTGGCTTGCCGTTTCATCATCGCCGTAGGCGTTTCCGGCTGCCTGATTACCAAGGGCACCGACCTTTCGGCAGGGCGTGCCGTAGGCCTTGCTGCCTGCCTGGCCGGCACCTTGCTCCAGAGGGCGGATTACAGCGGCCGTTTTGAGCTCACCCAGAATTTCCCGGAACTGAACGTATGGTTGATTTTGCTGATGTGCATTGCCGTCTGCTGCGTTTTTGGCCTGATTAACGGCGTGGTGGTTTCTTACTTAAGCGTGCCGGCTTTCATCGGCACCCTGGGTATGCAGATGATCATTTACGGCATTAACCTGGTATATACCAAATCGGTCCCCCTGGGCGGCTACCGCACGGATTATACCGTGATAGCCAACGGCAAATTGTTCGGGGTGTTCCCTTACCTGTTCATTATTGCCATTGTCATCGGTGTGGTTATGTGGTTTATTTATAATTATACCCGCCACGGGAAGTACATGTATGCCATCGGCGGCAATGAGGCGGCAGCCGAAGTGGCAGGCGTTAACGTAAAAAAGACCAAAATCATTATCTATATGTCAGCGGCGGCCCTTTACGCCATTGCCGGTTTCCTGTTGGGGGCGAAATCCGGCGGCGCAGGCGTAAACACCGGCAGCGGCTATGAGCTGGAAGCCATCGCGGCCTGTACTATCGGCGGCGTATCGGTTAACGGCGGTATCGGCAGGGTTTCCGGCATTGTCATCGGCGTGCTGGTGTTTGAGCTTTTGAAGACTTGCCTCCAGTTTTTGGGCATTGACCCGAACTACCAGTATATCGCCCAGGGTATCGTTATTGTAGTGGCTATCGCATTGGATATCCGCAAGTATATTGCGAAGAAATAAGGCGGCAGCGGCTGTTTCGGCCCGGTGGGCGGCCCCGGAAAGGCATATCTGGAAAGGGCCTGGAGCAAACGGCAATCCGTTTGGGTATCGTTCTGAAAATACCCGGACGGGTTGCCGTCCGTTTTTCGTTTTACAGGAAGTTTTCCTATAGGGCAAGGCCTTTCCGGCCATGCACCGGGGAAAAGGAGGCGGTAGAAAACAGCCCGCCGCAGGCGGAGGACCCGGCAAGGGAGGCCCCTTTTTCCGGGATTTTATGTGGCATCCGGCGATGGGCTTTGGCCAGTGGACGGGGTGTGCCATTGCATTTTTTGAAAAATAATATTTGGCGGCTTTCTGGAAAAGGGGCCGACAACAGGAGGGAAAGCGGATATGGATGAAAATAACCGAAAGGAAGAGGCCGGGGCCGGCGGGGAGGGAAAGGATGAGGGCACTTTATCGGAACTGGAGAAGGAAAACCAGCGCCTCCGCAAGGAGAACGAACTGTTAAAAGAATACCGGGCAAGTTTGCCCTTAAAAGAGCGCCTTTATGACCGGATCCCCTTGACGGTGAAACAGCTGGATATTATCATTGGGGTTTTGCTGGGGCTCTTGGGGACCGTGGTGGTGCTAGGGCTCATTGACCGGTGAGCCTACCCCGGTGGGCAAGGCGGCGCACGGTGGGTAAGGCCGGCCGTTATTTGGGGGCCATAGGGTTTTTCCGGCTCAAACGGCTGTTCTGGTATTCCCCGCTGAACGTTACGTCCTCGCCGAACCAGCCTGGCGGGGTAAAAGATAAGGCGGCTTCTTTCGTGGGGAATTCTACTTCCGCTAATATCAGGCCTTCATAGGCGCCGGAGAACACGTCCAGCTCAATGGTAAGCCCCGTAGCCCCGGTTTCTTTTGGGCAGGGGATAAGGTAGCGGGTTTTGGAAAGGACGATGCCGTCTGCTTTGGGCAGCAAATGTGCGTAAGCTTCCCCGGTGAGGGGGAGGTTATATTCCTCCCGTTCCAGCAGGCCTTTGGATTTGTAGGTCAAATAGTATTCATGGTCTTGGCGCCGGATACGGATCACCGGTTCGGTGCACAGGTAGGCCTGTTGGATGGTGTGGCGGGGGTAGGATGTGTAATTGGCCGGCGGGGCAGCGACTTTGTATTTACGTTCGATTTCCATGGAAACCTCCTTTATTATGGATGATTGCAAAATTTTTTACCGGGATGGGCCGGATTCCCCTATGGCTTTTATTTTATCATGCAGTATTCTGCCAGGCAAGGGTTTCCCGCCTCCTTTTTGGAGGCAGGCCCCGGGGGCCGGAAATTTTAATTTACTTTCCGGAAAATGTTTTCAGGGTATTCCATTCTTCCGGAAAATCAATTATAATAGGTGCGTTAAACGCCTAAGGCCCAACCGGCAGCTATCCGGGAGATCCGGGCCTTTACAGAGAAATGGGGACATCTATCATTCATGAAAAGGGGTAATATGCACACATACAATGAAAACCTTTTACCGTATCAGGTTGGCGGCCTTTTGTATACGCCTGCTTTGAACACAGGTATTGTAAAAAAAATCCTGGAAGGTTCTTATCCGGGCCTTACTTCCTTGGCCTTTTGCCTGGAAGATTCCATTCAGGACGCTTCCCTTGAGGAAGCGCAAAAACAGCTTAAACAGTCATTAAATGCCATAAAAAGAAGCGGTGTTGCTACGCCACTTCTTTTCGTGCGTGTAAGGACGCCCGGCCATATGGATCAGATCCACCATATGCTGGCAGAGGACGAAGCGGTGCTTACCGGGTATGTCCTCCCTAAGTTCGATTTGTCCAACGGCCCGGATTACGTAAAATTGGCGGACGCTTACAACAAATCCCGCCCGGACCGGCTTTTCATTATGCCCATCCTGGAAAGCCGCCCGGTGGCCGATATAGGCAGCCGGGTGGAGGTATTGTGGAAAATTAAGGGGCTGTTGGATACCGTAAAGCCCTATGTGCTCAACATCAGGGTCGGCGGCAACGATTTCAGCAATATGTACGGGCTGCGCAGGAAAGTGGATCAAAATATCTATGAAATCGGGGTGATCCGGGATATCCTCGTAAATATTATCAATGTTTTTGCTTCGGATTATGTGGTTTCCGGGCCGGTATGGGAATATTTTGGCGACGACCCTGGGGGCAGCTGGGCCGCCGGTTTAAGGAAGGAGATCGAATTGGACCTGCTCAATGGGTTTTTCGGAAAAACAGCGATCCATCCTTCCCAGCTCCCCGTTATTTTTGATTCCCTGAAAGTCAGCCGGGCGGATTACGAAGATGCCAGAAGCATCCTCCATTGGGGGGAAGACGGCCTGGCAGTGGCAAAAAGCGCAGACGGGGGAAGGATGAATGAGGTAAAATGCCATGGCAAATGGGCCGGGCAGATTTTGACCCGGGCGGCTGCCTATGGGGTCCGATAAGGGTTAAAAAAGATAAGGGGAGAAGGGGCCGGGACAGGGCGGAAACATGGGGTTAAGGCAATGGGGCAGGCATACTTTTGGGAAAGGGGAGGCGTATGGGAAGCTGGGGGTGGATTAGAAGGGGCAGGAAAAAAGCCATAGGGTGCGGGATGCTTGTGTTGTTTGTGGCCGGTGCGGCTGCCATGCCGTTGGCAAAACGCGGCTGGGGCAGCCGGGGAATCCCCGGGGGCCAGGCCGGTATTTTGACCCCGGCCTGGGAAGAGGGCCAGGGCCAATTGCCGGAAGGGGGCACATGGGCCTGGATTCCCGGGGGCGAGGTGCCGTTGGCCGCCGGCCCCGGCCCGTCGGGGCCGGGAGGGGGCTTGGCGGAATATGCCCAGCCGGCGGTTTCGGAGAGCCCTTATGTCCGCCAGGTAATAAATTTGGTCAACGAGGAAAGGCAAAAGGCCGGTTTGCCGGTTTTGGAAAAAGCGGACGACGCTTCTGCTGCTGCGGCGGTGCGGGCCCGGGAGCTGGTTGCCAGCTTTTCCCACACCCGCCCGGACGGCAGCGCCTACCGGACGGCCCTGGAACAAAGCGGGGCCAGCTTCCGTAGCTGCGGGGAGAACGTGGCTTACGGCTACCGCACGCCGGAGGCAGTAATGTCAGCCTGGATGTCCAGCGACGGGCACAGGGACAATATTTTAAACGAGAAATACACGGATATTGGGGTGGGGTATTTTACGGACGGCAGCGGGCAAGGGTATTGGGCGCAGATATTCACTGCAAAAAAGTAAAGCGGCTGCCTTTAAGGCCCCTGGTTTTGCCTGGGCCGCCCCATAGAAAGCAATTTGCGGGACGCCGCCCGTAAACGGCGGCCCGCGGCCAACCCCCGGATAAATCACGAAAATAATGCTGGTAATTAGGAAAAGACTATGCTATAATGTTATACTAAGTGTGGCTTTACCGCCAAAACGGCCATCTATAGATGTAAGGAGGAATCTCTATTATGAGTATACAGGTAGAAAATTTGGAAAAAAACATGGCGAAAATAACGGTAGAAGTGCCGGCGGAGCAGTTTGGGCAAGCCCTTAAAACTTCTTATAACAAGAACAAAAAAAGGTTCAACATCCCCGGGTTCCGCAAGGGGAAAGCCCCCCAGGCCCTGATTGAAAAAATGTACGGCCCCGGCGTACTTTATGAGGATGCCGTAAACCAGTTAATCAACGACACCTGCGGCGACGCCATGAAGGAGAGCGGCCTGGACATCGTATCCCGCCCGCAGATCAGCGTGGAGCAGGTAGAAAAAGGGGAGGCCTTTATCTACAGCTTTCAGGTGGCCGTAAAGCCGGAAGTGGCCCTGGGCGAATACAAAGGGATTGAAGTGGAGCGGGCGCGGCCGGAAGTGACCGACGCGGATATTGAGGCAGAGCTTAAGAAGGTCCAGGACCAGAATTCCCGCCTGGTATCGGTAGAAGACCGCCCGGTTCAGGACGGCGACCAGGTTGTTATTGATTTTGACGGTTCCATGGACGGCGTGCCCTTTGAGGGCGGCAAGGCAGAATCTTATCCCCTTACCATCGGATCCCATTCCTTTGTGGATACTTTTGAGGAGCAGCTGATCGGCAAAAACCTGAAGGAAGAAGTGGAAGTAAACGTGACTTTCCCGGAAACGTACCATGCCAAGGAACTGGCGGGGAAACCGGCTTTGTTTAAGGTAGTGGTGCAGGAGATCAAGGTGAAGGAGCTTCCGGAGCTGGACGATGAATTTGCCAGCGAGGTTTCCGAATTTGACACTTTGGATGAATACAAGGCAGACATTAAGGCAAAGCTTTCAGAGACCAAGCAGAAACAGGCTACCACGGAAAACGAGAACAATGTGGTGGAAAAAGTGGTTGGGAACGCCACCATGGAATTGCCCGAGGCTATGATTGACGACCAGGTGGAAAACATGGTCGACAACTACAGCCGCCGGATGAGGGGCCAGGGCCTTACTATGGAGCAGTACTTCCAGTTTACCGGCCTTACCATGGACAAAATGAAAGAAGACTTAAGGCCCCAGGCCGAGAAGCAGATCCGCACCCGCCTGGTCCTGGAAGCCATCGTGGCCCAGGAGGGCATCCAGGTGGAGGACGAGGCCGTGGAAGAAGAGGTCAAGAAGATGGCTGCTTCTTACAAGCTGGAACTAGAGAAGATGAAAGAGTATATGGGCGAAGCAGAGCTTAAACGGTTGAAAGAAGATATGGCCGTACAGGAAGCCATCGACTTTTTGGTGGCGGAGGCAAAGCTTGTATAGCTCCTGCATAGCAGCCTGATGGCGATCGGAAGAAGTGTGGATTCCCGGTATCCGGGAATCTGCATTTTTGCACCATGGGGTGTAAAGGGCGGGCTTCGCCGGACAGGGGCCGGGCCACATACGGAAATCAAGGAGGGTTTATTATGCCGTTAGTACCTTATGTAATTGAACAGACCAGCAGGGGGGAACGTTCCTACGACATTTACTCCCGGCTGTTAAAAGAGAGGATTATTTTCCTGGGCGAAGAAGTGACGGACGTGTCGGCCAGCGTGGTTGTGGCCCAGCTTTTGTTCCTGGAGTCGGAAGACCCGGGCAAAGACATAAATTTGTATATCAACAGCCCGGGCGGTTCGGTGACGGCGGGCATGGCTATTTATGACACCATGAACTATATTAAATGCGACGTATCTACCGTGTGCATCGGCATGGCCGCCAGCATGGGGGCATTTTTGCTGTCCGGCGGCACAAAAGGAAAACGTTTTGCTTTACCCAATGCCGAAGTGATGATCCATCAGCCTTCCGGCGGCGCGCGGGGACAGGCTACGGAAATCCAGATCGTGGCAGAAAACATTTTGCGGACGAAGGAAAAGCTGAACCGGATCCTTGCCGCCAATACCGGCCAGCCTTATGAGGTGATTTGCCGGGACACGGAACGGGACCATTATATGACGGCGGAAGAGGCCAAGGGCTATGGGATTATTGACGGGATCCTGATTAATCATTAGGAAAGGATAGAGGTGTGCAGTTATGGCGAACAGAATGGATGACCGGGTCAGGTGCTCTTTTTGCGGGAAGACCCAGGATCAGGTGAAAAAACTGATTGCGGGCACCAATAACGTGTTTATCTGCGATGAATGCATTGATCTGTGCGCGGAGATTCTGGAAGAAGAGTTTGACGGGCAGGAGGAGCCGGCGGTGGATGTGGCCGGCATCAACCTGTTAAAGCCCAAAGAGATTAAGTCTTATTTGGACGAATACGTCATTGGGCAGGATATGGCCAAGAAAGTGCTGTCCGTGGCAGTCTATAACCACTATAAGCGGATAACCACCATGAAAGACATGGATGTGGATATTCAGAAAAGCAATATATTGATGGTGGGCCCTACCGGTTCCGGCAAGACTTACCTGGCCCAGGTGCTGGCGAAGATATTGAATGTACCTTTTGCCATTGCCGACGCCACGGCGTTGACTGAGGCCGGATATGTAGGGGAGGATGTGGAGAATATCCTCTTAAAGCTGATCCAGGCGGCGGATTACGATATTTCCCGGGCAGAGTACGGTATTGTTTATATTGATGAAATCGACAAGATAACAAAGAAATCGGAAAATGTATCCATTACCCGGGACGTGTCCGGCGAAGGCGTACAGCAGGCGTTGCTGAAAATATTGGAAGGCTCGGTGGCCAGCGTCCCGCCCCAGGGGGGGAGGAAACATCCCCATCAGGAACTTTTGCAGATTGACACTACCAACATTTTGTTTATCTGCGGAGGTGCTTTTGACGGGCTGGAAAAGATTGTGGAACGGCGCCTCCGTGCGGGCTCCATTGGGTTTAATGCAGAGATCGTGGATAAAAACAAGAGGAACCTGGATGAACTTTTGCGGCAGGCGGAACCTCAGGATTTGATAAAATACGGCTTGATCCCTGAGTTTATCGGGCGGGTACCGGTAAACGTGTTCCTGGAGCTGTTAAGCGAGGAGGCCCTGGTGCGGATTTTGACGGAGCCGAAGAACGCCCTGACCAAACAATATAAGAAGCTGTTTGAGCTGGATGATGTGAAACTGGAGTTTACCCAGGAGGCTTTGCTGGAGATTGCCCACCTTGCCTCTGCGCGTAAAACCGGCGCAAGGGGCCTGCGTTCCATTATAGAAATGGCGGTTATGGATTTGATGTATGAGATCCCGTCTGACAACAGTATCGGAATCTGTACGGTAACGAAAGACGTGGTCAACAAGACGGGAGAGCCGGAACTGGTTTACCGGGATACCACCGTGCCCCGTAAGGCGATCTCCCAAAAGAGAATGAAAAAAGAGAGACCTGGGGAAATTGCCTAAAAAAAGGGAGCGGTAAGCTCCCTTTTTTGGTTTATAGGGAACGGCGCCCATGGAGGATAGGGCTTTTTGGACGGGGGCCCATTGGGTGGGGAGGGGATTGCCGCGAAAGCGGCCCGCCGCAGGCGGAGGATCCTGCAGGTCAGGTTCCTTTTTATATCAATAGGAGAGTGTTTTATGTATGAAAAAGAGGAAAAATTAGAGAATACGGTTATGGCAATGCCGGTGGTCGCTTTGCGTTCTTTGACCATATTGCCTAAAATGACGGTAAGCTTTGACGTCAGCCGCCCCAAGTCCATGGTGGCTGTGGAAAGGGCTATGGTGGGAAGCCAGAAGATTTGCGTCGTGACGCAGAAGGACCCCCAAGACGAAGACCCGGGGCTGGAACAGCTGTATCATTATGGAGTGGTGGTCCATGTAAAACAATTGGTGAAAATGCCCAACAGCGTAGTGCGGATGATGGTAGAAGGCATAGAGCGGGCAGAACTTCTTATGCTGGATTCCCAGGAGCCGGCATTGATGGGGGAGGTCCTGCCCTCCCCGTGGTTTGGCGACGATGTGGATTTTCTGGCTTCGGAAGCCATGGCCAGGCTGTTGCGGGAAAAAGTGGAAGAGTATGGCCGCCAGCATCCGAAATTTGCCCGGGAAGTGCTGCCTAATTTGATGGTTGCCGGAGGCCTGGAAGAGCTGATGCTCCAGATCGCCACCCAGCTGCCCTGGGACTATTCCGTCAGGCAGGACTACCTGGAGGCGGGGAATGCCACCGCCCGTTATGAGGTACTTATGGGCAACCTGGTGGATGAGATTGAAATTTCCCGTATCCGCCGGGAATTTCAGGAGAAAGTCAAGGCGGCGGTGGATAAGAACCAAAAGGATTATATCCTCCGGGAGCAGATGAAGGTTATCCGCCAGGAGCTGGGGGACGACTCTGCTTCCGATGCAGACGAATACGAGAAAAAGGTGGATTCCCTGAAGGCGGATAAAGAAGTAAAAGAAAAGCTGAAGAAGGAAATAAACCGTTTTCGGGGGATGCCGGGCAGCAGCCAGGAAAGCAATGTGCTGCGCATTTATATTGAGACTTTATTGGACCTGCCTTGGAACAAAACATCCAAAGACAACAATGACTTAAAACATGCGAAACAGGTCCTGGAAGAAGACCATTACGGCCTGGATAAGGTAAAGGAACGAGTGCTGGAATATTTGGCAGTCCGCGCTTTGACGAAAAAGGGGGACAGCCCCATCCTTTGCCTGGTGGGCCCTCCGGGGACGGGGAAGACTTCCATTGCCCGGTCGGTAGCCAGGGCATTAAATAAAAAATATGTGCGCATCAGCCTGGGGGGCGTGCGGGACGAGGCAGAGGTCCGGGGCCACCGGAAAACCTATGTGGGGGCTATGCCGGGGCGGCTGGTAGAGGGGCTTCGGCAGGCAGGTGTGGCGAACCCTTTGATGCTGCTAGACGAGATCGACAAGGTGGGGAGCGATTACAAAGGGGACACTTCCTCAGCCCTTTTGGAAGTGCTGGACGCAGAGCAGAACCTGCGGTTCCGGGACCATTATGTGGAGGTGCCCATTAATCTGTCCAACGTGCTGTTTATCGCCACCGCCAACACCACGCAGACCATCGCCCAGCCCTTGCTGGACCGGATGGATGTAATCGAGGTCAACAGCTACACGGAAAATGAGAAATTCCATATTGCCCGGGATTTCCTCCTTGGCAAGCAGCTGAAAAAAAACGGCCTGCCGGAAGGAAAGGTAGCTATTTCGGACGGGGCATTAAAGAAAATCATCCACAATTACACCCGGGAGGCAGGGGTCAGGAACCTGGAACGGCGCATTGGGGATATTTTGCGCAAAGCGGCAAGGGAATTCCTGGAAGAAAAAAAGAAATCCATCCGCGTTACGGAATCCGGCCTGGAAAAATACCTGGGAAAAGAGAAGGTTACTTTTGAGGATGTAAACCAGGAAGACGAAGTGGGGATTGTGCGGGGCCTTGCCTGGACTAGCGTAGGGGGCGACACTTTGCAGATTGAAGTCAACGTAATGCCCGGCAAGGGGGAGCTGAAGCTGACGGGGCAGATGGGGGACGTGATGAAGGAATCCGCCCAGACAGCCTTGACCTATGTGCGTTCGGTTTGCCCCCGGTATCAGGTGGAGGACGGTTATTTTGAAAAACATGACATCCATATCCATATCCCGGAAGGGGCTGTGCCCAAGGACGGGCCTTCTGCCGGCATAACTATGGCTACGGCTATGCTGTCGGCCGTGACGGGAAAGAAAGTGGCGGCCAAAGTGGCCATGACCGGCGAGGTTACCTTACGGGGGAGGGTGCTGCCCATCGGCGGGCTGAAAGAAAAAATCCTGGCGGCTAAGATGGCCCATGTCAAGACCGTGCTGGTACCGGACAAAAACCGTCCGGATATGGCAGAGCTGGCAAAAGAAATTACCAGAGGCCTTCGTATTGTGTATGTAAAGAACATGGAAGAAGTATTGGCGGAGGCTTTCATATGGGACAGGGAAGGCGCCGGGACAGAGGCATCCACATAAAGGAAAGGAGAGGGTTTCATGATTATTAAAACCGCGGAACTGGAAATTGTCTGTGGGGTTACCAGCAAGCTGCCGGACAACCTTTTTCCCGAATTTGCTTTTGCCGGACGGTCCAATGTGGGGAAATCGTCCCTGATCAATGCGCTGATGAACCGTAAATCCCTAGCCAGGACGTCTTCCCAGCCGGGCAAAACACAGACCATCAATTTTTATGCTATCAATAAAGCTTTCTATTACGTAGACCTGCCCGGCTATGGATATGCAAAAGTCCCTGTGGAAGAAAAGGCCCGATGGGGAAAAATGGTGGAGAGGTACCTGAAAAAATCCGCCATGCTAAAATGTGTGTTCCTGCTTGTGGACATCCGCCATGAACCGTCGGCCAATGACCGGCAGATGTACGGGTGGATGGTTTCCCGTGGCTATACCCCGGTGGTCATCGCCACCAAGGCGGATAAACTCAACCGTAGCCAGGTACCCAAGCAGGTAAAAGCCGTGAGGGAAGGGCTGGGTGTGCCAAAAGAAGGCAAAGTGATCCCGTTTTCTTCGGTGACAAAGCAGGGAAGGGAAGAAATTTGGGCGCTGGTGGAGCAATGGACCGGACCGGCGGTTTCGGATAAAACGGATGCATAAGGTAAAAAACAGGAAATAAAATGGAAAAGAGATGGAAGAAAGGGGAAAATATGGTGAATTATGAAAAAATATAATTTTTTTCTTCCCATATTCCCGACAATCGTCAGAAAATCGTCAGAAATAGTTTAGAAGAATTTAACTTGTGTTTTGCCCGGGGCCCGTGGTATAGTATGCGCAGCGTTGCCGGATCGGCCAGGAGGCTTGTGGCCAGGCCGGCCGCTGGAAGGCAATAGAAGCCGCCATAGATGAAAGGAGATGATTACTATGGCAAAAGACTATATTACGTTTACCATTGGACCGAAAAAGGACATTGCATTGATTGCCCATGACAACGAAAAGCCCAAACTGATCGAATGGTGCAAAGAACATTATTCGATTTTGAAGCGTCACAATTTATATGGAACAGGGACTACGGCGCGGATGATTACCGACCAGACCGGATTGACCGTAAAGGGGTACAACAGCGGCCCGCTGGGCGGCGACCAGCAGATCGGGGCGAAGATTGTGGAGGGGGTTATTGACTTTGTGGTGTTTTTTTCAGACCCTTTGACCGCCCAGCCCCATGACCCGGACGTGAAAGCCCTTATGAGGATCGCCCAGGTGTATGACATCCCTATGGCTGTCAACAAGGCCACGGCAGATTTTATGGTTACATCCGAATATATGAATACCGATTACCAGCATGACGTGATCAACTTCCGCAAGACAGTAAAAAAACGGGCGGAAACCTTGTAAGCAGGAGGCGGCACATGAAAGTGGCAGATATGCACTGCGATACCATCGGCGAATTGTATCAAGACCATCAGCGGGGAGGAAAAGCTTCCATCTGGGAAAACCGGCTACATATTGATTTACAGAAAATGAAAAAAGGGGGCTACCTGCTGCAAAATTTTGCCCTGTTCGTCCATTTGGGGCGGACAGAGCGCCCCTTTGAATATGCCATGAAGCTGGCCGACACCTTCTATGAGGAGCTGGAGGCCTATCCTGACCAGATCGGGATTGTAAAAAGCTGGCAGGACATCGAGTCCAACCGCCGGGCCGGGCGGATGTCGGCCCTCCTTACTTTGGAGGAAGGGGGCGCCTGCCAGGGGGAGCTGGCGTATCTGCGGGATTTTTACCGCCTGGGCGTTCGGATGATGACCCTAACCTGGAATTTTGAGAACCAGCTGGCTTTCCCCAACCGGATGGCCCCGGATTCCGGCCGTTGCCTGCCGGAAACAGAGCGGGGGCTGACCGGAACCGGGGTTGCCTTTGTGGAAGAGATGGAACGGCTGGGGATGATCGTGGATATTTCCCATTTGGGGGACGCCGGGATCTGGGACGTGTTCCGCCATACAAAGAAGCCATTGGTCGCCAGCCATTCCAACGCCAGGGCATTAGCTTCCCATCCCCGCAACCTGACAGACGATATGATCCGGGCCCTGGCCGAAAGGGGCGGGGTGGCCGGCATCAATTTTTGCGCTGCTTTCCTCCAGGATGAGGAGAACGGCCAGGAGCCGAAAAACAGCTATTGCCGCCAGATGGTCCGCCACATGGAGCATATGAAGCAAGTGGGCGGAATCGGCTGTATCGGCCTGGGCAGCGATTTCGACGGCATATCCAGCCGGGTGGAAATGCAAGACTGCTCCGGGATGCAGATGCTGGCTCGTGAAATGGGCCGACAGGGCTTTACGGAAAGTGAGGTAGAAGCCGTTTTTTCCGGCAATGTACTAAGGCTGTATCGAGAACTTTTATAGGCAGGAAGGGCAAAGGGATCCGGGCAAAGACGTAGCGCGGCCCCTTTGCCCCTTTTGAATATCCGGGCACATTTTTAACCGGGGACAGTCCGTGGCCCTTTGTTTTTCCTGCATATTTTTGCCGGATAGGCGCCTTGGTACTTTATTGCTTTAAATTCCTAAAAAAATAAGGGCCGATAACGTTGACGTGGTGAAAAAATTGTAGTATGATACCAAGTGGCTATTAAAAATATCAATAAGGGAGATCGATAATTATGAAGAAATCAGGAAAATTATTAGCCATGATTCTGGCAGGGGCCATGGCCCTGTCCGTGACAGCCTGCTCCGGGGGCAGTACGGAAACCACGGCGGCAGATACTTCCGCCACAGATAGCCCGGATGCTGCCGACGCGGCCCAGGGCAGTGAAGAAGGCAGCCCGGAAGGGGAAGGGGCTACTTATACCGTGGGCATTTGCCAGCTGGTACAACACGACGCGCTGGATGCCGCTACCCAGGGATTTAAAGATGCGCTTACAGAAGCTTTGGGCGATTCGGTGGTTTTTGACGAGCAAAACGCGCAGGGCGATTCCAACACTTGTTCCACGATTGTCAACAGCTTTGTGTCCAGCGGCGTGGACCTGATCCTTGCCAATGCTACCCCGGCATTGCAGGCAGCCCAGGCCGGCACCAGCGAGATCCCGATCCTGGGCACTTCCGTTACGGAATACGGCGTAGCCCTTGGCATTGAGGGGTTTGACGGGACGGTAGGCGGGAATATTTCCGGTACTTCCGACCTGGCGCCTTTGGACGAGCAGGCGGCCATGCTGCTGGAGCTGTTCCCGGAGGCAAAGAAGGTTGGCCTCCTTTATTGCTCTGCCGAAGCGAATTCCCAGTATCAGGTGGATACGGTAAAGGCTGCTTTGGAAGCGTCCGGCTGTACCTGTGAGTATTATGCCTTTTCCGATTCCAATGACTTGTCCACCATTGTGACCAGCGCAGCCAATGAATGCGATGTCATCTATATACCTACGGATAATACGGCGGCGGCCAATACGGAGATTATCAACAATGTCTGCGTACCGGCAAACGTCCCGGTTATCGCTGGGGAAGAAGGGATTTGTGCAGGCTGTGGCGTCGCCACTTTGTCCATCAGCTATTATGACCTGGGCGTTACCACCGGGGAGATGGCCGCCAAGATCCTGACCGGGGAAGCCGACATCGCTGAAATGCCCATCGAATATGCCCCGCAGTTTACCAAAAAGTACAATAAAGAGATCTGTGAGTCTCTGGGCATCGAGATCCCCGAGGGCTATGTGGCCATAGGGCAATAAAGGTTTTCCAAGCATGTTTTTATTGGGCTGCGGTTTTTTGCGCAGCCCAATAAAAAAGGTTATGGCAGGTATACGATAGGATGACAGGCTGAGGTGATAAGATGAATTTAATCGGTGAATTAAGCAGTTTAGCCAATTCCCTGCCTGGCGCCGCGGCGCAGGGCTTGATTTGGGGGATTATGGCCATTGGCGTGTATATTACGTACCGTATTATGGATATTGCAGATTTGACGGTGGATGGCACTTTGTGTACCGGGGGCGCTATTTGCATCATGTGGATGCTTAGCGGCCACAGCGTATGGATGTCCTTGTTTTTTGCGTTGCTGGCCGGTATGGCGGCAGGGCTGGTGACAGGGCTTTTGCACACATTTATGGGGATTCCGGCAATTTTATCCGGTATTTTGACACAGCTTGGGCTGTATTCGGTGAATTTGAAAATTATGGGAAAGGCGAACCAGGCCATCAATGTGGACAAATTTGACCTGTTAATCTCCCTTCGTTATATTAAGAACGTACCCTTTTTTAAAAATACCATTTTGCTGGTGGCAGTGATTACCGTGGTGCTGATTGTAATTTTGTACTGGTTTTTCGGGACGGAGCTGGGATGTTCTTTGCGGGCCACGGGATGCAATGGCAAGATGGCACGGGCCCAGGGCATTAATACGGATTTGTGCCGGATCCTGGGGCTTATGATTTCCAATGGCCTGGTAGCTTTTTCCGGGGCCCTTTTGGCCCAGTACCAGGGCTTTGCCGACGTGAACATGGGCCGGGGGGCCATTGTGATTGGCCTGGCGGCCGTGATTATCGGTGAAGCCGTGTTCGGAAAAGTGTTCCATAATTTTGGATTCCGGCTTTTGGGGGTGGCGTTGGGTTCCATTATCTATTACCTGGTGCTGCAGGTAGTAATCTGGAGGAAATTTGACACCGATTTGTTAAAGCTCCTTTCGGCTTTGGTAGTGGCTATTTTCCTGGCTGTCCCTGCTTGGAAGAGCCGGTATGCTTTATGGGTTTCCTGGCTGAAAAAGGATTTTTGTGAATATTGGAAAACCAGCAAGGTGAAACAGGGGGGTGAGGGCTGATGCTGGAAATTAAAAACATATCCAAAACCTTTAACCCGGGTACGGTAAACGAAAAGCAGGCCCTAAAAGGGTTAAGCTTGAGGCTGGAAGACGGTGATTTCGTCACGGTTATCGGGGGGAACGGCGCTGGAAAATCCACCTTGTTAAATGCCATTGCCGGCGTTTGGCTGGTTGACCAGGGGAAAATCATCATTGACGGAAAGGACGTAACCAGGCTTCCGGAATATAGGCGAGCCCGGTTTTTGGGGCGGGTATTCCAGGACCCTATGAATGGTACGGCAGCTACCATGGGTATTGATGAAAACCTGGCCTTGGCTTTGCGTCGGGGGCACAGGCGGACGTTAAAGCAAGGCATTGCCGGAAGCGAGCGCAAACTGTACCGGGACCTTTTGGCTACTTTGAACCTTGGGCTGGAAAGCCGGTTGACTTCCAAAGTGGGTTTGCTGTCCGGCGGCCAGCGGCAGGCAGTTACCTTGCTTATGGCTACGTTGGAAAAACCGAAGCTGCTCCTTTTGGATGAGCATACGGCTGCCCTGGACCCTAAGACGGCCGCCAAGGTGCTGGAGCTTACCCAGACGATCGTAAACCGGGATCATTTGACCACGTTGATGATCACCCACAATATGCGGGATGCCATCCAAATCGGCAACCGTTTGATTATGATGAACGACGGGAAGATTATCTATGATGTTTCCGGGGAAGAAAAGAAGAGGCTGAAGGTGGAGGATTTGCTAAGGAAGTTTGCCGAGGCCAGCGGCGAGGAATTTGCCAACGACCGGATGATGCTGGCAAAGTAAATGCATGAACGGTTCCAATCATTTTCAGGAGGTGAGAAGGTCTTATGGACAAAAGCAAACTGGTTATCACCATTGAGAGGCAATATGGCAGCGGGGGGAGGATTGTTGGGAAAAAGCTGGCACAGGAGCTGAATATCCCCTTTTATGACGACGAGATCCTGCACATGACGGCAGAACGCAGCGCCGTGGGGGAGCAATATTTCCGGCTGGCCGACGAGAAAGCCGGAAACAACCTGCTGCGCAGGATTGTGGGCGGAATGCGGCACATATCCCTGGGGGAGCCGAAGACAGAGGGGGATGTGACTTCCCCGGAAAACCTGTTCAAATTCCAGTCGGCGGTGATCCGGGAACTGGCAGACAGCGGCTCCTGCGTCATTGTAGGCCGCTGTGCGGATTTTGTGCTGGAGTCGGCGGGGAAAGAAGATTTAATTAAACTGTTTGTGTATGCCGATATGCCCACATGCATCCGGCGGACCATGGAGGTAGACGGGATAGAGGATACGAAAGAGGCCTTGAATAAGCTGAACAAGATCACCCGGCAAAGGCGGGAATACCACCGGTATTTTACGGGAAAAGAATGGGAGGACGTAAACAATTATGACTTACCCATCAATGCCAGCAACCTGGAACTAGACCAGGTGGTGGAATTGGTCAAGACTTATATCCGGATCGTGGGGTATGACATTTGATGTTTAAGATAAGGCCATGGAGGCAACCAAAACGGTTTTCCGGATGAGCGGGGATTTTCGGGGCGGAAAACAGAAAGGGGCATGGGCCGCAAGTATGGCCGTTTGACGGCCTGGCGGCGTATGCCCCTTTTGGCCTACCTGCCTTTTGAAGGGAACGGATAAAAGCCGTGGCGGCGGACGCTTCAAAGGCGATTCCGGGAGCAGGCCCGGAAGGGCTTACCATACAATAAACCCTTCCGGCCCGGGCATTACCTGCCGGTGGCCATGCCGATGTTTACTGCCGGGATTTCTTTGCCTGTAATGGTGCCGGTGTATTCTACCTGTACCACATTTCCTACGCTGTAGCCGGACAAGTCAATGCCGTCGGCGATAAACGTGTAGAAATCGCCGTCGGCAGATTCCAGGATAATATTGTTGTCTTCGATTTGGGCCACATCACCTACAAAGGCGAAAATATCGGCCTCCGGGGTGCCATAAGAATCTTCCATAACAATTTTTACGGCCATGGCCTCATCATCCAGGTCACCAATATAGGTGACGGTAGCTTTCTTGCCGGCAGTAATCCCATCGGCGGCTACGATGTATGCATTGGCGCTGCCAAGGGTGTAGGTTTCCCCGTCTTCCATTTTTAGGGTGATGGTTTCGTCCCCGGTTTCCGTCACCGTCCCTTCAGCAGAAGGGTCTGTGTTTTGGCCAATGACAGATTCCATTACCTCCAGGGCCATTACCGGAACCGGATCCTGGGTGGACTCGGCGGGGAAGGTGATTTCTACGGAATCGCCTTCGGCGAAGGGGAATTCCCGGGTAATGTCGGCTTTGGATATATCGTATTTCTTTTCGCCGCCGCCGTCGTCGCTTTTAACTGTCAATACGTCGCCGTCTATGGCAGTGACGATACCGGTCATGTAATCTTCCTCAACTTCTTCTTCCTCTGTGCTTTCCTCCGTGGCTTCTTCGGATCCGGCCCCGGGGGACTGGGCATTTGCCTCGGCAGCGTCCGTGGCTTCGGTAGTTGCGGCCGTGGAGGCATCGCTGTCTTTTTTGGAAGAACAGGCGGTAGCGCCTAGGGCCAGGGTCAGTACGGCAACAGCAATCAGTGTTTTTTTCATAATTAAAATCCACTCCTCTTTGAATTTTGTTAAATCTATTTTTTTCCTTGTCGACAAGCTACAGTCTACTACAAACGAAATAAAAATACTATTGATTTTTTATTAAAATTTCAGCCAGACTGTGAATCTTTTGTGAAAATCCGGCGAATTTTGGCAATCGTAACATTTTTTTTAATTTTTCAGCGTCATTGTAGAAAATGGAAAATATTTGTGATATAATCTCGAGGGAAATGTCAGGAAGGGAAACCCCGCTTTGCGGGGCTTAAATTTACTGGATTTGATAGGGTAATTCCAACAAGGAGACAGTATGGCAGATGACAAAAAGTATATCCAACGGTTAAACAGGCCAAAATCAAGGAAAAGGAAGTTCTCCGGCAGGCAATATGCGGCCAGCGCGGCGGCAGTGGTTTTGATACTGTCTGCGGCCGTGATGCTTTGGAAAAACCAGGATGGGGCGCCTGGGGCGGCAGACGATGTGGAAGCAGGGGCGATGGAAGAGGTCCGGCCTTCAGAAATTGCGGCTACCGTGCCGGAAACCACATTGTCGGAAGAAGAACTGGCGGCCATACAGCTGGCCCAGGACAAGCAGGCAGTTGTGGATTCTTATGGGAACCTGGGGCTGGTCAAGGTGTCGGGGTACCTGAATGTCCGGGAGTCACCGGGGCCTAACGGAAAGATTATCGGAAAGCTGCAGGAAAACAGTGCCTGCGAGATATTAGACACCCAAGGGGAGTGGCATCATATTACTTCCGGAGGGATTGAAGGCTATATCAGCAACCAATATGTGGTAAGCGGTGAAGAAGCCCGCCAGGCGGCCGTGGAACAGGTGGGGGTTATGGCGGTGGTAAATACGGACAAGCTCAATATCCGTTCGGAACCCGTGCTTGACTCGGCCAACGTGGTGGGGCAGGCATTGATGAACGAGCGCTATCCCGTGCTGGAGGAGCTGGAAGGCTGGATCCGTATTGAAGAAGGCTACATCTCGTCGGATTATGTGGAAGTGCGGTATGCGCTTAATGAAGCCAGGAAACTGGATTTACGGGCTATGGCCCTTAACCAGTATGACCATTTGGTGATTTCCAAAGTCGACAATTATTTAAATATCCGTAAAGACCCCAGTATGGCGGATGATACCAATGTAATCGGCAAATTCCCCGGCAAAGCGGCGGGGGAGATATTGGAAACGGTGGACGGATGGTATAAGATTAAATCGGGTTCCATTACCGGCTATATCACGGCAGACCCCCAGTATGTGGCCGTGGGGCAGGAGGCCAGGGATTTGGCCCTGGAAACGGCCACGCTCATGGCCATTGTCAATACGGACAAATTGAATGTGCGTTCCGAGCCCTCTACCGAATCTAAAATATGGACCCAGATATCCAAGGAGGAAAGGTATTCGGTGGTGGACCAGCTGGACGGCTGGGTGCAGATTGAGTTGGATATGGGGGACAGCGAGGAAGGGGAATCGTCGGACAAAGCCTTTATCGCTACCCGGGAGAACAATGTTGAAGTCCGCTATGCGTTGACGGAGGCCATCAAATTCTCCCCGGTGGAGGAACGGGCCAACCAGCAGGCGGCTTTGCGGACAAAGGTAGTGAACTATGGGCTGCAATTTGTAGGGAACCGTTATGTCTGGGGCGGCAACGACCCCCATACGGGCGCCGACTGTTCAGGGTTTGTACGGTATGTACTGCGCAATGTGGCCGGGGTCAACCTGCCCCGTACTTCCCGGGAACAGGCGAAAACCGGTCGGGCCATCACTTCCTCTGAGATGCGGCCAGGCGATTTGATTTTTTATGCCAACAGCCGGGGCGTGGTGAACCATGTAGCCATGTATATCGGCAACGGGCAGATTGTCCACGCGGCCAGCCGCAGGAGCGGGATCAAGATTTCCACATGGAATTACCGGACCCCCAAAACCATACGCAGCTTTTTGGATTGACCTGGCATTTACAACGTTTTGGGCGGCCTGCCTGCTATCAAAAAGCCAAGGGATGGCAAATATCCCTTGGCTTTTTGGCATGGAGGTATGGCTTTTTACGGTTTGGGTATGGAAGGGGGGGCCATTTCCGAAAAGATGTCGATCAACCCCCTCATATATTTGGTGAGGTATAAGTCTTTCCGGTGGCATAGGTAGCAATGGCGGGTGCCGCTTACGCCTTTTAGCGGGTAAATATGGATTTGGGAACGGAACCCCTCATCTTTTTCTATGTAGTTAAGGGGGCAAATCATTACGGCGCCACAAGACGCCGCCACTTTTTTTTCAATTTCTATGCTGACGGTCTCCAGAAGGATTTTCGGGGAAATATTATTGGCGGCAAAAATATTGTCCTGGATAAACCGGATGCTGTGGCCGGTTTTGTTGGAAACGAAATTTTCTTGTTTGGCTTCCAGGATGGATATGGGGGTGCCGTCCGGGACCCGCCGGGCAATGTCTGTATTTTTGCTGGCAAGGAGCACGATTTCTTCGTTTTCTATCAAAAGGTAGCGAATCTTGTCATGCCGGGGGATAGTGGTTATGCAGGCAATGTCGATTTTTCCTTCCAGCAGGGATTTTTCTGTTTCTGTGGATCCAAATTCTACTAATTCCACATCCACATGGGGATATTGGGCGAAAAATTTAGGCAGCACTTGGGGCAATGCCAGCATCCCCCTTTGAATGGGGATGCCCAGACGGAGTTTGCCATGCTCTTCCTGGGCGATCTCTTCAATCTCCTTTTTTAGGTTTTCGTTGATGGACAGCACTTGCCTGGCGGCCTCCATGTATTTTTGGCCGGCATAGGTCAACGTGATGGGGTCCGTATTCCGGTTAAAAACCAAAACCCCTAAGTTCGCTTCCACGGATTTGACCATTTGGCTTAAAGACGGCTGGGAAATATACAGTTTTTTTGCGGCGCCGGTAATGCTGCCTTCCTGTAATACGGTAAGCATATATTGGGCATGTCGGGTGTTCATTTCGTTGGCCTCCCTTCCGGTTTTTCGGGTCTGTTTTTCTTCTATCATAACATAGGGGAGGGGGGATGGCAAAGGGGGTAAAACAATCTGCGCCTGCCGCCTTTCATACCTGCAGGGAAGGCGGAACCGAAAAGCGGAAGCCCAAGGCTTCCGCTTCCATTCAGGCATTCCTAAAATTGCCCGGATCCGTAAATTCATATTCTTTTATTTCCCGCACCACATCCAGCACCGTCCCGTCCCGTCCCTCGATAATCCCTACCACCCGGTCCCCGAACTGCACCGGATCCGGCTCGCCTACGATGGCATATGCTTTGTCCCTCAGCTCTTCAATGGTACAGAATGGGAGCTTGACGTCTTTCATACAGGCAATCAGGTCTTGCCTTTTGGGGTTAATGGCGATCCCGTAGTCGGTGATTACTACATCAACCGTTTCCCCCGGCGTGGTTACCGTAGTTACATTGGTGCAGATGGCCGGGATCCTCCCTTGAAGGAGGGGGGCGATTACAATGGTGCATTTGGCCCCTGCCGCCGTGTCCGGATGCCCTCCCTGGGCGCCGGTAATCATGCCGTCGGAACCTACCACCACATTGCAGTTAAAATTCACGTCTACTTCCAGGGAGGCCAGGATAACGAAATCCAGCTTATTTACATAGGCGCCTTTGTTAAAAGGGTCTGCATATTCGGAAGCTGAGATTTCTATATGGTTGGGGTTGGATTTTATGGATTCAATGGCCCCCATATCAAAATCCTGGGTGTCTACGATTTTGCCGATCAGGCCTTTGGCCAGCAATTGGCACATGGGCGTGGTGATCCCCCCCAGCCCCAGCCCCATGTGGATGCCCCTTTCCTCCATGATTTTCCCTAAGGAAATGGTAGAGGCGATAGAAGCGCCGCCTACGCCGGTCTGATAAGAGAAGCCTTCTTTAAAGTACGGCGTATGGATGACAAACTGGGTGCAGTAATCCGCCATCATGATTTTCCGTACGTCGGTGGTAGGCTTTGCCGCGCCGGTGGCAATTTTCGCCGGGTTGCCGATTTCTTCTACCACACAGACAAAGTCAACCTGGGTCATGGAAATGCTGGCCGGGATATTGGGGAACGGCACCAGGCAATCGGTGATGGCCACTACTTTGTCGGCATATTGGGCGTCTACCATAGCGTAAGACAATACGCCGCAATCGCTTTTGCCGCCGTTGGCCCGCATATTGCCGTATTCGTCACAAGTGGGTGCGCCGATAAAGGCAATATCGATATGTACTTCCCCCGATTCGATGGCCCGCACCCGTCCGCCATGGGAACGCATGATGGCCAGGTCCCGAAGGCGGCCTTTCGAGATGGCCTCCCCGATTTTCCCCCGTACTCCGGATGACTGGATCCCCACAATCGTCCCGTCCTCGATATATGGGACAATGGGGTTGTTGGCTTTCCCCAGGGAGCTTGCGCAGATGGTCAGGCCTTTGACCCCCATATTATGGATTTCCTCCATGACCATATTTACCACATAATCGCCTTCCCGGAAATGATGGTGGAAAGAGATGGTCATGCCGTCTTTTATTTCGCATTTTGTCAAAGCTTCCCGGATGTTTTCCACCAATTTGCCCCGCTTCGGGTCTATCATAGCCCTTACCTTGGGGGCGGCCTTTACATATTCATAATTATCATAGGCATAAGCGCCCTGAAATGGTTTTTTGCCTGTCGCTTTCAATACTTCATCTGGGATTTCTCTCCCTACTGCGTTCATCATTTTACAGCTCCCCCTCATATACGCCGGATGCCTTCGCCAGTGCGATGGTCCTTTTTGCCCCGTCATAGAATGCGATGTCAATCATTTTGCCGTCTACCGTAAACACGCCCACGCCCAGGGCCTTTTTTTCCTCAATTTCCCTGACGACTTTTTCCGCAAAAATAATTTCCTTTTGGCTGGGCGTAAAGATTTTATGTACAATGGCAATCTGCCTGGGGTTTACCAGGGATTTGCCGTCAAACCCCATCATTTTGACCATGCGGACTTCTTCCTCAAAGACGTCCATGGCATCCAGGTTGGTAAATACGGTGTCCCAGCATTGGACGCCGGCGGCCCTGGCTGCAATGATCATTTGCTGCCTGGCCCCTTGCAGTTCCACTCCGGTCCCGGTAATCACGGTCTGCAAATCTTTCGTATAGTCGCCGCCGCTTAGGGCAATCCCGATTAACCGGTCCGAAGATTCGCACACCTCCAGCGCATGGAGCACGCCCCGGCAGGATTCCAGGGCAGCCATCAGCAGGGTAGAGCCTTCCGGCCGTCCAAATTCTTTTTCTGCCGCCAATACGTATTCTTCCACTGTGTGTACGTCCCGGGCGCTTTCCGTTTTGGCTATGCGGATGGTATCGGCCCCGCCCGCCACACAGACGCGGATATCTTCTTTCCAATGGGGGGTATCCAGGCCGTTGATCCGGACGACCCGCTCCACTCCCCGGTAATCAATTTCCTGCAAGGCATGGTAAAGGGAATAGCGGGCCGCGTCTTTCTGGTTCTCCGCTACGGCATCCTCTAAGTCCAGCATAATGGAGTCGGGCCTGTAGATATAGGGGTCTTTGATTAAACCTGGCTTCTGGCAGTTTAAAAACATCATGGAGCGCCTTAACCTTTTTTTGTTTGGATGGCTCATCGGATGGCACCTCCCCAGGGAAGGCTTTCCGTCCTGCCGTTGGAACGGAAAACAGCACATTCCACGCGGGCTTTTAAGGTACAGTCCAAGGCCCCTTTGTCTACCACTTTTACTTTAGCGCTGGTTACCTCCAGCCGGCCTAAGGTTTCCAAAATTACGGCCCGGATCTGCTTTCCGAATTGATGGATTACGCTGCTTTCAATGGTAAGCTCAACGGTACCGTCCCCCGGTTCTACGGTCACCTGGGCGTCGCTGGATTCCAAGGTCCCTGCCATGGCGGCTTTTTTGATTTCCATAGTTGTCCTCCTTATCCTGTAATACATGGTTTTCCCCGTTTATACGTCTGTTTCATGGTTAAAATTCTACCATTTTCCTCGGGGCTGCGCAAATACATATATCTTTATGCAGCCAATAGGGAAGGGCCTATGGCAAAGGGCGGATGCCTGCGGCCCCCTGTTTTACCTTGCCCTAAAACGTTTAGCCGGAGCTTCGGGCCTAAAAGCCGGTTGAAAAGGAACGGCAAGGCTTTTTGCCGCTTGCCGTGGAAGCAGCCATGTTTCAAAAAACACGAACATACGTTCAAAAAGGCTTGCCAAACAAAAGATCCTGTGATAAAATAAAAAAGAACACATGTTCTGATTCGCAAAAAAGGCGGGATGACCCTGTAGGGAAAGGGAAAGCCCGGGGCAGGAAAGGATAGGGAGATGCTGATACAAGAGGAGATGGACCTTCAGGAAAAGTTGCGGATCCTTTCGGACGGGGCCAAGTATGATGTGTCCTGTTCCAGCAGCGGCGTGGCCCGGAAAGGGAAAAAGGGGATGCTGGGAAATACCCTGGCTGCAGGGATTTGCCACAGTTTTGCGGCGGACGGCAGGTGCATCTCTTTGCTGAAGATTTTATTTACCAACCAATGTATTTACGATTGCCGGTATTGTATCAACCGGCGTTCCAACGATACGGTGCGCACTGCTTTTACGCCGGAAGAGGTATGCAGGCTGACCATAGAGTTTTATCGGAGGAATTATATTGAAGGCCTGTTTTTAAGCTCAGGCATCCTCCAGTCTGCGGATTTTACCATGGAGCTCCTCTATCAGACGCTGTACCGCCTGCGGAATGAATACCGTTTTAACGGATATATCCATGTGAAGGCCATTCCGGGGGCATCGCCGGAACTCATCGAGCAGACCGGCTTTTTGGCAGACCGGATGAGTATAAATTTAGAGCTGCCCACGGCCGAGGGGCTAAAGAAGCTGGCGCCCGGGAAAACCAGGGAAAAGATTTTAGCGCCCATGCGGCAGGTGCAAAGGGGCATTGCGGTACAGAATTGGAATTCTTTGGGGGGCGGGCCCGGATCCGGGGGCCGTTTCCCCAAAAGCCTGGAGGACCGGTCCGAAAGCCGGGGGGGAGGGTTAGCGCCTTACGGAAAGGGGTGGCCGGATGGCGGCAGCCGGCGGTCCGGGGTAAAACTATGCCCTCTGCCTGCCGGCAGGGAGATCGGGATGGCGGATACGGCTGCCCATCCCGGGCGTAACGTATGGGCCCCTTTGCAGGCCACAGGACGGAGGTTTTTCGTGCCTGCGGGGCAGAGTACGCAGATGATCGTGGGTGCTACGCCGGAAAGCGACTATCATATGATCCGGGTGGCGGAAGCACTATACCAAAATTATGATTTAAAGAGGGTTTTTTATTCTGCTTTTGTACGGGTCAATGACGACAGCCTGCTCCCGGCCCTTCCCGGAGGGCCGCCGCTATTGCGCGAGCACCGCCTGTACCAGGCAGACTGGCTTTTGCGGTTTTACGGGTTTCAGGCACAGGAGCTGCTGTCGGAAGAAAGGCCGAATTTTAACGTACTGCTGGACCCCAAATGTGATTGGGCCTTACGCCATCTGGAAGGGTTTCCCGTAGAGGTAAACCGGGCGGATTACGGCACGCTGTTACGGGTTCCGGGGCTGGGGGTGAAGTCGGCCAGGCGGATTTTGGCCGCGAGGAAAAGCGGGGCGTTGGATTTCCCGGATTTGAAAAAGATGGGGGTAGTGTTAAAACGTGCCATGTATTTCCTTACTTGTTCCGGGAAGATGATGGTTCCGGTCCGGATAGACGAAAATTTTATTGCCGGCCAGCTGATTGGCATGGAGCATAAAAAGGCATGGGATATTGAAAACCATAACAGTTACCAGCAGCTAAGCTTATTTGACGATTATGGGGTTACAGCCCCCGTTGCCTGGGAGGACAGGGTATCGGCAGCAACAGGGGCCTTATAGTTTAAGCGCTTTTAGGCGGGCACGTTTGAAAAAGGGGGTAGCAGATATGACGGTTTTTGTATGTGGGGAAGAGCCGGAGGATATTTGGTGCGGCATCTATGATGCCTGGATGAGCCGGTTAGGCCATGCCAACATCCGCCTGGAGCCGGTTGGCTGCGACCGGGAACTGTTTTGCCTGTACCGGGATGTGGAGGTGACGGAGGGCAAGGCGGAAAAAGTGACCGGCAGCATAAGGCATAAACTTTCGGAAGAAGTATATGAGGCAGTATACCGGGCCGCTTTGTCCAACGACCGTTACCGGGCTGACAAGGTCTACCGGTTTTTAATCCATGCGTTTGCTGCTGGGGCGGGGATTTTGAACCAGCTTCAGGTCCCTGCCGTTTATGAAGTGTTTTGCATGAACCGGTATCTGGGGAGGGAATATAGCCATATAATCCAATTTACCCGTTTTTCCCAGATGAAGGAAGGCGTGCTTCTGGGAAAGATTGCGCCTGAAAACGACCTGGTGCCGTTGGTGTCTTCCCATTTTGCCGACCGGCTTTCCGGGGAAAATTGGATTTTATATGACTGTAAACGGAAAAAGGCGGCAGTCCATCAGGCAAACAGGGGATGGGCCATTGTCCGCGCCGATTCTTCCTTGTGGCAGGATAAACTCAATAAAAAGACGGACGAAGAAATTTATGAAGGGCTGTGGAAAACCTTCCACCATTCCATTGCCATATCCCAACGGAGGAACTGGAAGTGCCAGCAGAATTTGCTCCCTCTGCGTTTCCGCCCTTATATGACGGAGTTTGTGGGAAAAGCCCCACGGGGCTAAGGCAGGAAAACGGGTAGCGAATGCTTTTGGTAAAGGAAATAGGCCTTGCAATTTTATAAAAAATCCTTTATAATTACCTCAATTACCAGGTCTCTTGTTCTATCGTATCAGGAAATATCAAAGGTACGTTTCGTGCCGAATTCCGGAATAAAGAGGGTAAAGGAACTGATTGGCATGCATGGGCAGGCATGTATCTTTGCCGTGCCTGAAAAAGGGGGGGTTAGTTGTTTAGCAAGGTATATAGCGCTGGCCTTCAGGGGATTGAAGGCTATTTGGTACAGGTGGAGGCAGATGTGGGCGACGGCCTGCCAGGTTTCCATATGGTGGGCTATTTGGCGCCGGAAGTGCGGGAGGCCCAGGACAGGGTCCGCACGGCGTTAAAAAATGCAGGGATCCGTCTGCCTCCGCGAAAAGTAACCATAAACCTGTCCCCCGCGGATATCCGCAAGGACGGCACGGCGTTTGACTTGCCGGTCGCCGTAGCGGTTTTGGCGGCTTACGGCATGGTAGGCCCGGCCGCGTTGAAAGGTTCCGCTTTTATTGGGGAGCTGGGGCTGGACGGGCAGGTGAAGCCGGTGCGGGGGGTGTTGCCTTTGGTGTCTGCCTTGCGGGATTTAGGCTGGAAAAGGTGTTTCTTGCCAGTGGAAAATGTACCGGAAGGGCTGGCAGTCGGGCAGATCGACATAGTAAAAGTAAAAAATGTGAAACAAGCCATGGAATGGCTGGCCGACCCCGGAAAAATACAAAAAGAAAGCATACATGAATGGCTTTTGGCGGAAGGCAGCCAGGGATATGCCTATGATTTTTGCGAAGTCAACGGCCAGAGGCTGATCCGCAGGGCCACGGAAATCGCAGTGTCTGGCCAACATAATATCCTTTATCTGGGGCCTCCGGGCAGCGGGAAAAGTATGGTGGCACAAAGGGTCCCCACGATCATGCCTTCCCTTTCCCGGGAGGAGCAATTGGAAATATCCAAAATACACAGTGTCTGCGGCATGCTGCCGCCAGGAAAAGCATTGTTTAACACCCGGCCATTCCGGGCGCCCCACCATACGGTTAGCCTCCAGGCCATGGCCGGAGGGGGAAAGTACCCAAAGCCGGGGGAAGTATCCCTGGCCTCCAGGGGCGTATTGTTTTTGGACGAACTTCCGGAATACCGCAGGGAAGTCCTGGAAATATTGCGTCAGCCTTTGGAAGACCGGAAAATTATGATATCAAGGGTCAACGGAAGGTACGGGTTTCCTGCCAACTTCCTGCTTGTGGCTGCCATGAACCCTTGCCCTTGCGGCTTCTATCCGGACAGAAGCCGATGCTCTTGCAATGAGCGCCAGATACGCCGGTACTTGGGGAGGGTTTCACGGCCGCTGCTGGACCGGATTGACTTGTGTGTGGAAGCCGCTCCGGCTACTTATGGAGAATTGCGGGGGGATAAAGAAAACGAGCCGTCCCAGGCAATCCGGGAACGGGTGGAAAGGGCGCGGGAAATTCAAAAGAGGCGTTTTCAAGGCAGCGGGACTTTTTTTAACAGTGCCATGGGGAACCGGCAGGTGAAACAATATTGCCCATTGGGGGCAGAGGAAGAAGATTTGCTGCAAAGGGCGTTCCAAGGCCAGAGGCTAAGCGCCAGGGGATGCCAGAAAATTTTGAAAGTAGCCCGTACCATTGCTGACATGGAAGGGGCAAGACAAATTGGCAAAAGCCATTTGGGCGAGGCTGTGGGATACCGCAGCCTGGAAGAAAAGTACTGGGGGAAGGAGGGGTAAAGTGGAAAGCCAGGGAGGAAAAACCAAAGGATGGGAAGGGTCTGCCGGGGCGAAAGAACGGGAAAAGGAGTATTTATATTGGCTGTGTAAGCTGGCCCTTTTGGGGGCTGTTTCCATACGGAAATTATATGAGTATTTTCGAAGCTTTGAAGCAATATATAATATGGAAGAGAGAGGGCTACGCAAAACAGGCATCCTCAATAGCAGGCAACTGGCAGCGCTGGGATCCTGGCATAGCCATTTTTCACAATGCCGGCAGGAATATAGGGGGTTAGGCGAAAGAAAGGTCCGTTTTGTCACGCCTTTGGATGAGGATTATCCCCAACGGCTCCGGGAAATTTATGATTATCCTATGGGGCTTTGGGTAAAAGGGCGCCTGCCGGAGGACTGTATCCCTTCCGTGGCGATTGTAGGCGCCCGGGGCTGTTCTGCCTATGGGGGGCAATTGGCAAGGGAGTTCGCCCGCATTTTGGCAAAAGGGCAAGTACAGGTGGTCAGTGGCCTGGCCATGGGGATTGACGGCGCGGCCCACGAAGGCGCTTTGGAAGCGCAGGGCCTTACTTTTGCCGTGTTGGGGTGTGGCGTGGATATTTGTTACCCGGCTTCCCACTATGGTATTTTTAACGCTATGGAAGGCTCCGGGGGGATATTGTCAGAATTCCCTTTGGGAAGGGGGCCGCTGCCCCATCATTTCCCCATGCGCAACCGGCTGATCAGCGGTTTGGCGGATGCCGTCCTGGTGGTAGAGGCAAAGGCAAAAAGCGGATCCTTAATTACGGCGGAGCAGGGGTTGGAGCAGGGGAGGGAAGTTTTTGCCGTGCCCGGGCGCATTACAGACCCTTTAAGCATAGGCTGCAACCGCTTAATCCAGCAAGGGGCGCATATGGCAACTTCGCCCGGCGACATTTTGGAATATCTTGGGGTGAAATGCCGAAAAGTGTTAATTCTTAATGAAAAAAACGTAAATGGTCTTGCAAAGAAGGAGAAAATGGTGTATAGTTGCCTGGATTTCACTCCCAAACACCTGGACGAAATTATCAGAAGCTGTGGGCTGGGGCCTGGCGAATGCATGGGTACTTTACTGGAACTGGAGCTGGGCGGCTATGTGTTTCGTTCGGCGAACCATTATTTTGGGAAAAAGCTTTAAAAGAAAGATTTGGATTAAACATAGTAATAATGAAGAAATATAGGTTTGGATATAGGAGTAACCATGGCGAAGAATTTAGTTATTGTAGAGTCACCTGCAAAAGTAAAAACCATTCGGAAATTCCTGGGAACCAATTATGAGGTAGATGCCTCCAACGGGCATGTGCGAGATTTGCCAAAAAGTTCTTTGGGGATTGACGTGGATCATGATTATGAACCAAAGTATATTACGATCCGGGGGAAGGGCGATATTTTGTCCAAGCTTCGCAAGGAAGTAAAAAAAGCTGACAAGATTTATCTGGCGACAGACCCGGACCGGGAGGGGGAAGCCATTTCCTGGCATTTGATGAAGGCATTGAAACTGGATGAACAGGAGGGCAAAAAAGTATACCGGGTCAGCTTTAATGAGATTACCAAGACAGCCGTCAAGAATTCCCTTAAGACCCCCCGAAAGATTGACATGGATCTGGTAGACGCCCAGCAAACCAGACGGATGTTGGACCGGATGGTGGGGTACAGTATAAGCCCGCTGCTCTGGGCCAAAGTAAAGAGGGGATTAAGCGCCGGAAGGGTACAGTCTGTGGCCCTCCGCATGATCTGCGACCGGGAGGATGAGATTCAAGCTTTTATTCCGGAAGAGTATTGGAATTTGGAAGCGGAATTGATGCAGGAAGGAAGCCAAAAGCCTATGAAGGCCAAACTCCATGGAACCCGCCAGGGGAAATTGGCCGTTCATAAAAAGGAAGAGATGGATCAGGTTTTGGCTGATTTAAAGGGCCAGGATTTTGTGGTAGAGGAGGTGAAAAACGGGGAACGGGTCAAAAAGCCCCCCATCCCTTTCACTACCAGTACCTTGCAGCAGGAAGCCTCCAAAGTCCTTAATTTTTCCACGCAAAAAACCATGCGCCTGGCGCAGCAGCTATATGAAGGCGTGGATATTAAGGGCCACGATACCGTCGGCCTGATTACCTACCTGCGTACGGATTCCACCCGCGTGGCCGAAGAAGCCGACGCGGCGGCAAAAAAATATGTGGAACAGGCTTATGGCAGCAAATATGTGCTGAAAAATGATGTTGCCCAGAAGAACAAAGGGAAAATACAAGACGCCCACGAGGCGATCCGCCCTACGGATATTACACTGACCCCGGCCAAAGTAAAGGATTCTTTACAACGGGACCAGTTCCGCCTTTATCAGCTGATCTGGAAACGTTTTACTGCCAGCCGTATGCAGCCGGCGGTTTATGAAACCGTTTCCGTGAAAATAGCAGCCGGCAGGTATTTATTTGCTTTATCCGCTTCCAAACTGGCATTTGACGGTTTTATGTCCGTTTATGTCCAGGAAGAGGACAAAGAAGCAGCCAATACTTTGCTGGGGAAGCTGGAGCAGGGCGACGTGTTAAAATTGGGTCAGCTGGCCCCCAGCCAACATTTCACCCAGCCCCCGGCCCATTATACGGAGGCGTCCTTGGTAAAGGCTTTGGAGGAACAAGGCATCGGCAGGCCAAGCACTTATGCGCCTACCATAACCACCATCCTGGCCCGGCGTTACGTGACGAAGGAAAACAAAAATTTGTATGTAACAGAGTTGGGGGAGGTGGTCAACGGTATTATGAGGAAATGCTTCCCCAGCATCGTAGATACCAGTTTTACGGCCAATATGGAGCAATTGCTGGATAAAATCGGCGACGGTACGGTACGGTGGAAGACCGTGGTGGAGAATTTCTATCCGGATTTGGATGAAGCGGTGAAAGTTGCCCGGGATACTTTGGAATCGGTTAAAATAGCAGATGAAGTTTCGGACGTAATCTGTGATATTTGCGGCCGGAACATGGTGATCAAGTATGGCCCCCATGGTAAATTCCTGGCCTGCCCCGGGTTTCCCGACTGCAAAAACACAAAGCCTTATCTGGAAAAAATCGGGGTGGCCTGCCCCAAATGCGGGAAGGACGTGGTGATCCGCAAGACGAAAAAAGGGAGGCGTTTCTATGGCTGTGAAAACAACCCGGACTGCGAGTTTATGTCCTGGCAGAGGCCGTCCAAAGAAAAATGCCCCCAATGCGGCGGATATATGGTGGAACGGGGGAACCGGCTCTTATGCGCCGACCCTCAATGTGGCTATAGCATGGATATGAAAACGAAAGAAGAATAAAAAAGAATACAAAAAAATAAAAGGCGTTTGCCGTAAATTTATTGAAAGATTTGCACAATTTGTGGTTAATGCGCAGCCTCATGCATACAAATTGTGCGAATCTTTTTGTATAAGGAAAAGGTAAGCTAAAATGTCAATTAATTTCGAAAAACTCTTGTTATTGCTTAAAAATCATGCTAATATTTAACTAGTGTAGCCTGATTCGCTGCAAGATATCCATAAATTGAGGAGGTTTTTCGAAATGAGCGTACAGTTGCTGGATAAGACGAGAAAAATCAATAAATTATTGCATAATAACAACTCACATAAAGTAGTCTTCAACGATATCTGCAAAGTGCTGAGCGAAATTCAGCTTTCCAATATACTGGTGATCAGTAAAAAAGGAAAGGTATTGGGGGTGGGCCTTTGCCCCGGGGTAGACGAAATAGAGGAATTGATTGAAGACCAGGTAGGGGGATACGTAGACCGCATGTTAAATGAGCGGCTCCTTAGTATCCTGTCTACCAAGGAAAATGTTAATCTGGCTACTTTGGGGTTTGCAGAGGAAAACGTAAAAAAATACCAGGCCATCATTACGCCGATTGATATTGCCGGGGAGCGGCTGGGCACCCTGTTTATTTATAAATGTGACGAGCAATATGATATTGACGATATTATTTTAAGCGAATACGGGACTACGGTTGTGGGGCTGGAGATGATGCGTTCAGTCAATGAAGAGAATGCGGAAGAAAGCCGGAAGATCCAGATCGTTAAGTCAGCCATCAGCACATTGTCTTTTTCTGAACTGGAAGCAATTACCCATATTTTTGAGGAATTAGACGGGAACGAAGGGATCCTGGTAGCCAGCAAGATTGCAGACCGGGTGGGGATTACCCGGTCGGTGATCGTCAATGCTTTGCGTAAGTTTGAAAGCGCCGGCGTGATCGAATCCCGTTCTTCCGGTATGAAAGGGACTTATATTAAAGTACTCAATGATGTGGTGTTTGATGAATTAAAAAATATAAAAGAGTCAAAATAACCTTTATCGTAGGTAGGCTGGCAAGAAAAAGAAGGAGGGATGCAAAAAGCAAGGTTTGATAATTCTGATATGGCAGGGTTATCGGGGGAATGCTTACAAATTAAAACAAAAGGAGGCGGAGTATGAATTGGCGCAGCCAGAAATTAACTCTGGATTATCCGGTATCGGTTACCCCTATGGGGGAAATTGGCAGATACCCGGTGAGGCCAGGGCTATTTGACATGAATGGGGCCATGGTGGTGGGGTCAGGGGTGAATTTTACCATCCATACCCACAATGGCACATCTTGCAGACTTTTGCTGTTTCATAAAGGGGAAGAGGAACCTTATGCCGTTCTTCCTTTTCCCGAAGAATATAAAGTCGGGGATGTGTATTCCATGATCGTATTTGACCTTAAAATCGAAGAATTTGAATACGCGTACCAAATTGACGGGGAATATTGCCCCAAAAGAGGAATGCTTTTTGATAAAAACGTGGTTTTGCTGGACCCTTATGCCCGGGCTGTGACGGGCCAGGCAAATTGGGGGGACAGGATGATCAAACATTACCACGCCCGGGTTGTGAAAGACGTTTTTGACTGGGGCGCTATGCCCCAATCTTCCCAGGAACTGGCGGATTTAATTATCTACGAAATGCATGTAAGGGGGTTTTCCTACCACCCCTCTTCCGGTGTAAAACATCCGGGGACTTTTGACGGGATCCGGGAGAAAATTCCATATCTGAAAGAGCTGGGCATTAACGCAGTGGAATTAATGCCTATTTTTGAATTTGACGAAACCATGAACAGCCGGCGGGTAGGCGGAAAGGAACTGCTGGACTATTGGGGCTACAACACGGTGGGTTTTTTTGCGCCTAACAGCAATTATGCGTCAACGAAAGAACACAACCGGGAGGGGACGGAATTAAAGGAATTAATCCGGGAACTTCATGACAATGGGATCGAAGTGATTTTGGACGTGGTATTCAACCACACGGCAGAGGGGAATGAGAAAGGGCCCACGTTCTGTTTTAAGGGCATTGACAATAAGATTTACTATATGTTGACGGCAGAGGGGGACTATTATAATTTCAGCGGCTGCGGCAATACCCTTAACTGTAACCATCCGGTGGTCCGGCAAATGATCCTGGAATGCCTGCGTTATTGGATTATCAATTACCGGGTGGACGGGTTCCGGTTTGACTTGGCCAGCATATTGGGGAGGAATGAGGACGGTTCCCCTATGAACAAGCCGCCTTTATTGGAAAGCCTGGCCAATGACCCGCTGTTAAGCAATGTAAAATTGATTGCCGAAGCCTGGGATGCGGGGGGCTTATATCAAGTGGGCAGTTTTCCGGCCAGCGGGCGTTGGGCCGAGTGGAACGGCAGGTATAGGGATTCCCTGCGGGGGTATTTGAAAGGGGATTGTTGGGAGGTATGGGATGCCGCCTGGAGCATATCCGGGTCCGGCGACTTGTACGGCGGCTATTATTCGGACCTGGACAACGGATATGCCGGATATAACTCCTGCGTTAATTTCCTCACCTGCCACGACGGGTTTACCATGTATGATTTATATTCTTATAACGAAAAACACAATGAAGGCAACGGATGGAACAACACCGACGGGGCCGACGACAACCGGAGCTGGAACTGCGGATGGGAGGGGGAGACAAACGACCCAGAGGTGCTTCGTTTGCGGTACCGCATGATCCGCAATGCCTGCGCCGTGTTAATGTGCAGCCGGGGGGCGCCTATGTTCCTTGCCGGGGATGAGTTTGGCAATACCCAATACGGCAATAACAACAGCTATTGCCAGGACAATGAGATCTCCTGGCTGGATTGGAGGCTCCTGGAAAAGAACCGGGACCTGTTTGAATTTTTTAAATTCATGATCCACTATCGTAAGGAACATTTGGTGATCCGCAGAAAACTTCCGGATGCAGTCTGCGGCATGGATCCCATACACACCCACCATATCCGGGCAGAGCAGGTCAGCATCCCCAGGGATGCCAGGACCATTGCCATTAGCTTTGCCGGGTATGACAGAAAAAAGGGGGAAGACGACCTGGTGTATCTGGCTATCAATACATTTTGGGAGGACGTGGAGATCACTTTGCCGGATTTGCGCAACCGGAACGCCTGGTATTTGAGTGTGAATACTTACGGGGACGGGCAGGGGCGTTATTGTTATAAAGAAGGGAGCGAGGTGCGTATTGACGGCTCCTTTATTATGAGGCCCAGGTCGGTAGCCGTATTTACCGGAAGGGCGCTTTGAAATTTTATTTTTAAATTAGTCAGAGGCTGTTGCGGGTGACGGGGTTTTGGGATTATGCAACAGCCCTTTTGAAAGTATTGTAACAGGAGGCAGATGGTAAAATGGAACAACGGGGCAAGACCGGGCTGGTGCTGGAAGGCGGCGGCATGCGGGGGATATATACAGCCGGGGTTTTGGATGTGTTTTTGGAACACGGGATTACGTTTGACGGGGTGGTCGGCGTGTCAGCCGGGGTGATCTATGGCTGCTCCTACCTTTCCGGGCAACGGGGCAGAAGCATCCGTTATTACAAAAGGTATTGCAGGGATTGGCGCTTTATCAGTTTTTGGAACCTTTTGCTGACCGGGGATATGGTAGGGAGGAAATTCTGCTATTGCGATATACCAGATAAGCTGGACCCTTTTGACTATGAGGCTTTTAAGCGTTCCAAAACAGAATTTTATGCGACCTGCAGCAACCTTGAGACCGGGAAGGCAGAGTATTTGAGGCTGACTGACATGAAAAAGCAAGCAGATATTATGAGGGCTTCCGCTTCTTTGCCCCTAATATCCAGGGTCGTCCGGGTCAACGGGATGAAGCTGCTGGACGGGGCCTGCACGGACAGCATCCCCGTAAAGGCATTCCGTAAGATGGGGTTTGGAAAGAATGTTGTAGTGCTGACCCGCCACGAGGGCTATGTAAAGCAGCCAGAGAGGAGGAGGCTGGCGGATTTGTTTTATATCCGGTATCCCCGTTTCGTAAAGGCTATGAGGACACGCCATGTCCGCTATAATAAAAAAATCCAGTATATCCGGCGGTTAGAGGAGGCCGGGGAGGCGTTTGTAATCCGGCCCAGCCGGGAGCTGGATATCGGCCGCATGGAGCACAGCCCGAGAAAACTGCAGCAGACGTATGACCTGGGCAGGAAAGATGCAAAAAGGCGGTTGAAAGAACTGAAAGAGTGGCTGCCATGACCAGGGAACGGGTGTTTTGGCATACCTTTGGGGGGCCTTTTTGCTTCCCATCATAAAAGGAAACGGTAAAATCAATGCCCCCTTTTAAGCAGGCAAGCGGAAAAACTTGCTGCTTTGAAGGGGGCATACGAATAGCCGGTAAAACGGTTGCGGTTTTGCGGGTTACAGGGCCATCAGCTTGGCGGCTGCGCTTTCCATCCAGTCTTCCTCTAAATATTCAATGGTTCCGGCGTCTACATGGCTGGCAATGGCCGGGGTAATGGGAAGTTTTGCCAATACAGGAAGGCCAAACTCTTTTGCGATTTCGTCAATGTGGCTTTCGCCAAATACGGAAATTTTCTTTCCGCAGTCCGGGCATTCCAGATAACTCATATTTTCAACCAAACCCAATATGGGGATATTCATTTTTTTAGCCATATTCACTGCCTTGGATACAATCATGGAAACCAGTTCCTGGGGGGAGGTTACAATGATAATCCCGTTAACCGGCAGAGACTGGAATACGGTGAGGGGTACATCCCCCGTACCTGGCGGCATGTCGACAAACAGATAATCTACGTTTTCCCAAAGGGCCTCCTGCCAAAATTGTTTGACGGCGCCTGCAATCACCGGGCCCCTCCAGATAACCGGGTCCGTGTCATGGTCTAAAAGCAGATTAGCGGACATGATGCTTATGCCTGTGGCGGTGGTAGCCGGTACCATTAGCCCGTCAGGGGTGACGCTGATGCCGTCTGTGCCCAGCCCGAAAGCTTTGGGGATGGAAGGGCCGGTGATGTCGGCATCTAAAATTCCGGTATGTTTCCCTTTGGCGTTCATTTTTACTGCCAAAAGGGAAGTAACCAGAGATTTGCCCACCCCCCCTTTGCCGCTGACTACGCCGATGACTTTGTCCACGGAGCTGGCCGGGTTTAAAGGTTCCAGAAAGCTTGTCTGGCCTGCCGTGCGGCTGCTGCAATTTTCTCCACAGGAGCTGCAGTCATGTGTACAGTTTTCGCTTACTTCGCTCATGAGTTATCCCTCCATTTTTCCTATATCGTGAGTTCCGTCGTTTTTATGCGCCTATGGGGCACGCCGCCGTGCAGGAAAGCGTCCTGGCGCCTGGTACCTGCCTAAGTAAAACCGCCGTTGGCGATAAGGCAGCCATAGTAAACAGGATACCATATTTGACGCAAAAGTAAAAGCCTTTGGCTATTATATTTTTGTCATTTTTTGCTTGCATAAGCCGGAGGAACGATGTATCATAAAATATAATAGGGATGGATTTTCCGGCCGGTTTGTGGAAAGGCCGGCCTTAAAAATTAAGAGAAGGCAGAAGACAGGATATGGGAAAAAAAGGAAAATCAGGAAACGTGGTTTTACTGCGCCTGCTTATGGGTGTATTTGCCTGTATGTTCGTGGTAAGCGGTTTTATGTTAATCCGCGATTATGTGCAGACCAGCCGGCAACAGGAAACATTTGACCAGCTAAACGGGCGTTTTTTACAGGCGCCTGAACCTGTGGAGACCGTTGCCGCCGGGGGCGCCCCTAAGGAAAAGGAGGAAACCGGGGGAGGGGCGGCGGCAGCGGATACGCCCCTTCCTTTAAAAGGGCGGATCCCGCCGCAACAGTGGAAAGGGTGGTGGGACGAGGCGGCCCGGCAACGCTTTGCCGTTTACCGTTCCATGAAAGAAGAAAATCCGGATATGGTTGGCTGGATCCGGATCGAAGGGACCAATATTGACTATCCGGTTATGCATACCCCGGATCAGGCGGATTTCTACCTTCATCATGACTTTTATAAAAAAAGCAGCAGTTACGGGACCCCTTACCTGTTGGAAAGCTGCCGGTACGAGGAACCTCGGACCAGCCTGCTAATCAGCGGGCATCATATGAAGAACGGCTCTATGTTTGCCGCCATACAAAATTATACGGAGGAAGCGTATTTCCAGGAACATCCGTACATCCAGTTTGATACCATGGATGTGGCGGGAAGCTACGAAATTGCGGCGGTCATTAAAGTGGACGCCTCAGGGGACCAGTCCATATGGTATGAGCTGCTGTTCCCCCAAGAGGAAGGGGGCTTTCAACAGGCATGGGGCCGGGTGAAGCAAAAGCGGTTTTACGACACGGGGGTGGAGCTGGGGGAGGGAGACGAGCTTTTGGCCCTGGTTACATGTGAATATACACTAAAGGACGGGAGGCTGATGGTAATTGCCAAGAGGATCTTTTAGTTAAGGGAGGCATTGCCAGCCCCGCAGCCCAAAAGGATAAAAAGGTACGACAAGAGGAGTAAAGGTATGGATGCAGGCATAAACCCAAACAGTGAATTAGACCAGTCAGTAGTAAGCGTGCCAAACCTGGTAAAGGTCCCCCGCGATTTGCTAAGCCAGGCCAGGGAATTTCAGGAAGCCATCGTGATTTACAATTGCGCCATCCGGGCGGTGAAAACCAAGCTGGAAGTGCTAAACGACGAATTGTCCGTGCGCAATCAGAGGAACCCCATTGAAATGATCAAATCCCGGGTGAAAAAACCGGTCAGCATCGTGGAAAAATTGAGGCGGAGGAACCTGCCGGTTACGGTGGAATCTATGGTAAGCCATCTGGACGACGTGGCGGGGATCCGGGTAATCTGTTCTTTTTTGGATGATATTTACGCGGTGGCCAACATGCTGGTGAACCAGGATGACGTAACCGTTATCGTCATCAAGGACTATATTAAACATCCAAAGGAAAACGGTTACCGCAGTTACCACTTGATTATCGAGATCCCTGTGTATTTGTCCGACCGGAAGGAAAACGTGCGGGTGGAAGTACAGATCCGCACAATTGCCATGGATTTTTGGGCCAGTTTGGACCATCAGCTGAAATACAAGAAAAATATCGGCGACGCTGCCCGGGAAATCGGTGACGAGCTGCGCCAATGTGCAGAGGTGATTGCCGAGACGGACCAATGGCTACAGGAGATCCGCAAGAGCATAGAGGCCAGGGAGAGGATGCATTCGCAAACCATGGCGTAAAGGCAGTACCGGGAGGGGTTATAGCAGGTAGTAAGACAGGGTTTCCGTGGTTTGGAACCCTGTTTTCTTATATAGGGCGAGGGCAGCCTGGTTTTGCCCGGAAACTTGTAGGATGGCCCGGCAAACCCCTGCTTTTTGGACGTGGCATAAAAGCTGGCAGGCCAAGGAAAAGCCCAGGCCTTGCCTGCGCATGCCAGGGTGGACCTCTAGGTGGTGGAGGCAAAGGCAGCCCGGGGCGGCCGGTGAGGTTTGGCAGGAGCCTACAGGGGGGCTGCCGGGCAAGGGGAGGTGGATGGTCCACAAGGCGTTAGGGGATAGGGGGTATTTTGGCGCCTTTAAAACGGCCGTTTGTTTTTGAGGGGAAAATGCTATGGGGAGGCCTGCGGCAAAATCCAGTTCCATAAGGTGTTCCCGGAATTGAAATTCCGCTTGCAGGGCTTCTAGCGTGGCCATGGTATCGGCACAATGGTTTGAGGCCGGAAATAATAAATCGTCTTCCTCACAAGATTCCAGCGCCTTATCCAGCAATTGGGAAAAATACCCTTTTCTCCGGAAATCCGGGTGGGTGAAAGCAATGCATTCTGCCAGATGGTTTTCCCAATAATTTAGCGAAAGGGCGCTCATCAGCCGCCCCTGTCCGTCTGACATCCAATAATAGGAAACAGGGCCGTCTTCCGGATCTAGGGGGAAGGAGAGGGAGATGTGGTCCCGTTTTTGGCAGCAGGCAGCCAGAGACCGGATTTTACCCTTTTGTACTTCGGTTAGTTTTGTCAGATATTGGACTTGTGGCAGCATATAGGTTCAAACTTCCTTTCATTCATGGCCGGGCTTTTCAACCGGGGCGCCCGGGGTTCATCATGGAGCCGTATTTTGTTTTCCGGTACCAGTATATAAGAAAATCGCGAAAAACGCAAGCAGGCCAAGTACCGGGCCGGGGATGGCACGAGCCGCAGCCGGTTGCCCGCCCCAGGCGCCTGCCGGCCAAGAAATTTGCTTGAAACGCTTTCCATGATATGCTAAAATGAGAGAAACCCTATGTTTGCCCCGCCGGGGCGCCGGGCGGCCTGTTTGCCGCAGGCAAAGGGGAACACTGGCCTACAAGGCCTGCAAGGAGGATATTCATGATTCAACGGCTGATTCAGAAAATACAGGAGACGAAAGCCCCCATCTGTGTCGGGCTGGACCCCATGTTAGGATATATTCCTGACCATATTTTACATGCTTCTTTTAAAGAATTCGGAGAGACCATGGAAGGGGCCGCCCATGCCATTTGGAATTTCAACAAAGAGATTGTGGATCAGGTGTGGGACCTGATCCCGTCGGTAAAGCCCCAAATCGCCATGTATGAGCAGTTCGGGGTGGAAGGGCTGAAAGTTTATGAGAAGACCGTCCGTTATTGCCAGGAGAAGGGGCTGCTGGTGATTGGCGACGCCAAACGGGGGGATATTGGCTCTACTTCTGCCGCTTATGCCACGGCCCATCTGGGGAAAGTAAAAGTGGGCGGCGCTCTGTGCAGCGCTTTTCATACGGATTTTATGACCGTGAACCCTTACTTTGGCACCGACGGCGTGAAACCTTTTGTGGACGTATGCAAAGAGGAGGACAAGGGCCTCTTTGTACTGGTAAAGACTTCCAACCCCTCCAGCGGCGAGTTCCAGGATAAAAAGGTGGACGGCAGGCCTTTGTATGAGCTGGTGGCGGACAAGGTAGTAGAATGGGGAGAGGGGTGCATGGACGGGGAATACAGCAATGTAGGGGCCGTAGTGGGGGCCACTTACCCGGAGATGAGCGCGGTTTTAAGGAAACAGATGCCCCACACCTATTTCCTGGTACCCGGATACGGGGCCCAAGGGGGGACGGCCAAAGACCTGCGGCCATGCTTTAACCAGGACGGCCTAGGGGCTATCGTCAATTCATCCCGGGGGATTATCGCCGCCTATAAACAGGAAAAATATGCAAAATTCGGGCCGGCGCATTTTGCCGAGGCGTCGCGGCAGGCAGTATTGGACATGGCGGCAGACATTGGCAGCGTGCTGTAATTTGGCCGGCAGGCGTTTCATGGCAGGAGGTTATATGGAAAACACAAAGACAGAAAAGGCCGGAAAGAAAAAGCTGACGGCCCGGGTGATTTTGCAGGAGGCGTTGGCAACGGATGTGTTCAGCATGTGGATAGAGGCTAAGGAGGTAGCCCGGACGGCAAAGCCGGGGCAGTTCCTTTCCTTATACACCAAGGATGCCAGCCGCCTCCTTCCCCGCCCGATCAGTATCTGTGAGGCGGATCCGGATTTGGGGCGGCTAAGGGTCGTATACCGGGTAGCGGGGGCCGGCACAGAAGAATTTTCCCATTGCCGGGCAGGGGATGCCATTACCGTAATGGGGCCTTTGGGAAACGGGTTCCCTTTTAAAAGGGCAGAGGGGAAACGGGCCCTTTTGGTTGGCGGGGGCATCGGCATCCCGCCCATGCTGGGGCTGGCCAAGGCAAGGGAAGGCGAGAACCTGGTGGTTCTGGGTTTCCGGGATCAACTGTTTTTACATTCGGAGTTCCAACCTTACGGGAAGGTTTATGTGGCTACCGAGGACGGGAGTGCCGGAACCCGGGGGAACGTTTTGGACCTTATGGAGGGCGCCGGCCTTACGGCAGACGTCATTTATGCCTGCGGGCCAACCCCTATGCTGCGGGCCGTAAAAGCCTATGCGGCAAGGCACGGTATGGAATGCTGGCTGTCCCTGGAGGAAAAGATGGCCTGCGGAATCGGGGCCTGCTTGGCCTGCGTCTGTAATTCCCGGGAGGTTGACAGCCATTCTAACGTGCATAATAAGCGGATTTGTAAGGACGGGCCGGTATTTTTGGCACAGGAGGTAGAACTGTGATGAATATGAAAATCAATTTGGCCGGCGTGGAATTGAAAAATCCGGTGATGACTGCCTCGGGGACTTTCGGGAGCGGGGAGGAGTATGGGGAATGGGTGGATTTAAACCGTTTAGGGGCGGTGGTGACCAAAGGCGTGGCCAATGTCCCGTGGCCCGGCAACCCTACCCCACGGATAGCGGAAGTTTACGGCGGCATGCTCAACGCCATTGGCCTGCAAAATCCGGGAATTGATTTGTTTGCCCGCCGGGACATCCCTTTTTTAAAGCAGTATAGCGCAAAGGTTGTTGTCAATGTATGCGGAAAAACCGTTGAGGACTATCTGGAAGTGGTAGAACGCCTTGCCCACGAGCCGGTGGATTTGCTGGAAATCAATATATCCTGCCCCAATGTAAAAGAAGGGGGGATTGCTTTTGGCCAGAACCCGAAGGCCGTGGAGGACATTACCCGCCAGGTGAAGGGCCATGCGAAACAGCCGGTTATTATGAAGTTAAGCCCCAATGTGACAGACATAGCCCTTATGGCCAAGGCGGCGGAGGCGGGAGGGGCGGATGCCCTCTCCCTGATTAACACGTTGACCGGTATGAAAATTGATATTAACCGCCGCACGTTCGCCTTGGCCAACAAGACAGGCGGCATGTCAGGGCCGGCGGTAAAGCCCGTCGCCTTGCGGATGGTGTACCAGGCCGTCCAGGCGGTTTCTATCCCAGTTATCGGCATGGGGGGCATTGCCACCGCCGAGGACGCCCTGGAGTTCCTTATGGCCGGCGCCACCGCCGTCTCGGTGGGCACCGCCAATTTCTTTAACCCTTATGCTACGGTGGAAATACTGGAGGGGATCGAAAGCTATATGCAAAAGAACCATGTGGAGGACATCCGTGAGATTATCGGATGCGTAAAATAGGGATGAAAAACCAGCCACAAAAGCAGAGGTAAAGGGGTCCCCAGCACACATCACATAAATAAGGAGGCCAGGAGCCATGGAAGATTACAAAAAAGAGTTTATCGAGTTTATGATTGACAGCGAGGTTTTAAAGTTTGGCGATTTTGTCACGAAAAGCGGCCGTAACACCCCGTTTTTTGTCAATACCGGTTTTTACCGCACGGGCACCCAGCTGCGCCGACTGGGGGAGTACTATGCAAAGGCAATCCATGACGCTTTTGGCCTGGACTTTGACATTTTGTTTGGGCCGGCTTACAAAGGCATTCCCCTGACCGTGGCAACGGCCATGGCTATCAGCGAATTTTACGATGCAGATATCCGGTACTGTTCCAACCGGAAGGAGGCCAAAGACCATGGCGACAAAGGGATCCTTTTAGGGAGCCCGATCCGGGACGGGGATAAAGTGGTAATCATTGAAGACGTAACCACTGCCGGTACGTCTATAGAGGAGACGTTGCCTATTATCCGGGCCCAGGGCAAGGTAGACGTGCTGGGGCTGGTGGTGTCGGTTGACCGCATGGAGCGGGGGAGCGGGGTTAAATCCGCGTTGCAGGACATTGAGGAAAAATATGGTTTTCACACTACGTCCATCGTCACAATGGCGGATGTGGTGGAACATCTGTATAACCGCCCTTACCGCGGGAAAATAATCATTGACGGCAGGCAGAAAGAAGCCATTGACGCATATTATAAACAGTATGGCGTATAGTAAGGAGAAAGAACCTATGGAAAAAATGTATAAGACCATGAGGAATGCGGGCGCATACAGCATTGCCGCAGGCATCGTCATTTTGGCGACGGGCGTTGCGGTGGGGACTTTGTCCATTATATGCGGAAGCGTTTTGTTGAAACGTAAATCGGAAATCCTCTTTTAAACCGTGGCAACGGTCCGGATTTTAGGGCCGTCAGAAACGGCGTACAGCACGAAAAATAAAGGCAGAGGGCGGTTCTCGCCGGTGGCGGGTGGCTGCTTTCTGTTTTTGGTTTGGATGGTTACGTTTCCGTATAGATCGCGAGGAAAGGTTATGATAAAAAACAAGACCAAGAATCAAAAGTTTGGGTGGGCGCTTTTCACGGCATACCTGGCCCTTTTGGTCTATTTTATGTTTTTTGCCGAGTCATTTGGGAGGGATCCGGCGCAGCATCATGGATATGCGTATAATTTAGAACTGTTTAAGGAAATCAAGAGGTTTTACCGGTACCGGCATCAGTTGGGGATGGAGGCTTTTTTTCTGAATGTAGTGGGCAATGTGGCGGCTTTCATGCCTTGTGGTTTTTTCCTCCCCATTGTTATTAAAAAAGGGGAAAAATGGTACAATGCCATATTGCTTTCTTTTGGGATGAGTTTATGTATTGAGACGGTTCAGCTTGTGCTCCAGGTGGGGAGTTTTGACGTAGACGATTTGTTTTTGAATACTTTGGGCGGGGCCATGGGGTATTTGGCTTACCTTATGGTCCAGTCCGTGCGGATAAGGAGGCGGCATGGCAAGGAAAAAATTTAAGATTTCCTATATCAGGAAGCCTTTTGCAAAAAGGAGCCTGGTCAGCCTGCCATTGGCCCTTTTGTCCCTGGCGCTATGTGTGGTCAGCCTGGCCTTGAGCGTCCGCCTTAAGGGGGAAGGGGGGCTTGACGTGGCGGCGTGGGGGGTGAGCAGCCTTCTATTTGCCGTGGTGGGGCTGGGATATGGGGGGCTGTCCCTGTTTGAAAAAGAAAAAAATTACCTGTTTGCTAAAATCGGCATGGGCATTACCGGAGGGCTGATCCTCTTTTGGACATGCATGATTATTGTGGGGGTTATGGTTTAGCATACGGCCATGGCCCGGTTCAGGCAAACTTCCTTGCCGGTCCCCGTCTGCTGTGCCGGATGCCTGGCCGTAGCCGCCGCTACGCAGCCGGCAATCCGATTTGCCGGCGGGCGTGTACGGATAAGGGGAGGATGCGTCAGAAAATAGAAGCTGTAAGGGAAAGGAATGGCGAACATATGGAGTATCGGGAATTGTGGAAGGAAGAGAATGCCAAGGTTCAAGAACGGTATTGCCTGGCTATGGACCGGATCCGGGGGATTTTGGCAGACAACCAGGCTAAAGGGCCTTTTGCCGGATATTTTGCCCGGCTGGCCTGGTTTACCGGCCAGTTGGAAAGGCTGGCCCAGCGTCAGCTGCAAGGGGGGCTAAAAGGGTTAAGCTTAAATGAGCTGGAAAAAGAAAACCAGCTGCTGTATGGGGAAATCCTGCCAGGCCATTATGAGGAAAGCTATGCCAACCCCGCATACGGCGCCAAGGAGCTGGGGCCGGAGCTGGGGCCTTTGTTGGCCGCCTTCTATGCCCAGCTTCGGGGGGCGGTTGCCTTTGCCTATGAGTGCCGGCTTACCGATATTACGATCCTTTGCGAAACGCTCATTGAGGTTTATAATTGCTTCGAGGGCCAGGTTCCCCCGGTGAAAACCGTCCGGGACATTTTGTATTGGTTTTACAGCGATTATACGGACGTTACGCTGCCCTACCGGATCCGGGAACAATTGGACCCCTCCCTGTCCTTTGCCAAAGACATTATCCTGGACAGCGACTTAACGGACCTGAGGTATTTGTACTGGTTCGGGGAATATGTGTCCCCTTCGGAACGGAAAGTGGCGGAATTTTTAAACGGCCTTCCCCAGGAAACCATTGATAAGATGGCCTCCACTTATACCCAGGGGTATCAGAAAGGGTTTGCGGTAATGGGCCGTGACCTTTCAAAAAAACGGACAGTGGCCATCCGGTATGAGCTTGGGTTTGAGAGGATGGTCCGGGCGGCTATTTTCCAGTTCCGGGAAATGGGGCTGGAGCCTATTATATACCGGGCGGCTGTCTGGTCGGTGACCCAGACGCCCAACCGGAAAATCGGGTACCACGGGTCGTCGCCCAACCGGCAGTATGACTATGACCACCGGTATGACCAGGCCGTCTATTTCGACAAAGCTTTTAAAGACCGGAAACTGGCCGTATTAAAATCCGCCTACGAGGCCATGAAAAAGGAAGCGGCGGACTTTGCCGGGCCGGCGGTGGTGGAGACTTTCGGGCAGGCCCATTTCCAGCCGGTAAACAAGCCGGAAGCTTTCGTATTAAGCAAAAAACAGGAGGAATTGTCCATTGCCTATTCCCGGGAATCCATGCCGGTGGTGAACGCCTATGTGCCCGGGGAAGAAACCAGCTTTACTATCATAGCTTTCCCGTCGCCAGACATCGGGGCGGATTTTGAAGAGGTTTTTGCGGAAACCATCCGGATCAATACCTTGGATTATGAAGTTTATAAGGAGATCCAGCAAAAGATTATCCAAACGCTGGACAAAGCCCAATACGTGCGGGTCACCGGGCGGAAAATGCCGGGCGGCATAAAAAACGATACCGACCTGAAGGTTACGTTGCACCCCTTATCTGACCCGGCAAAAGAAACGAATTTTGAGAACTGCGTGGCCGATGTAAACATCCCCCTGGGGGAGGCGTTTACTTCCCCTGTGCTGGCTGGGACCAACGGCCTGCTGCATGTGAACAAAGTATATCTGGGAAATATCCAATACAAAAATTTACGGTTGTGGTTTGAAGACGGCAGGGTGACGGAGTATTCCTGCGACAATTTTACGGACCCGAAGGAAGGCAAGGCGCTGATCCGACAGGAGATCCTGAAAAACCACAATACCCTCCCCATGGGCGAGTTTGCCATTGGTACCAACACGGTGGCTTATGCCATGGCGGAAAAATACGGGATTGTCGAAAAGCTCCCGATTTTGATTGTGGAAAAAATGGGGCCCCATTTTGCGGTGGGCGACACCTGCTATAGCTGGAGTGAGGATTCCCCCGTCTACAACCCTGACGGGCGGGAGGTAATCGCCCGGGACAACGAAATTTCCGCTTTGAGGAAAGAGGACGTGTCCAGGGCCTATTTCGGCTGCCACACAGACATTACCATCCCTTATTCGGAACTGGGGGACATTGTGGCGGTCGGGGCGGACGGGTCGGAGTATCCGGTGGTCCAAGGCGGGCGGTTCGTGGCGCCGGGTACGGAAGAGCTAAATAATGCCCTGGAGGGATCATGACATGAAAATAAAAGTAAACGTAAAACACATGGGGAAACGTAAAAATTCCATCGAAGAGAAAACCTGTGAAATTGCCGGGCGCCCGGGTACGGTGCGGGAACTGGTCCTGGCGGTGGTGGACTCCCAGGTGGAGGAATATAACCAAAGGCTGGAGGCTTCCCAGAAGATTCCGGAAATCCTCTCCTGCCTCACCAAAGAGGAGATTGAGGATAAGGCCCAAGGGGGGAAGGTGGGGTTTGGCCAGAATTACGGAGAAAAAAAGGCCGACAGGCATAAGGCCAGGGACAATGCCATTCAATGTTTTGAAGACGGGATTTACCGGATTTTTATGGATGGGAAGCCTTTGGAAAACCTGGAGGATGCCGTGGATATAACCGAAGAGAATTTATTTACCTTTGTCCGGCTGACCATGCTGGCGGGAAGGATGTGGTGAGATGGCGGATTATGATTACAATACAAGGCAAAAAATAACCAAAGGCCGTTCGGAAGAGCTTTATAGAAGGATTGGCAAATTTGCCGCATCCGACAAGGACCTGGCGCTGGAGCTGAAAGAAAAGGAAAACACAGCCCATAAAATGTTTCAGGACATTTCCCGGCAATTTTATGCCCGGAAAGATGCCCGGCCTTCCCGGTGGTTTACCCAGGGCGGGGCCCATCAGGGGCTTTTGGATGCCTTTGTGCCCAAAAGGTACCAGCCTTCTTACCTCTATATCATCGACAAGCTGAACCAATTCCCCTTTACCCGGGGCTGGGCCCGCCGCCCGGTGCGGACCGCCGGGTACGGCCCCCAGGCCGGGCAGATGTTTTCCCTGCTTTTGACGTTTGAGAAATTTTTCTATTTGGGGGACAGGCCGGAAGACCTTATTTTAAAGCGGCTGGATGGGGAAAAGCTGGACTATGTCCAGAACCAATGGTATTTCGGCCGGGATTTCAGTTATGTCTATGCGGCGGAAATTGATTTAGGGAACCAGACGGTGGTCCAAGCTTTGAAAGATTTGATTTTAAGTGAGAACAATACGGCCTACCTGGACCGGGAGATGATCCTGGGCATTATGCGTTCGGACAATGAAGAGCTGCATGAATTAATGTGCAAGCTGCTTTTGGCGGCCCGGCTGCAGGAAGGGGTAAGGCAGGCGGTTTGCGAGGCCATGGACGAGGGGGTCTGCGTTGTTTTTGAAAAGCTGTTGCGGGTGATTGAAGACAATGGCCTGATCCGCTTTTCCGCAGTGAAACGGGCCGTGTCCACTTGGATCGGGATTTTTGACGAGAACAGCGTGGACCGGGTCAATGAAAAGCTGTTGGGCCTTATGGGGCGGTGCCTGCGTGACGAAGGGTTTTGCCGCGCCCAGCTTGCCACCAACGATTCCGTTGCCATCAGCGCCGCTTTGTGGGCCCTTGGGTTCCGGGAAGCCGAGGATGCGATACAGGCAATGGATGAGCTCATTGGCCATGGGACGAAAAACCAGAAATTGACGGCTTCTTTTTATAACCAGAGTTTATATGACCCGGACCTGAAAATCCGCATGGCCCAGAAAGTGATTTGGGAGCACACGGAAGATATGGAGCTGGTGGCGGCTTTTATGCCGGCATTTACCACCAAGCTGTACAGCCACATCCAATATGCCCTAAGCAAAGACGGCAGGGGCTATTATTGGGAGTTTCAAAAGCCCCGGGTGCCTGTATTGGCCGATTATTATGGCAGCCGGGAAGAAGCAGAGGCCCTGTACGAAAAATTCATGGGGATTTATCAGCGCCTCCCCAAAAAGGGCGTGGTATATTCCCCCTGTATTTTCCCTTGGCATCAGGTAGAACTGTCCCCTTCGATTGTGGTGGCCCAGATGGCCTTTTTGGCCTATGTGCTGCAGGATGAGGAAAAAATTACGTACATAGCCGGGCTTTTAGGCAATGTAGGGTCAGGGAGGGCCCGCCTGGTCAATTTGCTGCTGTACCAGCCGTCCAACCAGGAACAGAGGAACCTGGTGATCGGGCTTATGGGGAATGCAGAGGCCCAGGCGTCAGATACCGCGGTCAAAATTGTGAAAAACCTTACCTTAAACCAGGGGGAATACCGGCTTTTGGAGGATATGCTGCGGTTTAAACGGAGCAGCTTAAGGGGCATCCTGATTTCCATGCTGATGGGGCAGCCAAAGGAAACCATGAAAGACAGCGTCAGGAGGCTGCTGACAGACAAAAAGGAAGAGAAGCGCAGCGCCGGACTGGATATGCTGATGCGGCTGTCCAAGGATGAGGGGAAAGCCGGGCTTTACAAGGATATGAAGCCCATGGCCGCCCTGGTGGAAAATCCTACAGACAAAGAAAAGATCCTGATCCAGGAAATCCTGGAGGGCCAGAAAGAGTCAGCCGCAGATAAAAAAGGCTTTGGCATTTATGACCCGGATGCCCCGGAAGAAGCGCCAAAAGCCACAGGGCTTATGACGGCAAAACAGCTTTCGGCCCTGTGCCTGCCTTTTACAGAGGAGGAAGCTGTGGAAAAGCTGAAAAAGCTGGACCAGCTGGTGAACCGCCATAAAGATTATGAATACCTGGCAGAAAACGGGGATAAAGTCCTGTTGGGGAACAGTTACCGGAAGCAGAAAAGGGGCAAAGAAGAGAAGGCCGGTGAGGAAAGCCCCCTGTTGGAGCAGTATCCTTTGGCCGGGGAACTGAGGAAATTTTATGAAGGGGAGATCGGCAGCATCTATGGCCTGATCCAGATCGCTGCGGTGGATTCCCGCACAGGCCAGCCGGCTTATCAGGCGGCAAAAGGCTTCTATCAGGAAGTATTTGGCTTTTTGCCCTTTAAGCCAGAACCCTTCCGCCTGGAATATACCAACCAGGTAAGGGATATCCGCCTGGTCTACCACCGGGAATTTCTGGACAGGAAAAAGCTGCTGGAAACGGGGGTCAATGTGGTATCGGCATTGACGCCCTATGTCAACAGCAAAAACATAACGGTTTCCTACCCTTGGGAAGGGTGGAACGGCAGGGTATCCCAAATTCAAAAGAGGTTTTGTGAGATGCCACTGTTTTTCTGGTATTTCAAGGGGCTTAAATATTGGGAAACCGACGAGGAATTTACCCGCGCCTTCCACGCCGCCTGGCGTTACGAATTGGCCTGCCAGGCAGACCGGAAAAGGCGGCGGTTTATGCCGGACAACGGCGCTGCCCCCCAGACGCCCATCCGGCCCTATTGGTTTTTTAAAGCCTGCCATATGGGTCTGGTAAGCGAAGACATTTTATATAAGGCGTTGATGGAATATTTTGACCGGAAGAGGTGCCTGGAAATATTATGTAAAGTAAAGAAAAGGGAATGCGTGAAACCCATGAACGGGAAGTCTATGGCAGACTTTTTCGGCGACCAAATCGCGGACCAGATCTATAAGGCCGGGGAGGCCTATTTCGAAGAAAACCATTGGCTGGCGGAAAGCATAGGCCAGGCGTACGACCGGATCGTCCCTGCCATGGTTGACGTGGAGCTGCGCAGGGGGGAGCAGGAAACCAGCTTTTCCTGGGATATGCAGGGGATTACGTATATCCAGGGGACCGGGTACCTGATCCGTATCCTGATGGCTTTGGGGAAAGATACTTTGGGAAAGGAAACCTATTATTCTTGGTATTATGGGGGAGGGAACCTGGCGAAAAAAGAAGTGCTTAGCGGTTTGCTGAAAGCTTGCTATCCGGCAGAAGGGGAAACCGGCGAGGATTTGAGGAAAGCCTTAAAGGGGTCGAAGGTCAAAGAGGCCAGGCTGGTGGAGGTGGCTATGTACGCGCCCCAGTGGATCGACGTGATCCAGGAATACCTGGGCTGGGCAGGCTTAAAGAGCGGGTGCTATTACTTTATGGCCCATATGAACGAAAGGTTTGACGACCAGAAAAAGGCCATAATCGCCAAATATACCCCGCTGACCCCGGATGAACTGCAGGCAGGGGCATTTGATGCCGCTTGGTTTGAGGAAGCTTATGGGATGCTGGGGGAGAAAAACTTCGGGATGCTTTACCAGGCTGCCAAATACATCTCGGACGGCCAGAAACATTCCCGGGCCAGAAAATATGCGGATGCGGCTGCCGGGAAGGTTACTTTGGAAGAGCTGCGCACGGAGATCTTATCCAAGCGGAATAAAGACCTCCTTATGAGCTACGGCCTGGTCCCCTTTGGGGAAAGCAAAGAAAAAGAAGTGCAGGAGCGATACCAGTTTATCCAGCAATACCGGAAGGAGAGCCGGCAGTTTGGCGCCCAGCGCAGGGCCAGCGAAGGCAAGGCCGCAGACATTGCCCTGGTAAACCTAAGCGTCCGGGCGGGGTTTGCCGACGTGACCCGGCTGACCCTTAACGTGGAAGGCCGGCTGGCGGAATCTTTCGCCGCCTATATGCAATGGGCGCCGGTGGGGGATGTGGAAGTGTGCCTTTCTGTGGGGGAAGACGGAAAAAGCGCCGTTTTGTGCCGGAAAGGCCAAAAAGAGCTTAAATCCATCCCGTCCAAGCTGGCCAAAGACCCTTATGTGCTGCAGGTAAAGGAGGCCCACAAAAAGCTGAAAGAACAGTATTCCCGGACCAGGAAGATGATGGAAGAGTCCATGGAAAGCGGGGAGCTTTTCACTGCCTCCGAAGTGGAAGGGCTGCTGGCCAACCCTGTGGTCCGCGCCATTTTAGAGCCGCTTGTGTTCGTGGCGGGAGAGAAGATGGGGTTTGTCCGGTATAGCAGGGGGCCGGGGGACGAGGCTTTGGCAGGGCTTTGCCTGGAGGCCCCTGCAAAGGGCGGGGATGTATCCGCACCGGCAGGGGAAGAAGGCAAAGGCACGGCAGCAGGGGCCAAAGAGGCGGCCGCCCTGCCCCCGGAAGAGAAGCTTCGCATCGCCCACCCCCTGGATTTGTACCGGGACGGCCGGTGGCATGAGTATCAGAAATATTTATTCAGCCGGGGAATCCGCCAGCCCTTTAAACAGGTGTTCCGGGAACTGTACGTGAAATTGCCGGAGGAGTCGGGGCTTAAGGCTTCCCGTATGTTTGCAGGGAACCAGATCCAGCCCCGTAAGGCTGTCGCCTGTTTGCGGGACCGCCGGTGGGTGGCTGACTATGAAGAGGGCCTGCAGAAAATTTACTATAAAGAAGACATTATTGCCCGCATTTATGCCTTGGCAGATTGGTTTTCCCCCAGCGATATTGAGGAGCCTACGCTGGAATGGGTGGAATTTTTTGACCGTAAGACATTCCAGGCCCTGACAATAGGGCAAGTGCCGGACCGGATTTACAGTGAAGTGATGCGGGACGTGGATTTGGCGGTCAGCGTGGCCCATGCCGGAGGCGTGGATCCGGAAACCAGCCATTCTACCATAGAAATGCGCCGTGCCATTGTGGAACTGAACTTGCCGATGTTCGGGATCCGAAACGTGGTATTGAAGGACAGCCATGCGCTGGTCCAGGGGAGCCGGGCGGCCTACAACGTCCATCTGGGCAGCGGCGTAGTACACCAGGAAGGCGGCGCCATGCTCAACATCCTGCCGGTCCACAGCCAGAAACGGGGGAAACTGTTTTTGCCTTTCGTGGACGAAGACCCCAAGACGGCAGAAATCATGTCGAAGATCGTATTGCTGGCAGAAGACAAAAAGATCAAAGACCCCTTTATTTTGGAACAGATCCGGGTATAGGGCTTTGGGCAATGCCCGCCGGCAAGCCGGATAATACCGGTTGACGGTTCAGGAAAAACATTGTATCATTATGGAATATTCACCGGAACGGGGACGGCAATGGAACCCGGTTTCCGGTATGTGAAAGAACCCAAAAAGCAGCGGATGACAGAAAGGAGAGGCAGTATGGCGAAGGTTGGAATTGTAATGGGCAGTGATTCGGATATGCCGGTGATGGCCAAGGCGGCGGAGATTTTGGACAAGTTCGGGGTTGAATATGAGATGACGATTATTTCTGCCCACCGGGAGCCGGATATTTTCTTTGCATGGGCCAAGGCGGCGGAAGGGAAAGGGATGAAAGTAATCATCGCGGGTGCCGGGAAAGCGGCCCATTTGCCGGGGATGTGCGCGGCCCTGTTCCCCATGCCGGTGATTGGCATTCCCATGAAGACTTCCGATTTAGGCGGGGTGGATTCCCTCTACTCCATCGTACAGATGCCGTCGGGGGTGCCGGTGGCTACGGTGGCCATTAACGGTGGCGCCAATGCGGGGATCCTGGCGGCGAAAATGCTGGCCATGTCCGATCCGGAGCTGTTGAAAAAATTGAAGGAGTACTCCGAGGGCTTAAAGAACGACGTGGTAAAGAAGGCGGAAAAGCTGGAGAAGGCCGGGTATCAAGAGTACCTGGCGCAAATGTAGGAGGAAGGCTATGGACTACAAGAAAGCCGGAGTGGACATTGAGGCGGGCTATAAGTCCGTGGAGCTGATGAAAGGGCATGTAAAAAAGACCATGAGGGAGGAAGTGCTGGGAGGCCTGGGCGGATTTTCCGGCGCCTTTTCCCTGTCAAAAATCAAGGCCATGGAAGAGCCGGTACTGTTGTCCGGTACCGACGGGTGCGGGACCAAGGTTAAGCTGGCCATTATCATGGACAAACATGATACCATCGGCATAGACGCCGTGGCCATGTGCGTCAACGACATCGCCTGCGCCGGCGGCGAGCCCTTATTCTTCCTGGACTACATTGCCTGCGGCAAGAACTATCCGGAAAAAATCGCAGATATTGTAAAGGGGGTGGCCGAAGGGTGCCTCCAGTCAGAAGCCGCTTTGATCGGCGGCGAGACCGCAGAGCATCCGGGGCTAATGCCGGAAGAGGATTATGACCTGGCAGGGTTTGCCGTGGGGGTTTGCGACAGGAAAGAGATGATTACGGGGGAAACCTTAAAGGAGGGGGACCTGCTGATCGGGATGGCTTCTTCCGGCGTCCATAGCAACGGTTTTTCCCTGGTGCGGAAAGTGTTTGAAAAAGAGCTGACCCGGGAAGGCCTGGACACGTATTATGAGGCCTTGGGCAAGACCCTTGGAGAAGCGCTCCTGGCCCCCACGAAGATTTATGTTAAGGCATTGAAAAAGATGAAGGCGTCCGGCGTAAAGGTGAAGGCATGCTGCCATATTACCGGCGGCGGGTTTTATGAAAACGTCCCCCGGATGTTAAAGGAAGGGACCCATGCAAAGATCCAAAAGGGAAGCTATGAAATCCCGGCTATTTTCCGGCTGCTGGCGGAAAAAGGGGATATTGCAGAGGAGATGATGTACAATACTTTTAATATGGGTATTGGCATGATCGTGGCAGTGGACCCGGCAGACGCGGACAAAGCCATGGAGGCCATCCGGGCGGCCGGGGAGGTCCCCTATGCCATCGGTTCGGTAACAGCAGGGGAAAAAGGGGTGACGCTATGCTAAGGGTAGGCGTGATGGTGTCCGGCGGAGGGACCAACCTCCAGGCGGTATTCGATGCCCTGGATACCGGAAAAGTCACCAACGCCCAGGTTGTTGTGGCCATTAGCAACAATCCCGGGGCCTATGCGCTGGAGAGGGCCAAACGCCATGGGGTCGAGGCGGTGTGCCTGTCGCCCAAAAGCTTCCCCTGCCGGGAAGATTTTGAACAGGCATTGTTAGAGGCGGTCGATTCCTACCGTTTGGATTTGATTGTGCTGGCAGGGTTTTTGGTGAAAATCCCGGCAAAAATGGTGGAAAAATATGAGGGGCGGATTATCAATGTGCACCCTTCCTTGATCCCGTCCTTTTGCGGGGTAGGGTATTACGGGCTTAAAGTCCACGAGGCGGCCCTGAAAAGAGGGGTGAAAGTCACGGGGGCCACGGTGCATTATGTGGACAGCGGTATGGATACGGGCCCGATCCTTTTGCAGAAGGCCGTGGAGGTAAAAGAGGGGGATACCCCGGAAACCCTGCAGCGCCGTGTGATGGAAGAGGCGGAGTGGGTGATTTTGCCGGAGGCCATTAACCGCATTGCCAATGGGGCGACGGGGCCGGGCAGGCTGCCTGGCTGTAACGGATAAAAGGGGCCTGCCATATCCCGAAGGCCTGATATGGCGTGGACGATGCACAGGATGGAGGAAAGATAAATGAAAATTTTAATCGTAGGCGGCGGCGGCCGGGAGCATGCCATTGCCTGGAAGGCGGCCCAGAGCCCGAAGGTAGAGAAAATTTATTGCGCCCCAGGCAACGCCGGGATTGCCCAGGTGGCGGAATGCGTGGATATTGGCGTTATGGACTTTGACCGGCTGGTGGCTTTTGCCAGGGAAAAAGAAGTGGACCTGACTGTCGTGGCGCCGGACGACCCGTTGGCGGCCGGGGCGGTGGACGCTTTTGAAGCGGCAGGGCTAAGGGCGTTCGGCCCCAGGAAAAACGCGGCGGTCCTGGAAGGGTCTAAGGCATTTTCCAAAGATTTGATGAAAAAATACGGGATCCCCACTGCAGGCTATGAGACTTTCGATTCACCGGAGGCGGCCTTGGCCTATTTGGAGACGGCGGCCCTGCCGATTGTGCTGAAAGCAGACGGGCTTGCCCTGGGCAAGGGTGTGCTGATCTGCAATACCCTGGACGAGGCGAGGGAAGGGGTCCGGACGCTGATGATGGACAAGCAGTTTGGCGCCGCGGGCAACCGGATTGTCATAGAGGAATTTTTGACCGGGAGGGAAGTGTCGGTACTGTCCTTTGTGGACGGGAAATCCATCAAGGTTATGGCTTCCGCCCAGGACCACAAACGGGCCAAAGACGGCGATAAGGGGTTAAACACCGGCGGCATGGGGACATTTTCGCCCAGCCCCTTCTACACGGAGGAAGTAGACCGGTTTTGCCGGAAAAACATTTACCAGCCCACCGTAGACGCCATGAGGGCAGAGGGCCGGGAATTTAAGGGGGTTATATTTTTCGGGCTGATGCTTACCCCGGAGGGGCCTAAAGTGCTGGAATACAATGCCCGGTTCGGGGACCCTGAGGCCCAGGTTGTGCTGCCGCGGATGAAAAATGATTTGGTGGATGTTTTCGAGGCCTGTATTGACGGCACTTTGGATCAGGTGGAGCTGGAGTTTGCGGATGATGCAGCGGTGTGCGTTGTGCTGGCGTCTGCAGGCTATCCGGAACATTACGAAAAGGGCTATGAGATTTCCGGCCTGGAAAAGTTTGCGGGGACAGACGGGTACTATGTGTTCCACGCAGGGAGCAAGTTTGGCCCGAACGGCAAAATCGTCACCAATGGCGGCCGGGTGCTGGGCGTTACGGCAGTGGGGGCCGACTTAAAAGAAGCCCGCGCCAACGCATACCAGGCGGCAGGATGGGTAGAATTCGGCAATAAATATATGCGCCGCGACATCGGGAAGGCAATTGACGAGGCATAAGGCAAACCAGTGGCCCCGATGGCAAAAAACAGCTTTGTTACCTTTGGCAAGGCTGTCTTTTTGATATTAAAATAAAGGGGCCCCGGGGCCTTGCCAAGAGGGGCAGGCCGAAGGGATTATAAAAAGGATGGTAAGCCATGGCTTTATATGGGATTGGGGATTTTCATTTGTCATTTATGGCCAACAGGCCCATGGACGTATTTGGGCCCGAATGGAAGGACCACGCAAAACGGCTGCAAGAAAACTGGCAGCGGCTGGTGAAGCCGGAAGATACCGTGGTGGCAACCGGTGACCATTCCTGGGGGAGGAACCTGAAAGAATGCCGCCAGGACCTGGAGTTTATCGAGGCGCTTCCAGGAAGGAAGATTTTGCTCCGGGGGAACCATGATATGTTTTGGAGCGCCAAGAAAACCCCTCAGCTAAACCAAAGGTTTGCCGGCCGGCTGGAGTTTTTGCAGGATAACTTTTTTGCTTACGGGGATTATGCCCTGGTGGGGACGAAAGGCTATTGTGACGAGGGGAGGGATACGCCCAGGCAGGTGGAAAAGCTGTTGAAGCGGGAAACGGCCCGCCTGCGGCTTTCCTTTTCCCTGGCCAGGGAAGCGGGCTATGAGAAATTTATTATGTTCCTCCATTACCCGCCTACCAGCCTTTATGAGGCGGAAAGCTGCTTTACCCGTATGGCGGAGGAATACGGGGCTGAGAAAGTAGTATATTCCCACTGCCATGGGAAGGCGCGGTATGGGGACAGTATCCGGGGGGCTTTTCACGGAATCGAGTATAAGCTGGTGTCTTCGGATTATTTGGCATTTGTGCCGGAACGGATATTATAAGGCCGATTATGTAGGGCAAGGTTTGAGGAAAACAAGGCAAGGAGGGCGCCATGGAGGGTTTTCGATATAAATTTGGTTTTATCGGTGCTGGAAATATGGGATTTGCCATTATGAAAGGGCTTTTGAAGGTTTTTGAGCCGGGGCAGGTCACCTTTTACGAAAAAAATGTCCGGAGGGCCGAGGACGTGGCGGCGCGGACCGGGGCTGAGCCGGCAAAAAGCGGATTTGACTGTGCGTCTTCGTCTGAGTACGTGATATTGGCGGTTAAGCCCCAGCAGCTGGAAGGGGTGGTGCAGGAAATCAGGGGCGGGGTCTCGGGCCGCCAGGTTTTGGTTTCCATTGCCCCGGGCATTACCATTGCAAGCCTGAAAGGGTATTTTGGGGAGGGGTGCCGGGTGGTAAGGGCCATGCCCAACACGCCGGCGCTGGTAGGCGAAGGCATGACCGGCGTCTGCTATGACGCGGGGCAGTTTTCCCAGGAGGAACAGCAGACGGTCCAGGCATTTTTCCAGTCCTTTGGAAAAATGGTGCTGGTGGAAGAAAAACTGATCAACGCTGTGGTGTGCGTTAGCGGAAGTTCCCCGGCCTACGCTTACCTGTTTATAGAGGCATTGGCGGACAGCGGCGTGAAATACGGGCTGCCCCGGGCCATGGCCTATGAACTGGCTGCCCAGGCCTTGCTGGGGAGCGCTAAAATGGTGCTGGAAACCGGGAAACATCCAGGGGAGCTTAAGGACCAGGTGTGTTCCCCCGGCGGTACCACCATCGCAGCGGTAGCGGCGTTGGAAGAAGCCGGCCTGCGCAATGCGGTCCTCAAGGCCGGGGACGCATGTTACGCAAAATGCGGGGCGATCCGGTAAATGGGTTTGAAGCGCCGCAGCCAAAACGGAGTGGGCCGGTAACCGGGCGTACGGCCTTTGGCGCAGGGGTCCGGTATTGGCGGATGAAACAGGTTGAGGAAAGGAAAGGGAGGAAAAGAAGACATGGAAAAGGACAGGGAGAACGGGCAGAAGGAAAACAGGCCTGTGGTGGAGCCGGTGATCCGGGTAGACCGGCAGCTTAAGTTTACCGGGGCCATTTTGAATATTTATGAAGACACGGTTATTGCCAACGGCCATGAGGCCCATTGGGATTTTATCCACCATGACGGGGCGGCTGCCGTGGTGCCGGTGACCGACGACGGGAAAATTTTGATGGTACGCCAGTACCGCAACGCCTTGGACCGGGAGACCCTGGAGATCCCGGCAGGAAAGCTGGACGCCCCCGGCGAACCTAAGATCGAGTGTGCTTACCGGGAGCTGGAAGAGGAGACGGGGTACCGCTGCGACAACCTGGAGTACCTGATGAGCATTAATACTACCGTAGCTTTTTGCGACGAAGCCATTGACGTCTTTGTGGCCCGGAATTTGATCCCTTCCCACCAGCATTTGGACGAGGACGAGGTAATCTATGTGGAGGCATGGCCGGTGGAAGAACTGGAAAAACTGATCTATTCCGGAAAAATGACGGACGGGAAGACGGTGGCGGCTATTTTGGCCTATGCCAGGAAATATTTGAGATAGGGTCCGGGCGTATTCGTCCATTGCCGCAGATAACCGGACGGGCGCCTGGGGCATGGTTGGAAGCGTGCAGGAAAAAAAGCCGGCCGGCGCCATCCAAAGCTTTTGGCCTGCGCGGCGGGGAAAACCGGCCGGCGGTTTGAGGGCGGCCTTTGCGAAACAATGTATTAGTATAAGATACCCTCCCCCCACATAGACTGTAAAAAAACGGTGGCCGGTATGAGGCGGAGGAACCAGGGGATTTACTTGCTATTCTGGATTGGGGCAGGGCTTTTGTTGGCTACAGTGGCTGCCAACCAAATGTTTGCCTCGGGGGTGGTGGATTATCATGTGCTTTATGGCTACCTGCAGCGGGGCTGGGAAAATACCAAAGAAAAACAGCTGGGCAGCGTGATCCGGATTTTGCTGGTCCGGATTTTGCAGACCGCGGTGGTAGAAGTGCTGTGCAGGGGGCGTATGAACCGGCTGTCCGTGGGGGTTTTGCTTTCCTGGGCCGGCTGTGGGGCGGGGTTTTCCATGGCGCTTATGACTTGGCACAGGGGGGCTTACGGGCTTATTGTGTTCCTTTTGTCCAATTTTCCCCATCAATTGTTTTATGGCATGGCATGGGGGATCTTGATTATCCGGTGCCTGTCTGGCTATGAAGCCCGCAGAAACCGGTTTTGGGGGGCCGTGCTGGCCTGCCTGCTGTTCGGGATATTGTCAGAAGTCCATGTCAATCCCATGTTGCTGCCCCTGATTTCTTAAAGGGGCCCGGGCACCAAACGGGGAGGTTTGGCAGGTTCGATGCCAGAGGGCAGTATGGTGGTGGTATGTTATGGGAATTTAGGTTAAATGTACCATAAAGTGGGAAAAATATGTTTGATTTTCCGGAAAAATAGAGCTATAATGTAGAAAAGTGGTTATTTTCACGCAAGGAAGCCTGCCAGGCAGCGTTTCCCCTACGGAGTGCCCCAAAGAACACGCCGGCGGGATTGGCATAGCCACGGTAACTCGACATCATTGCTCTTATAGAAGGGGATTAGGGAAAGTGGCATGTTGATGGAGATCGAAACATTTATAGGTTATCTGGAAAATGTTAAAAAGGCTTCCCGGAATACGGTGCTTTCCTACCGGCGGGACCTTTTGCAGATGGCCTCCTACCTGGAGGGGCAGGGCATCACCGAACCTGAAAAAGTAACCCGGACAAGTTTGAATTCTTACATGCTATATTTGGAACAGCAAGGGAAAGCTACTGCCACCATATCCCGGATGCTGGCTTCCACCAAAACATTTTTCCATTATGAAAGGAATGAAGGGAAGGTCCGCCGGGACCCTACCGAGCTTTTGAAAGTTCCAAAGGTAGAGAAAAAGCCGCCGGTGGTACTGACTGTGGAAGAGGTAGGGCGGTTTCTTAGCCAGCCGTCTGGGGACACCCCCAAGGGGGCACGTGACAAGGCTATGCTGGAGCTTTTGTATGCCACGGGCATACGGGCATCGGAACTGGTGGGGCTTCAGCTGCAGGATGTGAACCTCCCATTGGGTTTTATTACTTGCCGTGACGGGCAGAAAGAGAGGGTGGTCCCTTTTGGGAAAGAGGCCAGCCGTTCGTTGCAGTATTACCTGAACCATGCCAGGAAGGCTTTGCTGAAAGGGAAGGAATCCTCCTGGCTCTTTACCAACTGTAACGGAAAACCCATGTCCCGCCAGGGTTTTTGGAAGATTGTCAAATATTATGGGGAAAAGGCGGGGATCCAGGCTGACATTACCCCCCATTCCTTGCGGCATTCTTTCGCAGTCCACCTGATTAATGGCGGCGCAGGCCTGCAGGCGGTACAGGCTATGCTGGGCCACTCCGATTTGGCTACTACCCAGGCTTATGTGAACTATATGCAAAAGGGCGGGCTGTGGTCGGCCTATGCGGAAGCCCACCCAAGGGGGTGACCGTTTGCAAATCCCTTTTCGGGAAAGCCAGGCAGCCGGCACAGGCTATTTGCGGCTTGTGGGGACAGCGTATCTGATTTTGCCGTAATGGCCACAAAATATTTCATTGGTTAGTTTTTTAAGAAGAAAGGGGCGGAACCAGGGACAGCGTTTCCGTCCTTTTACAAACGGTATTAAAAAGGGAAGGGATCCTTCAGCAGATGGGAAAATCATTGTACATAGCCGAAAAACCCAGCGTGGCCCAGCAGTTTGCTGCGGCGTTGAAAATCTCCGGGCGCAAAGGGGACGGGTATATCGAATCGGATTCTGCCGTGGTGACCTGGTGCGTAGGCCACTTGGTCACTATGAGCTATCCTGAGGCTTATGACCCGAAATATAAGAGATGGAGCCTGCAGGCATTGCCGTTTTTGCCCAGGGAATTTAAATATCAGGTAATTGAGGGCGTTTCCAAACAGTTTCAGATTGTGAGCAGGCTGCTGAACCGGGAGGATGTGGACACCATATATATTTGCACCGACTCCGGAAGGGAAGGGGAATACATTTACCGCCTGGTGGACCAGATGGCCGGCGTGAAAAAGAAAACCCGAAAACGGGTATGGATTGATTCCCAGACGGAGGAGGAGATCCTGCGGGGTATCCGAGATGCCAAAGACTGGTCAGATTATGACAATCTGGCGGCCTCTGCCTATTTGCGCGCCAAAGAGGATTACCTGATGGGGATTAACTTTTCCCGTTTGCTGACCCTCAAATATGGCCCTGCCATATCCGGCTATATGAAGACGGAGCGGACCGTGTTGTCCGTAGGCCGGGTTATGACCTGCGTCCTGGGGATGGCAGTCCGCCGGGAAAGGGAAATCCGCGAATTTGTAAAAACACCTTTTTATCGGGTGATTGGCGATTTTGATTCCGGCGGCATGCATTTTGACGGGGAATGGAGGAGCGTGGAAGGTTCGCGCTATTTCCAGTCGCCGTTCCTGTACAAAGAAAACGGCTTTAAAGAGAGAAGGTACGCGCAGGGGCTGATTGACGCGCTGGGGCAAAACCAGCCGCTGTCGGCAACCATCAAAAAAATAGAAAAAAAGAAAGAATCGAAAAACCCTCCCCTGCTCTACAATTTGGCAGAGTTACAGAACGATTGTTCTAAAATGTTTAAAATCAGCCCGGATCAGGCCTTGCAGGTTGTGCAGGAATTGTATGAAAAGAAATTGGTCACATACCCCCGCACCGACGCCCGGGTGCTGTCAACGGCGGTGGCCAAAGAGGTCCACCGGAATATCGGCGGGCTGCAAAATTTTGGCCCCTTGCGCCTGTTTGCCGCAGATGTCTTAAACCGGGGGAGCTATAAGGGCCTTGCCAAAACCCGGTACGTCAACGACAAACAAATCACGGACCATTATGCCATCGTGCCCACAGGGCAGGGGTTTGGCGCCATGCGCAGCCTGTCCCCGTTGGCGTTAAACGTGTATGAGCTGATTGCCAGGCGTTTCCTAAGCATTTTTTACCCGCCTGCCGTATATCGGCGGTACGCTTTGGAGATGGAAGCCGACCGGGAGCATTTTTTTGCCGCTTTCCGGGTACTGTTGGATGCCGGCTATTTAAAAGTGGCAGACGTGTCCCATTTCCGGAAAAAAGAGTCCGGGGCACCGGGGAAGGAAAAGGCACCAAAAGGCGACCCAGACAAAGGGAACGAGAAAGAAGAGTCGGAGCTGAACAGCAAAAACCAGGAAGACCCACGGTTTATAGCCATGCTGGAGACTTTAAAGAAGGGCATGTCCCTGCCCATAAGCCGTTTAAGCGTCAAAGAAGGGGAAACTTCCCCGCCCAAGCGATATTCTTCCGGGTCTATGATCCTGGCTATGGAAAATGCGGGGCAACTGATTGAAGACGAGGAACTGCGGGCCCAGATCAAGGGCAGCGGCATCGGTACCAGCGCCACGCGGGCAGAAATTTTAAAAAAACTGGTGAATATCAAATATTTGGCGCTAAACGGGAAGACCCAGGTAATTATGCCCACCCTGTTGGGGGAATTGATTTTTGACGTGGTGAATGTTTCCATCAAGCAGCTGCTAAACCCGGAGCTCACAGCCAGCTGGGAAAAAGGGCTGGCTTATGTGGCAAGCGGTACGATTACACCTGACGAATACATGGAGAAGCTGGAGCGTTTTGTGGCCGGGCGGACTTATGGGGTATTAAAACTGAATAATCAATATGAACTGCGGGAGTATTTTGAGAAGACGGGGAGAAACTATAGTAATTCCCCATGGGCTATAAGCAATGAAAGGCCAACAGCCAAAAAAGCATCCCCCAAAAAACCCATAAGGGGATCCAAAGGAAAGGAAGAGGAGATAAACGATGAAAAAAAATGAGATGAAGATTACGGATTTATACAGTTTAGAGCATACCATGGCCAAGCCCTTGCTGGAAGAATACGAGTATCCCTGGGAGGTACTGCCGCACATCGGGGAGTTTATCCGGGAATTGGGGGAATCTTTGCCAAAAAGTGAATATGCCAACCCCACGGAAGGGATCTGGATCCACAAGACGGCAAAAGTAGCGCCCACGGCCGGGATCATTGGCCCGGTGGTCATTGGCCCGGCGGCTGAAATCCGCCACTGTGCTTTTATCCGGGGCAAAGTGCTGGTGGGGGCCAACGCGGTGGTGGGGAATTCTTCCGAACTGAAAAACGTGATTTTGTTTGACAACGTGCAGGTGCCCCACTATAATTATGTAGGGGATTCTGTGCTGGGGTACAAGGCCCATATGGGCGCCGGTTCCATTACCTCAAATGTAAAATCGGATAAAACTCTGGTAAAAGTCCATGCAGCAGACGGAGATATTGAGACGGGGCTTAAGAAATTCGGGGCTATGGTAGGCGACCAGGTGGAGGTAGGCTGCGGATCGGTGCTTAACCCGGGCACCGTGGTGGGGAAAAACGCCAACATCTACCCCCTTTCCAGCGTGCGCTGCTGTGTGGATGCAGATTCCATCTATAAAAAACAGGGGGAAGTGGCGCAAAAGGAAGCCAGGTAAGGCCATAAAGAAAACAAGGGGAAAGAAAAGCATGCGCCAATCTAGCGGGGCGCATGCTTTTACTTTTATGCCCAGGGGGCAGGGGATGCTGCAAAAGGAAGTTTTGCATACAGGTACCGGTTACCTTGTCCCAAAAATACGGTCTCCGGCATCGCCTAGGCCAGGGCAGATATAGGCGTCTTGGTTTAGGCAGCGGTCCAGGTGGCCGAGGTAGATATGGATGTCCGGATGGGCTTTCTGGAGCCGTTCAATCCCTTCCGGGGCAGCGATAATGGACATAAACTTGATATTCCTGCCCCCGTGCTGTTTGATAAAGTCAACGGCGGCCACAGCAGACCCGCCGGTGGCCAACATAGGGTCAGTGACCAGTATGGTACGCAGTTCGATGGGGGAAGGGAGCTTACAATAATATTCATGGGGCTCGTGGGTCACTTCGTCCCGGTATAAGCCGATATGGCCCACTTTGGCGCTGGGGACCAGGGCCAGGATACCGTTGACCATCCCAAGCCCGGCCCGGAGGATGGGGACCACCGCCAGCTTTTTGCCGGAGATCATGGGGGTCATGCAGGCTTCAATGGGGGTCTCCACCGGGACGTCTTCCAGGGGGAGGTCGCGAAGGGCTTCGTATCCCATAAGCATGGCTATTTCTTCGATTAAAGACCGGAATTCATTGGTTCCGGTCCTTTTGTCACGCAGAATGGATATTTTGTGCTGAATTAACGGGTGGTGAATGATCGTTAGGTTTTCCATGATAAGCCTCCTTGCGTTGTTATGTAAAAATGTGGTAGATAAGGTATCCGGCTATTATTTTGCATCCGGGGCAAACATGACGATGGCATAATCGCCCAGGGCGTGGGGCATCGGGATGGAAAAATAGATGACCCCCTGATGTTCATAGCTGAAAGACCGGGGGAAATCGCCGGTAAAAGGGAAATCGGCACCGTTAAACATTTTTGTATAATCATCCAGGCTGGTTTTGCCCTTTTCCTTCATCAGTTCGGGCTTTAACTCTTCGTCCGCCTGATAAAAAGTGCAGTCGTCGGATAAGACGTAGCCGGCCATCGTATAGGGGTCGGCGTAATGGCTAAAGCCGATGTCGGAGGCATTTGACACGTCGATGGTGTTGCTGTAAAACAAGTTTTGGGGATGGGCGCTGCCGTCAGGGGCTAGCGTACCTTGATAGAGCAGGGTAATCCGGCTGCGGTCGGCGGACAGTACCTGGCAGGAAATGTCCAAAGCATCCCGGGAATCCTGGATTTGGTAAGCATCCAGCACCGATAAGGCGTTTTTCTTGATTAATTCGTCAATGGCGGCGGCTTTTGCCGGGTCATCCATGTTGACGAGGCTGGGGTACTGGATGGAGGCTTTACCCGAGGTATAAGTGTTCATTTTCGTGGAAATATTTTTGCTGCCCGGATCCGGATTGCTGGCCGGTTCCGTTTCCGGCACGTCCTCGGAAGGGGACGGGGTGGCCTGGGGCTTTGTATCAGGCGCCATGGTTTCGGCCACCGTGGTGTGGGTGCTGCTCAAGTCGATTTTTTCTGGCGCTTTGCGGCAGCCGGCAGCCAGGCAGGCCACAAAGGCCACAACGCACAAAAGGGCGGCTTTCCCGCAGGGGCGCAGTGTCAGGTTGTGTTTTATCATGGTAGTCCTCCTTGTTTTTATCATTGGGCTGGTAGTGCATCATAAAGGGACAATGGTTTCACCGCAAGAGCGGCCCGCCGCAGGCGGCGAATCCTGCCAAACAGGATTCTTTTTCTATTATAACGGATATGTGGGGAAAAGGGTAGTGTTTTATGGGAAGATGGGGATGTTTTTCAAGCCGGCGGGTATATCTTGTTTGCCTGTATTGTAGTATGGCGTTTTTCTTTAATTAAATTCCCTTTGTTTTATCTTGACATATTTAAGTTAAATAAATATAATTAAATACATATTAAAGTAAGGGGTAGGTTAGGGATGAAAAAAACAGTACGTTTATCCGACATTGCCGAAAAGCTCCAGGTAAGCACGGTGACGGTTTCCAATGCGCTGGCGGGGCAGAAAGGGGTCAGCGAAGAGCTTCGGGCGAGGATCCGGCAAGTAGCGGCGGAGATGGGGTATCAAACCAGGGGCGCTTCCGTGCCCAACGGGAAAAAAATCCTTAACATCGGCGTGGTTATCGGGGAAAAATACCTGGGGCCGTACCCTTCCTACTATTGGAAGGTGTACCAGGAACTTTCACTGATTGCAGGGCTCCACAGCTGCGTCATATTGTTTGAAGTGCTGCGCCATGACAGGGAGGAAGCCATGGAGTTGCCCCTTTTCGCCGTAGAACAGCAGATCCAGGGGCTGATTGTCATCGGTGAGATTGGCAGGGGGTATTTGGAGTTTTTAAGCAGGCAGCCGGATATGCCCATGGTGATGGTGGATTTTTCCATGAGGGGCCTGCGCTGCCCTTCCGTGATGGCCGACAATTATTACGGGATGTACAAGATGGTAAATTACCTGATTGAGCAGGGGCACAGGGAGATTGCCTATGTGGGGACGCTGATGGCCAGCAACAGCATTACGGACCGGTATTTCGGGTACCGCAAGGCACTGCTGGAAAGTGGGCTGGAGGCGGATCCGGACTGGATTATTGACGACCGCACCATGGAAGGGCAGATTGGGAATATCCGGCTTCCGAAACGTATGCCCACGGCTTTTGCCTGTAATTGCGATTTGACGGCCAGCGAGCTGGTGAACCTTTTGGAGGCGAAAGGGTACCGGGTTCCGGAGGACATTTCCATTGTGGGTTTTGACAATTACCTATATGAGGGGCTGTGCGACATTACCATCACCAGCTATGAGGTAGATATTAAAGAGATGGTGCGGTGCGCCATTAAGATTGTGGTTTCCTTGGCTGAGCAGAGGGGTACGCCGGCCGATATGAGGCTGGTATCGGGGAAAGTGGTGGTAAAAGAAAGCGTCCGCAGGATCGGCTGATACGGCCTTATAGGCAATGGCTTTTACAATTAAGCCCTTTTATGCCTTTGGGGCCTTGCGATAATAAGGGGGCTTAAAGGGCAGGCCAAGAGGGGGCTGCCTTAGCCGCAAAAGGGCCATTGAAGGGAACGCTGGCCAGGCCCCGGCCGGTTCAAAGGCAGGCGCTTCCCGGCGGCAGGTATTGGCCCATAAATCTGCCGCCGGTGAGGGCAGGCTTGGATGAAGCCGTAAATTTTAGTTTGCCGGGTTATGCTACAAAAAAATAAGAAAAAGACGATGAGGCGGAAAGGCCTCTTTTTTACTTTATAGGAAATTGTGCCCGATAAAGTAAAACCCTCCGGGGGATGCGCACTTCGCTCCTAAGGGGAATGCCTGCTGACGCAGACGCGCCCCGTCGCAAGGATCCGGTTCATCGGATCCTTTGTCCTTTTAAAACCTGCTGAAAAGCTTTGGCTTTTGTCCGTAGGTTTTTGTGCATTTTATTAACCGGAAAGAAAAAATATAAGCAGAAAAATAGGAAAAAACAGGGAAATGGAGGGTAGTTAAATTTAATTTACTTAAATGAACTAACTAAGTTCAATAAAATTAAGCGGATAATAAATTGGTATCAAGAAAAAATCAGTATATACATTGGTAAATATATATAATCATGGGGCATGGCTTGGGTTTCTGTGGGAAATCAGAACGAGCGCGGCGCGTTCT
>CAJUDH010000004.1:0-8780 GCA_910584845.1 uncultured Lachnospiraceae bacterium
TAGCATTAAGACCTTGGAGAGGGTCTATAAACACTACTACTTTATAATACGAGCGAGGAAAAAGGATGATGAAAAAAGGATTAGCGAGAGTATCTGTATTTATGATGGCGGCTGCTATAGCAGCGTCTGTTGCGGCTTGTACGCCTCAGGATAAGAAGGGCGGAGCAAAGAACCAGACAGAAACAACGGTTCAGGCCAAGGTATCCAAGGAGAAGGCGAAGAAAGAGAAAACGAAAAAGCCGGAAAAGAAGAAGGATGAGAATGCCAAGAAAGAGATGCCAACGAAAGCAGTGGAAGCGCCTGCTAAGGCAACAGAGGAGCCAAAGCAGGAAGCGAAAGAGCCAGGAGCCGGGCCGGCCAAGGGGCCTGGAATCCAGGAGACAGAACCCAAGGCTCCGGCAGGCAATGGTGCGGTGAAACCGTCTGTGGAACCGTCCAAAGGCCAGACCGGAGAAAAAGCGCCTAAAGCTTCGGAGGGGGTAAAAGAACCGGACACCAAGAAGGATGAGAAGAAATCCGCAGCCAATAAGAAGAAAGGGGATGGGAAAACAGGCCAAAAGGGGGAAACGGCGGCATAAAACAAATTAAGAGAGTAGAATCCGGCGGCACTTCTGAAGAGGAAGGCCGCCGGAACCGTTAGAAAGGTAAGGGGGCATTTGGAATTTCTCTGTGTAAGCCCAAGGGCAGGCATTGCGGTAACGAAGAAAAAGCACAAGCCGTTTGGCCGGAAGGGGCAGGGCATGTAGAGGCGCCTGGTTAAGGCCGGCAAGGTTTTCAGTAGTGTATTACATTCTCCGCCCGGCAAATCCTTTCAATTACGGGAGCGGCCTCTTCGCTTGTAAAATAATGAAGGGTAGATGGGGGGACAAATGGCTTCAAAGCTTCAAAGTCGCCGTTTTTAATCAACTGGCGCACGGTGGAGGCGCTGATAGGCTGGTTCCTGGCTTCCTTCCTGGGGATTATAATACAGTCAATGCCTGCCGAAGGGAGTTTGGAGGACATGACCTGGTTGTAAATGCCGGTAACCTGGCTGGCGGGTTCTTCCCCTACATACCGGCGGGACACAGACAAAGCCTCTGCAATTTTGGAAAAGATGATCAAGTCCAGTTTGGCATGGCCTTTGATTATGGATTCCTCATCTTTTAAAAAATAGCTGGGGAAAGTGGCGTTGCTGATAATGTAAGGGCCGCTGTCATGGCAGATAACATTGGAAAGATGGGAGGTTCCGGCAAGCACCAGTTTTTTTCGCACAGAAAAAGGGATCAGGCTGGCGTCCTCACTGACAATAAATATGTGGAGGGTATCACATTGGGAAGCGGCTGTTTCCACAAGGTACTGGTGGCCAAAGGTAAAAGGGTTGGCGTTCATGACCAGCGCGCCAGACAATCCGCCCCTTTTGGCTTTGGACAAGTTAGCCAGATAGCCGGCAAAACCATTTTTGCGGTTCTCCATAAACGAAAGGGTGCCATCAACCCTTGCGATTTCATAAAAGCCTAAATCCTGAAAGAATTTTGCAGAGCTGATTTTGGTATAAAGGAATAAGTGGAGGTTTCCTCTGCTATATTGGATGTCCATCAGGTGGGTAATGACCTGATTAAGGAGGCCCTCACCTTGGTGGGCGCTGCTGACTGCAAAGCAGCGCAGGGTGTTGGCAAAACAGCTTCCGGTAGCAATAATCTGATAATCTTCATCGTACATGGCACAGATATAATCCAGGTTTGCATCCCGTGAGATGCCTTCCTGCATGAGCAGGGAATCGACCTGGGCAAGGCTGCGGCGGTCTGTGGGATAAACCTGGGAGATTGTATATTCGGACATTATTTCCTCCTTCTTCGGCGTACTTTTTGCGCCGTCCCGGCATATTTGCAGGTTCCCCCACAAATTTACACTTCGGTTTCTAAAAAATATAATAAGTAACAAACTGCCAACAGGTCAGCGCTTCCGCCAGGCGACAGGTTCTTTTGTATAAATTCGAGGTCCAGTTGACGTAAGGATTCCGGATCGGGATAAGGGTTTTCGGCCAATAGGCCCTTGACCTGTGAAACGGTTTCCTGCCAGGCAGAGAGGCTGCTTCTGGCAATCAGATTGGTGTCGGTTGCGGCGGTGATTAAGGCAAGGAGTGCACCGCAGCCGGCACGGTTTAAGCCAAATCCCTTTAAAAGGCCTTTCTTTAGGGCCGGCAGCCCCACGTCTTTCACGGCGGGAAGGCCCGCCTCCATCTGCCCTCTGATTCCGGTGATGCCATGGTCCAGATATAATTTTTGCCCTATGGTTACGGCAGTTTCCTTGGTAAGCCCGTAAAAGTCGGATTCAACCAACCCTTTTGTCATGGCAGAGCATTCTTTCAAAACCACATCAGGGCGCTTCCACTGTTCTCTTGGCAGACGGCCCAGGGAGGCGCACAGGACCCCCATGGAAAAAACGGCGCCTTTATGGGTATTGATGCCTTTTGTTGCGGAAAACATATCTGCTTCCCCTTTTCTGCCGCAGGGGCGCAGCCGGAGGAAAGTCTGTTTGGCAGGAAAGCCGGCGGTTTGCCTTCCGATCTGTGTGCAGGCCTGGAAATAGGGCCAAAGTGCGCTGGCGCTGTCCATAAACGTAAAAATATCCATATCCTTGTGGCTGCCGTTTCCTTCCCGGTCTACCAATCCCGGTTTAGGGGTTGTGCAGACTTCATAGAGGAGGGCCCTGCATGCCAGCCTGGCAGCAAGGGTGCTGTCTTCTTTTTCCACGGCATGCATTAATATATCACGGGTTTTTGCCTGGAGCTGTTCTACCGTATGGGTACGGCTGCGGGCGCATTCCTTGGCAGGCCCGCCGCAGATCAGGCAGCGGCGGGGCCCAAGGCCCAGCCGGGAACGGCTTATTTTCTTACCGTCCGGTTTCAGGACGTCCATATCAAACAGCCTTCCGATTTCCCAGCAGTCTTCAACGGAACAAGTGACCTCTTTTAAAAGGAGCGGGTCTGCGTCGATGAGGTAGCAGGCTTCACTTCCGGTAAGCTCATGGACTTCCTCCCAATGGGTACATGGGAGGTGCAAAGAATCCAATTGTTCTTTTAAATAGCGTTTCCCCAGCTCAAAACCATTTCGGATCAGCGGGCCCGCTTTTACAGGCCCGGCAATGTTCATGGTAAAGCAGACCATGGGGAGCCGGTACTGTGCCAGCAGCTTCTGCTGCCAGGCAAACCGGCGCTCTCTGGCATCCAGCATTTCCGCTAATGTTACCTGATATTCCATAGCTTCTCCTTTCCTGCCAGCCGGTTTATTGCCGGCCGGCCTTTAATGCGTCCACAAAAGCCCGTGCCTGAGGCAGTTTCATGGATTCACGCTGACAGATGATGTAGGTGCGGCGGCTTCGACTTTTGGAGTAAAATGAATTCCCTGGCAGGGACGGAAGGTTTCCGATTCCTGTGTGCCCTTTTATAATATAATAATTTGTGGTATATGGGAAGCCTGTTTTCTATGAAGACAATTCCTGAAGTTTCAGTCAAAAATGGAATGGTTCTGTATTTTCAACAACTAAGCACAACGAACCTCATTTACTGCCAACAAAAACAAACTAGTGTACTGACTTATTTACATTTCGCCAAATGACTTGCCTGAATTTCCATCTGCTGCGTTGTTGTCGGTCAACGATGCCACCGCATCGCCTCCCTCCGCCGCCTTGCAGGCTGAAAATTCATTCTGTGTCATTTAGCTGAAAGTAAACGAGTCAGTACACTAGATGAGGGGCTTCCCAAAACCGGCCAACGGTGTATAATAGGGCTTATAGCAAGTATGCTTTTGGTTCCCTTAAAAGCCGCAAGGGATAGGGGCTTTTGAAACGTGCTGGCCGGAGGCAGAAACGGTAGGAATAAAGTTGAATTTTCCTGTCACACCCCCGGTTTTCGGTTGTCTAATCCAATACGGGAGATAAATCCCGGATAAAAGCCTGCCTGAAAGGCAGCGGAAAGAGAGGGAAAGATGAGGCAATCAACAGATAATGAATTACAGGCTTTGATCGGCCAGGCTGTGGCCGGGGACAAGCAGTCTATGGAAACCCTGCTTGTGGGTGTACAGGATCTGGTGTTTAACCTTTCTCTAAGGATGCTTGGGACATTTCCGGATGCAGAAGACGCTTCCCAAGACATTTTGCTGAAGGTTATGACCCACCTTCCATCGTTTAGGGGAGAGAGCGCCTTCTCCACCTGGGTATTTTCCATTGCAGTGAACCATTTGAAAAACTATAAGAAACATAGGTTTGCCAAGTATCCGTTCAGTTTTGACTACTATGGGGACGATATACTCCATGCAAAAGTCCAGGAAGTGCCGGACTTGACCCAGGACGTGGAGAAGGCCGTTCTGGCGGAGGAATTGAAACAGTCCTGCACCAATGTTATGCTCCAGTGCCTGGACACAGAAAGCAGATGCATCTTTATTTTGGGGATCATGTTCCGGGTGGACAGCAGGATTGCCGGGGATATTTTGGGGATTACGCCTGAGGCATACCGGCAGCGGCTGTCCCGGGTGCGGAAAAAGATGGCAGGTTTCTTAACGGAATACTGCGGCGAGTACGGAAAGGGGGCCTGCCATTGTGGGGAAAGGGTCAACTACGCGATTAAAAACCACCGGATCCACCCTTCCCGGCTGGATTTTTACAATGCCGTGCCAAAGCAGGTTATGCTTGACGTGACTGCGGCTATGGAAGAGATTGATGCCATTTCCCAGGAGTTTTCTTTTTTCCGGCTCTATGAGCCTCCGGAGAGGCTGAAAATGTTTCTTTTAAATTTTTTGGACGGTGCGGCTTTTTCGGTTGTGGAAAAGGGGTAGGAACCCTTGTGGCACACAGGATGTACGGACACAAAATGGAGGCAGACATGGATACGCAAAAGATTTTAAGTTATCTGGGGAATTTAAGGGAAAATAATAACCGGGAGTGGTATCATGCCCATAAGGCGGAATTTAAGGAGGCCAAGGAAGAGTTTGAGGCCCTTATACGGGAACTGATGATAGGGATCGGGGCATTTGACGCAAGTATCCTTCACAATGAGCCGAAAAGCCTGACCTTTAAGCTGGTGAGGGATACCAGGTTCAGCCACGACAAATCCCCTTACAATCCGGCATTCCGGGCCCACATCTCTGCCGGGGGGAAGCTGCCTGTGCCGGTGGGGTATTATCTGACGGTCAAGCCGGGGACGGCTCTTTTCTCGGTGGGGGGCTGTTTGCCGATATGTTTAAGGATGCCACTTCCATGGTGAGGAATTTCATTGCCGCAAACGGCAGGGAGTGGGAGGAAATTCTGCAGGCGGAGGATTTTCAAAAAATGTTTACCGTACAGGGGGCGGCCCTGAAAAATGTCCCGGCCGGCTTTGACAAAGGGCATCCCCAGGCTTCCTATTTAAAATTCAAAAGCTGGTATTTGGAATATCCGGTTCCGGATAAGGAGGTAACGGACGGGGAGGCGTTTGTGGTGCAGGCGGTAAGGGTTTTTAAAGCCATGAAGCCTTTTAACGACTATCTGAACCGCGCCCTTGACGGTTTTCAAATGCCTGCTTCTGGCTTTACGGGCACCTTTTGCATTTAGCATGATTGCAGTACGCAGTTGTTGTTATTTCCTGCAATCAAAGAAAAGGGGCTGCGTACAGGTCCCTTCGTACGACAGCCCTTTTCCATCCTTAACCTGCACTGGCTACTGTGCGGAATTAAGGGAAGCCTTTTTAGCAAAGTTCATAATGATTTGTGCGGCTTGCGCACGGCCGATTTGGCTTTGGGGATCAAAAGACCCGTCTTCGAAGCCGCTTATAATACCGTTATTCATGGCCCAGCGCATCGCCTTTTGCGCGTCGCTGACCTGGCCGGCGCCTTCATTTTCCGATAAAGGATCAACAAGCACAGGGGAACCCTGATACTTCCAGAGCATGGTAACCAATTGTTCACCAGTAATATTGCTGTCCGGATTGGCCCCGTCCTGGATACCACGTGCGGCAGCCCATTCCATACCTTTCTCATACCATGCCGTGCCGCCATCCGTCTGGACTCCGTCAAAACGGGCCAGTGCCGTCGTCAGCATAGCATAAGTCATGGGGGCACCAGGGGCAAAAGTGGTTTCGGCCGTGCCATAAAACAGCTCCCTGGCAGAGATAAAAGATACGGCATCCCAGAACCAGGATCCGGCAGGGACATCCGAATAGCCCTTGCTGTTATCTATGATTTTTACTGTAGCCCCATCGGGCAAAGATGCCACAACACTGTTCTTTGCCGGAACCGAATTTTTTATTACACTTGTCGTGCCGTCCTCCTTGATGATAACCGCCACGGTACCTGCGGTAGGCAAAATAGTAGGGATTGCTACTTTTACCAACTGGCTTGTTCCGGTATGGACCGTAATAGCCGGCGCCGTTGAGGCGTCTTTGACTGCCGGAACTGCTGGGGTAGGCAAAGCAACGGCCTGGCCGTTTTGCTCGGCAGTTTGGATCCCCAAAACAGATAATTTGGCCTCTGTTTTTATCTTGCCAGCGGCATCCGTAGTAATGGTAACAACCGTCCCGTCCGCGTGTGTCTCGGTAATCGTGCCGGAACCGTCCAGGCCTTGCTGGACTGTGGCAGAAATTGCCGGGGCATCCGATCCGTCAGCCCTGCTGGCCCCATCAAAGCTGCTGTCAGAGCTGTCAGAGGAATCATTGGAAGAACTATCCGTTGTGGGCTTGTTGTTGCCGCTGTCCGGATCTTTTTTGTCGTCATCCGGATCCGTCTTGTCATCGCCGTCATCTGGGTCGGCCTTGTCGTCGCCGTCATTATCTGGGTCGGCCTTGTCATCGCCATCACCGTCCGGATCTGTTTTGTCTCCATCGTCGCCATCATCGGGGCCGGGGGTGTCGGCAGACATCGCCTCGCCACAATTATCACATTTGCCGTCATTGTCGACATCAACATGGTTCGTGCAAGGCTCATTCTCACCGGGTAGAAAATCCCCCGGATCGTCGGGGTCCGTGGCGAAAGGATCGTCAAAAACGGCATCGCATACTACTTTCGTCCCAGTCGACTGCAACGAGGCATTCAAATATATGGAGGCTATTTTGTTCCATTCTGCCTGGCTGCCGCCATAGTAAATAACCTTTAAGGCCCTGCAGGAGGTAAAGGGGTCGTCGCCAATACTCTGGACGCTTCCCGGAATATACAGGGTAGGAAGCGAAGAGCAGGATTGGAACATTTCTGAACTAATAGTGTCTGCTGTCTGGGGAAGCGTTACATTTGTTAAGTTCCAACACTGACGGAATAACCCGCTTCCTAACGCCACCTGGCTGCTGCCAGGCATAAACCTCACACTGACCATACTGTCACAACTCGCGAAGGCGGCTGAACCTACCGATTTAATGCTTGCCGGAAAGTCAATATAAGCCAAGGTCCTGCATCCGAGGAAAGCACTGTCCCCAATGGCAGCCACCCCTTCCGAAACCGATACGGAAGCCAGGTTTTCACAATTTTTAAAAGCACTGTCCCCAATGGTATTGACGGTGCCGGGTATGGTCACGGCTACCAGCGCAGATTCACAGAACGCGTTCTGGCCAATGGCCGTCACGCTGTCAGGGATATAAACGCTGAGGGCTTTGCTTTGATAAAAAGCAAAATCCCCTATGCCGGTAACGCCTTCCTCAATAACCACCGTGTAAAAGTCATAGTCCTTCCAGGGCGAACCCTTCGATGTGTAATTGGGGATAGCCCCATTGCCGGAGATGGTCAGCACCCCACCGGTGGTCACCGACCAATTCAAGCGGCCTTCTGTCCCTTGCCAAGCCACTTCGTCATCCAGGTCATCTGGTGCATAGCCTTCTGGGTAACGTGTAATAATAAAATCCGCGTCTTCGACCGCTGATGCGCTCATCGCACGCCCCCAGTGAACCGTCTTTTTATAGTTTCCTTCAGCCACGGTTACACCGCCTGCGCTCTTTTGGAGCACGATAACGCTATGGCTATTGCCTTGCACCCGCAAAATATCGCCTACTTTAACATCCTCAAATGTAAATTTACCTTTTTCGATTGCCCTTGCAGGCAAATTACCGAAGGCATTATCACTGAGGATGAACGCAAAGGCCATACAGCCAACGGCACTTTTTGCCCCATAAATGGGGCCGCCTTTCCAGGAATAGGCGCTGCCTAACTTGCCTTTGCTTCCATAGGGCTCAAAATTTGTCCATGTCATCCCTTCCGGATATTTTTCTTTTAAGGCGGCCATGGCCTCATAGGCTTCTTGATAGGTTGGGATGTCCCCTAGTGACACAGCAGCAATACCATCCATTCCATGGTAGCTGCAGTTGATACATACGCCATCATCATCATAGTTATGCTCTGCATAACCATCTTTCTCGCTGTTTTCGGCTACTGGGCAGCCTTCAACATCGCACTCGTGCCAGTGGTAGGCTCCGTCATAATTCCAGCCTGCGGACCAGCTATGCCCGTGGAGGCCAGTTATGAGGTCTACAGGGAGGTTGGCCTCGGGATTTTCCGGATCCAAAGATGGTTCATCCTTGGGGATTTCACCGTTTTCATCCTCCAGGCTTTCGCCGGAGCCGTCCTCTGTTTCGTCCTGGGGGCCTTCCTCCGTTTCGTCCTGGGAACCCTGGCCGGAGCCGTCCTGGGAGCTATCCTCCGTTTCGTCCTGGGGGCCCTGGCCGGAGCCGTCCTGGGAGCCATCCTCTGTTTCGTCCTGGGGGCCCTGGCCGGAGCCGTCCTGGGAGCCATCCTCCGTTTCGTCCTGGGGGCCCTGGCCGGAGCCGTCCTGGGAGCCATCCTCCGTTTCGT
>CAJUDH010000004.1:8880-54231 GCA_910584845.1 uncultured Lachnospiraceae bacterium
CATCCTCCGTTTCGTCCTGGGGGCCCTGGCCGGAGCCGTCCTGGGAGCCATCCTCTGTTTCGTCCTGGGGGCCCTGGCCGGAGCCGTCCTGGGAGCCATCCTCTGTTTCGTCCTGGGGGCCCTCGCCGGTTTCCTCCTTGGAGCCTTCATCAGCCCTATCACCGGAGCCCTCGTCTGTTTCCCCTTTGGAATCTGCCTCAGTTCCTTCTTCGGTTTCCTCACCGGAGCCTTCGTCTGTTTCTGGCCGGGCTTCCGATTCCATCTCTTCTTTGTTTTCTTCCACAGCCATGACGGACATTGGCCCTGACTGGGTGTCCATCGTGATGGCGGGCTGGGCATCCCGCTGGATTGGTTCGGCTGCCGCCGTCATTCCCATAGTGGAGAACAACATTGCAGAAGTCACGACCAATGAGAGTGCCCGCTTCGGTTTCCGTTTCAAATTTGCTTAACCTCCTTTTTGATGTACGCCAGTTTGCCCGATTACAGGCTGTCTGGATTGTGCCCTTTGCTAAGGCAATTATATTATACAGGAATAATCCGTTTTTTAACAGGCTGTTTTTACATTTCAGGTTATTTTTTCCAAGGATACCTCAGCGGGCAAGGGGATATATGCCATGAGCGCCGCCTTTTTTCTGCCGACGGCGTTACCGTCAACGGGCGTAGCCCAGTACGCCACGTTCGGCCGCTTTACCCGCCGTCAAAATCCGGCACTTGGGGCCCGAAAGGGTTTTGAGTTCAGATTTATGGTCCTGTAAGGCCTGGGGACGAAGCATACCGGACGTTGAAAGCCGGCAACACAGCAGGGCTGCAAATCCGGGGCGCAAAACCGTGTGCCCCTTGCCACGGAAGGAATCTTGAGCCTTGCGTATTTGTGGAGGCAGGATATGCTACGCCAACGGTATCTCTAGCGGACCCCGAAAACTCGAATAGCGCGGTTGCCCGGGCAGGATATGCTACGCCAACGGTATCTCTAACCGGCAGCCGGATGTTTGAAAGCGGGCCGGGCATATGAAATGCCGGCGGCAGTGGCCCATGGCAATGAAATCCTGGAATCGGTAAAAGATAACGGAAAATAAATATAAAAATTCCCGGCGGCTAATTAAACGGGCCGCCAGGAAGTGGGTTCGCGAAAAACTAATTATTTTACAGCCTCTGCCTGAGGCTGTTTTTGTTTCGGGCGCAGCAATTCTCCGCCATCTACTAATATGGTAGAGCCGGTCATAAAACAATAGGCATCGCTTACCATGGTGGCTACTACATTTCCAATATCTTCCGGGTTGCCGATTTTCCCCAGGGGGATGTTGGCTTCTTTGGATTTACGGAATTCCTCTATAGAGAAAATATGCTGGTTGCCGGCAGAATGGACACAGCCGGGGGCGCAGCTGTTGACCCGGACCCCATATTCAGCCATACTGCCGGCCATACTGCGCATGGCTCCTTCCAGGCCAAATTTAATGCTGGAATATACGGCCTGATTGATCAAAGGGCTTAACCCGTTGATGGAAGTAATGACTACGATGTTGCCGGAATGTTGGCGCTTCATGATGTTGGACGCCTGGATCATGCCAAAAAGGGTCCCCACATAGTTGGTTTTCAAAAGGGCATGAATATCTTCTAAAGTAGCGTCCGGAAGCTCTGCACGGCGGTTGATGCCGGCATTGGCAATAAAAATGTCCATCTGTCCGTGTTTTTCCATGTAAGTGCTAAAAAACCGGCTCTGGGCATCCGTGTCGGATATGTCTACGATATAATCTTCACAGATGCCGCCATTGGCGGCGATGGTTTCATGGGTGGTGCGAAGGCCATCAACAGAGCGCCCCAGCAAGGCAACTTCCGCGCCGAAATTTGCCAACGATATGGCGATGGCACGTCCGATTCCTGAGCTGGCGCCCGTGACCACGGCTTTACGTCCGTCCAAAGAAAAGATTTTTTCTATATAAGCTGTATTCATGGTTTTTCTTCCTCCTTTTCCGGTGATGGGTTTGTCCCGTTTGCTTCTTTGTGGATCAGGTCAAGATAATTATATAAGGTATATCGGGAGATATTTAAATGTTCGTAGACTTTTTCGGATGCCTTAGTGATTAAAAAAGCGCCTTTCTGATCCAGGTAACGGACGAATTTGATTTTGTCTTCCCGGTTCATCCTGCTTACTGGTTTTCCTACCAGCTTTCCGGCTTCTGCAATTAAAAAATCCAGAACCTGGGATACGTCATTGGCAAAGATTTCCGGGCCGGATTGGGTTCCGGGGGCCTGTTTTTCCTGGGGCAAGGCCGGAGGGGCTGCCGGTGTCAGGGGGCTGGCCGGAGCGGGCACATTGTATTGATTATATTGACGAAGGTATTCTTCAAAGTGGACGGTTTCCGTAATGTCTGTATTGATGCAAAGGCTGCCGATGGCCTTACCCTGGTCGTCATAGATAAACATGGTAGAGGAGCGCAGCAGCTTTCCGTCCCGGGTATTTACGATATAGTTGTACCGATCCCCGTCTTTGACCGTGCCACGTAAAACCTCCAGCCCTAAGTTGGATCCGCAATCGCCAATTTTTCGGTTGGTGATATAGCCGTTCCGGATATCAACAATGGTGTGGTTATAATCCTTGGTCAAATCATGAAGGATAAATTCACTTTTTGTTCCGAACTGGTTTTCAAGCATGGTAAGCAGTTTCTGCCATATAGCCCAGTTGTCATAAATCAGGTTCATGGGATCCTCCTTATTTTCTTTCGCACATTATTTTTGTATATCGTTTACCAGGCTGGCGTGATGGCTGCCTGGCCATTCGGCCCATTACTTGCCTGAATTCCCATCTGCTGTGTTTATCCTGGCCGTAACAGCCGTTACGCCGCCGGAAACCGGTTTTACAGGCGGAAGAATCATTCAGCGTAATTCGCCCGAATGCCAGGCGGCCAGTACATTAAGGCATTCATCTTGCAGGTAATATCCTGGATAAGCCGGACAGATTGGCAATATTCTTCATATGGCACCGGCGGCCGGCCGGTTTGAATCATTTGGATAAATTTGGTAGCACCATCAATATAGCATTCATCCTGATTTAAGTCAAAGGAATATGATTTTTTTCCTGTGAGATGGATATTGACCAGTTCCGTATCCAAAGTGGTCATCAGCACCGCACTGCAGTGGGGGTATGTTACTACTGTGCAGATATTTTTTCCGTTGCGGCTGACGGCGATATTTTGGTAGCCGGCCCCGCACAGGGATATGCAGATCTCGGCAATATGGCTGGCATAGTAGTGATAAAGCCCCAAGGGGCTCTCCGGGTCAGCCCGGTAGGAAATGGAGACAAAGGGGAAGGTTTCTTCCTTCATAAGCTGCCGGATTTCGTCCAGCTTTTTCAGGTGGCGGAGGGTGGAACCGCCAAAGAGCGGCACATCATAGGCACGTGCGGCTTCTGTAATGGCTTTTGCGTCTTCGTAGGTAGTGGCAAAAGGCTTGTCCACAAATACCGGTTTCCTGGCTTTGATGACTTTCAAGGCGTAGGGAAGATGGCTTTCTCCAGGGATGGTAAGGATCATCACGGCGTCTGATTTTTCAATCAATTCGTCCACCGTGGGGCAATAGGCGTCTACATGATAAAAACGTTGGTTTTTCTCTTCGTCGGACAGTTCTTCATCTTCTCCAAAAACATAAGAAAAACGATAACCGTCAAACATCTGTTCCCGGTTGAAAAGCCGGGAAAAAAATTCGCCGTGGCGTCCGGCATGGCCGATGCATCCGATTTTGTACATAGGCCGGTCCCTCCTTTCTATTGTTGGGGAAACGGAAACTGCAGAAGCTGATGGCAGACCCACTCCATTTCTGCTTTTGTCAAAGTCATGGGATTTAAATAAAAGCTCTGTTTTCCGGCGGCGGCTGCAATCACCGGAGGCGTCAGCGCGGATAAATATTTCAGGATCTTATGTTCATCCATCTGAACATGGCAGACCGTAACCAATACCCGGGGAATAGGCTGCCCGGCTTCATTGGGGTAGCTCCTTGCGGCAAGATAACAAGGATGGCCATTGAGGAGCTGGCAGGCAGATGCCACCTGGCTTTCCGCATCCTGGATCCGGCTGCCTAAGTCGGCGGAAAGATACTGGCAAAGGGCGGAATAAAGCCCTACGATTTCTTCTTTCCCTACTTTGAGGAACCTTCCATAGCCATGTTTGGGGAAAGCAGATTCCAACAGGAGGCCGATCAGGCCTTTTTGCCCGACAATCAGGCCGCTGGCCTGGGGGCCGCACAGGTCTTTGCCGCCGCTGAAGACAGCGAGGGATGCCCCTGCCTTTGTGAAATTCCATAAATTATCAGCCGGGGGCAGCATGGCGGCTGCATCCAGGATAACCGGAATCCGATGTTTTTTTGCCACAGATGCCGTCAGCTTTAGGGAAGGGGCGCCGGGGGCGACCCAGCCGGATTCCAGGAAATAGATGGCAGCCGTCCGGTCTGAGATTACGGCTTCTATATCTTCTTCCGGAGAGATAAGGGTGTGGTTGGAATAAGCCAATTCTACGACGGGGACGCCCAGCTGTTCCAGGACAATATCGTAAGGGCTGCGGTGGGAGCGGAAGACGATGACTTCGCTGCAGCGGAAATCCTGCCTGGTCAAATAACGTATTTTTTTGCCCCGGTGCAGGGCAACGGCGGCTAAAAGCCCCAAATAGATGCCGGCGGCAGCCCCGTTACAGATATAAGCGGCTTCGTTTTTTGTCAGCCTGGCGATGGCTTCCCCGGCCTTTTTCTGAAGCAGGTCCAGGTCGATAAAAGACGAAGCGGCGTCACCCATATCCTGTATGGTCTGGCGGCTCATTTTTGAGCCGCCATAGATGGTGTAGGTCCCCATGGCATTGATGACACGGGGAACCCCCAATTCTTCATAGATTCCCATAGGATTCCTCCAATCTGTTCATCCGGTCAGCGTAAGAACTGCGGATGTGGAACATATTTTCAATGCGGATCCCCCAGTGCCCCGGCAGATAAAGGGCCGGTTCCACGGCGAGGGTCATATTTTCCTGAAGAAGTTCCGGGCTGTCCGGTGAAATATCCGGATATTCATGGGCATGGAGGCCTACCCCATGGCCGATGGTCCCTGCCTGCATGGCGTCGGGGCGGATTTGTGACAGTTCTTTTCGGATAAAACGGTCGATCTCTTTTATGGGGACTCCGGGGCATAGCTTTTGCGGAAGCTTTTCCAAAATTTCGCAGATTCCCTGATGGATGTGGGAAAGTTCCGGGGCAGGGCCGCCGGTAAGGTACGTTCTGGCGCTGTCCGATTCATAAAAACGGACCGTAGCGCTTAAATCCACAATGGTGGCGGTTTTTTCACGGATCTGCCAGGGGCCGGACATATGGTGGGGGAAGCTTGCATTGGCGCCGGAAATAACTTTGGTGGTAAACCCCTGGCCCATAGAACCTTCTGCGGCCATGAGGCTGTTTAAAGCAGACTGGATATTTTGTTCTTCCTTGCCGCAGGTGATCAGGCTCCGGGCCATCTCTAATGCATGGTCGCTGATTTTTCCGGCTTCATACAAAGCTTCTATCTCAGGAGGATCTTTTACCATTCGGCACCATGCCAGGACAGGATGCTCATCCAGAAGAAGGGCGTGGGGCAGTTCCTTTTCCAGGGCACGGAAAAAGGGGGTGCTCATCCAGGTAAGGTCGGCGCCCACCTTTAGCCCGGATTGGCGGGGGAGCAAAGAAGCAATGGTACGGGCACAGTCTTCTACCTCCCCGGAATATTGGACGACTTCAAAGCCGGGGCCCACCGTAATGCTTTCTTGTGCCCATGGGGCGGGAAGGATTAGAAAACGGGGGCCGTTGGGGAAGGCCAGGCAGCAGGTTTGTTTGATCTGCCAATATGGGCGGGCAGTGGTGGAAAAGCCGGACAAATAATAAACATGTTTGGGGTGGCAGGCCAGCAGGATATTGATTTTGCAGGCAGCCATGAAAAGTTCTGTTTTTTTCAGCCGTTCTTCTGTCATAAATTGCCTCCGTTTCCTCCTAAAAGAGAGAGGGCAAAGTCGGCATAGATATAAGCAGCATCACACAAATCCTGGATCTTGATATATTCCAGGGAAGAATGGGCCACATGGATATCTCCGGGGCCAAAAATAATGGTGGGTATGCCATATTCACTGCAAAGGATACTGGCATCGCAATAATAGTTCATCACGGATTTTTCCGCTTCTTTCCCCATAATGGAAAGGTAGCTGTCTGACATGGCAAGGACCAGGGGATGATCCGGGCCTAAAAAATAAGGCAGGCGGATTCTTTGTTGGATGGTACTAAGCTTTACTTCTGCCTGAAGCTGTGGGTCCAGCTCTTTTAATGTATCCAGATATTCCTGGATTTCCCCTAAAATCTGTTCTGTAGTTTCTCCCGGAAGATCCCGCCTTAAATAAGAGGCCACACAGGAGTCGGCAACCGTGTGGATCCGGGTTCCGCCAGTGACCAGGCCCAGGTTGATCACCGGATGCCCCAGGAAAGGATGTGTTTTCTTTTCATAAGAAGGGAAGAAACCGCTGCGCAAATGGGTGATAACCATGGCCATTTTTTCTATGGCATTGACCCCCCTTTCCGGATAAGCGCTATGGTAGGCTTTTCCTTTGGTAATAATATCCAGGTGGGTACAGCCCCGATGGCCGAAGCCCACAGCCATTTTGGTAGGTTCGCCCACAACGGCCATGTCGGCGGTGATGCCATGTTCCATCAGCCAGGTAGTCCCTTTGTTCAGGTATTCTTCGTCTGGAACGAAGGCAAGCATTAAAGTGCCGGAAAATGGTTTTTCCATGCGGGATAGAACCATGGCCCCCATGACCATGGCCGCTATGGGCCCCTTTGCATCACAGCTCCCCCTTCCATATAGGTAAGAATCACGGATCTCGGGGGAAAAGGGGGGGATTTCCATATTATCTACTACGTGGGTGTCGTAGTGGGTGGTGAACATTAAAGTTTTCCCCGGATGTGTTCCGTTAAGGAGGGCAACTACGGCAGGGCGGTGAGGCTCTACTTCGTACAGGGTGCTTTCCCAGCCCAGGTTTTGAAAATATTGATGAAGGTACTGGCCGATGGCTTCTTCTTGCCCATTTATGCTGGGGATCCGGACCAGTTCCTGCAGCAGGCGGATGGTTTCTTCCGGGGAGACAAAAGATTTTTGTTTCTGTGTAAGATGCATGGGGAACCTCCTTTTAAAAAAAATGACAAATTATCTTGCTTCTTAAACGGATTATAATGCATTGAAACTTAAAAATCAACAAAAATGTGAAAAAATCGTTGGAAATTAGAAAGATATTGTTGAAAAAGAAAAAAATAAAGATTTTTTGTTAGTTTAATATTGACAAAAAGTTATGTTTGAATTATCCTAAAATCAGGAAACATAAATGGTATATCTCATTTACATTCAAGGAGGAGTAAAAATGAAGAAGCAGATTGCGTTATTGCTGGCAGCGGCAATGGTGACGGCCGGATTGGCAGGCTGTGGTTCCAAGGAGGAAGCACCCAAGGGGATCAAAGCCCCGGCACAAGATGGTTCGGGCACATAGGCGGCAGAACCGGCGGAGCCGGAAAAAACAGAGGGGCCAAAAGATACCATTGTGTTGAAATGGGGTGATGCGGCGGTAGACGGGACGGCCGAGTATGAGGCAAACCAGAAGTTTATCGAGCTGGTAGAGGCTTATACCGACGGCCAAGTGAAGATTGAATATTATCCTGCCGGCCAATTGGGGTCAGACGGGGACGTAGTGCAGGCTTGTATGGCGAATACCCTGGAGATGGCAAAATGTTCTACGGCCAACCTTTCGGAATTTTGCCATGTGCTGGATTTCTGTGATTTCCCGGGGATGTTCCGGGATACGGACCATGTGTATGAGGTGATGGCTTCTGATTTGAGGGATGAACTTGCGGCTCAAGTATATGAAGAGATCGGCTGTTATCCGGTGACTTTTGACGTGGACGGCGGAGCGGCCAGATGGATGTTTAATACCAAACGGGAAGTAAAGGTTCCTCAGGATGCCTATAATTTAAAGATCCGCACCACAGGTTCCGAGATTGAGATGGCTTTGTATGAAGCTTGCGGGATCGGCGCTACGCCTATGGCATGGCAAGAACTTTATACCGGCCTGGAGCAGGGGACGGTAGACGGCGTATACGCAGGCCCGGTGCCGGCTTTTACCAACAACTTTACAGAAGTGGCCAAATATGCCACCGTATTGACCCTGTCCTTCGGGCCGTCGGTGCGGGTGGTCAGTTCTAAAACGGTGGAAGCTTTAGGCGGTGTGGACGGGGAGCTTTTCCAGGCCGTGGTGAAAGCGTCAAAAGAGTCGGAAAAGATTAAGAGGGAACTGAATGAAAAGGACGTGGCAGGGGTAGCCGGCCAAATGCGGGAGCAGGGGGTGACGGTGTACGAGCCTACCCCGGAGGACCAGAAGCTGTGGCTGGAAGCAGCCGGGAAGATTGTCCCCCAATTTATCGGCGACGGGAAGGCCATCTCCACAGAATTGTATGATCGGGTCCAGGCGATTGGAAATTAAGGAAAAGGACATAAGGGGCAGCGTCTTGTTGCCCCTGCTGTTTTCAGGACAAAAGGAGTGAATGCTGGTGGGAGAGAAAAAAGAAGCAAAAAAACCATGGGTTTTGAAGGTGATTGACGGATGCAGCTTCTGGTCAGAGCGGGTCGGGATTGTGCTGGCAGCCGGATCTGGCTTTATTATGTTGTTTTCGCTTCTTGTAGGGGTGGCGACCAGATGGCTGCCATTTATGACATCGGCCATCTGGTCAGAAGAGATTGCCAGGATGTGTATGTTATGGTTGACTGCCAACGGCGCCAGTGTGGCTTACAAAAGGATTGAGCTGGTGAAATTCAACCTTCTGGTAGACGTATTTCCTGAAAAACTGAAATACGTCATGGAGTTTGTCAGCTATATCTGCATTGCCATAGTATTGGCAATCCTCTTAAAGTACGGATTCGAGATGCTGCTGCTAAAGATGAAAGTACAAGCTGCGGCCACCAGGATTTCCTATTTCTGGTGGGCGCTGGGGCTGTATATCGGGTTTGTCCTGATGGCAGTACACACGGTTAAATTCCTGGCAGACCATATCCGGGGCTGGGGCCAGGTTATGAAAGGGGGAGCTGCTTAGTGGGGGTTTATCTGTTCTTGTTTTTATTCTTTTTTATGGCTATGGGGATCCCCATTGCTTTTGCCATGGCCATGGGCCTGGTAGCTACGATCCAATGCTGGGGAGGGATTTCCTTCAGCATGCTGTTCCAGCAGATTTTCCAGGGTGTGAACAGTTTTACTTTTATTGCCGTCCCTATGTTTATCCTGGCCGGAGAACTGATGTCGCGGGTGGGGATTATTGATGACATCCTGCTGTTATGCCGCGTCCTGGTAGGGTGGGTGCCGGGAAGCCTTGCCAATGCCAATATTGTGGCTTCCATGTTTTTTGCCGGCGTGTCCGGTTCCGCAGTGGCAGATACCTCTGCCATAGGAGGGGCCTTGATCCCGGCAATGGTAAAGGAAGGGTATGACGATGATTACTCTGTGGCAGTGACGGCCAGCTCTTCTGTCATCGGCCCGATCATACCGCCCAGCATCGGAATGGTTTTATATGGCGCTACCCTTGGCACGTCCATATCGGCGATGTTTATGGGCGGCGTCGTGCCGGGGGTCCTTTTGGGGGTAGGCCTGATGGTTCCGGCGACTTATTTAAGCATTAAGAGGAAATATCCGCGGAATACAGAAAAATATTCGGCAGGGCAGATTATCCATGCGGTCCTGCGTGCGGTTCCGGCCCTGCTGATGCCGGTGATCATTCTGGGGGGGATTATGACAGGGGTATGTTCGCCTACCGAGGCGGCTTCCATTGCCATCCTGTATTCGATATTGGTAGGGGTGTTCTATTATCGCAGCCTGAACTGGAAGATATTTCTGGATTGTATGGTGAAAGCCATGGTCCAGTCCGGGGCAGTGCTTTTGATTGCGGCGGTGGCGTGTCCTGTGGGCTGGCTGGTAGCTATGGGGCAGGTGCCGGTGCTGCTAGCGGACTTTATCACATCGGTTACCACCAACAAGTATTTGGTATTGTTCCTGATTAATATTTTCCTGCTGATTTTAGGGTGTGGGATCGACGCCAATGTTAGCCTGTTGATTTTTGCGCCGATTTTAGCGCCGCTTGCCGTATCGTTAGGCGTGCACCCCATCCATTTTGCCGTGCTGTTCGTGCTGAATATTACCATCGGGCTTGCCACGCCGCCTTATGGGGTGTGCCTGTTTATCGGCAGTAGTATCGCCAAAATACCGCTTTCCAGGACTATGAAAGCCGTGCTTCCATTCTGCACGGTTGAAATCCTGGTACTGCTTTTGGCCACCTATGTGCCGGATGTGGTGTTGTGGCTTCCCAAACTTTTGGGGATGATTTAAGGATAGAAGAAAAGGGGACGAGAAAATATGACAAAGACAGAAAAAAGACTGGAGGAATTAGGCATCATACTTCCGGAGGTGCCCAGGCCGGTAGCAGCCTACCTGCCTTCCGTAAGGTTTGCCGAGAGGCTGGTTTATGTGTCCGGGCAAGATTGCAGAAAAGACGGGGAGCTTCTTTATAAAGGCAAATTAGGCAATGAAGTGACGGTAGAGCAGGGAAAAGAATGTGCCCGGCAGGCCATGTGCAATTGCCTGGCTGCTTTAAAATACAGTATTGGTGATCTGGACCAGGTGAAACGGGTTGTGAAGGTATTGGGGTTTGTGGCAAGCGCGCCGGGGTTTGGCGAGCAGCCTTTTGTGATAGACGGGGCTTCTGAACTGTTGATTTCTCTTTTTGGGGAAAACGGGAAGCATGCCAGGGCGGCTTTGGGGACCAACGAGCTTCCTTTTGGGACGCCGGTAGAGATAGAGATGATTGTGGAGTTAAAGAAAGAGGAAATGTGATGTATATTCGTCTGGAACATGGAATTTATATGGTGGGCGGCGGGGCGGGCGGCCCGGGGATTTCCCATTATAAAGACTGTAATGTATACTTGATTGAAGGCAAATCCGATGCTTTTTTGATTGACGGGGGAAGCGGGCTGGATACGGAGTGGATTCTCCGCAATATTTCTGAGGCCGGATGTGCCCGGGAAAAAATCCGTTATCTTTTCCTGACCCATGCCCATGGAGACCACGGCGGCGGTGTAAAAGGGTTAAAAGAAGCCATGCCGTGGATTACGATAGTGGCGTCCTCCGGGGAAAAAAGGCTTTTGGAGGAAGGCAGTGAGGAAGAGCTGGGATTGGTTGCGGCGAAAAAAAAAGGGGCCTATCCGAAAGATTATGTATATCCTCACTGCCAGGTGGACCTGACGGCAGAGGATGGGCAATGTTTTTTTGTGGCGGACAGCAAGGTTACGGTTGTGTTGGTGCCGGGGCATAGTGTGGAATCGGCCCTGTATCTGCTGGATAAGGACAGGAAACGTTATCTGTTCAGCGGGGACAGCATTTACTTAAATGGGGTATTGAGCCTGATAAACTGTTACGGCTCTACCATGGAGGGCTACCGGAACCATATCCATAAGCTGGCGGGAAGGGGGATTGACGCCTTGATTCCCTCCCATTACCGCCTGACCCTGACAGGCGGACAAAAGCATATCGACAAAGCCATTGAAATGCTGGGCTACTCATCGTTGCCGCCTATGATGTAAGCCAACCGTTCAGACGGCGGGATATGGCATGGGTTTGGGGGGGCAAGCATCTTTATAACCCCAATTTATGCCATACCCCCTTGGACAGGCATTTGATGCTTCATGCCCGTCGAAGGCACAAGAAGGGGGCCGGAAACGGCAGGGCCCCGGAGGCCCCACGGCTTCATGCCCGTCGAAGGAAGGGAAGAAGGGGGCCGGAAACGGCAGGGCCCCGGAGGCCCATGGCTTCATGCCCGTTGAAGGGAGGGGAAAAGGGGCCGGAAACGGTAAAGCCCTACGGGCAAGAAAATGCCTGCCTGAATGATTAGGAGGTGGGGGTATGGCCCGGAAACGGGGAGGTTTGATGGAAAATAAAAATATCCGATGGGAGAAACAGGTGGATGAAAATGGATAAAAAACTGATATTGACAGATCATCTTATTTCCTGCGCAGGAGAGCAGGTTCAGGAATCGCAAAAGGAACAGGGGATCCTGGTTCAGGCAGGGAAGATCATCCGGATTGAAGGCCTGGATTTTTTTGCCGACAGGATCGGGGAGAAGGAAGCGGAAGTTTTTGATATGCGGGGATATTATGTATTGCCCGGGCTGATTGACGGCCATCTCCACCTTTCCTTCAGTTCCAGCAGCCAGCCTTTAAATGAAATTTATGGAGACAGTGAGGAAACTTGCCTGCTTCGGATGGCCCAGGCGGCCGGGATGGAGTTAAGGAGCGGGGTTACTACGGTGCGCGACAGCGGCGCAAGGGGGATGTCCATTCTGAAACTGAAAGATTTCATTGAAAAAGGGGAGATGCAGGGGCCGGATATTATTACGGCAGGAATGCCTTTGACCATCACCGGGGGCCATTGCAATTTCTGTGGCCTGGAATGCGACTCCCGGGAGGATGCCGTCAAGGCGGTCCGGTGGCTGTGCAAACAAGGGGTGGATTATATCAAAGTTATGGTTTCCGGAGGGAATATGACCCCGGGAAGTGATTCTTTGATTGACCAGTATCCGCAAGATACCCTGGAGGCGATTGTGGCCGAGGCCCATGCCAGGGGCAAAAAGGTATCCGGCCATGTACACAGTACCGAAAGTATCCGGCGGGCTGTAAGGGCCGGGTTTGATGTGCTGGACCACTGTAGCTTTAAGTCTTTGGAAGGGGAGGATTACCAGCAGGCTTTGGTAGACGAAATGGTAAAAAAAGGGATTGCCGTCAACCCGGCTGTGGGTAAGGCCTATATCCTTCCCCCGGAAGAGGCGGCGCCGTTGCCGGACAAGATTGCCATGTGGGGAGAATTCCAACAGAGCCGTTTCGGCACCACGAGGCGGATGTATGAGTCGGGGGTGCAGATCGTGGCAGGCACGGATGCAGGCTGCAAAAATACCCATTTTGACGAATTTTACCTGACCCTTGATATGATGTGCGGGAAAATGGGGATGAAAAAAGAAGATGTATTGGCTGGCGCTACCTGGAAAGCGGCTAAAGTATTAGGCATCAGCTCCTGGGCAGGTTCTTTGGAAACAGGCAAACAGGCGGATCTTTTGGCAGTAAGGAAAAATCCCCTGGATTCCATGCTAAATCTGGGTGAAGTTGCCTTTGTGATGAAAAGAGGTGAGCGGGTTTGTCTCTGACAATAGAAGAATTGCTAAAGATACCTCCGGAAAAACGTTTTGACCTGTGCCGCAGGCAGATGCCTGCCGCCGAAAAATATATTTATATGAATTCGGCCGGCTGCGGCCCTATGCCTTTATCTGTTTACCGCTCCATGGAAACGGTGTTTGGGAAAATGGTGGAAGAAGGCCAGGTGAATGTAACAGTCCATGGATGGTTAAAAGGCCTTCTGGAGGAGGTCAGGAGATCGGTGGCATCTTTCATTCATGCAGAGCCAGAGGAAATCTTTTTTGTCCGCTGTATTGCAGAAGGCCTGAATACCATTGTGCGGATGTTTGAGTGGCAGCCAGGGGAGAAAGTACTGATCAGCGATCAGGAAAACCCGGCCTCCATCCTTCCTTTTTATATGGCGGAACCGATTTTAAAAATGGATACCGATACTTTTTGCGGCCTGGGGGACAAAGAAGAGATCTTGGGGCAGTTTTGTGAAAAACTGGAACCAAAGACGAAGATGGCAGTGGTAAGCCATGTATTCCACACAAACGGAACCGCAATACCGGCAGCAGAAATGTGTAAAAAGGCGGCGGAGAAAAACGTGGTTACTGTGCTGGACGGCGCCCAGGCGGCCGGAAATATCAAGATTGACGTAAAGGAGCTTTCCTGCGATTTTTATCTTTTGTCCTGCCACAAATGGTTGTGCGGACCGGAAGGGATCGGTGCCGTCTACATCCGCAAAGGCCTGATACCCAAAGTCCGGGTCCCTTTTGGCGGGGTAGGGATGCAGGCCGATTTTGATGTCCGGAACCATAAGGTTTCGTTGCAGCCAGGGGCCAGGCGGTTTGAATATGGAGGGCGCCACATACCTATGTATGCCGCTTTTCAGGAATGCATACGGCTGGCAGATGCCATTGGCATGGACAATATTATAGGGCGGACAAGGCATCTCCACCGCTATTGCAGAACGTGTATGGAAGCCCTGGGGGATAGGGTGGAGATCCTGTCCCCTTCTGACGAGCGGCTGTGGACTGCCATTTTTGCCATGAGGATTCCGGGGAAGGACCACAGGGAGCTGGTCCGGCGGGCATGGGAGGAAGAGCAGATTATCATCCAGTGGCGGGTCGTAAATCTGGAGACAAAAGAAGAAGGGATCCGCATTTCTCTAAACTGGTTTATCCGGGAGGAAGAAGTCGACCGCCTGGCAGCTTTTATCAAAAGAATCCTTGAGGAATGAAAATATGGGAAAATATCCGGTGGCAGTAGTTAAGGGGGAAGACGTCCGTGTACAGGCCAGGAGGGCTTTGGACCTTTTGGGTGGAATGGGGCGGTTTATAAAACCAGGCCAGAAAGCCCTTATGAAACCAAACCTGACAGGCCCGGCTTCCTATGAAAAAGGGGTGACCACAAATCCTTTTCTTCTGGAGGCGTTGATTGAACTGGCCTGGGAGGCAGGGGCTTCGGCTGTAGATGTGGGGGACGGGACAGGATCCATCCACATTGGCACTTTTAAAGTCATGGAACGGTGTGGGATCCATAAGGTGGCAGAAAAAACAGGGGCGGGGATGGTTGACCTGAATTCAGGCCCTACGCGCCGGATCCCCGTGATTAGCGGGCGGGTTTTGGATGAGGTAAAGGTCAACCAGGCATGTCTGGAATATGATGTTATCATCAATATTCCGGTGATGAAGACCCATTTTATTACGGAAGTCAGCCTGGGCATGAAAAACCTCAAAGGGTGTATCCCCCCGTCAGAAAAGAGGCGGTTTCATGATGTTGGGGTCAATCCGGCCGTAGCGGATTTAAACCGGGTTTTGAAAACTTCTTTGACTGTAGTTGACGGGACCATTGCCTCGGAAGGGCTCGGGCCGAAAGAAGGGAGGCCGGTGGGGTTCGGGGTGGTGCTGGCAGGAGAAAATGTGTTGGCGGCAGATATGGTGGCGGCTGCTATCATGGGGTTTGACCCGGAAAAAGTCGAACACATTAAATTTGCTATGGCAGACGGGGTCGGCCCGAACAAAATGGGGGAGATAGAGGTCCTTGGAGAGGCGGTTCAAGGGGTAAAACGGAATTTCCAGAGGGCCGTCCCGTCCATGCCTTCCAGCGGCCAGGCTGTGGTCCACAATTACCAGGCATGCAGCGGCTGCATAGGCTGTGCGGCTATCACCATCAGCCGTTTAGAAGACATGGGATTTTTTGCCGAAGACCCCCGGCGCAAGGTCGAGATTGTTATAGGGACAAAGATACCTGAAGGCTTATCTGGAAAAGATCTTATTTTTATGGGGAATTGTGCCGGGAACCGGGGAAAAGGCAGGAAATTTATACAAGGATGCGCGCCGTCAGCCCTGGACGCTGCCCATGAGGTCTTGGGATACTTCCAGGCAGCAGGTTCGCCGGACGTTTAGGCAAAGGTGAAATAGCAGGAGGCAAGAGGGAGATGGGAAAAGAAACATGGAAAAAGGATGTTGGCCTGCTGCAGAAGATGGTGCAGATTCCCAGCGTAACCGGGAGCGAACACCAGATCGCCGATTTTCTGGAAGAGGAATTCAGGCAGGCAGGGATGCAAACCAGGAAGGTTATGACAGAAGAAGGGCAACCCCTGATTCTTGGCATTCTGCAGGGGAAGAAGGAAGGGCCGGTTCTGGTCTTCAACGGCCATACCGATACCCATCCGGTTCAGAACTATAGAGGCGACCCTTATTCGGCCCATATTCAAGACGGAAAGCTTTTCGGAAGAGGGTCTGTGGATATGAAAGGGGGCCTGGCAGCTATGGCCTGCGGGGCAAAACGCCTGGCTGGCCGGGGGCTGGAAGCCGGGACTTTGATTGTGGCGGCGGTTCCGGACGAGGAATTTTTAAGTAGGGGGACAACCTGCCTGGTTGCGTATTTAAAGGGGCAGGGGATCCGGGCAGATGCCGGCATTGTAGGGGAACCTACCAGATTGCAGATCGGGAGGGCCATGCGGGGGGTTTCCCATATTGATATTACAGTGACAGGATATCCCGGCCATACTTCGGGGCGGAATCACGGAGGGAATGCGATCCTTCAGATGGGGCGCGTCCTGGGGGCGTTGGAACAGGATATTACGAAACGGTATGAGGGGAGAAGCCACCCCCTTTTAGGGGCGCCGGTTTTTAATGTGGGGTTGATCCAAGGCGGGGAGAAGCCGAACGTGGTGGCGCAACATTGCCGTGCCACACTGCTGCGGCGGGATCTGCCGGGGGAGGATTTGGAACAGGTCCTTGAGGAGCTTAGGGCGTCGGCGGCATCGGTGGTTGATGACACGTGCCAGGTGTCCGTGCAGGAAAGTGAAATTCAGAAACGTCCCGGAAAGCGGCGGCTTCCCATGGAGGTTGAACCGGAGTCAAAAGTAATAAAAGCGTTGGCAAGGGCAGGCAGGGCGGTAGGCGGAAGCGGGCTTAAGGCAGGTATGGTGCCTTATTGGTGCGACGCTTCGATCATGGCCAATGAAGGGGGGATTCCCACAGTTGTGTTTGGCCCTGGCGATATTGCCTGCGCCCATTCTCCTAAAGAGTGGATTGATCTGGACCAATATCAAAAGGCAATAGAGATTTACGCGAATATGGCATGGGGATTTTTACATGAAAGCTGTTAAAAAGGACCGGGGCAATCCGGGCAAGGAAGAAAGGGGAGCCATGAAAGAATTATTTAAGCAGTACAGGATTTGCGCCATTCTTAGAAACATTCCTTCCGGCTGTTTTCTGGACTATGCAGAGGCCTTGTACCATGGAGGGATCCGGCTGTTTGAGGTGGCTTTAAACTCAGAATCAGCCGGGGAACAGATCCGCATGCTCCGCGAGAAATTTGACGGCCATGCATGGGTAGGGGCGGGGACCGTGACCACGAAACAACGGTGCCTTGTGGCGAAAGAAGCAGGGGCGCAGTTTTTCCTCACCCCTTCGGTAAGTGAAAACACGTTGAAATTCTGCCGGGAGAACCACCTTTTGCTTCTCCCCGGCGTTATGACCCCGTCGGATGTAGCTTTCTGCCTGGAATACGGGTATCAGGCCTTAAAACTGTTTCCGGCAGGGGCTTTCCCCCTTACCTACATAAAGAACCTGAAGGGGCCTTTTGATAATACGGAATATGTGGCTGTGGGAGGGGTTTCCCCGCAGGACATAGGAAAATATTTTAAGGCAGGATATATTGGTGTTGGTATTGGAAGTAATTTGGCGCCGGCAGAATATATCCGGGGCAGGCAGTGGGAAAAGGTGGAAAAGCATGTAAAAGGCCTGATGGCAGGGATAGAGGCAACTGCCAAAGGGTGAAAGGCGGCGCTGCCATCTGCCCTGTAGATGAAACTGCCAAGCTTGACTACCATATCCATACGGCGGCCTAAGGTGATACCCTGTGGGGGATTGCAGGGCAGTATCCCGGTGAAGGTGCAAGGTATACCGGAATCAAGAAACGGAATGGCCTGATTTCCAACGTGGCTTATAGGCAATTTCCTGATAAACGGATAGCCCCTATACCCTGGTACCCACCCATTCCCCATAAATGACGGGGGTTTCCTCACCTGCCTGTGAATTTTCCCAGATACGGGGATTGACGTCCACCGCCCCTTTTTTTAAAAGTAGGATAACCGTTGAGCCGCCAAAAGCAAAATAGCCCTTTTCCATGCCGCGTTTTATGGCGCCCTGGTTTTTGTGGTTATGGATTTTCCCGACCATGAGGGCGCCTACTTCCATCTGGATTAAGGGGCCGAAATTCTCCGTGTCGGCCAAGGTATATTGCCGGGAATTTTCCAGGTAAACCGGCCGGCATTGCAAGGCTGTCGGCCTGACGCAGTGGAGCACTCCGGGGAGGGATACGTTTTGCACTACTTTTCCGGAGTCCGGATAACAATAGCGGTGGTAGTTATAAGGGGCCAGGCGGAAGACCAGGCAAAGCCCGCCTTCGTATTTGGCGGCCAGCTGAGGGTTCCGGAGCAGCTTGGCCAAGGAATAGGTGATATGTTTGACATGGAAACGGCTCCCCTTCCCTATGGGGTAGGCAGTTAAATATCCGTCGCAAGGGCTGACAAGGTGGGAAGGGTCTTGGTCTATGTCCATATAACGGCTGTCCCTTTTCCGGGTGAAGAACTGGTTGAAAGAACCATACCGTGCCGGGGCATAGGATTCCATAGAAATATGGTGCAGCCGGATATAAAAGGGGACCAGCCACCGGGACCCGGCAGAGTCCAGGAACCGGGCGGCCCTGCGGGAAAAACGGGGATGGGTAAGCCTTTTTAATAAAGCAGCGCCGACCCTGGTCCCATAAAGGAAACGGACATAAAAAGGGTCTTTTGTCATACGCGCCAGCCTCCGGCCATCATACCCAAAAGCAGGACCGTACCCACCGCCAGCATTCCCAGCTTCCCGATCCGCTGGGGTTTGCGGATCCGGATGGGGGAGATAAACAGTACGGCCATAACAAAAAGGAGGGTACCATATACGTGGAAGGTCAGGCCGGGCATCAGGCTGTGGAGCTCATAGATCGCCGGGAGGGCCAGGGCGGCAGTGGTAACAGGCAGGCCCATATATTCCGTCCTCCCTTGGTCGCAGGCATCCTGCCGTTCTTCTTCCATGACATTAAAATAGGCCAGGCGGATCAAAGCGCACAACAGGTAAGTGGAAGCCGCCATAACGGAAAAATAGCTTTCCGGCGCCATGGTGTATACGAACAGCGCAGGGAAAATCCCGAAGGCTACAATGTCATTTAAGGAATCAATTTGGATCCCGAACTGCTTTTCGTGGCGGTTCCGCTTTTTTGTGGAGGCTACGGCCCCGTCAAACATGTCGCAGAAGCCGGCAACCATTAGGCATAGGATCGCCTGCCTTGGCCGGCCGTTCATCAGCGCCAGGATCCCGTGGAACGCCGTTAAGGTCCCTGCATATGTAAGGATAACCGTGTAATCGTAAAAGCCCAACAAATATTTATTCATTATGCCCATAAAATCTCCTTTTTCCTCTCGTATTCTAGAAAAATTGCCTTCTGTGCCTCTGGAACCATTCCAGTTTAACTTATTATAACACACTTTTTCTATGGCTTTCAAGTATTGGTCTTTATTTCCTGCATTTTTCCTAATAAACTCCCCGCAAGGCCCCGTTGCTTTGGCAAAGCTGGTAACCGCCGCTTCCGGCCCCATAGCAGGCGGCGGTTTCGGCACAGCGCCATGGTGCAGGCGCCCCCGTATCCTGGCTTCCGGCCCCATGGCAGGCGGCAGTTTCGGCATCGAAAGTAAGTTCGATAAATGACTTGCTTTTTCTATGGCTTTTTGTGTATAATGAGGAAGTGCGTTTAAAGTGCCGACGGCCATAGGGCTGGGGCATTCCCTGGCAAAACTTAGCAGGCGCCTTGGAAGAGCGGGCCGTAAAAGCAGGCGTAATGCGTAAAGCCTGTCTGTGAAAGGCTTAAGGGCGTTTGTGAAGGGGGCTTGGGGCGCACGGATCAAAGATGGAGGAATATCATGGCTAAGACACAATATAATGCGGACAGCATTACCGTCCTGGAAGGCCTGGAGGCAGTGCGGAAGCGGCCAGGGATGTACATCGGAGGAGTTGGGGCAAAAGGGCTGAACCATCTGATATACGAGATCGTGGACAATGCGGTAGACGAACATCTGGCCGGGTATTGCGACAGCGTTTGGGTGGCTTTGGAAGCGGACGGTTCCTGCACGGTGAGGGACAACGGCCGTGGTATCCCGGTTGAGATGCATAAAAAGGGAATGTCTGCGGCGCGTATCGTGTTTTCCACGCTTCATGCCGGCGGCAAATTTGATAACCAGGCTTACAAGACCAGCGGCGGCCTCCATGGGGTAGGCTCCTCGGTGGTGAACGCCTTGTCGGCCCGTATGGACGTTAAGATACACCGGAACGGGCAAATCCATCATGACGCCTATGAGCGGGGGATGCCGGTAATCCAGCTGGAAAATGGCCTGCTTCCGGTAATGGGGAAGACCAGGCTCACCGGCACGGAGATCAACTTCCTGCCGGACGGGGAGATTTTTGAAAAGACCCATTTCCGGGCAGACTGGATCAAAAGCCGCCTCCATGAGACGGCATACTTAAACCCGAAGCTGTCTATTTATTATGAAAACCGCCGCCCCGGGGAGGAAGAGGCCCTTTGCTTCCAGGAGCCGGAGGGGCTGGTGGCCTACGTCAAAGAACTGAATAGCGGCAAAAACGCCATCCACGACCCGATCCATATATCCGATAAATTGGAAGGGATCGAGGTGGAGGTCGCATTCCAGTTTGTAGACGCCTTTGAAGAAAATATCCTGGGCTTTTGCAACAACATATTTACCCAGGAAGGGGGAACCCACCTGGTTGGCTTTAAGACCCGGTTTACCCAGATGGTCAATTCCTATGCCCGGGAGCTGGGGGCGTTAAAGGAAAAAGATTCCAATTTTACCGGGGCGGATACCCGAAACGGCATGACCGCCATTGTGGCGGTAAAACATCCAGACCCTATTTTTGAGGGGCAGACCAAGACCAAGCTGGCCAGCGCCGACGCCACCAAAGCCGTGTTCACAGTCAGCGGCGATTTGCTGCAGCACTATTTTGACCGCAATGTAGAAGTGCTCAAAGGGATCATTGCCTGTGCGGAAAAATCGGCGAAAATACGCAAAGCAGAAGAGAAAGCCAGGACCAATATGCTGACCAAGTCAAAGTTTTCCTTTGACAGCAACGGCAAGCTGGCCAACTGCGAGAGCAGGGAAGCGGAGAAATGCGAGATTTTCATCGTGGAGGGGGATTCTGCCGGCGGTTCGGCCAAGACGGCCCGGAACCGGCAGTACCAGGCTATCTTGCCCATCCGGGGGAAAATCCTAAATGTAGAAAAGGCCTCCATGGACAAAGTGCTGGCAAATGCGGAGATCAAGACCATGATCAACGCCTTTGGATGCGGGTTTTCCGAGGGTTACGGCAACGATTTCGATTTGGGGAAGCTTCGTTACCATAAAATTATCTTAATGACGGATGCGGACGTGGACGGCAGCCATATTGACACGCTCCTTTTGACTTTTTTATACCGGTTTATGCCGGAACTGATATACAATGGGCATGTATATATTGCCATGCCGCCCCTTTACAAAGTGATTCCGGGCCGAGGCCAGGAACAATACCTGTATGACGACAAAGAGCTGGAGCGTTACCGGAAAGGCCACAAGGGGGAATTCCGCCTGCAGCGGTATAAGGGCCTGGGGGAGATGGATCCGGAGCAGCTGTGGGAAACCACCCTGGACCCGGAACGGAGGGTTTTGAAACGGGTGGAGATCGAGGATGCCCGGATGGCTTCCGAGGTAACGGAGATGCTCATGGGAAGCGATGTGCCGCCCCGCAGGAAATTCATCCATGACCATGCGGACGAGGCGGAGATTGACGCGTGACGGCAAAGGGCCGTATGGATGCAGAGGAGCGTAGGAGATTATGGCGGAGAAAATATTAACAACAGAATTTTCGGAGGAAATGCAGCGCAGCTATCTGAATTACTCCATGAGCGTGATTACGGCCCGGGCGATCCCCGATGCCCGCGACGGATTAAAGCCGGTGCAGCGCCGGGTGCTTTATGACATGAGTGAGCTGAAGCTGGGTTATGACAAGCCACACCGCAAGTCGGCCCGTATTGTCGGCGACACGATGGGTAAATACCATCCCCATGGCGACAGTTCTATCTATGAAACGCTGGTGGTAATGTCCCAGGAATTTAAAAAGGGCATGGCCCTGGTGGACGGCCATGGCAATTTTGGATCCATCGAAGGGGATGGCGCTGCGGCTATGCGTTATACCGAGGCCAGGCTGAAAAAATTCGCGGAAGAAGTCTATTTGAAGGATTTAGACAAAACTGTAAATTTCGTCTCCAACTACGACGAATCGGAGAAGGAGCCGGAAGTGCTTCCCGTACGGGTGCCAAACCTTTTAGTCAACGGTTCGGAGGGGATTGCCGTAGGCATGAGCACCAGCATCCCGCCCCACAACCTAGGGGAGGTTATCGACCTGGTGCAAGCTTATATCGACCGTCCGGATATGGATATGGCGGAGATGATGGCTTTCATGCCCGGGCCGGATTTCCCTACCGGGGGGATTATTGCCAACAAAAGCGACCTGGCGGAGATCTACGAAACCGGCGTAGGAAAGATCAAGCTCCGGGGCAAGATGGAAGTGGAGCTGGGCCGCAGGCGCAGCGACAAGGACAAGCTGATTATCAGCGAGATCCCTTATACTATGGTAGGCACAGGAATCAACAAATTCCTTATGGACGTAGCGGAGCTGGTAGAAAGCCGGAAATTGACGGATGTGGTGGACATTTCCAACCAGTCCAGCAAAGAAGGCATCCGCATCGTGCTGGAGCTGCGGCGGGATGCAGACGTGGAAAAGATCCAAAACATCCTCTATAAAAAGACCAAGCTGGAGGATACATTCGGGGTCAATATGCTGGCCATTGTCAAGGGGAGGCCGGAAACTTTAAGCCTCAGGGGGATATTAAAGAATTACCTGGAGTTCCAATATGAAAACGCCACCCGTAAGTATCAGGCGCTTTTGGACAAGGAGCTTGAAAAAAAGGAAATCCGGGAAGGCCTGATCAAGGCCTGCGACGTGATTGATTTAATTATTGCCATTTTGCGGGGGGCCCGCAATTTAAAAGACGCCAAGGCCTGCCTGACAAACGGGGACACCTCCAAGATTGCTTTTCGGCAAAAAGGGTGGGAGGATGAGGCAAAACAGCTCCGTTTTACGGAAAAACAAGCGACGGCTATTTTGGAAATGCGGCTGTATAAGCTGATTGGCCTGGAGGTCCTGGCTTTACAAAAAGAGTACAAGGAGTGCCTAAGAAAGATTGCCGAATACCAAAAGGTTTTAGGAAGCAGAAAGAGCATGAATAAAGTGATCCAGAAGGATCTGGAAAATATACGGAAAGAATTTGCCCTGCCAAGGAAAACCCTTATTGAGGACGGAAAAGAGGCGGTATATGAGGAAGCGCCTGTGGAAGCCCAAGAGGTAGTTTTTGTCATGGACCGGTTTGGTTACTGCAAGGCCCTGGACAAAGCGGCCTATGAGCGGAACCGGGAGACCGTGGACGGGGAGTACCCATATGTGCTCCCCTGTATGAATACCGACAAGCTATACGTTTTCACCGACAAAGGGAACTTGCACCAGGCAAAAGTGATGGACATCCCATTGGGGAAACTGCGGGACAAAGGCACGCCGCTGGACAATATAAGCAAGTATGACGGAAGTAAAGAGGATATTGTCTGGTTAAGCTCCCGGGATTGCCTGGCAGGGGAAAAGCTGCTGTTTGCTACCCGGATGGCCCTGGTCAAAATGGTGCCGGCGGAAGAATTCCTCACCAATAACCGGACCGTGGCGTCTACCAAGCTCCAGGAAGGGGACCAGGTGCTGGCTGTCCGGCCGGTTGGCCAGGAAACCCAGGTGGTGCTTCAGACTTCCCAAGGCGTGTTCTTGCGGTTTGCCATGGAGGAAATTCCGGAGCTGAAGAAAAATTCCCGGGGGGTACGGGGGATTAAGCTGGAAGAAGGCGAAACTCTGGAAAAGGTCTATTTCGTCGGGCAGGAGCCGGTAGCCACCTACAAGAAAAAGGAAGTCCGCCTGGATAGGCTGAAGCCGGAAAGGAGGGATGGGAAAGGGAAAAAAGTGCAAGGATAGGCGCTATGGACAGCAAATCTGTTTATAGTCGAGAACGCATGCACAAAGCATCCAAGCAAGTACCCATGCCTGCTTTGCAGGCGAAGGGGCCGGCGGATGCATAAAAAATGCCAAAGGCGGCATTTGGGTGCTGGTAGGCCAGCGCAGCAGGCGCGCAGCCCTACAGCAAAATTTGAGGCTTTTACCATAATATACGAAAAGGGGAAAAACAATGATTGAAACACTGAAAAAACATGCAAGGAAATCAAACACAATCCATGCGGTTGTTTGTATTGTGATTGTCGCCATATTGTTGGCCGTTACGCATTTTGCCATATTTGATGTGGCCACCGGGCCGGCCAAGCTGGACATCACCCAGGACCCGGCTACCTACGAAGGGAAATATGTGACCATTGATGCGGAATATTTTGTATATGATTATGTGGAGCATACCACCACTACCACGAAAAAATACGGTGGGAAAAGCACCAGCATCAATGGCTATAGCTACATTGTGTTCCAGTCCATAGAGAATGAAGGGGACGAGTCTACCACCTGGTATTTTTACAGCATTTACCTGGATAAGAAAAAACAGGCGGAGATGAGCGGTAAAATAGACCAGGCTTTGGAATACCTGGGGGATGATACGGACACGGTAGATCCCCCCGAACCGGTATCGATCACCGGTGTCTGGACTCCCATGGAACCTCAGCTGGAGCGGTATTACCGGAGCGCCCTGGCTGAGATGGAGGTTGTGGAAGGGGAGTATGATAAGATATATTTCTATGAATTGGATACCAAGGAACTCGGCGGCTTTAACCGTCCTTTGTTCTGGTGCATGATGGCAGTTGCCCTGGGGCTTTTGCTGTTTGGGGTTTATTCGATTATCGGCATTTTCAGTAACGCCTATTTGAAAGACATCAACCAATACCTGAAAAAAGATACCAGCGCTTCTATGGAAGCTATCGGAATGGATTTTAGCCGTGCCCATTTGATCGGAAAGCGCACATGGATAGGGGAGAAATGGACGATCTATATGGTCAGCTCCAGGGCAAAACTGATCGCCAATAAGGATCTCCTTTGGGGGTATTATTTCAGGAGGACCGGGCGCAACAGTGTCAGCGAGATGCGCCTGTATGCCATCAACAAAGTTATATACCATGTACCGCTGTCAGAGAAAGAAACCCATGAAGCCCTGGAATATTACGGCAACGAGCAGCCGCATATGATCTTAGGCTACAATGCAGATTTGGAGAAAATGTTCTCGAAAGATTTTGAACAGTTTAAGGAGCTGAAATACAATCCCGTGATGCGGGAAGCGGCAGGGGAAGACGCGTTTAAGGGGATTTAAGCGATACAAAGGAAAAGAAAATAGACATGAAATAATATAAGTGTTTCAAAGAAATTTGAAACACTTATATTATTAACATAAAATATGTTTCAATCCACAGATTCCCATATTCAATGAAATGGCAGGCCGGGATTCAATAAAATCCGGTTTCGTGCATAGGCCGCTAGGCAATTTGGCTAATTGTTTGGCTAAATTTCCATCTGCTACGTTCGATTTCCCAGCACCTTTTCATGGACGGTAAAAAACATCAGCAAAGTCGGGGCCTGTATAAGCCTCATGGATTAAAAGTTTCTGTGTTGAAATTTATATACACCGCACAGATGAAAACCATCATTGCTATGATAACTGGCAAATTTATTTTTGCCAAGGCCATTATAAATTGATGAGCCATAAAACCGGCATGATAAGAAAAGCCCCTATGTCCCTCACACCAATAGAAGTACGACAAGGAGGAAAAACATGCAAGACATTATGAAATCGGCAAAAAGCCTGAAATCGGAATTAATAGAAATCCGGAGGGCTCTCCACCAGCATCCGGAAGTAGGCCGTTCCCTTCCATGGACGAAAAATTTTATTATCAAAAAGTTAAAGGAATATGGATATGAACCCCGGGAGATGGGGGGAAGCGGCGTCGTGGCAACCGTGCAGGGAGGGGAAAAGGGCAAGGCCATACTGCTGCGGGCAGATATGGACGGGCTGGCCATCAAGGAGAAAGCCCCTGTCCCCTTTGCGGCACAAGGCGGGACGATGCATGCGTGCGGCCACGACATGCATACAGCCATGCTATTAGGGGCGGCGAAATTGCTCCGGCAATATCAAAGCCATATTGACGGAACCATTAAATTGGCGTTTCAGCCGGACGAGGAAGGGTTTACCGGCGCGAAAGAAATGATAGAGGCAGGGATTCTGGAAAATCCCCATATTGATGCAGGGATGGCCCTCCATGTACATTCCGGTGCGCCGTCAGGGACGGTTATTTGCGGGGTGGGGACATGCCTATCCGGCTGCACCCTGTTCCGGATCCGGGTTAAAGGGAAGGGGTGCCATGGGGCCCTGCCGGAGACGGGTGTGGACCCCATCAATATAGCGGCCCATATTTATCTGGCCTTACAGGCGATTAATGCCAGGGAGGTTTCGCCGCAAACCCCGGTGGTTTTGACGATGGGAAAGTTTTCAGGCGGCGAAGCCCCCAATATCATACCGGAAGAAGTGGTTATGGAAGGGACCATCCGTACAATGGACAGGGAGCTGGCGTCACAGATTTTCACAAGGATGGAAGAGATCGCCCTCCAGACGGCTTTGATGTTCCGGGGGAGCGCCGAAGTGGAGGAAATGGCTTCGGTTCCGCCGTTGCACAACCATGCCGGCATGGTTCGGGAAATAGCCGGGTATATAAGGGAAGCCTACGATCCGGATCGGGTTATCTTTTCGGAAAAAGGGGTTATGGCTTCCGAGGATTTTGCCTCATATACTTACGAAATCCCTTGCTGTTACCTGCTGGTCGGAGCGGGGAGCCCGCAAGAAGACGAGCTTTATGGAAAACCTATGCATAATAATTGTGTGGTTTTTAACGAGGACGTGCTTCCTTTAGGCGGTTTCCTCTACGCATATGGGGCAGTCCGGTGGCTGCAGTCCCATTGAGATGTTTGCCGGTATCTTGCCACGGGAAGCCTGTTCCAAAAACAGGGGCTGTTACATAAGGTTGTGGGGTTTCCCATTTTGCAACAGCCTTATTTTATGGCCTTGCCGGATAAAAAGCATTTGGCCACCGGCTTGTTATGGCCTCTTTACTCCGTAGTATCCCTGCGTATCAGCACCGGTGTGACGATTTTGTGGATCGGTGCCGCCAAGGGTACGGGCTTCCTCTTTTTCTGTTCATTCATCTGCATTACCAGGAGGTCCATGGCCTCCTGGGCAATTTTTTCTACTTGCTGCCCTACCGTGCTGGTTGGGATGATGGCTTCGCTGGAGATAGGGGAATCGTCAAAACCGATAATCCGGTAGCTGTCCGGCAAGGTTCCGTATTTTTGGACTACCAGGTTTAGAAAAATATTGGCATGGGTGTCGTTGGACATAAAGACCCCCTTTTTTTGGCCAGGGTATTTTTCTTCTATGGATTCAAAAATCTGCCGGATGGAGCGGGCGGTTTCCGGGTAGGTGTTCCCCAGATGGGTAAGGATCAGCTGGTTGGGCAGGCCATATTCCTGGCATACATCCTGAAATCCCCGGATCCGTCCATAGGCAGGCACGTCGGAGGTGATGTCCCCGTTGACATGGATCAAGATGCCGCAGTGGTTTTTATACAGGAGGCTGGTAGCCTGTACGCCTCCCATGTAATTGTCGGTGTTGACACTGCAGGTATGCTGGTCTTCCCGTTCAATCGTTACCACCGGAAGGCCATAGGAAGCCAGTTCGCCGGAATGGATGGTATGGCTTAAGATGACCATCCCTTCGATCTTGTAGGCAAGGAGCTCCTGGATATACCTGCGTTCGGTTTCTTCTTTGTCGTTTCCTACAAATACCAGAAATTTATAGCCATAGGTTTCATAGGTAGAAAGGATCTGGTTTAACATTTGGGAATAATAGTGCAGGTATAGGTTGGGGATAATAATGCCCACAAATTCCGTTTTTCCGTTGGCTAATATGCGGGCGACCTTGTTTTCTTTGTAGTCCAGGGCAATCAAGGCGTCCGCAATTTTTTGCTGGTTTTCCAAGGTCAGGGAATCCGGATTGTTAAAATACCGGGAAATGGTGGTTTTAGAAAAATTGGTATATTTTGCGATGTCACTGAAAGTGACGTTTTTTTTTGCCATATGAGGAAACTCCTTTGCGGAATCATAATACTTTTGGGTGCCGGGGGATCCGGAAAATTTTCTGTATCTTCATGTATTATAACAGAAAAAACAAGTGGGTACAATAAGAAAATAAGCGGTTAAGTAACCGGTTATGTGCAAGGTGCACAAGAAGGGTGGGCAGAAATTGGAAGGTATGACAAAATGATAAAAGTGGATTGACAGCGGCAAGGTATAGTGATAAGATAACACCATAAAGTAACCGGTTACTTTACCGGTTACTAAAGAGGTTTTAACTTTAGAGAACATGCATAGTCAGGAGGGTGTCATGAAAAAGGGATTTGCAGTGGCGGCATCCATGTTTTTGGCAGCAAGCTGCCTGGCAGGATGCCAGAAAAAGCAGGTACAGCCCGGGGATGTGGCAGGGTTCGACCCAGGCGAGCAGTACCTTTCTCTGTGGGTGCATTCCATTGAGGACACAGAGGAAGGGCAGGCATACCGGCAGTCGGTGGACCGTTTTAATGAAGTGTATAACGGGACCTATTTTGCCGACATTGAATTTGTCCCCCGTAATGACAGCGGCGGCGGGTATTCGGACAAAGTCAATGCTTCTGTCATGGCGGGTGGGCTTCCGGATGTGCTGACGGTAGACGGGCCCAATGTGGCGGCCTACGCGGCCAACGGGATCATCCAGCCCCTGGCAAAGCTAAGCCAGGAGGAGAAGGGCGTATACCTGGAATCCATTTTGGAACAGGGGACGTACCAGGGCCAGCTTTACGCTTTGGGGGTAATGGAGTCCAGCGTGGGGATGTACTACAACAAGGACATTTTGGAAGAAGCGGGGATTGAGGTCCCGGAACCGGGGAACCCTTGGACCTGGACGGAATTTATGGGTATTTTAGGGCAGTTAAAGCCTTTGATGGATGAGAAAAACGGATATCCCCTGGACATGTCGTTCCCGGTAGGGGAGGCCAGTATCTATTATTACGCCCCTTTTGTATGGTCAAACGGTGGTGACCTGGTCAGCGAAGACGGGTTGGCCGTAGACGGTTTTTTCAATTCGGATTCCATGGGGGAGGCCATGGAGTTTTTCCGGGGCGTGGTGGAGCAAAAATACATGTCGGAAGCGCCAATCGAACATTTGTTTGAGAGCGGGAGGGCCGCTTTTAAAATCGACGGGGCCTGGGAAGTCAACACGGTTTATCAGAATTATCCGGACATCCGGCTGGGGGTGGCCCCTTACGTAGTAGGGGAGGGCTGGAAAGGGGGGCGTTATACCCCTACCGGTTCTTGGGCTTATGCCGCGTCTTCGGACACGAAAAACCTGGATGGGGCTACGGAGCTGGTAAAGTGGATGAGCGGGGTGGAAAGCGGGATGCGGATTTGGGAGCTTTCAAAAACCTTTCCGTCTACCTACGAGGCCTTTGAACAGATCGACGTGTTCCAGGACGACGAAAATTACCGTATGCTTTATGAACAGTTAAAGGAGTATGGGCACCCAAGGCCAAAGACGCCGGTATACCCGCAGGTAAGCGCTTCCTTCCAACAGGCGCTGGAAAGCGTGGCTTTAAGCGGCCAGGAAACCCGGCAGGTGCTGGACAAATCTGTAGAAAGGATTAACGCGAAGTTGGAGCGTTATACAAGAGAATGATGAAGAGAAGGTCAAGTTCATGGTTGGGCATGGCATTTTTCGGGCCGGCGCTGGTTTTACTGACGATCTTCCTGTTTGTGCCTATGGTGCTGACCCTGGTTTTTAGTTTTACCGATTATTTCGCTTTGAACCCCGGCCTGACCCACTTTGTGGGGCCGGAAAATTACATAAAGATTTTTAAGGACGAGCTGTTTGTCCAATCTTTTGTAAATACGGTGTGCTTTGTGCTGATTATCCTGCCTTGCCAGGGGGCCGGGGCCTTGGTGCTGGCGCTTTTGATCCACAAAGTGACCCATTGCAAAAAATATTTTAAAGTTGCGTTTTTTATCCCGGTGGTTATGTCCCTGGCGGTTGTATCTACCTTGTGGATGCAGATTTACAGCCCGGAAGGGATCCTGAACACTTTGCTGCATCATGTGGGCATACCGGCCCAGCCTTTTATCCACAGTGCCAGGCAGGCCCTCCCCGCGATCGCTGTGATGAGCGTGTGGCAGGGGGTAGGGTATCAGATGATTATTTTTCTGGGCGGGCTGCAGGCCATCAACCCGGGGCTTTATGAGGCGGCAGAGATGGACCACGCCAGCGGATGGCAAAAGTTTAAAGATATTACATTGCCAGAACTAAAACCTTTATGTGTGTTTGTGTTTATTACCGTTACCATCGGGGCGTTCCGTATGATTGTGCAGCCTATGGTTATGACCGGAGGCGGCCCCTCCCATTCCACATACACCATGGTTTACAATATTTATGAAACAGGAACGGTCAACTGGGAAATCGGGCTTGCGTCTACCATGGCCATTGTCTTTGCGATATTTGTCATGGCGCTGACGGTCATACAGTCCGTCCTGACCAGGGATAAGGAGGAGAGACATGTTAACAAAAAAACAAAAAAGGGTTAACTGGGCCCTGACCATTGTACTTCTGGTATTGTCATTGTTTTTCCTGTTCCCGGTGGCATGGATGCTTGCCAATTCCTTTAAGCCGGACGCTGCCATTACGGCAGACATGAATACGGTGGCGGCCTTTATCCCGCCCATGCCAGGCGGTGGGTTTTTCAATAACTATGTGTCTATCCTGACCAACACCAATTTTTTGCGCTATATGCTGAACACCTTGTTTTATGCCGCGATTTTGATCGTGTGCGGCGTGGTGGTAAACGGCCTGGCCGGCTACGCTTTGGCGAAAATCCGTTTCCCGTTCCGGGAGCGGTGGGTGCTGCTGATCCTGCTGCTGCAGATTGTGCCTATGGAAACTATCCTGACCATCCACTTTTTGATGATTGCCAAAGTGGGGCTGTTAAACACCGTGTTGGGGTATATCCTCCCCATGATTGTAAACCCCTTTAATATCTTTTTGTTCCGACAGGTGTTTTTAAACCTGCCAGATGACGTATACGAGGCGGCCCAGCTGGATTTTTGCAGCCCGTTGAAATATTTCTTTACCATGGTTTTGCCCATGTCCAAGACCGTGGTGGCAACCGTCAGCGTGTTTACGTTCCTGAACGTGTGGAACGATTACCTGTGGCCTTCACTGGTATTTACTTCCAGCAACCTTTTGACTGCCCAGATTGGCTTAAATTCCATTACTTCCAATGACAACACGACCATGGGGCAGACCCTTGCAGTGATTACCATGGTGACGATTCCGGTTATTATCATTTATTCGTTGTTCTCAAAACAAATTGTAGAAGGCGTGACCTCGACAGGGTCCAAGGAGGGATGATTCCATGAGCTTTATCGAATTTAAAAATATCAATAAAAAATATGAAAATGCAGAGAGGAATTCGGTTACGGATTTTAACCTGGCTATTGAGGAAAAAGAATTTATCGCTTTTGTAGGGCCGTCTGGATGCGGGAAGTCTACCACCTTGCGGATGGTGGCGGGGTTTGAGGAAATAACCAGCGGGGATTTGTACATTGACGGAAAACGGGTCAATGATGTGGCCCCCAGGGATCGGGGGATCGCCATGGTGTTCCAGAATTATGCCTTATATCCCCATATGACCGTGGAGAAAAATATCGGCTATGGATTGCGGAATATGAAAGTGCCCGAGGCAGAAGTGCAAAAGAAAGTCAATTGGGCCATCCGGATCCTGGGGTTGGAGGAATTCCGTACCCGGAAGCCGAAAAACCTTTCCGGGGGCCAGCGCCAAAGGGTGGCCTTGGGGCGTGCCATTGTAAAAAACCAGAAGCTGTTTTTGATGGATGAGCCTTTGTCCAATTTGGACGCCAAGTTACGGGTCAGTATGCGCAATGAGATCAGCAAGCTCCACCGGGAGCTGGGCACCACAACCATATATGTTACCCATGACCAGGTGGAGGCCATGACCATGGCAGACCGGATCGTGATAATGAAAGACGGGGTGGTCCAGCAGGCAGGAGCGCCTATGGAGCTTTATGAGCATCCGGTAAATAAGTTCGTAGCCGGATTTATCGGGTCGCCCCAGATGAATTTTTACCCGGTGTCCGTTAGCGGAAAGGAAATGAAGTTCCGGGACGGCAGCAAGGTCAGCCTGCCGGACCCGGTGGCAGCCAGGCTTAACGGCAAATCCGGCGACTTGATTATGGGGATCCGTGGGGAAGACATAAAGATGGATCGGGCAAGCCTGGAGGCATATTCCAAGGATATGCAAAAATGCGTGGTAGAAAATACAGAAGTAATGGGCAATGAAAACAACCTGTATTTTACCTTTGGGGGAAGCCTGACCGTGGCAAGGGTGTCCAAATATGAGGTAAAAATGATCGGGGATCCGGTTGAGTTTGTGTTTTTGCCGGAGAAAATGCACTTTTTCGATAAAGACACGGAATCTGCGATTTGATTTCCGGTTCTTGACAAGCAATTTCACGGTTTTTATAATAGGTACCAGACATAAGGAGCACGCGGTAAGGCGTTTTTAGGAAAGGATTGGCGATATGGAGCGGCATTTGCAGCAAGAAGGCCATTTAAAGGCGCCGGGGAATTGGATTAACGACCCCAACGGATTCATTTTTTATCAAGGCAAGTATCATCTGTTTTATCAATATTTTCCCTACGGGCCTTTTTGGGGGACGATGCATTGGGGGCATGCAACCAGCGACGATTTAGTGTCCTGGGAACATGTGGGGATCGCCTTATTCCCCACAAAGTACGGAGACCAGAACGGGTGCTTTTCCGGGAGCGCCGTGGAGCATGACGGGAAAATGGTCCTGTTTTACACAGGGGTCCATTACCATGAGCCGGATCCGGAAAATATCCACGCCTGCCTCCACGACCGGTTTGAGTCCTGCCAAATGTCCGTTGCTTCCGATGACGGCACCCATTTTGACAATTTTGGGGGAAAGCGGGTGGTCATCCCCCCGGTTGTGGATAAAAAGGTAGGGGACTGGACCCACACCCGGGACCCCAAAGTGTGGAAGGGGGAAGACGGGTGGTACATGATCCTGGGCAGCCGGAGCGAGGACGGGCGTGGGAAGCTTCTTTTTTACCGGAGCGAAGACCTGGAAAATTGGTTTTATGTCAATGATGCAACCAAGGGCGACGGCTGGGGATGGATGTGGGAGTGCCCCGATTATTTCAAAGTAGAAGGCGGCCAGGTTTTGGTGTTTTCCCCCATGCGCTTTTTAAAGGACGGGAAATGGGAGGAAAACCAGGCGATCTGTATGGCTGTGGATTTCAAAGAAGAAGGGTGTGAAATGAAGCTGCCGGATGCCTACCAGTATTTGGATTACGGATTGGATCTGTATGCGCCCCAGTCCACTGTGGACGCAGAAGGCCGTAGGGTGCTGGTTGCCTGGCTGCGGATGCCGAAAGCCGTGAAAGAGGCGGGGAAAGGGCCGTGGAGCGGCATGTTCTGCCTGCCCCGTGTAGTGGAAGTGAAAGATGGCCATATTTATTTCCGGGTCCACCCCAATGTAAAAAGGCGCTATTCCCGGCCGGTTACAAAGGCAGAGGAAGCCGGGCCGGGGGGCTATAGGATCCGCCTTTTGCTACAGGAAGGAGGATGCCTGGACGTAGGGGGGTATCGGGTCAGCCGCAGGGGGGGCCGGATCTGTACCGACAGGCGGGAGGTATTCTGTGAAAGGGAAGATTGCCGCATGGTGTTTGAGACCCCTGCCGTGAAGGAAGGCAACCGGCTGGACGTATATGTAGACAGCCATATGGTGGAGGTGTATGTCAATGACGGGGAATATGTGGTCAGCAATGCGGTTTACGGGTTGAGGCCGGGATTTCACGTTACCGGGGGGGCAGAAGTGGAATTGTTTGCCCTGGAGCGCGGCTGAAGGGACGGAGGGAAGTTTGCTTTGCCCTGTTGAAAAAGGATAAAAGGAAAGCCCATGGCAAAAACATCAGGGGGAGATTTTACATGCACATGCCTTTTGTTTTTGCCACGGGCTTTTGTTATGCCCTATAATGTGCCGGTGGGCAAATGACGTTCAGGCAGATTAGCTTATTTTGTATTGGTTGTGAACTTTCTGGATTTGGGCGGAATCTGCCTGCTGTGTGCTGTACCAGCCTTTGGCCGACATTTTTTTATAGATGTCGTCCTGCATACATAAACTGTCTTTCAATGCCTTGTCAAAAACCTGGTGTACATTCTGGGTGGAGGACTCGACCGTGCCGTGCAAGTACAAGTCGCATACCCCTTTGGTGGTCAGGAGAAGGTTCTCCATAATGTTTTTGTCGTCCATGTTTTCCTCCGTTCTATCCATGATTTTCCATTCTTTGCATGCCCACAGCATTTGTGCCCATGCATCCCTTTGACATGTCCCTGCTGCTTTACGTCAAGTGATAGAACGAGTCAAAGAGCTGCTGGTGTTTCTCGTAAATTTGCTGGACGCAGTTTTTCAATTCCCCGTCCTGCAGGTTTTTGATGGCATCCTGGCACTGGGTTTTTAAAAACTGTTCATGCCCCAGGGCATCTTCCACATAGTTTAATTCTTTTGGACTCATAATGATCACCTCCGGGATTAGTATGGGGAGTTCCTACAGACTTTATGAATGGTTTTCCATTAAATTTTCTTCCTGCATGTCCGCCGGGGAAGAACAAATGTATTTTTCGCGCGAATTAGGTATTGATTTTTTTGGCAATATGGGATAGGATATACACGCAGGTAAATGAATAATTTTGTCGAGGAGACCGATTTATGGAAAAGAAATTAAAAGTAGGCGTGCTTGGCGCTACGGGTATGGTAGGCCAGCGGTTTATTACGCTTTTGGAAAACCACCCGTGGTATGAGGTGGCCGTGGTGGCCGCCAGCCCCCGTTCTGCCGGGAAGACTTACGAGGAGGCGGTGGGGGGCCGCTGGAAGATGGATACGCCTATGCCGGAGGCTGTCAAAAAATTGGCGGTGATGAATGTCAACGAGGTGGAAAAGGTTTCTGCCGGCGTGGACATGGTGTTTAGCGCGGTGGACATGACAAAGGAGGAGATCCGGGCTGTCGAGGAAGCTTATGCTAAGGCGGAGACCCCGGTAGTTTCCAACAACAGTGCCCACCGGTGGACCCCGGACGTCCCCATGGTGGTCCCGGAAATCAACCCGGAGCATTTTCAGGTCATCCCTTTCCAAAAGAAACGGCTGGGCACGGCCCATGGCTTTATTTCCGTAAAGCCCAACTGCTCCATACAAAGCTATGCGCCGGTGCTTACGGCGTGGAAAGAGTTCGAGCCTTACGAGGTGGTGGCCACTACCTACCAGGCTATTTCCGGGGCGGGGAAAACCTTCCGGGATTGGCCGGAGATGGTGGGGAATATTATCCCTTACATTGGGGGGGAAGAAGAAAAAAGCGAACAGGAGCCTTTGCGCCTTTGGGGGAAAGTCGAGGGAGGGGCCATCGTGAAGGCCCCGGGGCCGGTTATCACCTGCCAGTGCATCCGGGTACCTGTATTAAACGGGCATACCAGCGCCGTTTTTGTGAAATTGCGGAAAAAGGCGGATAAAGGCGAGCTCATTGAAAAGATGGTGCATTTCAAAGGCCTCCCGCAAGAATTAAAGCTGCCCAGCGCGCCAAAACAGTTTATCCAATATCTGGAAGAAGACAACCGGCCGCAGGTTGCCCTGGACGTGGATTTTGAAAACGGTATGGGGATTTCCGTGGGAAGGCTGCGCGAGGATACGGTCTACGACTACAAATTTGTGGGGCTGTCCCACAATACTTTGCGGGGGGCTGCAGGCGGGGCCGTGCTTTGTGCAGAGCTTTTGACCGCCCAGGGCTATATCCAGGCAAAATGATAAATTTTTTTCATAAAAAAGGAGGGGTAAACCTTATGGCATGGAGGAAAGAAGTTTTTGGTACACTGAAAGACGGGACACAAGTGGACCGGTATACGCTGGTCAATGAAAACGGGGTTTCTGCGTCCTTTACCAACCTAGGAGGCATTTGGCTGACCATGGTGGTGCCGGATAAAGACGGCAATATGGAGGATATCCTCCTGGGCCGGGATTCGGTGGAAGGCTATATGACGATGAAAGGCCATCTGGGCGAGATCGTAGGCCGCAATGCCAACCGCATCGGTAATGCATCCCTGGCGATCCGGGGCGTTACGTATGCGTTGGCAGTGAATTCCGGAACCAGGAATAACCTGCACAGCGGGCCGGATTATTACGGTACCCGCCTGTGGGACGCCCAGGTGGAAGAAGGGGACCTTGGCACCCGGATTACCTTTTCTTTAAAAAGCCCCGACGGCGACCAGGGCTATCCGGGGAACGCGGATATTGCGGTGAGCTATACCCTTACGGAAGACAACAGCCTGCGCCTGGATTACCATATGACGGCAGATGCGGATACCATTGCCAATTTTACCAACCATGCCTATTTCAATATGGCCGGCCATAGCTCCGGCAGCGTATTGGACCAGCAGGTCTGGATTGACGCCGATTATTATACCGCAACGGATGAAGATTCCATCCCTACCGGCAAATTGGTGGCGGTGAAAGGCACCCCCATGGATTTTACCACCCTGAAAGCCATCGGCCGGGATATTGGGGCGGACTATGAAGCGCTGCGGTTTGGAAACGGTTTTGACCATAACTGGGCCCTGAACCATAAGGAAGGCCGGCTGGCTTTGGCGGCAAAAGCCATAGACCCGGCCAGCGGGCGGGTGATGGAGGTGTACACCGACTTGCCCGGGGTGCAGTTCTATACGGGCAACGCCTTAAACGGGGCCGGAAAAGACGGCGTGGTATATGGGCCAAGGGACGGATATTGTTTTGAAACCCAGTTTTTCCCGGATGCCGCCAACAGGCCGGAATTTGCCTCCCCGATTTTAGAAGGAGGGGAAGAATACCATACTACTACGGTATACCGATTCACTACGTTGTCATAGGCCACCTGGCAAAAGGGCCAAAAACCCCCTGGCGGAAACCATCCGTCAGGGGGTTTTTATCTTGATTTACGTTAAGGATTTTTGCCTCATTGGCTTTTCATGCGGCCTTTGCTATTTATTGGCCATCTGCCTTTCTTGGGCTTCAATCATCTTTTTCACCATATATCCGCCTACGGAACCGTTCTGTGCAGAGGTCAGGTTGCCATTGTAGCCTTCGGACAACGGGACGCCAAGTTCCTGCGCCACTTCCATTTTAAAACGGTCCAGTGCCTCTTTTGCTTCCGGTACTTCAGCTCTGTTAGAAGATCTGTTTGCCATGATAAAGGCCTCCTTTTCTTACTTTGCCTGCCATAAGGCAGGCCTTAGAAAAAGTCACTGCCTCATGACGTTTTGTTTTTTGTTACGATCCTAGTATGTGCGCCATCGAAGATAATACACTAGAAGCTTCTGCGTAATTTGACAAAATATTGAAATAAGCGTGCGCGTTAAAAACGGCAGGGGAGAAAAAGTTTTTGGATTTCCGAATAAATGCTTGTGCATCAGAAAATTTGATACTATAATGTACATGAAGTGTGGCCAAATGGCCATCATGAAGCAGATAAGGAGAAACTATGCGGGTAATAGCCGGAAGCGCGAAGCGGATTTCGCTGAAAACAATTGACGGCCTGGAGACCAGGCCGACGACGGACCGGATCAAAGAGACGCTTTTTAATATGTTGCAATATGATTTGGCAGACAGCCGGTTTTTGGATTTGTTTGCCGGCAGTGGCGGGATCGGCATAGAAGCTTTAAGCCGGGGCGCCTCCCAATGTGTTTTTGTGGAGAAGAACCGCGGGGCGGTGGACTGCATCCGCCAGAACCTGGCGGCTACCCGGCTGGAGGCGCAGGCAGTGGTCATGCATTGTGATGTAATGACAGCCCTAAAGCGCCTGGAGGGGAAATATCAATTTGATTTTGTCTTTCTGGACCCCCCATACGGCCAGCTTTGGGAACGCCAGGTACTGGAATATTTGGCCGCTTCCCCTTTAATTGGCCGTCACAGCACGGTGGTGGTGGAAGCTAGCCTGGATACCCCTTTTTCCTATTTGGGCGCTTTGGGTTTTGCCAAAGAAAGGGAAAAGGTTTATAAAACGAATAAACATTTGTTTGTGCACAGGAATGCAGCGGTTGGGGTTTAGGGAAGGGGCATTCCGCCCATGTTTGCCGGCGCCTAAGAAGGCCGGGCCCTGTGCTGTTAAGCAGGCATAGAACGGAGGGAAAGATGGCAATAGCCGTTTATCCGGGGAGTTTTGACCCGGTTACTTTGGGCCATATGGATATTATCCAACGGACTTCCCAAATGCTGGACCATGTGATTATCGGGGTTTTGCAGAATAAGGCGAAAACTCCGTTGTTTTCGGTTGAGGAACGTGTTAGTATGTTAAAAAGCGTGACTTCCCATCTCGAGAATGTGGAAGTACGGTCTTTTGAGGGCCTGCTGGTGGATTTCGTCCATAGCTGTAAGGCCAACCTGGTGGTCAGGGGGCTTCGGGCCATTACGGATTTTGAGTATGAGCTGCAGATCGCCCAGACCAACCGGGTGATGGCTCCGGATATTGATACGATTTTTTTGACGACAAGTTTGAAATATTCTTATTTAAGTTCCTCTATTGTAAAGGAGATTGCCGCTTTTCATGGAGATATTGACGAGTTCCTCCATCCGGAGGTTGCCAGGCGGTTGAGGGAGAAGATGAATAGGTAGTTACAAGAGTGCGAGTAAGGAGAGAAAAGTATGAGTAGGATAGAACAATTGATCGGCGAGATTGAAGAATATATTGACAGTTGCGATTTTGCACCGTTTTCCCATACAAAGATCCAAGTAAATAAAGAAGAGCTGGAGGAATTGCTGGTTGAATTGCGCCTGCGGGTACCTGATGAGATAAAGAAATACCAGAAGATTATTAATAACCAGGAGGCCATTATTGCGGAGGCCCACACACAGGCGGACGCCATATTGGCCCATGCCACCGAACAGACCAACGAACTGGTAAACGAGCATGAGATTGTGCAGGAAGCCTATGCCAGGGCCAACGAGGTTGTGGAGGAAGCCCAGGCCCAGGCCCAGGCCATTGTGGACGCGGCGGTAGCCGATGCCGACAGCATCCGGCAGGGCTCTATCGGATATACGGACGATATGCTTAAGAACCTTCAGGGCATTATCGCCCATTCCATGGAAGAGGCCCAGGGGCGTTTGGAGGCTTACCTGTCTTCTTTGCAGTCGGCCTACGAGGTTGTCAGCGCCAACCGGGACGAGCTTGCCGCCGGTATGGCTATGCCCCAAGAACAGGGGCAAGGATAATGAAAGACAAGCCGGAAAAGCAGGCATGGAGTATTTTCCAGCCGATATAATGGCAAAGGGGCAGCCCCGCCCCTTTTATGACGCTTTTGGTCTGGAAGGCCCCGGAGAACCCGCCGAAGGCCACGGCACAAACCGTGGGGGGCAGGGCATGGCTTGGGGGGAGGGCGGCGCATAGGCTGTTGACCCCGGTGGTGATTTCCGCCAAACCGGTGAGGAAGGCTTTGAAGGCGGGAGGGAGCAGGGCAAGGTGCTGGATCCAGGCTGCCAGGATGGAAAACAGCATAATATAGCCTCCGATAACCACCATGGTTTCGCAGGTGGAGGCAATGGTATCTTCCAGGGAGGGCCGAAAGGAAAAGGCCGGTTTTGCGTCTGTGGACGAGGGCGCTTTGGCATCCGGTGCGCCCGGGCGGTAAAGGTACCGGGCCAACAGCGACAAGGGGAGGATGGGGAGGTACAGGCTGGCCAGCAAAAGCGCCGGCGGTACCGGTATCGGCAGTTGGCCCCGTACATATCCCAGCAGGAACATGGGGCTGGGATGGTTGCATATGGCAAGCAGGTAACGGGCTTCTTTTTCCGTGACGGCGCCGCTCCGCTTAAAATCTGCGCACATTTTTGCCCCTAAAGGATAGCCGCAAAGCAGGCCGCAGAGAAATACATAGGCGCCTTGCCCGGATAAACCCAAAAAGGCGCGGGACAGGGGGGCCAAAGGTTTCATAAGCAATGGCACCCCGCCCAGGGATACCACCATCTGGGTACAAATAATAAAAGGGGCGAGGGTGGGAAGCACTACGTTGAACCATAACAGGAGCCCGTGGGAAGCCCCTTGTATGGACAAAGACGGGAAGCAAAGCAGCGCCCCCAACATAATAATAGGGACAACTGGGAAAAAACGGCGCGGCGGCGCCGGCGCCAGGGGATGGTGGGGCATGGCAAAAGCCTCTTTCATGGATGTTATTTTATTCTATGAAAAAAACGGGAAAGCTATTCCCGCCGGCAAAGAAGTGGGAAGGGCGCTATTCAGATTTCGGATGCCCCGCCAAACAGAAAAAGGATGACAATGCATGAACCTTCCGGAACATTATTTGGAAAAAATGAAGCGTTTGCTGGGGGAAGAGTACAGCCCCTGGCTGGCTTCCTATGGACAGCCGCCGGTGCAGGGCATCCGGGTCAATGCCAGGAAGTTGAAAGAAAAACAGTGGGGGCGTATCTGCCCATGGGATTGCCGGCCGGTTTTGTGGAATGATTACGGATATTATCCGGAAACCAAGGCCCCTCTGGCCAAGCACCCTTTCTATTATGCAGGGCTTTATTATATCCAGGAACCCAGCGCCATGGCCCCGGCCCAGCTTCTGGATGTCCGTCCGGGGGACCGGGTATTGGATTTATGCGCGGCGCCAGGGGGCAAGAGCACGGATTTAGGGGCCAGGCTGGCAGGGAAGGGCCTGCTGGTTTCCAATGACATAAGCGTTTCCCGGGGGAAAGCCCTTGTAAAAAACCTGGAAATGGCAGGCATTGACAATGTCTTAGTGACCGGCGAGCCGCCGGAAAAATTGGCGGATGCATTTAGCGGTTTTTTTGACAAAATCCTGGTGGACGCCCCTTGTTCCGGGGAAGGGATGTTCCGCAAAGACCCAGAGCTGATAAAAAGTTGGCTCAAACGGGGGCCGTCGGATTACGCGGCGGTGCAAAAAGAGGTCCTTTTACAGGCGGTGCGGATGTTAAGGCCCGGGGGCAGCCTGGTTTATTCCACATGCACCTTTTCCCGGGAGGAGGACGAGGATGTGGTGGCCTGGCTTTTGGGGAAGGCGCCGGAAATGGAACTGGTGCCGCTGGCGCCCTGGGAGGGTGCTTTAAACGGCGCGGGGGGGGAGCCGGTGATCCGGCTGTATCCCCATAAGGTAGAAGGCGAGGGGCATTTCATGGCCTTGTTCCACAAAATGGCCGGAGACGGGCAGGGGGCGGAAAAAAGCATGGCCACGGGGGAAAAGGCCTCCGGGGGCGATGCCCGGCTTTTCAATGAAGCGGAGGCCAGCAGCTTCAAAGAGTGGGAAAGGATGTTGGCGCACCCTTTGGAACGGGGGAGGATGATGGTGCGGGAGGGGAGGCTTTATTATCTGCCGGAAGCGTTTGACCCGGGCTGGAACCTGCGTTACCTCCGGACAGGGCTTTTGCTGGGCAGTTTGAAAAAAGGGCGGTTTGAACCGTCCCAGGCAGCCGCCATGGCTTTAGGCCAGGAAGATTTTGCCCAGACGCTTTCCCTAGACCAACAAGATGCCCGGGTGGTCCGTTACCTGAAAGGGGAAACCATTTTATTACAGGAAAATGAGAAGGCAGATAAGGGCTGGGTGCTGGTATGCGTGGCCGGGTTCCCCCTGGGATGGGGCAAATATGCCAATGGCATGCTGAAGAATAAATATTATCCGGGATGGCGGTGGCAGTGATGGGGGAAAAAATACGGCTGGACCGTTTTTTGGCCGATATGGGGAAGGGAAGCCGTTCCCAGGTTAAGGAGGCGGCCAGGAAAGGCCGCGTCCGGGTGAACGGGCAGGTGGAAAGAAAAACAGACAGGAAGGTAGAACCAGGATTCGACCAGGTGCTTTTTGACGGCTGCGAGGTCCGTTACTGTACATGGGAATATTATTTGCTCAACAAACCCCAGGGGGTAGTATCCGCTACGGAAGACGGCAGGCACCGGACGGTGGTGGAACTGCTGGGCCCGGAGGGGAGAAAAGGCCTGTTCCCCGTGGGGCGGCTGGACATTGATACGGAAGGCCTCCTGCTGCTGACCAATGACGGGGAACTGGCCCACCGGCTCCTTTCCCCTAAAAAACATGTAGATAAGCAGTATTATGCCCTAGTATCGGGCCGCCTTGCCCGCGACGCCGTGGAGCAGGCAGCGGCCGGCATGGTCCTGGCAGACGGGACAAAGCTGCTTGCGGCGAAGCTGGAAATCCTGCCGGGCCAAGGGAGGCGATGGCACGGGGGCGATGGCAGGGGAGGCCTTTCTGCCAAAGGGCGGACCAGGGAAGAAGGGCAGGAAGAACCTTGTTTCACCGAAATACGGCTGACCCTCCAGGAGGGGAAGTTCCACCAGGTAAAACGGATGGTGGAAGCTTTAGGGGGCACGGTGGTTTACCTGAAGCGGCTGTCCATGGGGCCGCTAAAACTGGAAGAGGGCATGAGGCCTGGGGAGTACCGGAGATTGACGCAGGAGGAAGTCTTACTGTTAAAAGAGTGGACCGGGGAGGGGTAGGATGGAAGGACAAAAAACAGGGGCTTTGCCCGGACAGGAAAAACCGGACGGCCAGCAAGTCCGGCAGCTTCTTGGGCGGCAGGCGGCGGTGATTTTTGATTTGGACGGCACTTTGGTGGATTCCATGTGGATGTGGGAGCAGATTGATATTGAATATTTATCCAGGCATGGCTATGAGCGGCCGCCGACGTTAGAGAAAGATATTGAGGGCATGAGTTTTTCCGAGACGGCGGTATATTTTAAAGAAACCTTTTGCCTTCCGGATTCCCTGGAGCAGATCAAACAGGCATGGATAGACATGAGCATTGAAAAATACCGCAGGGAAGTGCCCCTAAAAAAGGGGGCGCTGCGTTTTCTGCAATTTCTGAAAGGGTCCGGTATACCGGTGGGGATTGCCACCAGCAATAACCGGGAGATTGTGGATGTGGTGACAAAGTCCCTAAAGATCCGGCCTTATTTCCAGGTGATTGCCACGGCTTGCGAGGTGGCGGCGGGGAAGCCGGCGCCGGACGTCTATCTGAATGTGGCGGGCCGCCTGAGGGTGGAGCCGGAACAGTGTTTGGTGTTTGAGGACGTGCCTGCCGGAATCTTATCCGGAAAAGCGGCGGGTATGGCCGTATGCGCCGTGGCCGACGTTTTTTCTGCCCATATGGAGGAAGAAAAGCGGCGGCTGGCTGATTTTTTTATAGAAGATTATGACGAGATATTTTAGTTGTGCAATAAGCATGCAGAGAATAGGGAAAGGATAAAAGAAAAGATTCCCATACTTGTTTATACCCGGCGTAGCAGGGCATGAAATGCGGTAAAGCGTGCACAGAATTGAGGGGGACATGAATGATTATTTGCCGGTGTGCCGGGAAGATATGGAGAGGCGTGGATGGGGGCAATGTGATTTTGTCTATGTAACCGGGGATGCCTATGTGGACCATCCTTCTTTTGGGGCTGCCATTATCAGCCGTTTGCTGGAGGCCCATGGATACCGGGTGGGTATTATTGCCCAGCCCGATTGGCGCAGGGCTGACAGTGTGGCAGCCTTGGGGAAGCCGCGCCTGGGTTTTCTGGTATCCTCCGGGAATATGGATTCTATGGTAAACCATTATTCTGCGTCAAAAAAGCGGCGGCACAGGGATGCCTACACGCCTGGCGGGGCCATGGGGAAAAGGCCGGATTACGCTACTGTGGTGTACGGGAACCTGATCCGGTCATCCTACAAAGATTCCCCCATTATAATCGGGGGGATCGAGGCCAGCCTGCGCAGGCTGGCCCATTATGATTATTGGTCCGACAGGCTGAAGCGGTCCATATTGCTGGATTCCCAGGCGGACTTGCTGTCCTATGGCATGGGGGAGCATTCCATCGTGGAAATTGCGGAGGCTTTGGATGCGGGGATTGACGTTAAAGACATAACCTTTGTAAACGGCACCGTTTACCGGGCCAGGGGCCTGGAGGGGGTTTATGATTATGAATTGCTGCCGGATTACGAGGACATGAAACGGGACCGGCGGGAATATGCCCGCAGCTTTGCCATTCAATACCGCAACACGGACCCTTTTTCGGGAAAGCGTCTGGTAGAGCCTTACAGTGGGCGGGGCTATCGGGAGTATGTTGTCCAAAACCCGCCGTCGGCGCCTTTGTCCCAGGAGGAGATGGATCAGGTCTATGGCCTTTCTTACATGCGTAGCTACCACCCGTCTTATGAGAAGGCAGGGGGGGTGCCGGCCATCCAGGAAGTGAAGTTTAGCCTGATCAGCAACCGGGGATGTTTTGGCGCATGCAGCTTTTGCGCCCTGACTTTCCATCAGGGGAGGATTATCCAGTCGCGGAGCCACGAATCCCTGGTGGAAGAGGCAAGGCTTTTGACGAAGGATCCGGAGTTTAAGGGATACATCCATGACGTGGGGGGCCCCACAGCCAATTTCCGCTTCCCGGCCTGCGGCAAACAGCTGTCCCATGGGGCCTGCCCCCGGCGGCAGTGCCTGTTTCCCAAACCTTGTAAAAACCTGGAAGCAGGCCACGGCGATTATGTCCGGCTGTTGCGGAAACTGCGGGCCCTGCCTGGGGTAAAAAAAGTATTTATCCGTTCCGGCATCCGTTTTGATTACCTGTTAGCGGACAGCAGCCGGGAATTCTTAAAAGAATTGTGCCAATATCACGTGAGCGGGCAGCTCAAAGTTGCCCCGGAGCATATATCGGATCCGGTATTGTCCCTTATGGGGAAACCGGCCAACTGGGTTTACCAACAGTTTGTGGGGGAGTACCAAAGGATGAACGGGCGCTTGGGGAAAGACCAATACCTGGTGCCTTACCTGATGTCTTCCCATCCGGGCTCCACTTTGAAAGAAGCCGTTGAACTGGCGGAGTATTTGCGGGATCTGGGGTATATGCCGGAGCAGGTGCAGGATTTTTATCCGACGCCATCTACCATTTCTACCTGTATGTACTATACGGGCCTGGACCCGCGGACGATGGAGCCGGTATATGTGCCGGTAAAGCCACGGGAAAAGGCTATGCAGCGGGCGCTGATCCAATATCGGGATCCACGGAATTATCCGCTTGTAGTGGAGGCGCTGCGCCTGGCAGGCCGGACCGATTTAATCGGATATGGGAAGAAATGCCTGGTAAGGCCCCGGACGGAAGATAACCGGCAGGAAGGAAGCCGGGAAAACGGCAACCCAAGAAGCAGTGGCCGGGGAGATGGCCCCAAAGGGAAAACCCGGGAAAACGGCAACCCAAGAAGCAGTGGCCGGGGAGATGGCCCCAAAGGGAAA
>CAJUDH010000004.1:54331-200929 GCA_910584845.1 uncultured Lachnospiraceae bacterium
CCGGGAAAACGGCAACCCAAGAAGCAGTGGCCGGGGAGATGGCCCCAAAGGGAAAACCCGGGAAAACGGCAACCCAAGAAGCAGTGGCCGGGGAGACGGCCCCAAAGGGAAAACCCGGGAAAACGGCAGCTTAAGGAGCAGTGGCCGGGGAGACGGCCCCAAGGGAAGAAGCAAAAACAGCAACAGCCAGCAAAGCCGTGGCATGAAAAAACATAGAAATGCAGGAAAACAGAGATGGCAAGAATCGCAATGGTAACCGGGGCTTCCTCCGGGATGGGAAAGGAAGCGGTCCTTCAGATTGGAAACAATCCAAGAAAGGTCCAGGAGGTCTGGGTGGTGGCCCGGCGAAGGGAAAGCCTGATGGAGCTAAAGCGGCAGGTATCCGTCCCGGTCCGCATTTTCCCCTTGGATTTGGCGCAGGAGAAGTCCTGGCATATTTTGAAAAGGGCCCTGGAAAAATACAAGCCGGAAATCAAAATTTTGGTCAATTCGGCGGGGTATGGGAAAAACGGCAAGGTAGGAAGCGTAGGGCTTAAAGAAGAGGCAGGCATGGTGCGTTTGAACTGTGAGGCTTTATGTGCGGTTACCCATTTGGCCCTGCCTTATCTTGCAGACCATGGGAGGATCCTGCAAATGGCTTCTGCAGCAGCTTTTGTGCCCCAGCCGGGGTTTGCCGTCTATGCGGCTACAAAGGCATTTGTCCTAAGTTACAGCCGTGCCCTGGGCGTGGAGCTAAAGCCCAGGGGGATTGTTGTGACGGCCGTTTGCCCCGGACCGGTGGCGACGGGCTTTTTTGAGGTGGCGCAGGCCGGGGGGAAACTCCCTTTCTATAAACGGGCTGTTATGGCAAAACCGAAAAAGGTGGTGAAAAAGGCATTGGAGGATAGCATGTCCGGGAAGGCGGTTTCGGTCTATGGGCCGGCGATGAAGGGTTTTTGCCTGCTGTGCAAGGCGGTGCCCCACCGCTTTTTGCTAAGGTTTATGGAGAAGGGAGGGGCTTCATGAAAGCAGAAAAGGGGCAATATGGGTACCGGGACAGCAGCCGAAAGATGCGCCTGGCCGTGACGGCAGCCCTTGCATTGGCGGTCCTCGCCCAGGTATGCTGGCGTTTTTTTGTGGACAGCCAGGCGGCAAAAAACATATTGACCGTGATGGCGATACTGACGGTGCTGCCCATGGCCAACATGGCGGCGCCTTTGTTGGCTTCTTGGCGTTACCGCACGCCATCCCGGGAGTTTTACCAAAAGCTATGCCCCTATGAAGAGAAATGCGTAATATTATACGACCTGGTTATTACCACAAAAGAATATGTCCTTCCCATGGATGCCATTGCCATACATCCCCAGGGGATTTATGGGTTCTGCACGGCAAAAAAGCTGGACAAGGCCAAAGCAGAAAAGTCTTTAAATGCTTTGTTTGCTGCAAACAAACTGGATTCCCATGTCAAGGTTATACAAGAAGAGGGCAGCTTTTTTTGCCGCCTGGACAGCCTAAAGCCCATGGAAGGCTGGGAGGATGACGGAAGTGTGGAATATGGGGCAGGCTTGTTAAAAAGCCTTTCCATGTAAAGTGAAATGAAATAACAGGCGGGTGGGGCTATGAAATGCATTATGGTAAAGGGCCATGAGGCCGGGCAGCGGCTGGACAAATTTTTAGGTAAATATCTGAATTTGGCCAGTAAGGGGTTTTTATATAAAATGATACGGAAGAAAAACATTACCCTCAACGGAAAACGGTGCGACGGTTCGGAAAGGCTGGAAGCAGGGGACCAGGTTAAACTGTTTTTGTCGGACGAAACCCTTGAAAAGTTTTCCAGGGTCCCTGTGCAGGAAGTGAAAAAAGGGAATCTGGACATTATCTATGAAGACAAACATATTTTGCTGGTCAACAAACCTTCCGGGATGCTTTCCCAAAAAGCAAAGGACACGGACGAATCCCTGGTGGAATATGTGATAGGGTACCTTTTGGATTCCGGCCAGATGGACCTGGAAGGGCTACGCAGCTTCCACCCTTCGGTCTGCAACCGGCTGGACCGGAATACCAGCGGCCTGGTGGCGGCAGGGAAGACCCTTTTAGGCCTGCAGTTTTTGTCTTCCTTATTAAAAGGCCGCACGTTGCATAAATATTATCTGTGTGTAGTTTGCGGCAGGGTGGAAAAGGGGGAGGCCATAGACGGCTATTTGGTAAAGGACCCCAGGGCTAACCAGGTAAAGGTCTATCCGGCACAAGGGGGGCACCCCCCGGGGCTGCCCATACGCACGGAATATGAGCCCATAGGTTTTGGGGAGGGGTACACTTTGCTGAAGGTAGCCCTGATTACCGGGCGCACCCACCAAATCCGCGCCCATCTGGCTTCCATCGGGCACCCGGTCTTGGGGGACGCCAAGTATGGGGATGAAAGAGCCAATGCAAAGGCAAGGCAGCAGTATGGGGTCCACTGGCAGATGCTGCACTCCTATCAGATGATTTTCCCGCAGATGGCAGGGCCTTTTTCCTATTTGAGCGGAAAATCATTTACGGCGCCGCCGCCGGAACCGTTTGTGGAACTATTTGGCCGGGAGATCCGGGGAATATCCACAGGCACATAAAAGAAAAGCTGCCGGAAAACGGTTTCCGGGGCTACCCCAGATATTGCCAGGATAAAAAAACGTAAAAAAAACCATTGTCTCCTTGCCGAAAACGCACTTTCATGATATAACATAATAAGTGCGTGTTTTGGCTGCGGCCAGGCAGGTTCTTTTTATGTTATAGGAAAGTTATTCGGGCTTTCCGGATTTGCGGGGCCTGTATATCAGGGGCCGTTACGGTTTCGGCACCGGGCCGTTACGGGAAAAGCCCTGGCTGCCTGGGCCGCTATGATTGGTAAGAGGTAGGTGGACGGATTGAAAGTTGGATTAGATGTAGGGTCTACAACGATAAAAAGCATTGTTTTGGATGATTTGGGGAAGATTGTCTATTCCGCCTATGAACGACATTTTTCACAAATTACGGCAAAGACGGCAGAAGCCCTGGCTAAGGTCAAAGCTGCTTTTAGCAAAGATACGCCTTTCAGCCTGGTGATTTCCGGTTCTGCGGGAATGGGGATGGCGGAGAGCTGCCAGGTGGATTTTGTACAGGAGGTTTATGCGACTAAGGTAGCCGCGGAGAAAAACGCCCCCAATACAGACGTGGTGATTGAGCTGGGCGGCGAGGACGCCAAGATTATCTTTCTCCAGGGGGCTATGGAGGCCAGGATGAACGGGTCCTGTGCCGGAGGCACCGGGGCGTTCATTGACCAGATGGCCACCCTTTTGGGCATTACCCCGGACGACATGAACGACTATGCCAAGGAGAGCACAAAGCTTTATACCATTGCCTCCCGGTGCGGCGTGTTTGCCAAGAGCGACATCCAGCCCCTGATTAACCAAGGGGCAGACAAAAAGGATATTTCCGCCAGCATTTTCAGCGCGGTAGTAAACCAGACCATAGGCGGGCTGGCCCAAGGCAGGGCCATTAAGGGGAATGTGCTGTACTTGGGGGGGCCCCTTACTTTTATGTCAGAATTAAGGAAGAGCTTTGACGAAGCCTTGTCCCTGAAGGGTACCTGCCCGGAAAATTCCCTCTATTTTGTGGCCTTAGGCGCCGCTTTATGCGCCAGCAAGCCGGTTGACCTGGATCAGGTTATGGAAGCGCTTTCCCGGTATGAGGCAGTTAATGAGTTTAATACCCTTCCCGCGCTTTTCAAAGATGAGGAAGAATACAGGCAGTTTTGCAGGCGCCATGAAAAGGCGGACGTGGCTTATGGCACCTTGGAAGGCTATGGGGGGAAAGCCTTTGTAGGCATAGACGCAGGGTCCACTACGGTAAAAGCAGTGGTAATCGGCGAGGGTAAGGAAATTTTGGACAGTACCTACCTTTCCAACAGCGGAAATCCGGTGCCGATCGTAAGGCAGTACCTGTCCAGCGTATATGAGCGGTGCCCGGGGATACAAATTGCCGGTTCCTGTGTGACCGGATATGGGGAAGACATTATCAAAAATGCTTTTTCCGTGGACCATGGCCTGGTGGAAACCATGGCCCATTTAAAAGCGGCCCAGGAATTTATGCCGGACGTGGAGTTTATCATTGACATCGGCGGCCAGGATATGAAGTGTTTTAAGATACATAATTCTGCCATTGACAATATATATTTGAATGAGGCCTGTTCGTCTGGCTGCGGCTCTTTTTTACAGACATTTGCAGGGGCGCTGGGTTTTTCTGCGGAAGAGTTTTCCCGTATGGGGCTTTTTTCGAAGAACGCCGTCGATTTGGGGTCAAGATGTACCGTATTTATGAATTCCTCGGTGAAGCAGGCGCAAAAGGACGGGGTAAGCACGGAAGACATCTCCGCCGGCCTGTCCATCAGCGTGGTGAAAAATGCCATCTATAAAGTGATACGGCCGGCCAGCATGGATGAGCTGGGGAAACGGATCGTGGTCCAGGGAGGGACTTTTTTGAACGACGCAGTTCTGAGGGCTTTTGAGCGGGAGCTGGGGTTCCATGTGGTGCGTCCGGTGATCGCGGGCCTTATGGGCGCTTATGGCTGTGCCCTTCACGCCATGGAATGGGAAAAGCTTTCCGGCGGTCGGGGGAAGAGTTCCATTATTACCCAGGAAGAGCTTAAGGGGTTTGCCCATCAGGTAAAAAACGTCCATTGCGGCCGTTGCAGCAACAATTGCCTGTTGAGTGTCAATACTTTTTCCGGCAGCCGCAAGTATATTGCGGGAAATAAGTGCGAGCGCCCGGTAACGAAGCAGTCTACCGACTCCAACCACAATATTTATAAATATAAACAAGAGCTGCTTTCCCGGTATGTTTCCGCAAAAGGCAGGCGCAAGGAAACCATCGGCCTGCCCCTGGGGCTAAACCTGTATGAGATGGTGCCTTTCTGGCACCGGTTCTTTACGGAGTTGGGCTTTGGCGTCCAAGTATCGCCATTTTCCAACCGGGAGCTTTACCTTTCCGGCCAGCTTTCCATCCCCAGCGACACCGTATGCTTCCCGGCAAAGATGCTCCATGGCCATGTGGAATATTTACTGGAAAAACAGGTGGATGCCATTTTTTACCCTTGCATGAGTTTTAACTTTGACGAGGGGTTAGGGGACAACAATTACAATTGCCCGGTAGTAGCTTATTATCCGGAAGTCATTGCCGCCAACATGAAGTTTGATAAAAAGACGGTATTGATCAACGATTATGTAGGGCCCCATAAAAGGAAATTTTTCCCGCAAAAAATGGTTGAGCTCCTAAGCCAGTATTTTGGGGGCATCGACATCCGGCAGGTAAAGAGGGCCAGCGGGCTGGCTTTCCGGGAAAGGGAGGTTTTCCTGCGGAAAATAAGGGGGAAGGCAAAACAGATTGTGGCGGAGGCCAGGAAAGAAGGGCGCAGGATTATCGTCCTGGCCGGGAGGCCCTATCACGTGGACCCGGAAATCAACCATGGCATTGACATGCTGATCAACGGCTTCGGGGTTTCCGTCATTTCGGAAGACTCCGTAAGCCAGAACGTGGCTAAATTCCCCGTCCGGGTGCTGAACCAATGGATGTACCACGCGAGGCTGTATGCAGCGGCGAAATACGTCTGTACGCAGGAAGACATGGATTTGGTCCAGCTGGTCAGCTTCGGCTGCGGCCTGGATGCCATCACTACCGACGAGGTGCGTAGCATTATTGAAAAAGGCGGGAAGATTTATACCCAGATAAAAATTGATGAGATTACCAACTTGGGTGCGGTAAAAGTGCGCCTGCGCAGCCTCCTGGCGGCGCTTGACCGCCAGAAGGAGTTGAACCGCGCCTGAAAATGCCGGGTATTCTTGAGAACGTCAGGAGAGGCTTACCGGATCCGGAAAGGGATGGCGTTTGAGGTAAAACGGCTTGGCGCGGTACAAAAAGCACAGAAAGCGAAATGGTGTAAAAAGAGAGAACGATTATGGCGAAAATCAAGCGAACGAAAAACGGAAGAATCATTTTTACCAAGGAAATGAAAAAAGACTATACGATTTTGGTTCCTGACATGCTTCCTATCCATTTTGAGATTATGAAATATGTATTCCTCAACGAAGGATATAAAATCGAACTGCTTAAGACGGCCAGGCCGGAGATCAAGCAGCTGGGGCTACGGTACGTCCATAACGACACCTGTTACCCGGCCCTGCTGGTAATCGGGCAGTTTTTGGACGCCCTTGAGAGCGGAAGGTATGACGTAGGGAAAACGGCGCTTTTGATTATGCAGACCGGGGGCGGCTGCAGGGCTTCGAATTATATCCACCTTTTGAGGAAAGCTCTGGAGAAGGCCGGATACGACCAGGTTCCGGTGATTTCCTTTAACCTTTCCGGTGTGGAATATAACAGTGGTTTTTCTTTGACGCTGCCGATTATCCGCAAATGTATAGCAGGGGTGATTTACGGCGATTTGCTGATGCTTTTGAGCAACCAGATTAAAGCTTATGAAATACATAAAGGCGATGCCAACCGGCTTATTGAGAAATGGGTTGCCAGGATTACCAAACAATTCCAGCAGTCCAAGGGGTTTGCCTTGAAAGCTATGAAGGAAAATTTTGACCGTATCATTGCTTCTTTTGCAAAGATCCCGATTAATAAAGTCCCCAAGGTAAAAGTGGGGGTAGTAGGGGAAATTTATGTAAAATATGCCAGTTTTGCCAACAACAACCTGGAAGAATTTTTAGCAGAGCAGGATTGCGAGGTTATGGTCCCTGGGCTTTTGGGCTTTTTAATGTTCAAGGTAGACGCCAGGATCCAGGATGTAAGGCTTTATGGCGGAAGCAAGGTTAAATTTGCCATTGCCACCCTTTTGTTGAATTATTTTAAAAAAGTGGAAAAAGCATTTATGGAGAGCGTGGACAAATATCCGGTATTTACCCAGCTTTCCTGTTATGAGGCCACCAAACCTCTGGTGGAAGGCCTCATTGGCGTGGGGAACCGGATGGGGGAAGGGTGGTTTTTGCCTGCAGAGATGGTGGAGCTGATTAACCATGGCTATGAGAATATCGTCTGCACCCAGCCTTTCGGATGCTTGCCTACCCATGTGTGCGGCAAAGGGATGATCCACCGGATCAAGGAGATGTACCCCAGCGCCAATATCGTGCCCATTGATTATGACCCGGGGGCCACAAAAGTAAACCAGGAAAACCGGATCAAGCTGATGTTGTCCGTGGCCAGGGAAGCGATGTAAAAAACAAAAAACAGCATGAAAAACGGGGAATAAAGAATTAATTTGACATTTACGCGATTTTGAGGTATAAATGTCATAGCCTGTCGATTTTTATAAAATCCCAGGATAATAAATTATTTAGGAGGAGTTTGCAATGGATAACTATAATTCACCGGCAGTTGACAATGGTGGCTTTTTATGGGGGCTTTTGGGCTGTTGCGTCCCGATTGTCGGCCTGATCCTGTTCATTATGTGGAAGGATCAAAAACCGAAAACGGCGAAGGCAGCCGGCGTCGGCGCCCTGGTTTGCGTAGGGGCTAATGTGGTCTTTGGCCTTCTGTTCTTCATCCTGATGCTTGCCGGCGTTGCTTCCATGTAATAGCTGCCTGGCTTTATGGGGAAATTTTTAAGGATTTTTTTTGGCTGCCATGGGAGGGCAGACCGGTCTTTCTTTTTCCGGGGCCGGCAGTTCCCCATTTGCGCCAGATGTACGGGCGAATTAATAGGAATCCTTTGCGGGATTCCTATTGTCCTGTTTATTGGTTATGCCAGTTTTCCGATGACTCTGCTGCTGATGGCGCCTTTGGTTGCAGACGGTTTTTTGCAGCTTCTTACGCCTTATGAGAGTAAAAATTACCGGCGGCTGATTACAGGGATCTTGTTCGGGGTAGCTTTTGTTTTTTTCCTGATCTATTATTACCGGGCGAATATCATCGTGGCGGGCACTATTGTAAAGTGGTTTATAGACCCTGCCAAGGTGGATAAGGCAATGGAACAGTTCTTATGGCAGACGGGGCAAATTTGTTTGACAACACTTTGCATTTAGGGTATAATCTCTATAAAATTAACTGTGCAGCCGGGGCATAATGAAGGTTTTAAAGCAGCCCCGTTTAAGGGGTTGCCAGACGCCATGTCAGGAATGGAAAAGTGGGAGGGATTTTGATGGAAAACAATTATGATAATAAGCCAGTAGTTGACGACGGCGGATTTTTATGGGGCCTCTTAGGCTGCTGTGTCCCCATTGCCGGATTAGTCCTTTTCTTGGTATGGAAGGATCAAAAGCCAAATACTGCAAAAGCCGCAGGAATAGGGGCTTTAGTTTGCCTAATCGCCAACGTGGTGTTTTTTGTATTATATGTCCTGCTTATGTTTTTTGTAGGTTTTATGGCCGCATCCGGGATGTAAAGCGATGGGGAAGTTTTTGAGGATCTTTTTTGGCTGCCATGGGAGGGCGGACCGGTCTTTTTTTTTCCGGGGCCGGCAGTTTCCCCTATGCGCCAGATGCACAGGTGAATTGATAGGAATCCTTTGCGGGGTTCCTATTGCCGTCTTTATCGGTTATCCCCCATTCCCTATTACTTTACTGCTGATGGCCCCTTTGATCGGGGACGGTTTTTTGCAGCAGCTTACGCCTTATGAGAGCAACAATTTAAAACGGCTGATTACGGGGCTGTTATTTGGGGCGGCTTTGGTTTTTTTGTTTGTCTATTTTCATCGGGTTTGCGCAAAAGTGGCAGGGGTTTTTTTAGGGATGTTTATGGAACCGGAAAAGGTAGAACGTGTTATGGATTTATTTTTATAATGAAAGGGGAGCGTTAATATGAAGATTTTTTGCGAGAAGGATTACCAGGCTGCAAGCCGGAGGGCGGCAAATATCATTTCCGCCATGATTATTTCAAAGCCGGATTGCGTGTTGGGCCTGGCCACCGGCTCTTCCCCGGTGGGGGCTTACGAATATTTGGTGAAGAGGTATGAAGCAGGGGACCTGGATTTTTCCCTTGTGACTTCCGTCAACCTGGACGAATACAAAGGGCTTTCCGGCGACAACGGGCAGAGCTACCGCTATTTTATGGACACCCACCTGTTTAACTATGTGAATATCCGCAAAGACCATACCTTTGTGCCGGACGGTTTAGAGCCGGACAGCCAGAAAGCCTGCGAGGCCTATAATCAGATTATCCGTAGCGTAGGCGGCGTGGACTTGCAGCTTTTGGGGCTGGGGCATAACGGCCACATCGGCTTTAATGAGCCGGGGGATTTTTTTGAAAAAGAAACCCACTGTGTGGACCTGGCAGCCAGCACCATCGAGGCCAATAAGCGCTTTTTTGAGAAAGAGGAGGATGTCCCCCGGCAGGCATACACCATGGGGATCCAAAATATCATGTTTGCCAGAAAAATTTTGATTGTGGTTTCCGGGGAGGCTAAGGCAGATATTGTAGCTAAGGCTTTTTGCGGGCCCATCACCCCACAGGTTCCGGCGTCGGTGCTGCAGCTGCACAAAGACGTGACCCTGGTAGGGGACCAGGCAGCTTTGTCGAAGCTGGAAAAGTCCATGTAATGGAGCTTTTGGTAGGATAAGGTGGATTCCCCCTTATGAAAAGGGCGGGGCGAAACGGTGTGTAAATGCCGCTTTCCCCGCTTTTTTGCGTTACGCCCCGGCGTCCCGTACCAGGGATTTTCCCTGCCAATGGCCGGTGTGGTACCAGCAAAAGGAAATCACATAATTGGCAAGCCACCCCATGGGCACGGCATACCAGATAACCTGAATGCCATAAACTGGGGAACAGGCCTTTGCCACGCTTACCCGGATGGCCAGGTTTATCAAGTTGGCGGCCATATATACCATTACGTCCCCCGCGCCGCGCAGCACCCCGTCTGTGGCGGCTTTAAAGCCGATAAGGCAGAAAAAGCATCCGATAAAGCGCAAATAAGATACGCCTGTAGCATAAGCCACCGGGGATGCGTCAATGTCCACAAAAGCAGAGAGCACAGGCCGGTAGAAACATTGGCAGACCACAAACAAAAGCAGGGAAAAGGCAATAACGATCCCGTAAGAGGCGCGGTAGCCCCGGCGGATCCGGTTGATTTGCCCGGCCCCCAGGTTTTGGGCAGTAAAGGTGGATACGGCATTTCCGGTGCCAATCATCGGTACGATGGCAATGGATTCCAGCCGCATGCCGGCGGAATAGCCGGCCAGGGCGGAAGAGCCGAACTGGTTTACGGAAGATTGGGTAAGCAGCATCCCAATGCTGACGATGGACTGCTGGATAATGGAAGGGACGGCAATTTTCGTCCCCTTTACCAGCATGGGCAGGTTATAAAAGCCGGGACGCTGGGGGGAGGGGTAGCCGCGGAGCAAAACCATCAGGATGGTTAAGGAGATTACGGCAGAGGCCCCTTGTGCAATTACCGTGGCAATGGCTACCCCGGCCACGCCCATGCCAAGGGAAACCACCATAAATAAGTCCAGGAAGATGTTTAACAGGGACGAAAACAGCAAAAGGCCCAGAGGGATCCCCGATTTGCCTAGGGCGTTAAAATTTGCCGCCAGCACGTTGTACATAAACATAAAAGGCAGCCCTAGGAAATAGATCTGCAAATATAAGACGGCATCGTCATAAATATTCCCCGGCGTTTTCAGCAGGGCCAGCACCTTGGGGTTATAGCGGAAGCCAATACAGGCCAATAAGGCGCTTAGCAATGCAAAAGTAATTAAAAATGTATAGATGGATGTTTTCATTTCCGTATATTTTTCTGCCCCCAGATATTGGCTGGCCAGCACCGATGCCCCAATCCCGCCGCCGATGGCGATCATTATAAAAACATTGGTAAAAGAGTAGGATGCGCCTACGGCCGCCAATGCATCCTCGCCTACAAAGTGCCCTACGATGACAGAGTCAGCCATATTGTAAAACTGCTGGAACAGGTTGCCTAAAATCATAGGCAGGGCGAAAAGAAACAGGGAACGGGCAGGGGGGCCTTCTATAAGGCTTTGTTTTCTGTTCATTTGCGTAACCTTCCTTGTGGTAAAAGTAACCATCATTATAACGTGTTTCCCGGGAAAATGCAAGGCGGCTTAGTTGCCTTATGCGTGGGCGGTTATAGCCTGTGGCCGTTTCGGCTATGGTACGGTAAGCTGCCTTATGATGATAGGTTATCCAATATAGGGAGAAAGATGATGTGGCAGAGGCAAAAAAAATCGGTTATAATGTAGAAAAAGGCAAAAACAGGGGAAGGGGGTATCTTTATGGGGAAGGCCTGGATATTGGAATGGGTGTGCCTGGGGAGGATTTTTTTAGCTGGGGTCTGCGGAGGGATCTTGGGTTATGAACGCCAAAGCAAAAAGAAACGGGCCGGTTTGCGTACCCATGTGATTGTGGCGATTTCGTCAGCCCTAATGGTGGTTTTGTCAAAATACGGATTTCAGGACGTGCTGGGGGAGAGCGTGAAAGTGGATCCGTCCCGGGTGGCGGCGGCTGTGGTCACAGCGATCGGTTTTTTGGGGTCAGGAATGATTATTTTCCGGCATAACAACGTGAGCGGCCTGACGACGTCAGCCGGGATTTGGGCCACGGTAGGCGTGGGGCTGGCAGTGGGGGCCGGAATGTATGTGGTGGGCGTTTGTACGGCCCTGATGGTCCTTATGGTAGAAATGTTTTTAGGGCGGAAAACCATTTTGCCCAGGAAGAAAAAAGCGGACAAGAAAAACATTATGATTGAATACCGCCATGAGCCCAAAAGCGGTTTGCTGGAAGAAATACGGGAAAGCCTGCTGGCGGAAGGCTGGCGGATTTGTTCCATACGGACGAAAAAGGGGGACGGGGGTATGGTAAAGGTCCAGGTCCTGGTGAAAGTGGAGGTGGGATGGGACAGCGCAGGGTTTGTGGAGCAGATGATCGCCCGGGACCAGGTTTTGCAGGTGCGGGAATGGGTTTAAGGCGCCCGCCTGGCCTTTGGGAGCCGCGAAAGGGCGGCTGATATAACTTCGGGGCCTGCCTACGGCCAAGAAAACCAATGAAAGTGCGCATTTTTTATCTCCAGCCACGGGCATGTGGCCGGAGATATTTTTATCCCATAGGAATGTATGCCTTACCGGCCTAAAAGGCCTCCGGGGCAACATCCGAAAATCCATTGACATGGGGAAGGGATATCTGGTATGGTATAACGAAAAGGGGAAATGTCCACATTCCCATTTAGTGCCTGAACAGGGCAAGAGGAAAGGATACCATTTATGGAAGATAATGAAGGATTGATACAGCTTTATATCCGGGAATATGAAGCGGCAGCCAGAAAAAAACGGGCGGGTTCCGTCAAGTCCAGGGGGGCGGTGGAAAAAACGGCGGGGCTTACCCGGATGCTGAAAAGGGCAAGGGGGGGCCGGGCGACCAAAAACGCCCTGGAAAATTACCACCGCCAATTGAACAATTTATACTATTGTGGGGTAAGGTACCATATCCGTCCGGTGTTAAACGCGTTGAAGAAAGAGGTTGTCCCGGAATTGGTCCGATTGGATTTGGAGCTTCTGCTGCCGGAAGACCACCGCCTGTTAGGGCAGCCTTTTTTTGATTACCTGGAAAAAGACGTGCCAGGGGAGATTTGCGTGTCTTCTTTATTTGACTTGTTCCGCGTATACCGGGCGCAGGTGCTGAAATCTAAGATTTTGCAGCTGGTGCCTTCCCGCCCGGAACTGGAATTTCCGGAAGCCATGGAGATGAGCCGCCGTTTCGTGCTGCATGTGGGGCCTACCAACAGCGGGAAAACATATCAGGCATTGGAACGGCTGAAAGGCGCCGCAAACGGGGTATATTTGGGCCCGTTGCGCCTGCTGGCCCTGGAAGTATATGAAAAGATGAAAGAATGCCAAATCCCCTGTACCATGCTGACCGGCCAGGAATGCATCGCAGAAGAGGGCAGCCGGATAACGGCATCTACCGTGGAGATGGCAGACTTCTGCCAAATATACGACGTGGCCGTTATTGACGAGGCGCAGATGGCGGCGGACCCGGAGAGGGGGCACTGCTGGACCAAGGCGATTTTGGGGATTCAGGCGTCGGAAGTCCATGTCTGCATGAGCCCGGCGGCAGAGGATGTGGTAAAACACTTGATTACATTGTGTGGGGATTATTATGAAATCTGCCGCTATGGGCGCAAGACCAGCCTGGCCTGTGAAGAGAAAGGGTTCCGTTTCCCGGAAGACGTACAAGACGGGGACGGGCTGGTGGTGTTTTCCAAAAAATCCGTGCTGGATGTTGCCGGGCGGCTGGAAGAGCGGGGGGTTGAAACCAGCGTGATTTACGGGAGCCTCCCGCCGGAGATCCGGCGCCGCCAGATGCAGCTTTTTACCAGTGGGCAGACAAAAGTGGTGGTGGCGACGGATGCCATTGGCATGGGCCTGAACCTGCCGGTGAGGCGGATCGTGTTTATCCAGACGGAAAAATTTGACGGGATTTCCCGGAGGGGGCTTTCCGTACAGGAAATAAAACAGATCGCCGGGCGGGCGGGCCGTTACGGGATCTACAATACCGGCTATGTCAACGCCATGGGGCAAGGGCCCCTGGAATATATACGGGAAAGGTTTGAGGCTAAGGAAGAACCCATCGGGACCGTCAGCTTGGGGTTCCCCCAGGTTTTGCTGGATTTGGAGGAACCGATGGATGTGATTTTGCAGGTATGGCATTCCGAGAAGGCGGAAAAACCTTTTGAGAAGGTCAGCATTGACGAGCTGTTATGCCTGTATGGCATTGCCAAACGCTACAAGGACCGGATTATGGGGTTTGAGGACAAAACTATTTTGTACCGGATGATCAGCTGCCCCATAGACGTGAAAGACCGGCAGGTGGTAAAACAATGGCTTCGATATTGCATGGATTATCCGGCAGATTCTTATTTGGAGCACCCTAAGCTGGACGGGCCCGGACACAGGGGGGCAAAAGAAAGTGGGAAAGAGGGCCTGAAAGGCGGGGGAAGCGGCCGGGCAAAAGGGCCTGCCAAGGAAGAAGGCGCCAAAAAGAACGCTATGCAAAACTATGAGACTTATTATAAAAAGCTGGACCTTTATTACCAGTTTTCCCACCGGTTTGGAAAGGCTATAGATGAAGAGTGGCTGGCCGGGGAACGGGAGCGGACGGAAGCCGTGATTATGCGTTACCTTTCCAAGGGGAAGAAAGGGTATATTGCCCGGTGCCAGTATTGCGGGCGGCTTTTGCCGGTAGGGTATACCCAAGGGAAATGCAAAAGGTGCCTGGGAAGGAGAGGATAAAAGTATTGATTTTTGCAGGGAATTGAGATAGAATGTGGACATTGAGACGAAAGGAATGGAGAGCGATGGAAAAGGAAAAAGAGCTGGTTTCCCGCAACTTTATTGAGCAGGAAATCGAAAAAGATTTGGAGGAAGGCGTATATAGCCATGTACAGACCCGGTTTCCCCCGGAGCCCAACGGCTATCTGCATATTGGCCATGCCAAGTCTATTTTATTGAATTATGGATTGGCTAAAAAGTATAACGGAAAGTTTAATATGCGTTTCGACGATACGAACCCGACCAAGGAAAAAACCGAGTTCGTACAGTCCATTTTGGACGACATCCATTGGCTGGGGGCGGATTATGAGGACCGGCTGTTTTTTGCTTCCGATTATTTCGGGCAGATGTATGAGTGCGCGGTAAAGCTGATCAAAAAAGGCAAAGCTTTTGTCTGTGATTTGAGCGCGGAGCAGATCCGGGAATACCGGGGGGATTTTAAGGCACCGGGGAAAGAGAGCCCTTTCCGGGACCGCCCGGTGGAAGAGAACCTGCGGCTGTTCGAAGAGATGAAGGAAGGCAAGTACAAAGACGGTGAGAAGGTCCTGCGGGCCAAGATCGACATGGCTTCGCCCAACATTAACATGCGGGACCCGGTAATTTACCGGGTGGCCCATATGGGCCATCACAATACCGGGGATGCCTGGTGCATTTATCCAATGTATGACTTTGCCCATCCCATTGAAGACGCCATCGAGCATATCACCCATTCGATCTGTACCCTGGAGTTTGAGGATCACCGCCCCTTATATGATTGGGTGGTGCGGGAGTGCGGGTTTGAAAATCCCCCGCGCCAGATTGAGTTCGCCAAGCTGTATTTGACTAATGTGGTCACAGGAAAACGCTATATCAAAAAGCTGGTAGAAGAGGGGGTGGTAGACGGCTGGGATGACCCCCGGCTGGTATCCATCGCCGCGCTCCGCAGGAGGGGCTACACTCCGGAATCCATACGCATGTTTGTGGAGCTGGTGGGGGTGGCCAAGGCCAACAGTTCGGTGGACTACGCCATGCTGGAATATTGCATCCGGGAGGACCTGAAGCTGAAAAAGCCCCGGATGATGGCTGTGCTGGATCCGGTAAAGCTGGTCATTGACAACTATCCAAAAGGGCAGACGGAAATGCTCCCCGTGCCGAACAATCTGGAAAACCCGGAGTTGGGTTCCCGGATGGTGCCTTTTGGGAGGGAGCTTTACATTGAGCGGGAAGACTTTATGGAAAATCCGCCTAAAAAATATTTCCGCCTGTTCCCGGGTAATGAGGTACGCCTCATGAGCGCCTATTTTGTGACTTGCACCGGAGTTGAGAAAGACAGCCAGGGCAATGTGTCAGTGGTACATGCCACTTATGACCCGGCGACAAAAAGCGGGTCCGGTTTCAGCGAGAGGAAAGTGAAGGGTACGATCCATTGGGTGTCGGCAGATGCGGCAAAGACGGTAGAGTGCCGTTTGTATGAGAACATTGTAGATGAAGAAAAAGGCAAGTTAAACGAGGACGGTTCTTTAAACTTGAACCCCAATTCTTTGACTGTAGTGAAAAACTGTAAAGTAGAACCGATGCTGGCAGAGGCGAAAGCTTATGACAGCTTCCAATTTGTACGCAATGGGTTTTTCTGCGCAGACTGCAAAGACAGCAAAGAAGGGGCCCCGGTATTCAACCGGATTGTGTCCCTGAAGTCGTCATTCAAGCTTCCGAAATAATCCGGTTTCCGGCATACCAAACCAGGGAGGTGGGACAGTTATGGAGAATCCATCGGAAAAATGGAAGGCCCGGGCCGTACTGGTGGTCATTGCTAACCTGATTTTGGGGATGGGGGTTGCTTTGCTCCGGCTGGCCGGGTTTGGCACAGACCCGTTTACCTGTATGAACCTAGGGGTCAGCAGCCATCTGCCGATCGGATACGGCACTTACCAGATGATACTTAACGTAGCTTTGTTTATACCGGTGTTTATCCTGGACAGGAAAAGTTTCGGGGTCGGCGCATTGGTAAACATGCTGGCGTTAGGGTATTTTGTGGAAATGTTTATGATGGTGTTTGCTTTGGTAAAAGTTTCCCCGCAAGGCCTGGAAGGGAACTTTGCTTTGCGGGCTGCCATTCTGGCGACGGGCGTTTTGGTGGTCTGTTTCGGCATTGCCCTTTATATGGTGTGTGATTTGGGGTCGGCGCCATACGACCGCTTAGGGGTGATTATCGAAAACTATACCCACCATAAAGTCAAATTTAAATGGGCCAGGGTCTGCTTGGATTTAATCAGCATGGGCATAGGCTTCGCCACGGGCAGCGTAGTGGGGGTTGGCACCATAATAATAGCCTTTTTTACCGGTCCGGTCGTTAGTTTTTTCCGGGACACTATAGTAGCCCGGATTATGCGGCGGCTGTAACCACGCTTCCAATGCGCGCTAAACATGCCGCAGGGCGAGGCCCTAAATGCGGGCTAGGCAAGGCGCGTGGCGTAGGTTTATATCCCTACTAAGTGAGCCGTAAGGCGGGCCTCCTATATACGCGCTAAACGTGCCACCTATGGGGCCCCGGTACCCGCACTGAATTATTCCGCCGCGGGGCCCACATCCGGCTTTGCGGCCGCCCCTCCCGGACAATTTAGTTTTCAGGCATTACGTGTTGAGTAAGCAAATATGCGGGCAGCATAAAGCTATTTCACAAAAGCTTTTGCTGTCCGCACGGGTTTTGTTATTGCTTATCAGGGTTAGGGTCTTCGGTGATGATAGTGGCAGCGGCGTTTTCTAACTTTTCCGCCGCTTTTTCCATAGCTTGTGCAGAGGCCTGCGCAACGTCCTGTTTCATTTCGGTTACGGCCCCTTCTGCCATGTCCAGGACTTCCTCGGCTTCGTCTGCGGCTTCCCCGGCAGATTTGTTTAAGGAGGCTTTGGCGGCGGCGGCCGTGTCTGCTGCTGCGCTCATGGCGTCCCGGGCTGTATCGGTTACGATGGCGGCGGCATCCTTTACCACGTTTTTGGCGGCGCCGGCGGCGCCCTTCACTGCAGTCAGCACATCGCCGGCAGCTACCAGGAATTCGTCCTTGTCTGCATGGAGGGACACATAGTTGCGGTTCATGGTGCTGTCGGGGACCGGCTCTTCTTCCCCGTCCTCGAAATCGTGGAAATCCTTATCCAATTCTTTGTTGAAAGAACGGTACTTTTTGTAATAAGAGATCCCCGCGACGGCAATGCCCGTAACGGCAGCGGCAGCCAAAATTTTACCTGTTTTCTTTGCCATAATACTACTCCTTTCTATTGACAACCAATCATGAATATTGTAATACGAAAATGGGAAAAAAGAAAGGGGACAAGAGCAAAAAATTTTTAAAATTTAGCACTCACTACTTGACAGTGCTAACAACTCGTGGTATAAATGGTAGTGTACAGGAAAAAGGAACCATTTTTCAGGTCCCTATATAGGAAAAAGAAAAGATTTGGACAAGGAGGAATTATCCATGAATTTAGTACCATTATTTGATCGGGTTGTGTTAAAACAGCTGGTAGCGGAAGAGACCACCAAGTCCGGCATCGTGTTGCCGGGCCAGGCAAAGGAAAAACCCCAACAGGCCGAAGTTGTCGCTGTGGGCCCGGGCGGGGTTGTGGACGGCAAAGAGATTACTATGCAGGTAAAAGTGGGCGATAAGGTTATTTACTCCAAGTATTCCGGGACAGATGTGGAATTGGACGAGGAAAAGTATGTGATCGTAAAACAGAACGATATTTTGGCTGTTATTGAATAAAGCGGCCAGCCGCAGGCAGTTGCCGGAAGGCAGAAAAAAGCAAAGGATTTTAGCACAGGCCGGGTTTTTACGGGATACCAGGAACAGGCCGAAAAATAAGATTGATTATTCAGGAGGAATGAAACAATGGCTAAGGAAATTAAATATGGCATTGATGCCAGAAAAGCACTGGAGTCGGGCGTGAACCAACTGGCGGACACGGTACGGGTGACCTTAGGGCCGAAAGGGAGGAACGTGGTTTTGGATAAGTCCTTTGGCGCCCCGCTGATCACCAATGACGGCGTTACCATTGCCAAGGAGATTGAGCTGGAAGACGCATTCGAAAATATGGGCGCGCAGCTGGTGAAGGAAGTGGCCACCAAGACCAACGATGTGGCAGGCGACGGCACCACCACCGCTACGGTGTTGGCCCAGGCCATGGTAAACGAAGGCATGAAGAACCTGGCTGCAGGCGCTAACCCCATTGTTTTGCGCAAGGGCATGAAGAAAGCTACCGAAGCTGCTATCGAGGCAATCAAAGGCATGAGCACGGCAGTAAAGGGCCAGGCGGATATCGCCAGGGTAGCGGCTATTTCTGCAGCAGATGACGAGGTGGGCCAGATGGTAGCGGATGCCATGGAAAAGGTTTCCAAAGACGGCGTAATCACCATCGAGGAGTCCAAGACCATGAAGACGGAGCTTGACCTGGTAGAAGGCATGCAGTTTGACAGGGGATATATTTCCGCTTACATGGCTACGGATATGGAGAAAATGGAAGCAAACCTGGATGACCCCTATATCTTGATTACCGACAAGAAGATTTCCAACATTCAGGAAATCCTCCCGCTTTTGGAGCAGGTTGTCCAGTCCGGCGCAAAACTTTTGATTATTGCTGAGGATATTGAAGGCGAGGCCCTGACTACTTTGATTGTGAATAAGTTAAGAGGGACTTTCAGCGTAGTAGGCGTGAAGGCTCCGGGCTATGGCGACAGAAGGAAAGAAATGCTCAAAGATATTGCTGTGCTCACCGGAGGCGACGTGATTTCGGATGAGCTGGGCCTTGACCTTAAGGATGTGACCATGGATCAGCTGGGGCGCGCCAAATCCGTTAAAGTCCAGAAGGAGAATACCATTATTGTTGACGGCTGTGGCGACAAGAAAGATATTGCCGACCGGATTGCCCAGATCCGGTCCCAGATCGAAGAAACCACTTCCGAATTTGATAAGGAAAAGCTGCAGGAGCGCCTGGCGAAGCTTTCCGGCGGCGTTGCCGTAATCCGGGTAGGCGCTGCTACGGAGACCGAGATGAAGGAAGCGAAGCTTCATATGGAAGATGCGCTGTCCGCAGCTAAGGCAGCCGTAGAAGAAGGCATCATTGCCGGCGGCGGTTCCGCATACGTCCATGCGGCAGCCCAGGTAGAGAAGCTTGTGGAAGGTTTGGACGGCGATGAGAAGACCGGCGGCCGCATTATTTTGAAAGCCCTGGAAGCCCCCTTGTACCATATCGTGGCCAATGCCGGCCTGGAAGGTGCGGTTATCATCAACAAGGTGAGGGAGTCTTCCGTCGGGGTAGGGTTTGACGCCTATAAAGAAGAGTACGTGGACATGGTGGAAGCAGGCATCCTGGATCCGGTTAAGGTGACCAGAAGCGCTTTGCAGAACGCTACCAGCGTGGCATCCACATTGCTGACCACAGAGTCTGTCGTTGCCAACATCAAAGAGGAAACGCCGGCTATGCCTGCCGGTGGGGCCGGGATGGGCATGATGTAACCGGAAAGGCTATTAACGGTACGGCAAGTAAATAAAAGGAGCACATATAGATGAATGAATCGTATGCCGAATGCCTGGTGCGGCGAAAAGTCCCGTTTTATTCTTATATCGTAAACATGGTTATGGGGGCGATAACGGCGTTTTGTATTTTGCTGGCTTTTACTACCAATATCATTGGTGTGGTATTGATGTTTGCTTCGGGGTTTGTGACTTATATCCTATACCGCAATTCCCGGGTAGAGTACGAATACCTTTATGTAGACAAGACTTTGTATGTGGATAAGATCCTTGGCAAGGCAAAACGCAAAAAGGCATGGGAAGGGAAGATGGACGATATCCAGATGATTGCCCCGTCGGATTCTTATGTGCTTAATGATTATAAGTCTGCCAATGAAAAGGTGCTGGATTTTTCTTCCCAGGTTCCCGGGAGGAAAACATATACTGCGGCAGTTCAAGCTGGGCCGGATGCTTTCAAGATTATCTTTGAGCCAAATGAGAAGATGATCAAGTGCATTGCCCAGACTGCGCCCAGAAAGGTAGTCCAGTAAGCCGTGGACATTGAATATGGATTTTAGCCAGATGTAGGTTGGCTTTGCGGACGCTTAAGAGGCGCCGTAGAGGGATGGCCTGTGGATGGCGGGATAGCCGGACTGCGCGGGAGCGCGGTCCGGCTTTTTATGCATGGGATTGGTTTTTGGAAAGGGGATGGGTGGGGAGGGAAGGGATAGATGAGAAGGGCCGGAAAGGGATAGTGGCAGGGCCGGAAAGGGATGGGGTGGGGAGGAATGGGAGGGTAGCAGGGGCGGAAAGGGATGGGGTAGGGGAGGATGGGATGGTGGCAGGGGGTAGGGAGAAATGGGATGGACGGCTTGAAAACTTGCGGTTTTCTCCGCCGGGGCGGGGGTGGGGCCGCCGGGAATGCTCGAAAAACCTGCGGTTTTCCTCGCTTTGCGGCTGTCGCCGCATGGGTAAGGAAGGAGGGGCGCCCGGTGATGAGCAAGCTCTTCACCGGGCGCCCCTCCTTCCTTACCCGCCCGGCTTGTAGCGGTGAAAAAATGTGTTTGACAAGCGTACAGAAATTTGTTACACTAGGATACTAATAAGTGAAGGATAGAGAAAATTTTTATAAAAACCAAAGAAAGAGAGGATGAAGGAATGGGAACAATTATTGGCGATGGTATTACGTTTGATGATGTACTGTTGGTTCCGGCTTATTCTCAGGTTATCCCAAACCAGGTGGATTTGACTACCTGCCTGACCGGGAGTATCAAATTGAATATCCCGCTGATGAGCGCCGGTATGGATACGGTGACTGAGCACCGGATGGCGATTGCCATGGCACGGCAGGGCGGTATTGGGATTATCCATAAGAATATGTCAATCGAAGCGCAGGCAGAGGAAGTAGACAAGGTAAAACGTTCGGAAAATGGCGTCATTACGGATCCATTCTTTCTTTCTCCGGAGCATACCTTAAAAGATGCGGATGACTTGATGGGGAAATTCCGGATTTCCGGGGTGCCGATTACCCAGGGGCGTAAATTGGTGGGGATCATTACCAACCGGGACTTAAAGTTTGAAGAAGACTTTACAAAAAAGATCAAAGAGTGTATGACTTCCAAAAACTTGGTTACGGCCAGGGAAGGGATCACGCTGATGGAGGCAAAGAAGATCCTGGCCGAGGCCAGGGTAGAGAAATTGCCTATCGTGGATGATGATTTCAATTTAAAAGGCTTGATTACGATTAAAGATATTGAGAAGCAGATCCGTTATCCTCTGTCCGCCAAGGACGAACAAGGGCGTTTGCTCTGCGGAGCGGCAGTGGGGATTACGGCAAATATTTTGGAACGGGTGGAGGCTTTGATTCACGCCAAGGTTGACGTGGTCGTTTTGGATTCTGCCCATGGCCATTCGGAGAACGTGCTGAACTGTGTGAGGATGATCAAAGAAAAGTACCCCAAACTTCAGGTGATTGCAGGAAACGTGGCCACCGCCGAGGCTACCAGGGCGCTGATCGAGGCCGGCGTAGATGCGGTAAAGGTGGGGATCGGGCCTGGGTCCATCTGTACCACCCGGGTAGTGGCCGGTATCGGGGTGCCCCAGATTACGGCTATTATGAACTGTTACGAAGCGGCGAAGGGGTATGGGATTCCGATTATTGCCGACGGGGGGATAAAATATTCCGGCGACATTACCAAATCCATTGCAGCCGGCGCCAATGTCTGCATGATGGGCAGCATGTTTGCCGGATGTGATGAAAGCCCGGGAAGCTATGAACTGTACCAGGGAAGGAAATATAAAGTATACCGGGGCATGGGGTCCATTGCCGCCATGGAAAACGGCAGCAAAGACCGGTATTTCCAGTCCGATGCCAAGAAGCTGGTGCCGGAAGGCGTGGAAGGCCGGGTGGCCTACAAGGGGCTGGTGGAAGATACGGTGTTCCAGATGCTGGGGGGCTTGCGGTCCGGTATGGGATACTGTGGCGCCGCCAATGTCCAGGCGTTGCAGGAGAACGGGCAGTTTATCCGGATTTCCGCCGCTGCTTTGCGGGAAAGCCATCCCCACGACATCCATATTACGAAGGAAGCGCCTAATTATAGCATTGACGAATAGAAAAAGGTATATTTTGCATCCGCCATGTTTTACATGGCGGAATTTTTATGGTATAATTTTTCTGATAGGATACTATGTGCCAATTTGCGGCCGCCAAAAGGGCAAATGATTTCGAAAGAAAATAGCGTGTGCCCCGAAACAGGGATGCCCAAAGGGCTATGGCGGCAAGGAGGAAAGGGGGAGTCACTATGAATTTTGGAATGCGTTGCCATGACATATGCCCGAAAGGGGACGTGGATTCTGTGCTAAATGCAGTTGAGGAAATGGGGGTTCATCAGATCCAGCTTGCCCTTGGGAAATCCATCGCCGGATATGATTTTGGCCCGGGGCACTATTCTCCAGGCATGGCTCATATGCTGGCGGATAAATTAAAAGAAAGGGGCATCCATGTCGCTGTCCTGGGATGTTATATCAATCCCACAGACCCGGATGAAGAGAAACGGAAGGCTTCCATAGCCAAATTTATCGAACATTTAAAATATGCAAAAATAATAGGGGCTGATATGGTAGGTACGGAGACAGGCCGTTACAGCCCTTCTTTCCAGGTGGTGCCAGAGACTTATACGGAAGTTTGCTACCAGCTCCTGCTAAAAAGCATGAGGGAAATTGTGGGGGCGGCAGAGAAGCTGGGGGTAGTGGTAGGGGTGGAAGCGGTCCACGACCATACCTTATATAGCCCCCTTATGATGCGGCGTTTCCTGGATGATATGGATTCCCCTATGGTAGAAGCTATTTTAGACCCGGTAAATTTAATCAGCAAAGAAAATTACCAGGAGCAGGAGGCGGTAGTTAGCCAGGCCTTTGACCTTTATGCAGACAAGATTACCATGTTACATATTAAAGATTTCCGCATGGAAAGGGATGGCCCCCAATTTGAGCATGTGGGTGACGGATTGTTCCGTTACAAGCCACTGCTGGCCCGCATTAAAAAGGAAAAACCCCACGTCGCCCTTCTCCTGGAAAACTCCACCCCACAACGGTATCACGCCGATATCGCTTATTTACAAAAAATATACCAGCAAGTGTAGCCTAAAAAAGAAAAATATGGTATACTATCCACGTAAGCAATGAGCAGTGCGAAAAAAGATAAACATGAATTTTCGTCATGCTTGCATGTAAGAAAATTCATGATTAGCTTTTTTCATAGGGCGAAGCCCGTGAGTGAGATGAAGCGAAGCGGAATCGAACGCCACACTGCGGGGCCGCCACTAGGAACTTGCATGTAAGAAAATTCAAGGTTAGCTTTTTTCATAGGCTTTTATGCATTTATACCAAAGTAATGCGAATTGGATGGGGAAGAAATATGCTGAATGAAGACAAGATAAAACTGATGGCCGGAATTGCCATGTTTGAAAAAAGGGAGGGCAAACGTATTTTCCCTGTGAATCGTTACTTTCGAAGCGATTATATCAGCAAACATTTGTTCCACTCTTTTTTTTCCTTTACCATCAGTTATCTGCTTTGTGCCGTGATTTGGGTTTTGTATAATATGGAACGGATCTTAAATGCCATGGCGCTGGAAGAGATCATAGCGGCAGGGCAGGATACGTTGTTTTTTTATGGTGTGGGCCTGATTGTTTATCTGGTAATTACCTGGCTGGTATACCGGAGAAGATATGAGTACTCCAAACGGGGGATGAAGGTCTACGTGGCCAAGCTGAAACGTTTGGAAAAACGGTATGAGTTCCAGAACCGGGCAAAAGAATTATCAAAGGAGGGGGGCCGCCATGATCGTGCTTCTCGAACTTAAAGAGAGAATGAAATCATTTTACGGGAAATTTGCAACTCCAGTCGACGTATTTTTAAAATTCTGCGTAAGCCTTGCAGCGCTTATTTTGCTGAACGGGAACATGGGGTATCTGGCCCAGCTGGAAAATCCGCTGATAATGGCGGGGCTGGCGCTGATATGTGGCTTTTTACCTTATGGGGCCATCAGCATCCTGATGGGGATATTGCTGCTGTGGAATGTTTACACAGTGTCTTTTGAACTTGCTTTACTGACCGGGATATTTTTGGTTTTGGTAGCATTGCTTTATTATGGCTTACAGCCCAGGGACAGCTACTGGCTGATTTTGACCCCTATCGCATTTGCATTGAAAGTCCCTTTTTTGATCCCTTTGCTGGCAGGGCTGTCTGGCGGTTTGAACGGGGTAGTCCCGGTCAGCTGCGGCGTTGCGGTACATTATATTATTATGTATGTAAAGCAGAATGCGGGGGTACTGACCAATGATGCTTCCGTGGATATTACGGAAAAATACGTGCAGATGATACGGGTCCTGATATCGAACCAGACCATGCTGGTGATGGTTGCCATGTGTGCGGTGGGGATTCTTGCCGTATACCTGCTGCGGATCCTTTCCATAGATTATGCCTGGATTTTAGCCATTGTCATGGGAAGCGTGGCCCAGATGGCAGTGGTGCTTATGGGGGACTATTTATATGACGTACAGGTGCCCTTGCAGGAGCTGATTATCGGTTTTACCGTTTCCCTGGTGATTGCCGGCCTGTATCATTTTTTTGTGTTTGCGGTAGATTACAGCAGGACAGAATATACCCAATTTGAAGACGACGATTATGTTTATTATGTTAAAGCGGTTCCGAAAGTGGTAGTGACCAAATCGGATGTCCGGGTCCAAAGGATCAATGACCCCAAGAAAACGCATCGAAGTGGACGTCGGGAAAGTGAGGCGGGATTATGACGGGTATCTTTCAGATAGAGGACCTATGGCGCGTATTGCAGTCCTGGCTTTCCTTTATGCCGAGAATAACCCTGACTAATATTTTTGAAATTGCCATTATAGCATTTTTGGTATATGAAATCTTATACTGGATCAAAAATACCCGGGCCTGGATTTTGCTCCGGGGATTGCTGGTGATCGGATTTTTCGTAGCCATTGCGGCGATTCTCCATTTGAATACCATTTTGTGGATATTGGAGAAGACCACGGCTATTGCAGTGACTGCGCTGATTATTATTTTTCAGCCGGAACTGCGCAGAGTGTTGGAACAGCTGGGCAGCCAGAGCCTGATTTCGGATATCCTGGCTTTTGATGACAGCAAGAATGTCCAAGGTTTTACAGAGAAGACGGCAAACGAGGTCGTAAAGGCGACTTTTGAGATGGCAAAGGTGAAAACCGGCGCATTGATTGTGATTGAACGGAACATGCCGTTGAAGGAGATTGAGCGCACGGGCATAGAGATTAACGGCTTGGTTTCCAGCCAGCTGTTGATTAATATTTTTGAACATAACACGCCTCTGCATGACGGGGCGGTAGTCATCCGGGGGAACCGGGTGACGGCGGCTACCTGCTATTTACCCCTTACGGATAATATGATGATCAGCAAAGACTTAGGCACCAGGCATCGGGCAGCCGTGGGCATCAGCGAAGTGACGGACAGCCTGACCATAGTGGTTTCCGAAGAAACCGGGCGGGTATCCGTGGTGGAAGGCGGCATGCTCCGTAGGGTCAGTGACGGGGAGGCTTTGCGCAAAGAGCTGGGGCAAATTGAGAAACAGGAAGAACCCGGGGGGACCCGGTTTAAGATTTTGAAGGGAATAAGGAAGAATGAAAGAAAGACTGATTAATAATCTGGGGCTGAAGGTTCTTTCTATCTTTTTGGCGTTTTTTATTTGGCTTGTAGTCGTAAACGTTTCCAACCCCCTGGTCAGCAGCAGCAGGGAGGTGCCCTTGGAAATTGAGAACGATCAGGTTCTGACTGTTGCCCGCCGGGCTTATGAAATCGGCGGGAAAAGCACGGTAACGGTAACTTTTGACATCCATACCCGGGATGAATATAAGATACGGGCATCGGATTTTCGTGCCTATGTTGATTTGTCAGAACTTTACGACGTGACCGGTTCGGTGCCGGTAAAGGTAGAAGTGCTGAACCATCATGACATTTATAAAAACGTTTCATCTAAGCCAGGGGTTGTCCGGGTGAAGACGGAAGAGCTGCAAATAAAGCCTTTTGACCTAAAAGTAGATACTGAGGGGAAAGCGGAAGACGGTTATGCGCTTAACGGCATTACCCTTTCCCCGGAGACGGTAAACGTGGAAGGCCCTATCTCTCAGGTAAGGCTTATTAACCATGTAGGCGTGAAGGTCAATATTGACGGCTTAAGCGGGGATGACCAGGGCCATGCCAAACCGGTGTTTTATGACGCCAATGGCGCGGAGCTGGAGGTGGACGAGAGGGTTCACACGGATGTGGACGATTCCGGGGTTGAGTACCATGTATTTATCAATAAGGTGAAAGAGCTGTCCCTGGATTTTGAAATTTCAGGGGAAGTGGCGCCGGGCTATCAATATACCGGCGTAGAGTGCAGCAAGCGGAGCGTGTCGGTAATGGGCATGAAATCCAGTTTGGCAGCTTTGAACACCATTGTGATCCCGGCTTCCGCCCTGAATTTGGACGGGGCTAGGCAGGACCGGCAGATAACCGTGGATATCCGCGACTTTTTGCCGGAAGGGGTGGAGATTGTGGAATCCGATACCCCTGTGGTAGATGTACTGTTGAAAGTGGAGCCTTTGGTCAGTAAGACATTAGGGCTGACCCTGGATGATGTGGTTTTGGAGGGGAAGTCGGATGATTTGGAATACCAGCTGGTGCCGTCGCAGGTGGAAGTAACCGTGCGGGGGCTGCAGGAAGACCTGGATAAGCTGGACAAAAAAGACCTTAAGGCCTCCCTTAACTTGACAGGGCTTTCAGCCGGTATCCACGCAGGGAATTTGATATTGGGAAGCAGCCATATTTATACCGTCGTTTCCCAGTCGCCTTTCCAAATCCAGGTGGATTCCCATAGCCCCGTAGTGGAAGGGGGCACCCAGCCATCAGACGGCGGCACAAGCGGGGAAAATACGGAAGGCAGCAGCGTGGCCGTTTCTCCGGAAGAAAAACCCAGTGGGGCAGAAACGGGGCATGCAGTGGAAGCAGGGGCGGCCCCGGAACCGGCGTCTGGCACTTCTGCCGGTGACGGACAGTAGCAAACAGACAACAAGGGGGAGATAAAGTTGGTTAGCAAGAGCATAAAGATAAAAAATGCGTCCGGCCTTCATCTGCGGCCTACGGGAATGTTATGTAATGAAGCAATAAAATATCAGTCTTCTGTTAAGTTCCGTTTCCATAATGACCTGACAAATGCCAAAAGCGTACTGAGCGTGTTAGGGGCCTGTATCAAATGCGGGGACGAGATCGAGTTTATCTGCGAGGGGGCAGACGAAAAAGAGGCGCTTGACGCTATGGTCCGCCTGGTAGAGGGCGGATTGGGGGAGTAACAGGGTTGATGGGATGACATGCCGGATTATAGGGATAGCCGGAAGGCTATTTGGGCATGTTTCACATAAATCATTAATAAGGAGGAGAAACAGATGTATAAGGGAACAAATGCTTCTTCTGGCATTGGTATTGGAACAGCCGTCATTGTTGAAGAGGCAGAACTGGTTATTGAAAAGAAGTCCATCGCAGATGCGGCGGCTGAGGTCCAGCGTTTTAGGGGGGCGTTGGATAAGACCATGAAAGACACGGAAGCGTTGGCGGCAGATTTGGCCACCAGGGTAGGGGAAAAAGAGGCAGAAATCCTTCAGGGCCATATTATGCTTTTGCAAGATCCGGCGCTGACCGGAGAAATTGAAAATACCATCAACGGGGAAAATATCTGCAGTGAATTTGCCGTGGAAATGGTCTGTACCATGTATGCCAATGTATTTGCAGGCATGGACGATGAGCTGATGCAGCAGAGGGCTACCGATATGCGGGACCTAAAAACCCGGATACAGAGGGTGCTTTTGGATGCGGAATCCGTAGACATCGCCTCTTTGCCCGAGGGGAGCATTTTGGTTGCCAAAGATTTGACCCCGTCTATGACAGCGGGCATTAACCCGAAGAACGTTACGGGGATCGTAACGGAACTTGGCGGCAAGACTTCCCACAGCGCCATATTGGCCCGGGCATTGGAGATCCCTGCCGTGGTTGCCGTGGCAGGCTTCCTAAAACATGTGAAAAACGGGGATTCGGTAATCCTTGACGGGGATCAGGGGGTAGTCTATGTCAACCCGGAAGATTCCGTTATGAAAGAATATTCGGAGAAACGAGACGCCTTTTTGGCAGCCAAAAAAGAGCTGGAAAAATACATCGGCATGCCCACGGTTACCAAAGACGGGGTCAAGCTGGAACTGGTGGCGAATATAGGAAAGCCGGCTGACGTAGACAAGGTGCTTCAATATGACGGGGAAGGCGTGGGCCTGTTCCGTACGGAATTCTTGTTTATGGACCGGAATTCCATGCCTACAGAGGAAGAACAGTTTGAGGCCTATAAGAAAGTAGCGGAAGCGTTGAAAGGCAAACCGGTAATTATCCGTACCTTGGATATTGGCGGCGACAAAGAGATTCCCTATATGGGCCTTAAGAAGGACGAGAATCCATTTTTAGGCTATCGGGCAATCCGCCTTTGCCTGGACCGTAAAGAGGATATTTATAAACCCCAGCTCCGGGCATTGCTCCGCGCCAGCGCTTTTGGCAATATAAAAATTATGATCCCGCTGGTAACTTGTATTGACGAGTACCGTGAGGCGAAAATGCTCATCAATGAACTAATGCTGGAATTGGACCGGAAGGATGTGGATTATAATAAGGACATCCAGGTTGGCATTATGGTGGAGACGGCGGCGGCTTCCTTAATTGCAGATATTTTTGCCAAGGAAGTAGACTTTTTCAGTATTGGCACCAATGACCTGACACAGTATACCATGTCCGTTGACCGCGGGAACGATAAAATTTCCTACTTGTATTCTACGTTTAATCCGGCAGTGCTGCGCAGTATTAAGCGGATCATTACTTGTGCCCGGGAAGCCGGGATTATGGTTGGCATGTGCGGCGAAGCAGCCAGCGACCCAATGATGATCCCGCTGCTGCTGGCCTTTGGGTTAAATGAGTTTAGCATGAGCGCCTCTGCCATTCTGTCTTCCAGAAAGCTGATTACCAGCTTGAGTGTAGAGGAGCTTCAGGCGGTGGCTGATAAGGCCATGAGTTTTGCCACTACGAAAGAAGTGGAAGATTATATGCATGATTTTGTGAATGGGCTGTAACAGGGCCTTATATTACGGGTTAGTACGGTTATCCGCTGATGTGGATGTTTTGGCTGCCACGTGGAAATGTGGCAGCCATTTCCGCAGTTAATGTCCGCCCGGCATTTTATTTGGGGTATGTGCGGAACGGTATTAAGATTGATACATGTGCCAGGGCGAAGAATAGGATGGAAGATGACATGGTTGCATATTTAATCAGTTATGTGGTAAGCTTTCTCCTGGCCAGGGGAGGCCATAATTATCTGTCCGGGGCTGTCCTTTTATTGGCAGCTTTGTGGCTTTATGCCCGGGACTATTGGAATACAAAGAATTTGATCCATTTAAGGGGGCTGTTTTCCCTGTTCTGGATTGGAGGGCAGGCGTTGGCATGCCTAAAACTGAGCTGGCTGCAGGGGCAATGGTCATGGATAACATGGCTTTGCTTTGCATTGGCATACATGGGCTTTTGGACTGTGTTTGAAACCCTTTGCCAGATTTACGGGGCGGGCTATGACAGCCATATTAGGTGGAGAAAATTTACCGGCAACCCCAAACCTATTTTCCATATTATCTGTATGCTTACGGCTGTTTCCGTAGTTATGTTTACCCTGGAGGCGGTGGTATTGGGGTATGTGCCGCTGTTTATACGGGGAGTCCCCCATGCATATTCGGAGTTCCATCTGACGGGAGTCCATTATCTGACTATATCCTGTGTGCTGGTGCCATCTTTATCTGTTTTATATTTCCATATGGAAGGCGGGAGAGGCAGTGAAAGAAGGGAACTGGCTACCGCCTTTATGACATTGGTTGCCCTGGCGATCCCTATTCTTTGTGTATCCCGTTTTCAATTTGTGTTTGGGGCCTTGTTGGCTGGCCTCGTTTTTATTTCATTGCAAAGGCGGTTCAGCCCATGGCTCCTTTTTGGGTTTTTGCTGTTTGTTATTCCGGTCTATTTGATATTGTCTGTGGCCAGGAGCCACGATGTGGAATACCTAAACGGGATCTTTGAGATGAAATATGCAAAAATGCCGATTTTTATAACACAGCCATATATGTATATTGCCAACAATTATGATAATTTTAATTGCCTGGTGGAAGTTTTGCCGGAACATAGCTTTGGCCTTCGGGGGCTGTTCCCCCTATGGGCGTTGACCGGGTTAAAATTCAAATTCCCCCAATTAATTAATTTCCCCATATATGTGGATAAAGAAGAGCTGACTACTTTAACGATGTTTTATGATGCCTATTATGATTTTGGCTGGGTGGGGGTGCTTTTCTTTTCCTGCCTGCTGGGGCTGGCCGCCTATGTGCTATCCGTGAAGCTTAGGGAAATGCGCAACCCGGTCGGTTATCTGCTATATGCCCAGATGGCCGCTTACTTGATGTTATCTTTTTTCACCACCTGGTTCAGCAACACTACCACGTGGTTTTACCTGATTTTGACTGGCTTGATGGCAGTTTATTACCATGCCAACGAGCACCGGAGATGAGGGGGTTGGCATTTTTGAATGTTCATACATGGTATCGGGGGCGTTTAAGGTTGGGCTGCGGTAAAATGAAGGGCATAACAAGGAGATTACAGACATGATTTCAGAGAAAATGAAGCCAATGGTAGAAAACAATTCGGTTATCCGGGTGATGTTTGAGGAGGGAAAACGCCTTTCCGCCCTGTACGGGGCGGAGAATGTGTATGATTTTAGTTTGGGGAACCCCAATGTGCCGGCGCCGGATGCGGTGAAAGAATCCATCCTGGAAGTTTTGGATCAGGAGGAATCCACGTTTGTCCACGGCTATATGAGCAATGCCGGTTACGAAGACGTGCGGGAGGCCGTAGCCCAGTCCCTAAACCGGCGTTTCGGGACGGATTTTGGCTACCAGAATATTTTGATGACCGTGGGGGCAGCCAGCGGGCTCAACGTGATTTTAAAGACCATCCTGGATCCGGGCGACGAGGTAATGGTGTTTGCCCCGTTTTTTTTGGAATATGGGAATTATGTGCGCAATTATGACGGGAAATTGGTGGTTGTTTCCCCTAATACGTCGGATTTTCAGCCCAACCTTCAGGAGTTTGAGGAAAAAATCACAGCCAAGACCCGGGCAGTCATTATTAATTCCCCTAATAACCCTACAGGCGTGGTTTATTCCAGCCAGACATTACATGCCCTGGCAAATATTTTGCGGGAAAAAGAAAAGGCGCTGGGCAGGGAGATCCTGCTGATTTCGGACGAGCCTTACCGGGAGCTGGCCTATGACGGTGTCGAAGTGCCTTATGTGACAAAATATTACGGCAACTCTGTGGTATGCTATTCCTATAGCAAATCCTTATCTTTGCCCGGAGAGCGGATCGGCTACCTGGTGATTCCAAGCCAGCTGAAAGACAGCGGGGATGTAACCGTGGCGGCTGCCATTGCCAACCGGGTGTTAGGCAGCGTAAATGCGCCGTCCCTGATGCAGCGGGTGATCAAACGCTGTATTGAAAAAGATGTTTCCGTAAATCTGGAAGCATATGATAAAAACAGGAATTTACTGTATCAAGGTTTACAGGAATGCGGTTTTACCTGTATCAAGCCGGAAGGGGCTTTTTACCTTTTTGTAAAATCCCCAGTTGAGGACGAAAAGGAATTTTGTGCAAAAGCCCAAACACACAACCTTTTGCTGGTGCCGGGAAGTTCCTTTGCCTGCCCCGGGTATGTAAGGATTGCTTATTGCGTTTCTTATGGGCAGATTGAACGCTCCTTGCCTGCTTTCCGGGCGTTGGCACAGGAGTACGGGCTGAAATCGAAGGGGAAGCCGGGACTGGGAAAGTAAGGTGAGGAGGAAGAGGATATGAAGCTCTGGGAGGAAAACATAAGGAGGGTGGTTCCCTACACGCCGGGGGAACAGCCGGCAGGGGAAAGCATTATAAAGCTGAATACCAATGAAAACCCATACCCTCCGGCTTTAGGGGTGAAAAAGGCAATGCAGGATATGGATGCAGGCCGGCTTAGGAAATATCCGGACCCGGCGGCCCAATCCCTGGTTGGGTGCCTGGCTGATTATTATGGCGTAGGCCAAGACCAGGTTTTTGTGGGGGTTGGTTCCGACGACGTCCTTGCCACGGCGTTTTTGACTTTTTTCCATTCCGGAAAGCCTGTTTTGTTTCCGGATATTAGCTATTCTTTTTATCCGGTGTGGGCGGACCTTTTTAGGATCCCCTATGAAACGCCGGCGCTGGACGAAAGTTTTGGCATCCGGGCAGAGGACTACTATAAAAGCAACGGGGGTGTAGTCTTCCCCAACCCCAACGCCCCCACCGGGCTTTTCCTGCCCCTTAGCCAGGTGGAAGAGATCCTGCGGCATAATCAGGATGCGGTTGTGGTGGTAGACGAGGCGTATATTGATTTTGGCGGCACGTCGGCTGTGGGGCTGACCCGCCGGTATGAGAACTTGTTGGTGGTGCAGACTTTCAGCAAATCCCGTTCCTTGGCCGGGCTGCGGATCGGTTTTGCCATAGGCCATAAAGATTTGATCCGCGCCCTTAACGATGTGAAATATTCTTATAATTCGTATACCATGAATATCCCTTCCCTGATCCTGGGGGTGGAGGCAGTGAAAGATGAGGCATATTTTTGCGGGACTTTGGAGAAAATCATGGCGACCAGGGAACGGGCCAAGGCACGGTTGAAGGGACTGGGGTTTTCTTTTCCGGATTCCCAGGCCAATTTTATATTTGCCAGCCATAAACAGGCACCGGCCGGGGAGCTTTTTCAGGCGTTGCGGGAAAACCAGATTTATGTAAGGTACTTTAAACAGCCGCGGCTGGAAAACTATTTGAGGATTACCATTGGTACAGACGAGGAGATGGATAAGCTGTTTGCTTTTCTTGAAAGTTACCTAAAATGAGTGTAAAGCAGGTGGGTGATGGAAAGCATGATGAAATATGTAAAAGTAGTTTTAAACATAGCAATTCCGTTGGCATGGATTGGCTTTATCTGCCTGGTAGGGCCTAAGCTGATCGGCTTTTTTATGCCTTTTGTTGTCGGATGGCTGATTGCCATGATTGCCAACCCTCTTGTCCGTTTTTTGGAAAGGCGGCTGAAGATTGTCCGTAAACATAGTTCGGCGCTTATCATTGTGGTAGTGCTGGCCGGAGTGATCGGATTGGGGTACTTCCTGGTTACCCGGTTAGCTGCGCAGGCCGTTGGACTGGCAAAAGAGCTGCCGGAGGTATATGCGGCGGCTTCCCAGGAGATCGAGCTGTTTTTTGAGCGTTTTGACCATATTTTTTGGATGTTGCCGGAAAATGTCCGGCAGGCCTGGAGTGAGTTTACCGGCAACGTAGGGCAGACCATAAGCCTGCTGGTGCAAAAAATCGCCTCCCCGACAGTGGAGGCGGCCGGAACTATGGCAAAGGGCATCCCTGCCGTGCTGGTTAATGTGGCGGTGACGATCTTATCTTCTTATTTTTTTCTGGCAGAGCGGGAACAGATCCTTGCCTTTTGGCGGAAGCACCTGCCGGAAGGGGGGGAACGGTATTACCGTTTCCTGAAAGGGGATGTAAAAAAACTGGTCGGCGGATATTTTTTGGCCCAATTTAAGATTATGTTTGTGGTGGCTGCTATTTTGCTGGCAGGTTTTTTGATATTGGGTGTGCGGTATGCGTTTTTGATGGCAATTTTAATTGCGGTGCTGGATTTTTTGCCTTTGTTTGGCACAGGGACGGTGCTGATCCCCTGGGCTGCCGTAAAGCTGCTGTCCGGCCAGTATATGCAGGCCCTGGGCATGGCTTCCCTCTATGTGTTAAGCCAGGTGGTGCGCCAGATGGTGCAGCCTAAGATTGTAGGGGATTCTTTGGGGCTTCCCCCGTTGTATACGTTGCTTTTCTTATATTTAGGCTTTAAGCTAAAAGGCATTTCCGGCATGATCCTGGCGGTCCCTCTCGGGATTTTGGCGATAAAGCTGTATGAATATGGGGCGTTTGATTCTTTAATAGAAAATTTGCAAATTTTAATCCATGATGTGAATAAGTTCCGTAGGGGAGCCGAAGATAAAAAATAGCCAGGGCTTTGAGCGGCAAATTTTTGTTTCAAAAGGAAATGGTTTTGGAAAGGCATAAGGGGATTGGGATCATAAAAAAGGAAAATGACGTAAGATTAAGGAGCAGGGAGCAATGACAAAAAAACAATTGGCTTTGGAAATAATCCGGCTGCTAAAGAAAGAATACCCGGACGCAGGATGTACGCTGGACTACGACCAGGCCTGGAAACTTCTGGTGAGCGTGCGGCTGGCGGCGCAATGTACGGACGCCCGGGTCAATGTTGTGGTGGAAAAGCTATATGAAAAATTCCCGGATGTCAACGCCCTGGCAGAGGCGGCCGTGGAGGACATTGAAGAGGTTGTCCGGCCCTGTGGCCTGGGGCATAGCAAAGCCCGGGACATCAGTGCCTGCATGAAAATGCTAAGGGACAGCTATGGCGGAAAAATCCCGGAAGATTTCGATAAAATCCTTAAATTGCCAGGGGTAGGGCGCAAAAGTGCAAACCTGATCATGGGGGATGTTTTTGGCAAACCGGCGATTGTCACGGATACCCATTGCATCCGTCTGGTAAACCGTATGGGGCTGGTAGACGGCATAAAAGCCCCCAAAAAGGTGGAGATGGCTTTATGGAAGCTGATCCCTCCAGAAGAAGGAAGCGATTTTTGCCACCGGCTGGTCTATCATGGGAGGGAAGTATGCACGGCCCGGACAAAGCCTTTTTGTAGCCGGTGCTGCTTAAAAGACATTTGTAAAAAGGTAGGGGTTTGAGTTGCCGAAAGTACTCGATAGGAAAATGGGGGGACAGGATGAAATATCGTATTCCGGTGTATTATAACCAATTTGTATGCCTTGGGGCGGAGTGCCGGGACACCTGCTGCAAAGGATGGAAGATTGGGATTGATGAGGAAAGCTATAGGGCCTACGGGCAGGTGGCGGGCAAATTCGGGCACAGGCTGTTTCGGGAAATCGACCACAAGGACAGGTGTTTCCGTTTGAAAGGGCGGGCCTGTGCCTTTCTAAACCAGGAAGGGTTTTGCGATATCTATAAAGAGCTGGGGCGGGACGGTTTGTGCAAAGGATGCCGCATCTATCCACGGCATATGGAGGATTACGGGCAGCTGCGGGAGGTAATGCTTTCCCTGTCCTGCCCGGAAGCGGCACGGCTGATCCTGGAAGACAGGTCCGCGGGGGCCTGGCGGGAGCAATGCCTGCCAAAACCAGGGCAGGAAGGGCAGGACCTGAAAAAGGCCGTGCCGGACGAGGGGTTTTTGCTGGATTTACAAAACCTTCGCCAGGCCATGGTTTGCCTGGTAAAAAAACGGACGGTAAATTGGGGGCAGCGGCTGGCCATGGTCCTGGCTTTGGCCCATGATTTCCAGGTGCATTTGGAAAAAATACAAAAATTAGATTATCCGGGGTCAGAGGAGCGCCGCCGCCGGTGGGTCCGCTGGCTTTCCTTAAGATATTTGGCGCAGGATGCGCCGGCCCGTTTCCGGAAACGCCTGGAACCTTACCAACACCGGGAAGTGGAACGCATGATCCGCATGGGGGCCTGGATGCGCCTTATGGAAAAGACGGAGCCTGTATTGGCTGGCTGGGGGCAAAAACAGGCTAAGGTATGCAGCAGCCTATACCATAAGAGGGGAATCGGGGATTACTTGGAGCTGGAACGGCGCTTTCGGCAGGAAACTATGGGCTGGGGGCAGGAATGGGAAAATTTGGCCTTGTATTTTATCCATACGTATATTCTGGGCGCCGTCTATGACGGGGCCGTATATACGGCGGCCAAGCAGGTGGTGTTCAGCTGCCAGGTGATTCGGGAGTGGTGCCTGTTCCGTTACGGGGCTATGGGCAAAATCACCAAAGAAGGCCTAGTGGCGGCGTCTTACCGCTACTCCCGGCAAGTAGAAAATTCAGATGCCAACCTGGATTATCTGGAACGGCAGCTAGAGAAGAACCCCCTGTTTGGCCTGCCCTCTATGATGGTGGTGCTGGCGCAGGCAGGCGGGCCTGGGGAAATATCGGAATATGGCGGAAAAAGGACATGAAGATCAAAGTTGTGGCAGTAGATAACGCGCCGGAATTGCTGGAAAAGATAGCAAGGATTTTCCGGCAGTTGGAGGATGTGGAATTGTTGGGATGTTTTGATGAGGCGGTGGCTGTTGTGGATTTTGTGAAGGATAATCCTGTGGACATGGTGTTTACCGACGTGGTAATGCCTGATATCAGCGGAATCAGCCTGGCTTCGGAGCTGCACCGGCTAAAACATCCGCCGGCGGTGGTACTGATGTCCAGCATACCAGGCTTTTCCCTGGAGGCATGGAAGATCCAGGCTTTTGGGTTTATGGAAAAGCCTTACGGAAAAAAGGATGTGGCAGGGATGCTGGGCCGGTTCCGAAAAGAGAAAATTTGGTAGGTTTTATACTGGAAATCGGGGGAAGGGATATGATATAATGGGGCGGAAACAGCCAAAGCTATGAAACAGGCAGCGGCCCTGCCAACGGGTACTGCGTAAGAATAGGGGCTGATGGGTTTTTTGTTGAAATAAGCGGCGCCTGCCGCATGGACTAAAGGAGTGGTAAACATGAGAGACACGTATATTTCCGATTCCATTTTTTATATCGGCGTGGATGACAAGACATTGGATTTGTTTGAGAGCCAGTATCCCGTACCCAACGGGGTCAGTTACAATTCCTACGTAATTTTAGATGACAAAGTGGCTGTGCTGGACACGGTAGACGCGCGGGCGTCAGAACAGTGGCTGGCCAATTTAGATCAGGCACTGGCGGGGCGGCCGGTGGATTACCTGGTGATTTCCCACATGGAACCGGACCATGCCGCTAACATTGGCCGGTTTGCCCAGAAGTACCCCGATGCCAAGCTGGTGGGCAATGCCAAAACTTTTTCCATGGTAGGCCAGTTTTTTTCCATGGATTTGGAAGGCCGGAAGCTGGAAGTCAAAGAAGGGGGCCTGCTGGAACTAGGGCACCATACGCTGCAGTTTTTTACGGCGCCCATGGTCCATTGGCCGGAGGTCATGGTTTCCTATGAGCAGACGGAGAAGGTCCTTTTTTCCGCTGACGGGTTTGGAAAGTTCGGGGCCCTAGATGCAGAAGAAGGGTGGGCGGAAGAAGCAGCCCGGTACTATTGGAATATCGTGGGCAAATATGGGGCCCCTGTACAGGCGCTGCTGAAAAAGGCCCTGAAACTGGATATTGCCATGATATGCCCGTTACATGGCCCAATCCTAAAAGGGGACCTGGGGGAGTATGTCAAGAAGTACCAGATGTGGAGCGCTTATGAGCCGGAGGGGCAGGGGGTACTGATCGCCTATGCCTCCATTCACGGGAATACGGCTAATGGGGCAAGGGAAATGGAAGCGCTTCTGCGGCAAAAGGGCGGGGGGCCGGTGGAAACCCTGGATTTGGCCCGGACGGATATGTCCCTGGCTGTGAGGAAGGCTTTTTATTATGACCGGATGATCTTGGCATGTGCTACCTATGACGGGGGCCTGTTCCCTTGCATGGAAGAATTTTTGCACCATTTGAAAGCCAAAAATTATCAGAAGCGCACCGTCGGCATGATGGAGAACGGAACCTGGGCCCCTATGGCAGGCCGGTTGATGCGGGGCCTTCTGGAAGAGATGAAGGACATAAAGCTTATGGACCCTGTGGTCACCATACGGTCTGCTTTGAGGCCGGAAGACAAGGACGCAATGGAAGCGTTGGCAAAAGCGATGTCGTAAAGCGGTTTAGCCCAAATCCCATTGGCGCGGTGAAATTGCGCCGATGGAATTTGGGCTAAATTTGATAGACGGTCAGGCCGGTTTGTGATAAAATGAAGGTAGATTTTCACAGATGGAGGTATGGATATGAAGATAATTTATGCAATCGTAAGTTCAGATGATGGCAACCGGGTGACTGACGTACTGAACGAGCACCATTACGGTGTGACGAAACTGGCGACCACAGGCGGGTTCCTGAAAAAAGGGAATGCGACTTTGATGATTGGAACCGATGAAGACCGGGTAGAGAAAGCCATTGAATTGATCCGGGAGACCTGTGGCAAACGCCAGAGGATTACCTGTGACATACCTTCACCCAATATCGGCTCAATTTCTGCCGGCTATGTTATGATGCCGGTGACCGTGGAATTGGGCGGGGCTACGATTTTCGTGACTGACGTGGAACGATATGAAAAGTTTTAATGTAATGAATTGACAATTAACGGGCTAAAAGGGCGTTTTCCCACAGGCACAGGGCTGTAGGGCAAGCGCCCTTTAGTAGTTAAAACGAAAAAAGAGTATTAAATTTGTTGAAAACATGATATAATGCTCATATTGGGCCTTTTGGCCTGCATATGTACGGTCAAGGGGCGGATAAGGATTTGAAATGTTTGAAAGGGAGGTGAGGCGGTGGCCATCAGGGAAGATCAGGAAGCGTGGGAGGGGCAGTATTTAAGCCCTTTTGCGTCATTAAGCAAAAATACCAAAGGCCGGGATATGCCGGAGCCCCCGTGCGACATCCGGACGGTGTACCAGCGGGACCGGGACCGGATTCTGCATTGCAAGGCTTTCCGGAGGCTGAAGCATAAGACCCAGGTATTTTTGGCCCCGGAAGGAGACCATTACCGGACCCGCCTGACCCATACGCTGGAGGTAGCGCAGATTGCCAGGACGATCAGCCGGGCCTTGCGGATGAATGAAGATTTGACGGAAGCCATTGCACTGGGCCACGACTTGGGGCATACCCCCTTTGGGCATTCCGGTGAACGGATTTTGGACGAGCTTTGCCCGGACGGCTTTTCCCACTCCATGCAAAGCGTGCGGGTGGTAGAAGTGCTGGAAAAAAACGGGAAGGGGCTGAACCTGACAAAGGAGGTGCGGGATGGTATTTTAAACCACCGGACAAGCGGCAGCCCTTCTACTTTAGAAGGGTGCATCGTACGTTTTTCTGACAAAATCGCCTATATCAACCATGATATTGATGACGCTATACGGGGAAAGATTTTTAAAGAAACCGATATCCCAAAAGAATACACCTCTGTGTTGGGGCATAGCGTGAGGCAGCGGCTGAATGTTATGATCCATGACATTATTGGCAGCAGCACGGGCCGGCCGGCGATTTCTATGTCGCCGGGGATGGAAGAGACCATCCAGGGGCTTAGGGCGTGGCTGTTTACACATATGTACTTAAACGAAGTGCCGAAGGCGGAAGAAGGCAAGGCGCAACAGCTGGTTGCCGCCTTGTATTGGTATTATTTGGACCACCCCCATGAACTTCCGGAGGAATACCGGATGCTGATGGAAAGGCAAGGGGAGAAAAAGGAGCGTGTGGCCTGCGACTACATTGCAGGCATGAGCGATAGCTATGCCATAAGCAAATTTGAAGAATTATTTGTGCCGAAGGCTTGGAAAATATAACGGGTTTCCCATGTCAGAGGCGGTGCTGGCAGAAGGCTGTGGGAAAGGCCGGTGCTGCCAGGAAGGAGGACCACATGTTTTATCCGGAAGATACCATTGAGGAAGTAAGGATGCGCAATGATATCGTGGATGTGATTTCGGGATATGTGAAGCTGCAGAAAAAGGGCAGCAATTATTTCGGATTGTGCCCTTTCCACAACGAAAAATCCCCTTCTTTTTCCGTGTCCCCCCAAAAGCAGATGTATTATTGTTTTGGGTGCGGGGCCGGAGGGAACGCGATTACCTTCGTTATGGAATATGAAAACTACACCTTTTTGGAGGCCGTAAAGCTTTTGGCCGACCGGGCAGGTATCCGGCTTCCGGAGGCGGAAGATTCCCCGGAAGAACGGCAAAAGAGCCATAAGCGTTCCCGGATCCTGGAAGCCAATAAGCTGGCGGCCAATTATTTTTACTATCAGCTGCGCCATCCCCAGGGCAAAGCCGGCTATGAATATTTTAAAAACAGGGCCCTGTCCGACGACACCATACGGAGGTTCGGGCTGGGATATGCCAATAAGGCCAGCAATGACCTGTACCAATATTTAAAATCCAAAGGGTATGAAGACAGCCTGCTTAAGGAAACCGGCCTGGTAACGATAGAAGAACGGGGCGCCTATGACAAATTCTGGAACCGGGTGATGTTCCCCATTATGGACGTAAACAGCCGCGTGGTGGGGTTCGGGGGCCGGGTTATGGGAAGCGGGGAACCGAAATATTTAAATTCCCCGGAGACATTGGTGTTTGATAAAAGCCGGAACCTTTATGGGCTGAATTACGCACGGACAAGCAGGGAGAACTATATCCTGCTTTGCGAAGGGTATATGGACGTGATCGCCATGCACCAGGCAGGGTTTACCCATGCGGTAGCGTCTTTGGGCACGGCATTTACGCCGCAGCACGCCCTTTTGCTGAAACGGTATACCCAGCAGGTGGTACTCACTTATGACAGCGACGGGGCCGGGGTGAAGGCGGCGCTACGGGCCATCCCTATTCTAAAGGAGGCAGGGATCTTTACAAAGGTGCTAAGTATGAAGCCTTATAAAGACCCGGATGAGTTTGTGAAAAATATGGGGGCGGATGCTTTCCGGGAGCGGATCGCCCAGGCACAAAACAGTTTTCTGTTTGAGGTCGATGTATTAAAACGGGATTTTCAGCTGGACGACCCGGAGCAAAAGACGAAGTTTTACCATGGGGTGGCCGAAAAGCTCCTGGAATTCGGGGAGGCGCTGGAACGGGATAATTTTATCCATGCAGTGAGCCAGGCCCAGGGGATCCCCTATGAGGATTTGCGGCGGCTGGTAAACCAGCTTGGCGCCAGGCTGATTGGCCGGCCCCGTAGTGCGGCGTATGGGGGGCGGCGGGAAGCGGGGAAGAAGAAAGAAAAAGAAGACGGGATCCGGAAACCCCAGCGGCTTTTATTAACCTGGCTCATTGAGCGCCCGGTTTTATTTGATAAAATAGACGGGATTATAGGGGTGGATGATTTTATAGAGCCTTTGTACCGCCAGGTGGCAGAGATGGTATTTGCCGGGCATAAACAAGGAAAAGTAAATCCTGCGGAGATTTTGAATCATTTTATTCAGGATGAAGAACAATACAAAGAAGTGGCGGCTTTATTTCATGCCCGGTTGGAAGAATCCCTGGATAGCGGGGGGCAAAACAAGGCTTTTTCCGAGGTCGTATACCGGGTAAAGAAAAACAGCCTGGATTATGCCAGCCGGAATGCGGCGGATATAGGAGAACTGCAGAAAATTATCCGCGAACAGGCGGCGCTGAAAACACTTTCGATAACCATCGATTAGAGGATGAAGCAAGTAACGGTGAAGGCACCGGAACTGTTACAAAGCAGGAAAGGGCGGGTAGACATGGAAGAACATACACAAACGTTGGAAGAAAAGCTTGTGTTGCTGTTGGAGGTTGCGAAGAAAAAGAGGAATGTCCTGGAAAACCGGGAGATCCTGGATTTTTTCCGCGGGGAGATCCTGGATCCGGATAAGCTGGATAAAATTTATGATTTCCTTGACCGGAACAAGGTGGATGTGTTAAGGCTGGGCGAAGAAGACGACATTGACCCAGACCTGTTTTTGGACGAGGACCTGGAAGACGAGGAAGAGATCAACGTAGAAGAAATCGACCTGTCCGTGCCGGACGGCGTGGGCGTAGAGGACCCGGTCCGTATGTATTTAAAAGAGATCGGAAAAATCCCGCTATTGTCCACGGAAGAGGAAATCGGGCTGGCCAAAGCCATGGAACAGGGCGACAGTGAGGCCAGGAAAAAACTGGCGGAGGCGAACTTACGGCTGGTGGTAAGCATTGCCAAACGTTATGTGGGGAGGGGGATGCAGTTTTTAGACCTGATTCAGGAAGGGAACCTAGGCCTGATTAAAGCGGTGGAAAAATTTGATTACCGGAAGGGCTATAAGTTCAGCACTTATGCTACATGGTGGATCCGGCAGGCCATTACCCGCTCCATCGCCGACCAGGCCCGTACCATCCGTATCCCCGTGCATATGGTAGAGACCATCAACCGCCTGATCCGCACCCAGCGGCAGCTGGTGCAGGAGTTGGGCCGGGAGCCGTTGATCGAAGAGATTGCCGCCAAAATGGAATTGCCGGTGGAGCGGGTACAGGAGATCCAAAAGATTTCCCAGGAGCCGGTTTCCCTGGAGACGCCCATCGGAGAGGAAGAAGACAGCCACTTAGGGGATTTCATCCAGGACGAACAGGTTATGGTCCCGGCAGACCAGGCTACTTTTACGTTACTCCATGAACAGCTTATGGAGGCGTTGGGCACCCTTACCGAGCGGGAGCAAAAAGTGCTCAAGCTAAGGTTCGGGCTGGATGACGGCCGGCCCCGCACTTTGGAAGAAGTGGGGAAAGAGTTTAACGTAACCCGCGAGCGGATACGGCAGATCGAAGCCAAAGCCTTAAGGAAGCTACGGCATCCCAGCCGTAGCAAAAAATTAAAAGATTACCTGGATTAGGAGGGGCATTTGATTCAATTGTCAAAACGTTTGGAAGCCATCGTAGCCATGGCGGCGTCAGGCGCAAACCGGGAAAGCCAGGGCCGGGGGGGCTTATGCGTGGCGGATATAGGGACAGACCATGGGTTTGTGCCCATTTGCCTGGTGGAGAGGGGGATTGTGGCAAAGGCCGTGGCCATGGACATAGGCAAGGGGCCTTTGCAAAAGGCCAGGGAGCATGTCCGGGCTTCCGGGCTGGAAGGCAAGATCCAGCTGAGGCTTTGCGACGGGCTGGCAGCATTAAGCCCGGGGGAGGCCGACATAGCGGTCATTACCGGTATGGGCGGGATGCTGATGCTGCGGATTTTAAGGGAAGGGGGCCATGTGCGGGAATCCGTGGGGCACTGGGTTTTTTCACCCCAGTCGGAGCTTGGCCTATTCCGCCATGGATTGGAAGGGCTGGGCCTGGCAATCCGGGACGAGGCCATGGTGGAAGAGGACGGGAAATATTATACGGTCCTGGCGGCCGGGCCCGGGGCAATGCATTATGACGAAGAATTCCGTTATCAATACGGGGATCTGCTGATACGCAAAAAAATGCCGGTATTGTGGGAATATTTAAAGAAAGAGGAACGCCAGCTGCAAAACATACAAAAGCAATTGCAAATGCAGGCCGGGCAGGCTTCTTTAAAGCGTTTGGAAGAGATCGAAGAAAGGTTAGGCTATGTGAAAGGAGCTTTTAATGCGATGCAGGGAATTGATTGAGAAACTGGAGGATTTGGCCCCGCTCCGTTACGCTTGTGAATGGGACAATCCGGGTTTTTTGGCCGGGCGCGGAGAGAAGGAAATTAAAAAGGCCCTGGTTGCTTTGGATGCCACGGACGAGGTGGTCAGCCAGGCGGTGGAAGAGGGGGCAGATTTGCTCTTGACCCATCATCCACTGGTATTTAAGCCGTTGAAACGGGTCAATGACGAGGATTTTATCGGCCGCAGGATGATCCGCCTGATCCAGGCCGATATTTGCTATGTGGCCATGCACACGAATTTCGATATTGCGCCGGGATGCATGGCAGACCTGGCTGCAAAGAGGCTGGGGCTTGAGGCGCAGGGGCCTTTGGAAGTGGCCGGCGAATGTGAAGGGGTGCCGGTGGGCATCGGAAAAGTGGGCCTGCTAAGGCAAGCCATGACGGTGGAAAAGCTGGCGGAATTGGTCAAAGAACGGTTTGGCCTGCCTTTTGTGGCCGTGTACGGCATGGAACAGGTGAAAGGGCCGGTGAGGAAGGTAGCTTTGTCCCCCGGGGCCGGCGGGGGCATGGTCCGGCACGGGATTGCCTGTGGGGCCCAGGCCTTGATTACCGGGGACGTTGGGCACCACGGAGGCATTGACGCTGCCGCTAACGGGATGGCAGTGATTGACGCAGGGCATTATGGGCTGGAACATATTTTTATCCCGTTTATGAAAGGGTATTTGGAGAAAGTTTTGGGCGGGGAGGCGGTTGTGGCGGAGGCAAAGCCTTCTTTCCCGGCCCAGGTGATTTGTTAAAAGGGCAATGCATGGCAGCGCAGACAGGAGGTGCATACATGGTACAGGTTACAGTAGATGGGCAAAAACGGCAATACGCAGAAGGCACGCCCCTGAAAAAGGTGGCGGAGGAATTCCAGCCCCTATTCCCTTACGACATTTTACTTGCAGTGGCAGACGGGAAGCTCCAGGAACTGCACAAACCGGTGAAAGAAGGGGCAAAAATCCATTTCCTGACGGCGAAAGACAAGCCGGGGATGCAGACTTACCAGCGGAGTGTGACGTTTTTGATGATGAAGGCGTTTTATGAGGTGATAGGCGCAAAGCGGGTGAAAAAAGTTTCCGTGGATTTTTCCATCGGCGGCGGCCTGTTTTTGGAGCCGGAAGGGGATTTTATACTGGACCAGGAGGTTGTGGACAAAATTAAGGGCCAGATGCAAACGTATGTAGAGGCGGCCCTCCCTATCCGCAAGAGGAGCGTAAATACGGACGAGGCCATCGAGCTGTTCCGGAGGCACCGGATGCACGATAAGGAACGGCTGTTTTGCTACCGCCGGGTATCCCGGGTCAATATTTACAGCATCGGCGGCTTTGAGGATTATTATTACGGATATATGGTGCCGGACACAGGCTATGTGAAGTATTTTGACCTGCTTTGCTATAAGGGGGGCATAGTGCTGCTGCTCCCGAAAGCTTCGGACCCTACTTGCGTGGCCAGGTTCAAGCCCCAGGAAAAACTTTTCAGCACATTGCGGGAGTCGGAAGAATGGGGACGGAAAATGCATGTGCCCAATGTAGGTTCCCTGAACCGGCTGATTTCCAAGGGGGGGATGAACGAACTGATCCTTATCCAGGAAGCGTTGATGGAAAAGAAGATGGGCGATATTGCAGAGCGGATTGCCATGGAGCCGGACAAAAAATTTGTGATGGTGGCAGGGCCCTCGTCTTCCGGAAAGACCACATTCTCCCATCGGCTTTCCGTCCATCTGCGGGCCAAAGGGCGGATGCCCCATCCGATTGCGGTAGACAACTATTTTGTAAACCGTGTGGACACCCCCCGGGACGAAACGGGGGCCTATAATTACGAAATATTGGAAAGCATCGACGTGCGGCGGTTTAACCAGGATATGTCGGACCTGTTGGCAGGAAAGACGGTGGAAATGCCCGTGTACAATTTTATTACCGGGGAGAGGGAGTACCGGGGGGACAAGCTTACCTTAGGGCCGGAGGACATCCTGGTTATCGAAGGGATCCACTGTTTGAACGAAGGCCTGTCTTATAGCCTGCCCAAAGAAAACAAGTTTAAAATCTACATCAGCGCCTTGACCCAGTTAAACATAGACGAACACAACCGGATCCCCACCACAGATGGGCGCCTGCTCCGGCGTCTGGTACGGGATGCACGCACCAGGGGCGCCTCTGCCCAGAAAACGATCAATATGTGGCCTTCCGTGCGCAGGGGGGAGGAGGAAAATATTTTCCCCTATCAGGAGGAGGCGGACGTCATGTTCAATTCCGCCCTGGTCTATGAGCTGGCAGTATTAAAACAGTATGCGGAACCTCTTTTGTTTGGGGTTCCCAGGGACAGCGCAGAGTACCTGGAAGCAAAGAGGCTTCTGAAATTTTTAGATTATTTTTTGGGGGTCAGCAGCGAGGATATACCCAAAAATTCTATTTTACGGGAATTTATCGGGGGAAGCTGCTTCAAAGTGTAAGTTAGTTGACATGCTTTCGGATAAATGCTAAAATAAGGGGCACATGAGTAAGGCCGATGGCCGCTGCCGCAAGGCCGAAAGGTGGCGGGAGAGGAAAGTCCGGGCTTCATAGGGCAGGGTGCCAGATAACATCTGGCGGAGGCGACTCCAGGGACAGTGCAACAGAAATATACCGCCGGCACGGCGCCGGTAAGGGTGGAAAGGCAGTGTAAGAGACTACCGCCCGCCTGGCAACAGGCGGGGCACATGTAAACCCCATCCGAAGCAAGGCCGAACAGAAGGCGTAAGGCGGCCCGTCTGCCTTCGGGTAGGCTGCTTGAGCCGGACGGCGACGTCCGGCCTAGATAGATGGCCATCGCCTGGGGTGCCAGGTAACAGAATCCGGCTTATGGTTTTGCTCATGGGATAAAAGAGAGGAAAGTTCCTCTCTTTTTTGTAAACAGGTTAACCCCGTTGATTTGAAAGGGAGAAATCCGTGGAAAAACAAAGAATCCCTTTGGTGGCTTTGGCAGTGGCCTTGGCCATTTTCCGCCCGATCCCTGCCTGTGCCATGGAGGCGCCGGGCGATGGGGGGCCTGGGTGGCGTTATGAACAGAAAACCCATCATTGGTATTATTACGGCGATGGCCAGGGCAGGCAAAGCGGCTGGCTCAATTACCATGGGGAATGGTATTGGTTTGACGGGGAAGGGCGGATGGCGGACGGGGGGAATACGGTAATTGACGGGGTTCCCTATTATTTCTTTATAAACGGCCATATGGCATGGAACCAGTATGTAGGGATGAAATATTACAATGCCGAAGGCCGCCACCAGGAGGAACACGATGTTCGGGTCATCGGGCGGACGTCCCCTGAAAATGCAGACCGGGATTTGTTTTCCGATTACCTGTACCAGGTCCCCAGAAGCTGGATCGCCCATTTTATCCAGGACGGCTGGCAGTTTATGTTTTATAAGCAGAAAAAATATTTTGCCGCGCCCAGCACGGGGCAAGGGGTCTATTATGTGTACCACAGCGTAGATACCCATTATAAAAAAGTGAAATTTACCGATGTGGATAATGTGCTGCAGGCGTTTGGCGAGTATGTGGGCTATGCTGCCGGATGTTACCGGGAGGGGGATCCATGGATGGACGTACTTTGGGAAGAACAGCCCGCCATGGAAAACGTTTTGGAACTGCCGGATTATTATGAAGATGACGCAAAATTCTATTTCGGGAAAGTTTTTGCCACCTATTTGGATTATCAAGGCAGAAAAGAGATGCTGCGCTGTTCCCCCAAATCCTGCCAGGTAATGGAGGAGATTTTACACAGCAAAGACAGCCGGGAGGACAGGGAGCGGTTTTTAGAAAAGGCCAGGGCCGAAAGGGAGGCTGCGGCAAGGAAAGAGGAAAGGATGGCGCAGGAGGAAGGCTTCGGGCCGGGGAGGAAGCCTACAGGGACGCAGGCTGCCCCATAAAGTCCCCTGCCGATAAACAATTTAACAGGAGATAACAGATATGGATTATCAAAAGAAATATCGGGAAAAACGGGTTACCCCCCAGGAGGCAGTGAAGGCGGTAAAGCCGGGGGCCTGGGTGGATTATGGGCTTTGTGTGATCCATCCCCGCGTGCTGGACCGGGAGCTGGCCAGGCGTATGGAGCAAGACCCTTCCCTGCGGGACGTGAATTTTCGGGGCGGGATTGCCTTGTGGCAGCCAGAAGTCACCAAAATCCCCGATGCCAAGGAAAGGGTCACCTGGAATTCCTGGCATAGCAGCGGCATTGAGAGGAAGCTGATTGATCAGGGGATGGGCTTTTACCAGCCCTTGCGGTATTCGGAGATGCTCCGGTATTACCGGGAAAACATACGGCATGTGGATGTGGCTATGTTCCAGGCCGCCCCCATGGACAGGCATGGGTATTTTAACTTTGGGATCAGCGCTTCCCACATGTCCGCGGTCTGCCAGGTGGCGGATACGATTATTGTAGAAGTAAACCCCAATATGCCAGTATGCCTGGGGGGCCATGAGGCAGGCATCCATATCGATCAGGTTTCTATGGTAGTAGAAGGGGAAGGCGACCCTATGGCGGAGATGCCATCGGGTGAAATTTCAAAGACGGATCAAATGATGGCCGGGCGGATCGTCCCGGAGATACAAGACGGCGCCTGCCTGCAGCTGGGCATCGGGGGCATTTCCAACGCAGTCAGCCAGCAGATTGCCCAAAGCGATTTAAAAGACTTGGGCGTACATACGGAAATGTATGTGGACGGGTTTGTGGACATCGCGGCCCAGGGGAAGGTGACCGGTGCGCGAAAATCCCTGGACCGGGGGCGCCAGGTGTTTACCTTTGCCGCAGGCACGAAAAAGCTTTATGACTATGTTGACCGGAACCCGGCGCTTATGGCGGCTCCGGTAGATTATGTTAACGATATCCGTGTTATTTCCAGCCTAGACCATTTTATTTCTGTCAATAACGCGGTAGAGGTGGACCTTTTTGGGCAAGTGGCTTCGGAGTCTTCCGGTATCCGCCACATCAGCGGGGCGGGCGGCCAGCTTGATTTTGTACTGGGGGCTTACCTTTCCCGGGGCGGGAAAAGCTTTATCTGCTGTGCCTCCACTTTCCGGGGGCGGGACGGGGAAAGGAAAAGCCGGATCCTCCCTTACATCACGCCGGGCGGGGTGGTTACGGCTACCAGGGCCAACATCCAGTACCTGGTCACCGAGTATGGCTTGGTCAACTTGAAGGGGACTACCACCTGGCAAAGGGCGGAAAAGGTTATTTCGGTAGCCCACCCGGATTTTCGGGATGGGCTCATTGCCCAGGCGGAAAACATGCATATCTGGAGGGCCAGCAACAAACGCTGAATGCCCGGATATGGTTTTCCTGCCCAGGCAGCTGGACGGGCCATTACTCTGCCAGTTCTTCCCACTGCTGATAAAGGGCATCCAGCTTAAGCCGGATGTCTTCTTTTTCCCGGTTCAATTCTAAAAGTTTCTCTACGTCAGTATAGACTTCTTCCTGCTGCAGCTGTTCGTCAATGCTGCTGTCGCGGGATTCCAGGCGCTGGATCTCGTCTTCCGTCTTTTTCAGGTCATTTTGCCGTTTACGGACACGGGCCTGTTCTTCTTTCTGTGCTTTCCAGTTCTGCTTTACTTCCGACATGGCCGGGGCATCCTCCGCCTTCCCGTCCGCGGCTGAGGCGGGGGTACGTAAGGCAGTTTCGGCCCGTTGGCTTTTCTTTTCCAGATAGTAATCATAATTTCCGATATAGTTTACCAGCGTTTGCCCGGTAAGGTCTAAAATACGGGTGGCGGTCTGGTTGATGAAATACCGGTCATGGGACACATAGAGTACCGTTCCGGTATAACTTTGTAACGCATGCTCCAGGATTTCTTTGGAGGTAATGTCCAGATGGTTGGTGGGCTCGTCCAGGATCAGGAAATTGGCTTCGGACAACATGAGCTTTGCCAGGGAAACCCGTCCCCTTTCGCCGCCGCTTAAATCAGAAATCCGTTTAAACACGTCGTCGCCGGTAAACAGGAAGGCGGCCAGGATATTGCGGATTTGGGTGTTGGCCAGGTTGGGGTATGCATCCTGTATTTCTTCAAAAGCGGTTTTTTCCATGTGGAGTACATGATGTTCCTGGTCGTAATACCCTATATGGACTTTAGCGCCCAAGGTGATGGCGCCGGTGTCCGCAGGCGTCATCCTGTTGATGATTTTCAACAGGGTGGTTTTCCCCGTGCCGTTGTTGCCGATCAGGGCGACCCGTTCCCCCCGCCGGATATCCATGTCTAAATGGGAAAAAAGAATGTGTTCCCCAAACGATTTGCCCAGGTCCCGGACGGAAAGCACATCGTTTCCGCTGGTAATGTTGGGTTCCAGGCGGATCCGCATTTCGTCATGGATTTCTGCCGGTTTTTCCAGCACGTCTATTTTGGCCAGCATTTTTTCCCGGCTTTCGGCGCGCTTAATTGATTTTTCCCGGTTAAAGGATTTCAGCTTGGCAATGACTTCTTCCTGATGTTTGATTTCCTGCTGCTGGTTTAGCCAGGCCTTCATTTGCGCGGCGCGGACCATAGCCTTTTTTTCGCTGTATGCGGTATAATCCCCCAAATAGACGCTGCAGCGGCCCTGTTCCAGTTCCACTACTTTCCCTACTACCCGGTTTAAAAAATACCGGTCATGGGCGACGATGGCTACGGCGCCGTTATAATTAAGGAGATAGGTTTCCAGCCAGGAGATGGATTCCATATCCAAATGGTTGGTGGGCTCGTCCAGGAGGATAATATCCGGTTTGGACAGCAGGAGCTTTCCTAAGGATACCCGGGTTTTTTGGCCTCCGGACAAGGTGGAAACCACTTTGTCCTGCTCATCTTCCCGGAACCCCAGCCCTTTTAGGACCCCCATGACTTCGCTTTGCCATGCATAGCCGTTTGCCAGCTCAAAGGCGTGGTTGAGGCGGTCATAGGTAGTTAGCATCTGTTCCAGTTCCTGGCCGGAGGCGTTTTTCATCTGGAGTTCCAGTGAGCGTATTTGCTGTTCCATGTCAATAAGGGGGCGTTTTACTTCTTTCAATTCTTCATAAATGGAACGGCTGCTGTCCAAGTCTTGGTGCTGGGCCAGATAGCCCATAGTCTTGCCCTTAGAGAGCACAACATCCCCCTGGTCGGCGGCCAGCTGGCCTACGATAATTTTCAGGAGGGTGGATTTGCCTGCGCCGTTGATTCCGACGATGGCTGCTTTTTCCTGGTCTTCTATATGGAATGACACTTCGGAAAGGACCTGGTCCGTGCCGAAGGCTTTGCTGATGCGGTTGCAGGATAAAATCATAATGGATACTCCGTTTCTTGGTTTTAAGTGGAAGGTATACATGCTATGGCCGGCGTTTTTTACAGTGGGGTACACAGCCCATAATACCCCGGCGGACAAGGAGAGTATATCACAATTTTTAGTTTTTGGCGACAGGAACCTGCGGCCTGCCATAGGGATGGGGCCGCCGTGTTTAAAAACATTGCCTTTTGCCTTTTGGAACAACAGCCATATAACATAAAAATACTTTTTTACTGTTAATTTATCTAAAAGAGAAGGCGGAAACGGAAATTTACAGGGGATTTTTTGTGCAAATTGAGGCAGTGGGTGGACGGCTGTTTTGTATTCTAAAAAAACATATTTGACATTAATTTTAGGCGACAGTATAATTAAATGGTAAGAATAGAAAGAAAAATATAAGTTTGTAGAAATTGAAGAGGTGTATTTATGGAAGAGAGAGATATATCGAGGGCGGTCATCAGCCGGCTTCCTCGATATTACCGTTATCTTGGAGAATTGTTGGAGTCCGGTGTAGAGCGTATCTCCTCCAATGAGTTGAGCATGCGGATGAAAGTGACTGCTTCTCAAATTCGGCAGGATTTAAATAATTTCGGCGGATTTGGCCAGCAGGGATATGGCTATAACGTGAAATACCTGTATACGGAGATCGGCAAGATCCTTGGGGTAGACCGGCAGCATAACCTGATCATTGTGGGTGCGGGGAACCTGGGCCAGGCCATCGCCAATTATGCCAATTTTGAAAAAAGGGGATTTATAATCAAAGGTATGTTTGATATTAACCCACGGCTAATCGGTTTGGTTGTGCGGGGGATTGAGATTCGGGGTGTGGATGATTTGGAGCAATATATCCAGGATAATGACGTCCAGATGGCAGCCCTTACGATCCCCAAGACAAAGGCGCCGGAGATTGCAGACCGGCTGATCCATGCCGGGATCAAAGCGATTTGGAATTTTGCCCATGTGGATTTAAACGTGCCAGACGACGTGGTAGTGGAAAACGTACATCTTTCAGAAAGCTTGATGAGGCTGTCTTACCGGGTATGCAGCATGCAGGACCAGGAGGAGAGGAAGCGGGAGGCTGAGGAGGAAAACGGCCATGAAATATTCGGTAACCGGGCCACAGATGAAGAAGATTGACCAGGATGCCATAAACCGGGTGGGGATCCCTTCCCTGGTATTGATGGAGCGGGCGGCATTGGCCGTGGCGGACGAGGCAAACGCCCAGGCATCAAAAAGAGGCAGGGCGGCGAAAGGGGGCAAACGGCCGGCCCGGATTGCGGCAGTCTGCGGCACCGGCAATAACGGCGCAGACGGCATAGCCGCAGGCCGGATTTTGTGGGGTATGGGATACGAAGTGGCAATTTTCCTGGCAGGAGACCCGGACCATGCCACCGGGGAGCGCCAGCTCCAGGAGCAGATCGCCCGGCGGCTGGGGATTTTGGTTGAGGAGGCCACAAAGGCCAGCTTTGCGGCATATGACGTGGTTATCGACGCTTTGCTGGGGATCGGGCTGGAACGGATGGTGGAAGGGGAGTACAAAAGGCTGATCGTGGATTTGGCGGCGCAAAGGGAGGCTGCCATCGTGGCGGTGGACGTCCCGTCGGGGATCCATGGGGAAACCGGGGCGGTAATGGGGGCGGCGCTGCCGGCTGCCGCTACCGTTACTTTTGGCTATGTAAAATCCGGGCTTTTACTGTATCCGGGCCGTGCCTATGCCGGGCAGGTGCATGTGGCGGACATTGGTTTCCCTGCCTGCAGCCTCCAGCAGGCAGGATGGGACGCGAAGGTATTGGAGCCGTCAGACCTGGCCTGCCTGCCCCGGCGCCGGGCTGACGGCCATAAAGGTACGTTCGGGAAGCTGCTGGTGGTAGCAGGTTCTGCAGGCATGGGCGGCGCCGCTTATCTGAGCGCGTTGGCGGCGTACCGCACCGGCGTAGGGCTTGTACGGATTTTGACAGTAAGCGAGAACCGCCCCATGTTGCAAACGCTTCTTCCGGAGGCCATTGTAGACGTGTTGGAGGTTGGGCCGGACGGGGAGTGGCTGCCAAAAGCGCAACGGGAGGTGAAAAGCCTGTGCGGTTGGGCGGACGCCGTCGTTATGGGCCCCGGGCTGGGGCAAGGGCCATATGTAGAAAAACTGGTAGAAGAGGTTTTGTCCTGCCCCTGCGTCCCCATGGTCCTGGATGCGGATGCCTTGAACGTTTTGGCGGACCATCCCCGTTTGCTTGGCTATCTGGAAGGCAACCGGATTTTGACACCCCATATGGGGGAAATGGCGCGCCTGGCCGGGCAGCCGGTGGGGGAATTAAAGGCCAACGCCTTAAAGGCCGCCAGAGGGTATGCTTCGGCTACGGGGGCGGTCTGCGTGTTAAAAGATGCGTCTACGGCCATTGCGGATCCAAGCGGGGCAGGGTACATCAATACCAGCGGCTGCAGCGCTATGGCAAAAGCAGGGTCCGGGGACGTGTTGGCCGGTGTGCTGGGCGGCATGCTCCTTCAGGGCCTGGAGGGCATAGAGGCGGCGGCTTATGGGGTTTACCTCCATGGGCTGGCAGGGGAGGCGGCGGCCGCCAGGCTGGGGGAACAGGGGGTGCTGGCCCGGGATATTGCCAATGCAATACCCTTTACTACTATTTTAGGCAATGGAGCGGAAAAACATGAATAGAGGAAGGTATACCCGGGTTTATGCCACGGTAGATTTAGATGCGGTGGCCGCCAATATGGAATCCATGCAACGGAATTTAGCCCCGGGGGTGGGGATGATTGGCGTGGTCAAAGCCGACGGCTATGGCCATGGCGCCGTGCCGGTGGCAAAGGCCATTGGCCCTTATGTGAAAGGGTATGCGGTAGCCACAGCACAAGAGGCTATGCAGCTGCGCCGCCATGGCATTGCCAAGCCGGTCTTGGTGCTGGGCGTGGTCCATCCTATCCATTTTAGGGATTTGATAGAACAAAGGGTCCGTCCGGCCATTTTTACCATGGAACAGGCATGGGCCTTGTCAGGGCAGGCCAAATCCCTGGGGAAAACGGCCGATTTCCACCTGGTGGTAGACACGGGTATGGGAAGGATCGGCATGGGTGCGGATCCGGAAGGCGCCCGGCTGGCGGCTGCCATCTGCGGCCTGCCCTCCATCCGGGCCGAGGGGATTTTTACGCATTTTGCCCGGGCCGACGAGGAGGACAAAACTTCGGCCGATAAGCAGCTTTTGCGGTTTCACCGTTTTGTAGGGCTTTTGGAAGGGCAGGGGGTCCGCGTCCCCATTAAGCATTGCGCCAACAGCGCCGCTATCCTGGATCTGCCAGGGGCCCATTTTGACTTGGTGCGGGCAGGCATTTCCCTCTACGGCATGTATCCGTCCGGCCAGGTAAATAAAGGAAAAGTGCCTTTACAGCCGGCAATGGGGCTGAAAAGTTTTATTACCTATGTAAAGGATGTAAAACCCGGACAGGAGATCAGTTATGGGGGGACTTTTACGGCAACAAAGCCAATGAAGGTGGCTACGCTCCCTGTAGGGTACGGGGACGGCTATCCCCGGAACCTTTCCGGCTGTGGCAAGGTGCTGATCGCAGGGAAACCAGCGCCAATCCTTGGGCGGGTCTGTATGGACCAGTTTATGGTGGACGTGTCCAAAATACCGGAGGCAGTGGTAGACGCAGAGGCCACGCTCATTGGCAGGGACGGCGGGGAACAAATCACCATAGAGGATTTGGCCCGGTGGGGCGGGGGATTCCACTATGAGATTGCCTGTAACCTGGGGAAACGGGTCCCTAGGGCTTATTTTTACCACGGGGAAGCCGTGGGGGCAAAAGACTATTTTGATGACCAGTATTTGGATTTTATGTAGATAACGCAGATAGGGGTTGCCAGAAGCCGCTATGGGAGCAATGGTTTGGCTGCAGGGATGGCTACATGAGCTTTCCGTTTCCGTCATAAATTAACAAGAAAAGGGTATATTTCCAGGATGTCTTGGCAATAATGAAGAGGAAAGGTACTTGGAACAGAAATAGGATTGACGGAGTGTGAAAGTGTGATCATTAGACGCGGAGATATTTATTATGCCGATTTAAGGCCGGTGGTAGGGTCCGAGCAGGGCGGGGTCAGGCCAGTGCTTATTATCCAGAACGACATAGGCAACAAACATAGCCCCACGGTGATTTGCGCGGCCATCACATCAAAAATGAACAAGGCGAAATTGCCTACCCATGTGGAGCTGGATGCCCGGAAATGTGACATGATTAAGAATTCGGTGATATTATTGGAACAATTGCGGACCATAGACAAGCAGCGGCTGAAAGAAAAGATATGCCATATTGACGAGGAACTGCTGCAGAGAGTGAACCAGGCGTTGATGGTGAGCCTTGAACTGGTTACATAGCTGTGGTTTTCCGAGGGGCCCGGACATCTTTAAGGCTGTTGGGTTTAGCCAAAAACGCCGGTTCCCCTTTTTGTTTTGCATGTCCGCGCATTTATGAATTATTGCGCCTGATTTTTGCCGAAAAAAGTTCTACCGGAAAAATTAAAAATACAGTTGACAAAATTCTTATGTTATGATAAGATATGAAAGGTTCAAACGAAACAGGAAATGCTGCTGTGGCTCAGTCGGTAGAGCGTCGCATTGGTAGTGCGGAGGTCACGGGTCCGATTCCCGTCAGCAGCTCTGGTGAAAATATGGGAAACCTTGATTTTTCAAGGCTTTCCATTTTTTACTTTATAGGAAATTGCGCCCTATAAAGCAAAAACCCTCCGGGGGATGCGCACTTCGCGCCTAAGGGAAATGTCTGCTGACACAGACGAGCTCCGGCGCAAGGGTCCAGTTCATCGGACCCTTTGTTACATATCGGGCGGAGGCTGGCTGGTTTATGCTGTCAAAGGCCATATCTTTCGAGCCAGGCAAAGGAGATATTTTATGAAAAGCAAACTGATTTTGTATATTGCGATGTCTTTAGACGGATATATTGCAGAAAAAGACGGCAATATTAGTTTTTTAGACGAAACCCCAAGCCCTTCCCCTGACCTTGGATATGAGGCATTCTACCATTCCTTGCAAGCAATGATAATTGGAGGGAAAACCTACCGCCAAATAAAAAATGAGCTTTCGCCGGATCAATGGCCCTATGAAGGGATGCCCTGCTTTGTATGCACACGTCAGCCATTTCCGTATGACCCCAATGTTCAATTTACGTCTTTACCGCCGGGGCAACAAGTATTCGATTTGATTTCTGAAAAACACCCGGGGAATATTTGGCTTATGGGGGGAGGGGAAATAATTCGTTGCTTTATGCGGGAAAATTTAATTGATGAATATTATATTTACGTTATGCCGACTGCCCTTGGAAACGGCATTCCACTTTTTCCTCCGGGATTCCCGAAAACGCACCTTAAATTAGAAAGCTGCAAAAAGATCGGTGAGGTGGTTGAGTTAATTTACCAAAAGGGCGCTTTTGGAGGCTGACAGAGGGCTAAAAGAGCCTGGGTATGGGCGAGGTTATTTGACCGGCCCTGGTTAGCCCCCATAAGATAGCCCCTGCCCCTAAAGGGTGTGCGGCAAATTACGGGAATCCTTTACCGAAAGATAATTTTATAGCCAGTCAGAAGGCATTAGCGGAAATAACCGTTAGTGCCTTTTATCGTAGATAGAAACACGAAGCGTAAAACCATGGCGTTAAAAATTTGGACAGAATGGCACAGGCGGATTGAATACTTGGGAAATAAGGTATATAATAAAAAAACAGCCAATCCGTCTGGCAAGCGGCTGTAAGATTATGTAAAGGAAGGCAGTAGGAGGAGGAAATATTCATGGCTAAGGAAACGGCAAATAGAAAGTTGGTGTTACTGGCAGCAGGTGTATTGCTGTTTGGGCTGGCGACGTTGCTGTCCGGTTGCGGGAAGGGCGCAAGGACCAGGGATGTATGGGTGGCTGAGCTTTTGGTTACGGGAAAAGAATCCACAAGCCGGGGCGGCAAAGAGGGGGAGGATACGGTTTACCTGATCCATGGGGAAAATGCCTATGGGGAGAGCCAGACGTTTGAACTGACGGACGACGCCCTGGCAGGCAAGTTTGAGGCGTCCCAAGCTTTTCACGAAATAAAAAAAGATAAGTATTATAAGTTTGGCGTAGGCTGGTACAAGAAAAAGGCCCAGGGGCAGGAAGGGTATTACCCCAGCATTTATTATACAGTAGCGTTGAAAAACTTCAGCCCAGAAGAGGGGGAAGAGGAAGGGGCGCCCATTGACAGTGAGGAGCCTGGGAAAACAGAAAGCGGCGGCGTAGGCGAGGGGGCGGAAACGGCCAAAGGGACCGAAGCAGTGCAAGGCGTAACAGAAGAAGAGGGTGGCGAGGCTTTGGAAAATGCAGGACCGATAGAGGAAAGCGTGGAAGAAAGGCTTAAGGAGAGCTTCCAGGCAGAAAAGGAAAGCCTAGAAGCAAGCATGGAAGAGAGCTTCCAGGCAGAACGGGAAAGCCTGGAGGACGAGCTGGAACGTTTGCGGGAAAGCCTGGAGGGGCAGCAGTGACAGGAGGCTTTCCTGACATGGTTTCAAAACCGGTTCCCCCATTTTGCCCAAAGGGCGATAAGGCGTCCCGGAATCCGGGAAGGAGGCGCAAATGAAGTTAATGCATTTATCAGACCTCCACATGGGGAAACGGGTAAATGAGTTTTCCCTTTTGGAGGACCAGAAATATATATTGGCGCAGATTTTGTCGATGGTAAAAAGGGAAGGGGCAGACGGTGTGGTCCTGGCCGGGGACATTTATGACAAGCCGGTTCCGCCGGCAGAAGCGGTTCAGGCGTTTGACGGGTTTTTGACCCAGCTGGGCCAGTGGGGGATACCCGTATTTGTGGTCAGCGGCAACCACGACTCGGCAGAACGCCTGGCCTTTGCCGCCCGCCTTTTGCGAGGCAAAGGCGTTTATTTGTCGCCAGTATATGACGGGAAAATAGAAGGGGTCCCTCTTAAAGACCCTTATGGGGAAGTCATGGTATATTTGCTGCCTTTTGTGAAGCCGGCATTTGTGCGCCATGTGTTTGAAGGGGAGGAAGTCAACAGCTATCAGGACGCGGTGCGGGTGGCCATTGGGCATATGGACTTAGACCTTAAAAAGCGCAACGTCCTGGTAGCCCACCAGTTTGTCACCGGGGCGGTACGGTGCGAGTCGGAGGAAGTGCTGGTAGGCGGCCTGGACCAGGTAGATGCCGCCTTGTTTGCCCCTTTTGATTATGTGGCTTTAGGCCATATCCATAGCCCTCAGCATGTAGGCCGGGAGACCGTGCGGTATTGCGGGTCGCCCCTTAAATATTCTTTCTCAGAGGCAGAACAGGAAAAATCAGTGACCCTGGTGGAACTAAGGGAAAAGGGGCAGGTAAAGGTCCGTGAACTTCCCTTGACGCCTTTGCGCGATATGCGCCGCATCCGGGGCACTTATCTGCAGGTGTCGGCGCTTCCGTTTTACCGGGGCGCCAACCGGGAAGACTATGTCCAGGTGACATTGACGGATGAGGAAGACGTGCCTGACGGTATGCAGAAGCTACGGGTGATATACCCGAATTTGATGCGCCTGGAATATGACAATAAACGGACCCGGGAAAACGGGGATTTATCTGGCGGCGCCCAGGTAGGGCGAAAGGATAGCCTGGAACTGTTTGCAGAATTTTATGAGCTGCAGAACAACCAGCCAATGAGCACACAGCAGCAGGCTTTTGTAGAGAAAATGATACAGGGCATACAGGAGGCACGGGACCGGTAAAACAGGACAGGTATGGGAAAGGCTGCAAAATGAAACCAGAAAAACTAATTATAAGTGCTTTTGGCCCTTATGCGGGGAAAACAGAGGTTGACTTTACCCAGCTGGGAAGCCGGGGGCTTTTTTTAATTACCGGGGACACGGGGGCGGGAAAGACCACCATTTTTGACGCCATCACGTTTGCCTTGTATGGGGAGGCCAGCGGCAACGTGCGGGAGGCGGGGATGTTCCGGAGCAAATATGCCCGGGAAGATATGCCTACCTATGTAAAATTGGATTTCGCCTGCAAGGGGAAAAGGTACTGCATTACCCGAAATCCAGAATATCCCCGCCCCAAAGGGAGGGGGAGCGGCTATACGACACAGAGGGCGGAAGGGGTACTTACATATCCCGACGGCCGCCCACCCGTGACGAAGGCAAAAGAAGTGACCCGCGCGGTAGAAGAGCTGATTGGGCTGGATTACCGCCAGTTTACCCAAATTGCCCTGATCGCCCAGGGGGATTTTTCCAAACTTTTGTTGGCGGGGACCCAGGAACGGGGGGAGATTTTCCGCCACATTTTTCATACCGGAATATACCAGCAATTGCAGGAACAGCTGAAATATGCCGTCAAGGAGCGGTGGGAGAATTATGACGACATCCGCAAAAGTATCCAGCAATTTATGGCCGGGGTATCGTGCGAGGACGGCCAGAAGGCCAAAGCAGAATGGGAAGTGCTGCAGAAAGCCAAGTTTGAGGGGAAGGTAGGGCGGGGCCTGGAACTATTGGAAGAATTTGTGCGGGAGGGCCAGGCGGCGTTGGGCCAGATGGATGAAAGGCTGGCCTGCCTGGAACAAAAAATCCAGCAGGAAGACCAGCTGCTGGGGAAGCTGGAACAGGACCGGAAAATAGCCAAAGAATGGGAAGGAAAACAGGCATTGCTGGCACAAAAGATGCCGGGGCTGAAAGAGGCGGCTGCCGCGCGTGAGGCATCATTGGCATCGGTAAAAGACGAAGAACGGTATTCCCTGCTGATACGGGAAGGGCAAGAAAAGCAGGAAAAATTCCGTATCCTGGACGATTTGGAACAGAAGCTGGCGGAAAATGAAGGGCAAATATTCCGGCAACAGGAGGTTTGGGGGCAGGCTTTGGAAAAAGCGAAGGGGTTAAGGCTTCAAATCAACGGAAAAAAGCAGGAATTAGAATCGCTGAAAACAGCAGGGGAGCAGAAGGAACGGCTTAAGCACCGGTGGGAAATCCTGGATAAACAGCAAAAAGAGCTATGCCGGCTGCTGGAAGAAGAAAATAACCGCAAGGAAAGCCAAAAACAGGCAGAAGCCCGGCAACAGGCTGCCAAAAGGGAGGAAGAACTGCTGGGCCAGGATTTGGAAAAGGCCAAAAACCAGGCAGACCGGCTGCAGGGCAGGGATACAATAGGGCTGGAACTTTCCGGAAAGAGGGAAAAACTGGAACAACAGCAAAGGGAGCTGGAAAAGAACCTGGCAGACTGGCAAGAGGCAAAAAGAGAAGGGGACCATGGGCGCCGGGAGCTTTCTAAACTGCTCTTATTAGGGGAAACATGGAAAGGGAAATTGGAATGCCTGGAAGAAGAGGCCAGGCAGTTAAGTGCTGCAGAGAGGGAAGAAGTGGAATACCGGCACCAGGCAGAGGCGCAAAAGAGGAAATGGGAAGAATGGCTGGAATGGGAGGGGCGGCTAAACCGGCACGAGGAGGAACGGGAGCAAAAGCAAATAGAGTATGAAGCCGCAACGGTATTATGGGAAAAGGTAGAAAAGGAATGGTTTCATTTGGAACAAAATTATTATGACGCCCAGGCAGGTATACTTGCCCGGCGGTTGACGGCAGGCCAGCCTTGCCCGGTATGCGGCGCTTTGCACCACCCATCCCCGGCAATGCTGCCGCAGGAAGCCCCAGACAAGGAAGCCTTGGATGAAAAGAAGCGGGAATTATCCCGGGCGGAGGCAAAGGTACAAAAGCTGTGCGGCGATATTCGCCGCCTTACGGAAAAGGCCGAGGAAGCCAAGGGGCGGGTTTTGGGCCTGGGAGAAAAAGGCGAGATACAAAAGAGGCTGGCCATGTTGGAAAAGCTCCGGCAAGAAACGGAGGAGAAACGCCTGCGTTTACAGGATTTACAAAAAGAACGGGAATATTGGGATGGGAAATGCCGGAAATTGGACAGGCAGGCAAAAGAGTTTCAGGCAAGGCTGGATTCTTTGCAGGGAAGGGCCTTGACTTTAAGGGGGCAGCTGGTAGAAAAACAAAAAACAACCCCCTGTATGCGGATCAAGGAGGGGGCAGAAAACCTGCAGGAAGACGCGGCTTTAGCCAAGGCAGTCCAGGACACGTTGTCTTGGATGAGGGGGCAAGGGGAGGAACTTGCCCTTAAAGAGGCCAAAGTATGGCAAGAACAAAAAGCCTTCCAATGTTTGAAAGAGGAAATCGGACGGCTGGAGCGGGAACGGGAAGAATGCCGCCAATCGATCCAAAACGGGAATAACCGCCTGGAAATCCTGGAGTCTTGCCAGTCAGAGATCCGAAGGGGGCTGCGCCAATGTTTGCAGCAATTGACAGGCCTTTTGCCAGGATTTGCCGCGGACGGGGGACCTCTGGAAGGGGAAACGCTGTATTTGGCGGCTCGGGACGGGGAACAGGCATGTAAAAAGGCCCTTGGCCTCCTGGAAGCCGAAATGGCGGATAACGAAGCGCAACTTTGGAAAAAGGGGAAACTGGAGAGGGATATCCCCCTGTGGGAAAAGCGCCTACAGGAAGAAGAAGGCCGTGCGTCCCAGGCCGGCCTTTCCTTGGCGAGCCTCAAAACAGAAAAGAAACATTGGGAGGGGCAAAAAGGCAGCCTCACAGAAAGCCTGGGCCGCCAGGACCGGGAAAGCATCGAAAACCTGCTGGAGGAAAGCCGGAAGAACTTGGAAAAACTGCGGCTGCAAAGGGAACAGGCGGAACATATTTTTTCCCGGCGCCAACAAGAAGTTACGGCCTTGGAGGCTTCGGTAAAAACTTTGCGGGTCCAGATGGAAGCGGCGGTGCCTGTGGGGGAAGAGGAAGTTATGGGCCGGAAACAAAAGTGGGTAGAGGAAAAAAAATCCTTGTCCCATAAAAGGGCGGAATGTTATGCCGCCAATAAAAAGAACCGGGGCATTTTTGACTTAGTCCGCAGCCGGCAGGGCGAAATGGCGGCGGCAGAACAGGAATATGCCTGGGTAAAGGCCCTGTCCGATACGGCTAACGGAAAATTAAATAAAAAACAAAAAATCGAGCTGGAGACTTATGTCCAGATGGCTTATTTTGACCGGATCCTGCGCAGGGCGAATTTGCGCCTGATGACCATGAGCAGCGGCCAATATGAGCTAAAACGGCAGGAAAACGGAGAAAATAAAAAGGGGAAGGCAGGATTGGAACTGGACGTCGTCGACCATTATAACGGGACGGTACGGAGTGTAAAAACCTTGTCCGGAGGCGAATCTTTCCAGGCGTCTTTGTCCCTGGCCCTGGGGCTGTCGGACGAAGTCCAGTCTTATAGCGGAGGGGTCCAGCTGGATACCATGTTCGTGGACGAAGGCTTTGGCTCCCTGGACGAAGATGCATTAAACCAGGCGGTTAAGGCATTGGCAGGGCTGGCCCAAGGAAACCGTATGGTGGGGATTATATCCCATGTAACAGAATTGAAAGACCGGATTGAGAAGAAAATCCTGGTGTCGAAAAGCAAGGGGCAGGGCGGAATTGGCAGCAGCATTACCATAATCCGGTGACCGCGGGGCACAAGGACGGAGATACCATGGGGGATCGGGATGGATACCATTCGTCGGGACATTTTTAAAGCAATTTATGAGGGGAAATGGCTGGCTATCGAGTACCGCAACCGCCAGCATCAGGTTACCCGGTATTGGATCGGTATCCGTAGCCTGGATATTGCCAGAAGGGCTTTGTCTGTGGACGGGCTGCATTTAGGGAAGTATTCCCTGATGCAGTATGATACCATTTATATTGATTCCATTTTGTCTTCCCAGATAATCGAGGGCTCTTACTGTGAGAGGAATGAAGCCCTTGTGGAAGACATAAATGTGAACCCCCACAAATATAAGGCCCTGTTTGGCCATGTGCCTAATTTAAAAGTGCTGGATTATTTGGAAGACTGCAACCGTATGGATGCCACCCCTTACCGGTCCGATTTTGCCTTGATCCCTTATTTGGACCGGCAAAGCTTTTGCAATGGCATATATCCCTTAAACGACTGGCAGTTTAGGAAGGTGGTGCAGGAATTCCAGTTCCGGGCGGAACGTATGGAGGAGGGGCCGGAATCCGGGGGCTTTGGGGGGAAGGCTGCCGGAGGGATGGTGAAAAAGCGCCTGTCGGTCCAACGGCTGGCGATGAACGTCATAAGCATCCATACGCCAAGGGGCCTTTACGTACTGGCTTACCGGAAGCTAAACCTGGACGTAAAGGCACATTGCCTCCGGACCGGCAAGGATATTGTGGTCTGTACAGAGTTTACGGTAAACGGGGCCAGGGAAAGCATCCGCCGCTATTTAGACGGGGAAGATTATGGCCTTTTACAGGACTTTGAGGCAAACCAGGAGCTTATTAAAGATGCCATCACCCGCGCGGGGCGTAAAGGATTGGGTGTGGATGACATGCCCTATGTGATCGGGCTGGGTATGGATATTGCCTTGGATTTACGCAGGGAATACCATGCGATTTTGGAAATGTACCAAAAAGGCCAGGCCCCGGTTCCGGTCCAGGCTTTTTTCGGCGATTTGCTGGAACGCCCCAGAAGCCGGAGGGCGGTCCCCATTACCCCATTGAATCGACAGGTGAACCTGGATCAGCTGTTGGCCATCAACCATGCCATGAAATATCCCGTGGCCTATGTCCAGGGCCCCCCGGGGACAGGAAAGACCAATACGATTATCAATACCATAGTTACCGCGTTTTTTAACGGAAAGACGATGCTGTTTGTGTCTTACAATAACCATCCCATTGACGGGGTAGTGGATAAACTGGCAGGCCTTACTTATGAGGGGAGGGCAATACCCTTTCCAATCGTACGCCTGGGGAATACACAAAAGGTTAGGGAGGCATTGGCTTCCATGGCAAGGCTGTACGAAAGTGCCAGGCCGGTTTTGGTATATGGAGAGGCTTTGAAGAAGAACCAAAACAGCCAGGCTGGCCAGATGAAGCAGCTTTCGGAACTGCTGCGCAAGTATGAAGATATATTGGATTTAAGGGAACGCAGCGAGACGATCCGCCGGATGCTGGAATACAGCCAAGGGAAAAGCCAATCTATGCAGATGCTGCCGTTTGAAACGGATTTGGGCGGACGGCAGCTGGAACGGGTCAACCGGCAGCTGGAGCGGCTGGGGGAGATTACCGATGCTGACGCCCTCCCCCTGCTTATGGAAGATTTAGAGGAATTGAAAGGCTATCTGTTTTATGCGTCGGTCCAGTGCATCCAGAAAATTGACGCCCCGGAAAACCGGCGGCTAAAAAATATTTTGCTTATGGAGGACGGGGACGGGCAGGTGGCCGCTTTTCAGGAATACCTTAGCGACGGGGAATGCCTGAAAAAATTCCTCCAGATTTTCCCGGTAGTGGCCACCACTTGCATTTCTGCCCACAGGCTGGGCCGCCCGGAACCTTATTTTGATATGACCGTCATGGACGAAGCCAGCCAATGCAATATTGCCGTGGGGCTGGTGCCGGTAATCCGTGGCAGGAATTTAATGCTGGTGGGGGATCCCCAGCAGCTAAACCCGGTGATCTTGCTGGACGAGGCCGCCAACCATCGTCTGCGGAAAAAATATGGCGTATCCCAGGAGTATGACTACCGGAAAAATTCCCTTTACAAGGCATTCCTGGCATGTGATTCCGTCAGCGACGAGGTACTTTTGCGCTACCACTACCGGTGCAGCCCCAAGATTATTGATTTTAACAACCGGAAATATTATAACTCCAAGCTCCTGATCTGCTCGGAGGGCGGCAATCAGCCGCCGTTGGTTTATATCAACGTGGCTGACGGCCAAACAGGCGGCAAGAACACGGCGCCGGCAGAGGCTAGGGAAATCCTCCATTATGCCCAAAAGCATCCGGACAAATCCATCGGGGTCATCACCCCTTTCGTGAACCAGAAAAACGCCATTGAACAGTGCCTGGCCCAGGCAGGGCTGAAAAACGTGGCTTGTGGGACCGTCCATTCCTTTCAGGGGGACGAAAAAGACATCGTGCTGTTTTCCACAGCCATTACAGACGATACCTATGAAGGGACATATGAATGGCTGAAAAACAATAAGGAGCTGATCAACGTGGCTACCTCCCGGGCCCGGCAACAGCTGGTGGTGCTGGCCAACGAAAAAAATTTGGAGCGGCTGCACCGGCAGGAGGGGGAAGACGATTTATATGACCTGATCCATTATGTGCGTTCCAACGGCACATCCCAGGTGGCGGCCCAAAAGGCCGGTTCCCGCGCACTGGGGGTCAAGCCATTTTCGGCGGACATTGAGGAGGCGTTTTTGACGAACCTAAACCATGCATTGGAAAATATTTGGCTGTCCCAGAACCGTTTTACGGTGGAAAAAGAAGTGGAGGTTTCCCAAGTGTTGGAAAAGGGGGCCGACGAAAGCGGTTTATTTTATTCCGGCAAGTTTGATTTTGTGGTGTATGAGCAGCGGGACGGGTACCAATGCCCGGTGTTGGCGATAGAGCTGGACGGGAAAGAACATTTTGGGCAGGAAGCGGCCGCGGCCCGGAACAGGAAAAAGCAGGAAGCCTGCCAGGCCCACCAGGTAGAGCTGATCCAGGTGGAAAATTCTTATGCCAGAAGGTATCAGCACATTAAAGGGGTTTTGGAGGCTTATTTCCGGATCCGGCATTAACAGGGCCTTACGGCGATTGGGCGGAAGGATGCAGGTTTTTATAGACAATTCCCTTTGTTTTCGTTACAATAGGAAGGTAGGGGAAGGAGGGGTGGGATGATTGATTTGCATGGCCAGATTTCCATGGGGTTTTTAAAGAAAAGGGGATTTACCGGAAGCTATAAGGGGATGAGGTATTTGCTCCAAAAGAAGGGTGAATCTTTGGAAGCAGTGGTCTGGCCGGAACCGTTTAACTTTGAAACGACGGAAGAAGAAAAAAAACATGGGAAGGAGTTCCCGTTTCATGAGGAAGGGCTTTGGGAAGCGGTGGCATGGCTGAACCAGGAATTTGAAGCGGGGCATTTTTAAGACACCAGGAGGATAAGGCATATGAATTTGAAGCAGGTTACCAATGTTTATTTCAGCCCAACGGGAAATACAAAGACCGTAGTGGAGCTGATCGCGAGGAGGATTTCGGATAAAGTTGGCGCCGTGGATTTGACGGATGCGGGGAAACGGCCGGATTACCATTTTACGGAAGACGAGGCGGTAGTGGTCGGCGTGCCCGTATATGGCGGCCGTGTGCCAAAAACAGCGGCGGAGCGGCTGAAAAAGCTGCATGGGCGCCATACTCCGGCGGTGTTGGTGATAACGTATGGGAACCGGGCATATGATGATTCGCTTCTGGAGCTGAAATCTATTTTGGTGCAACAAGGTTTTCGGCCGGCGGCAGCGGTGGCCGCGCCGGCGGAACATAACATTATCCGGAGCATAGCCGCCGGAAGGCCGGATGCGGAAGACCGGAAACGGCTGCGCCAGATTGGCGGGGCTTTGAAGAAAATGTTTGGTGCAATGAAAAGCAGCTATCAGGTCCGCAGGCTGCAGGTGCCGGGCAAGGAACCTTTCCGGGAGTTTCAGGGCGTCCCGCTGAAAATCAAAGTGGGCTCCTCTTGCAGCAATTGCAAAACATGTATCCGTAAATGCCCGGTTCAGGCCATTTCACGCACGGACCCCAAAGTGACCGACACGCAGCGCTGTATCGTCTGTATGCGGTGTGTAAAGGAATGCCCTTCCCAGGCAAGGAAAATCAACAAACTGGTGCTTTTAGCGGTAGGGCAGCGCCTGAAAATGGCCTGTGCGGAACGGAAAAAGCCGGAATTATTTTTGATAGGAAAGCGAGGGGGGGCCAGTTGAAGGTAAGGAAGCATTTCTATTTTTCGGGGCGGGTACAAGGCGTAGGGTTCCGCTGGCAGGCCCACAGGATCTGCCTGTCCCTGGGGCTGACCGGCTATGTGCAGAACCTTTGGGACGGACGGGTGGAGATGGAGGCCCAGGGGGAGCAAGAACTGGTAGATAAGCTGCTTGCTACCCTCCGCCAGCAGCCGTATATCCGGATTGAAGACGTGGAAATCCGGGATATGCCATTAAAAGAAGACAAAGGCTTCTGGATGGCTTATTGATGTTTTCCATAACCTGAAAGAATAATACTCATTCCTTTTATATAGTTGACAAATATTATCCAGGTTGTTATGATTAGAAGAACGCAGGAGAAAGGGTGAATGCCATGGATAGGATTGTATTATCGTTGCTGGTGGATAACACTGCCGGCGTGTTAAGCCGGGTGGCAGGGCTATTCAGCCGCCGCGGTTACAATATTGAGAGCCTGACCGTCGGGGTGACCGCGGACGAGCGGTATTCCCGGATGACGGTGGTATCCTTGGGCGACCAGGAGATTTTGGAGCAGATTGAGAAACAGCTGCGCAAGCTGGAGGACGTCCGGGACATTAAGGAATTGAAGCCGGGCCAGGCCGTGTACCGGGAACTGATTATGGTGAAAGTCAGGGCCAATGCCAGCGAGCGCCAGGCCATCAATGCGATTTCCGATATTTTCCGCGCCACTATCGTAGACGTGGCCAAAGATTCCCTTACGGTTATGCTGACCGGGGACCAGTCCAAGCTGGACGCGCTGATCCATTTGTTGGAGGACTACGAGATCCTGGAGCTGGCGAGGACCGGCCTTACAGGGTTGTCCCGGGGCGCAAAGGATATCCGTTACCTGCCATGAGGACGCCGGATGTCTGCACCATGCGGACAGAATAGGCAGGATTGCGGCTACAGGCCGAAAGGGCCTATCGGGGTTCCGGCGTTTTCGGGCCCTGCTTAGCCGGCCAATGGCGGATGGAACATTAAGAAGATACGAGGAGGAAAATATGGCAAAAATTTATTATCAGGAAGATTGTAACCTGTCCTTGCTGGAGGGGAAAACCATTGCGGTGATCGGTTATGGGAGCCAGGGCCATGCCCATGCGCTGAACGCCAAGGAGTCTGGCTGCAACGTGATTATCGGCCTTTATGAAGGGAGCAAGTCCTGGGCAAAAGCACAGGCGCAGGGGTTTGAGGTGTATACGGCGGCAGAGGCGGCAAAAAAGGCCGACATTATTATGATCTTAATTAATGACGAGCTGCAGGCCGACATGTATAAAAAGGATATTGAACCTAACCTGGAAGACGGCAATATGCTTATGTTTGCCCACGGCTTCAATATCCATTTTGGCTGCATTACCCCGCCAAAGGACGTGGACGTTACCATGATCGCGCCCAAGGGGCCGGGCCATACGGTCCGCAGCGAGTATCTGGAGGGCAAAGGCGTGCCCTGCCTGGTGGCGGTGCAGCAGGATTCCACCGGAAAAGCCCTGGAGACGGCTTTGGCTTATGCCTTGGCCATTGGCGGCGCAAGGGCAGGGGTATTGGAGACCACATTCCGCACTGAGACAGAGACGGATTTATTTGGTGAGCAGGCGGTACTTTGCGGTGGCGTCTGCGCGTTAATGCAGGCCGGCTTTGAGACTTTGGTGGAAGCCGGTTACGACCCGAGGAATGCTTATTTTGAATGTATCCATGAGATGAAGCTTATCGTTGACCTGATCTACCAGTCCGGATTTGCAGGGATGCGCTATTCCATTTCCAATACGGCGGAGTACGGGGATTATGTTACGGGGCCAAAGCTGATAACCGAGGAAACCAAGAAAACCATGAAGAAAATCCTGGCCGACATCCAGGACGGCACGTTTGCCAAAGAGTTTTTGCTGGATATGTCCGGGGCAGGCCGCCAAGTGCACTTTAAAGCCATGCGGAAGCTGGCACAGGAACATCCCTCAGAGAAAATTGGGGAAGAGATCCGCAAGCTGTACAGCTGGAATAACGAAAGCGACAAATTAATCAACAATTAGGCCTTTACATTGGGGAACCAAAGGGACGGTTCGGGCGTTTGCGCCTTGTGGCCGTCTTTTTTCTTGCTTTATAGGAAATTGCGCCCGATAAAGCAAAAACCTCCGGGGGATGCGCACTTTGCGCCTAAAGGAAATGTCTGCTGACGCAGACGCGTCTAGGCGCAAGGGTCCGGTTCATCGGACCCTTTGCTCCCCGATAGGAAAGCGCGCCCTATAAAATCCCTCCAGGCAGAACCTTTATGGAGGGCCGCATAGCCGCTGCGCTGCCGGTACTGGGGCTTAAATGCAAGGATTGGGTAGCGTGCAACGGCCCAGGCATAGGCACAGGGCAATCGGGTTTCACCGGTCGGCCCGGACCCGTTTAAACAGCGTCCACAATTATCTGGAAGGGGTTGATGTGCTGCAAAAGCGGATAAACGTTTCCAAGGTTTTGGAAGCGTGCCCAGGCGGGTAGGCGAATCCGACCGTCCGTTTGCAGATCGGGTTGTCCAGGCGGATTTCTACCAGCCGGCCGCTTTTAAGGTCATCCTCCACGAACTCTTTGATGACGCAGCCAATCCCCAGGCCAATGCGGGCAAATTCGACCAGCAGGTCCATGGTGGTCACTTCCAGAAGATTGTTGGCTTCCATATGGTTGAGGCGCATATATTCGTCAATATAAGCCCGGGTAATGTTGTGTTTGTCCAAAAGCATAATGTTGCCGGAATGGAACAGGTCGACATCTTCGCCCTCCCTGAACCGCAGGTTGCTCAAATAGGAAGGCGTGGCCACAAAAATATCTTCAATGTCCATGACCGGAAGGAATGCCAGGTTTTTTTGGAGCCTGGGTTCGGCCACCAGGCCCACGTCGATCCGCTGCTGCTCCAACATGTCCAGGGTATGGGCGGTGGATTGGACTTCAATGGTGATTTTGATATGGGGGTATTTTTCGATAAACCCTTTCAGATAGGCGACAAGGACAAAACGGCACAAGGTATTGCTGACGCCGATCCGGATATGGCCCAAGTTGAATTCCCGGATACGCTTTAGCTCCTGTTCCCCCAAAAGCAGTTCCCTGAAAGCGGCATGGGTGTGCCCGTACAAGACCCGGCCTTCTTCCGTAAGCTGGACTCCCCGGGAATTGCGGGTAAATAGGGTGGTCTGCAAACTGTCTTCCAGCTTGCTGATGGCTTTGCTGATAGCCGGCTGGCTGATGTAGAGTTCCCGGGCCGCTTTGGAGATATTGCCAGCCTGGGCCACGGCGTGGAAAATACGGTATTGGGATAAATTCGGATCCATAGGCTAACCTCCTGAAAATTTTGCCATTGTGTGCCACAAGCGCTTCCGGATGGCTTGGAAACCGGCCACCAGGAGTTTCTGCAGATGGGTAACATAACTACCCGTTATAATAAATATGAGTATTATGTATTGTTATTATAGCAAATAGGATGGTATAATGCAATTACTAAGTGAATGTTCACAGGAGGAATCATGTCTATGGGAAAGGTTTTCAAGTTTCATAATGATTTGGATACGGACCAGATTATCGCGTCCCAATATCTTTTGCTTCCCGACGTGGAAGAGATGAAAGTACACGCCTTTGAATCTTTGGATCCGGAATTCCCCCAAAAAGTGAAGCCGGGGGATTTTGTGGTGGGGGGGGAGAACTTTGGCTGCGGCTCTTCCCGGGAACAGGCCCCCAGTGTGCTGAAGGCTTTGGGGGTCCAGGCAGTGGTGGCCAAGTCTTTTGCCCGGATTTTTTATCGGAATGCCATTAATATCGGTTTGCCGGTAATTGTCTGCAAAGACCTGCCAGATGCGGTAAAATCCGGGGACGACATGGAACTGTCCCTGACGGAGGGGATAGCCACAGCGGGGGGGCGGGATTTTTCCTGTACCAAACTGCCGGAATACATGCAGAAAATTTTAAGCCAAGGCGGCTTGATTGCATCACTGAACAGGGAGGGGGCATGATGATGGGGATGACCATAGCAGAAAAGATTATTGCCAGGGCGGCAGGGGTTTCCCAAGTGAAGGCAGGGGACATCCACACGGTAAAACTGGACCGGATGATGAGCAACGATGGGACCACCCATCTGACCGTGGATATGTATAAAAACAAGCTGAAAAACCCACGGATTGCCGATGCAGGGAAGATCGTGTTTATTGTAGACCACAATGTGCCTTCCGACAGCCCGAAAACCGCGGCTTCCCAGAAGAAAATGCGGGATTTCGCCAAGGGGCACCAGATTGATTTCTGGGAGGGGAAAGGGGTATGCCACCAGATTATGATGGAACATTATGTGTGCCCGGGGGAGCTGATTTTTGGCGCTGACAGCCATACCTGTACATATGGCGCCCTGGGGGCTTTTGGCACCGGCGTGGGGTGCACAGACTTATTGTATGGTATGGTGACAGGCTCTTCCTGGGTGCTGGTTCCGGAGACGGTGAAATTTCAGCTTACCGGCAAATTGCCCCGGGGGGTTTATCCCCGGGATTTGATGTTGACCATAATCGGGGAAATCGGGGCCAATGGCGTCAATTACCAGGTAATGGAGTTTTGTGGGGATGGGGCTAAAACGTTAAGTGTCAACGACCGGATGGTATTGTGCAACCTGGCAGTGGAGGCAGGGGCGAAGACGGCTATTTTTGAGGCTGACGAGATTGCCATGGAATACGTAAAAGCCCGGGGAAGGGAACCTAAGGCCGTATTTCAAAGCGACCCTGACGCTGTTTATGCCAGGGAATACACGTTTGACCTGTCAAAAATCCAGCCGGTGGCGGCAAAGCCGGATTTTGTGGATGCGGTAGTCCCTGCCCATGAAGTTTGCGGCGTGCGGATTGATGAGGCTTTCCTCGGCTCTTGTAATAATGGCCGGATTGACGATCTGCGGGTAGGCGCGGCTATCGTGAAAGGCCGCAAAGTTGCCAGCCATGTCCGTTTCCTGGTGGTCCCTGCCAGCCAGGAGGTATATTTACAGGCCATGGAGGAAGGGCTGATCCAGGCCTTTATGGAAAGCGGGGCCATTGTGATGAACCCCAACTGCAGCGTGTGCTGGGGGAGCTGCCAGGGGGTGGTCGGGGAAAACGAAGTGCTCATCAGCACAGGCACCCGGAATTTCAAAGGGCGCGCCGGGCACCCCAGCTCCAAAGTGTATTTAGGGTCTGCGGCCACAGTGGCGGCTTCTGCCGTGAAAGGCGAAATCTGTACGGCAGACAGGCTGTAGGTGCCGGGGAGGGCTATGGGGCCTGCCCAAACGGATAGCAGGAACGGGCGATTGTAAAATGGAGGGAATGTGGATGGAACAATTTACTGGCAGGGTATGGACCCTGGGGGATGATATTGACACGGATATTATTATCCCGACGGAATATTTGGCTATGAAGACGATAGAAGAAATGAAACAATATGCTTTTTCCCCGCTGCGCCCCGGGTTGGCGGCGCAAATCGGCCAAGGGGACATTATTGTGGCCGGCAAAAATTTCGGCTGCGGCTCTTCCCGGGAGCAGGCGCCGGAAGTGGTGAAAGCTTTGGGGGTACGCTGTGTGGTCGCCAAATCTTTTGCCCGCATATTTTTCCGCAACGCCATCAATAACGGGCTGCTGCTTATCGAACAGCAAGATTTGCAGGACGACATAGAAGAAGGGGAGGCCGTCACAGTCACCGTAAACCAAGACGTGGAATACAAGGGGAGAAGGTATCCCATTGCCTCCCTCCCGGACAACCTGGTGGAGGTCATTAACGCCGGAGGTTTGGTAAAAGCGATGCGCAAACGCAACGGCCTGGATTTGTGAGGAGGGGAGAGCCATGGGACAGACCGTAATTGAGAAGATACTTGCCCGCAATATAGGCGCCCGGTCGGTGAAGCCGGGGGACATTATAACCGTAAACGTAGACCGGGTTATGCTTGACGACATAATGATCCCTTTTATCGTGGATAAATTTCACGAAATGGGGTTTGCCAAAGTATGGGACCCGGATAAGGTAGTATTAATATACGACCATCTGGTCCCTGCCAGCCAGCAGGATGACACCCGGCATTACCGGGTAGGGGATGCATTTGTGGAAGAATGCGGGCTGGTCCACGTCCACAGGAGCGACGGGATCTGCCATCAGCTGATGACGGAGGCCGGATATGTGAAGCCCGGGGATGTGGTGTTTGGCACAGACAGCCACACGACTACCTATGGGTGTGTGGGGGCTTTTTCCACCGGCATCGGCTATACGGAAATGGCGGCTATTTTAGGGACAGGCAGCTTGTGGATCAAGGTGCCGGAGACAATCAAGGTGGTGATTGACGGCAGCTTGCCGGATGGCGTAATGTCCAAAGACGTTATTTTGCGGCTGATCGGGGATTTGGGGGCAGACGGCGCCACTTACCGGGCCCTGGAATTTTGCGGTTCTGCCATAGGGCAGATGTCGGTAGCCAGCCGTATGGCTATGGCCAATATGGCCATAGAGGCCGGCGCCAAATGCGCCGTGTTTACCCCGGATGAAAAGACGGCAGAATATTGTGAAATTCCGTTAAACGAGTTTCAGCGGGGATTGACGGGGGATCCGGACGCCCGTTACCTGAAAACTTTGTCCTACCGGGCAGATGATTTTGTGCCGGTGATGGCTTGTCCGTCCCAGGTGGACAATATCCGGGAAGTACAGGAACTGGAGGGGATCCGCATCGACCAGGTGTTTATCGGGTCTTGCACCAACGGCAGGCTGGAAGACTTGCAGGCGGCGGCCAAGGTGCTGGAAGGGAAACAGGTGGCCCCTTTTGTCAAGCTGATTGTGACCCCGGCCAGCCGGAAAGTATATGAACAGGCCCTTGCATGTGGCGCATTGCAGGCGCTGGCCCGGGCAGGGGCCATCATCACCCACCCCGGATGCGGCTTATGCTGCGGGCGTGCCGGAGGGATCCTTTGCGACGGGGAGAGGGTGGTGGCCACCAACAACCGGAATTTCCTTGGGCGCATGGGGACTTCCAAAGTGGAGATCTACCTGGCATCCCCGGCAACGGCGGCGGCATGTGCCGCGGCGGGTAAGATCGCCACGGCGCCTTGCTGGAAAGGTTAAGCCACTGGCTTAACGGCCTAAGGCCTATTTCAAGATCTGAAGGGCCTGCTGGGGGCTTTCCCTATCGTCAAGCCACTGGCTTAAGGAGCTAAAGTCTACTTCCGGGCTGTCCCCGAAAACGTTGGCCGTTCCGTTGTAGGTAACGGTGAACCCGGAACCGTCCGGGAGGGGGGAAAGGGCCTGCCTGTTGGCCATCAACAGGAGGAAGGCGTTTCCAGCGGTAAGTTTTTGACGGTAATCCGGGAAGGACCTGCCGCCAATCTGAAAAGAAGAGTTTGCACTTGCATATACGGGGACGTAAAAGCGGCAAATCACTTTACCGGTACCGTTTTGGACGAATTCGTACCAGGCGCCGGAATAATTTTCCCATTGACGGCATAAGCTTTCATATTCCTGCCCCCATTTTTCCCAGTGGAGGGGCTTAAGGTTCCATGGCTCATAAAGGAACATATAAGACAGGTAAGCTTGATGAAGCTGGTTTTCCAACTGGGAGGGTTCCATGGCCCAAGGTTCGTAAAATTGTTCTTCCGGGAAGGGGAAGCCATTGACGCCGCCTTCCCGCAGGACCTGGGGATAGCGGGCGCTTTCCGGGAAGATGGCAACGGGAGGAAGGTTTTGCAGCTCTTTCTGTTCCCGGAACATTTGCGACACGGTTTCGCAGAACCAGTTCAGTTTTGTATGGTTAGGGTAGCAGAGCATGCCGCGCCAGTCGTTTTCTTTAAGGCCATAGGTGGTCCGCCCGCAGGAAAGGCCGTATTGGCTGGCATAGTGTTCCAGGAGCAGCAGGGGATAGTCCTCGGCTATTTCATAGGTTTTGCTGTTTTCCAGGTATTTTACCTGGGCGGTGACAGAAAAATCCGGGTGGGAAGAAGGGTGCAGGGTGTAGGTGATGTTCCCGCCTGTGCCCTTTACCCCTTTACCCGGCTGGGAAAAGGATATTTCCGGGTATTTTTCTTCCATATAGGCAACCAGGCAACGCCGCCCGTTTTCCCTTTTATAGTGTATGTCCAGGGGGACCAGGGCGGCCAAGGCCAGCACGGCCCCCAGGATCAGGCGCCGGTATAATTTTTGTTTTTTCTGGTAGCGTTGTTGCCCATATGCCGGCAACAGGATTTGCCAAAGTGCCTTGACCTTTTCCTGGCATATATCCCCCCCTTCTTCTTGAAAACCATAGGCATCCCAGAAAAGCATTTTCATTTGCTGCCCGCAGGCGCCTGCTTGTAGTTCCCGGGCCAGAAAATCAAGGATTTCCGGATGGGAACGGATGCCTTGAAATTCCACGGAAGCCAGGTAACTTTTCCACCGTGCCAATGGGGGCCCGTCCAGGCCGGTTTGAAAAGGCCCTTGCCACCACTGGTAAAAAGCGGCAATCCTTTGGTTTTGCAGTTCTTGATTTTTCTGAAAATAGGTAAGCAGCCCAGGGCCGTTGATTGCCGGCTTTCCTTTTGGGCTATCCGGATTTTCCCTGTTTTCCTTTAACGCTTTGGAAACGCCGGTTTTCCGTTCTTCCGATCCGGCTTCCCTGGTTTCCCCGATGTATCCCAATGCCAATTGATAGGCTTCATAAAGGAGGCGGAATTCATCCGGTTTTTCTTCCGGGTGGATGATACGGGCTTTGGCTGCGTATGCTTTTTTTATAGCTTTTTTGTCTGTGGTAGGTTCGATGCCCAGTGTATTCCATATATCCATGCTGATTGGCCTCCTTTATAAATATAGCCTATGTCCCCGTAATTTTTTGGAAAGCCCCGGCAGCGGCTTTCCCTGGGCGGATGGCGCCAGGGCTAAAGCCGCGTGGGGTTATGGGCAAACCCCTTCCAGCTGGTCAAAAACAGCTTCCGTAGCGATTAAGGCATTGGCGATTTGCTGGTCGTTTTGGCTTTGGAGGACGGATTGGAGCTGCCCCATGGCATGGGACACCGCCTGCCTGCGTACGCCCAGAAGCTGGGAGAACAGGCGTTCCCCCCTGGCCAGCACCAGCTTTGTCCGGATTCCCCCGGGAGGCGCCAGTTTAAAGGCCTGTAGCTGTTTCAGGCGCTGTTCCACCTCTGCTTCGGACATCCGCAGGCTATTGCTTGTCAGGACTTTTTTCTTTACCTGTTTCGAGCCATGGTCGGTCACTTCGACTTCCAGGATGCCGTTAATATCGTAGGTGAAGCACACTTCAATGCAGGCCTGGTGCTTGGGGACCGGGCGGATTTCCATTTTAATATCCCCAAGATAGACGTTGTCTTTGGAATAATACTCTTCGCCCTGGTATATGCCAATGGTAATATGGGACTGGTAATTGCCGGGGTTGGTATATAAACCGGTTTTGGAGCAGGGGAGGATGCTGTTCCGTTCAATAATCGGCGACATAAGGGAGTTGTTGACGTCCGTGCTGTTGAACACGTCCGTACCCAAGGTAAAGGGGCAGATATCGGTTAAAACCAGGTCCCGGATCTGCTTCTTACGTTCTTTGACGCCGGCATAGGTCCCTGCCCCCATGGCTACCACTTCGTCCGGGGAACCGATGATACAGGGTTTTTTCTTTAAATAAGTTTGGAGGTAGAATTCTACTACGGGCATTTTGGCAGAGCCACCTACCAATATTACTTCGTCTAAGCCCTCCATATCCCGGCCGCTGTCCCGCAGCACATTGGCGACGACCTGGCTGATCCGGTCAAAGATCCCTTGGCTAAGCTGGGCCAGGACCAGGTTGTTTATGGCCAGCTTTTTATTTTCTGGTTCAACGATGAGTTCCGCTTGGTTTTGGGTGGTGAGTTCCCGTTTGCATTTTTCTGACAACTGAAGGAGGGATGCCCTTTGCTGGGGGGATAAACGGTCAAAATCCATCTTGTTCTGCTGGCAGAAACAACGGGCGATGATTTCGTCAAAGTCGTTGCCGCCGAGCCGGTTGTCCCCGCTGACAGCGATAATTTCAACCACATTGTCAAAATAGTCGACAACGGACACGTCCAGCGTCCCGCCTCCAAAGTCGAACACCAGGTAGCTGCCTTCCTCATCCCCGCTGATCCGGCTGGCCGCCAAGGCAGCTGCGGAAGGCTCGTTTACCAGGCGCTCTACCTTAAGGCCGGCCAGTTTTCCGGCTTCTTTTGTGGCAAAGCGCTGGTTGTCGTTAAAATAGGCGGGGACGCTGATAACGGCTTCCGTAACTTCCTCGCCCAAAAAACGTTCGGCGTCTTCCTTTAACTGGCGCAGCACAAAAGAGGACAGGTCTTGCGGGGAAAAATCCTGTCCGGCTAAGGTATAGGACTTGTCTGTCCCCATGTGGCGTTTGAAAGAGGATGCCGAGGCCTCCGGGTGGGATACCAGCCGTTCTTTTGCCACGGAACCTACATAGATTTGCCCGTCTTCACCGATGCTTACCACGCTGGGGGTCAGCGTTTCCCCGAAAGGGTTGGGGATTAGCACCGGCTTGTCGCCTTGATAGATGCAGGCCAGGCTGTTGGTCGTTCCAAGGTCAATTCCGATAATTGCCATTTTGCCCTCCGTTTCGCTGCCCTCTGTGCCACTTGGTCCACAAAGGGTATCCGATATTTTAAAAAATTTTATTGCGCCTGTTTTTGCGGCGGCTTTCCCGGGGCGGATGGCGCAACTTTAAAAATCCCTTATAAATCCATGGAAAAGGGCCGCCTTATGGAACAAAAATCCTCCGTGGTTAAAAGGGCGCACGGTTTCGCGCCACAGGGCTACAATCCTGCTGTGCTGCCGCCTTTCAAGGTATGCCTGATACCTGGTTCCAGTGCCTTTGAGGCCCGCAAACCTTAGGCGTAAAACCCCTTGGGCCTTCAGGTGTTGAATTTTGCGGACGGCAAGGAGGCAAAGGGGGGGGCGCCGGATGGTCCACCCATGGGCGGTAACGCCGCCGGCTGCCAAAAAGCGGCGCTCAATGCGGGCGTTTCTTTGCCTACGGAGGGTATTTATGGAAATTATACCATAGATGTAAAAAGAAAGGAATAATAGTTTGCCGATCAGGAGAAAAATGGATTTAATAAAAATGAAATAGATTTGTAACAATATCACTGTGGAAATAGATAAAAACTAAAAGAATATTTGACTGTTGTCGGAAGTAATAAATAAAAACAATCCATTTCCAAAAAATGCAGATGTGAGATGTCACAAAAATATTAAATATATATTGACTTTTGCAATGGAATCCCACTATAATACCAAAAAGAATTTAAAAATAAATTAATTTTGGGATTTGATTCTTTTTTTCTACAAAAAATGAGAAAAATATGGGAATCAATGGTTATCCGGTAGGCATTAGGAAAAAATTTGACGCCAGCGGCCCCTTTTTTTACGGGGCGGGATTTCTCCGGTGGCGTGCTGTTTTATGGATCCGGTTTTGCCTAGGCAGGTATGTGTTTGCCGTGGCCGGAGAAGAAAGAGAGGTGCAAGTATGAAAAATGGGAGGAGAATGCCCTATGGGCGGTTTTCTGTTTTCTATTCTATAGGGGCATTTTTGGCGGCTTTCCTGATATGGGCAGCCGCGGGGTGGACGGTAAGCGAAAGGGCCATACTGACGGTATATGCCAGGGGGCCGTTTGTATTTGAGGATGGGGGGGATTTACAAAAAGGCCAGGAATTGGCGGGAACCACCATGGCGAAAGAAGCGCTGGCCAGGAGGGGGGCCTGGGAAGAACGCAGGGAGCATATCCGGCAGGCGAAAGAGGCAACCCAGGCCATCGAGGAAGAACGGGGGAAGAAGGAAGAAGACGAGGCCAGGAGGGCTTCTTCCATTATCAGCTATTCCCAAAAAGATTATGAGGTATTAAAGCGGATTGTTGAGGCGGAGGCCGGGATATGCGACACAAAAGGGAGGATTTTGGTGGCCAATGTAATTATCAACCGGGTAAAAAGCGGGCAGTTCCCGGACACAATCACCGACGTGGTATACCAGAAATCCCAGTTTTCCCCTGTGGGGAACGGCAGTTTGGATTCCTGTACGGTAACGCCGGAGACGACGGAGGCTGTAAACCGGGCCTTGGCCGGTGAAGATTATTCCCAGGGGGCCTTGTATTTTATGAACCGGGGAGGCTCTAAAAAAAGTAACATAAGCTGGTTCGACCAGAGCCTGACCTATCTATTCCAGCACGACCGGCATGAATTTTTTAAGTAAGGGTTCCCCGCCGGCCCTTTTTAAGGCAACGGCATTTATGTATTGATATGGAGCGCCTCGGCAGGTGTGGCTTTTGCACCTGGCCGGGGCGTTTTCCGGGTTGGGAAAAGCTGCGGCTTTGTATCCGGTGCCTCCCAAACGCTGCGGGGCGCGGAAACGGCGCCCGTGGGTTCCCTTCCTGGTTTCCATAAAGGTACCGCATAAAAACGGGGAAAGCAGCAGACACTATGGAGGCGGGGCAAGGGTAAGGCGGATGCCAGGGGTTTTGTTTTTACCGGGGAAGGTTTGCCGCTTATCCGTAAAAACAGCGTAATAAAATGCAATATTTTCTTAAGATTTGTCATTGACTTTTATTTCACGAAATGAGATAATAAAGAAGAGTTTTTCTTTCATAATGAAGTTCTACTTGAAATTAGTTAAGGAGGATGTTGAAATGGCGACAAAAGCGTATTACCCAGTCAGTGAGATTGGCAAAGGAAAGGCCGGTTTTTCCAAGACCAGATCTATTATTGAAGCTGCTTTTTATGGGAATAATGTAGTAAAAGTGAACACCCTGAAGGAAGCATACGAGTTGGCGAAAAACTCCCCAGGCACCATTGTGACCGATATGCCGGTTTACAGGGGCGAGGAGTTTGGCCTGGAAAAAGATGCCAAGGTCCTGCTGTTTAACGATGGCGCGATCACCGGCCGTTATGCCACCGCCCGCCGGATTGCCGGGGAGCCTGGGGTGGACTGCAATGCCCTGGATATCGTTGCCATGGACGCAGTATACGAGTCCCGTTGGAAAACCATGTACCATGCGGAAGTCTTTGTAGGCTTGGATCCGGAATTCATGGTTAAGGCACACTTGCTGATTCCCGAGGGCGAAGAAAATATTATGTACAACTGGATGCTGAATTTCCAGTACATGTCTGACGAGTATGTAAAGATGTACCGGGATTCCAAATCCGTAGGCGATGGGAAAGAAGCGGATATTTATATTTTCTCCGATCCCCAGTGGACCGGTTCCGACCGCCCCAACGTATCCTTGGACTGCCTCTCTGACCCACAGAAAAAGACCCTGTGCTATTTCAACACAGAAACCAACTGTGCCTGCATTTTGGGTATGAGATATTTTGGCGAACATAAAAAAGGGACTTTGACCATGGCTTGGGCCATTGCCAACCGCAACGGCTATGCTTCCTGCCATGGCGGGCAGAAAGAGTACTCCCTGGCTGACGGCAGCAAATATGTGGCATCCGTTTACGGGCTGTCCGGTTCCGGCAAGTCCACCCTGACCCATGCAAAACATGGCGGCAAATACGAGATTAAGGTCCTTCATGACGACGCATTTATTATTAATACCGATACTTGTGCCTCCATCGCTTTAGAGCCCACATATTTTGACAAGACCGCAGACTATCCTACCGGATGCGACGACAATAAATATCTGTTGACGGCCCAAAACTGCTCGGCTACCCTGGATGACGAGGGCAAATTGCAGCTGGTGACCGAGGACATCCGCAACGGCAACGGCCGCGCCATTAAGTCAAAATTGTGGTCCCCGAACCGTGTGGACAAGATTGATGCCCCGGTTAACGCGATTTTCTGGATCATGAAGGATCCTACCATCCCGCCGGTAGTGAAGTTAAAAGGCGCTTCCTTGGCTTCCGTCATGGGCGCAACCCTGGCTACCAAGCGTTCTTCCGCAGAACGCCTGGCCCCCGGCGTAGACCCCAACAAACTGGTGGTGGTCCCCTATGCCAACCCCTTCCGCACCTATCCTCTGGCCAACGACTATGAGAAGTTTAAAAAGCTGGTGGAAGAGAAGAACGTTGACTGCTATATCGTCAACACCGGCGATTTCATGGGCAAGAAAGTAAAACCCGCAGATACCTTGGGCATTCTGGAAGCCATTGTGGAAGGCAAAGCGGATTTCCACAAATGGGGTCCGTTCTCGGATATTGAAATCCTGGATTGGGAAGGTTTTGTGCCGGATATGAACGATCCGGAATATGTAGGCCAGCTGAAAGCCCGCATGAACGACCGTGTCAACGAGATCAAAGAATTTGCCGTAGCTAAGGAAGGCTATGACAAACTGCCTGACGACGCCCTGGCCGCTATCCAGAAAGTAGTTGACGAGCTGGGTTGAACGGACGCAAAAAGAAGTTAAACTTATAGAAAAGTTATTTGATTTTTATGGTAGGAAACCGGGAGTCTTAGGATTCCCGGTTTCCCGATTTTCAACAGGCCGGGACATTACGGCTTTCGGACGGACCTGAAAGCTGACGGACATGGCCCGCTTGGAGGAGGATATGAAGAAAAGATATGTGCTGTTTGATTTAGACGGGACCTTGACCGATTCCCAGGAGGGGATCATCCACTCCATTGAATATACGTTAAAGCATTACGGGATCCTTGTAGAGGACCGAAGCCAACTATATCCCTGGCTGGGGCCGCCCCTGAAGGACAGCCTTATGAAGTATTACGGCTTTGGCCAGGCGGAAGCACTGGAGGGCGTGGAAAAGTACCGGGAATATTTTGACCGGAAGGGGATCTTTGAGAATCAGGTTTACCCGGGAGTCCCCCAAATGTTAAAAGGATTAAAAGGGCAGGGATATCGGGTGGCCTTGGCTACGTCAAAGCCGGAAGTGGCGGCAATACGGATTTTAGAGCACTTTGAATTGTCAGAATATTTCGACTTTATAGGCGGGGCTACCCTGGATGACAGCCGGGTAAAGAAAGCGGATGTGATCGCCTATGTACTGGAGGCCTGCGGCGTTGCAAAACCCGGACAGGCGGTTATGGTGGGGGACCGGGAACATGACATATATGGGGCAAAAAAGAACGGATTGGAAAGTATTGGCGTGCTTTATGGTTATGGCAGCTTTGAAGAGTTGAAACAAGCCGGGGCGGATTACCTGGCAGGGCAGCCAAAAGATATTCCACGGTTTTTGGGCGTTTCCTGAAAATCTTGGCGTTTTGGCCTAATGGAAAGGATGGTGGCAGGATGTTTGAAAGAGGCGAATACATTGTGTATGGGAACTCAGGCGTGTGTCAGGTGGAGGATATTACGACTATGGACATGAAAGGGGTACCCAGGGATCGTTTGTTTTACGTTCTGGCTCCGTCGGGCCAGAAAGGCGGGAAAATATTTACGCCTGTGGAAAACGGAAAAACTCGGATGCGCCCGGTACTTACCCAGGAGGAGGCGTCCAGGCTGATTGACCAGATCCCGGAGATTGAGGAGCTATGGATTGCCAACGAAAAGCTTCGGGAAGCCCAGTATAAAGAGTGCATGAAGTCTTGTGACTGCAAGGAGTGGGTGAAAATTATCAAGACTTTATACATGCGAAAGAAACAGCGCACTTCCCAGGGGAAGAAAATTACCACTACGGATGAAAAATATTTGCACATGGCAGAAAGCTACCTCTACTCGGAGTTGGAGATCCCCCTTGGGATACCCAAAGAAAAAATGGAGGAGTACATTACGGAACGGATCGGAAAAAACAGATAGAAACAAAACGCTTACCATATCAATATCCGGCAAAACAGGCTGCCATCCGTTTTGCCGGATATAGGCAAAAAGGCCTTCGGCCATTTTCTACATCTTATTCACTATATTTTTCTTCACAGTAAAGGCACCGGTACAACTCTTTTTTTTCGTCTGCCAGATAGAACACATGGGGCAATTCCTGTTCGATGGAAGTGATGCAGCGGGGGTTTTTGCACTTAATTACGTTGGTGATTTTTTTGGGCAGTTTTAGCCGCTTTTTCTCCACAATTTTATTGTCTTTGATAATATTGACTGTGATGTTGTGGTCAATATAGCCCAGGATTTCCAGGTCTAAATTTTCCAAAGGCTCTTCAATTTTGATAATGTCTTTGCGCCCCATTTTGTTGCTGCGGGCATTTTTGATGATGGCTACTTGGCATTCCAGCTTGTCCAGCCCTAAATGGTAGTAAATATCCAGGCTCCTGCCGGCTTCAATATGGTCCAGGACAATCCCTTTTTGTAATCCGCTGATATTTAACATGGCTTTTCCACCTCCAATAATGTCATGATTAAGGCCATCCTCACATAGACGCCGTATTGTACTTGCTTAAAATAGGCGGCCCTGGGGTCTTTGTCCACCTCTATGGAAATTTCGTTGACCCGGGGAAGGGGATGGAGGACATACATATCCTTTTTGGCCAGCTTCATTTTCTTTTTGTCCAGGATATAGCAATCTTTTAGGCGGATATAATCATCTTCGTTGAAGAACCGTTCCCGCTGGACACGGGTCATGTAAAGGATATCTAATTTGGACATGGCTTCGTCCAAGCTGTTGACTTCTTCAAATTGAATATGGTTTGCCTTTAACACATCTTCCCGGATATAGCTGGGAACCTTCAGCTCATCGGGTGAGATCAATACAAAACGGATATCCGGGTAGCGGACCATGGCGTTGATCAGGGAGTGGACGGTGCGGCCGAATTTCAAGTCGCCGCAAAGGCCTACGGTCATGCTGCTTAAACGCCCCTTCAGGGCGCGGATGGTCAACAGGTCGGTCAAAGTTTGGGTCGGGTGCTGGTGGCCGCCGTCCCCGGCATTGATTATGGGGATACTGGCGTGCTGGGCGGCAACTAAGGCGGCGCCTTCCTTGGGGTGGCGCATAGCGGCTATGTCGGCATAGCAGGAAATCACCCGGATTGTGTCGGCTACGCTTTCCCCTTTGCTGGCGGAACTGGAATCAGCCGAAGAAAAACCAAGTACGCTGCCTCCGAGATTTAACATCGCGGATTCAAAACTGAGGCGGGTGCGGGTACTTGGTTCATAAAAAAGGGTCGCTAATTTTTTGCCGTCACAAACGTGGGCGTATTGGTCAAGGCGGTGTTCCATGTCCGTAGCGAGGGCTAACAGCCGGTCAATCTCTTCTACTGAAAAATCAAGAGGATTTAACATGTGTCTCATATCGGTTCTCCTTTAATGCTTAATCTCTTGTTTCTGGTTTCCGGATTTATTATAGCTGATTCTTCCGTAGATTTCCAGTAGATTTTAAAGTGGAAAAAGAGAAAATTGCGGTTATTGGCCCCCCTCTTTGTCCATGGCGGATAACCTTGGCGGCTTTCTGGTTTTTCCGATTGATCCGTTTTAAAGAATCTTCAGAAATAATTTAAAGATAGTTAAGGAATTTGTGGTAAAATAAAATATCTTAGTTTGGTATGGCATAAGCGGAGCCGGAACAGAAAGAAAATAAATTATTAGTGGAAGCCTTTTTATACAAGGAAGCTGCCGCAAAATCCAATGGTTTGCAGGAATGTAAGGGCGGAAAACGGCTGTTGCTGTGGGAAACCGAAGGCGGGCCTTTGGGCGCCTGTGATGTTTTCGGCTTTTGATGTTAGGGCACAGCCATGCCGGTTCGCTCTATTTGGCGGCCTTACAAATTCTATGTGGAAGGCAAAAGCAGGGCGGAAGGGCAAAAAAATGTTAAGAAAGGAGCAAGGTTTATGATGTTTCCGGAAAATTTTTTGTGGGGAGGGGCAATCGCCGCCAACCAGGCGGAGGGCGCATGGGATGTGGACGGCAGGGGACCGGCCAAAACGGATGTAACCACCGGTGGGTCGGTAAAAGAGCCACGGTACATAACGTATATTGACAAGGACGGCAATCCCGGAAAAACGCCAAACGGATCCCCCATCCCAGAGGGCGCCAGGTATGCGGTTTTGGAGGATTGCTACTACCCCAACCACGACGGCATTGATTTTTTCCATAGGTATAAAGAAGATATAGCATTGTTTGCCGGGATGGGGTTTAAAGTATTCCGGATGTCCGTTTCCTGGTCAAGGCTATATCCAAAAGGGGACGAAGAGGCACCAAACCCCAAAGGGGTTGCATTTTACCGGGATGTGTTTTTGGAATGCCAGAAGTACGGCATCGAGCCATTGGTGACAATCTGGCATTTTGACACGCCGTTGTATCTGGAAGAGCATTATGGCGGGTGGAATAACCGTAAGCTAATTGATTTTTATGAAAGGTTTGCAAGGACTTGTTTTACGGAATATAAGGGGTTGGTAAAATACTGGCTCACTTTTAACGAGATTAACAATACCATTATGATGCTGGACCTGTTTGGGAACCATGGGGGTCATGAAGAATACAGGGCCGGTTACCAGCAGCTGCATTATCAGTTTGTGGCAAGTGCCAGGGCAGTGCAGGCCGGGCATGAAATTGACCCTGCCAATCAGATCGGGTGTATGATTTGCGGCATTACGTTCTATCCGGGGACTTGTGACCCAAAAGACATCCTCGCAAACCGCCATACATGGGAAAAAAGCATTTTTTACTGCGGGGACGTCCAGTGCAAAGGCAAATACCCTTCCTTTGCCAAACGGTTATGGGCGGAACACGGCGTGGATTTGGATATGACACAGCAAGATTTGGAAGAATTGAGGAACGGCTGCGTAGACATGTACACATTTTCTTACTATATGTCGTCCATCGTTTCCACCCATGAGGCCAAAGAAACCGTTTCCGGGAATTTTACCGCAGGGGCGAAGAACCCGTATCTCCAGTATTCGGATTGGGGATGGGCATTTGACCCGGAGGGGCTTCAGTATTATCTGGAAATGATTTATGACCGCTACGAAAAACCGATTATGGTTGTTGAAAACGGGCTGGGCGCATATGACACCATTGAGGAAGACGGGGGCATCCACGATGCTTACCGGATTAGCTACCACCGGGAACATATTAAGAAAATGGCAGAAGCCATGAAAAACGGCGTAGACCTCATCGGGTACACCACATGGGGGTGCATAGATTTAGTCAGCGCCGGGACAGGGGAGATGAGAAAACGTTATGGGTTTATCTATGTGGACAAAGACGACGAAGGCAAGGGGACTTTTGACAGGAAGGTAAAGGATTCCTACCATTGGTACAAAAAAGTGATCCAGTCCCGGGGGACGGAATTATAAAACCGGTTGGGGCCCTGCGTCAAAATGACCGGGTATGGGGAGGCCAAAATGAAAGAAAAATGGAGAAATAGATTGGTTCAGGCGGACCATGCAGTAATCCTGGCCGGTTTGGCCCTGCTGTCGATAGGTTTATATTATTGTGTCATAAAGGCAGGGATCCCCTTTCATGACGCGCCTTTAGAACTGCGGATCAGGTATGCCATCCATATGGAAGTTGGAGAAGTGCTGGTAAAAAGCGGATTTTTGTTTGCTATAGGGGGCGGCATAGGACGTCTGGCTTTGTGGCTGTCCGGGGTAAAGAAAAGGTTATGACCCCGGAAAAGGACGGCATACGAAATTTGTTGCCGCATCCATACACAAAGCCGTAGCAGCTACTGTTTCAATACAGAAGGGGGATGGCAGGGATAACTATATGGACAATTTTGCAGATAGGGCCTACTACGGATAAAAAGAAGATCCGCAAGGCTTATGCAGCCCGGTCGAAAGAAATCCACCCAGAGGAGAAACCGGAAGAATTTAAACTGCTTTACCAGGCATATAAATCAGCGTTGGCATATGCAGGCGGGGGAAAGGGGGGGAATCCCCCGATTCCCGACGGGGGCCAGGAAGGCCTTAGGCAAAGGGGCGATGTGCCAAATGGCAATACGGGAAAGGAATGGGGGGTAGGGGGCAGGGCCGGCAAAGAAAGGCAAGAAAAAGAAAACCAGGAAAAAATGGGCCTCCAAAAAGAAAATGAAGATCAGGGTAACAGCCTTGGACAGCAGCTCTCAAATCATTTTTCCCATGAACTGGACAGGCAGAAGCTTTTACAGCTTCTGATTGACAATCTGCGCGTCCAATGGGGAAAGGCTAAATCAGCTTCCCCATTGGACCGGTCCTGGCAGGTATATTTAAGTTCCGAGGATTTTAAAAGGGTCCAATGGTCCCCCCAGGCCATTGATTTTCTGGGTCAAGAAACACAGCAATATAAAAATACGATGTATTGCGTGTCGGAGGAAGCCGTGCTGGTAGCATTGTGGAAGGCCTATGGCTTTCAGGTAGGCCAACAGCCTTCCAAGGCGGGCCGCCTATATGCCAATTTATATACGGTTTTCCTGTTATGGCAAGACAAGCAGCTAAGGCAACAAAAAGAGGAAAAGCAAAAAAGGAGGAAAAAATGGATCCGGCTGGCCTTTATAGCTGCCGCCTGCGTTGTGCTTCCCTATAAATTGTATGCCGGATTAACAAAGGACCGGCGGTATGTGGAAGCATATATGGAGGCGGTTTATCCGGGGACCGTTTTTACAAAGCCCCAGAAGATAGGGGCGGCGGATTATTTTTTCTATTCGGAGAGCCACCCGGGAATTACCATTACGGCGAAAGTGAGGGGGAGCGGCCCCCACAAAGAAGTGATAGAAGATTATGGCACGAAAATTTTGGAGTATTATTCAGGCCGTTATGGTGCAAAACTAAAATGGAAGTTCGTAGAGGGAAGCGGGGCTAAGCAGTTAAAGGAATATACCGCTTTTAGCAATACACTGCTAAGATGGGATTTCGGGGAAGGCAGCGGAAAATCTTTGTTTGCCGATGGGGAATATGTGGCGTATTATCCGGACATCCGGGATGCAGAAACCTTTTCTTCCGCTATCGTAAAGATGCTTCAGGAGCAAAAGGAGTTGGATTTCGTGGATTCTTTCGGCATCTGTGCCGAAGGCGCCCGGTATCCATTGTCTATGTTGGAAGGAGGGGAGCTTGGGTTCCCCAGGCCGCAGCATTACCAGGTGGAAGGGCTGGCAGACAGCGGGAAGCTGGCAGAAGACGTCAGGGAAGGGTACATCGACTATATGTTTCATTATGAACCATGGAACCTGGCCGGGGAGCAGAAAAAAGCATGGGCGGAAGCATACAAGGCACGGGGCAGGAAATGGGAAGAGGAAGGGGGTGGGTACCGGAAGGAAACCATGGTCCAAAAAACAAATTCGGAAAAGTTGCCGTATTCGTTTGCATTTGGAAAAACCTATTTCCAGGGCGCCCCTGTGCCGGAAATCGACAAAGCGGAAACAGCATTGGATTTGTATATTCCGGTTTATTATTCCGGTGACCATTATGGCGAACCTATGGTTTATAATGCAGAACCGTATATTTCCGTGGGGAATGCTTACCAGCTTTTGGAAGGCATGGGGACCGATGTAAAGGCGGCGGAGGACGGGAGCGGGTTTACCGTAAAAGACGGGCAGGGGCAGGTCCGCCGGTTTGGGGACGAAGCAGAGGTAAAGCTGGAAGCGGTGCTGCCGTTGATCCATAGGCGCCTGGCCGCCCCCTATCCATAGCCTGGTACATAAAGTTTGCCCCATGGCTGCCAGGCAGGGCTTTCCCGGTAAAAAATGCTTGCAATCCGTACGGAAATAGATTATTATTCCATGCCTTTTGCGGGCCTGCGCCCGAGGGCAGGGACATACAAAACAGAAAGTGCAAGGAGGATACAGGAATGAAAAAGTTATCATTAGAACAGGAACTGAAAGGGAATGCCTATCCCGGCCGAGGGATTGCCATAGGAAAAACTCCAAAAGGCACCAAGGCGGTAGCTGCCTATTTTATTATGGGGAGAAGCGAGAACAGCCGGAACCGGATTTTTGTAGAAGACGGGGAAGGGATCCGTACCCAGGCATTCGACCCTGCCAAGCTAAAAGACCCCAGCCTGATCATCTATGCGCCGGTGCGGGTGCTGGGCAACAAGACGATTGTTACCAATGGGGATCAGACCGATACCATCTATGAAGGGATGGATAAACAGCTGACATTTGAACAATCCCTGCGCAGCCGGGAGTTTGAACCGGATGGCCCCAATTACACACCGCGGATCTCCGGGATTATCCATATCGAAAACGGCAATTACAATTATGCCATGTCCATTTTAAAGAGCAATCATCAAGACCCGTCTTCCTGCTGCCGCTTTACGTTTGCTTATGAGAACCCCATAGCGGGGGAAGGGCATTTTATCCATACTTATATGCATGACGGGGATCCGCTCCCTAGTTTTGAGGGGGAGCCGAAGCGGATCGGAGTCCTGGAAGACATAGATGATTTTACCCGGTCCATCTGGGGCAGCCTCAATGAGGAAAATAAAGTGTCCCTTTTTGTCCGGTATATCGATATTGCCACAGGAAAGTACGAGAGCAGGACCGTGAATAAAAATTTAGGGATGTAAAGGTTATAACCGGCCTTATAAAGGGATGCTGCGTAAAGCCGGAGGACTGCGCAGGATGCCGGGGATACCAAAGGGGAGTCGGGGAATGCAGATAAACTTATGCATAAGATGCATGGGGGAAATGGAAGGGGACATATGCCCCCGTTGTGGTTTTTGCATGGGCCAAGAAAAGCCCGCCCCCAGCGCTTTAAAGTGGTATACCATTTTGCATGGCAGATACCTGGTGGGAAAAACGTTGGGGCAGGGAAGCTTTGACATTACGTATATCGGTTTTGACCTGCCTTTGAATACCAGGGTGGTAGTAAAAGAATATTTCCCATGGGAACATGCATCCCGGGACCCTGCCGGTTCCAATGACGTCCGGTGGGATTTTTCTAAGGCAGGCCAGGAAGGGCGGGAGGCCGGGTGCGGCCATTTCCTGGAAGAAGCCCGGCGCATGGCCAAAATCGGCCCCCTCCCGGAGGTTGCCCGTGTATGGGATGCGTTCGCGGAAAATAACACGGCGTATCTTGTGATGGATTATGTGGATGGGGTTACGCTGAAAAATGCGGTATCCGGCAAGGGCCCTATGAAGGTTAAGGAATGCCTGGATATGATGGCGCCGCTGGCGAAAGCCCTGGAACGGATGCATAAAAAAGGGATGGTCCACCGGGATATTAACCCCAACAACATTATGGTGCTGCCGGATGGGGATGTCCGGCTGCTGGATTTTGGTGTTGCCAAAGGTTTTAGCCTTAGGGCAGGGGAGGAGCCCCGCCTTGTGGCCGCCCGGGCATTCAGCCCGGCTAAACAATATGGGGAAAGCGGCAATATAGGCCCTTGGACGGATGTATATGCCTTGTCCGCGACCTTATATTTTGCCCTCACAGGGAACCGGCCCCCAAATCCCATAAAGGGGAGGATGCAAGACGTTTTGGGGGAAAAGCCCGATAACAACACCGGCCTGACGGAAAACGTGCTCAGTGTGCTTAAAGCCGGGATGGCTTTGGAACCAGAGCAGAGGATCCAAACCGTGGAGGAGCTGTTTTCCCGTTTGCGGAAAGCATCCGGCCGGAAGGTTTTGGGAAACGGGGCCGGGAAAAAACTTGCCGTTGCTGTTTTGCCGGCCGCCTCCCTTTTGGTTGCGTTGGCCATAGGGGCGGCTTTTTGGAACCCGGCCGCCACTACATGGACAAAGGGCGGGGTTACCTATACGGGAATGAAAGCCGCCGGAAAAATAGAAGGGGGCGGCAGGGCTGTTTATGAGGACGGCAGGATATACATAGGAGATTTCCGTAAAGGGGTAAAAGAAGGGGAGGGGACATGCCAATGGCCCAACGGCCGCAGGTATGAGGGGAGCTGGCTGGATGATAAAATGGATGGCACAGGTACGATGACCTGGAAAAACGGGGATAAATACGAAGGGGGATTTAAAAACGGGAATATGGAGGGGGAAGGGGTCCTTTCTTATGCCCGGGGGGATGCGCTGGGCCGTGAAAAGTACAAAGGCGGCTGGCTTATGGATAAGAAAAGCGGCTACGGAGTTATGGTTTGGACCAACGGGGTGAAGTATGAAGGGGAGTACAAAGACGGCAGCAAAGAAGGGGACGGCATTATGGTTTGGCCCAACGGACAGAAGTACGAGGGCCAGTATAAAAACGACGTGCGGGAAGGGAAAGGCACGTTCTATTATGCAAAGGATGACGAAAACAACCGGGAGAAATACGAAGGGGAATGGTTAAAGGATAAAAGGCAAGGCACAGGGGTAATGCTTTGGAAAACAGGGGCAAAATACGAGGGGGAATATCACCATGACGTGATGGAAGGGGACGGGCGAATGACCTGGCCCAATGGGGAAACCTACCGGGGGCAGTTTATAGACGGCAAATACGAGGGGACCGGGGTCATGACATGGCCAGACGGGGGCAGATATGAGGGCGAGTTCCGGGACGGCAAGAGGGACGGGGTAGGGACTTATTATTTCCCCGGGGACAATAAAAACGGTTATGTAAAATATGAAGGCTTTTGGAAGGACGGAAGCTATACGGGCTGCCAGGGGGTATTTTATTTCAAAGACGGTTCATCCAGGATATGGGAGGGTAATGGATTGCACCGTTAATCCGCTTTCGGGAGAATCTAACGGACGTATTTGAAACCGGCAGGGGTCCGATGGCTACAGCATGTGGACGAACAGGACGGATGGTAATGGAGGTACAGGGAATATGCAGATAAACCTATGTGTCAATTGTATGGAGGAAATGGAAGGGGAGGTTTGCCCGCATTGCGGCTTTTGTCCCAGCCAGGAAATACAGATGCCCAATGCCCTGGAATGGAACACCATATTGCATGGACGGTATCTGATCGGCAGGATGTTAGGGCAAGGCGGTTTTGGCATTACTTATATCGGGCTTGACCTGCCCCTCAACGCAAAAGTGGCGGTAAAAGAATATTTTCCCATGGAACATGTGTCCAGGAATTGCTCTTATTCCAACAAGCTCCGGTGGGGGACCTCCATGGCAAGCCAGGAGCAATGGAAAAGGGGATGTGAAAATTTCCTGAAAGAAGCCCGGCAGATGGCCAAGATTGACGCCATCCCAGAGATTGTCCGTGTACGGGATACATTTACTGAGAACAATACGGCATATATTGTTATGGACTATGTGAAAGGGGCCACCTTAAAGGACGCCATCGAAGCCAAAGGCCCCATGAAAATGGAAGACTGCCTGAATATGCTGGAGCCCTTGGCTATGGCCCTGGAGCAGATGCATAGGAAAGGGATGCTCCATCGTGACATTAGCCCGGATAATATTATGATCCTTCCGAACCAGAAAGTTAAATTGCTGGACTTTGGGGCAGCGAAAGATTTTACCATGGATGGCAGCGAAAATTCCCAGCTGGTGGCAAAACGGGGGTTTAGCCCGGTGGAACAATACTATACCGACGGGAATATCGGGCCATGGACCGACGTTTATGCTTTGACGGCCACCATTTATTATGCGGTGTCCGGCAAGCGGGTCCCGGAATCCCTGGACCGGATGGCACAGGATACCCTGGCGATTCCGCTAAACCCCCAGTATGGCCTGACAAAAAAGGTAGTTGAGGTACTGCGAAGGGGGCTGGCGCTGAAAACAGGGGCGAGGATCCAGTCGGTAGGCGAGCTGTTTACCCGCCTAAGGAATGCGTCTTCACCAGATAAACCCCTGGCAAGGATCTTAAGCAGCGCAGCTTTGATTGGCTTGGCTTCCACAGGGGCTTTCCTCCTTATGTGCTTCCTGGTTGGCTGGCTTATGGTCCGGGACACCACCCAGACATGGACAGAGGGCAGCATAACCTTTGTGGGCAATCGGGAGGACGGGAAGATTGAGGGGAGGGGAGAGGCAATTTACGCAGACGGAAGCCGTTATGAAGGGATGTTCCGCCAGGGGAAGAGGGAAGGGGAAGGCGTTTTGTTTTATCCGGAAGATGACGAGCTTGACCGGGTAAAATATGACGGGGAGTGGGATAATGACACCATAAACGGTTCGGGTACCATGTCCTGGTCAGACGGGGACCGATATGAAGGGGATTGGCAAAACGGCTACCGGCATGGTACCGGCACTTATTTCTGGCAAGACGGAAGCCGGTATGAAGGAGAGTGGCAAAAGGGTTCCGAACATGGCACAGGCACCTACTATTATCCGGAAGATGACGAAAACGGACGCTTAAAGTATGTGGGGGAATGGGTAGACGGGGATAATGCAGACGGTTATGGCATGTTATATTATAAAGACGGCAGGACTGCGGTTGGCACATGGAAAGATAACCGGCTGCAGGAATGACCGGAGAGGGGAGGGAGGCAAAAAACGGCGGTGGAAAAGGGGGCTGCTTTTTTTGAAAGGAGAAACCGGAAAATGGTGCGGGTGTAAGTTTCCGGACAAATAAGGTACACCGGCGGATGTTTCACGGCCCTGATACATAAACACATAGAAAATATCACAAGATAGAAAGGGATAAGACAATGGATGAGATGGAATTAAAGTATGGCTGCAACCCGAATCAGAAACCGGCAAAGATTTTTATGGAAGAGGGGAAGGGGCTGCCGATTTGCGTGCTATGCGGCAGGCCAGGGTACATCAACCTTTTGGACGCCCTTAATGGCTGGCAGCTGGTAAGGGAACTGAAAAAGGCAACGGGCCTTCCGGCGGCGGCTTCTTTTAAACATGTATCCCCCGCAGGCGTGGCGGTAGGCCTGCCCCTTACCAAAACCCTGGCCAAAATCTACTGGGTGGACGATATGGGGGATTTGTCCCCCTTAGCCAGCGCCTATGCCCGCGCCAGGGGGGCGGACCGGATGTCCTCTTTTGGCGATTTTATTTCCTTGTCCGACCGGTGCGACGCGGATACGGCCAGGCTGATTAAACGGGAGGTGTCCGACGGCGTGATTGCCCCCGGGTACGAGCCGGAGGCGTTGGAAATCCTTAAGTCCAAAAAGAACGGCAATTACTGCGTGGTCGAGGTGGATGAAAGCTACGAGCCGGGGCCCATTGAGCGCAAGCAGGTGTTTGGCGTGGTGTTTGAACAGGGGCGCAATAGCCTGGAAATCAACGAAGGTTTGCTGGTGAATGTAGTAACGGACAATAAAGAGCTTCCCGGGGATGCCAAAACGGACTTGCTGATTTCCTTGATTACTTTAAAATATACCCAGTCCAATTCGGTCTGCTACGCGAAAGGCGGACAGGCCATCGGCATTGGCGCCGGCCAGCAGTCCCGGGTACATTGTACCAGGCTTGCCGGCCAGAAGGCGGACAACTGGTTTTTACGCCAGTCCCCACAGGTGCTTGATTTGCCGTTTGTGGACGGCATCCGCCGTGCGGACCGGGATAATGCCATTGATGTGTATATTGGCGAAGAGTATGAAGACGTGCTGGCGGAAGGCGCCTGGCAAAAGATTTTCCGGGTAAAGCCCCCGGTATTTAGCCGGGAAGGAAAAAGGGCATGGCTGGATCAAATGAAGGAGGTTGCTTTGGGGTCCGATGCGTTTTTCCCCTTTGGGGACAATATTGACCGGGCTTATAAAAGCGGGGTCAAGTATATCGCCCAGCCGGGAGGCTCCGTGCGGGATGACCATGTAATCCAGACTTGCAATAAGTATGGGATGGTTATGGCCTTTACCGGCATCCGGCTGTTCCACCATTAATTTTACCGGCATGGCACGCAATGTTGTGGGACGCGCACAGAATGGAGGAAAATATGAACCAAAATCCGTTTCAGAACCTTTTTGGGAACCGGCGTGGAAGGATGGGCCCGGGGCCGGAGAGGTTTGATTCCAACGGGAACCCAGTAAGGAAGAAATTACCGGTTAAGGGGTTGAAAGCCTTCCTGGTTTTTCTGCTGCTGGCTTTCTTGGGGCTGAATTCTTATTACATGCTGGATGAGGAATATTATGCCGTGGTGGTGACTTTGGGAAGCGCCCAGTCCGTGACGGAGGCAGGGCTCCATTTTAAGGTCCCGCTAATCCAGCGTGTCCGTTTTGTATCCAAAGGGATTAAGGGCATGCCTATTGGCTACACGACCGATACAGGGGAATCCATTGATGAGGAATCGGTGATGATTACCAAGGATTTTAATTTTGTCAATACGGACTTTTATCTGGAATATATGGTCAGTGACCCGGTGAAATACCTGTATGCGTCGGCAGACCCGGAAGGGACCTTGAAAATGCTGGCCCAATCTTATATCCGCGATACCGTGGGCATTTATAATGTGGACGACGTAATCACCACAGGGAAGGCGGCTATCCAGTCGGAGATCAAGGAGAAGATGACCAACCGGATGATCGCGGAGGATATTGGGTTGTCTGTGGTCAATATTACAATACAGGACGCGTTCCCGCCTACTACGGAAGTGATGAATGCTTTTAAAAATGTGGAAAACGCCAAGCAAGGCAAAGAGACGGCGATTAACAATGCCAATAAGGACAGGAACGAAAAGATCCCTCAGGCAGAGGCGGAATGTGACCAGATCATCAAAATCGCCGAGGCGGAAAAGGAAGCCCGGATTAATGAAGCCAACGGCCAAGTATCCCGTTTTGAGCAGATGTACGCCGAGTACAGCAAATATCCGCTGATTACCAGGCAGAGGATGTTTTATGAAAGTATGGAAGATTTGCTTCCGGGGATGAAAGTCTATATTGTGGATGAGGACGGCACCCAGAAACTGCTGCCTTTGGACAGTTTCCAAGCCCCTGCACCGGGGCCGGAAACCCCTCCAGATGCAGCAGCCGGCGAAACACAGGGGCAAGGGGAAGGCGTCGGTCCACATAGCGGGGAGGGGACGGAATGAAAACCATGAAAAAAATAATAGGGATGGCAGCAGGCATATTTTTGCTAATGGCGTTTTTTTCTTCCTTGGTGGTTACTTACCCTAACGAATATAAGCTGATCCGCCAATTTGGGGAGATTGTAAAAGTGGTGGACGCTCCGGGGGTATCGTTCCAGATCCCGTTTATCCAGGCCAGCACTTCTTTGCCTAAGGAACTTCAGCTTTATGACATCCCCAAATCAGATGTAATCACCAAGGATAAGAAAAGCATGATTGCGGATGCCTTTGTACTGTGGAAAATTTCAGACCCGGTACTGTTTACCCGGCATTTAAACGGCCAGGTGGCCCAGGCCCAGTCCCGCATATCCGCTTCGGTTTTTTCTTCCATGAAATCGGTGATTTCCAATATGGACCAGGCGGAGATTATCGAAAACCGGGACGGCAAGCTGGCGTTGGATATCCGGGCCAATATCGGCGATTCCCTTAACGGGTATGGGATCCAGGTGCTGGCAGTGGAAACAAAGTCCTTGGATATGCCGGATGACAACAAGCAGGCCGTCTATGAGAGGATGATCTCCGAAAGGAACAACATTGCGGCGTCTTTCACGGCCCAGGGAAATTCTTCTGCCCAGAAAATTAAAAACGATACCGCCAAAGAAGTGTCTGTCATGAAATCCCAGGCCTTGGCCGAGGCGGAAAAAATCAAAGCAGAAGGCGAAGCCCAGTATATGCAGATCCTTTCCAATGCCTACAATGACGCCAGCAAGGCAGATTTCTATAATTTCGTCCGCTCCCTGGACGCGGCCAGGGTGGCGCTCAAAAATGGTAATAACACGTTGATTTTAGACAAAGGCTCCCCTATGGCGCAGATATTTTACGGATATTAAACCGGGAAGGGATGCTGCCGGAAAGCTTTGGCTATTCTAAGGCGTCCCCTATAGCCGAAAAAAGGCACACACGTTGGCTGTGAAAACGTGTGTGCCTTTCTTGGCCATAGGAAGGGTACTACGGCAACCGAAACCTTCCCGGCCGGATTTTTACCGGATCAGGGTCCCGGCCCTCCCTTCGATGCTGTCTTGCGCTTTTTCCAGGGAGGTAATAATGGCCCGGCGCCCCTCCCCCGCTTTGATAAAAGAAATGGCGGCGTCAACCTTGGGCAGCATGGAGGCAAATTCAAAATGCCCCTGGCAAATGTACGTTTCAGCTTCGGCCGTGGTCATGTGGTGGATGGGCTTTTCCTGGGGGGTACCATAATCCAGGGTAACGTTATCTACACTTGTGAGGATCATAAGCACGTCTGCGTCTACTTCCCTTGCCAGCAGGCCGGCAACCAGGTCTTTTTCAATAATGGCGCTGGCCCCTTTGAGGCGGGGCCCCTGTTCCAGCACAGGGATACCGCCTCCGCCACAGCAGATAACGGCCTGGCCTGCATCCAGCAATGCCCGGATGGCGTCGGCCTCCACGATGGAAACCGGCCTGGGGGCGGCGACGGCCCGTTGCCAGCCTTTACCGGGGATTTCTGCCACATAATTCCCTTTGGCTTCTTCCTCGAGGGCTTCTTCCCTGTCCATAAAACGGCCGATCTTTTTAACCGGGGTGTAAAAGGAGTCATCATAGGGATTTACCGTTACCTGGGTCAGGATGGTGGAAACCGGCTTATAAATGCCCCTTTGTACCAGCTCGGACCGGATACCGTTTTGCAGGTCATATCCGATATACCCTTGGCTCATGGCAGAACAGACGGACATGGGGGCGGCGGTATACCCTGCATGCCGGCGGGAAAACTCATTCATGGCGGTGTGGATCATGCCGACTTGTGGGGCGTTGCCGTGGGTCACGGACACTTGCCATCCGTTTTGGATGAAGCCGGCGATTACTTTGGCCGTACCGGCGACGGCAGTCTTCTGTTCGGGAAGGCTGGTCCCCAGGGCGTTATGCCCCAAGGCCATGACAATTCGTTTCTTAGCCATCTTTTCCTCCGTTCTGTGCGTGTTTTACAGCACAAACCTGTTTTCCGATTCAGGCATATTTTTGAAACTATTATAGGGTTCCTACTGGAAAAAAGCAACCAGTTTGTGCTATACTGGTAACGCAGAAAAATCATGGCTGCTTCCTGCCAAAAGGGCAGCAAACGGCAGCCCTGCAATAGGGGGATACTTTATGAGGGGACGGATCAAGGGGCTATGGCCCCTCCTGTGGCAAATGGTGTATCCTTTGCTGGTTTATGTGGCTGTGGTAGAGCTGGTATTTGCCGCATGGGGTATCCTGGCCGGCCAGGCCACGGAAAGCCAAGCCCTGCCTTTGACCGCCCTTGGGGCCGCTTTGGCCATGTTCCCTTTAGGCAGCGATTACCGGATGGTCCGGCGCAGGAACGGCCCTTGCGGCAATGCGGCCCCTTCAGGCAGGCGAAAGGGGCAGATGGGGGGGCGGTCCGTTTTACGGGTTTTCTTTTTCGCCGTGGGCGCCTGCTTACTGTTCAACAGCCTGTTATGGTTCCTCCCTTGTTGGGAAGGGGGCTACCAAAAGGTGGGCCGTACGTTGCAAGGCCCTTCCTTTGGGGTTCAATTGGCCTGTATAGGAATTGTGATCCCGGCGGCGGAGGAATTGATATTCCGCGGGCTGGGCTATTACCGGCTACGGCAGGAAATGACGGTTAAGGCGTCGGCTGCCTTGACTGCCGGCTGTTTCGCCTTATTTCACGGCAACTTGCTTCAAGGCGTGTATGCGGCTTTGCTGGGCCTTTTCCTGGCTATGCTTTATGAGGTTTATGACAGCCTGTGGGCCTGCTGGCTGTTCCATGGGGCGGCCAACTTGGCGTCCCTTACCTTGTCCCGGTTTTTGACGGCAAAAGGGCCCGGGCTATGGCAGATGGCCGGGGGCATAGCCTTTGGCGGGGCGCTGTTTTTTACCATGGGAAACAAGATAATAAGAGAGGGGAAAGAACGTGAAACTATTAACCATAACCATACCTTGCTATAACTCGGAAGCTTATATGCGCAACTGCATTGATTCCCTGCTCCCCGGTGGGGACGAGGTGGAAATCCTGATTGTGGATGACGGGTCCACGAAAGACAATACGGCAAAAATCGCCGACGAATATGAAAAAAATTACCCTGGGGTCTGCCGTGCCATCCATCAGGAGAACGGGGGCCACGGGGAGGCGGTGAATGCGGGGCTGCGGGAGGCAACAGGGATTTATTTTAAAGTGGTGGACAGTGACGACTGGGTCAATGGCGAGGCTTACCAGGAAGTGCTGGAGGTGTTGCGCCGGTTTGTTTACGGGGACGAGACTTTGGACATGCTGGTAACAAATTTTGTCTATGAAAAACAAGGGGCTAAACATAAACGGGTGATGCAGTACCGGACTGCTTTGCCCAAACGGGAACTGATTACCTGGGATCAGGTGAAAGTATTTATTTTAGGGCAGTATATCCTGATGCATTCCGTGGTTTACCGGACGGAAATGCTGCGGGGCTGCGGGCTTAACTTGCCCAAACATACTTTTTATGTAGACAATATTTTTGTTTATCAGCCCCTTCCCTATGTAAAGACGTTGTATTATCTGGATGTGAATTTTTACCGGTATTTTATAGGCAGGGCAGACCAGTCGGTAAACGAACAGGTGATGATCGGCCGGATTGACCAGCAGATCCTGGTAACGAAACATATGTTGGAATGTTGTGACTTGGCGAAAGTAGGCAGCCGGAAGCTCCGCCATTACATGGTGAGGTATTTGGAGATTATGATGACCATTTCTTCTATTCTAGCCATCCGGTCGGGGACGGAGGAGAACATGGCCAAAAAGAAGGAATTGTGGCAATATCTTAGAAAGGCAAACCTGGCCTTGTTTTTACGCCTCCGGTGGGGCTTTTTGGGCCAAAGCATGAACCTTCCGGGAAAAAGCGGCCGGAGCGTGTCGGTTGCTGCCTATAAAATCAGCCAGAAATTTTACGGGTTTAATTGACCGGGAAGGCATGGGGTGCCGGGCAGGGGATCAATATTTTTAGCTTTAAGGAGTGGAAGGAAGGCAAATGAAAAAAGAAACAAGGGAATGGTTCCTGAAAGGGATGAGGGCAGGCATCCCCATTGGGATGGGGTATTTTGCCGTGGCCTTTACCTTGGGCATCGCCGCAAGGGAGGCGGGGATGGCCCTTTGGCAATCCGGGTTTATGTCGGCGGCGATGTTGGCCAGCGCAGGGCAGTTTGCCGGGATCGGCGCCATTGAGGCGGGGGCCGGTTTCCTGGAAATTGCGGTGACGCAGGTAGTGGTGAATTTACGGTATTTGCTGATGTCCAGCGCCTTGTCCCAAAAAGTCAGGAGGGACGCGCCGTTTTTCCATCGGTTTTTTATGGCTTACGGGGTTACAGACGAGATATTTGCGGTTTCCATGGGGGTGGAGGGGAAATTAACCCCAAGTTTTGTCTATGGCGCCGCTTCTACGGCAGCGCCGGGATGGGTGGCCGGCACCGTGATGGGGACTTTCATGGGTATGGTCATCCCTGCCCGGGCTATGAGCGCCATGGGCGTTGCTTTGTATGGCATGTTTCTGGCCATTGTAGTGCCGCCTTCCAAAAAGGACCGGGTGATTGCGGGGGTGGTCCTTATTTCCATGGCGGCCAGCGCCGCTTTTACAAAACTTCCCGGGCTCCGGGGAATTTCCAGCGGGTTTCAGATTATTATTTTGACAATTTTGTTGTCAGGCGTGGCGGCGGCCCTGTTTCCCGTAAAAGAAGAGAAAGGGGGGAGGCAAAATGGGGCCTTCTGTGAATGCAAGCCTGTTGGTGATGGCGGTGACGATTTATTTGGTTAGGGCGTTGCCTTTAACCTTGCTGCGCAAGGAAATACGTAACCCTTTTATCCGTTCCTTTTTATTTTATGTGCCATATGTCAGCCTGTCGGTTATGACTTTTCCGGCTATATTGTCGGCGACGGCTTCCTGGCGGTCAGGGCTTGCCGGGTTTGTGGCGGCGGTTGTGATCGCATGGGTGGACGGAAATTTGTTCCGGGTGTCGATCGGTGCGTGTATTGCTGTTTTTTTTATGGAATTATGGATATGAAGGATGGGTTTTCCCCGGCTTTGGTTTTGTTTTCATTGACAAATGCACAAAATCGTTTTATAATTCCATAAGCAACTGAGGAATGGCATAAAAAGAAAATCGATGATCTGGATTCGAGCGAGGAGGAAAAATCATGCCACGTGTTAAAAAAATCGTAGACGAGACAATGGAAAGCAAAAGCGTAGAGGCTGTTGCGGAGGCAGATGCCAAAACAGAGAAAAAACCCCGTGTGAAAAAAGCGGTTGCCAAGGAAGAGGCGCCTGTTGAGAAAAAGGCGGTTGCCAAAAAAGAGGAAAAGAAGGCGGAGCCGAAAGCATCCGTGATGATTCAGTCCGGTACCAAAGAAGTAGCGGCAAAAGAGGTGCTGGCCGCAGCGGCCAAGGCCTATCTGGAAGCCAACGGCGAAGTTGAGATTGAGACAATCGAGATCTACATAAAGCCGGAAGAAAATGCGGTTTATTATGTAGTCAACGGCGATGATTCCGGTGATAACAAGATTGAATTGTTTCAGTAATTACAAATGGCTATAGCAAAAAAGGCATGCTGTCCCAGGGGATTTGCAGCCTTTTTTGCATCATAGGGAAACGGAAAACCTATGATACAAATGGATTGGGCATATAAGAAAGCATGGATGGGGGAAAAGGGATGGGGCAGGAAAAAGGACGCCCCCTGGCGCCTTTGCCAGAGGGGTTTACGGATCGGATGGAAAAGATGTTGGGGGAAGAGTACCCTGCTTTCCTGAAAAGCTATGAAGAAGGGCGGGCTTATGGCCTTCGCGTAAACCTCCTGAAAGGCAGCCGGGAAGAACTTTATGGACGGCTTTGCCGCCGTTTTGGGCTGGTTCCCGTGCCTTGGTGCCGGGAAGGGTTTTATTATGGGCAAGAGGATCGGCCGGGCCGCCATCCGTTCCATCAGGCAGGCGTGTATTATATCCAGGAACCCAGCGCCATGGCGGTAGGTTCCCTATTGGATCCCCAACCAGGGGAAGCGGTATTGGATTTGTGTGCCGCGCCAGGGGGGAAGACTACCCACATTGCGGCGCGTATGGCGGGGGAGGGCCTGCTGGTGAGCAACGAGGTCCATCCTGCCCGGGCTAAGGCCCTGTCCCAGAATGTGGAACGGATGGGGGTCAAAAATGTGGTGGTAACCAATGAAGAGCCGGAAAGGCTTGCCAAAATATTCCCGGGGTTTTTTGACAGGGTCGTGGTGGACGCCCCCTGTTCCGGGGAAGGCATGTTCCGCAAAGAAGAGCAGGCAAGGGAAGAATGGAGCCGGGGGCATGTGCAGCTATGCGCAGGCAGGCAGCGGCAGATTTTGGATTGCGGGGCAAAGATGCTCAAACCAGGGGGGCGCATGGTATATTCTACCTGTACTTTTTCCCCAGAAGAGAATGAAGAAGTAGTTATCCGTTTTTTGGAAAGCCATCCGGATTTTTCCCTGGTGCCTGCGCCCGGCGTTTTAAAAGGCCTTTCAAAAGGACGGCTGGACTGGTGGGGGGATCAGGAAGAGCTGGAAGGGGCTTACCGGATCTGGCCCCATAAAGCCCGGGGGGAAGGCCACTTTGCGGCCCTGCTGGAAAAAAAGGGGGAAGGGCCACGGGCCCGGACAAGGGGGGGAGGGGGCCCGGAAAGGAAGAAAAAAGGCCAAAATGGTAATGGCAAAGACGAGGGCCTGTTTTCGGAATTTTGGGCCGGTACCGTGCCCTATATCTCCCAGGAAGGCTTTGGGCTGGACCCCAAACGCCTGGCCTGGTTTGGAGGCCAGCTTTACCATGTGCCAAAAGGGATGCCCGGCCTTGACGGGCTGCGGGTACTGCGGCCGGGGCTGCATCTGGGCACGTGGAAGAAAAACCGGTTGGAGCCTTCCCACGGGCTGGCGCTGGCGCTGGAGCCTAAGCATGTAGGCCAATGCCTGCGCCTGGACGCCGAAGGGCCGGAAACCGCTGCTTATTTGGCGGGGAATACCCTTCCTGCCCCGGAAGGCCGGAAGGGGTGGGTACTGGTATGCGCAGACGATTACCCTTTGGGCTGGGCAAAGGCGGCGGGCGGGGTGCTGAAAAACCATTACCCCAAAGGCCTCCGGGTATAGTGTGCCGCTTCCTTTGCGTTATCCCTGTTTTTTCGTCCCTTGGGAGGCATCGGTACGGGGGTTCGCCACAACGGCGATAGTGGCCCACCGGCTGGCGCCGGAAGACGGCATTTCCTCCCTGGCTTCGGGCAGGTAATGCTCCAGGATCGGCAACAGGATCAGGGCGGTAATGCCTGCCGTGAGGCCGCCGTTGTACAGCACCAGGCCGCCGTGGAGGGCGTTGGTGGCCGTACACATGGAAGCGCACAAGAAACCGGCCGTAATGCCGGCTACGGTCCCGTACCGGCCGGTAATGGGGCAAAGGCCGGTGGCAAATGCGACGGCGTTGATATAGCCTTGGGTGGATAAAGACCAGGAAAGTTCCCTGCCGTTAATATGGCAGAAAAACAAGGTCAGCAGGTATAAGGCCTGGTACCCTAACAGGATCGGCCACACATTTTTGGGGTGCTGGCCCATGGCTGTGAAGGTAAGGGACGCTAAGATTACCCCAATGGTGGGCCCGGTGAACCCCACCCCCTCGGTGAACAAGATGATTACGTTTAAGTAAAGCAGGAACATAAGGCCCTGGCAGCCCATATTCACCAGGCAGACGGGCATGCCATATTTGGCAGAAAAATTGCTGGCGTGGCCCGTGTCCTTTAAAAGGCGGCCATACCCCCGGAAGCTGTTCCCGTTAAGGAGCCACCCGGCCAGGATACAGGCCAGGAAAAGGGACAGGAAAAACAGGTTGGAAAACATCCGGAAGGAACGGCCAAATACGTCATAGGCCAGGTTGTGGGGGTAGATGGTGGCAGGCAGGCCAATGCCCATGGTATGGTACATAAAATTATACAGGAAAAAACCGAACAAGCCAAAAGCCAGGCCGCCGTTATAGAGGTTATACCCCTTATGCCAGGCATGGGCGCCAGGAAGGATGGCAGGGATTACAAAGCCCAACATAATGCTGAAAAGCACGGTCAGGGCCACCCCGGAGGCATTGAATTTCAGGATACCAAAAGCATAGCTGCCCCCTTGGGTATAGCGGAAGAGGAATTCGCTGATAAAAGGGCTGAAAGAGGTGGCAAACATACAGATGTGCAGGTTGTTGTTAAAATCCAGCTTTTTTAGGCGCAGATAGAGGAAAGGCGCCAAAAAGCAAGGCCACATATTAAAAAAATTAAGGCCGTAAAAACAGTGGGCTACCACCAGGAAGTAGCCGGCCAGCGTGTTGGCGTGGGATTCCCCTTTCAAAAAAGCCATAAAGAAAAAGCAGGCCATGCCGCAGGCGCCTGCGTTTAGCAGGGCGGCAGCCAGCCCGCCGACCTCCAGATAGTCGGTCACCAGGGGGCAGGGGGTAATCAGGATCAGGTACCAATTGTGCAAGACCGACCCCCATTCCTTTGTATAAAAGGTGGCTACAAAGGAGGAGAGCAGGAAGAAAAGGGAAAAGCTAAAGGCGATGCCGTTAATGATTTGGCTGTTGGTAAAGGTTTTTTGTTTCATATTTGCCTCTCTTTCTGTTGTAGATGCTTTTTCTTGCTGACCGCATGGTCCACCAATGCGTCTTCTTTTAGGAAACTGGCCCGCTTGATGCTGTCAACTCCGTATTTTCCGCGGATTTTATCCACAGCCTTTTCCAATTCTTTCATTTTCCGGGATTGTTCCGTGTCAAAGAGGCTTAACTGTTCGTAAGGGCCTTCCGAAACCTGGCTGGCGCGCAGGCCAATAAGCCGCACCGGCCGCAAATCCCAAAATTCCTTTAATAAACGGCAGGCATGGCCATACAAGCCCCAGGTGGAATCCGTGGGGGCGCTTAAGGTAAGCTGGTGGGATTGGGTGGAAAACTTCCAGTCTTTTAATTCCACACAGATACAGCTGCACCGTACGTTTTCTTCCCGAAGGCGCGCCCCTACGGTTTCGCTTAAGGCCAGCAATACCTGGCAGGCCGTACCATAGTCCGATACGTCCCGGGATAAGGTAATGCTGTTGCCGTAGCCTTTATTGGCCGGTCCCCTGGAAACCACCGGCTCATTGTCAATGCCGTTGGCATAACGGTGGACCAGGCTGCCATACTTGTCCCCCAGGTGGGTTTGGAGGATATGGACGTCACAGGCTGCCAGGTCCCCGATGGTATGCAGGCCGATCCGGGCCAGCTTGTCCGAGGCGGAACTGCCTACGAAAAGTAATTCCCGCAAGGGCAGGGGCCACATTTTTGTAGGGATTTCCTCTTCGAACAAGGTATGGGTTTTATCTGGCTTTTCGAAATCCGAGGCCATTTTTGCCAGGAGTTTGTTGGAAGAGATGCCGATGTTGACGGAAAACCCCAGCTCCCGGCGGATTTGGCGGCGTATCCGCCCGGCGGTTTCTATAGGGGGGCCAAACAGGTGGATGGTTTCGGACATATCCAAAAACGCTTCGTCTATGCTGAATTTCTCAATGTCCGGGGTATAGTCCCCCAAAAGCGCAAATAAATCATGGGAACATTTTAAATATAAATCAAACCGGGCAGGGGACACAGCCAGTTCCGGGCATTTTCGGAAAGCGCTGGCCAGGGGTTCCCCGGTGGTTACGCCAAATTGCCTGGCTGGGGTAGATTTAGCCAGTACGACCCCGTGGCGGGATTTGGCATCCCCCCCAACGGCAGAGGGGACGGTGCGAAGATCCAGGGCGTCTGGATCTTTTTTCAGGCGGTCTGCAGCTTCCCAGCTTAGGAACGCAGAATTGACATCAATATGGAAAATGATTCGCCGCCTTCCCATAGGGGCCTGCCCCCCTTGCCCTTTTCCTGTCGCCATGTGTTCACCTCCATTGGCAATTCAGCCAATACGATTCCCGAATAACTAGTCAATAAACCAATCATACCATAATTTCCCTGTTGCCGCAACCGGCGCAGGTCCGCCAATTTGCCATCTGCCGGAAAGCCGGCCCGGGGCGCCTTTGGGAATAAAAGCATTGACAAAAAGGGGAATATCTATGAGAATAGAGGGGCAGGCAGGTAAAACCAATATAAGCCTGGTAAAGAAAAGGAGAATGTATATGGGCAAAAAGCCATTGAAAATCGTGACGATCGGAGGCGGGAGCAGTTATACGCCTGAGTTGATGGAGGGGTTTATCCGCAGGGGGATCCCTGTGGGGGAAATTTGGCTGGTAGACGTAGAAGAGGGCGCAAAAAAACAGGAGATCGTAGGCAATTTGGCCCAGCGCATGTGGGATGCCTCCCCTTATAAAGTGAATGTACATATGACCCTGGACAGGAGGGAGGCCCTTGCCGGCGCCGATTTTGTAACCACCCAGTTCCGGGTAGGGCTTTTGGACGCCAGGATCAAGGATGAAAGGATTCCTTTGTCTTATGGCATGACAGGCCAGGAAACCAATGGCGCAGGGGGCATTTTCAAGGCTTTCCGCACCATTCCGGTGATTTTGGATATTGTGGAAGATATGAAGGAGCTGTGCCCTGATGCCTGGCTGGTGAATTTTACCAACCCCAGCGGCATGTTGACGGAAGCAGTTCTCCGCTATGGGAAGTGGGAGAAGGTGATCGGCCTGTGCAACCTTTCCATCGGCTCGATGATGAAGGAGCCGGGCCTGATCGGGAAAACCATGGATGAATTGACTTTCCGGTTCGGCGGGCTGAACCATTTTTTGTGGCACAAGGTTTTTGACAAAGGCGGGCAGGACGTGACCATGCAGGTGGTGGATAAGCTGTACGACCCTTCCCTGGATTCCGGAGTCCCTGTAAACATTTTTGACGTGGAATTTTTCCGCGAGCAGTATGGCCAAATGGAAATGATCCCTTGCGGGTACCACCGGTATTATTACCGCCAGGAAGAAATGCTTCACCACATGCTGGAGGAATATAACGACCCTAAGGTAGGGACCCGGGGGCAGCAGGTAAAGAAGACGGAAGAAGAATTATTTGCCTTGTATCAAAACCCGGGCCTCCATGAAAAACCGGAACAGCTTGCCAAAAGGGGCGGGGCCAATTATTCCGACGTGGCCTGCGAAACCATTGCCTCAATTTATGAAAACAAGATGGCCCCCATCGTGGTTTCCACCAGGAACAACGGCGCTTTGCCGGATTTGCCGCCGGACTGCGTGGTGGAGGTTTCTTCCCTGATTGGCGCCTGCGGCGCCCTCCCCATCGCCTTCGGCCCCCTTCCCCCGGCAGAGAGGGGATGGCTCCAGCTGATGAAGAATATGGAATTGTGCGTGTGCCAGGCGGCGGTGTCCGGGGATTACGGGCTGGCCTTGCAGGCATTTATGATGAACCCGCTGATCCCTTCCGGCGCCACGGCAAAAAGGGTCCTGGACGAGCTGATGGTTGCCCATAAAAAATATTTGCCCCAGTTTGCCAATAAAATCGCCCAATTGGAAAAAGAAGGGGTTACCGTCAAAGACCCCATGGCAAGAAATCTGGCTTAAAAGGCCCGGCGGGAAAAACATGCCTGGCCGGCAGCAGGAAAAATGCCCCCGTTTTTGCCGGGGCGGGCCCGGCTGCCACTGAATAACATAGCATTTTGCCAAGGGGCGCCGCAAAGGCGGCATGGGAGGTGGATATGGACGAGAAAGGTTTGGCTGGCCCTGTTTTAAAAGAAGGGGATGTACTGAATGGGAAATATACGGTGGAATGCCTGATCGGGGCAGGTGGGTTTGGCCGGACTTACCGGATGAGGGACAATTTGCTGAATATTCCTGTGGCGGTAAAAGAGTTGACCAATGCTGCGCAAAAAGATAAAAACCAGTTCTTGGAAGAAGCCCGGGCCATGGCCCGCTTTTCCCAGAACCAGGGGATTGTCGACGTCCGGGATTTTTTTGAAGCAAACGGGACGGCCTATCTCGTGATGGAATATCTGGATGGCATGGATTTGTGCGAATATGTGGAAACGCAAGGGCCTTTTTCCATGGACGAGGCGCTGGAAATGCTTGGCCCCATTATGGAGGCTTTGGCTGCCGTCCATCGGCAAGGGTATATCCACAGGGATATTAGCCCGGACAATATCCGGACCACCCATGACGGCCAGGTAAAGCTTTTGGATTTTGGCGCTGCCAGGGAAATAAGCGGGGACGGCAGGACAGTGACCGTGCTGCTGAAAAAAGGCTACACGCCGGAAGAACAGTACCGGGGAAGGCAGTATCAGGGGCCTTGGTCTGACGTGTATGCGCTTTCCGGGGTTTTTTACTACTGCATTACCGGGAAAGCCCCGACCGATTGTATCCAAAGGCTGTTCCATGATGATTTAAAGGCCCCTTCCCAATTAGGGGCCCGTATCAACCGCATTCAGGAGGCCGCCCTCATGAAAGGCCTGGCCCTCCGGGCGGACGGCCGCTATGGTTCCATGGAAGAATACCAGGCGGCCCTGTTTTCCGGCGGCGAGGCGGGAAAACAGGAAGCGCCCACAAAACAGGAAGCGCCCACAAATGGCATTTCGGGAGGGGCAGATTCTGGGGAACCCGGGGGTTCGGTTTCTGCGGACGATATTTGGGGTCAGATTGAGGCCAGGAAAGCAGGCGGGGCAAACACAGAAGGGGGGCAGGGGCAAACACAGAAGGGGGCAGGGGCAAAAGGGGCCGGGCAGGCAGCCCGGCCCAGGCAAGAAGAAAAGGGCGCCGGCCCGGTTCCGGGCAAAAAGAAAAAACGGCGCCGGATTTTTTGGCTGCCTGTGGCTGCCGCCGGTATGGCGGCCGGGTGCATTTTGCTCATTTTCATGCTCTGGCCGGCCAACCCTTACCGATTGCCGGAGGATAAAGCTTATTCCAGGATTTCAGAAAAAACCGTTACGGTAAAGGATATTAAAAAAATCGGGAAAGACAAAGAGTGTAAAGATTTGTCCCTTTTCTACTGCCAGGTCAGCGACGAGGCGGTAAAGGCCATAGCCGGGCTGGACAGCCTGGAATCGCTCCGCCTGCAATACTGCAGCGGGTTTACCGATTTGACCCCATTGGCCAAGATGCCCGGCCTGAAAGAATTAAGCGTCCTGGGCGATATGTCCGCGCCGGAGGTATTAGACGGGGAGGCCTGGTTTGGCGAGGATTTCCCTTATATAACCCAGCTATCCTTAAGCGGCTATGAAAAGATGGCAGGTACCGGCTTCCTCAGACATTTCCCCGCCCTGGAATCATTTTACCTTCCGCTGGAGGGGTATGACAGTTTGGAATTTTTTAACGATATGGATCATATGAGGCAGATTGAAATCGGCGCAGACTTGTCCGGGCTGGATTTAAGCCCTATAGGAAACTGCCGCCGTTTGGAGTCTTTGCGCCTGGGCGGTACAGGGATTGCCGATTTGTCCATGGTCCAGGGGATGGAGGAACTGGCTGTCCTAGATGTGGCCGGATGCCAAATTACTGATATTAGCCCTTTGCAGGGCTGCCCCAAACTCCAATCTTTATATATGGACGAAAACCAGATCCGGGATGTGTCCTGCCTGGAAGGGAAAGAGGAGCTGCACACGGTATGCCTGAATCAAAACCAAATCGAAGATATCCGCCCTTTGGCCGGTTTGGGGTTATGGCATTTGGAATTGGGGGAAAACCGGATCCAGGATATTTCTCCCCTAAGCGCCTGCGGGGAACTTCAGTATTTATACCTTCAGGGCAACCAGATCCGGGATGTGTCTTCCCTGGCCGGGTGCCGGAAACTGGAGTCCCTGAATTTGTCAGGCAACCGGCTGGAAAACCTGGCCGGGTGCGAGTCCATGATTGCCTTGACCAGCTTTTATGCAAAAGATAACCAGATCACGGACCTTACGGGGATTGCCAACAGCACGGCCATCCGCTATTTGGATGTAAGCGGCAATCAAATCGGGGACCTGGATGCCCTGGGCGGGGGATTTACTTCGCTAAGGGGGGTAAATATCAGCGGTAACCAGGTGGAAGACATTGCAGTTTTAGGGACCTGTGGGGAGCTACGGTTTTTTATGGCAGACCACAACCAGATTGCCAGCTTAGCCCCCTTGAAAAACGCCCCAGAGCTGAACCTGGTATTTGCCGACGGAAACCGGCTTACGGACTTGGAAGGCTTAGGGGGGAAGGAAAATTTATTCGCCGTTACAGCCTATGGAAACCAGTTGGAAAACATCCAGGCCCTGTCCTCCTGCCCCAATCTGCTGTACCTGGATTTAGGGCAGAACCAGATCCGGGATATTGCGCCTTTTCATGGCTTGTCCCCCAACCAAAAGGGATTTGTCTTCCTGGAACATAACCAGATCCAGGATTTTTCCCTTTTCCCCGTAGATCCAGGATATACCTTATTGGCTTTGTACGGCAATCCGGCAAAAGACTTGACTTCGATTTCAAAAATCGAAGACGCCAATTCTTTTAACGACAGTTTTTATCTCCCTTATGGGGAGTACACCGACTACAAAGCCTTAGGGGAGCTGGATATGGGCGGCGCGCTGTGCCTGGTGGACGCGCCTTTGGGGGAACAGGCCGCAATCTTAAAGCAGGCAGAAGAGTCGGATGTTAGCCGCGTCAAAGGCGGGATCCGTTTTGCCGGGCTGGAAGAGGCGGACAAGGAACTGGCCAGGCGCCGTACTGAGATGAAAGAAGAATGTACCCGGGACCTGCAGATGCTGGAGGGCGACGGGGCCATCGCCAGCCTGGTACAATAAAAAGGCAATACACAAAGTGTTTTAAAGGCATAAGGGAGGGGAAGGGCATGGCAGAAACGGTATGCTGGAAGCCGCCAAAATTCCGGGCGCACCGGCTGACGGTATTTAACCGGCAGGGCTATCAACGGGAATATGAGCTGGAAGGGCGCAAAAGCCTGGGGCGGTTTACTGCCTGCCCCCAGCCGGACATTGTGCTTTCTTCCGGGATTGTGTCCCGCAGCCATGGGGAATTCGGCGTTTTGGAAGGCCGCTGCTTTTACCGGGACACAGGCAGCAAAAACGGGACTTGGATCCGCGGGCGCAAATATGGGGCTAAAAGCGGCACCTGCGAATTGGCAGACGGCGACGTGCTGGCTTTTTGCCCCGGCACAGAAGGATACCAGCCCCCGGAAGAGATCCTATTGTTTACCACCGGTGACTTAAAGCCCAGGGAGTGGACGGCGTTCCCTATTTCCGGCCAGGTGGCGGGGGTTACCGTAGGCCGGCAGGCCGGGGATTTGCCTTTAGGGGAGGAAACGGCTTCCGAAAAGCATGCCGTTTTTTTCCAGGGGAAGAAGGGATGGTATATCCTGGATTGCAAAAGTAAGAACGGGGTATACTTAAACGGCCAAAAAGTGGAAGGGGATGCCGGCTTGGCCCCGCTGGATGTGGTCCGTATCGGCGATACGTGGTTTGTATTTACAGAAGAAGCCATCTGGGTGGGCAAAAAGGCTTTGCCGGATTCCATACCTTCCCGTAAACAGCGCCTTGCCCCAGGCGGGGATGGGACGGGGGGCTGTTTAACGGTTGCCATTGAAGAACGCAACGTATGGCAGCGTTTCAAGAAAAAAACCCTTTTGAAAGACATAAACCTTACCATAGCCTGCGGCGACATGGTGCTGGTCCTGGGGGGCTCCGGTGCGGGCAAAACCACATTTATGAACGCCGTTATGGGGTATGAAAAAGCTGAAGGGTCGGTAGTTTACGGGGGACGGGACGTCTATGAAGAATACAGGCAGATGAAGTATGAGATCGGCTTTGTGCCTCAGCAGGACCTGCTGCGGGATACGGACACGGTTTATGAGACATTGAAAAATGCGGCCCGGCTCCGTATGCCTTCCACGGCCAGCAAGGAGACGAGGCTTTTAAGGGTGGAGGAAGTAATGGGTCTTTTGGGCCTGAAGCCGGAAAGGGGTTCCCTGGTGTCGAAGCTTTCCGGGGGGCAAAGGAAACGGTTGAGCATCGCCGTGGAATTTATCAGTGGCCCTCAGCTGTTTTTCCTGGACGAGCCGGATTCCGGCCTGGACGGGGTCATGGCCAGGGGGTTAATGGAAAATTTAAGGCAAATTGCAGACACAGGGAAAATCGTTATGGTGATTACCCATGGTCCGGACCGGGCGGCGGATTTGTTCCACAAAGTGGTGGTGCTGGCCAAAAGCACGAAAGACCAGTCGGGCCATCTGGCTTTTTTCGGGACCGTGGAGGAAGCCTATGGATTTTTTGGCACGGACAGCTTAGAAGGGGTAGTCAGAAGGATCAACCGGACCGATGAAGGCGGTGAGGGGAAAGCCGACCAATACATCGAAAAATACCGGCTTCAAAACCAATAGGCAACATCACAAAAAAGCCGGTCCGCCTGGATGGGCAAGCCGGCGGGGCGGTTGCGGGAGGGCGTATGGAAGATAAGCATATATCCCGGTTTGGGCAGGTTTCCGTCTATGTGAGGACATTTTTCCGGCTTTTTTGTAACGAAAAGCGGTGGAAAACTTTCATTAGCGCGGCCCTGATTATTTTTATGATCTCTATGGTAACGGAAAAAGGTATGTTCCATGAATTTTCCGATACGAAGAGCGGCGGTTTCGCCTTGGTAAGCGCCAGCATCTGGATTGGGATTTTTAATTCCCTGCGGCTGGTTTGCCGGGAAAGGGCGATTTTAAAAAGGGAGCACCGGGTAGGGCTCCATATGTCTTCTTACATGGCGGCGCATATGGTGTACGGTGCCTTCCTGTGCGGTTTGGAAGCGCTGTTGATTACCGTTTTGGTAGCCCTTGCCAATTTCAAATGGTTTCCCCGTTGGGGGGTTATGATGCCTGGGGCGCTGGAATATTATATCTCCACTTTCTTGACGGTTTACGCCGCCCACAGCCTGGGGCTGGCGATTTCCGCAGCGGTGAAGGATGAAAACACGGCCATGGCCGTCATGCCCTTTGCCCTGATCCTGCAACTGATCCTGGCAGGGGCGGTTTTTGAACTGGAAGGCGTTGCCAAAGCGCTTTCTGCCTTCACGGTCAGCCGATGGGGGCTGGCGGCCATTTGTTCGACTGCCAAAGTGAACGATATGACTTTTTTTGGCGTGGATGATTATGCCTCTGATCCGGGCCATTTGCTTTGGATCTGGTTTTTGCTGGCATTTTTTGCCTTAGCCTATGCCGTCGCGGGGACCGTTTTTTTAGAGTTTATCGACAAGGATAAGCGCTGACTGCCTGCCCGTCCGGAAAACGGCATAATCCCGCCGGGGCCGGAATAGGATAGAATAATTCCGTGCGGGGGTAGGGAAATGGCAAAACAGAACCGGATATACGGGCTGATGGTGGGGGCTACCATTGGCTTGGCTTTTTGGGGGTGCATGGGGATTGGAAGAGGCAGGGCGGAAAGGGACGAAGCGGTTTTTGCCGCCAGCCCGGCCATAGTAGAACCAGCGCCCGGACAAGGCGGGGGGGATGTAGGGGCAGGAGGGGCAAAAGAGGAAGCCCCTTTGGAACTCCATGCCCTTTCTGCGGTGCTTATGGACGGGGATACGGGCCGCATCCTGTATGAAAAACAAGGGGATACTTTCCGCCCCATGGCCAGCACCACGAAAATTATGACCTGCATCTTAGCTCTGGAAAACGGCAACTTGTCGGACATCTGCACCGTTTCCCCAAAAGCGGCGGCCCAGCCCAAGGTTCACCTTGGGGCGGCCAAGGGGACGCAGTTTTATTTGAAAGACCTGCTTTATTCGTTGATGCTGGAGTCCCACAACGATTCGGCGGTTATTATTGCCGAGCATTTAGGCGGCAGCGTGGAGGGGTTTGCCGCCATGATGAACCAGAAGGCAAAAGAGTTAGGCTGCGGGGGCACCTGCTTTGTGACCCCTAATGGCCTGGATGCAACTTATACGGCACCTGACGGAAAAGAATATACCCATGGGACCACAGCCAAGGAACTGGCGGCCATTATGCGCTACTGTGTGGCCCAATCGCCGAAGCGGGAGGAATTTTTGGCAATCACCCAGGCTTCCAGCCATGAATTTACCGATATAGGGGGGAAACATTCTTATTCCTGCATGAACCACAATGCGTTCTTGTCCATGATGGACGGGGTTTTAAGCGGAAAAACCGGTTTTACCAACGGGGCGGGGTATTCCTATGTGGCGGCTATGGAAGACGAAGGCCGCACCTTTGTGCTGGCCTTGCTGGGAAGCGGCTGGCCTCCCCACAAAACTTATAAATGGTCGGACGCCAAAAGCTTGTTTTGCTACGGGAAAAACCGTTACCATTATAAGGATGTTTACCGGGAACCCCGGCTGGAACCCGTGCTGGTGAGGGACGGGGCCTTGCGCCAGGAAAGGGGAGGGAAGCGGCGGGTGCATCTAGGCGCCCCTGTGCGGGTGGATTTGACTACGGGCCTTCCGGAATCCGGTCAGCACCTGGAACTTTTGCTGGCCGAGGATGAGCAGGTGGAGTGCAGGGTGGAAGCCCCGGGCAGTTTAGACGCGCCTGTAAAGGAAGGGCAGGACGTGGGGCGTATGGATTACTTGTTAGACGGGGAAATCATACAAAGTTACCCTCTGTATGCCGGCCAGGACGTGGGGCGCATGGATTTCCCTTATTGTTTTTGGCAGGTTTGGTACCGGTATGCCCTGTGGCCGTAAAGAAAACTTAAAGAAAAAGAAAAAAATAGTAAAAACCGCTTGAATTTTGTCCTTGGCCATTATACAATTATAATCGGCAGAAATTGGAGTTACTATGAGATGTTTCGACAAAGATTTAACAATCTTTGCTGGGGCATCGTGACTATTTTAAGATGGAGGATTGCAAAATGAGTAATTCAGCACAAACATCAGCAAGTGGCAGAATCAGCGCATTACTTGATGAGAACAGTTTTGTTGAAGTGGGCTCTTACGTTACGGCGAGAAGCACCGATTTCAACATGGCTGACAAGGAAACTCCTGCCGATGGCGTAATCACCGGTTACGGTACCATTGACGGGAACCTTGTGTACGTGTACAGCCAGGATGCCAGTGTGTTGGGCGGTTCCATGGGTGAGATGCACGCCAAAAAGATTTCCAACATTTATTCCATGGCGATGAAGATGGGGGCGCCTGTGGTCGGCTTGATCGACTGTGCCGGATTGCGCCTTCAGGAAGCCACGGATGCGCTGAACGGCTTCGGGCAGATGTATTTAAGCCAGGCCCTGGCCTCCGGCGTGATCCCGCAGATTGCCGCCGTATTCGGTACTTGCGGAGGCGGGATGGCAGTGTCTTCGGCTTTGGCGGATTTTATTTTTATGGAAGAGAAGAAGGCAAAGCTGTTTGTTAATTCTCCCAATGCCATTGAAGGCAACCGCGTAGAAAAGTGCGATACCTCCAGTGCAGCGTTCCAGAGCGGCGATACGGGCCTGGTGGATTTCGTAGGCGACGAGGCCGGTATTTTGAACCAGGTCCGAAGCCTGGTATCCATCCTTCCTGCCAACAATGAGGATGATATGTCCTATGGCGGGTGTGAAGACGATTTGAACCGGGTTTGCGCCGGTTTGGAGAATTGTGCGGGGGCTACGGACATTGCCCTGGCCCAGATTTCCGACAGCGGGTTTTTCCTGGAAGTGAAAAAGGCTTACGCCCCTTCTATGGTGACCGGCTTTATCCGGCTGAACGGCTCCACCGTAGGCTGTGTGGCCAACCGGACCGTCCTGTTCGGGGAAAACGGGGTGAAAGAGGCAGAATATGAGGCAGCCCTTACCGCCCAGGGATGCGAAAAGGCAGCCAAGTTCGTCTCTTTTTGCGACGCGTTCAATATTCCGCTGTTGACCCTGGTGAACGTCAAAGGGTACAAGGCCAGCAAATGCACCGAGCGTAAGATTGCCAAGGCCGCAGGCCGGCTGACCTACGCCTTTGCCAACGCCAGCGTCCCCAAGGTGACAGTGGTGGTAGGCGAAGCTTATGGCACCGCGTACCTGGCCATGAACAGCAAATCCATTGGCGCGGATATGGTATATGCGTGGCCGGATGCCGCCATTGGCATGATGGATCCGTCTGCGGCGGTGAAGATCATGTATGCGGACGAGCTGGCAAAGGCAGACGACGCCCTGGCCTTGATCAACGAAAAGGCAAACGTTTACCGTGAACTGCAGTCCAGCGCCGTGGCAGCGGCAAAGAGAGGCTATGTAGACGACATCATCGAAGCCTGCGACACCAGGAAACGTGTGATCGCTGCATTTGAGATGCTGTTTACCAAGAGAGAGGACCGTCCGGACAGAAAACACGGAACGGTCTAGAATGAGGTGACGTGTATATGAAACTGAGAATAAGACGATTAATGCTGCTGCTGTGCGTGGCGGCGTGTTTCCTTTCCCTGTCCGCCTGCACTTCCCAGGAAACGGCCAAAGAAGAGCTGGACCCGTCCATTTCCGCTGTCTTAGACGCCCAGACTGCGGCCTGGATGCAGGAGATTGTCAAATTGAATGCCGAGGAAGCAGAGCAGCAGGAAGCGGTTTTGGTTAAAAGAAGGCAAAACGCACTGGCTTCTGCTATCGCTTCCTGGAAAAGCGTAATGAAGGATACCGGAAATTTTGTAGAAACGGTTTCCACAAAATCCGAGGAGACGGATGATGGGAATTATACTACCACAATAACGGCTACCTTTGACAAACGGCAAGTGGAAGTGAAAGCTTTTTACAGTATGGAAGGGGAACTGACTTCCCTGTCCTTCAGCCCGGAATACACGACTGCCGAGAAAATGTCCAAGGCACTGATGAACACCGTCATGGGTATGGGCACAGTGTTCCTGGTATTGATTTTCATTTGCCTGATTATCAGCTGCTTTAAATTCATCAATGTGTTTGGCAGCAAAGGAAAAACGGCCCCTGTGCCTGCCGCTCCTGTGGCGGCGGCCCCCGCACCTGTGGCAGAGGCGGAAGAAGGGCTGGCAGACGACCTGGAGCTGGTAGCGGTTATTACGGCGGCCATTGCGGCGGCTACCGGTTCGTCAAGCGACGGCCTGGTGGTGCGTTCCATTAAACGTAAAGCCGGCGCCAAGTGGAAAAGAGCATAAACGAATAGGAGGATTCTTATCATGAAAAATTATACAATTACGGTAAATGGCAACGTCTATGAAGTGACGGTGGAAGAAGGCGCTTCTACTGGCGCAGCCCCCGCACCCGCGGCCCCCAAGGCAGTCCCGAAAGCAGCCCCCAAGGCCGCAGCCCCGGTCCAGGCCGGCCAGGCCGGTTCCGTGCAGGTGAGCGCCCCCATGCCGGGAAAGATCCTCGCCGTGAAGGCTTCCGTGGGACAGGCCTTGAAGAAAGGTGACGTAATTATGGTTTTGGAAGCCATGAAGATGGAAAACGACATTGTGGCGCCTCAGGACGGGGCTGTCGCCAGCATCAATGTGGCGGTGGGCGATTCCGTGGAACCGGGAGCAACCTTGGCCACCATGAACTGATCTGCTGACTAATCAAATTCCACATGGAGGGATTAAAATGGATTATATTGCAACAACAATGTCTAATCTTCTTCAGCAGACAGCATTTTGCAACCTGACCTTAGGCAATTTTGCCATGATCGCCGTGGCATTGTTTTTCCTGCTGCTTGCAATCAAATATGGCTTTGAACCGCTTCTTCTGGTTCCCATTGCCTTTGGTATGCTGCTTGTCAATATCTATCCGGATATTATGGCAAAGCCTGAAGATATGTCGAATGGCGTGGGCGGACTGCTGCACTACTTCTTTTTACTGGACGAGTGGAGTATCCTTCCGTCCCTGATTTTCATGGGCGTCGGCGCGATGACCGATTTCGGCCCGCTGATTGCCAACCCGAAGAGTTTCCTGCTGGGCGCTGCGGCCCAGTTCGGTATTTACGCTGCGTATTTTATGGCAATTTTTATGGGGTTCAATGACAAGGCCGCTGCCGCCATTTCCATTATCGGCGGCGCAGACGGCCCCACCTCCATTTTCCTGGCAGGCAAATTGGGGCAGACGGAATTTATGGGGCCCATTGCCGTGGCCGCTTATTCTTACATGGCCCTGGTGCCTATAATCCAGCCGCCGATTATGAAGCTGATGACAACGGAAGCGGAGCGCAAGATCAAGATGGAGCAGCTGCGCCCGGTTTCTAAGCTGGAAAAGATTTTGTTCCCCATTATCGTCAGTATCGTAGTCTGCCTGATCCTGCCTACCACGGCCCCCCTTGTGGGCATGCTGATGCTGGGCAACCTGTTTCGGGAGTCCGGTGTGGTAAAACAGCTTCAGGAGACGGCCAGCAACGCATTGATGTACATTGTGGTTATTTTGCTGGGCACTTCCGTGGGCGCCAGCACCAGCGCAGAGGCCTTTTTGAAGGGGACTACGCTGCAGATCGTGGCCCTTGGCCTGATTGCCTTTGCTTTCGGCACTGCGGCCGGCGTGTTCTTTGGTAAGGTTATGTGTAAAGTTACCGGCGGAAAGGTGAATCCGCTTATCGGCTCTGCCGGCGTGTCGGCCGTGCCTATGGCCGCCCGGGTTTCCCAGAAGGTCGGCGCGGAATCTGACCCCACCAATTTCCTGCTTATGCATGCCATGGGCCCCAACGTAGCCGGCGTTATCGGCACAGCCGTGGCGGCCGGAACCTTCATGGCCATCTTCGGCGTGTAAGTTATCCCGCTTGCGAATAGACAGAGCGATTGAATAGTTTAGGAGGTAATAGAGAATGGCAGTAGAAAAAAAGCCGGTTAAGATTGTGGAAACCGTCCTGCGCGACGCACACCAATCTTTAATCGCAACCAGAATGAGCACCGAGCAGATGCTGCCCATCATCGAGAAGATGGACCAGATTGGCTATTACGCAGTGGAATGCTGGGGCGGAGCTACCTTTGACGCTTCTTTGCGTTTCCTGAAGGAAGACCCGTGGGAAAGGCTGAGGAAATTAAAAGCAGGCTTTAAAAATACGAAGCTGCAGATGTTGTTCCGCGGGCAGAATATCTTGGGCTACAACCATTATGCAGATGATGTGGTGGAATATTTTGTACAGAAGTCCGTGGCCAACGGCATAGATATTATCCGTATTTTTGACTGCCTTAACGACCTGCGCAACCTGCAGACCGCCGTAAAGGCAGCCAACAAGGAGAACGCCCATGCGCAGATTGCACTGTGCTATACCTTGGGTGACGCCTACACCCTGGATTATTGGAAAGATATTGCCAAGAGGATTGAGGACATGGGGGCCGATTCCATCTGTATCAAGGACATGGCCGGCCTGCTGACCCCTTATGCGGCCCAGGAACTGGTTACCGCATTGAAGCAGTCCACTTCCCTGCCCATTGACCTGCATACCCACTATACTTCAGGGGTGGCTTCCATGACCTACTTAAAAGCAGTGGAGTCCGGCTGCGACATCATTGACACAGCCATGTCCCCCCTGGCTTTGGGGACCAGCCAGCCGGCTACGGAAGTATTGGTGGAGACATTCCGGGGAACGCCCTTTGATACCGGCCTGGATCAGGTAAAGCTTGCGGAGATTGCCGACTACTTTGCCCCGATCCGGGAGGAATGCTTAAAGAGCGGCCTTTTGAACCCGAAAGTATTGGGCGTCAATATCAAGACCTTACAGTACCAGGTGCCGGGCGGCATGTTGTCTAACCTGGTATCCCAGCTGAAAGAGGCAGGCAAGGAAGACAAGTACCGGGAAGTCCTGGAAGAGATCCCGCGGGTGCGTAAGGACTTTGGGGAACCGCCGCTGGTTACCCCGTCCTCCCAGATCGTCGGTACACAGGCCGTGATGAACGTGATTGCCGGGGAACGCTATAAAATGGTCCCCAAAGAATCCAAAAAGATCATGCTTGGCGAATTTGGCCAGACGGTGAAGCCTTTCAACCCAGAAGTGCAGAAGAAGATAATTGGCGAAGAGACCCCCATTACCTGCCGCCCGGCAGACCTGATTCCCCCGCAGCTTCCTCAGTTTGAGAAGGAATGCGCCCGGTGGAAACAGCAGGATGAGGATGTGTTGTCTTATGCTTTGTTCCCCAAGGTTGCGGAAGAATTTTTCAAATATAGGGAAGCCCAGCAGACAAAGGTAGACGCGGCCGTGGCCGACACTGCCAGCAAGGCATATCCCGTGTAAAATAAGGATAAGTAGGGATCCTGCTATGCAGGGTTCCTATTTATTTGTTAAACCTTTCTTACAAATCATTCCAAAAGTATGAACTTTTTTGGATTTTATTGACATATGGCACATTTTGTCATTATAATATAGCTTATTGGCCGGGGCCTTGTTTCTGGTTTAGGCGGTTCCGGTAACAGTTTTGGGAAAAGGGCGGGTTTGACCGTATTTACTTCAGAAAGGCATCGGGGGTTATACATGAAACGACAACCAGGAAAAAGGGTGGCAGCCCTGCTGCTGGCGCTGGCTCTTGCCGCGTCAACGTCTTTTGCCGTGCCGGCGCCGGTCCGGCAGGTTTACGCTTATACGGAACGGGCGGCCACCGTCAATGCTTCTACTTTAAATGTGCGCAGCGGCCCAGGTACTTCTTATCCGCAGGTGGGAAGCCTATCCAAAGGGACGGCCCTTACGGTAATAAACGAAGTGTCCGGACCGAACGGCAGTGTATGGTATCAGGTGCGGTTTTCCGGAGGGGGAGGGCCGTCTACGGGATATGTGTTAGGTACATATGTGCGTTTCCCGGTGGTGTATAATTATGATTCGGATTTTGAGTCCTACCTGGCGGCCCAGGGGTTTCCGGAAAGCTACAGGGAAAGCCTACGGCAGCTTCATGCCAGATACCCTAAATGGATCTTCCAGGCCCAACATACAGGGCTGGACTGGAACACGGCTATACAAAATGAAAGCATGATCCCCCGCAGCCTGATCCATACCAGCAGCATATCTTCCTATAAATCCACGGCAGACGGGGCCTACAACTGGGATAACGGTACTTGGACCGGTTTTGACGGCAGCAGCTGGGTAGCGGCTTCCGAGGAGATTTTACAGTATTATATGGATCCTCGGAATTTTTTGGATGAAGTATATATTTTTCAGTTTATGAACCACAAGTATGACCCGGCTACCCAAACGAGGGAAGGTCTGCAGGAATTGGTGAAAGGCACTTTTTTGGAAGGGAGTGTGCCGTCGGACGGTTCGGCAGGAAATTGGGACGGCGGCCAAGGTTCGGGCAGCCACACTGCCCCGGCAGAAAATCCGGGAGGCACCCCGGGCCCTTCCACCGGCGTGATTACGTCTCCCGGGACAGGTGCGGGGTCCGGCGGCCCCGGGGCAGGAAAAAACGGCGGCCCGGGCTCTGCCCAAGATTCAGAGGTAAGGCTTAGGGCGCCCCAGGCCTCCATCAGCAAACATGAGGCAGGAAGGGTAGCTTCTTCCGTGAGGGTAGGCGTAAAGCCGGGGCAAGGCGGGGCCGCAACACAGGACCCTGGGTCATCCGGCCCTTCAGGGGGGGCATCCCCATCTCCTGTGGTCACTTCCAACAACGGGGCATCCTCCCCGACAGCAAGGCCCCAGGGCGGTACGCCTTCTTCTCCGGGGGGAAGCCCTTCCCCTTCGGGGAACGTGCCGTCGTCGCCGGTGGGCCCTTCGTCGCCGGTGGGCCCTTCGTCGCCGGCGGCGGATCCGGAAAACGGCGGGTCGGCATCAACGGTTTCCTATGTGGATATACTATTAAAAGCAGCAGAGGTTTCGGGGGTTAGCCCTTATGTGCTGGCATCCATGATTATTCAGGAACAGGGCTCCAACGGTAGGGGAAATTCAATCACCGGGACCAACTCGGCTTACCCGGGCTATTATAATTATTTCAACGTGGGGGCATATGCCGCCAACGGTATGGGCGCTGTTGAGAGGGGATTGTGGTATGCTTCCCAATCCGGCAATTATGGGAGGCCTTGGAACAGCCCGGAAAAGTCCATCTTGGGCGGGGCACAGTTTTATGGGGAAAACTATGTCAAAGCAGGGCAGGATACCTTTTATTTGAAAAAATATAACGTCCAGGGGGACAACCTGTACAACCATCAATATATGACCAATGTGGACGGGGCGGCTTCAGAGGGGTCCATTTTTGCAGAAAGCTACTCTTCCAAGCTCAATTCCATGTCTTTGGTTTTTAAAATACCTGTTTACGGGGGGATGCCAGACGCCCCCTGCGCCAAGCCTACGGGAGACGGAAGCCCCAATAACAAATTGAAAGGGCTGGCAATCGAAGGGTTTTCCATGACACCTACCTTTAGCCGGGATACTTATTCTTATGATGTGATTGTGGACAATTCGGTAGGCATGGTATCGGTGCAGGCCCAGGCGATTGATTCGGCGGCAACCGTCAGCGGGACAGGCATGGTCCAGCTGGCAAGCGGCAGCAACGAGATCCGGATCCGGGTGCGTGCGCAGAACGGGACGGAACGGGATTACCTGATTCACATTGTCCGCCAGGGAGGCGGCGTTTATGACGGCGGCTCTGGCGGCAGCCCTGGCGGCGTACAGGGGCCGGGGGGCGGGCCAGGGGGCCAGACGGGCACTCCGGCTAATCCGGGGGGGAGCAACGTGATCGTGATTACCCCGTAAGCAATGTGGATCCACTCACTATGATACAACGGCGGTAGCCGGTAAAAATTAGGAGAGACTATGATTAGACTTGTGAAAAAATCCATGCGCAGGCTGTTGGCAGTGATGTTGATGGCAATGGCCTTTGCCTTTGAGAGTTTTGCGGCGAATGCCAAAATTTCTTTTTCGGACCCTTCTGTCAAAGTGGGGGAAGAAGTCAAGGTTACCATGAAGTTTACTTGTACCAGTGGCGATGTGTTGGGCGATACCAATGTAATGTTGGACTATGACGCAACCATGCTGGAATTTATTAATGAAACAGAAAATGTTGACGGAGGGACGGGGAAAATCCGGGTCAGAAGTTTTCCGGGCGTTACGGAAGCCGTTACCGAATTACGTTTCAAGGCCCTGCGCGCAGGCACGGCCACGATTACCGTGGCAAGCTGGGACGGATATGACAATAATGGCCAGAGGCTGAATATGGAAAGGCAGGGTACTTCCACGATTACGGTTGAGGGGGTCGCCACTTCTTCCAGTGATGCCACCCTCCAAAATTTGACGGTTTCCCCAGGGGCGCTTACGCCGGCGTTCACCCCATCTACGGAAAACTATACGGTGACGGTAGGGCTGGACGCAGAAAGGCTTACCGTGGACGCCCAGCCAAACAACAGCAATGCAAAAGTGGAGCGGGAAGGCGGGGACAGCCTGCAGGAAGGGGAAAACACCGTCGTTTGCCGGGTCGTTGCTGAAGACGGGTCTACCACCAAAAACTATACGATTACCGTAAACAAAATAGCCGGGGGTGAAACCGCAGGCTCTTTCGAAGGCGGCGGACAGGCTACGGCGGCAGCGGAACCGGAAGTCCTGGCAGAATTGACTTCCCTGGCGAAAAAACTGCAGATCCTTAGCCTGCCTGCAGGCGTAGAAGTCCCGGAAGGGCTTAAGGAGAGCGGCATTACCATAAGTGATACAAAAGTGACCGGATGGATTCCGGAAGGGGACGTAGAGGCTCCTTATTGCGTATTTTATGGCGTAAATGACAATGGCATCCAGGATTTCTACCGTTATGACCGGCGGGACAAGACCATCCAGCGGTATTTTGACAATGCCAATAAACTGGACCCTTCCATTTTAGAAGCCGGGGAAAAATACAATGAACTGGTAGGGGAATACAACAAGCTAAGGCTCATCGCCATGGGGGGTATCAGCGGCCTGGCCCTGCTGTCTGTAATCCTGCTTGCCCTGTTGCTGCTGTCTAGGCGTGGGCGCCCTGAAAAAGGCAGCGGGCGTGAAGGGCGGGGGAAATCTTCCCAATGGCCTGAGGAAAAGGCAGGAGGCCATACCCGGACAAGAAATGACGGGAGGTTGACAAAGGAAGAGCGTTACATGCGGGGGGAAAGCGACGATTTTGAGGAAGAGGACGAAGAGGGGTTCCCATCGGAAGCATATCAGCCGGATCCGGCCCCGGCCAGAAGGGAAGCTGCCCGCCGTCCCCAGCGCCCGGCGATAGAAGAACCGGCGGGCAAAGGGGACGGGCCGTCAGGAAAGGGTGGCATGGCCCCTTCCCGGGCCCCGTCTCCACAAAAGGCCGGCGGACCGGAAGAATTCGACGATTTTGAGATATTTGATTTGGATGAAGATCATTAAGCAGTAAATGGAAACGGGATTATAAAGCGGCGTATTGACTTCGCCGCTTTCCTGTTTTATAATTGTTATATTATCTGTATAACAGTTTGAGAGACAAAGGAAGGTGGGGAAGGCAATATGGTTCTAACCATAGATTTTGAAAGTGACGAAGCCATTTACATACAGCTTCGGAATCAAATCATTATCGGGATCGCCGCCGACCGGATCCGGGAGGGGGATTCCTTGCCGTCGGTGCGGCAATTGGCTGACCACATTGGAATTAACATGCATACGGTAAACAAAGCATATTCTGTATTGAAACAGGAGGGTTTTATTAAACTGGACCGCAGGCGCGGGGCGGTAATTGCCCTCGATGTGGATAAATTGCGTGCCATGGAGGAACTGCAAAAGGAGATGGCGGTGATCTTGGCGAGGGCGATCTGCAAAAGGGTCAGCCGCCAGGAGGTCTATGCCCTGGTGGACGAAATTTATGATTATTATGCCGGAAACTGCAAAGAATAAGGAAAAGACCAATGGAGGATTATTATGTTATGTGAGCGATGCAAAATCAGGGAAGCCAATATCCAATATACCGAGGTGATCAATGGCGTAAAGACGGAGCACCATTTTTGTGCCCAATGTGCCAAAGAGATGGATTTTGGCCCTTATGCCGCTATTTTTGACAGTGAGTTCCCGTTGGGGAAGCTGTTGTCCGGCCTGCTGGGCGTCGGGCAAGAGCACAAGGAGCAGAAGGCCCACCAGGTAGTTTGCCCCACTTGCCGGACGACATATGAAGAATTTATCAAAAACAGCCGGTTTGGATGCCCCGATTGCTACGGGGTATTTGATTTGCTGATCAGTGAAAACATTAAACAGCTGCAAGGCAGCGATACCCACAAAGGCAAACGCCCCAGATACCACTTGGGGCAAAACGGGACATTTTCTGTGGAAAGTTTGGCAAAAGGCGGGGAAGAAGGCCTGCAGGGGGAGATGGATGTGAAGGAAAAGCTGCGGATCCTGGACGCCCGCCTTCATGAAGCCATAGCCCGGGAAGAATATGAGGCGGCCGCCCGTTACCGGGACAGGATTAGAGAACTGAAAGAAGGAATCGAAAAATGTTAAAATGGTTTGCCCATGTAGACCAGGACCGGCCGGGGGTCATAAACAGCCGGGTCCGCCTGGTACGGAACTGGAATCAATATGCTTTTCCCTCCAGGCTCGCGCAAAAAGAGGGCATGGAGATGATCCACCGGTTAGAGCTGGGGCTGCAAGGCCTGGGTTCGCTGGACGGAAAAAAATACCAATACATCAATTTGGGGGATTTGAGTGAACTGGAGCGCAAAGCCATGCGGGAACGCCGGGTATTCAATTCCACCATTGCTTCCAAGAAGACCCCTACGGGGCTGATCCTTTCGGAAGACGAGGGTACGGGGATCGTGTTAAACGGTACGGACCATATCCGGCTACAGCTATTGTCTGCCGGGCTCCACCTGGATGAGATGTGGCAGCAGTGCGACCGGATGGACGATTTCATCAACGCCCGTTTCCCCTACGCTTTCGACGAAAAATATGGCTACCTGACATCCTTTCCTACCAACGTAGGGACAGGGATGCGGGTTTCCGTTACTTTACACCTGCCGACATTATCATTAGGGAAAAAATTTAACGGCCTGGTAGCGGAAATGGGGCGTTTTGGCGCCTTGGTGCGGGGCGTGTACGGCGAGGGCAGCGAAAATTATGGATCTTTATACGAGGTTTCCAACCAAAAAACCTTGGGGGTTACAGAAAAGGAGATACTGGACCTGGTAAACCGGGTAGCGCAGCAACTGCTGGCCCAGGAAAAACAGGTGCGCAAACTGGCCTTGGAAAAACATCGTCTGGAATATGAGGACGAGGCATACAAATCTTACGGGGTCCTTAAATATGCCAGACGGATGAGCGCCAAAGATGCCATGGTGTTCCTGTCCCGGATCATGTCGGGGATCGCAGACGGGATTTTAAAAATGGAAGAACCCTGCCCGGTATACGCAATGATGCTGGGCATTCAGCCATCCAATCTCCAAAAAGTTTCAGAACGGCCTTTGGGCAAAGAAGATTTGGATGAGGCCAGGGCGGCTTACATCCGGGAGAAGCTGCCAAACCTTTAACATGGCGGCCAGGTATTATAAATGGAAATTTATCAGGAGGAATTGGTAAACCATGATGGATCGATTTACGGAACAGGCAAGGGAGGCAATCAGCCTTGCCGTAGGCGCGGCAGAAAAATTGGGGCATAGCTATGTGGGCACCGAACATCTGCTGATCGGCCTTTTACAGGAAGGCAACGGCGTGGCGGCCAAAGTTTTATCCGGCTGCAACGTTAAGGCAGAGAAGGTTATTGACCTGGTCAGCCAACTGATTTCCCCCAATCAGAACGTAGGCCTTGTAGAGAGGAATACGTATACCCCTAGCGCCAGGCGGGTGTTGGAAAACAGCTATCGGGAGGCCGTACGGTTCAAGGCGCCCCTGATCGGCACCGAACATTTATTGATTTCCATGATCCGGGAGACGGACTGTGTGGCAGCCCGGCTCCTCAACACCATGGGGGTAAGCATCCAGAAATTATATATTGAGCTGCTTTCCGCCATGGGGGAAGACGCACCGGCTAACCGGGAGGAATTTCAGGCAGGCCGTTCCCCCCGGGGCAAATCCGGCACGCCGACGTTAAATAATTTCAGCCGGGATTTAACCGCGCTTGCCAGGGAAGGGAAACTGGACCCCGTTATCGGGAGGGGGCAGGAGATCCAGCGGTTGATCCAGATATTAAGCCGCCGGACCAAAAACAACCCTTGCCTGATCGGGGAGCCTGGGGTAGGGAAAACGGCAGTAGTGGAAGGTTTGGCACAAATGATCGCTTTCGGGGACGTCCCTGAGATTATTGCCGGCAAACGGGTGTTGACCCTGGATTTATCGGGCATGGTGGCCGGTTCCAAATACCGGGGCGAGTTTGAAGAACGGATTAAGAAAGTATTGGCCGAGGTGAAAGAAGACGGGGAAGTGCTCCTGTTTATTGATGAGATCCACACCATCATCGGGGCCGGCGGGGCGGAAGGCGCTATTGACGCGTCCAACATCTTAAAGCCGTCCTTAGCCCGCGGGGAAATCCAGCTGGTTGGGGCTACCACCATCGACGAGTACCGGAAATATATCGAGAAGGATGCGGCCCTGGAGCGGCGTTTCCAGCCGGTAACCGTTGAAGAGCCGGGGGAGGAAGAGTCCATCGACATTTTAAAGGGCCTCCGGTCCAGATACGAAGAACACCACCGGGTAAGCATTACCGACGATGCTTTGACGGCAGCGGTACGCCTTTCCGCCCGCTATATTAACGACCGGTTTTTACCGGATAAAGCCATCGACCTGATTGACGAGGCTTCTTCGAAAGTGCGTTTGACCACTTATGTAGAACCGGGGGAGATCAAAGAACTGGAAAAGGATATTGAATCCCTGGAACAACAAAAAGAGGCGGCCATCAAGGCAGAGGCCTATGAAAAGGCCGGCGAAATTAAGCGGAAACAGGAAAAGAAGCGGGAGAAGATTGATAAAATCCGGACGAAATGGCAAAAGGAAAAAACTTCAAGGAAGCTTGTGGTGGGGGAAGGGGAAATTGCAGATGTGGTATCCGGATGGACGAAGATCCCGGTCCGTAAATTGGAAGAAGAGGAGTCGGAACGGCTGAAAAAATTGGAATCCATCCTCCACGAACGGGTGGTAGGCCAGGACGAAGCGGTGACGGCGGTAGCCCGGGCCATCCGCCGGGGCCGTGTGGGGTTAAAAGACCCCAAACGCCCGATTGGCTCTTTCCTGTTTTTAGGCCCTACCGGCGTTGGGAAGACGGAGCTTTGCAAAGCGTTGGCGGAAGCCATGTTCGGCACCGAAAATGCGTTGATCCGGGTAGATATGTCCGAATATATGGAAAAACACAGCGTATCGAAAATGATCGGCTCGCCTCCCGGCTACGTGGGCTATGACGAGGGTGGCCAGCTTAGCGAGAAAGTGCGCCGCCACCCTTATTCGGTAATTTTATTTGACGAGATTGAAAAAGCCCATCCGGACGTATTTAACATTTTACTTCAGGTACTGGACGACGGGCATATTACCGACGCCCAGGGCAGGAAGATTGATTTTAAAAATACCATTTTAATTATGACGTCCAATGCGGGGGCAGAAAGCATTATATCCCCGAAACGCCTAGGTTTTGCCTCCAAGGATGACGAAGGGGAACGGTACAAGTTGATGAAGGACCGGGTTATGGAAGAGGTAAAACGGATGTTCAAGCCGGAATTTATCAACCGGATCGACGAAATTATGGTTTTCCACCCATTGAACCAGGAGCATATGAAAGAAATTGTTTCCATTATGTTACGTACCATCGTCAAACGTACGGCCCGCCAGATGAATTTGGACTTGGAGGTAAAAGAAGACGCCAAAGCCTTTCTGGTGGAAAAGGGGTACGATGAAAAATATGGCGCCCGCCCCCTGCGCCGGGCAATCCAGAACCACTTGGAAGATAAATTGGCCGAGGCAATCCTTGACGGTTCCGTTAAAGCCGGGGAACCAGTTGTGGTAAATGTGGAAGACGGCGCACTGAAATTTTTTGCCGGTGAATTGATCCATAACTAGTGTACTGTCCGGATTCTATTCAGGTAAACCTCCTTGCCTAAATTTCCATCCGACTGCGTTGTCGGCGGTCAACGATGCCGCCGCATCGCCTCCCTTCTCCGCCTTGCTGATGAAAATTTATCCTGCAAAGTTTCGCCAGATATAATCTGGACAGTACACTAGGACGGGCCCATAACGGGGCTTATCGGACCTTCCTTTAAAGGCATAGGAAAAATTATGCCTATCCTTTTTTTGCCCGATATGCATCACAGTTGCAAGGCCCGGTTCCCATGAGGGCGGCGTAGGGGTACGTTGGCGGAAATGGGGCCGGGTTCGGCGTTCAACCGGCAAATGAAAAATTAATGTAACGACCTACTAGATAAATCAAAATAAGCGTGCTATACTAAAACCGTATCGAATATACCATTTTTCAGGAGGGTAATACCATGGCAGCAGTAGAATCTTTAATCCGCTCAGAAGCAGACGGGACCATCAGTTTTGGCAACCACAAATTATCCGTCAAATCCAAACTTCAGGATTTTGAGCATGACGGAGATTATTATAAAGTAAAGACTTTTTATGAGATTACCAAATTGGAGCGCAACGGGATGTTTGTCTACGAGTCTGTACCAGGCACCGCGGTAGGGCATTTTGGGGTAACGGACGACGGTGTGGAGTTTATGGTGGAGGGCGATAAGGATGCCCAGATTACCCTGCAGCTGGAGGAAGATACCGATTATGAAGTGTATGTGGACGGCGTCGTGGCAGGCGCCATGAAGACGAACCGCAGCGGGAAACTGATTGTGGGCGTAGAGCTCAACCAGGGCGAAGCCAGCCGGGTGAAGGTAGTAAAACGATAAGGGCAATACATAGGCAGGCATGCCGGTGACAGGGGGAAAGTCTCGATGGCAAAGGCTAAAACCACGGTATTTTTTTGTAAAGAGTGCGGATACGAGTCGTCAAAGTGGATGGGGCAATGCCCGGCATGCCGGGAATGGAACACCATGGTAGAAGAACCGGCAGGGAAAAAAGAACCTTTGCAGCAGGCATTTTCCGGAGGCAGGAACCGGCAGGCTTTACGGCCGGTAAAACTGGAAGAAGTGTCCATTGAAGAGCAAGACCGGATCTCCACCGGCTATCAGGAGTTGGACCGGGTACTGGGGAGCGGCATCGTGGCCGGTTCCCTGGTGCTGGCCGGCGGGGACCCTGGCATCGGGAAGTCCACTTTGCTTTTGCAGGTCTGCCGGAATTTGGCCGGAACCGGACATAAGGTGCTGTATATTTCCGGGGAGGAGTCCCTGAAGCAGATTAAGCTGCGGGCCAACCGGATCGGGCCGGTTTTAGGGGAACTGTTTTTTTTGTGCGAGACAAATCTGGATCTGATTGGACAGGCCATCCAGGAGGTAAAGCCGGAGGCCGTGGTGATTGACTCGATCCAGACGATGTACCGGGAAGACATTTCTTCCGCCCCTGGCAGCGTCAGCCAAGTGAGGGAATCCACCAATATCCTTTTGCAGATTGCCAAAGGGATGGAAATTACCGTGTTTATTATAGGGCATGTCACCAAGGAAGGGGTAGTGGCCGGCCCCCGCGTGCTGGAACATATGGTGGATACGGTATTGTATTTCGAGGGGGAACGGAATGCCAGCTACCGGATTTTGCGGGCAGTAAAAAACCGTTTCGGCTCGACCAATGAGATCGGTGTTTTCGAAATGCAGGAACAGGGGCTGCAAGAGGTGAAAAACCCTTCGGAATATTTACTAAGCGGCCGGCCTGAGGAGGCATCCGGCGCAGTGGTGGCCTGTTCCATCGAAGGCACACGCCCTATTTTGCTGGAGGTTCAGGCACTGGTGGCCCAGACCAGCTTTGGCATGGCCCGCCGGACGGCCGCCGGAACCGACTATAACCGGGTAAACCTTTTGATGGCCGTGCTGGAAAAACGGTGCCATTATGAAATGTCCCGCTATGACGCTTATGTAAACATTGCCGGGGGCGTGCGGATGAACGAACCGGCTTTGGACCTTGCCATTGTGTTGGCGCTGGTATCCAGCTTGAAAGACCGGCCCGTAAACCCCAAATGTATCATTTTCGGCGAAGTGGGCCTGTCCGGGGAAGTCCGTGCGGTTTCCCTTGCGGAACAGCGGGTACATGAGGCGGCAAAACTGGGGTTTGAAAGCTGCATTTTACCCCAGGTCTGTATGGGGAAAATGAAGCAGGTGGACGGGATTGCGCTTTACGGGGTACGCAATGTGCGGGAAGCCATCGGGCTGATTTAGCATATGCTGCCTTAAGGTGTTTGTATGGGCGGATGTTGCGGCAAAAATCAATCCGGAAAACCCAAAAATTGTTGACATGTACATGAAATTGTGATATGATAAACGAGTTGTTACTGGTGGGGAGAAAGCAGCCCACAATAGGGGAATAGTTCAATGGTAGAGCGGCGGTCTCCAAAACCGTAGATGGGGGTTCGAGCCCCTCTTCCCCTGTTCCATTATGCAGGTTATAAAGGGCGTAACCTTTAAGGGAAGGGTTGCGGCCTATTTTTTTACTTTATATGCTGTTGAAGGCATAGATTGTGCTGTTGGCTAAAACACAGGGGAAAACCTAAAAATGTGGCAGGGTATCAACAACTTGGCAAAGCAGGGGATTGTGCGGGGCCAATGAAAAAAATATGGCAGAATCATATTCGGGAAGGAGGCGCCCTCCAGGCACAAGGGGCATACCGCACCTTGGCCTACTGAGGGCAACGGGAAATGAAAGAAAAAGGGGTAAAACCAATGGCTAAAAGGGCTTTACTGGCAATGGGGCTGGCAGGGATCATGGCGGCAGGGTATCCAACGGCCGTCTTTGCCGGGGAATGGCGGCAAGACAGTACCGGATACTGGTGGCAAAATGACGACGGCAGTTATCCGAAAGCGGCCTGGCAATGGCTGGACGGCAACCGGGACGGGGTGGCGGAGTGCTATTATTTCGGGCAGGACGGCTATATGGCGGCGAACACGGAAATCGACGGGTATCAAGTCAATGGCGACGGCGCCTGGACCGTAGACGGCGTGGTGCAAAAAATGGAAGGGGCGGCGCCTGTTGACCATGCATTGGAAAATAGGAAGGCCAAAGAAGCATATAAGGACGTATTGGAAGGCGAAGATATGGATGGGGGGTATTTTCATCTTTTGGACATTAATCAAGACGGGATTGAAGAGATGCTGTTCAACTTATCACCTTGGACTACTATTTACACTTACCAGGATGGGCAAGTGGAAGAAATTGATACGATAAGGAATGACGGCTATATTTATGACAGGAAAAACAAACGGATCCTATCCAATTATGTCAACCATGGGGTGGAGGATTATTGTGCCCATTTCCATGACGGGACGAGGTGGGTATGTGATAGCGCAATCTGGTACTACCAACAATGGGGGGATTTTACGGAATCTCCGCTTTCCTACAATGACTTCTATCAGGAAATGCAGGCAAAAAGGCCTTGGTCGTATGAGGGGGTTGCCGATAAAGAAGACGTGTACCAGACTTACAGGGATTCCTGGCAGGAGATGGATACTTTTAATAAAACATACAAAATCTGGGGAGAGGTAGAATCCGACGATAGCGATACGGCTTCTGTGGAGAATACCCCGGCAAACCGGGAAGCTTTGTTACAGTGAGTTTATAGTAAAGGTATTGTTTGAAGCTTTTGATATTGTTTTTGCCGTTATAGTAGAAAGGCTGTTGCAAAATGCAACAGCCTCCTTTTTTCCCGCGTGTACTTTACTTATGGAAACGGGTAAGATATAATCCTGATGGGGCATGATAAAAACGGCAAGCGGCCAATACCCTAATCCCTACAGGCCAGAACGGAGGCTTAAACACCATGATTACCTATGACGTAGCCAATGCAGGTCCAGATCCTTTATATGAATTTTTGTATAAGAACATTAAAAACGATATTGCCCAGGGAATATTAAAGCCAGGGGAAAAGCTGCCCTCGAAAAGGCAGTTTGCTAAAAATTTAGGGGTTAGCGTGGCCACGGTGGAAAATGCCTACGGGCAGTTAGCTGCCGAAGGCTATATCTATTCTTTGCCCAAAAGCGGATTTTTTGTGGCGGATTTTAAAAGCCGGGCCTGCGCAAAAAGGCCGGCTGTGGCAGAGGGCCCGCCCCCCCTAACGGAGGGGGCCGGCCCTTTCCTGGCAGATTTTTCCAGCAATCAGACCGAGACGGAACTTTTTCCCTTTACGATCTGGTCTAAAGTGATCCGGGAAGTGTTAAATGACAGCCGGGTGCAGTTGATGACCAATTCCCCTTGCGGAGGGACCGTTTTACTGCGGGAAAACATTGTCCGGTATTTAAAGGCATTCCGCAATATGGACGTCCAGCCGGCGCAGGTGGTCGTAGGCGCAGGGACAGAATATTTATATGGCCTTCTGATACAGTTATTGGGAAAGGGTCCGGTTTATGCAGTGGAAAACCCCGGTTACCAGAAGCTGGAGAAAATTTATGGCAGCTACGGCGTTGCCTGCAGGTGGATTTCCATGGACGGTGCAGGGATCCGCATTGACGATTTAAAAAGGCAGGGGGCAGACATTGTCCATGTCACCCCTTCCCATCAATATCCTATGGGGATCGTGATGCCCATCAGCCGCAGGTATGAATTGCTGGGCTGGGCGTCAGAAATGGAAGGGCGCTATATTATTGAGGATGACTATGACAGCGAGCTGCGGCTTAGCGGGCAGCCGATCCCCCCGCTACAGAGTATCGATATGTCGGATAAGGTAATTTATATGAACACGTTCACAAAGACGCTTTGTTCTACGGTACGTATCAGCTACATGGTTTTACCGCAGAAGCTTTTGCCACTGTTTTATGGGAAGCTTTCGTTCTATTCCTGTACGGTTTCCAATTTTGAACAATATACCTTAGCCCGCTTTATCGAGGAAGGCAAATTTGAAAGCCACATCAACCGTTTGCGGAATTATTACCGGAAAAAAAGGGATATTTTATTGGCTGAGCTGGAAGCGAGCAGGCTGGGGAAGCTGGTTTCCCTTTCCGGGGAGGAAGCGGGCCTCCATTTCCTGATGGAAGTCCACACAGGACTGCCAGAGGCATTGATTGTGGGGCGGGCAAAAGAAAAGGGGATCCGGCTTTTGCCCTTATCCGGCTATTACTATGGGGAGGAAAGGAAACGGGAAAACGTTTATGTGATGAATTATTCTTCCATAGATGTGGATAAGGCAAAAGAGGTTATGGAACGCCTGTATGATTGTTGTGTGGAATAGCTGCCTGCAAGCGGGCCCGTTGCCCTGCGTATGGTAAAAAATGCAATTTATCGGGGAATTTAACTTGTAACCATCCTGCCGTAAGTGTATAATAAAGGCATACCTTGTCGGATGGAGCATGGGGGCGCGTCGGCGCTGCCCTCTTACGCCGCTTTTATTTGGACCGGAACCCACAAATGTGGCCCACGTCGGCGGGAAGCGGTTTTCAGGGTACTCCAGGATACGGGCAAAGCGTACCCGTAGGGTATATGGTAAAAACATTTTAGAAAGGGGTAATAGTTATCATGGGATTTATTGACACGATCAAGGAGCGGGCCAGAGCGGATAAAAAGACCATCGTGCTCCCGGAGTCTATGGACAGAAGGACATGGGAAGCTGCCGAAAAGATTTTGAAGGAGGAAATTGCCAATCTGGTTATTATTGGCACTCCGGAAGATATTGCTGAAAACAGCAAAGGGTTGGACGTATCCGGCGCTACCGTTATCGACCCCCGGACGTATGAGAAGACGCAGGAGTATATCGACTTGTTCGTGGAATTGAGGAAGGCCAAGGGGATGACGCCCGAGAAGGCCAGGGAAATTATTTTATCCGATTATGCATATTACGGATGCCTGATGATTAAAAACGGCGACGCAGACGGTATGGTGTCCGGCGCATGCCACTCTACGGCAGATACCTTACGCCCATGCCTCCAGATTGTCAAAACCAAACCGGGGACCAAATTGGTATCGGCGTTTTTCCTGATGGTAGTGCCGGATTGCGAGTATGGGGCTGACGGGACCTTTATTTTTGCCGATTCCGGTTTGAATCAGAATCCCACCCCTGAAGAACTGGCTGCCATTGCCAAGTCGTCGGCAGAATCTTTTGAACTTTTGGTCCAGAAGGAAGCCGTGGTGGCTATGTTGTCCCATTCCACCAAAGGTTCTGCGAAACATGCGGATGTGGATAAAGTGGTGGAAGCGACCAGGATTGCCAAAGAAAATTATCCGGAACTTAAGGTGGATGGGGAGCTGCAGTTGGATGCGGCCATTGTGCCTTCCGTAGGGTCATCCAAAGCACCCGGAAGCCAAGTAGCGGGCAAAGCCAATGTGCTTTTGTTCCCGGACCTGGATGCAGGCAACATCGGCTACAAGCTGGTACAGCGCCTGGCCAAGGCAGAAGCCTACGGCCCGGTTACCCAGGGCATTGCCCGTCCGGTCAATGACCTGTCCAGGGGCTGCTCCGCGGATGACATTGTGGGCGTAGTAGCCATTACCGCCGTACAGGCCCAGTAAGATTAGGAGGAAACATTCATGAATATATTGGTAATCAATTGCGGAAGCTCTTCCTTGAAATATCAGCTTATCAATTCCGATTCGGAAGCGGTGCTGGCAAAAGGGCTGTGTGAGAGGATTGGCATTGAGGGGAGCCAGATCACCTATCAGCCGGACGGGAAAGAGAAAGAAGTTACGGTTTCCCCGATGCCCACCCATACCCAGGCCATTAAGCTGGTCTTGGATGCGTTGACCAATGAAAAGTCCGGCGTGATCAAGAGCCTGGACCAGGTAGGGGCCGTAGGGCACCGGGTGGTGCATGGAGGCGAGTCCTTTACTTCCTCTACCATAATTACGGAAGAAGCCATCCAGGCGATTGAGGCCTGCAACGACTTGGCCCCCCTCCACAACCCTGCTAACCTGATCGGTATCCGCGCCTGCCAGGAACTGATGCCGGGCACCCCTATGGTGGCGGTTTTTGATACGGCTTTCCATCAGACGATGCCGGAAAAGGCATATTTATACGGGCTTCCCTATGAGTATTATGAAACTTACAAAATAAGGAGGTACGGGTTCCACGGGACAAGCCACAGCTACGTCTCCAAACGGGCGGCGCAGTTCTTGGGAAAACCCTATGGCCAATTGAAAACCATCGTATGCCATTTGGGCAACGGTTCCAGCATTTCTGCCGTGCAGAACGGAAAATCCGTGGATACCAGCATGGGCCTAACCCCATTGGAAGGGTTGATTATGGGCACAAGGAGCGGTGATGTGGATCCCGGCGTGATGCAGTTTTTGATGCACAAAGAGAATATGGACATTGACCAGATGCTAAACGTCCTTAATAAGAAATCCGGCGTATTTGGCGTATCTGGCGTATCGAGCGACTTCCGGGATTTGGGGGATGCGGCAGCCGATGGCAATAAACGGGCCGAAATCGCCCTGGAATCTTTTGCCTACCGGGTAGCCAAGTACGTAGGCGCTTATGCGGCTGCTATGAATGGGGTAGATGTGATCGCCTTTACAGCCGGCGTAGGGGAAAACGACAAGAATGCCCGCCGGATGGTTTGCAGTTATCTGGCCTTTTTAGGGATTACGCTGGACGAAGAGGCAAATTCCACCAGAGGCAAAGAGATTGTAATATCTACACCGGATTCCAAAGTGACGGTAGTAGTGATCCCGACTAACGAAGAGCTGGCGATTGCCAGGGAGACGCTGGCGCTGGTGTAAGGGCCGGATGAAAAAGATAATAAAAACTGCCATGGAGGGTTTGGCCTCTGTGGCAGTTTTTTGTGTGAAAGGAAAAGGGGAGGATTTTTGCAGGGCCCTATAAAATCAAAAAGGAGGGGGCAGCCATAAAGTTTCACCCCGCCAGCCGGGCAGTTTTTGGAACCAGGCAGGGAGGCTGGGCAGGGGCAATGAAGGCCCCAAAGGATTCCCGTGGCAAAGGGATGATGGCCAAAACAGAATAAAAGGATTGAAAATGTAATGGATTAAAGGTATAATTTTTAAAGAAAAATTTACAGGAGGCAGCAATGGACAGGCAAACCCATACAAAAATATTTCTATTTTCTGCTGTGGCCGTTTTGTTTTTTTGCATTATGGCTGGGCGGCAGTTTTTTGCATTTATATCCGGACCGGAGCCAACGGCAGGCCACATAGATTTGGGGGAGTTGGAAGGGGAATATGTTTCCTATTACGTGACGCATCCCGTTGCATCTTTTGTTGAGGAATATTATTCGGGAGATGCAGGCCGGGCCAGTAAAATGGCCTATGTGACTTATGATGAGGAACGCCAGGTTTTTTTAAAGGTTGTGGTGCCAGACCGGAAAAAAGGCAATTTGGAACATTTGATGAAGGCTGTTAACCGTTCGGAAGAACTAAAGGCAAGCTGGGGGGATAAACAGGCGTCCGAAGAACGCCCAATCGAGGTAACCGGCACCTTGGCCCCGTTAGGTGACGAGGCAATCCAGGAGGCCATGGATGCCTTGGCAGGCCCGGATTCGCAAAGCACCGGGGAAATGGATTCTTTGGCGTCGGCCCAGCTTTGCTGGTATGTAATAGAAGACAAAAATATCGGTGGATTTTTGCCGTTTAACCTGTGGATGTCTATGGTTACTGCAGGTTTGAATGTATTGATTTTTTTGCTATGCCTGCTATCCTTAATAAGAAAAAATGAGGCGCCCGCTACCCCCCGTAACCCCGGCAGCCCGTTGGAGGCTTTTTGGAAGCAGCAGACGGACAGGGTGGAACCCTGGTGCGGCATGATGCGCGCCAAACGGGGCAAGATGGCCCTGCAGTTTTTGCTGGGTTCTATGGCGGTGTTGACAATCCTTGGTTTTGTGGTCCGCTATCCGGTGGCCTATGTATTGACCGTCCATCTGCCGATGGGGATATTTGTGGGGGAACTGGCAGGGGCCTTGCTTTGGTTGGGGGCGAAAGTTTCCTTCAGCCCGGACAAAATTATAAAGAACCTCCAAAAAGACCTGAAAAAGCAGGTTCCGGCGCCGGAAAGCCAGGAAGCCTTGGCCAGAGAGCTTGTGGATACCAAAGCCGGATGGGCTTTTATGGAAAAAGGCAATGAGGGCTTTAAGATAGCGATGGTAGGGGAACGGCATTGGGTGGTCCTTTTTAACACAGGGAAAATAGTGGTCGTGGATTCCCAGCTGGTGGAAAAAATCCATTCAGAGGTGGAATCGGGGCAAATCCGCAGCGGGAAAGTCCGGATAAACTATACCTATTACATTATCCAGATCCACTGCCTGGCGCCGGCAGGGCAAAAAGGCAAAGATGTAAGGCTGTCTTTCGAGACGGAAGACGGGGCAGGCAACCTGGTCAATCTGATTCAAAAGCGTCTGGGGGACAGGGCAGAGCGGATTATACGGTAAAAGGGTACAAGAAGGGAGGAAAAGAAATGTTAGCGGATTATCATGTACATACGGAGTTCAGCGACGATTCGACCTATCCCATGGAGGATGTGGTGAAAGATACGGTTCGGCTGGGCTTCGATGAAATTTGTTTTACCGACCATGTGGACTATGGGGTGAAGGTAGACTGGGACAGCAAAGAAGAAGTAACTTACCGGGACGGGGAGCCGCTGGCCAACGTAGATTACCCCAAATATGTAGAACAGGTCCGAAACCTGCAAGAGGCTTACCAAGGCAAAATTTCCCTCAAATTAGGGATGGAATTTGGCGTGCAGATGCATACGATTCCGCAATTTGAGGCATTGTTTAGCCGCTATCCCTTTGATTTTATTCTTTTGTCCGTCCATCAGGTGGAGGATAAAGAGTTTTGGACACAGGACTTTCAAAGGGGGCGGACACAAATAGAATATAATGAGCGCTATTATGAGGAAATGCTAAACCTGGTAAACCATTACCACAATTATAGCGTGCTCGGCCATTTGGATTTGATCGTGCGGTATGATGAAATGGGGGTATACCCCTTTGCAAGGGTAAGGCCATACATAGAGGAAATACTAAAGAAGGTAATTAAAGAAGGGAAAGGGATTGAGGTAAATACGTCTTCGCACAGGTATGGCCTCGCAGATTCAACGCCGTCCAAAGAAATCCTGCGCCTTTACCGTGAACTGGGAGGGGAGGTCATTACCATTGGCAGCGACAGCCATAAGCCAGAGCATTTAGGGACTTATTTGGAAGAGGCAAAAGGATTGTTAAAGTCTCTGGGTTTTTTGAAGTTTTGTACTTATAAAAATATGCGGCCTATATTCCATGATTTATGACAGGGGCAAACGCCTCGAAGTGTTTAAGGCATACCATCATGGAAGGAGGGCGAGGGCTATGTTACATACCATGAGTTATGATTCCCCGGTTGGTGAACTTCTGCTTGCGGAAAAGGACGGGGCTTTGGTGGGGCTTTGGATAAAGGGGCAAAAATATTTCCTGGACCCCTGGAAAGGGGAGTTAGCCGAACCATCGGAGTCCATGCTTTTGAAGCAGGCGGCGTCATGGTTAAGCCGTTATTTTAATGGAGAAAAACCGCCGTTACAGGAATTAAAAATTGCGCCCGCAGGCAGTGCATTCCGTAAGGAAGTTTGGCGGATACTCTGCGGGATCCCTTATGGGGAGGTGGCTACTTACGGAGAAATATCAAAAAAAATATCGGCAAACCGTAAGTTTGGCAACACGTCCGCCCGGGCTGTGGGCGGGGCAGTGGGGCATAACCCGATTTCCATTATCATCCCCTGCCATCGGGTGGTAGGGGCCGGGGGAAGCCTGACAGGATACGCAGGCGGTATTGATAAAAAGATGAAATTGCTTGCCCACGAGAGGGCAGATATGGAAAAGCTGCCTATCCCCAAAGCGGGGATAGGCGGGAACCTACAGACATTATTCTGACTTGTGATGCCACGGCATCTTGAAAAAAAAAGGAGGCCATGGTAAAATTACTTGTATGATATTTTTGTTGCGGGAGGGTTTTTTACGAAATTTTTAGCCAATCAAAAGCTTGCTACGCGCATCAGTATTATTACCACAGCAATTACTTTTGCCGGGCTATTGATGCTCTGCGGCTTATGGATGTGCTGCTGGATTTGGACATAGAGGGCCTCCCCAACAGCGAGTATGTATTTTTGAACGTGGATACCGGTTTGTACCTTTACCAATAAGCTGCGGAGCCAGAGGGTTGACGAAATCCGTCCTTGCATTTCTTGCCAGGAAGGCTGCATGGGCCGTATCCAGGAGTATTCCATGATAAATTGCGCTGTAAACCCGCAGGCAGCCAGGGAAGGGGCCAGTGCCTATGGGCCTGTATGGAAAAGCAAACGGGTATTAATCGTGGGCGGGGGGCCGGCAGGCTGTGAGGCCGCCAGAGTTCTTGCCATACGGGGGCACCGGCCGGAACTTTTTGAAAAAGGAAGCCGTTTAGGGGGGAACCTGATTCCGGGAGGGGCCCCGGATTTTAAGGAAGACGACTTGGCGCTTGCCCGTTGGTATGAGGCGCAGTTGAAAAAATGGAAGGTCCCGGTCCATTTGAACACAGAAGTAAAAAAGGAAGATGTGTTAAAACAGGGCTTTGATACGGTAATCCTTGCCACCGGGTCTACCCCGAAAGTTTTTTCTTTGGGTGAGGATGAACATGTTTACACAGCCTCCCAAGTGCTGACAAAGGAAAAAGAATGCGGTGAGAAAACCGTAGTGGTCGGCGGTGGCCTGGTGGGTTGTGAAACAGCCCTTTGGCTGGCTCAGATGGGAAAATCCGTTACAATCGTGGAAGCCCTGGACAAAATACTTGCCGTCAACGGCCCCTTATGTCATGCAAATTCCGAAATGCTGGAACGGCTGATCCCTTATAACCATATCCAGGTAATAACCCAGGCTAAGGCGTCCAAATACCAGGACGGTGTATTGACTGTCGATCAAAACGGGGCCGAGCTTCAACTTCCTTGTGACAGCGTCATTTTATCGGTAGGGTACCAGGAGGAAAACAGCTTATATCAGGAAGTGGAATTTGATGTACCGGAACTTTATTTGCTGGGGGATGCAAAAAAAGTAAGCAACATTATGTATGCGATCTGGGACGCCTTTGAAGTTGCCAACCATATTTAAAAGTTACGCCCTATGCAGCAAGTGTGCCTTTCTGGCACACTTGTTTTAAACAACGGAAACCCTTATTTGATGGGTGCGCCTGTCGGATGAGGGCGTTTTTTCCGAAAATAAAATACAGAAAAGGGAAAAGGAAAACCTATGATAAAGGCAGTTATATTTGATATGGACGGATTGATGATTGACAGCGAGCGGGTTACTTATGAAGGGTATGTGGCCGAATGCAAAAAGTTAGGCCTGGTTATGGAACGGGAATTTTACAAGCAGGTTTTGGGGCTTCCTTTGCCGTCTGTTTTTCAGATGTTTTATGAAAAATACGGAAAATCTTTTCCCATGGAAGAAGTGTTAAAAGAAGTCCACCGCTATATGGATGATCTATTTCAAAAAGACGGGGTGCCGGTTAAAGACGGGGTAAGGGATTTTTTGGCTTATTTAAAAGAAAAGGGATATCGGACGGTCCTGGCCACTTCCAGTAACCGCAGCCGGGTAGACAAGATTTTGGAACAGACAAACCTGGAAACGTATTTTGATGATTCCATCTGTGGCGATGAAATCGAAAAAGGGAAGCCGAATCCAGATGTTTTTTTGAAAGCCTGTGACAAAGTAGGGGTAAAACCGATGGAAGCCATTGTCTTGGAAGACTCGGAAGCGGGCATACAAGCTGCTTATTCCGCAGGCATCCCGGTAGTCTGTGTGCCGGATATGAAAGAGCCAGGGGAAAACTATGCAAAAATGGCTTATAAAATTGTAGATTCTTTAACGGTAGTACTCCATATGTTTGAATCCGGGGAACTATGTTAGGATAGCCGAAAGAGGTGGGAAGGTATGGAAAGGCAAAAAAGTGCAGATATATGGATTGCAGGGGTCTTGACCACAGGTATAACCATATACTCGGCATGGAAATTGATTGGGGAAGGAATACTATCCTGGCATTTTTCACAACAAGGGTTCCGGTTCATGATGATGGAATCTTTTTGTTTATGGCTGATGTTGTTTTTATTGTTTCAAAAAGGCCGCGGCATGATCATAAGGTTGGGGGCGGCAGCGTTCCTTGTAGCGGCCTTTTCCTGGATCCATATGATTTTTTTGCCGGTGGTTTTTACCGGTGCCTATTCCTTGTACCTGATTTTGCTGGGGAGATGGATGGGCAGGAAGATGCGGCGGCATATGGGGGTCTGTTGGAGCTTCCTTTTCGGTTCTGCCATGACGGTACTGGCCTTTTGCCTGCTTTCCCTGGCAGGGCTAGGGGGCATAGGGAAATTGCGTGTTTGGGTATTGGCCACCGGATTGGCCTTATTGTTTTGGGAGGCCCGTAACCGTCAAGGGGGCGGCATGTTTCAAAATCTTTGTATTTACAGCCGGGATGTGGCAGGCAGCCCCCAATGGCCCCATGCCCTTTCGGCCGCCATGGCGGCTGCGGCCCTTTCCCTGCTACTTCTTCAGGCTGGCAGGCTCAATGTGGCAGTGGACTTCGACAGTTTGTGGTATGGCGTCCGCTCCCATGTGATGTTGGACAGCGGCAGTGGGATCTATGAAAACCTGGGGACTTTAGGGGTAGTCTATACGTACCCCAAAGGTTGGGAAACATTGACGTTGCCTTTGGCCGGCCTGCCTTCTTACAGCTTTTGTACCTCTATGAATTTATGGGTGGCGGGATTTATGCTATTGGCGCTTTATCAAACAGCGTCCTTGGGCATGGACAAAAAAACGGCGTTGTGGGTGCCGTTTTTGACGGCATCCGTACCAGGGGTGATGAACATGTCAGGGACTGCAAAAGCAGACATGATGACTTTGTTTTGCCAAATCCTGATGGTACAGGCCATCTTTCAGTATGAAAAAGGAAAAAACGGGGAATGGATACTCTTTGGGCTGGCGGCGGGCGCCATAAGCCTGGCTATGAAACCGACGGCAGTGGTATTTTCTACGGCTGTCGCAGGGATAGGGGCGGTATGGGTTTTGTGGGAACCGATTACAATGGCCAGGCGTAAGGGCAGTTTTAAAGGACAAGCCAGGCCCGGGGCCGGAAGGGCGCAGGAAGGGCCGGAAAAACATAAAAAGCATAGGAAGCTTGATTGCCATGCATGGCTGTTTCTGGCCGTTTCTATCGCCGCACTGGCAGGGGTTTGGGGCAGAACCTTGCATTTAGTGGGTGTTCCGGTAACATCGGTATTTTATCAGTTTTTTCAGAAATTAGGGTTTCAGGTAAAATATCCATTTTATGCGGCAGGTTTCCCCTCGGCGGGAAATGGGACGGACATCGGGGGCCGGGCATTATTTTTGTCCCGCCGCCTATATGGGCTTTTATTAAATCCGCAGGGGGAGGATATGGCCCATGTAATTATTGCTTGGGGAAGCGTTTTGCCCTTGGCCTTTTTCCTCTTGCCCTTTTGCTATCGGATCCTGGCGGGGAAAGGGGCGGAAGGGGGAAAGGGATGCCTGCCTTTTTTGTCCATGCTTCTGGCGGCATTGCTGTTTATCGACATGGCCAGCCTGTATTCATTGCCACAAATTGACGGCAACTATTACATGCTTTCCTATGTGTTGATTATTTTAGCAGGTTGTATCTGGATCAATCAGAAAAAGTACCGGCAATGGAAGCTGGTTGCGGCAATATTAATGCCGGTGTGGTGTTATGGCGCCCTGTTATGTGGACTGACCAATTGGGCCTGGGCATTGGGGAATGGGGGCATCCATCTTGCCAATAAAGGATATTACCCCCACCTACAGGAAGCCCGTGACAGCCGGGCCGCCCAGGGGAGCGCCGCCATATGGGATATTTTTGCTTCCAACCCAAAGGCACGGGTGATTGCATTGGGGGAACATCCGGGAGTACTTACGTTTCCTTGCTGGGTACAATCTTATGTGGATATATCCGGATATTGGGGGAACCCTGAGATTGTGGCTGACGCGCCTAATTTCCGGGAATATTTACAATACGCGGATGTGGATTATTTATATATGGAAAAAGGCTATATAGACAGCAGTGTGCGGATTTACCAGATTATACGTACCCTGGTCCGGGAAGGGTGGCTTAAGGACGTAAGGGAAGAAAACGGGAACCTAATCCTAAGCGTCTCAGCGGAAGGGGTGAGATGCCCTTTGGAAGAAGCAGAAAAGAACTTATCCGTATTTGAGGAAGGATATGTCCAGCATCCTTGAACCGAAAGGTTGTGGCTGGAAACGTCTGGGATGGATGCGCCCGGAAATGATTGCGGAGGTAATAGTTTACATAAAAATATTATGTTTAGTATTACCGGCAGCGGATTGGAAGTGGGGCCATCGGCCCGTAAATGGCCCATCAAATTAGAGGCCCAAAGGCGTTGGGGCATCGATTGTAGATCAGGAGGACAGGAATGATAAAAGTAGCCGTTTTGACCATAAAACTGCATGCCCCTTGGGTACATTCACTGAAAGAAAAAAGGATGGCAGTAAAGAGCCTTTTGGCAAAGGTAAAGAATAAATTTTCTGTATCGGTTGCAGAAGTAGGGGATCCGGATATCCACCAGTCAATCCGAATCGGGGTAGCGGCTATCGTGCCCCACAGGGCCCAGGCAGACCGTGTTATGGATGAAATTGTGAATTTCGTGGAGCGGAACACGGAAGCAGAGATCGTGGAAGAAGAACGGGAAATCCGGTAACTTCTTTTTCCGGTTTACAGCAAACGGTTTTCAAGTAAACGATATTGCCGGTAGATATAACAGGGGGATGGGGTAGAATGGAGGAAAATAAATGGAATGGAAAGGGCTTTTAAACCTTCAGGCAATGATGTTTTTACTGATCGGGGCCGGGGTACTACTGAAGAAAAAGAAGGTCATTACCCCTGAGGGCAGGCGTGTTTTAACGGACTTGATTGTTGATTTGATTCTCCCATGCAATATCATAGGGGCATTTTGTACCCCTTTTGATAAAGCAATGCTGGTTTCCGGCCTTCAGATCTTCATGGTTTCCGTAATCCTGCAGCTGTTTTGCATGTCCATCAGCGGGTGGTGCTATAGCCGGGTGCCGAAAAGCCAGCGGATGATTTTACAATATGGTACCGTCTGCTCCAATGCGGGCTTTTTGGGGAACCCGGTGGCAGAAGGGCTGTATGGTTCCCTAGGGCTTTTATATGCCTCAATCTATTTGATCCCTCAGAGGATTGTCATGTGGTCGGCGGGTATTTCTTATTTTACCGAAAGCCCGAAAAAAAAGGAAGTGGCCAAAAAAGTTTTGAAGCATCCATGCATTATTGCCGTGGAGATAGGGATTGTTTTGATGGTGACGCAGCTTCCGCTTCCGGTTTTCCTGGAGAAGGCTGTGCGGAGCCTGGGGGGATGTACTACAGCCATAACGATGCTGTTTATCGGGACGGTGCTGGCGGACGCAGGATTCCACCATATGGTTACAAAAACAACCGTGATTTATTCGTTTATCCGCCTGGTTGCAATTCCGGCTGTGGTTTTGGCCGGCTGCCTTTTCTTCCATGCAGATCCGGTGGTAACGGGAATCGCCGTTGTGCTGGCGGCCATGCCTGCCGGAAGCACCACCGCCATCCTCGCGGCGAAATACCATGGGGACGAGAAATTTGCCACCCAATGCATTGTCTTGACCACCTTACTGTCTGTGGGGGCGCTGCCGCTGTGGTGCATGGCGCTGAACCGGTTTTTATAGTTTTGTCCGGAAAAGGTTAGGAAAGGCATTCCATTGCTTTTTCTTTCTTCATTGACAGAGGTATCCTTATGCCTTATAATCAAAAAGGCAGCAAACGGATTTGAGGCAAACACAGAAGGGAAAAGCAAAGGAGGGGGCGTTGGTGGGCCAACCAAAAGAAATCGTTTGTTCCGGAGGGTTCCCGGTTAGCGACTTAAAGAAAATACCAGGAGTCGGCGCAAATATGGAACGTCATTTACAAAATATAGGGATCCATTGCGTTGCCGATTTAATAGGGAAGAGCCCGGAAGAGCTATACCATTTGGACTGCCTGAAAAAAGGGTTTCAGGACGACCGGTGCGTGCTTTATGTGTTTCGCTGTGCGGTATATTTTGCGGAGCATGAACACCATGAACCGGAAAAATTAAAATGGTGGTATTGGAAGGATAAAGAGTATCCGGAATAAAAAGATCGGTATGGCGCCCAAACCACATGCCAGATTTCCTGCCTGTATGGTTAAAAAGCTTTTGTACATACCGTTGTGCCTGATTCCCTGGCCCCGGCAGGCGAAACATTCCTTGTGCGCAATTAGCCGGAAGGTCAAGGAGCCGGTACCCTTGCTTTTAATAAATATTGGTAAAATAAGTTTGCCGCAAGGCTTTTCCCCCTTCCGCTGTCTGAAGCTATCTGTATGGAGCGCGGCGGGACAGGGCACCGGATCGGGATTTGTACCAGCCTTCCCTCTTTTAACAAAGGCCGGGCCAACTTTTCCGGGATAAAGCCAATCCCCAAATTGTTTTCAATCAACGGCAACATCAGGTCAGATGTAGCGACCTCCATATCCAGCTCCATATCTATATTATTTTTGATAAAAAAATCTTTATACAGTTCGTAGGTTGCACTTTCTTTCCCCAGCCCCACCCATAAGTAGCCTCTGGTATCTTTTAGCTCTATTGGCGTTTTGCAAAGATGCCTATATTGCGTCCCCCCTACCAGGATTTCATGAAAATCCAATACTTTTTCACAGGAAATGGTTTTTGGCGTTTGAAAAGGCGTTGTGGCCACGGCAAAATCAAATTTTCCGTTTAGAAGGCGTTTTATCGTTTCTGGGGTGGTATGGTTATGGATTTTAATTTTAATTCCGGGATGTTTTGCTTTAAAATCCGGCAGCAGCGGTAGCAGGAATAGATGGAGCGCTGTTTCTGTCGCCCCGATCTCTACGGCGCCATATCCGTAAGAGCCCCGCCTGCCGATCTCTTCCTGGGCATATAACAGATGGCGGCAGGCTATTTCTACATGGGCATAAAGGGACTCCCCTTCGTCGGTTAAGGAAATCCCCCTTGCCTCCCGGGTAAACAGGCGGCAGTTTAATTGGGATTCCAGCAATTTCATAACACGTGTTACATTGGGCTGGCTGCTTCCTAAAGCGGCGGCGGCTTTTGTAATATTTTTGTATTTTGCCACATAATAAAAAATTTTATAGTATTCAAAGTTTATATCCATATAATTTTTATATTTCTCCGATATATTATATGTATTTTTCCTATTTCACAAAATGGATTATAATACATCCTTGAAAAAAAGTAAAACGAAAGAAGGACAAGATTTATGAACCGAGATCTTACCACAGGGAAACCGGAAAAAGTGCTGTGGAGCTTTTGTCTCCCGCTTTTCGGCAGCATCATCTTCCAGCAGCTATATAATATTGCAGACAGTCTGGTAGCAGGGAAATTCATCGGAGAAAATGCACTGGCCGCCGTAGGAAACAGCTATGAAATCACTTTGATCTTTATCGCCTTT